>NZFL01000030.1:0-14686 GCA_002690655.1 Pedosphaera sp.
CATGATCCTTCAGCTGGTTTGCGAGGCATGAAACGTGATGCTTGGGAAGGAGGTCATCGTGTACCATTCATAGCAAGGTGGCCCGGCAGGATTCCTCAAGGGCAGGTTTCGGATCAAATAACAAACACCACCGACATTTTTGCGACTCTGGCATCGATTGTTGATTTTACCTTACCCGATGATGCCGCGGTTGACAGTTTCGATATGTTACCTGTGATGACAGGTAAACAGGATCCAGCGAAACCCGTTCGTCCGCACCTTTTGACTCAAAGTTTCAGGGGAGAATTCCAGATAAGGAAAGGTCAATGGAAGTATCTGGATCATCAGGGTTCAGGGGGGAATAATTATGAAAGAGGCGCCCTGAAAAAATATGAAATCAAAGAAACTGCTCCTGAAGCCCCTGGGCAACTTTACAACCTGGCTGCTGATCCTCAAGAAACCATCAACCTTTACTTCAAAAAAACAGAAGTTCGCCGTGAACTACAGGCTTTGCTGCAGCGATTAAAGCAAGAAGGGCGCAGTGCGCCAGTGCAACGAAAGCCTGTTGGGTTTCAAAATATAGCGCTCATTCCTTTTACGGATGCTCAAGTCTCTAAATGAAGCCTTCTATGGGCTTTCACTCATCGAAACGTTCTTGTGCTTCAGGCATTGTGATTATCCAATGCACTCGATAGCCGATCCTCATTGTCAAAAGGCAAGATCAACGATGATCCATCAACCACCATTTGAGGGTCTTTGAAACTTTCTCTGCTGCATCATTCTGCACGAAATGGCCCGCCTCTGGAATGGTCACTAAAGTGAATTCAGCATCAATCCAATCCCAGGTGTTATTGAGTCCGTCAGAATGGAGGGCCTGGTCTTCTAGTCCGTGAAACATGAGTGTGGGACATTTGAGCACCACTGCATTTTGTGGAATGGCAGTGTTCAATTTCGGTAGATCAGGATAATTCCGTTTATAGATTTGAAGCATGGAATCAAAACTGGATTTTTCAAACGCTGCAATGTAGCGCAGCCTGATATCAGGGGCAGTGATCCATCCAGCAAGGTTTTCGGGAGTCATTGCTCTGCCAAAGAATACATCCGAATCTGATGCGTTTCCTTTTTTGAAGGTTTGAGCATAGGCACTGTTCGATCGTTGAACATGATTACGCGTGAGTTCACGTATGAAACCATTTGGATGAGGTAAATTGAGAATGACCAGATTTCGGGTCATTCGCGGATGAGAAAAGGCAAACTGCCATGCTACAGCGCCTCCCCAGTCGTGACCAATGATAGTGGCCTTTTCTTCCCCATGGTGCCGTATAACTGCTTCGACATCCGAGATGAGGTGCGGCATGTCATAGGCTTCAGGAGATGCGGGTTGAGCGCTTTTGTTGTATCCGCGTTGGTCGATCGCCACAACTTTGAAATCATTCTTCAACGCATCCATCTGATGTCTCCAGGTATACCAGAAATCGGGGAAACCGTGTATCATCACCACTAGTGGACCGTCGCCAACCGCAGCAAAATGGATCTTGATACCCTTGTTATCTGCAAAACCGTGCTGCGCCTCTTTCCAGACATCTGCGCTGCCTGTTGGCTGACTCAGAAGCGTCGCCAAAAGAATTCCGAAAACTGAACATGAACAAGGTAACCTTATCAGTGAAGTAATCATTTTTTATCAAACCTTCTTTTCATGGCTATGAGTATTAAGCATGCATGACCTGTCCTCCGTCAACGTTGATTACCTGGCCAGTGATCTGGCGTGCTTTTACGGAAGCAAGGTAGGCCGCCATAGCTCCCAGATCCTCTGGTCTTTGCCAATCATTCAATGGAGAAATCATACGGATTTTTTTGTTTGCCCAGTCCTCATATTCCAGCCGGTCTTCCTCTGGTAATATGTTTTGTCCCGCCTGCCAGACAGACCGGTTCAACTCAGAGGCGACCATACCCGGGGAGATGGCGTTGGCTCGCACTCTGTATGGGGCTAGATCTTTCGCAACGCATTGCATGAAATTAATCAACCCCGCCTTGGCCGCACTGTAGGGTGGGTCCGTTTGTGAGCCAATCTGCCCTGCCACCGAAGTGAAGAATGTGATACTGCCTGCCTTTTGCCTGACGGCATAAGGCGCAAAGGCGTGGGCTACATTGACAGCGCCTTGAAGATTAATCTCTAAAATTCCAGACCAGTCGGAAGGCTCCAGATTCCAGAAGGGGAAACCAAATTTTCCCGAGCCTGCTCCCACTGAAAAAACAACATGATCTATTCCTCCAAAGCGATTGGCGGCATCTTTCAGGCCCATTTTAACGGCTTCATAATCGACGACGTTGGATCGAATACTCAGGACATTTTCATGCATGTTCTTTGAGATTTCATCAGTGGAAGGATGTGCATCAAAAATCAAAACCTGACATCCTTCCTCGATGAAGCGTTTGACAACTGCCTGTCCGATGGTACCGGCGCCTCCAAAGACAGCGGCGGATTGGTTTTTAAGTTCAAGGTCCATTCAGTCTTTTAATGCAGGTAAGTGTTTCATGTGCTTTCAGTATTGCCAGAGGTGGCTTTTCCCATCTCATTTTACCTCGAATCGAAATATCTACGGTTTGCCTTTTCTGATCACTTTCAATTCCACCCTTTTTCCCGGTGTTCGCTCTCTCAGGATATGAGCGAACACCTCAGTTTCTCGCATTGACTCTGTCTTGCCGTCAAAAGAAATAACGATATCGTCTTCCAAGAAAACGGCGTGTTTGGCCGTTGCATGGCTCCGGTAATGCATTCTTTGTTGATGGTGCTCAGAATGGCATGCGACGTCCTCTGAGGAATCGTCTCATTTACGAGTTTATTCCCTTCATGGATGAGCATGGTCGACATCTTTTTCATGATCGAGATCATCTATCTTATTACGGAACAAGCATGCTGAAAGAAAGTTTGTCAGATGCAATTCTAAGACCTCCTACAATAGTGGCACGATGATGAAAGAGGGGATAGATGAAGGATTCAGTATTTGGGATGATTTAATTTCGTATGGGTCTCTGACTCTTTCTTTGGGGATTGGCGTGACAGTTTTTTGCTTACCCTGTTGATGATTCTCTTTGCAAGTGAAGGCTTTTCCCTGCGTGGTCGTGCGCCTGCACGTCCACGGACAAGATGATCCTGCCAGACAGGTTCAATATCCACCTCAACCTTGTTCAACCAGAGATTTCCATACAGCTGGGTTCGTTGTATCTCCAGATGATCGTAGTCGGCATGAACGGCATGCATGGTGGATGGCCCTGGGGCGAAGACGACAATACTGTTGTTGGCGGTTTGCCGCTTGACCGTTTCACACCAATCCCAAGGAACCCAGCATCGGTTAGAACGCGGGTTTCCTTTCCAGTATTCCGTGATGTAGGCCCATTCTGGCTTCATTTTCAGAAAGTGGGTGTGTATTGTTCTGGACTCTGAATGCTGGCCATTATTGATATTAACCATGTAGGTAAGTGCCTTTCGGGTCACATCCGGGTGAGGGCTGATTTCGTATCCATCCAAATACTTTTGTAGACCGCAGTCGCGCGTGCAGGATTCCAGGTTCAAATCAAATTTTTCAGCAAGACAGGCGTTCCACGCATCGCCTTTCAGGAATTCATTCAACGACACAAGAATGTTGGTTTTGGGCTCAATAAGCCTTAAAACCATTCCGAAGCCTTCGCAAGTATCGTGTCGATTTGCTGTTGCATCTGAGTGTTTTGATGCGTGCCACTGGATGTAGCGGTCAGTCTCTGTGACACAACCCGGAAAGTTGATGATACGATAGCCAGTCTCAAGCAAAACTTCGATCAAAGCAGGGTCATTGGATGCAGATGTAGAGATTTCATTAGCCGTGGTGATTTCTTGAAAGTCCTCTTCGGAGAAGAAGTTCTTTATCTCGACATGCCTGAATGGATGGAGTGAGAAATCGCTTCTTCGTATCTTTTTCAAGAGGTAATCGAATCGGTGACTAATTCTATTTGACATATCCATACTTTATCCATCCGCTAGGTGATTCGAAATAATCACCCTATTTAAGGGTTATGCTGTTTTTCAAGTTCATTCCTGATCCGCTGGGAAATATATTTCCGATAACCTGCCGGCAATATAATGATCCTTCTGCTTATACTTGCAAGCAATGAAGTGGTCTTAATGATAGATCGGGAGGTGGGTTCTGAATTGTGCAACGCTGATTTGGGACCCACATTTACGTTTGTTTCTTTTGCTTGAAAATTTACATCAAGGTCACGAAAACTCCTTTTTTTCAATGATCAATAGAGTGCGATTGCAGCACTTGTGTTGCTACGGAATTAGAGAGTAACCCCCTTGCTGGTGTTTTTATCTCCAGCAAGGGGTTTTTAATCTTCTGGAAGTTGATTTAGTTTTAACTATGGAAAACATGATGAACGACGAACTCCACAACTACGAGCCAACATGCGAGGAACTCTACCCCCCCGATTTCAACCGTTCTGTTGATTCGATTGGTGGTGCCACCAGTGAAGAGGCATTCTCTTTTTTGTCCCATAAGATACCAGTGCAAATGGGGTGACCAGACGCACAAGACTTAAAGTGTTGCGAAGGTAGTGGCAGCATACAACCACCAAATCCTCCTCCGCAAACACCACTTCCGCAGCCGCCTCTGTCATGCCTGTCAAGGTAACCAAGCATAGCAAAATCGCGATGAGCGATGCCCATATGTATGGGCCTTTCGCGAAGTTTTGGAGGATTCCATTTGCTCAATCAAAGATAAGAACCATCCAGCCACCACCTAAGAATATTGCGACTAGTATGAGATTGCCTCATCGGTTTATTAAATTGCGAATCCCCATCGCTTAAGTTTGCCTGAAGGATGAGAAGCTTCCATTACAAACCGTAAGAGGTTTTTTAGGAGGCTTTTCTATGTTTGTGACAGAGGCGATGAACAGGCAGATTTGTTCCGCATTTCACCGGTTCATAAAAGCAACCAAACAGTGGTGTTAATCAGAATCAGTGAGGCATAATTTTAATCGAAGCTATTTGGTAAATCGTCTCTGAGTAGTTACTATTCTGTCTATAACAATGTGTAACGGCCACCTGCCATCTAACTTTTATCGCAATTAAAGGTGAGGGGGCGTTCTTCTTTCTTATGACATCACTCTTTTTCAAAATCACCATAAAATTTTGTGTAGATTTGCGATAAACCGAGCCGCGCTAAAGGTTAAATTGTGTCAGACAGCTTACAAGACAGTTTCGATCAAACTGCGAGAGCGTAACATTTGCCAATTTAGAAGATTCGTAATTGCTCCTTTGCTTGTAACTGTGTGTATTTTCTCTGAACTGTTGTCACTTGCAACTATCCAATCGTAATCTTTAAAAAAAAATTGCACAAATGAATCGATCCAAATTCTGGTTTCTATCAACAATGATAGCTGGTTCACTGGCCATTCAGCCTGAGGTTTCAGCTCAATTGACCATATCGCCCGAAGCGGAAAAAAGCGCAGTGGTGGATGTTATCTGCCCTGATTGTGTGACGGCCGACTTGTTTCCAAGTCCCTATGTTGAACAAACCCTGCCTGGTATCCGTGAAGCCCTCTCCTACATTGGCTTTGATCTGAAAGCTATCTTGCCTCAAGGATCTTCCATTTCCGGCGCAGTTTTGGATGTCTTCGACCTCAACACGGAAGTCGACGATCAATTTGTCAATGTTGTCCTCTTGGATGTTTCATCCGATTGGGACCCAGAGACATTAGATTTCAACCTTGCCAAATCCACTTACGGTGCGACTTCTGAGGAATCGCCTTCCGCCACCGTTGGAGTTGATCCTGCTAAGGTTCTTTGGCGGGGAAGCGCTGCCATGAATCTCGAATTCCAGCCAGGACGAGCTACCACTGGATCACGTGCCATTTTTGAAAGTCAACTTCCTTCTGCCGACTCCGAACTCGTCGCTGCCTTGAATGCTGCGCTGTCAGAAGGAGACGGATACGTCACGTTTGTATTATACGGAGAAACGCTCGATGACAATAACATGGTGGGCATCGATTACGGGGATGGCGAACCTGGCCCCACACTTACCCTTCAGATTGAAAGCGGAGCCACTTCGGGCGAAACAGTTGTGTTCGATTTTGACGGCAATGATTCGGCCGCCTGGACTTCCGCTCAATCCTCGGCAAAGGAAAATGGCCCTACGGATCTAGGGATTATCAGCACCGAAGACCCTACAGTTGGCAACTCCGTTCCTCCCTCACCATTGACTGGAACCGGATTCATCGGTCCTGTTCCATTCGAGGCTGAAGATGGAACCAACACCCGTGACAATGCGCATGAAACGCTTGTCTACCGTTCTCCTGAATTCGAAATTACTCCAAACGGAGAAATCTCATTCGCCTTGATCGGTGGCGCCAAACCTGGTTTTGACCTGGATGCGATCAATCAGGACGGATTGCCTGCCGAATCGGATGGAAACGGTTCGATCGGTGTGGCGTTGAGAAATGCCACCACGGGGCAATACCTGACCTTCAACGCGCGTTTAGAAAACGGTGGTCAAGCCTGGGAAACAATCATTCTCGACGAAGAGATCCTCGGTGATGTGATTGAACTTGGCGAGTCCTACACGCTTGATTTCATCGATTACCATAGCGGTGGCTGGGGCTGGGCAGGGCTCGACAATGTCATCATCAAGCAAGGCACTCCTATCACCAATTACGACTTTGACGATGAAACGCTTCAAGGCTGGACCATAGTTCATGATTCCAGCGTTGAGAATGGCCCAACACAATTGGGTGTGATCAGCGAGAACGAGCCGGCCGTCGGTAATTCGGTTCCTCCGACACCATTAAATTCACCTGCGTTCATCGGTCCTGTTCCATTCGAGGCAGAAGACGGTACCAACACGCGTGACAACGCTCACAGCACACTCGTTGTGAGGTCTCCGGAATTCAAGATCTATCAGGACGGGTTGATCTCCTTTGCCCTGATCGGCGGTTCCAAGCCCGGATTCGATATTGATGAAATCAACGCCAGCGGCTTGCCAGAATCCTCCGACGGGAACGGCTCAATCGGCGTAGCGCTTCGCAAAGCCAGCACGGGTGAATACCTGAACTTTTACACCCGCGCCGAAAACGGCGGCCAAGCCTGGGAAACCATCATTCTGGGTGAAAACGAACTCCGCGGAATGATTGAGTTTGATGAATCCTATACACTTGATTTCATCGATTACCACAGCGGTGGCTGGGGCTGGGCAGGCCTCGATGACGTCACCATTCAAGAAGGCACTCCCGTCATTCGTTACGATTTCGATGACGAAACACTTCAAGGTTGGACCGTTGTTGGCGACTCGAGCGTTGAGAATGGTCCAACTCAATTGGGAGTGATCAGCGAGAACGACCCGAATGTTGGGGATTCAGTTCCGCCCACACCTTTGAACACTCCAGCGTTTATCGGTCCTGTTCCGTTTGAAGCTGAAAATGGAAGCAATACCCGCGACAGTTCCCACAGCACCCTGGTGCTGCGCTCACCCGAATTCCCGCTTCACACCGACAGTGAAATCTCGTTTGCACTGATCGGAGGCGCCAAGCCCGGATTCGACATTGACGAAGTCAATGCCAACGGGCTCCCAACCGAGTCTGCCGGAGATGGCTCGATCGGTGTGGCACTCCGCAAGGCCAGCACGGGTGAATACCTGACATTCAACACACGCTCCGAAAATGGCGGCCAAGCCTGGGAAACCATCATCCTCAACGGAGATGATTTCGGTGACATGATTGAGGAAGGCGAGCAATACACTCTCGACTTCATCGACTATCACAGTGGTGGTTGGGGCTGGGCCGGAATGGATGACGTGATCATTCGCCCCGGAACACCCGCGCCCCCTCAGGCTGTGGGCATTACCGACGTATCCATTCAGGACAGATCCATCGTCATTGAATACTCCGGTCAATTGGAAGCTTCTCAATCCGTAACAGGTGAGTGGGCACCCGTAAATGGCGCGACCAGCCCATACTCCGAGGCCATTACGGAAGATTCAAAATACTTCCGGATTATCGAATAAATCTTTTCCATATCAGTTGTCAAACCGGCCTCCGGTGAGGTTGATCACATCGGAGGCCGGTCTTTTAGATTGCGTCCATATTTCAGATCGTTTGAACAATCGAGTTGAAATGCGATTTTCTGCAGAAATACTTCATACCAGATTACGAAAAGCCNTTCTCCTATCGCTGTGGTTGGGTGCATTGGTTGTGGCTTGCTCAGACGAAAATGCTGACGGCAGTGAGGCGAACACCATTCAACTAGGAATCGCCACTGCGCCCGGGTTGAAAGAAGCAAGCGGTCGTTATGTAGCGCCGCTTGCCGATGCCATGAATCGCGTTGATCCGGAGCAAGACGGATGGGAGTCGGAAGTCTTCAGCGAAAACGCAAGTGAAAAACTCAAGAAATGGGCCAAAACGCTGACACACCCTCCAAAAACGTCCTCCGATCCCAAGAAAAACCTTTTTGCTGCGCCGGTAACTTTTGGATTGAAACCAAAGGATCTTGGTCTGGTATTTGAGAACGCATCATTTGTAGTGAAACGCGCTCATGATTTTCAAACGCTTGGGCAAGGACATCCAAACGAATTAATAGAATCGTTCATGGAAAGTCTGTTCGATGGGCTTCCCAAACATGTCGAACTGAAACCGTTCAAAGTCTCATTTGGCAAAGCGAGTGTATTCACACGCGTCTATTTCCATGCCAATGGAGTTCAATCCGGCGCACGAAAGCAGGTGAACGCGGAATGGAAGTTGGAATGGNATCGGAATACTCAAGATCCATGGTTAAGGTCGATTGAAGCCATTTCGCATGAAGAAATATTAGCTATCGCGAAAGGTGAGGCCCCTCTTTATGACGATTGCACCGAGGCGGTGCTTGGTCAGAACGCAAGTTATCGCGATCAATTACTTCATGGTACGGACCATTGGAGAACCCGTCTAAGTCGTGATATGGGGCTTGATGTGATCGCTCATCATGGAATGGCTTTGGGGGATTTGAACGGAGATGATCTGGAAGACATTTACCTTTGCCAGCAGGGAGGACTCCCCAATCGTCTCTTCCTGCGGAACGCCGATGGAACACTTAAGGACGTAACTCAGGACAGCCAGACCGGTTGGTTGGATTACTCCACCAGCGCCCTTCTTGTTGATTTTGATAATGATGGCTATCGAGATCTCGTGGTCTGTCTCGCAGATCAAATTGTTTTCATGAGCAATGACGGGGCCGCGCGGTTTACGGTAAGGAATCAAATGAGCACGGCTGCGCAGACGTTTTCCATGACGGCTGCAGACTATGATTTGGACGGAGATCTTGATTTGTTTGTTTGCGGCTACAATCCCTCCCATGATTTCGAGCAAGCCTCGGTCATGGGAGAACCTGTTCCCTATCATGATGCGGAAAATGGCGGACACAATCTATTGTTTCGCAATGAAGGTAATTGGAGGTTTTCCGACCTTACGAATGCAACCGGTTTGAATGTTCAAAACAATCGGTTCAGTTTTGCGGCGACCTGGATGGATTTTGATCGAGATGGAGATCCCGATCTGTATGTGGCCAATGATTATGGGCGAAACAATTTCTATCGAAACAACGGCGGCATGTTCACCGAAATTTCTGCTGTTTGGAGGGTGGAAGATATGTCCGCCGGTATGTCAGCGACCTGGGCAGATGTAAACAGGGATGGGAATTTGGACCTCTATGTGAGCAATATGTTTTCCGCAGCAGGAAACCGCATTGCTTTTCATAAACAATTCAAGCCCGGAATCGATCCATCGACATTGCAAGGATTCCGTCGCCATGCCCGTGGCAACACCTTGTATTTGGGTTCGCACAAAGCAGGGCCCTTTCAGGATGCGAGTGAAGACATGGGAGTGTTCATGGGACGTTGGGCTTGGGGATCAAGATTTGTCGACTTCGATCAGGATGGCTGGGAGGATCTGGTGGTTGCGAACGGATTCATCACCACCGAGGATACTGGCGATTTGTGAAGTGTCTATTGGCGGCAGGTCGTGTCGCAGTCCCCGGTTGAACCGGCAAGCAACAATCAGGCTTCCAGCTATCGCCAGGGTTGGGCTGCTCTGAATCAAATGCTGCACGAAGGGAAATCCTTCAGTGGTCATGAAAGAAACTGTGCTTTTCTGAATTTGGGAGGCCATTCTTTTGCGGACGTCTCAGGTCTTGTCGGATTGAACTTTGACGAGGACGGACGAACAGTTGTATCGACGGATTGGGACTTCGATGGAGACCTGGATTTGTGGACGACCGCACGTACCGCGCCGCGATTGAGGTTCTTAAAAAACAACAGCAGCGAGGAGAAAAAGAACTTCTTGAGTGTCCGATTGGTTGGCAACGGCGTGGAGAGCAATCGTGATGCGGTCGGAGCCATCGTGGAACTTTATTTGGAGAATGTAAAACCCCCGCTCATTCGCACGGTGACTGCTGGGGATGCTTTNATCTCTCAGAATTCCCAATGGCTCACCTTTCACTTCAGTCCAGAACAGAAGATTCGAAACCTTACCGTTTATTGGCCTGCAGGACAAAAGCAAGTGGTGGATGAACTGATCACAAAATCGTTTTACAAGATTCATCAAGGGAAGGCGGCGGAAATGTGGATCCCACCTATCCGACGCATCGATATGAAAAGCGGGTTAAGCAAGCCGAGTGCGTCCTCTGAACATTCAAGAACCGTCCTCATTGGTCGGCTGCCCATGGTTCCGATCCAAACCAAGGGTGAANATTCAGAATCCGAGTTACCAAAACAATCGTTAAAGGGCCCCTTGTTATTGAATGTGTGGGCACCCTGGTGCAAGCCTTGTGTCAAAGAACTTTCGTTGTGGACCCAATCAGAAGAGATCTTGCGGAGTGCAGGTTTACGTATACTGGCCTTGAATGCAGATACCTCTGCGATCGATTCGGCTCAACGGTTGCTCCGGCGATTGCGGTTTCCATTTCAATCTGCTCACGCCTTGCAGCGGACGGTTCGCAGTCTGGATTGGTTCCAGCGTTCATTTTTGGACCATTGGGCACCGCTCCCCATTCCGTCCAGTTTTCTGATCGACCGGCAAGGTGATGTGGCCGTCATATACAAGGGACCTGTTTCTCCTGAGCAGGTTTTGAAGGATATGAAGCTTCTTGATATGAGCATGAGTGAACGTCGGGAAGCAGCGATTCCTTTCGCTGGCAAATGGCTTAAGCCGCCGAGGTTGCCTAATCCCCTCTTGGTTAATGGTCAGTTCGTGGCCCATGACGCCATCAGCGAAGGAATCACATATCTGCGGCGTTATCTGGAATCGTCGGAAGACAGGGGCGAAAAATCTTCGGATCATCTTTCGAAAATTGCGCATACGATTGGAACCTTGTTGTCAAAGTCCGACAATCCCTCACTAGCCAAGTCATACCTTGTCAAGGCACTGCATTTCACGCCTGACCAGATCGATTTACGAATTGAACTTGCAAACCTGCTTCTAAGTTATCCTTCTCTCAACCATATCGAAGAAGCCATTGCCGTTTTGAAACCTGATCCAAAAGTTCAAGTGACCGATCCTGCATCTCGTCGCTTATTAAGTTGGGCGTTTTTCTTATGGGGAGAGTCATTCCAAAGCAGCCATCAATATCAAAAAGCTGAACAGGCCTTTCGCCAATCGATCCAACTCCATCCATCTCAGCTGAAGGCAGCTGAAAAATTGGCATGGTTGTTTGTCACTCAAAATCCAGAACAAGACCAACGGAAATCAAACGCCCTTGCCATTGCCGAGCGACTATGCGCGATTACCCAGCATAAAAATGGTGATTATCTGGATTTGCTGGCTTTCATTCAAGCCTCACATGGCCAATTCGAACAAGCTATCCGCAGCATGGAAGAAGCTCAAGTGCTTCGAGCGGATGCGCCGGACTCCAAGGCATTCAAAGAGGGCAAAAATTGGATGGATCACTTCAAGAAGCATCTCATTCCAGATCTGCGATTCGAATCTGATTAAGTTACAATCCAATCAAAATTCGACTTTTCGTCGTAGGTTACGAGAACTGGTCCACTTGAAACGTCAGTCTGGGTCAACAGAAAGGACTCAGACCATGAAAACAATATGATACTCAACCGAACAGAAAGTCCACATCCTGTCTTAAACTGAGGATAGGTGGGAAACAGTCCAAAATGTTTGTCGTGGTCATCAGATCAGTGTACCTACTTTCTGTTCTTGGAAGCGCGAGTTTGGAAACCTATCACAGGACCAACGAGCTTGGATGTTGGATAGTGTCGAACTGAACTTCATTTAATTTATTAAACTCAATCCCATTGGCCGAGAATGATTTCAAAATTTCGTCTGCATCTGAGCATACGATTGTTGCAATAAAATCTTTGCCAGGATTTGTTGGATGATTGAGTTTTTTTGAAAGCAGCTTTAAAAATGGCTTTTTTGATTGTTTGTGGAGAGTAGAATGAGGTCTAGGGGAATCATCTAATTTCAAAATCTGGAAACCAAATCATCTCAAGGCTTCGACTGTCCAGAGATTTTAGGCTGTTTCTTTGGTTCCACCTGAATAAAACTTCATATTAGCGACCTTCATTTTATGGCAGCTGCTCTGGCCATGCTTTGAGCGATTTGGCGTCCCCTTGAATTATGGGTGCAAATATAAGTCAAGGATGCCTGCTGGTTTTGGTCAAAGATCCTGCCGATTTATTTTGAAAGTCCCCTGACCGCCGCTGTTCTATCTTTATTTATCAGAGTTACATTTGTAGCGCCTTTTTCAAGAAAGTGATAATAGTCCCTCAATTTTCTTGTAGCATTTTCTCAACTGCCGAAGGTAAAGAAATAGAGCAAATCAATAGTTTGGAAAATGCGGGTCTGATTTTGGCCGATAAAGGCAATTGTCAATGCCCTGTGGTTTGAATGATCGAAAAGTCCATGTGAATATTTCGAAATAAGGGGACCTTAAAAGGCTTTTACGTTTTCGTCATTCGAGCAATTGGATTGGTTTAAAATAATAATCGAAATAATTTCGTAATTAGAAACCTGCGTTACGAAGAGCATTAATGGGAAAGTTAATAACAGTTCTATCGTTCACGTGCTATCTGTTTCTAGGATTCCTTGATTAGACACGAATCTTACAAATAGGGCACTCCGTCAAGTTGGAGTTCCAAAGACAGGCAGGGTATGACCACACGGTGTATTCAACAAGCGCCCCAAATCATCAATAGGGTTGAAAACTTTTGGAACTGATCTTACCTGTAACCGGATAAAAGGCGTCGCTCTTCTTCGAGACAAACCTGCACCAACCCTATCATCGGTTGTTCTTTCAATTAATAAATTGTCCACAAGACAGACACTGGGGGGCTACGATCTCGCAGTGACTCGGAAGCCTAGATGCTGTACGAGTCCGATCGCAATTTTATAACGCAGAATTAAGCCCACCAGCCTACCTAACAATTTAGGAACATTTTTGGCCCATTTTGCTCGGAGGGTTCGTATACATAGATGTGGTCATATGGATCATCCGATAGGTGAATAACAGGTGTAAGTGTTCTTTTTTCAACATAATGTTCAAAATTACTCCTTTTGTTTTCGATTTGTAATGAAGTTGTCAAAAATTCGCCATATCACTGCATTTTTTGATTGGTACTTTAAATGCTTTTCGCCATCTGAATACCCACACACATACAATAAGATTAACCAAACGAATTATTATGAAGAGATTCCTTATATTTCTAACATTAACATTTGTATTAGTCACAAATGCGGACCATCACGAGAAAAGTGGAGGGGAAGAAGCCACCGCTGGCCAAAAATCTGCGCGTAAGCCCTTAAATTATGTGATCGTTGATTACATGGACGTAGTTGAAGGAAAAGAAAAAGATTATCTCAAAGCTGAAGGAATATGGCAGAAGGTTCACGAATTCTGGGCCCAGGAGGGAAGAATTCTCGGTTGGGGATGCGCAAAAGCTCGTGAGAACACTCTTGATATAGAATATATCACGTGGAAAATCGTACACTCCAGGGAAGATGTCGTAGGACTCTACGATATGGAGGCAATAGAGGAAATAATAGGGNAGNNTGACTTNAAAATNCTTTCGGATTTAACCGGACCTTCGAGATCAATTGTTGGCAGCGANGTGCTTAANCTTTCTGATTTCACCTTGAGNGNGGNAGGCTCCAGNTTTGNTGANCTAAGCGCCGAAAATNTAGCNTTNNATTGGNATTTNATGACNCCAAGTGAAGGAAGATNTGCTGATTACNTGGAGNTNGAGCACAANTATGCTCAACCGTGGGCACAAGCAAAGGTTCAGNANNNTCCNCGTTTCATTGGNTGGGATCTACANGANGTAGTTTCAAGCAATGGCAAGACTCACNCNTCAAAGGTGCGNACTNTTNATTNATTCCGCAAGGACGNTGCTCTTTCNCAGACTNANCTGGACGCNATCAACAAAACAATAANNGATCTNGAAATCTGGCCCAAAGATNTGGACGTTNCNGCNATGCGAAAAATGGAACGAGTTACTTTTGATGTNGTTTATAAAACCGACNAANNNAAGAATGGNGTNGCTAAANTNTGGAAGGNNCTNGAAGGTACNTGGACAGCACAAAANCCNNNTGGAAATGGNTACAGNACAAAAACNATCACACCATATAACGANNAANTNCAATNNTTTAATNGANAAGGNGAACTNNANGGNACNGNTANTAAGCCNATNTCTGTTGANTT
>NZFL01000030.1:14691-15302 GCA_002690655.1 Pedosphaera sp.
ANCANATNCCNACTTTNACNGTNTANNGNAANGATGGNNNAAANNCNTTTTCNATACCATTCGAACTCAAAAACGGAAAATGGATTGAGTATGCTGGTTTTGCAAATCCGAATTGGTCCACTTTTAGTTACGAGAAAACTGACAAGCCTGTTTATGAAGAACTTTACACTCAAAGCGGACCTGATGTTGAGTTATTGAAAAAACTAATGCAAACCTATGCAGCTGGGAGTTTTGAAGCATACCGTTCTCTCTTTGTTGACGAAGCTAATATTAGTCACAACTCGTGGGGTGATGAGGGGAAAATCACCGTTGACCAATTGGTAGAAAATCACAAAGCACATCATCAACAGTTAGCTAAACCCATCGAAATTACTAATTCTATTTACGAGGTAGTAACACTGAAAAACGGTAGCAAACATGGACATGCGTGGGTTAATTTTAAACACACATATAAGACCGGGGAAGTGGTGATCCTACCCGGTTTTGTCGCACTAGGCATCAACGATGATTCGAAAATCTGGTACGAATGGGCCTTTTATGATACAGACTTAATGCCTTCAAAATCTCCCTACAACAAAGATAAATGACTCAAGAACTGTTAGTGTTTACTC
>NZFL01000031.1 GCA_002690655.1 Pedosphaera sp.
AAGACAACGCTCCTTCGTTCACTCCTCAATGACATCGTTGAATACGGCTTCAAAACGGACGTTATTCTGAACGATTTTGGAGATGCAGAAATTGATTCGGCAACGCTGGATTGCTCATCATTGACGAGTCTGGCCCCACTTGCAGCGGGCTGCGCCTGTTGCGAAAGTCTTGAGGAATTGGTCGTACTCTGCCGGACAGCAGCCAAAGGCAAGGGAGATTTCGTGCTTGTCGAATTGAACGGTACGGCAGATCCGCTGCCGCTTCTTGAGACCTTTACCCTATTGGAGGAAAAACTGCCATTTTTCCCGCGACTGCAGGTATGCGTCATTGATGCTCGGCATTGGGAAACCCGAAAGGATTATAACGTCTTGGAACGAAGGCAACTTGAGACGGCGAGCTTTTGGTATCTCTCTTTTCAGCAGGAAATGCACGCAGACCATTTGATTAAAATAAAAAAAAGTGTTCGTGCAATTGCTCCCAACTCCAGCGAAGTCAATACAAAGCAGCTTCTGCAGATCATTGTCTCTGGAATTGGAAGAAACCGCGCTGAATCCCATGCAGCTGAGCACCACACACACTCCAAATCAGGCCAAACAGTCGAACAGCCCCCTTCAGGAAAAAAATTAAAACGAACGCAAGATCATGAGCATCAGCTTGCACATCGGTTTACAGGTTGCAAACTACCGCTTCCACCTCGGGTAAGCGCTTCGAGGATGACACGCCTCATGGATAAACTACCGCATTGGGTGCTTCGTGCCAAAGCGCTCGTGAGTATCTTTGATCAGGAGGAACCTCGCTGGCTGTTCGAAAAGGTAGGCACTGAAACCATACCCAAACCAACCCCTGTTTATGACCTTCCAAATACACCGGCTTCCCTCATGTGTATCGGTCCCAAACTGGACCCAGACCAACTTAGAAAGATCGTCGAATCAGAATTTGAAACGGAACAAACGACCCACGAATTTTAGCCTTGAGTCAGGCATGAACCGAAAGAATGAATTTGAGGTAAAGCCGCCCATTGTTGCGTTCTCCCCTGGCAGTATAACAACTGTCACAAAAAATTGAATTGAGATCACACAGAATCTTTATAACCGCATCAAAATTGCCCTCAAGAATCCATTGGATACCGAGGCTCCCCTGCTCTGTGAATGCCGGTCAGGTTCATCCATGAAAACCAATGCCAACCACCTTGCTGGGACAATTATTGGATTGACTGTTGACGACCTCCTCACGGCGGACAACTAGAAATCAAGTCACCCAAGACAGAAAAAGTTACAACTCACTATTCTGCGCAGGCGGTTAGCCCCACGCTATCCGGGATTAAACTCAAATTCATTCCAAGGAGTAGCTCTTGGCCTATTTTTCAACGATCCAGATATTGCGGTAGCGGACAGGATTGCCGTGGCCTTGAAGAACGATTGGGCCGCGAGCAATTTCCTTGCGGTTGCCCCCAGCCCCGGTGCCTTTGGGAAGTTCCACGTCATCATGAATCTTGATACCGTTGTGGATCACGGTGATCCGTGCGTTCTTGGTTTTCTTGTCACCCTCGAATCGCGGCGCAGTGAAATGAATATCGTAGGTCTGCCAGGTGAGCGGAGGGAAACACATGTTGGTGTCTGCCAATTTGAATTTGTAAAGACAACCGCACCATTGCTTGGGGTCAGACTGGGGTTTTTCTTTCCATGAGTTGATATCGAGATCGAGACCGAAACTATCAAGCACCTGGGTTTCGTATCGGTTGAAGGAATAGATACCGCTGTTGCCCCGGTCTTGGCTTCCTGGCGTTGTTTCCGGCTTGAAAGGAAGTCTGAATTCGATATGTAGCTCGAAATCGCCGAAGCTCTGCTTGGTTTGAGTGCCGGATTCGAGGAGGCCGTCAGAGAGTTTGCCATGATCCCAAGCGTCCGCGCTGGTGCCATCGAATAGAATGGTGGCGTTTGCTGGTGGTTTGGCTCCCATGCGTGGGCTTTGACGCGTGACCCGATGTGCATGCTGGGTCAGTGCTTTGATCTCCTCAGTGTTACCGCGGATTTGCCCAATGGAGGAACGATCCCAACCGACCCCTGGGAGGCCGCCATTGTAGACGCTGACCTGGAACTGACCTTTTCCGAGGGCAATCACCTGAAACGCTTTACCCGCTTGGATGTATTCTCCCTGGAGTGAGAAGTCAGGATTTTCTGCACTCGCTTTGGCCGGGTCCGTCCAAATGGGGCCGGCAGCTTGTGGCGCAATCATCCCAGCGTTGAGAAGCATCGCGAGGGAGCCAATGATAACAGCAGTACGTTTCATAGAGTGCGAGTTGAACATGCCGGATATTGGGCTGTCAATACGTAGAGTGAGCTCAAAGGGATTCCCGATGAGTCAGCGGTTGATTGTTACTTGAAACATAATGAGGCTTTAGATCAACATTGGGCATGCCTGATGCAGCTCTTGAAGTCCGCCCCAGCAAAAACCATCGCCAGGTTCTAAACGTTGAAGGGGAAACCCTGGATGTGCCAAAAGGTTGGAGCCTGTTGCCACCGGGAGACGCCGCATTGAGTCGACGCATCAAAAAGGATGGCCCCACATGGACGGTCATCGAGATGAAGGGACGAAAGCGATTCTCGCGAGGAATCTGGGCGCCCGGTGAGCGGATAGAAGCCTTGAAACGAGAACGAGCGTCCGAGTGTAGGGATCCTGCTTATCAAAGAAAACTGAACTCGAGTCGAGTACGCCGAGCCAAGCTCCAATCCGACTATGCCTTAAAATTTGAAGCTAGCGTGTTGAGCTTTCTTGATTTTGCTCCTGAGCATCAAGCCCTTGCTGAGGCACTTGCCAAGGCGATTGCCGATCATGCCGTTCCTGTTGGAAGTGGAACCGTGGCACGCACCCAACGCATTCCTATCGAACAACGAGCGGAGGCCGCGACAATCGCTTGGATGCGCCATCAAACCACCGCCTACGACCATATGGTCATCCCACGAGAGAAGGGTAAACGAAGGGAAGTACGACGCATGCTGGCCAGGCGCTCGAAGCAATTACTGGAGCGTTATCGACGGGACGTCGCATTGCCCATCATGACGGCCTGCCCACTCCGCGCAGCACTCAGCCTCAGAAAAAAAACTGAGGTGAATAGCTCCCGATCAGATAATGAAGCAGGAAGATCACATCAAGAGCAGCCACTGTGAACGTTTTCGTTTCACTCATCTCCTGCAGTACGTCGAAACAGAGGCGGGACGACGACAACACTCGTTGCCCGGCTGTGGTAAGAGCCAAGTCGTCTCAGGCTAAAAGCCCCCGCCATCACGTCTGAACTTGCAACATTTGGGATAAGTCACTCACAATACCCACACTGCACTCAAATTTGAGACACTTATCTCATCAATCACCGTTTTATGAACTGTTTGGGGAGTGTTATCGTGATGTGATTTTCAAACCAGTATTGATGCGTAAATCCCTTTGAGGGTGACTTCGGAAATCCTATCTTATTCGATTGCCCAGAGTTTGATAGAATCGAACATAATCCGGTTGGGGGAGGCAGCGAATGTCTTGAAAGTAAGTTCGCTGCGACCCATCAGAGATACCTGGTCATCTCGGATCATCCGACCTTTTCCATTCACGCTGATCCACATCCTGCCCTCCTCAAACTCGAGGACCAGATCGACCCATTCGTTCAGCCGAAGACCAGGAGCCTCGCTGGAGAATGCTTGTCCACCGTGCAGCTTGAGAGTTTGAGACGTATGAGGGGAAACTCTCACTTACGGTTCTTAGGGAAGAGAGTTACCGCAAGGCGGCCCCCTTACCCGACCAGTTGCAAACGTAATTCTCCGATCAATTCCAAGATTAGCATAGAGTAAATTCTGCGCTTGCCATCAATACTAGTCTATCACAATTTGGAAAGCATGAGCCGCCCTGTCAGCAATTCCATAGAAGCTAGAGTTACGCATGCAACGTTGGCCCCCATCAATTCAGATTCCCAATACACCGATAGTAAGACAGCGGTCTCAGGAAATATTCCCGCCATGGTCTTTCGATTTCATCACACTCTCTTGGAGACGGCGGCCAGAGCTTTTGCCCTCATCATACTCCTGACATTGGCCTCGCTCCCCACAACCAGCAAGGCTCTCGACATCACCCAAGGGTGGCGTTTCACCACAGGCGACGATGCAGCATGGGCGCGGCCCGATTTCGATGATTCGGGATGGAAATCAATCGAAATCGGCAGACCGTGGGAGAAAGCGGGCTATAAGGACTATGACGGTTATGGATGGTATCGCTTACGCGTCACAGTGCCAAAAGCCGTGGGGAAAAGCGCTTACTTCAAATACTACCAGAGACTTACTTTATCACTTGGTGCGGTGGATAATGTAGATGTAACCTACTTCAACGGTGAGGAGGTGGGGCGAACCGGCTCGGCACCAGATGATATCAAGGGCCACGACAAGACGATCAGGCACTACCAAGTGCCAGCCGAGCTTATTCGATGGGATGCTGAGAACGTGATTGCCGTGCGCGTATTTGATGATGGCGGCGATGGGGGAATCAGCAAAGGCAGCCTAAAGCTGTCGGCGCCCACTTGGCATGAATTCGTGACGGTCGATATCAGCCATGGCCGCGGCGAAGGAATTCACCCGGCAGGTGCACCCATGAATATGTCGGCCAGGATACACAACACGGCGTTTGAGAACTTGAGAGGCACAGTGCAGTGGAAGGTCGAGAGCGACACCTGGCTGGTAGACCAGCGAGAGCTCTTCGCCGACAACACCAAGCCTCAACAGCTTTCAGCCGAAATGTCGCATACGGTGGCATTTCGCTTCGATCCCCCCGCAGCCGGCTTCTACCAAGTCACCTGCACCTTTTCGCACGACAGCGACGATTCAGTTGTCTCGCAATCGCGGATGCGCGGTTATGCACCGGAGAAGATGGATCGCTCTCCCGATGCCCCCGAAGACATGAGGACGTTCTGGGATGAGGCGATCGAGGAGCTGGCCACCGTAGCGCCTCAATACAAAATCAGTCCGAGCCCGAAGTGGAATACAGATCAAACCGATTGTTATCTCGTGGAGATGCGCAGCCTTGGGGATGTCCGGATTCGCGGATGGTTCGAAGTGCCGAAGTCTGCCGGGCCGCATCCAGTACTGCTGAGGGTGCCGGGTTACACACAAGGAATGCAGCCGACGCAGTCAATACCTGACATGGCAGTGCTGTCACTCAACATCCGAGGCCACGGCAACAGCACCGACGACGAGCCTGGATATTACTGGTGGGGGCCAGGTGATTATCTCCTGCGTGGTCTGGATGACCCACAGAAGTTTTTCTACCGTGGAGCAATCATGGACTGCCTGCGCGGAGTCGATTTTGTAACGTCACGTCCAGAAGCAGATGCCAAGCGAATCGCCATCACTGGAGGCAGCCAGGGTGGGATGCTCTCATTCGCCGCAGCAGCACTCGACAAGCGCATTGCATTGAGCGCGCCGGACATTCCCTTTGTTGTCGACTCCATGAAAAGCTTCAAAATGACAGCTTGGCCGGGGATGATCATCTGGGACTGGCTGGGCAGAGCACCCGCGCACAACACATGGGAGCTGGCGGGCAAGACATTCAGTTACATCGATCCGAAAAATCTCGCAGGATGGATCGCATGCCCGGTCTTCATGGGCGTTGGCCTGCAGGACAATGCGGCCCCTGCACCAGCAGCCTTCGCCGCTTACAACCAAGTCCGCAGTCCGAAAGAGTATCGCGTGTATCCTGAAGCGGGCCATCACACCCCCCCCGAACATGTCGTAGCAAAGATGATCTGGATACGAAAACAGTTTGCCATGAAGGAATGACTACTGACCATCAAGTGCAGCTGCGGCCAACCGATATCTAATAGGCGACAACACGGTATGCTTAAAAAAGAAGAATTGAATATTTATTTTATTTTTCTGTTTGAAATGGCCCAATCTTCTCGACAGCTCCTTTTCAGGGAGCAGCCTCACCCACTGTCGAGTTACCCAAACTGGCTAGAGCAAACGAAAGTTATCCTTACGCGAAGTGCTTACCTTGGCTTTCTCAATGATTTGAACACGGAAATCGGAATTGGGACAAGGAATCCAATTTTGTTACGGGGTCAAATTGGAGTGGATGCAGAGTTGATGACGGATGCCCCAAAAAATGCTATGCATAATACTTAGTGATCATGGTATTGTCGGACCAGTAAAGAAGGGAAGTCGTATCAGCGGATACAAGCTCGTGGAATCTGTCAATTCAGAGAATCAAAGAAACTCCCTCATCCAACTGCGTGTGCAAACCTCCAGAAAGAGAAACGCCTCCTATAAAACCGCTCACCTTTTGTAATTGACTAATGAGCAGTCTCATTGTGTTTCTAGAACATGGACTGGCTGATTATGGGAATCCTACTTTTCGTGGTCGTCATGGTAGCTAAATCCGGTAAAAGCGGATCAGTTACTGGTGGCTATGGTGGTTTCGGCGGTGGTTGCGGCAGCAGTTGTGGCGGTGGTTGCGGAGGAGGATGTGGTGGTGGTGATTAACCTCACACATGCAAGATTTTGATTGAAGATGCTCCGAGGGAAATGTGGGGGTTCAGTGGACTAATGGGAGCGTATGCTATTCTCGGAAATAGAATAGGTGGAAAACCTGCAACGCCTCCGATGTGGATACCCAAAAGGAAATCTATGTGGTTTTACTTGAGCAGTCGTGAGCATTATGCTGTGACCAGTGAAGCTATTGAATCAGGCGAGACAATGAGCGAGTGGATTCGCAATGCGGTGCGTAAGGCTGCGAAATGTTAAATGACTTTTTGCAGTGGCTTTTTGCAGTGGTGGTCACTGGTTTGTTTTTGTTGTGGATTTAGGAACTCATATGAACGAAGTGTTGGCACTTTCAGCACCTCCACCATCGGCACTTATTGCGGTTGGAATTCGCATTGGAATCTTCATCGCTTGTATTGCGGTGGTGCTTTTTATTTTTAAGAAAATCAGGTGATGCGAAAATCCTCGTATACAATCTATCTACCAATTTTTCTTGGCGAATCTCTTCAGCTACAATCTCGTAAAACGTGTGGTTCCATATTGTTTTTGAACTTAGGTGAAGATAATTGGCAGCCTGCTTAGGCGTTAGGAATACCAAATTTTGAATTCCTTGAATTTCCGAAGAATCTGCGTCCGATAAACCAAGCCAGTAGGCATTCAACGCGAAATGAAACTGTTCCTGATACATTCATGCCTTCACGAATAGTAACGCCACGGAATTTGATTTTATTCGCCCGCTTATTCATGCCATAACAAGTATAGGTTGAGTATGGCTTTTTTTACAGGAGAAGGGTAATCGGTTACGAAAGAAGACAAGTTATTATTTGCGCAAAACAAGCGAATTCTGGAAGCATAAATCACTGTAAACAATGTTAATACAACGCTTATAGGCAATGGCGGAGAGGGTGCGAATCGAACACACCAGAGATGGCTTGACCACCTCTCAACGGTTTTGAAGACCGCGGGGACCACCAGGCACCCTCCACTCTCCATTGAAGGTTGAGTTTAGGGTGATCTTTCTTGCTAGACAAGAGATGGAATTAGCTTTTTATGAAATTCTCAGGCACGTCCGTTAATTCCCCTGCGTTGAAGGAACGAAGTAAAGTCAAACGCCCCACTGATGATTGCCTCTCGTTATTCTCCTGACAGAAGATGGACTTGGAATTTCAAATGCGATCGGCCCTGGTCGCTGGATATTTCGTGAATAAAACAAGCCCCTGTTCGTGCTTGATCCCTTTTGATGGCTTGCTTAATTTGGGGACGTGAAATGTTCAAAGAAATCTTTAACTGATAAAACCGCTGCTGTTCTATGCGGTTTGCTTCTGGCATCCATCGTTCAGCTTTCAGCAGCGAACCCCAAGGTCACCATGAAAACTACTCTCGGGGATGTTGTGCTGGAATTGGATGCTGAGAAGGCTCCCGTCTCAACACTGAATTTCCTCAGGTATGCCCAATCAAAATACTATGACGGCACTGTCTTCCATCGTGTGATCCCCACATTCATGATTCAAGGGGGTGGCTTTGATGCAAAACTGGACAAGAAACTCAAAGGGCTCATGGCCCCGATCAAGAACGAATGGACAAATGGCCTGAAAAACAAGCGCGGTACCATTGCCATGGCTCGCACCAATGCTCCTGATTCCGCAACTTCACAGTTCTTCATCAATGTGGTGGACAACGGATCTCTGGACCAGCCAAGGGGCGGAGCGGCTTATGCGGTGTTTGGCAAAGTGGTGGAAGGTATGGAAAACGTGGATAAAATCCGCAACACTCAAACCAAGACGGACGCCAAATACCCTGGTGGTAAGGTAGTGCCCGCAACCCCTGTCGTGATCGAGTCCGTCACACTGAAGGGTGAATACGATCTTGCTGCGCTGGAATCAACTGTCGCGGCTTTAGCAAAGAAAGAAGTCAAAAAAGTGAGTTCAGAAAAAGAAAAAGGGGAAGCGTTCCTGGCCGAAAACCGTAAAAAGGAAAACGTCAAAGAAACCGCATCCGGTCTGCAGTATATTATAGAGGAAGCCGGATCAGCGGAAAAACCGGGTCCTACGGATCAAGTGGAAGTCCATTATCGAGGCACCTTACTCAATGGCACGGAGTTTGACAGTTCATACAAGCGGAATGAGACCATTGTATTTGGATTGAATCAGGTTATTCCCGGCTGGACCGAGGGTGTGCAGTTGTTGGGTAAGGGTGGAAAAATCAAACTCTTCATTCCATCCAATTTGGCCTATGGCGAAAGAGGTGCGGGTGGCCTGATCCCCCCTAACGCTGCTTTGATATTCGACGTCGAATTAATCGACATCAAATAAGATATTTGTTTTTGATTCTCCACTTCTTTCTTGAGATTTGCTGAAGCGAGGGGACACGAAGGCTGTTTTAAAAAATTTGTTTTTTTGTAACAAAGAGGACACGGCAGCGGGAGATAATCAGAAACAAAAATTGAGGCTGGGTTCCGATGAGGAACCCGGCTTTTTTAGTTTCAATTTAGCTGGGTTTAACTGTTGATTAAGACGCCTATTCAAGTTCATCTTCCATTTTCACGTCAAGCAGTTGCCGGTTGGCATCATCCATAGGATCATCTGTGGGACGTGGATAATCACGCCAAATCCATCGAAGCATTTCAGGCATCATGGCGCCTCCATGTTTGTTTGAATGCGTACCAATTCCAAAGCTATAATTCAGGTCGTAACCCTTTTCAGTAAGGGCCTCAACCATTTTGCGATTCTGTAAGTACCAATCCCATTCGGGATCGTATTTTCCTCCACGTCGTTTGCCCCGATTATCATTCATCCCCTCCTGAATGAAGACACGAATGGGCTTCTTTTCTGAATTGCGAATCAATTCAGGATAAACATGTCCACCACGGATATTGGTAAAACTGCCAATCGTACTGATGACTTTGCGAAATGCATCCGTTCGATGCCAGGCAACCGTGAAGGCGCAAATAGCACCTGAACTGGCTCCTCCAATGGCTCGATCATTCGGGTCATCTGAAATATTGAAATCGTTCTTCAGCGTCGGAATCAATTCGTCCACGATCATTTGCGCATAATGATCATTGAGCTCATTGTATTCTTTCGGGCGCGTGTTAATTCGATCTCCCCAATCACTTGAAGATGACTCCTTTTGATGGGGCAATCTTCCCGGATTGATGAAAACGCAGATCGTGATCGGCATTTCCCGTCGATAGATGAGATTATCCAGCACATTGGGGATGCGATAAGCCCCGTCGAGACTGACAAAAGCATGACCATCCTGAAACACCATCAAACGAGCGGGCGAAGCTGCATCGTATTGAGCTGGCACATAGACCCAGTAATGACGAGTCGTGTCAGGAAAAACCTGACTGGCGTGGGTCAATGGTCCGGTCACCGCGCCTTTGGGAACTCCATCCTGCGGTAATGAATCCGGGCCCAGTTTGTAAATATCATCCAGTGAATCTGCAAAGAGCAAAAACGCAGAGAAAAACATTAAGCTAGCTGATAATTGAACTAAAAAGATCTTCATGATGCTTTGGATGATTGATGCATTCAAATTGCGTGAGCGATTAACCAGCTTTCGGGGTCCAACCGAGCACCACATCAAAGGTTGCAGCCAATTCGTTCATCATGGAGCCTGGAATGGGAGTAAAATCAACAGTCACATTTGCTTGTTGCCTTGAATTTTTGATACGATTCCACAATCCATCTTTTTTGTTACCAGGATGACCTTTGATATAGCACTGAGTTGTTAACAGATCCTTGCCTTGACGTTTTACCTTGAAATGTATGTGGGGTGTGCGGCCCGGGTAAGGCACCGGCTTGATGGTGCGGAACACATACTCACCCTTGGCTCCGGTTAAAAATCTGCCGAAACACTGAAAATGGGTATCACGCCGCTTAAGGTCATCACCACTGCCCGAATGATAGTAGACCCCTTTACCGTCGCATTGCCAGATTTCAACCAAAGCATTGCGTACCGGTTGGCCATGCGCATCTAAAATACGGCCGCTCAGCCATGTGACCTGTCCAACTCCGGGGTTGATCGAATCATTAATGATCAGTAGATCGTTGTCCGTATCCAGAGGGAGAGTATCGGGATAGAAGGGGCCTTCCGTTGATTTTGGCGTCTTGACCAAAGCCTCGGCCATCAGGCCGTTGACCTGCCAGAGTGAAGCTCCAAGGACGCATTGACGCATGAAGTGCCGTCGTGAAAAAATATTTAAGTTGGATTTCATGGTGGGTATTTACAATCTTGATAAGGGTTTTGACCGGTGGCGCATCATTTGAGTTCAGATGGAATATTTACAATTTTGAGTGGCCGTTATCATCATAGATGATGCGTACCAATTTTGCCTCGGAATTTGACTTAAACCGTCCCTCGCCATGCTCAAGAACATATAAATTCCCGTCTGGAGCAAATTTCATGTCGATAGGCCCCGAGGGATGGTAATCGGGCAGGAATCGTTCAAGGGATTGAGCATTGCCCTCATTATCCATGGCTATCATAAAAATGGCTTTCCTTGAAAATTCTGCAACAAACCATTTGCCTTCAAAATAATCAGGCCATGGGTGCATGGCTTTTGGATGATCTGCTCGACGGTAGACGGGCCCACCTGTGGCCGAGCGCTCCCCGGTTCCCAGGGAAGGAAATCGTTCATTTTGATCATGGGAATAATTGATAAAGGAAGGAGAAACAGGAGGCAATTCAGTCATCCCTGTATTATTGGGTGAAAGATTCGTTGGAGATTTCGGATTTTTTATTTCACCGGGAGTATTCGTTTCATAATCCATGAGAGGGTATGCAGCATCCCCCATGAAATAGGGCCACCCAAAAAACCCCGGACCACGAGCTTGATTGAATTCATCGAATCCTTTTGGTCCGAGTTTGGAATCCTCGCTTCCGTCAGGCCCCGTCTCCCCCCAATATAGATAACCTGTCGCACTATCGATGGAAACTCTCCACGCATTAAGATGGCCCATGGTGTAAATTTCCGGCCGTGTCAAAGGAGTGGTGAGAGGAAAAAGATTTCCGTGGGGAATGGAATAGCTACCATTGGGTTCTGGGAAAATTCTCAAAATTTTCCCTTCAAGACTATCGGTATTGGAAGCACCACGCTGGCCATCCCAACTACTACGACCCGGTCGTTCATCAGTGTGGGATGTTTCATTGATCCCGGTATTGTTCCCTGTCGCGATATAAAGATTATCATCCTTATCCCAAGTCATCCCTCCCCCCGTGTGACAACAGGTTTCACGTTGTGCAGGAAATCCCAACAGAATTTTTTCTGAATCCGCCATGAGGGTATCATCAAGGATATCCCAGCGACTGATAATCGCCTTGGCTTGATTCGGATGAAAATAATAAAGATACATCCATCCATTTTCTCGAAAATCGGGGTCGAGAGTCATCCCCACTAAACCCTGCTCTTCGTTACCGCTCGTATTGACTTCCAGGAACCCGATTGTCCTTACGCTCGCATCAGTGGGCTGATACAACTTGATGGTTCCCTTCCGCTCTATAAGGAAAACACGCCCATCATCAAGCACCTCAAAAGCAAGAGGCTCATCCAGGTTATCCTGAATCAGGACGGTTGATTCAAATCTGAGATGATCGTTGTGAAGGTATGCCTCTTTTATGATATCGAATGAATCATTTGCCTGTAAGCTGATGAACAGGTTGATCAGCATGCAACAGCCAATCACCTTGCGAATCTTTTGATTCAATGAATTCACCATTTTTGTTTTGTGCTTTTGCTCAAGATGACTTTTAGATTTGTCGCCAAAGACTCTCAAAGGTAGCTATGGTATCTGCATACAATGCATCCTGTCCACAAATCCACCAATAAATCGAAGGCAGAATTAAGTGGATGCAGAGAGCTTACATAGTTAGGCAGCGGAGTAGAACAAATATCGTCTGATCAACCCGTTTTAACTGCTAAGTGTGTCACCCAGTTTTCTTTGAGGATTATCAGCCCAGAAGCTGAGAATGGCGAGTGCGAGAGGGATGATCATGCTCAGTAGTAAAATCGGGCGGTAGGAACCTCCCATTTGTTCACTCCAACCAAAAATCAAAGGCCCCATACCGCTTGCAATGACCATGGTGGACATGTTGATTCCACTGATCGAACCTAACCATAAGCGACCAAAAAACCTTGGCCATATGATACCCGAAAGACTGACAAAGCCACCACCTGCAATTCCATTGCCAACCACATAGGCAATCACACCCCAGTTGTGGGTCAATTGATAAAGCCCAAAAACTCCTGCGAGCCCTCCAAGGTTCATCAACATGAGCAAATACTTCAATCGCATTTTGGTATTGATCCAGCCGAAGCTGAAATTCGTGACGACACTGACCACGGCCATGGGGACGAACAAAGTCAAAATCCGTTCTTTATTGAAGGCAAATTCAGAACCGATGGAAAGAATGTGAAAGGTAAAAGCCGTTGCAAACATGGCATAGAAAGCAAAGGATAGATTAAACAGCCAAAAGGAGAAGGTCTGGAGGGTTTCCTTCAGTGTAAAATCATGATGAATGACCATGTCCATGTTAGTGGAGGTTTCTGCTTTTTGCGTGACGCCGTCCATCATCAGCCCGCAATCCTCAGGTCTATCTCGGAAGATCAGCCAACCCAAAGGCCCCATGATAGCAAGCGTTGAAAAACCGATTAATCTCCAGGTGCCTTCATATCCATATTGTTCGACCCAGTGATTCAGCCAGCGCGGAGCAAGGGAAAACCCGAATGATACGAAGACGCCACTAAAAGCAAGTGCCATCCCCCTTTTGACATCAAACCATTTACCCATCACGTTCCGGCAAGTCATCGACAACACCCCCTGAGCTGAGATGCGTATCATGAAAAAACCGAAACCGATGCATGCAAAAGAACATGCCGTCTGCCAGCGCTCAGAAAACATCTGTGACAGCAAGCGACTCAAATCAGCGACTACGCTCAAGTAAAACAAAACCGCACCCGTAGCTGCCGTTGCGGCAACCGTCATCTGCCGGTCTCCCCATCGATCAAGCAAGCGCCCCATCCAGGGCAGCATCAGACCGCTGGCAACGGTGCCAATACAATAGGCAAGACTCAAGGCCACACGAGACAAACCAAGTTCCTTCATGAGAATATCAGTGAAGACACTAAAACCCATCGTTTGACCAGGGATCGTGAATAGAGTCCCTACAGTGGCTCCAAACACGATGACCCAACCGTAAAAGATTGGAAAGCGTCGTGGTTCCCAAGGGAAGTTGGGAGCCATCCACCCTTTGTCATTGGATACCTGCTGATCTTGTTTGTTCGTTTTCAGAGGAGGAAAACTCTGCATCCTGCGGGATTTGACAAGCTTAAACTTCAAGATTTGTGATGGTGTGGTAATTTTATTTTGCGAGTGTGATGAGTGAAAATTGATCACGGAGATCACAGAGTTCACAGAATTTTGAATTAGAAGTCATGAAATATTCCTCTGATTGAAGGAGTGTTTCAAACCGAAAGGAAAGATCCTGTTTGGCTGGGCCACGCGCGTCTTCAAGAATATATCTGTAACAATTACAGTTGGATGCGTTATCGCAGCGCAGCAACGTGGCTCTACCAAATGGAAATCCTTTGAGAATGTCTTTCCCCAGTTTGAATCACTCCCTTTGATCTCTCTTACTACCTTGACTCAATCCCTGATTCTTCCATTCCAACAAACCACAGTACAACAATGGCAGGATGAACAAGGTGGCGGCAGACAAGAAGGCTCCGGTATCTGCATGCATCTTTGTTTGATGCGTAAATTCCTTCATTGAGCAGTAAAGAACAGGTACGACAAAAATACTGATAACCACCACCAGCATGCCACCAAAGGAAGGTATCGCCATGGGAACCATGATATCTGATCCGCGCCCGGTTGAAGTCAGGATAGGGATCAACGCCAATACGGTGGTGGCGGTTGTCATCATGCAAGGACGTGCTCGTCTGACACCTGCCTCGATAGTGGCAAGGCGTATATCTGAAATAGACATATCCTTTAATCCTCGAAACTTTTGATCCAGGTAAGTGGCCATGATAACACCGTTATCGGATGCGATCCCGAACAAGGCAAGAAAACCTACCCATACGGCGACACTTAAATTGAAGGGACGGACTTGAAAGAGCTCTCGAAAATTAAAACCAAACAACGAAAAATTAAGAAACCAATCCTGACCATAAAACCACAGCATCAAGAAGCCGCCGGCCCACGCCACAATGATTCCAGAGAAAACGAGCATTGCATTCGCAGTAGAACGAAATTGAAGGTAAAGAATCAGAAAGATGGCCAACAAGGCGAGAGGAAGAACAACCATCAAGCGCTTTTCGGATCGCACCTGATTTTCATAACTTCCTGCAAAAGTAAAACTGACACCATCTGGAATTTCCAGAGTACCGTCAGTGATCTTGCTTTGCAGAAAGGCATCGGCAGCCTCCACCACTTCCACTTCGGCGTAACCGGGTTTCATATCAAAAAGCACATACCCAATTAAGAATGTATCCTCACTCTTGATACTTTGAGGACCACGCAAATACTCGATATTTGCTAATTGTCCCAATGGTATTTGATTTCCATTCGGAGCGGGAACCAGGATGCGGCCAAGTGATTCAATCTGATCACGCAGCTCACGAAGATATCGCACGCGCACTGGATACCTCTCGCGACCTTCCACGGTTGTCGTGATGCGTTTCCCGCCGATACCCACTTCAATCACCTCTTGCACCCGAGCCAATTGAATGCCGTATCTTGCAATAGCCTCTCGATCGATCACAATTTCCAAATAGGGTTTTCCAACAATGCGATCAGAAAAAACAGTGGAAGGTTCAATCGATGGAACCTCTTTGAGCAGCTGCTCTAATCTCAACCCAACCCGTTCGATCGTTTCCAAATCGGGTCCCTTGACCTTGATCCCCATCGGAGCACGCATGCCACTCTGAAGCATCACAATTCTCGCAGCAATGGGCTGCAGTTTAGGTGCAGAAGTAGACCCCGGAATCTTGGCTGCTTGAACAATGGCATTCCAGATATCTTCCGAGTTCTCAATACCGTTCCAAAAATCACGACCTTCATTCATTTCAGGATTTAATGCGGCTCTCCATAGGCGAAAAGGCCTGCCGTGTTTATCGCTAATCAATTCTCCTGCCCCATCTCTTTCAAATTTTCCCGACACGTAATAAGGCTGACCATCAGGCGCATTTACAGTATGCCCATGACGATCGCGGAAGTAATCATTTTGTTGTGAATCGTATCTAAATGTTAGTGGATGTCCCTGTTCATCCGTGATGTATTCGGGCAGGAAATTAACGATGGTTTCCACCATGGAAACAGGTGCGGGATCAAGCGGAGTTTCCGCTCGCCCCAGCTTACCCACCACACTTTCTATTTCGGGGATTTGACGAATCGCCATGTCCTGCTTACGCATGGCGTCCATGGATTCGCCAATCGACGCATGAGGCATGGTCGATGGCATATACAGGTAAGAGCCCTCGTCCAGCGAAGGCATGAACTCCTTACCTAATCCAGGGAACAGGTGCTGTGCGTGAGCCAGGGGGGCAATGCTGCGCACCCCGTTTGGCAACCAACCAAATAACCCATTGAATCCTAACCAGGACATCCCTCCAAGCATCACAAGAACCAAGGGTAGTAACATAAAGATCAGGCGATGTCCCAAACACCATTCCAACATTGAACCGTAATATTTGAGAAACAAATGAACGACGGATAATAATCCCCCAATCATCGTACCCACAAAAATGCAATTAAGCAAAACCCCCTGCTCCAGGCCTAATGGTAACCAATGTTTTGCGAGAAAATAGCCAAGCACCATGACGGCCAAATAATTGAATACACGAGGTATATGCGTCGTGAATGATTCAGGCAAACGATGCTCCATCATGCGATAAGCACTGGTGATTAACAAAACGATGCCAAGCAGTCCCCAAAGCATGTGAGGAGAGGTTCCCTTCAAGTATCCGATCACCCATGTTGCACCTAGGCCTGCACCAGTGATGAAGACTAATCCGAACACGGTTTTCTTTAAGGTTTTACCTTTGATTTTGGAGGCAAATAAAGTGTGAGCAAACGGTGGGATCACGCAGATGGCAACCAACACAGAAGCCAACAATGCAAAAGTTTTAGTCCAGGCAAGTGGCGTGAATAGCTTTCCTTCAGCAGCCTCCATGGTAAACACCGGAAGAAAGCTGATCACGGTCGTCGCTACGGCAGTCAGCACAGCACTTCCAACTTCTTTGGAAGCTCGCAAAACGATCTGTAATGTATCCTCAGAGGGCTGGGCGTCGTCCAGATTTTTGAGAATGTTCTCACAAATCACAATCCCCATATCGACCATGGTTCCAATGGCAATCGCGATACCTGATAATGCCACAATATTGGCGTCCACACCCACTACTTTCATGGCACTGAAACAAATGAGCACCGATAGTGGAAGCAAACCAGCAATGAGCATGGAACTACGGAAATGCATGACCATGACAAGCACCACGATGATGGTGACCAGGATCTCTTCGAAGAGGGCATCGCTGAGTGTTTCCAACGTTTCATTGATTAAACCCGTACGATCGTAAAAGGGCACAATGGCCAGCCGACTCACAGTCCCATCAGCCAACGTTTTTTGGGGTAGCCCCGGTGTTAGTTCCGCAATTCTGGATTTTATATTCTGAATGACTTGAAGCGGATTCTCCCCGTATCGAACGACAACTACCCCGCCGACAGCTTCGGCACCTTCCTTATCAAGTGCTCCCCGACGGAGGGCGGGACCATGGAGCACGTTTGCCACATTTTTTACATAAACGGGCACATTGTCATTTACCTTGATCACGCTGTTCTCAATATCTTTCAACGATTTAATGAACCCAACACCGCGAATGACATATTCCACCTGATTGACTTCAATCGTTCTGGCCCCCACATCTACGTTGGCCATCTTGACTGCCATGAAAACCTCTTCCAAACTAACGTCGAATGCACGCATGGCATCTGGATCCACATCAATTTGATACTCTCTTACATACCCTCCGACAGAAGCTGCCTCACTGACACCTTCAACCGAAAGCAACGCATAACGAATCTGCCAATCCTGAACCGAACGCAATTCATCTAAATCCCAACCTCCAGTTGGATTCCCTGACTCATCCAGCCCTTCCAAAGTGTACCAAAAGACCTGTCCTAATGCCGTTGCATCTGGCCCCAAAGTAGGTTGAACACCGGACGGCAGAACCCCAGAAGGAAGGCTGTTTAATTTCTCCAGCACCCTTGATCGAGACCAATAGAAATCAATGTTATCTTTGAAAATGATGTAAATTGTGGAGAAGCCAAACATGGAGTAGCTTCGAACCGTTTTCACCCCGGGCACGCCCAGAAGTGAAACCGTCAAAGGATAGGTAACCTGTTCTTCAACATCCTGAGGAGATCGCCCCATCCATTCAGTAAATACAATTTGCTGATTTTCTCCAATGTCCGGAATCGCATCCACCGGTAAAGGATCTCTTGGCAGATCACCTAATTCCCAATCGAAAGGTGCGACCAACAATCCCCATGTGATACAAGAGAAAACACCAAGAATGACCACCACCTTGTTGCGTAAACAAAATTCGATGAGCCTTCCCAAAGGCCCTGGCTTTTCTTGAGGCGATTTACTCATGGAGAAGATCATCCCCCTTTTCTGGTGTCAGGGTCAGGCGCTCTTTTAGCTCACCACAGGTAAACATTGAGCTGCCAAAGTAAGGGTTCTCAATCCCTGACTTGTTTTGAATCCAATCGCCACCCTTTCCCCTGAATGCCATGGGGCAGTGATAAATGAGTATCTCCTGCTCCAGGCCACTTCCGAATTGTTTCAGCATTGGGACCAGCGCGTTGGACAATTCCAAAAATCCCTCACGCACGTTCTGAATATCAGGCGCCTTGTCCATACGAATCAATGCAGCATCCATCAAATTGACATGACCATCCCAAAAAGACTCGCCATCTTCCTCAAGCATGCCTTCCTCCATTGTATCTAGTTGATGTTTCAATGAGGCTGTGTGTTCTTGACTTTTTTCTATGCTGTCATGGCTTAAGGAAGATTGAAGTTCAAGATAGTCGTTCAACATTAATTTCAACACTTGAGTCAAGGCATCAGGAACATCTGATACGGAAACCACTGGAGGGTTTGATTCCATTTGGTTATCATTTGATTTCCCTTGAGCATGACTGGAATGATCATGATGAGGCATGGAACCTTCTGCCCCATCTGGATTCATCATACTGGGTTTGGCTTGGATTTGAACTGCGCTGTCGATCTTGAAACTGCCTCTGCTAACAATTTGCTCACCTTCCTCCAAACCATCGAACACAATATAATAATCACCTGCCCTGGGCCCAAGCTCCACTACCCTCCCCTCAAAATGGCCGGGTTTGGTTGAGAGATAAACCACCGCACGTTTTCCAGTGATTAAGGGTGCTGATGCAGGAATCACCAAAGGAGCTTCTTCCTCCAAATGATCAGCAGAAACATATCCCATCGATTCGGCACTCACTAAATCCATGCCACATATATCACAGCTACCGGGCTCATTTTTAACAATTTCAGGATGCATGGGGCTAATCCATTTCCCCATTAAATCAGGATTCATCACACGCCCTCCTTTTGCCACTCGCGACTTAACAGTGGCACGAACAAACATGTCTGGCTTAAGCTTACCGTCGGGATTAGGAAGGTTGACCCTGATCTTCACCGTGCGAGTGCTGGAATTGAGAATGGGGTCAATGAAGGCAATTTGACCTTTGAACACCTGTCCAGGATAAGCTTCGGTTCGGAACTCGACGGCTTGCCCATAATGCAACCAGGGGAGATCAGATTCATATGCGTCGAGCTTGACCCATACTTTGGATAAATCTGCAATCGTGTATACCCGATTACCGGTTTTAACATACATCCCTTCCAAGGCATCCTTGTGAACGACTATGCCACTAATCGGTGAATTGATGGTGATATGGTCCGTGGAAGTTCCACTTTCTTCGATGGCTGAAATCTGATCTTCAGATAAGCCCCATAATCGCAGTTTCTCCTTAGTCGATTCGATATTGGCCAAGGATTTACTTTTCAAAAAATTGCTTTCACTGGTCTTCAAAGATTCAGATGTTTGGATAGCCTGAAGCAATTCTTCCTGTGCCGACAATAAATCAGGACTATATAAATCTACAAGGTGATCTCCCCTGTTGACCGCTACTCCAGTATAATCGACATAAAGCCGATCAAGACGTCCAGGCACCCAAGCGGTGATATAGGACAGGCGTGTTTCATCATATTCCACTTTACCCACCATCCTAATCTCTGTTTCAACAAACTTACGTTCGACAGCGGTTGTTTCGATTTCAGCCAATTTCATGGCTCTTGGAGAAAGCGATAAGGAAGGAAATCCCGCCAAATCATCGGTCCCGGATGTAACTGGAATAAGATCCATGGCACAGATGGGGCACTTGGCATTTGGATCCTGTAATTTAACAGACGGGTGCATCGAACATGTGTAAAAAGCAACATTGCTGTCATCTGCATGCTCCGTTAAACCATCCATGCGAATTTGTTTGGAGCTGCCTTTAAAAAGCATTCCTGCAAGAAAAGCCAAAACAACAATGGGGATATTGAATAATAAAATCTTTTTCATAATTTAGGACTTCCCTCCATTTGCAGAGGCTGGGGTAATTTTCTACCAAGGATTCGTTCAATTTTCGCAAGACTGATTTCGTGATCAGTCCGCGCTCGTTCATAAGATAGTTGAAATTCGAGCAACAGGCGTTGAGCATCGATAAGTTCAGAAAATTCTACGCGCCCCCCTTCATAAGATTCACGCGCAACATTCAGTGAATTCCTGGCCAAGGTTGTGAGTGTCGTTTGATATAATATGAATTTTCGTTCAGCATCTTGAAATTCAAACAACGCCATTTTCAGATCAGCATTGAGTTGATTCCTTGAATTCTGAAGGTCGGCTATGGATGCATGATACTGGTGTTCCGCTTCGGCAAGAGCGGCACGTTTTTTTCCATACCACAAAGGAATATTCAGCGAAAACATTACCATTACGGGATCCTTTCCACTGTCCGATATACCAGGATTGGCAGATTCCCCGGTAGCAATGTAATCCACGCCCAGCTGCACATCGGGATAGAATTGTTTTTTAGCTAGTGCTACATCAATGGATCTTGTTTTCACCTGATGCTTCAGCCGTTTCACCTCGTGATTGGATTTATTGATGAATGAAGACAACAGATCCCACTCAATCGAAACCGGCGAGTATGTGATGTTTTTTGGCATGGGTAGATGGTTCTCGATTTCTAAACCAACGGCGACATTTAGTTTCCCCAAAACAGGAAGGCGCATTTCATTCAAAGTCTTCAATCGGTCTTCCAATTTGCCAATTTCAATCTGGGCCTGCATGACGCCACCTATCCCACTTCCTGCCCGCACTTTCGCCTGAGCCACACCTTCGAGATTTTTCAGCAATTCAATGTTTTGGTGTGTAATATCAATTGCCTGGCCCAGGTAATAATATTCGTAATAAGCAGCTTTCACTTGGTAAAAAAGCCTTACCTTTTCCGCATCAAAACGTTCTTTTGCAATTTCGGCTTCCTCTGAGGCTTTATCATTTCTCAAACCTAATTCCCCAAACCAAGGAAAGGTTTGAGCAATCCCAACACGGTGATTTTGCGGTCCCACACGTGTCTCCACTTCGCTAATGTAATAACCATAGTTGAATTTGGGATCGGGTAGTGAATAAACCTGTGGAATTCGTTCAAGAGCCGCCTTCCATTGTGAAAACTTAGAACGCAATCCAGCATTTTGTAATGCCGCATATTCCAAATAACCTTCTAAAGAATACTGTAGTTCCATTTCGATTCCTTGATCGGAAATGGATGCCGTTGGGTTCAATTGAGGCATTTTTTCGGTCGTCCCATTTCTATGATCATAGGAATTGGAAATAGATGTGGCACAGCCCAACATAAGGACACTTGGAACTAGGCTCCAAATAGGATTAAGTAAATTTTGTATATTCATCGGGAAATCTCACCATCAATCGAACGATTCTATGAAGGCCCGAATGACTTGCCTGACCGACGAAACGTCAGTCTCTGGCAGATTAATTAAAATCAAAGACCACAAGAAAACAGGTGGTCACAACGAGAAGTGGAGGATTAGGAAAAAGAAGGAGGAGCCTGGCTGTGAATAGCCGGCCCAAGACACAGTTCAGGTGTGAGCGTCCAGTCACGCCATGATTGAGAAGACAAGTAATCGAGCATTGTCTCAATGGACGAAACGGGCTGAATACTTGGCAAAAGGCAATGTTGGGGGATCAGCAAATCATGAGCCTGAACCCAATCAGCTTGATGTGCGTTTTGACTGATCAAATCCACAGAACAACAACAAAGGCTTCCTCCTTCTGAATCTGATGATCCCGAATTGGAATGGCAAGGAGGCGAGGATGCTTTTGTTGCGCCGTGACAAGTGGCAGACGTTTCGGTGGATGAACCATCCCTGAAGTGATTCAGGTCTGCCCCCATCAGACACAAGGTTTGGCAATAGACAAAACTCGCCAACCAACAAAGACATACGACCGACGCCGTCAGACGTCGGATCAGAGCTTTGTTTGGATAACGTGCATTCACTGGATTAGATTTACATCCACAGCCCAGTTATTTCCATCTTTTTTATCAGATTATGAGTAATCGTGAAATGATTCAGGCAGATCAAACTGCTCAATCGTCGCATTGTAAAAATTTCACCGAGAGGAAATACCGAAGGAAATCATCAAATCAGGATATAAGTATTTGAGCCACAACATACACTTATTTCAAAAAAAATTGCTTACTTACTGCCCCCGTTGCAAAAGAGTCAATTGAAATCAAGCCTTAAGGATTTGCGTCAGAGCGCTCTGTCGATACCAGAAGAAAGACTAATTAAATCTGACTCAATACCTTTCCAAGACGGTTTCCTCGAAATCAGATGGATTCACCCGGCCAGCCTTGACTGGCTCATCTGACACATGTCGTTCAAAAAATACGCTGTGTGTTTGTTGACGTATGGATATGCATCTAAGATCTCCCCTTTGCCAAACATGCGGGGATCCCCATGACGTTTGAAATCTGGAGTCGTTAGATCGCGCATTTGGTTTTTGGTCGAGATAAGGTTTGGCCCCACGCAGACTGGAACCGCAAAGAATCTACATATCCCAGGCGTCCACTCGCAGTGCTGTGAGGTTTGGGAGGTTCCTATCTCACCCCTTCAAGCCAGGACATCACGAACGACCCCACCATGCACGTCTGTTAATCGACGATCGAATCCATTGTAATAATAACTCAGGCGTTCATGATCAAAGCCAAGAAGATGAAGAACCGTTCCGTAAAAATCCCAGACGGTGGTTGGATTTATAGCCGCTCTTCGACCAAATTCATCTGTCGCGCCATAACTCGTGCCGCCCTTGACACCCGCACCTGCCATCCAGCATGTGAAGCCGTCGGGATTATGATCACGGCCAGAAGTTCCTTCCTGATGTGTTGGCATGCGCCCAAACTCGGTCGTCCATAAGACCAGAGTGTCGTCCAGCATGCCACGTTGTTTGAGATCCGTCAGCAAAGCGGCCGTTGGTTGATCAAAGATCGGACAATGCCGCTCGTAATCAGATTTCAAGGTCTTGTGCGCATCCCAATTCAACAGTCCGTCCACTCCGCTGGCTCTTGATGCACAATAGAGATTTACATAGCGTACGCCACGCTCCAACAAGCGCCGAGCCAGGATGCAATTTTGTGCATAACCATCCTTGAGGGTATTACTGTCGCCGACTCCATAAAGCTTTCTCACTGAGTCTGGTTCTCTACTTAAATCCGAAACCTCTGGAGCAGAGAGCTGCATACGTGCCGCTAATTCATAGGCAGCCATTCTCGCCTGCAGAGCGGAATCACCGGATCGATCTTCAGCGTGTTGTTGATTCAAAAACTCAATCAATGATCGTGTTCTTTGTTCTTCTGAAGCAGAAACCCCCCCTGGGCGTGTCAGGTTTCGAATGGGCTGTTGCGCACTCATCAAGATGGCCTGATGCCTTGCGGGTAAAAACCCATTGCTCCAATTCGCTTTTCCATTCGGGGGCTCCCCTCTTACGTCCGGGATGGCCACATAGGTCGGTAGATTTTCATTGGCCGAACCCAAAGCATAACTCATCCACGCTCCCGTGCTTGGGAAGCCTTCGGTGGGATGACCAGTGTTCATGAAAACACATCCCGGACCATGTGTGTTTGTCCTGGAATGCATGCCATGAAAAAAGGCAATATCATCCACGTGTCTGGCCATGTAAGGTAACATAGAGGAAATCTTTTTTCCACTTTGACCACTCGCAACAAAGGGCCATGGACTGCGCATGAGATTGCCATTTTTACCCTGGAAGGAAAGGAAGGCCTCTTCTCCGGGAAGTGGCTTCCCATGCCATTGATCCAGCCCGGGCTTATGTTCCCACAAATCCATATGAGAGGCCGCTCCGGGACAAAAAATCTGAAGCACTCTCGAAGCTTTTGGCAGATGATGCGTCTGCCCCAAACCAGGTTCCCAATTACGTGGGACATCGGCCAGCCCCTCCTGTCTCAACAAGGCTGTCAAACCCACACCTGCCAGGCCAGTGTAAACATCATGTAAAAATCCGCGTCTATTTCGGAGAGCCTGCCATGCGGATTGTGTTGGAGTTTTCATCATGCTTTGAATGACAGATCAATCAATGTGGATAAATTCATTGGAATTAAACAATGCCCGGCAAAAAAGAACACCTCCCAGATCTGCTTTGTAAGCCAGTGCTTTTTTCAATTCACTTTCTACTGGGTTTCTCCCATAGGATCTCAAATAGGCAAGCGTAACCCATCGTTCATCATCGCCTGCTGAATCTTGATCTAATTGATTTGAAAGTGCTTTTGCCATGTCGAGTGTAAAAGAGTGATTCAACAGGGTAAGCGCCTGAAGCGGTGTGGTGGTAGAGGCTCGTTTCGGCGCAGGAAAAGCCGGATCTGGACAATCAAATTCCGTCATCAGATCAACAATGGCCGCGCGTGCATTGTGATGATAAATACCGCGCCGATAAGTTTCAGAACCATGATGATCCAATGGCTGGTAGGTAGCGACATTATCTTGAAGATAGCGGTACAACTTGAAACCAGCCCCCCCCATTTCCTCCTTGAGCATTCCCGATACTTTCAGCATGGAATCACGAATCTCCTCTGCAGAAAGTCGGCGAGGTGGGAATCGCCAGAGAAATTTGGAATCTGCATCTGCACGAGCAGCATCGGATCGAAAAGTGGAAGACTGTCGATACGCTTGAGACATCAGCAATAATTTGTGGAGCGGTTTCATGCGCCATCCATTGTCCAAAAGCTGACCTGCCAACCAATCCAGCAAATCCGCATGACTTGGCTGACTTCCCATGACACCAAAATCACTTGGAGTACTGACCAAACCATGACCAAAGTGTTTTTGCCAGATGCGATTCACCCACACCCGCGGCGTCAATGGATTCTCGCCGGACACAAGCCAATTGGCGAGCGCCAACCGCCTTTTTCCTTCGGCAGCCCCCGGATCAAGGCGATAACCTTCAGAGGCTGTATCGAAAGCAGAGAGGCTCGCAGGCACAACTTCCTTACCTTTACGCTGAGGATTTCCTCCGATGAACACGTAGGTTGATTCTTCAATACCAGTGAAATTTCCCGCCCACCAGCGGGGCAGTTCAGGCACATCCTTGCGCTCGCGATCCACTCGTGCGATGGCACGATCCAGCCCCTTCAATTGCTGCCGCTCCTCACTCGTTTGCTCCATCTTCATCCAACGCCACTTACGATGTGCTTCGTTGACGGGTTGGCGGTCGTGAGAGTCCGCCACCTTTTCCCATTGCTCACCGTCTAACGAAACTTCCAGTCGATACTCAGAGACAAAATTGGCAACCTGCTGATTGCCTGCATCGCCGCCTCTGTCACTGGAAAAATAAATACGATCGATTTCAGTTGGTTTGGAAAGTGTGATGCTCAGTTCAGATCCCCGAGCAATCCAGCGGGCTCCGTATTCACCGTCAATCGTCAACTGCGCACTGTATGCCTTCACAAAATCTTCTGCAATACGGCTTGCACCCTTTGCGAATCCCCCCAAAGCGAGTGACGCAACATTCTGCCCCGTTTTTCCTGAGGTCCATACTTCGAATTCGTCGATCCCGTAACCTGAGCTTGCATATGGATTGCTTTCGGTGCCTTCCACGATTAGTCGAACATATTTTGCAAGCCGCTTTTCAAACCGTTCTTCAACTCCCGTTCGCTTGATCGGGTCTCTTGTCCAGGATTCGGCAAACAAATCTTTTTTCATTTCCGCACGCTTCAGGATGACAAGCTCAAGTCTCTCTCTCTCCTTTGCCAGTCCATTTCGTTCAGCATCCAGTGGCTCCATCATTCTCTTGCGTTGCTCGCGTTCTGCATTACTGGCAATTTCACGCGAACCATGGCGTACTCCTGCAAAAGTCGCATACCACCGGTAATAGTCTTCCTGAGAGATGGGATCGAATTTATGGTGATGACAGCGCGCGCAACCTACGGTCAGGCCAAGAAAGGCTTCGGAGCTGGCACGGATCATTTCATCAATGGTGTTGGCGCGGATCTGAGCAGCCTGAGCGGGATCCTGATTTCCCACATCATCATATGGACCACAAACCAGAAAAGTGGTTCCAATTTCGACATCCGGTTGATTGGGACCGAGCTGGTCACCGGCAAGATGCTCCTTGATCAATCTGTTCAAGGGTTTGTCCTGGTTAAAAGAACGGATGACATAGTCACGGAAAGGCCAGGCATTTCGAATGATTTCGTTACGCTCAAATCCGCGACTTTCACCAAAACGTATGACATCCAGCCAGTGCCTGCCCCATCGTTCCCCGTAATGCGGCGAAGCCAGGAGTCGATCCACCAGGTGCTCATACGCATCGGGTGAAGGATCACCGACAAATCGCTCAACCTGCTCCACTGAAGGAGGCAAACCTGTGAGATCAAAGCAAAGCCTCCTGATCAACTGCCTGCGACTGGCGGGCAATGAAGGTGATAAATGCTGGTTTTGAAGCTCCTCGAAAATAAAGGCATCGACTGGATTCCGTTTCCATGAAACTGGAGCTTTCGTGACATCAGGGACGCTCACTTCTTTCAGCGCTTGAAAGGCCCACCATGATGCGTCTGCCTGAGAAGCTTCCTTGAGGACCTTACCTTTGGGCCAGAGAGCCCCCTGAACCACCCATTTCCGCAAAACCCCTACCTGTTCAGAGGACAAAGGATCGCCGTCTTCGGGCATCTCCGGTTTCTTCCCTGCACTCACGGGCTCGACCAGGTCCAGCAAATGGGATTGATCTCCATTCCGGATATCCAGGTAACCTCCGTTACGCAGGTCATCAGGTGTTGCGAGCGAAACATCTCCTTCTTCGTTACCGGGGTAATGACAGCGCAGGCAATGCGTCTCGAGCATGGGCGCGACCTTCTCCAGAAACAGTTTCGAGTCATCGGCATGAACCGTCACTCCAAAAAGCAAAACAAACGGAAGAATGCAACAGGAAGATGACATCAACCTGTTCAAAGTCACATTCTGAAGCCATTGACTGAGGGAATGTTTCATTGTTCTCAACTTTTCATGCACCCAAATCAGCCCCCTTTTATTGCCACATGGGATTATCCTGATGGGATCGTTCCATTTCAATACTCAGCTGGGTCACCAAGGACTGATGGTTTCCTGCCACATCGTGCAACTCGCCCAGGTCCTGATCAAGTCGGAACAGCTCAAAGGAACCATTTCGATGCTTCACCCCTTTCCATGGCCCCAGTCGGATGGCCTGAAAATGTCGACCTCCACCATGAAACTCCCAATAAAGATATGGATGCTGTTTCTGGCGTCGATCATTACCCAACAAAGCGTCCACAAAACTAATGGAATCCAGTCCTCTGGGTGCCCGTGTTCCTGCCAACTCTGCAGCGGTTGTCATAAAGTCACCAAAATAGCCAATGTGATCCGAGACAGATCGAGGTGCAATTTTACCTGGCCATCGAACAATCATCGGCACACGAATACCACCTTCGTAAAGGTCACGCTTGATACCACGCAAAGGTCCGTTGGAATCATTGAAATCAGGATCGTTGCCACCCTCTCGGTGCGGTCCATTGTCAGAGGTAAAAAACACAATGGTATGTTCATCAATGTTCAAATCCTCCAGCAAGGCCATGAGTTTACCAATATCGGCATCCAGGCGACTGATCATAGCTGCGTGCCCTTTTTGAGGTTCAGGCCAATCCATAGCTGAATATACCCCATAATCCGGGACTTCCATTCCACGCTTACCACCTTCGTTATTGGCATGAGGAATCGTCAATGACAGATACAGAAAGAACGGATTTTCATGGTTGCGTTTCACAAATTCAAGGGCTTCATCGGCACATAAATCATGCGAAAAGGTCGTTCGATCGGTCGCATACCCTGCCCCGTCCAAACGATCATTTTCCACCTTGTTACCTTTCAAAGGAACGCGTGTTTCATTTCGAAAAAGAAATTCTGGGTAATAGTTGTGCGCATGTCGCTGACACAGGTAGCCGAAAAAATAGTCAAAACCCTGACGATTCGGATGCCCCGTTGAACCTGGGCCACCGAGGCCCCATTTCCCAACGAGTCCCGTGGTGTATCCAGCCTTCTTCAAAACTTCAGCCACTGTGACGGTATCATCAGGCAATGGCCACTGTCCCATGGGCTTGATCTCTCGATTCCCTCTCACCAGGGCATGCCCGGTATGATATCCTGTCATCAGAACGCATCTTGAGGGAGCACAGACAGTCGAGCCGGCATAGAATTGCGAAAACCGCATCCCCTGCTCTGCCAATTGATCGATCTTTGGCGTCTTGATGCGTTGTTGTCCGTAACACCCAAGATCACCGTAACCTAGATCATCTGTCATGATATAAATGATGTTGGGTTTTCCGGTTCCTGCCAGAGCAGTGGCTCCCATCAAGGCAACCAAGATGATCTGAAGGCTCAATTTTGTGATGAAATGAAATTGTGTTTTCATGTTGGGTCTATGGAGTGATGCAGGAGATCTTAAAAAACCATCGCCATTAGACCAATGAATAAATGCCAGAAGCAGGCATTTGATGGAACAAATGATCAGGTGCGCCTGTCACTTCAAGCTTGAAGATTTGCCTGAGGGGGATAGTTTCCTGCCGTATTCTGGTAGACACCATTGCTCAAGACATCTTAATTAGCTTGCTATGAAATATCTCTCGCAGTTGCCCAAGTTCATCTCTGGAGCCATTGTCATTTTTACATGCGCTCTTTCACCTCAAACATTCTCTGCTGAAATCACTACTGAACAGGCAAAGGAAAAAGTCGATGACAGCAGTCATCTCAATCGATATTTCGGTCAGGAATTCGGGAGAATCGGACAACTGATTGGCACCGACAATGAAGCCGCAGAAAAAAAACTGACGGATCTCATCCGGGTGGTGAGCGAAATGACCCCCGAAAACGAGGATTCGAAGGCTCTTATTCCCAGAGCTCATTCGGCAATTGAATTTTATCAAAAACAGATAAAAGCAGCAAAAACATCCATCAACGAAATCATTGAAAAACTCAATGCCAACCCAAATGACGAAGAGTCCATAGGCATTTATTTCACGCATAAAAACATGACCCTGCAAAAGCTGATAGTGGCTGATGTTGAGGAAGCAGAAAGGCAATTGAAGGAAGCAAAAACTTTTGTTAATGCCACCAAGGAGAAGGCATCAGAAGATGCCATCAAGTCCATTTACGAAACAGGACTGACCAGTTTGACTCGATTCGATGAAGCATTGAGTCGCGCACGCAAGCTCGAAAACATGGTCGGTCAAGATGCTGGCCCTTTGGCAATCGAGGCTTGGGTCAATGGAGAACCCATGGCTGCGGAAGACCTCAAAGGCAAAGTGGTGCTTCTTGATTTCTGGGCTGTCTGGTGTGGGCCATGCATCGCCACCTTCCCGCATCTGAAACACCTTCAAGAAGCCTATGGAGACAAAGGTCTGGTCATCCTGGGACTTACCCGATATTACAATTACGAATGGAATGAAAAAGCCAAGCGCGCCAGCAGGAGCGAGGCAACAGTAGAGAAAGCCGATGAGCAAAAGATGCTGGTTGAATTTGCCAAATCACATGGCCTCGAGCACCGTTTTGCGATTCAGTCAGACAATTCCATGAGCGAATATTATGGAGTCACGGGAATCCCGCATGTCGTGGTGCTGGACCGCAAAGGAAAAGTCCAGTTAATGAGGGTTGGCAGTGGAGGACAAAACTCCCAGGATGTGGAAGACAAAATCAAAGAGTTGCTTTGATAACTCAGCCGACGAGGAGTGAGCGCACAGATAGTCAAATGGACATTTTATTTGAAAATCACCACCAATTCTTGCCAGCGCAACAAGAGATGGCTTTGGCATGATCCATCCATTCATGAAATCAACATTCGTTAATTCCCCGCTTTCTTTGGCCAGGCAATGGTTCATTGCGGTGATCACTCTGACGCTGACTGCAGGTATGATGGCAGAGGATGAAATCACACCGACAAGAATCGTTCCATTCAAACAGATTGAAAATGTCACGCTGTCATTGCACCTGTTTACGCCGGAGGGACATCAATCCACTGATACGAAACCCGCCATTGTTTTTTTCTTCGGCGGTGGCTGGAATGGAGGAACACCTGAACAGTTTTACCCTCAAAGTGCCTATCTGGCATCCAGGGGCATGGTAGCCATCTGCGCTGAATACAGAACGAAAAACAATCATCAAACCCGTCCTGACAAATGTATCGAAGATGGAAAATCAGCCATGCGATGGGTTCGGTATTTCGCTCACGAGCTGGGTATCGACCCACATAGAATCGCTGCCGGCGGTGGTTCAGCCGGGGGGCATGTGGCTGCAACCACAGCAACAGTCGAGGGGTTCAATTATCCAATGGATCCACCTGTGGACTGCGCACCTCAGGCACTTGTATTGTTCAATCCTGTTTATGACAACGGACCAGGTGGATATGGTCATGATCGTGTTGCCGATTACTGGGAATCCTTTTCTCCTATGCACAATCTGGACGAGAGCACTCCACCAACCACCGTTTTTCTGGGTACGCATGACAAACTTATCCCCGTGGAAACCGGGGAAAAATTCCAAGGGCTCATGCATGCACTGGGATGCCGAAGCGAACTTCATCTTTACGAGGCCCAGGGGCACGGGTTCTTCAACAAAAACAAATACAAGGAAACGCTTTATCAGGCAGATTTGTTTCTGACCTCGCTTGGATTTCTAACTGGCGCTCCTTCCTTCAGTCCGGAGCATTAATCAAGCCCAACTGTTCTCGCTGGCGCCGTCATGGCCACTGGATAAGTGCAGTCATCTTTCAGATTTCAGCGCTTTTGCCGTTATTTTGTGAGCGCTCCAGATTTAGTCGCTTTGCTGTTTTTTTGAGTTCCTTGTGAATTGATACAGCCAACGAGCCCTTTTTAAACCCAAGAACTTTGGTGTTTTTAAATCCGAAATGAGATTCAATGGACTCCACTGAGTAGCATTGTAAAATGGGTAAATGAGAGTATTGGCGACAGATCTCCTCTATCCGGTGTTCTGAAATATCCTCTGTAATCAGAATGAAATGAAGTTTCTTTTTGAGGCGGGCCAGAAGAGACTCCCCAACCACTACTGCTCGCGCTCTCAATGCAAATGGGAAGAGGCGTTCGACTGGAGATTGATTTGGTTTATTTGGCGATTTGTTGATTGGGTCCTCGGTCATCAGTTTGCTTGTCGGAAGCGTGGTTACACCCTAAGCTGCGACAAAGCAATCACAAACCAAAATCGATCCATTATCAAAATACGATGAAATCCAAAATCATATTGAGCCTGTTCTTAGCATCGACCTTGTTATCGTGGGGGCAAGGATGGGTGTCGCTTTTTGATGGCAAATCATTTGCAGGTTGGGAAGGTAATTACCATTACTTCCGAATAGAAAACAACGCCATTGTAGGCGGAATGACCTATGCCGACATTCCACGCAATCAATTTCTGAGCACCGAAGATACCTATCAGGATTTTGAACTACAACTTCAGTTCAGATTGGTAGGCAAACAAACCAATGCAGGCGTTCAAATCCGAACCCGACGCATCCCTGACCACCATGAGGTCATCGGGTATCAGGCAGATCTGGGACAAAATTACACAGGTTGCCTCTATGATGAATCCCGTCGTCGCAAGATCCTCGCCGAACCAGATCGTGAAGAACTGGCCAAAGTTTTAAAACCCGATGAATGGAATGATTACGTCATTCGCTGCGAAGGCAAGCGCATCCAACTTTGGATCAATGGATATCAGACTGTTGATTATACTGAGGCAGACCGCTCGATTGAACTGGACGGAATCATCGCCTTGCAAATTCACGGAGGTCCTGCAGGTGAAGCCTGGTATCGAAACATCAAAATAAAAAAACTCCCCTAATACTCGTCTACTGTCGTCCGGTGGAGTCGACGCACCCGGTGATTTTCGCTGTCACCGACATAGACAGAGCCATCCTTGGCAACGAAGATACCATGCGGTCTGGCTAACTGGCACCTGAGTGCAGGCCCATCAGGGCCGTCACCCCGTTTTCCCGTTCCGGCAATAAGCTCAAGCCGTCCTGTTCTTGTGTTCAAGACGCGTATGCTGTGACTTTCCGTATCCGCGAGCCAGACATGGCCGTCAGGCCCAATGCTGAGCCCTTTGGGTCCAGACAGTGTTGCCTCTCTGGCTGGCCCCCCATTGCCGGTAAACCCTTTTTTTCCTGTACCCGCTCTGTGTAGCAATTGCCCCTTTTTCATGTCGACACGATAGACAGCATTCCCCTCTCTCAATGCCAGCCAAAGATCGCCATTCTCCGAAATGTCCAGAGCACGCGGTCCATTCAAAGGGGTATGAAAAAGAGGGGAACCATTGGGTGTTGGCTTCTTTTCTCCCGTTCCACTTAATGTTTCCACGAGATGACTGGAACGCCCCACTCTACGAATCCGATGATTGCCGATATCGCAGATAAGTAGATTCCCCCAAGTATCAAACTGGATACTGTGCGGACGGTTGAACTCAGCTTGAATGGCAGAACCTCCATCCCCTGAATAACCAGCTTTCCCCAGGCCAGCGAAGGTAGTAATGATGCCTGTCCTGGCATCGACTTTTCGTACGAGATGATTGGGCATTTCCACAAAAAACATATGACCTTCTCGATCAAATCTAATTTCATAGGGTTGATTCAGCCGAGCTTCAGTCGCCTGCCCGCCATCCCCCGAATACCCGGCCTCACCGGATCCCGCTACAGTAGAAATCACCCCATCATCCGAAAGCTTCCGGATAATGTGATTGTCGATATCACAAAAATATAACGCCTTGTCGGGCCCGACAACCAGACCGTAAGGATTGTTCAACTGTGCCTCGATTCCGGGACCACCATCACCGGAATAACCTTTCAGGCCGGTGCCTGCCACTGTCTCAACAATCCATTCTGCAGCAAGGGATTGATCCGATAACAAGAGCCCCAACCCAGTGAATAACAAAGCAAAGGAGGCGACACAAACATGAGCATACCCTTTGAAATTGACGTGCAACTGAAACATCGCTCCATGTCAGTCCCTTGCTTATTGATTTACAAGAAAAAATGGCTGAGGTCTCGTTACACATGAATGAAGCGTTCTATACTGATCCACCCTCGCGTTGCCAATGGCAGAGTTTAGTCAAGGGAACAACCGAAAGCCAGGGTTCTCATCTTAATGCGGGGCAGCTGTCTACTGAGTGACTTTGGTAAAATTCGAATCGTAAACTGAGTCTATCTGGAACCCATCGACTCCCTCCTTGAGGAGGCGTTGAATGTCTCTGCCTGCTGATTCCATATGCTCATCTGCAGGATAACGAAATGTATTGATCGCAGGAAAAATGAGCGCACGTGCTTTCTTCAGCTTTTCAACATCACCCGGCAACAGTTGATTTGGTAACCCGAACCAGAACCGTTGACCTAATCGAATGCTGCGTCCTTCGCGCAAATGAAGCATTTCATTCGAAGTGGGGGTGAACATGACGTGCTTCATGAGACTCCGCATTTGTTCTGAACCCGAGATGGTGATCGTCGCATGCTGCAGGTGGTTCTTGAGAATGAGTAGATCTATCTCCTTCAGGAAGACCTCATTCTTCTGACCCGATTTAAAATCCAGCATCACCCCCAGATTGAGATCGCGACAAAGCCCCAGAGCGCCATCCAGGGTAAGGATATGGTCCTGTGAATTCAGGTACTTGGTATCTGCGAGTTCACTCGAGACAAAGTCAGCAATCCGCCCGGGACGACCGCAGGCTTTATCCAGTGATCGATCATGAAACACAACCGGCACACCCTCTCGAGATGCCTGCACGTCCAGTTCCACCATATCATAACTTCGTTCAGCAGCGCGCGTGATGGCGGTCAATGAACACTGCGGCGCATCCACCGATACCACACCTCCTCGATGCGCGATCAGAATGGGGCTTCTTGTGGTTAAGTCACCACGATCCGTTAAATCAATCATTCCATCAGCCGCGAGCTGAGAGCTAAGGGTCATGAAGAGTATCAGGCTCAGTCTCATGACCATGCATCGGATTCGTGTCTCACTCATCATGCGCGCATCTTCAAAAAGAGCAGGTGAATCTGAATGGATCAGCCTGCCCTTTCCATTTTTGGAGAAGCAATCCAATCAACAGGGAGAGGTTAGGCACGCAGAAACCTTCGATATATGGCCGGCATGAGCTCGAAGTCGAACCTGTCCTTGATATTTCACAGAACAATTTGGCAGCGCACTGTTCCATAATCAAAATCATGCCAGTTCAGATTCCATGGATCGCAGCAACCCATCCGGTTCACGCAAGGCTAATTCGACCATGGCATCAGCACGCAATTGAGCATTTGCCACGGCATAAAACCTCAGTTGAGGTGCATTTCCCGAGGGTCTGATATGACCGATGTCTTCATTATCAAAGTAGAAACGGACACCATCAATGTAGTTCATGCGCTGTATGGCGGTAAATCCTTCATCGGGTTGAAAATATTGAGTAGCCTCCTCACACAGATGGGCAATCATCAGCATCTCCTCAGTGGTCGCTGAACGCCTTTCACCAGAGCTAAAACGAAGCTGAGCTTCCCCTTCCCTCAATTCCCAGTCCAGTAAACCTTCAATGTCTGGCGTCCATTTCTGAAGCAGAGCCCGACTGGATTCTTGCGGAAATTGATCGATCAACCCTGCTTTCCCAAAGCGCGCAGGCAGTTTTCCCAGCAAATCAACAATGCTGCCCTTTTGCTCGACGGCAGCAAAGAGGACACAGAGAATAGGAAAGAATGCATCCCGTGTCGCAAGGGGACTTAGTTTACGCCCGTCAAATGTGAGCTCTGAACCCACCATAAATCCTCCGTTCGCTTCCCATCCGACCACAGAGCGACCTTTATCCCGATGGACGGCGTCCATGGTTTGAATAACATAGGGGGACCCAATTTGTGTCTTGAATGGCTGGATACCCTTGACTGCCAGATGTTGATCCACCGCGTCATTGGAACTGACTGGCACGACAACATCCTGTGCCTTTAGAAAATCAGCCACCAGCAAACCCAGCAAATCGCCATTGATAAACTGCAACCTCCCCCAGCCATCCACTCCACAAACGAGCGGACGATCACTGTCTCCATCGGTTGAGATCACCGCATCCAGACGTATCCCATTTTCCGTTTTGGCTTCAACAAATGACTGAAGCTGATTCAACCGTTCGTTGGATATATCTTCTGTGTCAATGGGAACGAATGTATCACTTCTTCCCTCGGTAAAAACTTGCGCTCCCAATGATTTGAGCAATTCAACGAGCATATCCCTCCCAACCGCCGAATGTTGATAGACCAGAATTTTTTTCCCTTTGAGAAACCCTGAAGGGAAAAAGTCGGTGAACCTTTTTAGATACGCGTCATGCGCCGCTGGCTCTGAATCTGGGAGCTCTGGCACAGACTCGGGCTTGAGCCATCCTTCACCATCAAAAATAGATTGATCTTCCCCCATGGCATATTGGATTTGGCGGACCTGCAAAACGCTGGAGAGAATAGCTGACTCATCTGATTTGAGAATTTCGCCTTGGGGTCTGTTGAATTTAATGCCGTTGCGGTCAAAAGGGATATGACTTCCCGTCACCATAATGCTTGCCTGGTGACGCTTTACCGCAAAATAAGTCAGTGCAGGGGTAGGCAGGCGCCCAAGGTAACAAGTGACAAGTCCAGTATCATGAATGGCCCTCACAACGGCTCGCATGATGCTTCGTTCAGGACTATTCGTGCTGGGTCTCAAATCACCTGAAAGACATACCATGTCTCCCACCTTGATCTGCTGGCGATCCATGAGAAATTCAAGAAATCCGGCAGCGTTGACATAGACCTCCAGATCGGTCATGTCTTCAACCAGCCCTCGCAATCCACTCGTTCCAAATCGAAGAGCAGCCGGAGTACGACCGCGAAACTTGAATTCGTCTTCTGTATGTTGAGAGGCAATCATTTTTTGCTAGGCACGAGCGCCAGAAATATCCTGACATCTGGATCGAGTTCAAGCGTATAGCGAACATCGTGGCAAATCAACAGTGGGCTTCCCTGTTTCATGGCAATTTCACCACCCTCCCACTTCATACGACAAGATCCATTTGCAGGCATTTTTGTCGGAAACAGGATCTCAGGTCCATTGGATGACAGGGTCACTTCAAGCTGGCCGCTACCGCTCGCTATTTGATTCAATTCAAACTCAGCAGCACCGGATGAATATTTTTGAACCGTATTGGATTCCCGCAAGGGCTTTGCCGAAAGGATATCCACTTTTTCAGGATTGAATGAAACGTGTTGCATTAACTCATCAACATCCACGTGCTTGGACGTCAACCCACCACGCAGCACGTTATTGGAATTCGCCATGAGCTCAACGCCTACCCCTTCGAGGTAGGCGTGCAAGACTCCCGCCGGCAGATACATCGCCTGACCGGGGAGCAAGGAAACAAGGTTCAGTAGAAAAAACGACATCAATCCTCGATCGTGCAATCCATGCTCAGAGCAGCAGTTATTTGATTGTAAGACCCAATATTCGGCGGACTCTCTGGAAAACGGCTGCCTGAAATGCCTTTCCTTCAAGCGCTGGATAACGACAGCCAATCGCTCGTGCACGTCCCCTGCATCCATGCTCATCAGCTTTCCATACAATTTACGGATAGAATGAGAGGCATCTTTTTCAAACTCGTTCAAAAGAAAGGAAAACTCAGGCAAAGCGCTCAATTGATCCCTGATTTCATTGATGGGCCGAAATCCACGCAAGCCATAAAATGGAGTAAGTGCTGCAATGATTTCCGGTTTGTGGTTTACATCCTTGTAGTTTCTATGTCGGGCATCCAACGCAACACCAATCTCATTTTCTTTTTTGAACCCCTCCTCAGCTGCACTTTTTGTTGGATGAACCTGAATAGACAAGGGTTGAGCCGCTGCCAGTATTTTGAAGAGAAAAGGCAAAGCCCCCTTGAAAGAAGCACGCACGCGCTCCCCTAGCACCGTGAGAGGAAAATTTGCTATCACCTCCGCAAGTGAAATCCACTGACCATCAACAAGTACGTCAGACGGCAAGTCAGAATGAGCCCCCATCCAAAATTCGGCCCAGGGGCGTTTGTCCCTGTTGGGTTTTCCGGTCAGGGCCGGTATGGAATAAGGGTCTCCCCAGTCATAATGCTGCACGTGGCCGCGTAATGGATATGCACCTGGAAAAAATTGCTTCACAGGAACACTGAAACGAAAAGACTCCGGCAATGTCAACCGAGAAGATAAAAGAGAGTCATTGCCTGATCTGGCTCAACCGCATAAATTGAAGTCATATGTATCAGGTTGCAGGAATATTGAGAGATATCTTCAAGACGTGGGCTCATTGCAAACGTGCCACCATAGTGGCTGTTTGTCTGGGGATTGGCTCCCCTTGGATGCAGGGCATTGGACTCGGGGCCTTGAATGCCGCGGAACGTCCCAACGTGATCCTCATCATCACCGATGATCAGGGTTATGGTGATTTTGGTTTTACCGGCAACCCGATTTTGAGGACCCCAAATCTTGACGCTCTCCAACCAAAGAGCGCTCAAATGTCACAGTATTACGTAAGCCCGGTCTGCGCACCCACGCGTGCCTGCCTCATGACCGGTAGATACAACTACCGCACTCGGTGTATCGACACCTATATTGGCCGGGCCATGATGGAGCCCGCAGAAATAACCGTCGCCGAATCACTCTATTCCGCAGGATATGCTACAGGGATTTTTGGCAAATGGCATATGGGTGACAATTACCCAATGAGAGCCATGGATCAGGGATTCGAGGAATCTCTCGTATTACGCGGAGGAGGCATCGGGCAACCCTCTGATCCGATCGGAGCGGAAGGCAAGTATAGTGATCCAACGCTGTTTCACAATGGTAAGGAAGTGCAAAAGAAGGGCTACTGCACGGATATCTACTTCGATCACGCCCTGAAATTCATCGAAGTCAGTAAAACCCGCAATAGACCCTTCTTTGTTTACCTTCCCACCAATGCTCCTCACGGGCCCTTTCATGATGTTCCTCAAGAGGAGTATGATTATTACAAGTCTTTGAATTTGGCGAATGACCAATTCCCTCAAAATCAAGGGCATGCACTTCCCAAGAACGCTAACCTCGATAAAAGGGCGCGGATTTTCGCAATGATCGATAACATTGATCAAAATATCGGGAAGTTGAAAAATAGCCTGGAGGCACTGGAACTACTGGAAGATACGCTGATTATCTTCATGGTTGACAATGGGCCAAATGCACGTCGCTATGTATCGGGCTTCCAGGGAAATAAGTCACATGTTCATGAAGGAGGCATCAGATCCCCTCTTTTGATGCATTGGCCAAATCGACTGAAAGCAGGCACATGGTCGGATAAAGTGGTGGCTCATATCGACATCACACCGACGATACTGGATGCATGTGGGGTCACAGACAGAAAAGTTTGGGATCAATTTGATGGACGCAGTTTCCTTCCTCTTCTTGATGGACGCAATAGGCAGTGGCTAGATCGAACCGTGGTCATACAGTCTCATCGAGGTAACTTACCGGTCCGCTATCACCACTTCGCTGCGCGCAATCAAAGATGGAAATTACTGCATGCCTCGGGATTCGGGAACGAATCATTTGAAGGTAGCCCCCGCTTCGAGCTCTATGACATGCTGCTCGATCCTTTCGAATCACAGGACCTTTCCGCAACCTTCCCGCATATCGTTACTTCCATGACAAATGCCTATGACGCCTGGTTTGACGATGTCAGTTCAACTCGCCCCAATAATTATGATCCTCCACGCATCATCATCGGATCACCAAAACAAAATCCAAGTGTCTTAACTCGGCAGGATTGGCGTCACCAATCAGGAAAACCATGGGGTGCAGCATCCAACGGCGAATGGTGGACTCATTTTCAAAGATCTGGAGCTTACGAAGTCATCGTCCACACAAAAGGAGATCAGAAGCCCGATACAATAACGTTGAAAATTGGTGATAACGAATGGTCTGAATACGAGACAATCTCGCCCTCTTCATTCAAATTTCAAATCGTCATCAATCGCGGTGGAGATCAAAAAATCAAAACGTGGATCAAATCCGGCGATGTTTCCAGTGGCCCGCATCAGTTAGAGGTTTTAAATTGAAATCTCCCCATCATTATTCCATGTTAATGTCATGAGAAGAGTCGGATGGCATTGCAGGGCAAGTACCCTGTTCAAGGCAATGATCCTGAGCCTGATTGGATTTCAACCAGCAATCGGAGCCGCAACCCTCTGGGATAACATCGTCCCTAACACCAGCATTGCTCTACCGGACCGCCCCAAGTGGTTGAGCTACGCCACGGCTGACAGATTCCCAACCCTTCGTTTTAATCAACCCGTTCAGATTGTTTTCCCCCCGGAGGAGGATAATGCAAGGATGTTTGTGGTTGAAAAAATCGGTCGTATCGTTGTCATCAGCAACCGCGATAAGCCCGAGCCCATTACGTTCTTGAATCTGGGGATAAAGGTTTACAATTATTCAGAATCAGGCCTTCTCTCGCTGGCGTTTCACCCTAATTACAAAAATAATGGGCGATTATTTATTTATTATGTTGCTCGGGAATGGAACGGAACAGGCTGGGATTTTTTTAACAGACTCTCCGAACTCAGCGTGGACCCGGAAGATCCTAACTCTGCACTTCCTGATTCAGAAAAAATAATCATCAATCAGCCCGACAAGCATTACGAGCATAACGGAGGCGGCATGCTTTTCGGCCCTGACGGATACCTCTATCTTTCCATTGGGGATGAGGGAGAATTCTACGATATTCTGGGAAATGGGCAAAAGCTTGATAAGAACCTTTTTGCAGGAATGCTTCGGATTGACGTGGATAAACGCCAGGGAAATCCGTTACCGAATCCACATGTCGCAAGTTCGGATCATTACGCTATTCCGTCAGATAATCCTTATGTGAATTTGAGAGAGTTCCAGGGAATCGAGTTGGCACCTGGTAAGGTTCGCACTGAATTCTATGCAATTGGCCTGCGCAATCCATGGAGATTCTGTTTTGACCCATTGAATGGAAAACTCTACTCGGGAGATACCGGTGATCACACGCGTGAGGAGATCAACGAGATTGTTCTGGGTGGCAACTATGGATGGCCAAAGCGCGAAGGGAGCCTGCCGGGTCCCCAAAGCCATGCTGTTTATGATGCTGATCATGGCTTCGTAGATCCGATTGCCGAATACGGGCGAGAAGATGGTAACGACATCGCAGGCATGTTAGTTTACCGAGGCTCTCAGTTCCCTGAGTTGGATGGATCAATTTTGTTCTCCGACTACTTCGGGGGCTGGCTGGGCAAAGCGGTCATTGNAGAAGGGCAGTCCCTTGACATCGAATGGCTGGCCTGGGACGGACACATAGCGGATATCGCACTGGATCCCGTCGATGGTCACATCGTGATGGCGGATATGAGCGAAGGTCGAATCAAATTTTTGACTCCTCCTTCGTCAAGCAAGCTTTCCGGTCTGCCACCGACGCTGGCAGATACAGGAGCTTTCCTTGACGTAAAAAATTTCGTCCTGCACCCCAGTTGGGTGCCGTATGAAATAAATGTTCCATTCTGGTCCGATCATGCCATTAAGTCTCGATGGATAAGCTTGCCAGGCAAAAGCAGAGCAATGCGTTACAAAGAGAATGAAGCCTGGGCATTTCCCGGGGGAACCATCTTCATGAAACACTTTGATCTGGAAACACGACGTGGAGATCCATCGACAAAAAAACGTCTCGAAACAAGATTTTTGATTTACACCGTATTTGGCAGTTATTATGGAATCACTTATCGATGGAATGAAGCTCAGGACAATGCCATTCTCGTTCCTCCTGAAGGATTGAAGGAAGCGATAAGCATTGAAGAGGATGGAGTGGAGCGCTTGCAGGAATGGCATTATCCCAGTGCACACGATTGCCTGGTTTGTCATAATGGGGGGCCTGATTTCAAGGCGTCTGGACGCTTTGGACGATATGCGCTGGGCTTCAACACAGCACAGCTCAACCGTGAAATCAGCTTCGAAGGCAAGGTATTTAATCAACTGCAAGCGATGGATGAAGCAGGGAAACTCAATCCCCCTTTGAACAAATCCACCCATCAATTACCACGCTTGGCTGCGCCCGATAATGAAAAAGCCAGTCTATCCTACCGAGTTAGATCCTACCTTGCATCGAACTGCGAAGCCTGCCACGAGAGCGTCTCCAGCCGTTCCAGGCTTCACTGGAATGCTACTTTCGAAGTCACCACTCCCGAAACAAAAATCGTTGATGTAAAACCTTACAATCACATGGGCATACCCGATGGCCGCCTCATTCACCGTTTCGATCCATCGAAATCCATCTTACTGGAGCGCATCCGCCGCAATGGCCTCGAGCGTATGCCGCCATTGGGCAGCACTGAAATCGATGAGCAAGCGGTCAATCTGATTCAACGTTGGATCACAGAAGATTTGTCCAAACCGCAGTCCTTTACTGATTGGGTTCGCGTCTATTTCAGGGCAGTCACTGATCCTGATTCGATTGCCAGCCTGGACAGTGACGGGGACAATATTTCAAACTTCCTTGAATTCCTGACACAAACCGACCCGACAGATCCGGATGACTTTTACAAGATGAAAATTGATCGCCATGAAAAAACGGTTCAAATTCATGTAGCCACTATTTCAAACACTTATTCTGAGATTCAATGGACGGCAACTCCTGGGGATCATCAATCATGGAAAACCTTGGAAGTGCCGGAAAATACTCATTTCTATCCGGCGAGTTCATCGCTGAGAACGATTGATGTCTCCAAGATCAATCTGGGGTCAGCCTTTTTCAGGGTGCGCCTTCGTGAGCTTTGAAAATGAGTCAGTTGGACTATTGAGCAGTCCACCCGCCATCCACAGAGAGCATGCTTCCTGTCACATAACTTGAGGATGGGCTCGCCAGATAGATCGCGGCCCCCTGAATCTCTTCCATGCGTCCCCAGCGCTTCAGGGCAGTCGCACCAACGATGAACTTCTTACCATCTTCTGTGTCGGCGATGGGAATGTTCATTTCGGTAAGAAAAGGTCCCGGACAAATGGCGTTCACCGTGATACCCTCATGTGCCAGTTCCAAAGAAAGCGAACGCGTTAATTGAACCACTGCTCCCTTACTCGAGGCATAAGGAGTACGATTGGCCACGCCTACCAAACCAAGCGCGCTGGCAAGGTTGATGATACGTCCATATCGCGCTTTTTTCATGATGGGTGTCACTGCGCGGCAAGCCAGCCATGTTCCATTGACGTTGATATCCATGACTTGCCTGAATTCATCAGGACTAAGCGAATCGATGGGACCCCGGATATTTATACCGGCGCTGTTCACCAAAATATCCAGGCGATTGAAATGTTTCATCGCATACGCAGCCATGGCCTCGGTTTGAGACGAATCAGCCACATCTGCCTGAAATCCAATCGCCTTCACTCCGAAATCTTTTTCCAGGTATTTGGCTGAAGCTTCACATTCGTCCAGATGCCTGCTCACCAGTAGGAGGTTGGCACCAGCGGAGGCAAGACCCGCCGCCATGGCCAGGCCTAAACCTTTGGATCCACCCGTAATGATTGCGGTCTGACCCTTGATTTGGAACTGAGTGATTCCGGGTAATTTTTCAGAGGCGTCTAACATGTCTGTTTTAATTAAAAATGAATTAGGATAAACCGAGCTGCTTTCGGGCGTATTGAAAACATTCTCTCACATTGGCTTCTTCAAAAGCCAGTCGTTGAGCATCCGATTTATCACTGATGCTTGGAAGTGGTTTTCGAGGTGGATGCTGTTTGATCCATTTTAAAATCGTGGCTAATTCATGCGCAGGTAGTCCCTCCATCGTAAGCCAATATTCGTCTTTGAAAACAGGTACTATCAAAGGGTCGCGCGTGATCATTTCCAGATTGAATTGTATATCTGGGTTGGCACGCTCACAAACATCACAAAGTTGATTCAAGTCTAGCATGCCTTCACCAAGAGGGACCTCGCTCAAGAGAAACCCATCTTCACAGGCTTGTGCCCGCATGTCTTTGAGGTGTGTGGTCATGATAAACGGTGCGAGGGCTTCAACCTGAACATGGGGATCCTCCAGCAAAGATACGTTGTTACCAAAATCAAAACAAACCCCCACCGATTCACTGCTCAATCGATGCAACAAATCCAACTGCTCATGACTGCGCCAGTCCTTGTGATTTTCAAAAGCCAACTTAACTCCATGTTGACGAACTATTTTTTCGGCCCGCACTAATGACTCCCATGACTGGGTTCTGAAATGTTGCCAATCTTCCAGTTTCTTGAATGTTTCATACCGTCGCCCCCCAAGACAGACGGTCCGCAATACTGTGGCCCCGGCTTCCTTCGCCATGCGCACCGTCTCATCAAAACGATCGATGTCCGAATCTTTGCGTGGCAGTGAAATCTGCCCCTCCAGACGGATATCAAGATTTTCTCTTCGCTCTCTTACCTTCCCGGCAAAATCCCGAGTCCAGCCGCGAACCCCTATTTGAAGACATCCTGCCTTCAGGCTCTTACAGTGATCCAGAACATCCAATGCATTTTTCCAAGCTGGAAACTCTTCACTGTAAAAACGAGAACCGCGCCTGTATGAGGCTATGGATAGGCCGAGTCTTTTACCTCGTTTTTGATTCTGTGCCTGCGTCAGCATCGGGAAAGACAAAAGCAATCCTGAAGATTTTGTAATGAATTGGCGTCGATTCATATGAGTTTTAAGATGCTTATTGAATGATCGTCATATTCACCCGGTCACGCATAAGGCATGTGTCTTGGAGTAATGACGATCTCAGGTACCGTTGCACGTGCAGGGAGTTTCGCAACGGTTACCACCATTGAGGCAATATCGTCCGGCTGCAACATCCGGGCCCGTTGTTCTGCAGATGGAGGAACAGGACGTTTATCGAGAATGGGCGTCTCTGTTTCTCCTGGATAAATATTCGTGACACTTACTCCATCTGGAAGAACCTCTAAATTCGCATAAGTACCAATCGCACTCTGGGCAAATTTGGACGCACAATAAGGTAATCCTGCTAATTGCATGGCACGCAGGCCTGCCAAGGATACCACATTGATGATCAATCCGCTCTTGCGTTCTCGCATTGAGGGCAGGACCGCTCGCATGCAATTATAAGCCCCGGTTGCATTGGCATCCATGACCTGATCCATGGCCTCCGGCTCCATGTCTGCAAACGTGCGCTTCGGCACATTCATGCCAGCGCTGTATACCAAAATATCTACCTGCCCCAATGTTTCAGTCACCCAATCCACAAGTGATTGAACCTTGCTTCGATCCACGACGTCACATGTTTTGATCTTAAAAGAATGACCGACATCCGGCAAAGCACAGGCGGCCTCGAGAGAGGATTCCGTACGCGCGGAAAGGACCACTTCAGCACCTTCGAGAGCCAAAGCCTTTCCAATACCCAAACCGATACCAGAACCACCGCCCACCACGAGGACCACTTTGTTTTCAAGGAATTGCATTCATCCTGTATAAAGTTTACCTCCAGATTCATCAAGCACCTTTGGGGGCGACTCCAGCTATTGACGCTTTTTTAACTTTCGAAACTTCAAACCCCCAGTCAAGGCAGATCAAAAGCATAGATCGTCGTGGTTTCAAAACGATCACCCGGGTTCAGGATGGTGGACGGAAAATGAGGATGATGCACCGAATCAGGGTAGTGTTGTGTTTCAAGGCAGAATCCAATTGGATTGCCTGTATATAACTGCACTCCTGGTTGATCCGTAAAGGTCTTCATCACACGACCACTCCCAGGCTCTTTGACCGTTGCGGTATGCACGATGGACTGACCTCCACCAGTAATCACATAGTTATGATCGTATAAATGCGCTCTGGGCTGGGAATCATCTGCTCTTTCTCCTATGGGATGAAACTCACGAAAGTCGAGCGCGGTGCCGTCCACCTTGGCATACTTTCCGGTAGGGATCAGTAATTCGTCCGAAGGAGTGTAAATATCAGCCTTGATAAAAAGTTCATGTTTTTCAAAACCACCTTGATCAGCCAGATTAAAGTAGGCGTGGTTGGTTAAATTAACTGGCGTGCTTTTGTCTGTCGAAGCCTCGTAGTATAGCTTCACTTCATTCTTGTCGTTGAGCGAATAAGTCACATGCACCGTCAAATTGCCGGGGAAACCTTCTTCCCCTTCGACAGCCTTGTATGTCAGGCGCACTGCAGCGCTGTCTTTTGTAACGGGCAACAGATCCGCAGACCATACCACTTTGGCAAACCCCTTGCGACCACCATGAATATGGTGAGGACCTGTATTCCGGGTCACTTCATATTCGGTGTTTCCAATGGAAAATTTGGCATGGGCTATTCGATTTGCAAAACGGCCGATAACCGATCCAGCAGGATAGCCCTTGAGGTAAGGTTCCAAGGTTTCCTCTCCAGCGATCACATTCAAATGCTCCAAACCCTTTCTGGGCAAATTGATTGCTGTCATGGTAGCCCCGTATTCAATGAGTTTCAGTTCAACACCATTTATATTTCGTAAAGTATATTGGTGAATCAATTCACCATCAGGCATGGTCCCGAATTGACGCACTTCCAATCGGTTAAAAGAAGCTGGATTTGCAGATTGTTGTGAATGGGTTTCGGCTGAATGTTGCATGATAGAGGCCACTGCGGCGAGCAAGATAATTAATGTTTGTTTCATTGGATTTCTAATAACTCATTTTCACTCCAGGGAATCTCTCTACCAGATGTCATTTCCCTGATCATCTCCACATCGACAGGCATGATCCATTCGGCATGTTCTTCCCATTCATTTCGAATGAAATTAAGAATGGAGCTCAATTGAGAATCTTCAAGCACAGAGAGTGGCGGCATTTCAGTCAGAATTTCGGGAGGTTCATAGCGTTTACCCATAACATGCAAGGGGCCCTGCATGCCATGCAATGCGATCCGGATTAGACGCGCAGAGGATCCTCTCACCCATTCCGATCGCTTCAGGGGTGGAGCGACGGCTTTGAGGCCCTCTCCATCTGTACCATGACACCCTGCGCATATTTGTTGGTAAAGGGCTTTCCCTTGCTCTGAGGAGACGGTCTCTCGATGAACGAATTTGCCTCCCTCTTCTGTTTCTTGGTTAGAAGCATACAATGAGTGACCGGGCCATCTCATGTGAATGGACATTTTTTCAATCAAATCCCGAACGACCGATGATGGATGATGGGTCAGGGATTCCCATACGGAAGGCCGGTGTGAAAAAACGACTAAATTCCCGTTCCCATACTGGAGTTCCGCCAGCGCGCCACTCAACAAACTTTCAGCGCGCCATGTGAGTTCCCCTGATTGAGTTTCAACTGTATCCAAAAATAATCCAAAGCTGGCCACCCCCTTCTTTGCAGCCACTGCTTTGGCTAAAGAACGCAACATCAGTACACGACCCGAAGATGACTTACTCCAGTCAGACCGTTTCAAGATATGCTGAAGAAAAGTAACTTCCCACTCATGCAAACCACTCATCAACGCCTCTCGAATCAACCTTTCATCGCAATGATCAGAGGCTAATTGAGCCATCAACGGCAAGGCCTGAGGCATGGATAAATTTCCAGCAGTTAACGCAGATTGAAACAAAACTGGCCTCGCATAGGAATCAAACTTTTTTTCCAATTCAGCTAACAATTCAGCCTGGAAAAGCTGTTTACCTTGACTGAGTGATTCACACACTCGAATGGCAGCGGTCTGAATATTAGAATTTGGATGATTTAGAAACGCCAGGCAAGCCGCCCAGGTTGCTGGAGTCAAGGCCGGTGCCTCAAATTCAGAACGGCTATTGACTTCAAAAACCGCTCCATCACCCTTGCGCCTTCTTACCTGGTTTCCCAGCTCAATCAAAAGCCCCTCCACTGACCAAAGTGCATGAACCGTTCCGACTGAATTATTCGAGTTTCGGGCGACTGAAAGCAAATCTGGAATACAGGCAAGATCACCTGACTCCACAATGAGTCTCTGCGCCGTATCTCGTATCCAACCATCCGAGTGATCCAGCAATCCGGCAAGATCTCTGCCCGACAAGACAGACATGTCAAGTGGCACGCGTGGCTGTTTCTGTTGATGCACGATACGATACAATCGACCGTGGTGAATACCCTCATCAAGGTTTCGTTCCAGGGTTTCACGGCGAAGGTAGTCGGTCATGAACATCCCATATTGTGCAATTCCGCGGTACATATCCAGCAACCACAAACAACCATCGGGACCAGAATAAAGATTCACAGGCCGAAAACGTTCATCGATTGAGGATAAAAACTCAAAACCTTCGTAAGCCTGCTTTGCAGACAATGTCATTCCCCTGTCTGAGACATGATTCCGCTTGACTATGTTAGCTGCCGGATCGCAAACAAAGGCATTCCCGACATAATCTTCACCATACTGATCACCTCGATATATCACGGGACTACAAGAGGAAGCAAACACATGAAGGCGCCCCGATGCGTCTAACACATCAGGTAAGTAGCCACGGTTGACAGCTGTGTTCATGCGACTCGTATAAACACGCTGATCCGTCGCCACGAAGAGATTCAATCCTGCCGTTGAACGATAATTTTGATTACGCCCCATATAATTTGGAGGTGTGAAGTCACCCAGCAATTGGCTGTTGTTCACGTTGTAAAACAATCGACCATACGAATCCTGTGTCATTCCCCATTGCCCCCGGATCTGAGTTCGTTCCCGCACCCATTGGCCTTGAATAAAGCGATAGCGCCAGGGGGATCTTCCATTGTATATCCAATTATCCATCGCACGCATCAAACCATTGGGGGCATGTTCAATGTTGCTTCGCCCATAATCCGCATCCAGTAAAGCCCGAAGGTCTGCGCGCCCGTCCTGATCGGTGTCCTTTGCAAAATAAAGTTGATAATCTTCAACAAAAAGAATACCTCCATTGCATGCCAAAACCGCCCGGGGTAACACGAGTTTGTCCAGAAAAACACTCGACTCATCTATAACTCCATCGCCGTTGGTGTCTTTCAATAATGAAATACGGCAGATGGGTGCCAATTCTCCCGTGCGATCAATGTCCAGCATGAAACTTCGCATTTCGACGACGTAGGAATTTCCATTCTCATCGAAAGACAGGGCAACCGGATCTTGAATCATGGGTTCTGAAGCAGCCAGTTTGATTTCAAAACCATCGACCAATTGGATTGATTCATTGGCAAGAAGCGGGGGAAGAACGGGTGAAGGAGATGAATCGGGGAGTCCGGGAATGGGGCCTTGAGCGCTGATCACACTCGCGCCACTCATGTTGGTTCTGGGAAATACTTTTTGAAACCCAGTCACCATGCAGCTTTCATTTAAGGTCTTCGCCCCCCCCTCACTACTCCAATCTTGAAACCAATGGTCTGTTACCGTTTCAAATTCTGCTTTATCCAGTGCTCCGTCTCTGTCCACATCCAGAGCAAGGAAAAACACCAGGAATTGACTTGGGGTCATACTACGAAAGCGCTTTCTTGTTGTTCCTCGACCTGAGAGCAAAGGAGGCATGCTTACCAAAAATTCCTCACGACTCAAACGCCCTGATTCGCCGGCATCCATACGGGTGTACCACTGCCGGGTGATTGACTCCCATTCTTCAGAAGCAAGCAAACCGTCTTTGTTTAAGTCACCTTGATCAAGCAGACTGCTGGACAGAAATTCTGCAGAAGATTTCCTGCGCTGATTTTGTGCATCTGCAGACTCAAGAACAATTGCCCCGAGGAGACTCAAAAGGAGTAACAGCTTGATAACATTGGAATCGGCTTGCATCATGTAACTGTGCTCATATACACAATGAGCACGAGGGCGTTACTCAATTGAAAGGTGACACACCTACAGTGCGCATGCGAATACCAAACACGGCTTTGCTAGCGGTGATGAAAAGGAGTCTGCCATCAGATCCACCAAAGGTCACATTCGCGGTCCAGCCTACAGGCACAGGAATCGATTGTATCTTTTCACCCTCAGGGTCAAAGACAGTCACACCGCGACCAGTGAGGTAAACGTTACCCTCGTTGTCAATGGTCATGCCATCAGACCCCATCTCGCAAAAAAGCTTTTTTCCCTTGAGACTGCCATCTGCCTGGATTCGGTAGGAATAGGTTTTTCCGGCGCGAATATCAGCAACGTAAAGCGTTTTTCCATCTGGTGTTCCGATAATACCATTAGGCTGCTCCAAATCATCAATCACGCGCAGCGGTCGGTTCTTTCCTTTGGACAGATAGTAAACATGCTGACCATCCTGCTGCATGGATGGGTCCCGTTCCCAATAAGGTCGCTTGTAAAGCGGATCTGTAAAATAAAGCCCCCCATCAGGGCGAATCCAAAGGTCGTTAGGTCCGTTCAATAATTTGCCATCATGCTCAAGCACCAGAACCTTTGCTTTCTTGTCGGTACCTATTGCCCACAATTCATTTCTGCCATCGGCACAGGCAATCAAATCACCAGAAGCATTGAAAAAAGTACCATTCGATCTTCCTGCAGGCTTCAACCAATCCGTCAACTCACCTGACCTGGCATCCCAGCGGACAATACGATCATTGGGCTGATCGGTAAAAAAAACATTTCCCTCCTTGTCCGCAGCCGGCCCCTCCGTAAATTTAAAATCATTGCCCAATTGTTGTAATTGAGCACCGGGCGCAGTCACGGTAAGTGTTTTTTCGCGCAGACTTGAGTCCTGTGCGATGCATGTATGAATAGTAAAAACCCCCAAAGCAAGAGACATCCATCGAGTCGTAGATTGTTTTTTCATAAGGAATGAGATCATTGTAGATGAGCACGATAAGCACGCAATCCTTGAATGGGGGCTCGTGTAAAAAACTCACCTGAGCCTGAACACAGCGCAGGACGCAATTCCAACTCTTGAAGACAGGAGCATTTACACACCTGATGAACAAGGCGAAAGGCAATTGCTGCCCCCATCTCGCGATGACGCATGCGCCGGTTGACGTTGATCATTCGTGTGCTTTGATCTTGATCACGAATAGCTGTCGGGTCTTGTTGTCAGCGATACCCGGCACAAGAATGGCATGCTTTGGTAGATGATCACAGACCTGGGATACAAACATCCGTTAGATGAAAAAAGTAACTTTTTCAATGAGCGTTCAGTCGGTAGCGTCGATTTGATAGGAGTGATTCAGCGTGAAAAAGTGGATCATGCCCTGACAACTATCAGGTGCTCAGGACTTCAAATGAGTCAAACCTGAGGAACACGAAACGGTTGCAAAACTTTGCAAGAAACTGGAATCAAGTGACAGCTATACGGGAGGATTGATTGAAACCGGTACGCAAAAGCATGGAGAGTCAAACCGCCCCCCAGATAATGCAACCGGAATAAGATGGCTGGCGTTCATCATGGATATGGCGAAGGAAACCGGAGATCTTTCTGATCAGTAATGAGCTCTTCTCGAAGAGCTGGGACTTTACGTTGAAAGGCCTGACTTGTTCAAGGATTCAGCCTATTGATCTTTGCCTCGAGGCTATTGATCAGACTGCTGCATTGAGTCATGAAAATCAAAAACACACGATCACCCCTCAGCGATTCGTGAGTCAACTCTTCCAGAGCCTGTATCTTGATCTGCATGATGCGCCGAAGCATTCCCTGCAGGGATTCAAGCGTATTGGTTTCTGAATATTTTCGCTCAATCTCAACGGTCTGCGCGAGCAGGGCGTCCAATTTTTCCTTGTCCTCTGATAAACGTGCAGCAATTTCTTTTTCATGCTGACGGCGCCACCGATCCCACAAAAGATAGAGACCTGCCACAAATGCCACTGCAAGTTCCTTGAGGGCAGCAAGTGATTCCATTACATTGGCCATGTAACCTATTTGATCCGCTGGATGGAAATACTGCATGGCCCTTGGGTGAAGTTTCAAGTCCTGCTGCTGCCTGACCTCTTCGATGTTGAGCATGACAGGCGACTGCACGTAAGATGCTTTTTCAAACGATGCCAGCAAGATTTGATCAACGACTTCATGGCTCAGTTCTTCTCTCCCCACCAGTAGTGCGGTAGTTGCCACAGTTGGAATATCATGGGAGAGCAGGCTGTCTCCCATGCGGTAAAGACCTTTATGGATGACAGTCGGTGAAAAAAAAGCATTTTTTTCACAAAATGCCTGAGCATATTCTATCGGGATGATTCGGTAGTTGCCCGATTCAAGTAGCTCAACCAAATCAGAATTCAGAATACCTGCTGTTACGATGGCAGCATCCATATTTTGATTTCCATCGAGCCCAGTGAAGTAGGCATTTTTAAGATTCGTGTTGACTTCATCTAGTCCGTGGAAATGAAGCATTTTTAATGCACTGGCGGCCATACCCGAACCTGACATCCCTATGAGTATACTTTTCCCCTTCAGGTCACTTATCGCTCTGATGGAGGATTCTTTCCGTACAATAACATGAATGAGATCCGTAGATAAGGGAGCTATGATATTCAACCCATCCAAATCGACAACGCCCCCTTGAATGAGCGCGAAATCCGCTTTTGATTCCTTGAGCGCAGTAAAATTCTCCTGACTCCCGGAGCTCGTCAATAATTCAAGTTGTTGTTGAGTCTGTTTTTCCCAAGCATGCTTCAATTCGGTTCCCACCTGATGGTAAAAGCCTCCGGGCTGGCCAGTTGATAAGATCAATTTATCGGGTATGACATCTCTGGTTGCATAAAAAACTAATATGGATACAACCAAGATGGAAACCATCAACCACTTGAATTTGGACTGCATCATCATTATTTTCTTTTTCTGAACAATTGCTGAGGGCTTTGAACTTGCTCCATCCTCTTCAAAAGAAGATTGGTCATAAACATAAATTTAAAGACACCCTTTCACGGAACTTGTCCACTCAGGGTTTCTGTTTGGCGACGGTGAACACTTCATCCACAATGGCTGCACCCACCGAATCCCCAAAGGCATTGATCATGGTACGAAAGCGATCTAGGAACCAATCTACAGGCAGTATGATTGCCATATATTCAACGGGCAAACCCACAGCTCCCAGAACAATCGCCATGGTCACCAATCCAGCTTCGGGAATACCGGCAGCTCCAATAGCTGCCATGGTTGCCGTCACTGCAATCACTACCTGAGTGGTCATGGTTAACTCAAATCCGACGGCCTGCGCTTCAGGTGTCACCGCATAAAGATTGGCTATGAAAAGAGCGGCTGCCGCTTCATAGAGGGCTGTACCGTCCATGTTGATGGTGGCCCCCAGAGGCAAGACAAAATCAATCGATTTCCTCGAGATTCTGGCCTTTTTTTCGGCACATTCCATCGTCACAGGGAGCGTGGCTGAAGAGCTTGCTGTTGAAAAAGCGGTCAATAAAGCATCGCTCATGTGTGCCATGAATCGATAAGGATTCCTTCTGGTTTTGAACCACAAAAACAAAGGAAGCGTCACTCCAAAATGAAAAAACAACCCACCCAGTACAACGATCATGTAAGAAGCAAGATTTTTGATGGTCGACACAAAAGTACCTTCAGCAAATGCTTCACCAAAATTGGATGCAACAAGACAGAAGATCCCAAGCGGGGCAAATTTCATGAGCAGCATGACGAAATTCAGCAAAGCATCGTTGGATGCAAGAACCAGATCAGAGACAACCTTGATGCGCTTCCCTAGTGTCGTCAACATACCGGCAAAAATAATACTGAAGATAATCAAGGGCAACAGTTCAATCTCAACCATGGACTGAAGTAAATTTTTGGTAAAGAGCATCAGTAGCAGGTTTTCAAAAATATCTGCCATGCCTTTTTTTTGCTGGCTCGTCTCTTCAACCACAGCCATTTGTTCGGCGTGTGAACCATGGTCTAGGGCTCCTAAATCCGCAATAACCCCTTGCCCTGGCTGGATAAGNTTAAACATCAAGACGCCGGTCAACACTGCAAGCACGGTCGTCGTTACGTAAAACAAAACTGCCGCGCCGCCAGGCTTCCCAAGTTTTCTGACATCCCCTAGACCAAGAATCCCGCTCATCACACTGGTCATGACCAAAGGAACCACCACCATCATCAGACAACGCAGGAAAATCTCCCCCCCTACCTTGGTATGTTTGGCCATTTCGGGCGCCATCCAGGAGAAAGCAAATGCTGCAACGATCGAACCGATCATGAAATAGGTATGTTTTTTAGATGATGATTTCATAAAATATTTACTGACAAGATTCATGGATATTTTTTCATAATATCCGCTTAATCAATATTACAAAATATTTCTATTTTTATAATGTTAACTGAAAATTGAGAACAAGAGACATTTTATCAAGTAATCTCCATAGATAAAAGAAAGACTTGAAACCGTTTTCCACGAAGGGATTTCATTGTCTTGTAATGCTCTCTTATCACTGGTTTCAAATCGTTAGAAGCGGGATTTTTCAAGAGTAGTTAACGATCTTTGAAAACGACATCTCGAATAAGGCTGAAAAAAAAAGAGGGTTTTTTCCAAGCAATTGAGGATCCCACAAATTTGACATCCAGAGATCCAACGGACACGTGAACCTGACATCGAATCAAGGTTTTTTTTGTTGCTTTACAGCGCTTTGTAAATGGATATCAGGGAAAACCGTGACTCAAGGTTTTCATTGCAATCGTATCATATTGATCTCAAGAGTGAACTCCCTCACAGGATTGAAAGTCATGGTCCTGCGACCTTGGCAGGATTGAGGTAAGGCTTCAGGAAGGCGGGCATTTTTCCTGCGACGAGCCCAGCGAGCATGTCGGCACCTTCCGAAAAAAAGTGAAGTCGATCGTCCGTGGTAAGATGCACACTGTTGGCATCTCCTAGATCATTGAACAAATCCTTGCTCATCTGGTTGAGGCCTATGAAGTGGCACTGATGTCGCTCGGCTACCTGACGCATGGTTTCGCTTCGTTCATCGAGCCAGGGTATTACCTTCCCATCGGATCCAAATTCCCTCTTGGTGACTGGAGACACTAAAAGGGGTGATCCTCCAAAGCCGCGAATCAATTTGATAAGTTCTTCCAGGTTCGACTCGTATTGTTCCATAGTCGTGCGTTTATCCGGCTCTGAGGAATGCTCATCGATCATGCCAAATTGCAGCAGTACAAATTCAGGACGCACATTCTTGAGCTTGCTGACCTGCCATTGCGAATTGAGATAGGTCTTGGTACTCTGCCCTGCGACAGCAATGTTTGCAATCCGGACATCAAGACCGAAATAAGATTGAAATGCGTTTCCCCACCCTCCAAAACGACCATCAAAAAAAGCAAAATCGACAATGGTCGAGTCTCCTATCAATGCAATCTTGACAGGATCGTATGGCAGTTCCCAAAGGTTCAGGCGAAAGAAAGCCCCATCTCCAGGTTCAACCGTCAAATTCAAGGAACGAGTATCTGCCCAATGATCGGAAACGCCATACCACTCTTCCAAGTCTACCGACTTCTCAATGCGATACCCCATTTCAGGAGCGGCTTTGACAGACAGTGTAACTTGACGATGTGTTTCGGATGAAATCGAAAGATCCTGACTTTGAACGGGAATGGAAGCCAGTAATGCTTGAATTACGATCGTTATGTAAATGGTAAGTTTACGCATGATAACCGGTGTCACAGTTATTGATAGAAGCTCGGAGCGTCAACATTTAATTCTCATTCGTCGTTACCACAGAAATCAGATGCTTGATCGGCCACATAAAGCATACAAGCCGCTCGCTTGGCACTGAGATAACGTTTGGCAGGCTCAGCCTTGACCTGAAAACCAGCCTTTTGCAGACGCCGCTCAAAAAGGACATCCGGCCCTGCTGACCAGAAAACCACGCGCCCGCCTGGTCTCAGTATGTGTCGAATCGTACCAAGCCCTGATTTTGAATACAGAAACCGATTGTTTTTGTCGACCATAGCAACGGGTCCATTGTCTACATCCAAGAGAATCACATCATAAGATTCAGGTTGAGCCTTGCGAATCACTGAGACCACATCCGCCACATTAATCTGGACGCGTGGATCATCGAGCAAACTTCCGTTCAAAACCTGAAGGTGGGTTCGATTCCATTCGATGACCTCTGGAAAAAGCTCGACGACTTCGACTCGTGACTGGGGCTCCGCAACCTTCAGCACATTACTGAGCGTGAACCCCAATCCAAGCCCACCAATGAGCACACGCGAGACCGCCTTTTTTTTCAGTCGTGCCATGCCCAACGAACCCAGCAGGCATTCCGAAGCGTTGGCTCTTGAGTGCATGAGCTCCTGACCTCCGATATTAATCGAATAAGCACCATCCTGTTCATAGAGTCCCATGATATTTCCAGAAGGAGTTTTGGATTCGGCAAGTTTATGACGTGGCTTCATGCGAGGGGTATTTCAGTAAGGATGTCATTTGATCCAGAAGGTAACTGCCGGGACTCACAGCTGTCGATGTGTTAATTTCTCATGAGCATCCAAGAAAAACTTACCTTAACTGAATAGAAGGCGTTGAAGCATGATCATCGGATTGATTTCATGAGTATGAAACATCTTGAATGAGTTTCTTTTATCATCCCAGACAGGGGGACACTCCTCTTGTGACTCCCTAGGTCCCAGACCATTTGCAAGCTCGTTACAGATAACAAATACGCTTGCTCATGTCAGTGTTCACCGAATGATATGGCATTAACAAACTGCTGGCGGCAAAGGTTGTATCTCGCTGATGTTCCAAATCATCATGTCCGATGGCATGAGTAAAGATGGGCTGGAGGTACTCTCTACCAACTGTAGAAAGCTTGAGATTGTTCGAGTCATAAAAAGACGGATGCATCTTACGAGCATGAATATGCCCCCAGCGATCCCTGAATCCATTGGAGTGAAAGCTATCGACCCAAAAGCCCTTGGCGGCACTCCACTGAATTGTGGAAACCGCGTTATTGCGACCTTCAACTAGTAAATCCACGGCCTTCCCTCCCAATTGAGCTCCGTAGAACCGGTCAAAGAGAATTGGCCTTCCTCCCCTTTGAGTGTGTCCTACTTTTCGAGTAAAGATGGCTTCACTGGCAGAGTTACCCCGTCGATAGGATGCAAAGTAGTCATCGCCTATTTTCTGGATCAGCAGCTGCCTCAAAGCTTCGGAAGCACCCTTGAGTACTTTATTGCCGGAAGGGTCCGTCGAGCTTTCCTCATCCCCCAGATCCCGCCCGGCTTCATCCACGATTCCTTCGCCACAAACGATAACAACGTTTTTCTGTAAATCATATATTTCCTTCACACGGTCGACTAACAACTCGAGATCAAGAGTGTGTTCAGGCACCAGAGTGATGTCGGGTTGACCGTAAGATGAGCCCAGGGCAATATAACCTGAGTGACGCCCCATCACTTCGATAATGGCAATTCTTCGGTGACTTTCTGCGGTGGTACGTATGCGCTGGACTCCTTGAGATGAGACGAAGACAGCAGTCGCGTAGCCTGGTGTTACATAATTGATCATGTGATCAAGATGAAATTCTATCCTTGAGGGCTTCATGCGATAATCAAATCCGGATCTATCATGCCGCTCGCAACGAATGTATTCATCGGGTTCGCTCGGGTAATTCAGCCCAAGATCATTGTCGATCGTTTTTGGGGCCAAAACCACCGGAATTCGATCAGCAAGAGGCTGAAGACCATTTAATGTTCCATCTCCGCCAATACAGACAAGTCCATCAATCTTGAGTCGATTCAATTTTTGTGTGATTTTCGATAATGCCTCGTCATCATTTGGATCCACATAATCTCGAGATGACCCCAGAATTGTCCCCCCCTTGGTGGGATCAAGCTCAGGTATTTCCTGATAAAGCGGGTTTAGATGAACATGTGGAACACGCTCGTTGTAAAGGCTGTTATACCCCTTGATGAATCCATAGGCTTCAATACTCAGTTGGTTTGCTCTGGCCACTGCCCCGTGGATAGTCGCGTTCAAGGCGGGCGTGTCTCCTCCAGCGGTAAGAATTCCAATACGTTTCATGGTGCAATTATGATCACTGGCATCTCATGATATGAGAAGATTGTTCATTTAGTCACAGGATGATTTCTGCAGGACACCAGGACCCTGAGTCAACGACCAGCAACTCCTGTACCATGCCTGGCTGAGGCAATATCACGGTGGTAGATCTTTATCACAAGGCGGGTGAGAAGGAAGGTCAGGCAACTGATTGTCAAGCGAACTAGCCATCCAGCAACCAGAAAGATTGTTGATGAGAAAGAAGGATCTCCAAGCATTCTGGATGTGAGGTATTTTGTTCAACATGTATAAATAGGCACCACAAACGGTCTTATCACTAACTCTTGTGAAAAAGATGAAGCATTAAAGAACAAACCGATGCCTTGACCCCCAAGGCTGCATGAGACAGATTGATGATGTGCGGGCTATGACTGGTAGATTCAGTCCGCAGAATAAAGTCAATGAGCACTCGTAATATAACTTTGGGACATTCGCCGGATCCGGACGACGCCTTTATGTTCTACGCCCTGGCGAAGGGATTAATCCCCACGCAAGGCCTGTCATTTGAGCATATCCTGCAAGACATCCAGACATTAAACGAAAGAGCGACACGAGGCGAACTTGATGTCAGCGCCATCAGTATTCACGCGTACGCCTACGTCAGTGATAAATATGCACTTTTACCCAGCGGCGCATCCATGGGCGATGGATATGGGCCCATGCTGGTGGCAAAAAACGTTCTTTCGACCAATGAAATTGCCAATGCGACCATTGCGGTTCCCGGTGAGATGACAAGCGCTTTTCTGGCGCTTCAACTGTGGCTTGACACACCCGCAACTAAGCTGAATTACAAGGTCGTCCCCTTTGACAAAATCTTTGAAACGGTCAATAAGGGAGAAGCTGATGTGGGATTGATCATTCATGAAGGGCAATTAACCTATGAAGATCAGGGATTAAAGTTATGCGAAGACCTGGGGGTATGGTGGGGACGTGAAAACGAGGGACTACCGTTGCCGTTGGGAGGAAATGTCATCCACAAGCGGTTCATTCCCGAAGAGCGCAAAATGATTTCCGACCTACTCACGGAAAGCATCCGGTTCAGCCTGAATCATCGCCCCGAAGCAGTGGCGCACGCGTTGCAATACGCACGCGATATGGGTATGGAACTCGCAGATCGTTTCGTGGGCATGTATGTGAACGACTGGACTTTGGACTACGGGGACAAGGGACGCGAGACCATCAGGCGATTCCTCGGCAGAGCGTTTGAGAAAGGTTTGATCCCTCATCGACAGGAACTGGAATTCGTTTCCTGAAAAGAAATGATTGCATACCGGCAATGAACCGTTTGGTATATTCGGGCGTATGGCCGGTCCCTTGATCCAGAATCACTTACTTCGAAGACTCGAGCGGTTGGAGCTGTTGGCAAGGCGTCGTGTTGGCAGTTCATTGAAAGGAGAGCGCAGGAGCAAGGCTCGTGGACAGTCTGTGGAGTTTGCAGACCATCGAAATTATGCAGCTGGGGATGATCTGCGTTACCTCGACTGGAATCTCTTTGGACGTCTTGATAAACTTTTCCTGAAGCTATACGAAGAAGAGCGGGAGCTACCTTTATCCATTTTTCTTGATGCCAGTGAATCGATGACCTTTGGCACGCCGGTAAAATTTGACTTTGCTCGGCAGCTTGCAGCCTCCATGGGTTACGTGGCATTGTGTGGGTTTGATCGAGTCACGGTGGATATCTTCCCTGACAACCAAGACGAAAAGCCATTGAGAGAATCTCTTCGCAACGTCAGGGGTAAAAAATCAGCCCTGCCGTTTTTCCGTAATCTGCAGCAAATTCAGGCCGGAGGATCCTGCCTGCTCAACGAATCCTTGAAGCGAAGGACACTTCTGGCAAAACAGAGCGGTGTAGCCATTGTGATTAGTGACTTCATGGACCCTGAAGGCTATGAAGAGGGATTGAAGGCACTGCTGGGCCGTGGATTTCAGGTCCACGTCATATTGGTGCTTTCTCGGGAAGAATTGGAGCCCAATGTTTGCGGCGATCTGAAGGTAGTGGACAGCGAGTCGGGAACCGTTCAGGAAGTCACCTTTGGCAAATACAGACTCAAAGCTTATCAGAAAACGGTCAATGCCTTCCTTGAGCAGTTCAAAAATTTCTGCCGTAAGCGGGCTATTGGATTTAACCTTGCCCCCAGCGATACGGACCTCGATCAATTGTTGCTGAGCGACCTGAGAAAAGCCATGTTATGGAGATAGGCCCCAGCTGATATGAATTTTCTCAGTCCATACGCGTTCTGGTTAGCAGTGACACTCCCGATTGTGGTTGTCTTCTATCTACTGAAGCGGCGACGCAAAGTACAGGTCGTTGCGAGTTCAATGCTCTGGAGAAAATTCCTGGCTGAAACACAGGCAAGCACACCTTTCCAGAAGTTGAGACATCACTGGCTGCTTATTTTCCAGCTGTTGATGCTTGCCCTCGCCATTCTCGCAATGGCCCGCCCTTATTTTTCGGGCAATGTCTCGGAAGGTGGCCTGTTGGTAGTCATTATGGACACCTCAGCATCTATGCAATCAACCGATGTTCCCCCGACCCGAATGGATGCAGCCATCAAAAAGGCAGGGAAGCTTATTGATACATTATCAGATACGGATCAAATGATGATATTGGCAGCAGGACGACAAACGCGCGTTCTGCAATCAGCCACTTCAGAGAAAAATAAATTGCAACGAGCGCTCAAAAGCATTGAGGCCTCCGACACTTCAACTTATTTGCTGGATGCATTCAAGCTGGCACGAACCTTGGTTGACGGTCAAGAGCTGGCAGAGATCCATCTATTCAGTGATGGTGCTGCGTCCGATTTAAATAAATTTGACCCCACCGACCTCAACATCAATTATCATCCGATAGGAACGCGATCCGACAATGTCGGCATCGTCTCACTGGACGTCAGGCCCAATCCTGACGACGAAACGACCCGAGCCATTTTTGCGGGCGTTGTGAATTATTCCACCAGCCGTGCGGATCTCATTGTCGAACTTCAATGGAATGACCAGACCATTGAAGCTAGACCTCTGGAACTGGAACCCGGATCCACCGACTCGCAGGTATTTATTGCACCTCAAAGCGAAAACGGCATCTTTTCTCTCAAGCTGAACAGGGATGATGATCTTGCCGCAGATAACCAGGCCTCTGTCGTCAGCCTCCTCCCAAAACCCGCACGAATATTATTGGTAACTCGTGGCAACCGATTCCTTGAAAAAGCATTGAATTCAATTAGCAACATCGAGTTGGCTGCAGTAGATCAGTTAACGGACGCCCCGCCCGATGTGGATTTGGTTGTTTTGGATAAGATTACCCCTTTGGCCTGGCCGACTGTAAACACGCTTGCCATGCATGTCACGCATACCAATTGGATCGAAAGCGCAAACACAGTAGAATCGCCTGTTATCGTCGACTGGAAAGCGGCTCATCCACTCTTACGTTTTGTTCAGCTGGATGACGTCCAGATCGCCGAAACTTTGGAGGTCAAGACTCCGAACTGGGCCATGTCAGTTGTGGAGTCCACCCGTACGCCTCTGATCCTTGCAGGAGAAAAGGAAGGTCAGAGAATGGTTTGGGCGGGGTTTGACACACTTCAATCCACCTGGCCGCTGAGAATTTCATTCCCGATTTTTATCGCAAACGCAGTCGAATGGCTCAATCCCACGACAAGTCAGGCTTCCATGGTGAATGTTCGGACAGGAGATGCAATGATTGCAACACTCGAGGAAACCGATCCCAAGCCAGTTATGCTTTTACCCGATGGGCAAAAAACAAGCGTGATCACAAATCCTGGAAGCCGTCAGGTCATCTTTGCAGACACTTTGAGGCAAGGAATTTACCGTCTTCAGAACGGCAGCACCGAAGTCGTTTTTGCATCCAATCTCATTGATGCATCTGAAAGTGACAATGGCCCAAGGGAGGAGCTGAATCTTGGCGGCTACAATCAAGTGACAAGGACCGGGCAAAAACGAGCGGACCTGGAAATATGGCGATGGCTGGTTCTTGCTGCATTGATTGTCTTGATGTTGGAATGGTGGTATTACCATAAAAGGACAGCCTGAGATGCGAGCGACTAAAAAAGAGTTCCTGCCGAGAGACATCATGTGGAAAGCGGGTGTTTTGATGCGTTCAAAAGGCTGGGTCCAAATGACTGGTGGCGCTTTATTATTCTGCTTGATCCTGTCTATCGGCTGTGGCCCATCGACCATGCCAGCGAAAGAAAACTTCATTGTTATTTACACCTCGCAGGATCAAGTATACGCCGAAAAGATTTTCAAAAAGTTCACCATAGACACAGGGATTGAGGTCAAAGCCGTTTTCGATAACGAATCCGTCAAAACGATGGGACTCATCAAACGTTTAATGGTTGAGCAAGCTCAACCTGTTTGTGATGTTTTCTGGAGTAATGAAGCCATGGCGGCAAGGAAGCTCTCACTGATGGGTATTGTGGTTGATTTCGAGGAATTCGGCTACCGTTCACGCGTATTGATTGTTAATACAAACCGAATCGAGCTCGGCGAAGCTCCCCAATCCATCAAGGATCTGACCTCAAAGAAATGGAAAAACAAAGTAGCCATGGCGTATCCACTTTTTGGGACGACTGCAACACATATCCTTGCCTTGAAGGAAGCATGGGGCTCAGAGATATGGGAATCCTGGTGTGAAGGTTTGGTCGCCAATAAAACCAAAATTGTAGATGGAAATTCCATGGTGGTTCGTCTTGTGGGTGCGGGCGAGGCCTTCTTAGGATTAACTGACTCGGACGACCTGGCCGTTGGCTTGGGCCAACAATTGCCGCTGGCATCGATTCCATTGGAGAATGAACTCTGCGCCATACCCAACACGGTGGCCATGGTCAAGGGTGCACCTCATTCAGAGGGAGCCATGTCATTTATAAATTACGTGCAACAGGAAGAAATACTTGCTGATTTGGTGGAAAATTCCGCTCTGATCAGCGCCAAACTTCCACCTGAGGAAAACGATTTTCAATCCATCTTCTGGCCTGGAATTCTGGCTGAAGAAAAAGAAAGTTTCTCTTTCCTGAGAGACACCTTTCTCAGATGAAATGAATTTCCAGCTCCTCATCAACACCATCACACTTATGGCATGCGTTGGAATCATGACCACGTTGACTGGATCCATAGCTGCTCTGGGTGCATTGATGGGGTCAAGCCGATTCAGGCGAGGGTTGGTCATCTTGTCCATACTGCACCTCGTTCTCCCACAAATGATGATCCTTTCCTGGTGGCTTGGATTATTCGGAGAAACTGGCATTTTGCGTCCCTGGATGGATTGGAATCTCTACTCGATGACGGGAGCCATTTGGGTCACGACTCTTTTATTCTGGCCTGTGCCTTTCTTGTCCGCCCTTGGCAGTTTGCAAAGAATCAATCACCAAATATTCGAAGTCGATTCAGGGCTGAGAAATATTCAATTATGTCGTCATCTTCTTTGGCCTGCAGCCCGCCCTGCACTGCTTGTGAGCATGAGCATCGTGGTTGTTTTGACGCTCAATCAATTCAACATACCCTCACTGCTTCAAGTAAGGACGTGGACATCTGATTTGTTCATCACTTTCAGTGCCACTCTGGAATGGCGGGAAATCCAAGGTAGCCTAGTTTGGATTGTTGCAGGCTCTGCGCTTTTCCTGGTGATAATACGCAGACACGATGTCCCCTGGCCATCCGCCCCAGTGAGCAATCGCGTGCAAACGCTAAAACCTTTTTTTCATCCTTGCTTGGTCATTTTCCTGCAATGCTGGACCGTCCTTTGGTTTTTGATTTCAACCATCCTGCCGTGTCTGAGCCTTGTCGTTTCGACAAGAACTTGGCAAGAGCTTTCAACAGCAGCAGCAGCAGGGCAATCCGCCCTGCTCCACAGTCTGGGATTTGGGCTAATAACTGCAACGCTCTGCCTCACACTTGGCCTGCTGACTTCTCGCTGGCGATTGAGCAAATTACTCTGGATACTCTTCCTGTTGCCCGGATGCGCATGGGGTGCCTCATTTCTGAGCCTTTCACAGCAGTCATGGTTCCCGTTGAAGGGATCCCACTGGATGCTCGCCGTCACCGCACTGACGCTGCGCTACGGGGTTCTGGGATGGCTTGGAGCCAGGTTGGCGCAGCATATGCTGGATAGAGACCTCAGGGACGCTGGAGAGATGGACATCCCGTCATCACTCCAAAGGTTCCGCCTGATTCAATTACCTCAGACAGGATGGGTCCTCGGCGCAAGTTGGTATGTGGTCTTTTTATTGAGTTTGTGGGATGCGGATACTTTGATCTTTGTCATTCCGCCGGGAGCGGAAACACTAGCTTTAAGAATTTTTAATTTACTGCACTACGGCCATAACGCTCAGGTCAACGGCCTCACCCTTCTCATGATGTTTTCTGCTGTCACACCGTATATCATCTGGCAGCTATGGAGACTGATCAAAAGGATCTATACAAAACAGTATCATCATTCGCTGTTCCCTTCCCTGACAACCTGCGGGCTTCTGTGCCTGATGACATCCGCTTGCAATGCTCCAATCTCAAAAGATACAGCCACGAAAGCCACATTGGATTCCAGAATATTTGAAACAGTCATTGTCATCGGTACTCAGGGCCGCAGCCCTGGTTTTTTCATCAAACCAAGATCATTGACGGTCGATGCCAACGACTTTCTTTATGTGGTGGATATGACGGGTCGCGTTCAAAAATTTAATCCTGATGGACAGTACATCCTCCAATGGCAGATGCCCGAACTGGAACGTGGTCGCCCGAAAGGCATGTGTGTGGATAAAGATGGTAATATTGTGGTCGTTGAACCGCATTACGCACGCGTCAACCATTTCACGCCAGATGGACAACTCGTTCGCCAATGGGGCAACAAAGGATCGGATGAAGGGGCGCTGACATTTCCACGTGCAATAACCACCCTGAGGAACGGGACTCTAGTCGTAAGCGAATACCAAACCGTCGAACGAGTCCAAAGATTTAGTCCTGATGGTTCAATATTTCTGGGTGCAATCGGTGAAGCAGGAAACAAAAACGCTCAATTCAACCGTCCCGAAGGATTGGTGACAAACCCTCAGGACCAAATCTTTGTAGCTGACTCTTGCAACCATCGCATTCAAATTCTTGATGCGGAGGGAAATTGGATTCATACATTTGGATCACCGGGAAAAGGCTCGGGTCAAATGAGCTATCCGTATGATCTGGCCATCGACAGAGAGGGACTTCTCTTTGTTTGCGAATTTGGCAACAGCAGGATACAAGTATTTGACCGTCATTACAAAACCATGGAAGTGGTGGGAGAACCGGGCAATGCACCTGGAGAATTCAACAATCCATGGTCCATCGCAATGGATTCAAAAGGTGATTTATACGTGGCAGATTCCGCCAACCACCGGGTCCAGAAGCTAATAAGGCGGAAATCCATCGCCCTGACATATCAATATAAGGAATGAGTTTTCAGTTCACACATCCGTGGTTTCTCGTTTGCGCTTTGGTGGCGCTGCCATGGATTGCCTACTGGGCTCACCATTCAGACGTTCAGATTGGACCTTGGCGTCGAGGTTCCGCGCTTTTCCTGAGATTTCTGATCACCACCTCTATCATCCTTGCCATGGCAGGTCTTCAATGGCTGCGCCCACTGGAAGGCATGAATTTGATTTACCTGTTGGATCGCTCAGAAAGCATCCCCCCCACTCAGAAAGAGGAAGCCCTTCAATACGTTCAGAAGACACTCAATCTGAAAGAAAGTGTTGATCAGGCTGGCGTGGTGGTATTTGGAAGTGAGGCCGCTCTGGAACTACCAGTATTGGAACGTAATGAGCTTCCTGCGGTGCAATCTGTCATCGACAGCTCACGCACCGATATAGGATCAGCCATTCGACTGGCGACCGCTGCCTTTCCTGAGAATGGTCAAAAACGCATTGTGTTGCTTTCTGATGGTAACGAAAACCTTGGGGAATCTCTACCGGCGCTCAGAAGTGCCGTTCCGCTGGGAGTCACGATAGATGTTTACCCTATGGGGGCCCAGCGAGGGCAGGATGTCTCCGTTCAACGCATCGATGTGCCTTCGCTCGTCAAAAGCGGCAGCTCCTTTGATGCCAAGATTTTCGCTACAGCAGATCAACCTGAAGAAGCTACCCTCAGGTTATTTATCAATGATCAATTGATGGGTGAGGAAGATGTTCAACTCAAGCCCGGCAAAAACCTCTTTACCATCCCTCAAATACTGAACGAATCAGGCTTTTATACTTATGATGTGCAATTGGTCGCCAATGGCGATTCCGTCGCACAAAACAATCGAGCTATCGGTTTTGCCACCGTCAGGGGGGATCCACGACTGTTACTTATCTCCGAGAGTTTCAGTGCGGATGCGAGTCTGATTGATGCTCTTGAAAGCTCACAATTGAACGTCGATATCCGCCCCCCCTCAGAGCTGCCAGAAACATTACCCGAACTCCAGAGCTTTGATTCCATTTTTCTGAGCAATGTGGCCGCTGGTGATTTCAGTATGGATCAAATGCGCTTGCTGCAAAGTGCCGTTCGCGATTTTGGTGTGGGGCTGGTTTGTATTGGCGGCGATCAATCCCTTGCCGCCGGAGGCTACCGAGGCACTCCTCTTGAAACGGTATTGCCACTCGAGATGGAGTTGAACAGTAAAAAAGTCCTGCCCAGCGGTGCGTTGGCCATGGTCATGCATGGCATGGAATTCAGTAACGGAAATCAAATTGCAAGACAGGTCGCTGTTGGGGTCATGAACACAATGGCAGCAGAGGATGAGTTGGGAATTGTGCTTTGGGATGGCTCTGAGAAGTGGTTATTCCCCCTGACTCCAGTGAAGAACAAACAAGCGATGGGCCGGGAAATCATGGGGATGAATCAGGGAGATTTGCCCGATTTCCAAAATATCATGGAGTTGGCTTTTGAAGGTCTACAGGAATCCAATGCCAACATCAAACACATGATTATTTTCAGTGACGGGGATCCTGGAGCGCCATCCAAAACGCTTTTGGATGAGCTTGTGAAAAACAAGATCACCGTCACAACCATCCTGATCGCAGGTCATGCCGGACCGGATACCATGCAGTGGATCGCTAAAAATGGCCAAGGTCGTTTCTATGAAGTGCAAAACCCGAACATGCTGCCTCAGATTTTCATGAAAGAGGCTGCTGTGATTCTCAAAAGTGCCATCATCGAAACCCCTTTCAAACCTATCCTGAACAGTTCTTCTGAACCCGTCAGAGGCATTGCTCCCGAAGCTTACCCTCAATTACTGGGCTATGTAGGAAGCTCTCCAAAGCCACGCGCAGAAGTGCCGCTCGTGTCTGATCAGGGAGACCCTATCTTTGCTCACTGGCAATATGGACTGGGGCGGGCAGCAGCCTTTACTTCAGATGCGCGGTCAAAATGGGCAGCTTCCTGGATTACATGGGATAAGTATCGCCAATTCTGGACGCAAATCGCGCGCTGGAGTTTGAGGCGCGTCGAAAACAGTGATTTCACAACGGAGGTTTCAGTCGACAAAGGTGTTGGATCCATCAGCGTTGAAGCTCTTGATATAGATGGACAATTCCGCAATTTTCTCGATTTGCGTGCTAAAGTAGTAAGCCCAACCGGTGAGAGTCAGGATATTCGACTTGAGCAGACATCACCTGGCAGATATGAAGTCAAATTCCCGGCCAGGGAAATCGGTGCCTACACCGTCAACCTAAGTGAATATGAGGCAGGCAAATCCAAGGCAATGCAGGTCATCGGAGCAAGCGTGAATTTTTCCCCCGAATATCTCAGCAGTGAGACCAACATGCATCTCCTGTCCCAAATGGCACAGGAAGGCAGAGGCANCATGATTGAGCCAGGCAATCTTGCAGGNAATNCTTTTAACAGAGATCGGNAGCGCACTTTCCAAGCGCGTGACCTTTGGCCCTGGTTATTGATGAGTGCGATATTGTTCTTCCCTGTTGATGTTGGCATTCGCCGTATACAGCTGGAAANCGAAGAGCTCAAAAAAGCATGGGAGTGGATACGACGGAATCTCTTATTCATTGGATCCAAAAAACAACAGGTCAAAAGAGATGAAGCCATGGAAGCCCTGCTCAGTAGACGCAACGCCGTGCGCGCGAACAGAAACACAAAAAAAGTTCCAGAGCCAAGAGAGGATCTGTTTGAGGTTGAAAATAAAGACCCCATTGTCTTGGACAAAACGTTGAAAACAGAACCAGAACTCCAGCATAAAGCCTACCAAGTTGATTCTGAAAAGGAAACATCAATGGACCCTCAAGAAAAGGACAACGACTCGATGGCTAGCCGGCTTTTGGCGGCAAAACGCAAGAATAAGCCCAAGTCGTGAGCCTTCACGCCCTGACATTTGAAACATTTGGGGCAAATTTTTGAAGATTAGACTCGGTTTTAAAAGAAAATCATTGCCTGACACCTCATAAATATGGCTTGATTCTTGCGGTCAATCGACAAGGACCCTAGGCTAACCCTTTGGATATTATTCGGGTTTTGTGAATATGAAGACAGATCTAAATGGTTGTCGGGCAACGGTTCATTATTCAGGCCGCGTACAAGGTGTTGGATTCAGGTATGCAGTGAAATCACTGGCACCGGGTTACGATGCAACTGGGACGGTAAGAAACCTTCCTGATGGAAGAGTCGAACTGCTTCTGGAAGGCGAACGAGAAGAGCTGGAAGCCTTTATCGAAGCTGTGCAAGATTCGGGACTCGGACCGTTGATTCGGGACGAAAGCTGTCACTGGTCAGAATCAAGCGGAGAGCTTAGGGGATTTGAAATAATACGATAGACTGCATTTTTGGGATCATAGATAATGAAATACGCGATTATCGCAGACATTCACGGGAATTTAGAAGCATTTCAAACGGTGTTGAAAGATGCCGAAGAGAACGAATGCACGCATTACGCCTGCCTTGGAGATGTAGTGGGCTATAATGCCAACCCCAAGGAGTGCTTGGATATTGTTCGAAAAATGGGCATGCCATGCGTCAAGGGCAACCACGACGAATACTGCTCCATGGAGGGTGACCTGGAGGGTTTCAATCCACACGCCAAAGCAGCGATCGAGTGGACTCAAGACAGACTCACAGAGGACGACCGCACATGGCTGCGAGAGCTCAAGTATTTCAGACTGGTTGCAAACTTTTCCATTGTCCACGCCACACTCGATGCCCCTGAGCGCTGGGGGTATGTTTTCAACAAACTCGAAGCAGCGTCCAGCTTTACCTACCAAAACACTAAGGTCTGCTTTTTCGGGCACACGCACGTACCGGTTGCCTTTGTCCGGGACGCAACNATCAGAGGGGGCACCTACTCCAAATTCAAAGTGGAACCAGGCAAAAAATACTTCGCGAATGTAGGAAGTGTCGGCCAATCACGCGATGGAATTCCGAAGGCAACCTACGTGATTTTTGATCTCAAGGAAAGCACCATCGAGCTTCGCCGACTCGACTACGACATGGAGACNACCATGAAGAAAATTCGGGAAGCGGGTCTTCCTGAACGCCTGGCAGAACGACTGCCTCAAGGCAGATAGAATAACCTGATAATCAACGGGGATAGCGTGAGACTTGTCAAATGTCAGTCGTGATTGTTCCATAGCTGACAGGGACGACCTGCAAGGATCACGAAATGCCTTGAGCTCGCTGTTCGCCGACTTTCATCTGCAAGAGTTTGAGCAGTGAAGAAAGCATGGGACTACTTGAGTGGGGCGCAGGGCTAATCACCTCCGGGGTTTCTATCCCAGCGACCGTTAACAATCCTTCTGTATACAGCATATCCACAAATCGTAATCGTAATCATGACTCCACCAACTGAGGGCATGGATACGACTTTATCGTAGTCCTTGATCCTTGCCTGCTGCGTATATGGCGAATGCTGATATTGCGGTGAGAATTCCACCATTCAACCAGTCGTGAATTTTGCTAGGTTTGTTTCGCGGTTTTTCTGATATACACAATAAACGCCATAGAAAACCGAATCACGCCACGAAAAACCCCTCCAGCCGAAGCCAGTGGGGTTTGATTGAGTATGAACCGCTTTCGCACTAACGGTGATCAACGGCCTTTTCGGATTAAAAAACGCCGGTGTGATGCAAATCCTGACACGAAAAACCCCTCCATGAGTATCCAGCAGCAGAGTTCACTCAGGCTGGGATGATTCTGGCCAGTCATCCGGGTTGATACCGTGTCTATGCACCCAACGGTCGTAGATAAGCTTGTATTTGCTGGAACTTTTGAGGGTAGACCGTAATCCCAGGAGACCACCAACTCCACAGAACACAGTGATCATTAGTTCGATCTGTTCACCAGACGAGATCCACCGAGCAAGGCTTACGAGAGATGCACCTTCGAAAATAACCCAGAGAAGGATATTAGGTAAAAGGCCAGGCTTGTGTATCATTTCGCTGCAGCTCATACAGTGAACTGAGTGAAAACCACTGCCCGTATCATTGGTAGTGACCCAGTCTCCTTCTTTCGTTTCAGATTGACAATACGGTCGACCACAGCTGAAGCAGTAATAGTATTTAAGCCAAGTTTTCATACTCTATGCCATGCACGGTTCGCTGAACCACCCCAAGCACTCCCCTTGAGTATAGAGTGTTTTATACTAATCAAGTTCGGAGATAACATTCCACCCGCCAGGGTCGCTACCGTGCTTTTCAATCCATCGATCATAAATGGGCTTACACCGTTTTCTCATTCGGAAAAATGGAAACAAAGGAGCAGCACTTAACAAACCAAAAGCCCATGCATCAGGATTGTTTGTAGATAATGCAATCGCGAATGCAACTGATGATATCCCGAGGGCGGGCACTGAAACATTTCGCCAGAATTTGGGCGATAGTGATTCGAACGAGAAACCACAATAGAGACAATGAGAAAAAGCACTCCCTTTATTATCCCACGTTATGAACTTCACAACTCTGCGTTTCGTATTAAGGAAGGGCCTATCGCATTCAGAGCAGTATATATAATTACACCAGCCAGCCATACTTATTAAACGCCATAAATCTCCCAAAAGGGCCATTATAAATTCATATTGGATTTGTAGTCACATCATGCTGCTTACAATCCTCTCCTGAAGATCTAAAAGCCCAGGAAGGGTCAGGGCAAAATAAAAGACACGAGAAAAAGGACCTACAGGTACACACCTGGTATTTAATGCTGCTAGACCGTAGATCGATCCTGTTTAACGCCCCATCACATGTTGTTTTTTTAAACACATGGATGTTCATGCCTTACCCGTATCCTCCGATGATAGTTGAAGGAGAAAAGGATCCTTGTGATCTCTTTTCACAGCATTTACCCACTGCTAATTTTGGCCGCGACTATTAACCACACCATAAACCACTGCCTACCTGTGATTTGCCATCAATCGCTTCCCCTGATATTAATGAAGACGCATGTTGAACTTGGCAGTCGCATACTTGCGAGTCTCGACAGCAGCCAATCAGTATGGACATGGATTCGACAGACAAAAGCAGGCCATTGATGCGTTTGCAGATTGGGGTCGATTTCAGCTTCAGAAGATTTTTCATGAGGTATGGGGGATGCATGTCGCTCCACTATCAAACCGCTTACATTTTTTGCCTCACAGACAATGCACAAAATGGAACCGTTGAAGGACTCATCCCGTAAATAAAACTTGACCAGGGCGGCCTGCAAACCAGTATCCACGGTCATGCACATACAGATTATAAACTTCAATCTCAACGACTTATCCCATGAGGATTATTCAGGGGCCTGCAACGATATCGCGCAAAATTTCGCAGATCTCCCTGGGCTGATCTCAAAACACTGGCTTGCGAACGAGGACACGAATACCTACGGAGGCGTCTACTTTTGGGAGTCCAGGGAAGCTATGGAAAATTACCTTAAATCGGAACTGTTTGCGCAGGTTGCCAACAATCCTGCCTTCGCGAATGCGGCTTCCAAGGATTTTGCTATTTTGGAAGCCCCAACAAAAACAACTCGTGGGGTTACATGAGCTAAGAAAGACAAATGGTTTATGATGTTTCACCAGCTTAAGTGGCACATCATTCCGATACGCTTGAGTCTTTCTCTTCCAGGTAATTNTCTTTCAACGTCTGCTCATCAGATGTCTCCGAAGTAGGATGACTACTTCTCGATTGCCTTGAGCTGTGGCGAGACTCAAAGCTGTATGGCCGTTATCAGTTACTGCCTTAAGATCTGCCCCCTCAGAGATGAGTAATTCGCATACTTCCTCGATGCCATTTACAGCAGCAAGGTGCAGCGGGGTAAGGTCTTCTTTGCTTCTTGCATTGACGTCCGCTCCAGCGGCAATGAGCAACTTTGCTAATTCAATTTTCCCCGATGACGCCACCATGTGTAAGCTGGTCGTCCCGGCGCACTTCGCGTCAACATCTGCCCCCCCAGAGATGAGCAGCTCTATCAACTCAACACGCTCCTTAGTAATGGCTAAATGTAAAGGAGTCATTTGAATGCTCGGAAGTTGGAAAATGCTCCCGTCGCTCTTGGCGTCGACATCCGCCCCCTCAGAGATGAGTAACTTTGCTAATTCAATGTGTCCGAACCACACCGCCGCGTGTAAGCTGGTCATCCCGTCTTTCTTGGCGTTGATATCAGTACCAAACTCAAGGTGTTCTTTCAGAGTTTTGATATCCCCTCGCTCAGCAGCTTCGTTTATGGATATTTTTGGTGCGGAAGGTCCACAGCCGGTGAAGATGAAAGCAAGCAGTAAAACGAAGAGCGTTTGATATTTCATAAGCCCATTATTGTGTGGCGGCTATGCCTTTAGCCCTTACAATTTTGAGCTAATTTTGTAGCATGCTTTCAGTGTTTGGCTGTCTTGGGCCGAATGTGAAAAGCCTTTCGGGCAAACTCGAAAACAAGATATTTCACACGCCAGAGTTTGTCGGACTGCTCAAGTAACCGCTTCCATTTATCCTCTGCGATCTTTGCAGTAAATCGTTTTGAGTTTAGACCAATGGAGACAGTTTGAACTCTACCCAAGATGGTGATTTTTGCGTGATAAGTCTTCCCGCGCTTGAATAGCGTAATTTTAGTGAATGACTTCATGTTGATGCAATTGGTTATCAACAAGAAGCGAGCAGTCGGTGTGCTTATAAAAAAATGGTACACCCGTAGGGAGTCGAACCCCAAACCTCCTGATCCGTAGTCAAGCGCTCTATCCAATTGAGCTACGGNTGCGCCAAAGGGATTGAAAATTATGAGAAGTGTCGCCTGGCTGCAAGTGTTAATTTAAACTTTTCTGATCAATATCACTTTGCGACATTGGCAGGAAATCTACTTTCGCACTTAACTCCGGAGTGAGATAGGAGTCCGGGTTTTCAATTTGGACTTTAATCTGGAGTGTCCCTTTCTGACGGTTGGCCTCAGGGGCAATCTCCACCACTTTGCCCTCATAAACACGATCCAGATAAGCTTCAGGGCTGATCATACATGGTTGATCGAGTTGAATTTTAGACAAATCGGATTCATTCAGTTCAATCTCCACTTGTAAATCATTGGGGTCTCCCAGGGAGATGAGTGCCGTGCTGGGGCCCCTTGCCCCGCCAAAACTTTGAGGCGTGACCAGTTCGTTGGGATCGACCAGTTTTTCCAGAACTACTCCATCAATGGGAGAACGAATGATTGTCCATTTCAGATAAGTCTGCAACAAGGCTAGCTGACCTTCCAGGCGTTTGACTTCAGCCTGTGCACCTGCAAGCTTCAGTTGAGCATCCTCCAGCGTGGCCCTCATCTCAACGTTTTCAGCAACCAGCTGACTGGCACGCTTTAAGTCCAACTCCGCTTGCTGAACCTGTACTTGCGCAAATTCCATCGAACCCCGTCCTTGAAGCATTTGCGCCTGATATTCGGCATCATCCAGGGTGGCAACAATCTGCCCTTTTTCAACGGCATCGCCTTTCTTGACATTGATGACTTTAACGACTCCCATGAATCTTGGACTCAGTTCGATCCGTTCACGGTTGATGATGTATCCACTCACGGTCAAGAGCGATTCCTGAATGCTTACGGACTCAATATTTACCTGACCTTCAATCATTGAGACATCCTCTTGCATTGATGCCACTCCTTGTCTTTGATTCATGACCGATGTTTCATCAAGTTTTGTAATCCCTGTTGCATCGGCGTTTCTCTGCTCCCCCCCCGTTTCGCCAAGAATACGTTGATCATCACCACTACGAGGCCAGGCAAACCAGCTGGCTGTGGCCAGAAGGATAGCGATCACGCCATAGATCAAGCCAACAACGGAACGCGATCTTTGCCTGGCATGCTGAGGAATTGTGAGCTGTTGAATATTCTCTTTCTTCATAGGGATTTAAGCGCGTCGATGACAGGGGTTCTGGATGCCTTTATGGCGGGTATCAAAGTACCAAACAACCCAATGAGCATAGAAAAAACGATACCCTGAAAAGCAAGTGTCGGGGTAATGGTAAATTCAAAGACTGTTTCACTGAACGATTCAATACCAATCGTNCCAGTGGCGTATCCGTTCAGAGGTAATGAAAGCAAACAGCCAAGTATACCCCCAATCGCACAGAGAAGGATTCCTTCGATCAACAATCCCAGCACAATCGCCCGCCTCCTGAACCCAAGCACCCGCAAAGTTCCGATCTCTCGNGTTCGAGCACCGACCGTAGCATACATGGTATTCATGGCGGCGAGAATCGCGCCAAGGGACATGGCGGTAGCTAGAAAATTACCCATCCATTTGATCGGTGTCGCGGTCATGGTTTGTTCTTTGTAATAATCCACCTCATTCTTGACCAAGAGCTGGAGGCGCTTGTCCTCTTCGATTTGCTTTACCAATGCGGCGCGCCCTTGACCACTTGACGGGCGAATCAATAAGCTGGAATACGAGTCTCGGTCAAACAGTGAACGCACCTCATCCGCATCGCCCCAGACTTCGGAGTCAAAGGCACTGTTCCCTCCATCAAACCACCCAACCACAGTCAACCAATCAGGACCAGTCTTGAATTGATCACCAATACCAAAACTTTCAAAGCGAGCTGCCAGACGCTGGCTGACCACAACCTCGCGTTTACCCTTTGAGAACCAACGTCCTTCAACTAGGTTTACCTGAGGGCGTAATACTCTGCCTTGTGCACCAATGCCGCGCACCATGGTGTTTGCTTCCCCCTGACCATTCAAGCGCGGGAGATTCACCAAGGTGAGTACATCCGTCGAAATCATGGGCTGGTCCTGTGCATCGCGCTCGATCCATTCAGAGTATCGGAGGGATCGAAATTGCTCGAGGTTCACTACACTGCTGGATTCTGATTGCGAACCTTTGCGGACGATGAGCAAATTACGAGGGTCCCCTGTATTGGCACTGCTTGTTTGCAACCCTACTGCCAGAGCCTGAACGATTACATAAACGGCTACCACCATGGAGATACCCAGAATGGTTGCCAGCGTACTGCGCCACCGCAGCACCACATTTCCTGCATTGTATTTAACGGGTAACATGTTCCATCAATCCAGGGTCTTCAGGCCGTCCACCACAGTCATTCTACAAGCCGACCAGCCAGGAGCAATTCCTGCGACAAGGCCCAATACCAATGAAATCAAAAAGGCGGTTCCCAGCATTTTGTTGGTTACCTCAAAAAAAATAAACATGCCGCTCGATAATTGCTGGATATCGATCGTGGAGTAGAGCCATGCTGCTCCACCGGCCCCGATAACGGCACCCAGTAAAGACAACAGGAGGCTTTCAGCCAGAATGAATGCCAATAACTCATGACGGCGATAGCCTATGGCTTTTAAAATCGCTAACTCTCGAAATCGTTCACGGATGGCCATACTCATCGTACTTACAGTGACCAGAAGTAGAGTAAAGACAATGGCGGAGCAAATCGAATCAATGAGCATCTGTATATTGCCCCACATCGAAACGAACCCCATTTGGAATGCTCGCTCACTTTCAGCTCTGACCTCCGCAGAGGTGTTCGAAAATGTTTCGTTGATCTTATGGACTACATTGGGCGCGACTTCGGCTGAACCGGCCCTCACCCACCAGGTCCCCACCGTGCCGGGGNCATCCGTCATTTCATCAAGATACTTGTGATGAAAAAAGACATTCCGGTCATCAAACGTTCCTTCATAGGTTCCAACAATCTCCATATCGAGATTCACTGGATAAAAAGTCCCGGAAAGGAGCATTTTTTCTCCAATTTCTAGATTGTACCTTTTCATTGTCTCGACTCCAACCAGACAACTACCACGATTCTTGAGCCATGCTCCGAGGTGATCATCTGCCATTTTGGCCTCAAGAAAGACGTTGGTAAATCTTACCGGATCGACAGCAAATTGGGCGAAAGTAGTGAAGGATTCATTGCGATAGAGACCACCGAAATAAGTAAATGGTGTGATCGCTTCCACTCCATTGATTTTTTCAATTTTCTGCAATTGACGAAACGGCAAAGGCTGAGCCAGTGAAACTTTATTGCGGACGGCGATACGCAAAGAGGCGCCAACATCCTCTGGAGGGATGGTCAATTCACGCAGCGTTACTTGAAGGGTGATGAAGAGAAAGAGACTGACCGCCACACTCAATGCGGACAACATAGCACGACGCTTGTTGCGCAAAGCATTTCTCAAAATGAAGGATGCAGTGGTCATGCGAATAATGGACGATACATTGAAAAACCCACGCTTTGAGAAGAAGTCTCAGGAAACCAGGGGGGCTTCTTTTTCAAAGCGCCCCTTTTCAAGGTGAATGATGCGTTTACCAAAGGCGGCGGCTTTTGGGTCATGCGTCACCATGATGACTGTTTTACCGGCATCGTTACTGAGCGATTGCAAGATTTCCAATACTTGTTGAGCGGATTGGGAATCCAANTTGCCNGTGGGTTCATCGGCGACGACCAGAGCAGGGTCGGTAACCAGAGCCCGTGCGATGGCAACACGCTGTTCCTGTCCACCGCTGAGCTGCTTTGGCAAATGATGAGAACGGTCTTCCAAGCCAACCAACTCGAGCGCAGCTGCGACCAAGGCCTTCCTTTCTTTCCTACCCAATCGAGTCAACAGGAGCGGAAGTTCAACGTTTTCAAAAGCAGTGAGGACGGGGATAAGGTTGAAGCTTTGAAAAATGAAACCCACATTTTGATTACGCCAATCGGCCAAAGCTGATTCGTTAAGGTTCGAAAGATCAATGTTCTGGACTTTACACATTCCAGAGGTCTGACGATCGATACCCGCAATGATATGAAGTAAAGTCGATTTACCTGAACCCGATGGCCCCATCAGTGTTAGAAAATCCGAACTGTCTATGCTCAAATGAATATCGTCAAGCGCAGTAACCTGAATTTCCCCTTGATTGTAAGCTTTGCTTAAGTTCCGAATTTCAACAATGGAATTCATCAACTTGCTTTTTAAGTTCATTGAGCCAGGAAGCCCTGCTCTTGTAGCCAAAAAAGACAGTCCTTGGTCCACGGATGACCATTTCCAAGCCCAATCCCATGTCTCCCTTTCTGATACACATGCAGATCAAATGCCACCCCCGCCTTACGCAGGGCACCTGCAAATTGAAGACTGTTTTCGACGGGTACGGCTTTATCTTCCCAAGTATGCCAGACAAAGCATGGTGGTGTGTCGGAAGACACCTGAAGTTCATTGGAGAGCAACCACACCAAATCTTTGGGTGGGTTTTGCCCAAGCAGGTTGCGCTTTGATCCCTCATGGGTCAATGCACCTAAAGTGACCACCGGGTAACAGAGAATCCCTAGTGCAGGGCGGGAAGAAAGCCGATCAATAGGATCTCTGGCAGATGCATTACCTCCGTCAAAATGTGTAACGAGGGTGGACGCCAGATGTCCACCTGCCGATGACCCCATGATACCGATTCGATTCGAGTCAATCCCCCATTCGGTGGAATGATATTTCGCCAGTCGCACCGCTCGGGAAGCATCGCCCAACATCACAGGGTGGCGATATCCCTTGGAACCCAGGCGGTATTTCAGAACCAGACCAGCGATACCATGCTCTGCAAGCCATTCAGCATAACCTTTGCCTTCATGCTGCGCCAAGCCTCCATAGCCACCACCGGGAAAAATGACAATCGCCGCTCCCGTGGCTTTATCCTCGTCCGGCAGGTAAAGAGTGAGGGTGGGATTGTCATGGTCGGCATTCCCCAAAGCGCCGGGTGCGCCATCTTTCCAGAGGGATAAGGTTTCTGCAGCGATGACAGGCTTAAAAGTCGCGGTAATTATAAAAAGGCAAGCGATCCAAAATTTCGACATGCAACTCTGATAAAGGATTTCAATTAACCTGACAAACTGAAAAGAGCGCAGTAGTTTGGCTTCAATGGTCACGAGTAAGCCTGTCATCGCAATCACCATGGGAGATCCTGCAGGAGTAGGGCCGGAAATCTGCCTGCAAGCATTGAAAGCCCCTGACGTCCTGAAAAGCTGTGTTCCGGTCATTTTTGGTGATGCTGATATTTTAAGCCGATGCGCAGAGGCATTGGGTGAAAAATGCACTTATCCCGTGATCAGTGATACATACTTAACAAGTTTGAAATCAGTTCAAGACCCTTGCATTCTGCATGTTGCAGGCTTGGATCACCAGTTTTTCCAACCGACCAAAGTGAATGCTCAAACAGGGCAAGCAAGCTATCAATACATACAGAAAGCAATGGATGCGGCTCTGGATGGCAGTGTCGCAGCAGTAACCACTGCCCCTATCAACAAAGAAGCACTTCATAAGGCATCCATCCCCTATCCGGGTCACACAGAAATGTTCGCTGCCAGAGCAGGCTCTGAAAGATGGTGCATGATGCAATACTCGGAAGCCATTACCTGTACTTTCGTAACAGTTCACGTGGGCTATGCAGAAGTGCCGAAATTATTGACCAAAGAACGCATTCTAGAAGTGATTGAACTCTCGGCTGAAAACCTTCAGCGCATTCGCCAACGTCATCCTAAGATTGTTGTTTGCGGATTGAACCCTCACGCGGGTGAACATGGCTTATTCGGTAATCACGAAGAAGAGGAGATCATTCTACCTGCCATTGAGATGGCACGCCAGAAGGGGATCGATGTTGAAGGTCCTTTGCCCCCGGACACTGCATTCCTTCCATGGAAACGCAAATCAACCGATGTCTTCGTCTGCATGTACCACGATCAGGGCCATATTCCAGTGAAAGCTCTCGCATTCGATTGCGCGGTGAACACGACTCTAGGACTCTCGATCATCCGCACCAGCGTTGATCACGGCACCGCATTGGACATTGCCTGGCAGGGAAAAGCCAATCCCAGCAGCCTGTTCAGCGCGATTCAGTTGGCAGTGCAACTAGCTGACAAGTAAAAAGAAGACCAGACAGCCCCTGTATCATTGAGTGGTACACTGAGTTCATCACCATAGGTGATATTTGCGTGAGAGCCGACATGCGTGAGCTCATTGCGAAGTTAAAAATTCTTCGGTAACCAATGACTTATGGCACTTTACTGTTGGACTCATTAACCAGAGAAGGGGTAAGGAATCAGACCAATTTCTCCGAGGCTAGGCAAAAACGCTGGCGATTGGCTTCCTTGATTAGAGAGAGAGGTTCTATGGGACTTGCTTAAGATCGCTGAAGCCCACTTTAATCCGCTTTTTCGACGCGAATGCTTTGAGGCTCGCAATGCTTGAGCTCAAATTCAGGTGGGATTTCAACTGCCAACGTTACTGCAAATTCGTTCTCACCTGATTGATGNGTAAAATCCGCAACAACCCTAATCCTGCTGGCATCCGCTGATTCCAGCAGTTTGGCCTGCCCTTCCACTTTTACTCGAACGGTNTGAGGCTCGATGACATATCGATTGGTGTCCGTGGATGACGTTTGAACAATGATCGGAACCTCGGTAAACTCTCGACTCGCGAGTAGCCCTTGATCGGCACGACTGGCCTCATTTTCCTCCACAACCGCCACACGAATGACCACCCATAGGCCAATGGCCATCATCAGCGACGCCATTTTCCAGGTAAGATTGGAAAATACTTGAGCGAATATGATCTTCATCGATGCCATGGCTCAGGTCACTGTTTTCTTGTTCAAAATTTTATGAAGATCCTTTTGCTCTTCCACTCGTTTTTCAGATTTTGCTCCTTTTACAATCAAGGTACTGAGAATGGAACGTAATTCTTCAACAGACAAACCTCTCACCAATTGGCCTTGATGCGCGTAAGAAATCATGCCGGTTTCTTCCGAGACCAATACCACTACAGCATCTGTTTCCTCACTCAATCCAATCGCAGCTCGATGTCGGGTACCAAGCGATTTCTGAAGATCCTGACGACGTGTGAGCGGAAGAATACATGCAGCGTGAGAGATGCGATCCCCCTCAATCAACACGCCACCATCGTGTATGGCATTGTTTGGGAAAAAAATGGTCTCCAACATTTCAGGCGTGGCTTCACAATCGATGGGAACTCCCAGTTCAAGCACTTGAGAGAGGTCGTGGCTTTGCTCGACCGCAATCAAAGCTCCAATCTTGACATCAGAAAGTCGGTCAACAGCTTGAACGATCACCTCAATCGTTTCACGTTGTTCACGGATCAAGGAGAAATTGGGAAGATTCCCGAGTCGTGACAGTAGCCTACGGATTTCAGGATGAAAAAGAATCAGGATCGCGTAGGCTGAAAAGCTGAACAACTGTAGTAACATCCAATTGAGCACTGTTAGTTGAAGTGCTGTCGTGACCACAAGAACCCCAAGAAGCACCAGAAAACCGATGAAAACCCCCCAGCCATGCGTCCGCCTCACGAACATGAGGATGAAATAGATACCCACAGCCAGAATAGATATCTCTACCACTGGCCTCCAGAGCGTTTCCCATGAGGCATCAAAGATCATTTAGTATATCAGGACTGCAAGGCATCCCACATTTTAAGCGCCTGCACTGTCTCGGTAACATCATGTGTTCTGATCATTCCAACTCCTTGTTGCATGGCCCAACAGGCACAAGCCAAGCCCGCAGGCGTACGTTTTCCGGGGGACTCAACTCCCAGCAAAGTTTGAAACATCGACTTTCTGGAAACCCCCAAAAGCAGGGGATGACCAAGTGATTGTAGCAATCTCAACGAGCGTAACAATTTGATGTTGTGATCCAAGGTTTTACCGAAACCAATCCCAACATCGAGCATAACCTGCTCCTTTTTTACTCCTGAGAGGAAAATAAGATCGAGTTGATTCCCAAAAAACTCAATCACGTCTTCTACCACATCATCATATTGCGGGTTCTTTTGCATTGTCCCCGGACTCCCCTGCATGTGCATGGCTACATAACCTGCCCCGGATTCCGCCACCCATTCCCACATGGAAGGATCCTGACGATTGGCTTCCACATCATTGATGATCACCGCTCCTGCCTGGACTGCCTCTCTGGCTACCCGAACCTTGCGAGTATCAATACTCAACGGAATCGATGATTGAGCGACCAAAGCCTCCACAACGGGCACGACACGTCGCAATTCTTCGGCAACATCAACGTCCGCAGCGTTTGGACGGGTCGATTCACCCCCTATATCAACCAGATCCACCCCCTCTTCCACCATCTCCAAAGCACGATCCACAGCTTTGGGGACATCTACATAAGATCCTCCATCAGAAAAAGAATCAGGCGTGACATTCAATATGCCCATGACCTTGGGAACTCCCTGCAAGGTCCATTGATGCTTACAAGTCGACCAATTCACTTGATTACTTTTTTAAAAACAGGTTTCAGAACCAGAAAACCACGTGGCTATCGAGGTAGTCTCAATGGCATATCGGCAACAATCCACGTCATTACCGCGGAGGCGGCCACGCATTGATTGAATTCTTTCAGATCCAGCTTATCAATCGTGTCCGCATCCGTATGGTGATACCAGAAGTATTTCGTTCGATCCACATCCAGCCCCATCACAGGAACTCCATCCGGCACCAAGCGCATGATGTCGGAAGCACCCGCCCCCCACTTCAACCGCTGCGCCTCGACAGGACTCAACAAATTACCGATGACTTCAAGATAAGGCATGGCTTTTTCGCTACCGGTAAAACTGAAGCCTTGAGGCTTGAAGGTGCCTGCATCTGATTCGATCGCCAGGACGTGATGCTCCAAGGCCTCTTTGTGTTGGTCTCTGTAAGTGCGNACGCCGGCCATGCCATTTTCTTCATTCGTCCACAGAACAACACGTATGGTGCGTCGTGGAAGTAAGCCCGCTTTGAGAATCAGTCGCGCCGCTTCCCACATTGCGAGGCAGCCTCCGCCATCATCCATGGCACCTTGCCCCACATCCCATGAGTCGATATGACCACTGATGAGCACGATTTCTTCGGGAGATTCAAGGCCAGGGATTTCAGCCACGACATTGCGTGAAAGGCTGGGTTCCATGTTTTGGGCTTCCATGTGAAGCTCAAGCTTCAAAAAATCCCCACGTTCCTGCATGCGTTCAAGAAGCATGGCATCTTCCAAGGTAATCGCCGCATGAGGAATACGAGGCACAGCATCATCATATACCATCATGCCCGTGTGAGGAGTCTGCATGGAAAAAGGGCCGACCGATCGAATCAAACTTGCAACTGCACCAGCCTTCGCCGCTTCAATGGCACCGCGTACCCGAAAGACGACGGTGGCTCCGTAATCCGTGAAAGGCGCGTTGAACAACACAATCTTCCCCTTGGCCTGCACCTGGTTCGCTTTTAACTCTTCAAAACTTTGAACGACCAAAACCTCCGCTACGATACCATCAGGCCCAGTCCCGACACTTCCTCCAAGCCCAAGCATTCGACATGATTTTTCCACTGGGCTTGTGATCGATAGCGATTCTTTTCCCCGCACCCATCGAGGAACCATCACAGGCTCGCCTCTTACTTTGGAGAACCCATCCTTTTTCATTTCTTCCAAGGCCCAATCAATTGCCTGCTCCAATGTCGCAGACCCGCTGAAGCGCGGACCAAACCGATCGCACATCTCAGCAAGTCGTTCAAACCCATGATCACTGTTCAAGGCTTTTTGGATCAAAGCTTCCGCGCTGTCACGATAGGTCGACGCAAGATGATCGGGAGTAAAGCGCTCCTCTGCGAAACAGGCAAAACTGATAAAAGATACCAGCGCCCTCAGAGACAAAGCGCGGAGGTAGATTGTAGGTCTCATGAGTTCAGTCTAAAGGAAAGCAATGAACCATTGCAAATACTTGAAGATCTAAAGCGTGATCATCTCCCCACTGGGAATGCCTCTACTCTTGTCATTAGCAACACATTTAAACTTTAGGCCAGATAGACAAATCTTATTTTCACTAGATGCATTGATCAATGCTTACAGCGCGCACCATGGTTCGCAAAGGCTGAATGAGCAGCCCTGCTGCCAAACCTCAGACTGCCTGCAGGTCAAATCAAAAAACTGGGGGTGATTTTCCAAGCAAATACTTGAAGCCCAAACCAGCCTGGCTAAAGGCTATCCTGCTGATTAGTTCAATACCGGTTTACAAAGAGAAAGCGTATTTTGAATACGAGGTAAACTCATCTGTGAACGAAAATTGATGATAGACAATCCATAAATATTCTAAACTCTGGGCCAGCCAAGCATCCGGTAGTAAGCTAGCTCAGATCCATCAAATGCTTTTTCAAAAAGCTCCAGGCGGTTTCTTGCATTTGGCGATTAAAGATATGTCCTGTGTCGTATTCCTGAATATAGAGTCGATCATCGAATCCACCTTTGGAGAAAGATTGATTGATTTGCTTGTAGGCTGCGTTGACTCCTTCTTTATTGAAGAAGTTATCCTTACCCCCACCTAACACCATCAGAGCACCAGGCATGGACAAAGCTGCTAGATCCGAAAAATCCATGTAACGTGACATACCCGGAATAAGTATGGAATAACCCATGGTGAACTTGATATTGTTTTTTAGTTGGTATGGCATGGAGGTCATCCAGCAGGCGTTCACGGTCGCCTTGATGCGATCATCCAATGCAGATAGCATCATGGCACGCATACCTCCAGTCGAAAACCCAACACAACCAATACGGCTACGATCGACTTCAGGGCGACTCCAGAGATAATCCACCGTACGAATATCATCCCAGGCGGCTATCCCTGCCCAGGTTGTGCCCGCTGCCAGCAAGGTGCGATCCAGCAAGTGTTCGTAGGTGGACGCACGTATATTGAATGAATTGACTTGATCGGGTGCCAGATCGTCAGGACGATCCCACCATGCATCTGGATCCCCATCCATCATGTAACGTCGATTACCCCAGTAAAGCATATCGATAACGACCACCAGATAACCCTGACGCGCCAGATCCGCACCAAGCGATTGGCCTTCGTAATAGCGTTGCCTGTATTCGGTAAGGATCGTGTGCTCATCAGGCAGTTTGACTAACTTTTCCTTTCCCCACATGTAAAAACCACCGTGGTCATGCATTAAAATGACAGCTGGCGTTCCTCGTTTGGCGGCACTTTTAGGAACGAGCACGTAAGCGGGAACTCGAGTATCCTTGGTAGTGCTGAATATGATTTCTTCAATCATGAAATCTCCAGCATCGGTTTCTTTGAGTTTGGTAGGCTTGGGGGGCCATTGCACTGGAGTATGATGCAGCAGGTCGACGAGTCGATTTCTCGTAACATGCTTCCAGGTTTTTAAATCTGTGTAGTTGTCACGGGTGAAGGAGTAAGGAAAGTAAGCTCTTTTAGCCTGGTTTTGGATCAATGGCCACATGGACCCTACATCGGAATTGTAGATGGGGCGATTTGATGAAGTGGGAACAGGGACAGTGAAGGGATTGCTCGCCGTTTGCGCATTCAAATCAGGCCCAACGGCAGCTGATCCGAGTAGTGCCCCAAGTTGAGCCATAAAGGTTCTTCGATTGGGGGAGTTCTCAGATCTGGGATTTGTATTCATAGGATGAGATGACACTGTAACAATAGATTTTCAGGCATGTAGACCAGAAATTGACGCGCAAGACATTCGAGAGAAGAGCGCAATCAAATGCGATTCATATAGTAGATAAAAAACCCTACCAACCCGGAAACCAGAATCCCAACGGCCAAAGCCCATCTCAGGAACTGGGCATGGCGTTGACGATTGCTTCGCCCCATTCCTGGAAGAAGGTAATACCGATGCTCCTCTTTATTTTTTTTTGAACCAAACATGGTCGTGATATCACAGTCGGGTCGACACCGCTGAGCGTTTGGACATTTAAAGGTCATCCAGTATGCGAGTCAATGCATTGAGCATTGAGGCTCCAGACCAGACGGTAGAAAAGCAAGTTGAACGGGCTCAATCCTCATACTAGAAGCGTAATTCGCTAAGCTTGACTGTCCGCTGATAGATGGGTTCATCATCGACGGTTTGAATGTGATAAGTGAGCGCAGGATCTTTGGAGGTGGTATCAAAGCTCAATATGCCAAAGGACCGTTTGGCATTGTAACCGAAAAGACTTTTTTCCATCACCTTGTGAACGTGTATGTTTGTTAACCGGGAGGACATGAACTCATATAATGGATAAGCATCCGGTCTCTCTATTTTCCATATGTCAGAGCGGTGACGATCAGCAGCAATCAACGCCACTCCTTCAATCCGGTTTTGTTGAAGAAATGAAAAGATCTCTTCCCTTTCTTCTGGATAACCATCCCATGGATCACGACTGCGAGGTTTGACTCCAGAGGCAAAAGGAACCGATGAAGCAATAATCTTGAAAATACCCTTGGAATTACGAAGGGTTTGATACAACCAATTTTTCTGAGGAATTCCCAGCATGCTGCGGCCCTCGTCGACTTTTGGGTTGGTTCGGTAATAACGACAATCCAGCATGATGAAATGGACGTCACCTACGTAAAAATCATGATAGCAGCCCGGGGCTTCTACTCCACTCCCGTAAGCATGATTGTTCCAATTCTCTTGAAAGGTCTTGAGGACCGTACGCTTCCAAGCCGGACTATCAGTATCGTCTCCATACCAACAATCATTATCACCAAAATCGTGATCGTCCCAAATGGATGCAATTGAGACTGAGGACGCTAATGCTCGGTAAGGAACGGAAGATTGACGGCGATAGTAGCAATAACGCTGGATGGCCCGCTTTTCGGGCTGGTCTACATAAATATTATCGCCCAATTGGAGAAAGGCGACTGGTTGGTGACTTTTGATGGTTGTGAAGACACGTTCAAATTCCGGGGTGTAAGCCGCCCCACCACCAAATGCTACTTTAAAAATGGCGGATCGATTCTGTTTGGGGAAAGTCCGAAACTGAAACACATCCGAAGTCTTTTCCCCATCCAGAATAAGTCGATATCGGTAGGTTTGGTTCGCTTTAAGCTTTCCCACCTGAACCGTGGCCGTGAAATCATCGTCGACCTTGGTCAAGACTGCTTCTGAGAGCATCGTTTTGGAACGTCGGCCCTGCTGGACGGGATACAACTCCACGGCAAAAGAAGCTTGCCGTTCCGTTCGAACCCAGAAACTGGCGGAACGATCCGTTACCGCCCCCAGAATAGGCCCATGGACCCATAGTTTGTTTTTTTCATTTTTTAAGGCTTTAAATGCAGATAAGCTATGAAGTGGCTCAAGCATCTCACGCGGACCTGCAGTAAAACGCTCAAAAGGTAATCCCGCACCCAAAGCACGCGTTACGAAAGTCATCGCCTGCTCACCTTCTCCATTTTTTGCATGAGCCACAGCCAAACCAAAAAGAGCTTCCTGACGATTTGGGTCATCGACCAACCGCTTCTGATAGAGCTTGATGGCCTCATCCGTTTTCCCGTCATAGATCAAAACCATCTCATCACGCCCCTCTTTGTTAGCCCAGTCATTTGGGGTTTGGGCAGATAACAAAATCCCGACACCTGACAGAAAGCACATTGCAATCAGACTTAGGTTCAAGGTTAAGCGGGGCCATTGAAGATTGTTAATGATGGATCCAACTTTGTGCATGGGTCTATCCTTAGCCTTAGCGCCTCAGGAAAACAATCCTCGATTTAAAACCAAGCCTGTTTTTTCATTCTTAAAACTTCATCTCGGATATGTAATTCAATGCCGCATTGTCATGATGTTCATATGTCTTTTGCATTTTTGACATTTTTTCAAAAGGATGCCCTGGTTATGGATTTGATAAAATTCAACTGGTGAATGAAGCGGAATTACTCCCTCGGTTTATCAGGTTTCTGAAATTCCAGATTCGCTGGAAATGATAGTGAACAAACTGATTTCCTCTGAGTGGATCGCAACACTGACATTAAAGGACTGATCAGCAAGGAGTGTTCCCATCCGAATTACGACTCAGCGTGGGTAATCAATGTTTACTTTTATCTAAGTTGCGCGTACTTGAGCGGCGTATGAAACTTCGCGGGAACTGTTGGACACTTCATTTTTGTTCGGCCTGTTTAATGTTATTCATCCGACCTTGCGGGGTAGATTGAATATTGGCTGGGATCTGGTCAAGAGGTGCAGGACCTTGCAATGAGGGTGATTGAGTCCATAAACGCTTTTGATATGCGGCTCTACCTGCATTGGGAGAGGAAACATTGGAGTCATGATTGGCTTGATATGCGGCGGACACTTTTTGGTCGTCCGTTTGATTTCGGAATGCCGCTTGCATCCATGGAAGGAGTCTGTTCGCAGGAATTCCATGGTTGCCAATCCGTTGATCCTTACCACGCGCAAATCTGTCGGCAGGCTTAGAATATTGAAATACCAGACGCGCCTTTTCGGCATTCAGAATTTTAGCATCCAGTGATGTTTCGAGCAGATGTTTCTTGGGGAGGAAAACGAAATACTTTTCACTTAAGGGAATCGAAAAAACAGCGGAATTGGGTTTTAAGTTTTCTTCGTTGGGACTTGCTGGCTGAGGATTCTTTTGAATCGGGGGTAAAGGAGCCCAACCACAATATTCACTCGCATTGCGCCAAGCGACCCAGGCAGTGCTCCAGCTTCCCTCCGGCTTCCATGCCCAGCCCTTTGATGTATGAAACCAGCGACCATAACGAAATGGATAGCCTCCCCAGTGATAATCTGAATGCCAGAGCCACCCAAGCTTTGTGTAGGTCCATTTACCTTTATTCAGAAAAGGGCGCCATTGAGGGTTCTTCTGACTCTCCTGAGGAATCCAACATGTTCCAAATTTGGAGTGCCTGAACCAGCGGCCGTGTGGATTTAACGCATTGTAAAAAAGATGGAACTGCGTTTGTGGAATATCGGATGTGACGCATTCATATTTCCCTACCAATCCTACCTGATCAAATGGAAGTTCATTGTCATTGGCGGAATTGTTGGACTGGACTGGCGGCGGCGGCGTAATCTCGGCTAAGAATGTCTTTTGCTTCTTGGGATTCCGTAAACCCGAAACCGAGGTATTCGCTGCATCGGTCGTGACTTTGTCTCTGTAGCGCCTATCCAATTTATTTTCCGACTGCTTTTCGTATTTGTTTTTTTGTGCAACCGGATGCTCATCTGCATGATTGGAACTGGAAACCAGCAAAGCAGATTTCGTTTCCTCCTTGAATAACTCAAGCTGATTGAGATGTTGAGTAAGGACATCTGCAATGATGAGACCTACCAGAAACAGGCTTCCCGCCAATATCAAGGTACGTTCAGATTGTTGTTTCATGACATTTTTGTTGCAGGATGCAAGAGACCATCTGCATCCTCTTAAAAAAAGCAAGTTGCACGCCAACTAAGCGTTAAAATTTACCATACGGGAAGGCTGATGAGACACCACACACTAACATTCAAAGATGCGGGCGTAAGATCAACTTGCGACCTCGGGCAATATTCAACTACATTTCCAGGATCATGCATTTATCATTCCTGCTAAAGTTCACCATCTCGCTTCCAAGACTAGATGTTACGCTTGTGACAGCAGGACTCGCGCTTTTGGTCTCCGCACAAGCGGAACACTCGAATTCAGAAACCGAGGTTCGCCCTGAAAATTTCGTGGTTATTGACCAACATATCCCGGGAATCAAGATCCAGTTACGCTACAGCACGGCATCCAATTTCACAGGTAACGTGGTCACCGGATACGAGAAAGGCAATTGTTGGATCACAAAAGAGGCGGCCACTGCCCTGAGCAAAGTGCAAAAGGAGGTTCAACAGATGAACTTGTCTTTACTCGTCTTTGATGCCTTTCGTCCCCAACGGGCTGTGGATTCATTTGTGGAATGGGCCAAGGAATCCGGCACGTCAAAACAGGAAAAAGATCAATATTTTCCAAATCTGAAAAAGTCCGAGCTCTTCCCGAAAGGCTACATTGCTGATAAATCAGGACATACCCGAGGAAGTACCATCGATCTGACCCTTTGCGAGGTCAATGAAAAGGGAGAACTGTCGCCACTTGATATGGGAACACCTTTCGATTTCTTCGGGGAAGAAGCAGGAACAGAGTTCAAAGGAATCCCTGCCCAGCAACGAGCCAATCGCCTGCTGTTGAAAATGTTGATGGAGAAGCACGGATTCAGGAATTATCCGGTCGAATGGTGGCACTTCACTTTGAAAAACGAGCCGTATCCCGATGCTTACTTCGATTTCCCCATATCAGACAATGATACGCCAAATGAAATCAATGGCTTTTAGGACCAGGAGCCGCTTGAAACCAGAAAGTGCTTCTATCATGGCGCTCGCATGCGATATTGAAGCTACTTTTTAGGAGGAAGATCTTTTCTTGGAAACAGAGGCTGAGGTTTCCCTACAACATGATCGGCCTTCATGCCTCCCCAGGCTGACTTCATGAAGAGATCAGGCTTATCCTCAAGACAGAGTTGATCATAGATTTTCTGAGATGTACCGGGTAAATAAGGATTCAACAAAACAGCGATCACACGGCATGATTCAACCAGCGTGTAAAGAATCTCCCCCAGTCGCTCAGATTGCTCCGGATCTTTCGCCAATTTGAAAGGAGCCGTCTGGTCGATGTATTGGTTTATTCTGGCAATCAATTCCCAGATTCTCCTCAGGGCGCCTTGCAGCTTGTGGCTGCGGGACAATTCGATGACCTCTTTGGAGGCTTCATTTACCTCTGTTTCGAGTTCGTTGCAGATCGCGGGGACAGCCCCCTGACGGTATCGATTCAACATCGATAGTGAACGATTGACCAGATTGCCGATCCCATTGGCCAATTCAGCCGCGTAACGCGTTTGAAAACCGCCGTTGGTCCAGTTGCCGTCGGGACCTATGTCTAGTTCACGCAGCATGTAATACCGAAAAGCATCGATTCCCCATTCATCGATGACAGCAATGGGGTCAACCACATTTCCGGTGGTCTTGCTCATTTTTTGACCATCCTTTTGCCACCAGCCATGAACACAGACTTGTCTGGGCAATGGGATCCCTGCGGCCTTCAGCATGATGGGCCAATAGACGGCATGGAATTTCAGAATGTCTTTACCAATCACATGCACATCGGCAGGCCAAAGGCTGGCTTGCGAGTCCGTTTCGATGTCAAAACCAGGCAGGGAGGGATCCCCCATGGAGGCCGGTACCGTCACGTAGTTGGTCAGGGCATCAAACCAAACATAGGTCACATAATCTTCGTCAAAAGGCAGTGGAATCCCCCAGTTGAGCCGTGACTTGGGCCGAGAAATACAAAGATCCTCAAGCTTGTTGTTCTTGAGAAAACCTAGCACTTCGTTGCGGCGATAATCCGGGTAAACGAAATCAGGATTTGATTCGATGTAATCGATCAACCATTGCTGATGCCTTCCAAGCTTGAAATAATAATTATCTTCAACAAGACGAACCACCTCTCCATAAATCCCATCGAAAGAGCCGTCTTCACGACGATCCTTTTCAGTAAGGAAAGTTTCCTGTTTGGCTGAATAGTAACCCTCGTAGGTGGCTTTGTAAAAATGATCTTCCTTGTAAAGTCTATTGAGGATGGTGCGCACCACGTGTTTATGCCGCTCCTGCGTTGTGCGAATAAAATCATTATTGGAAAGCCCTAAGACGCCAACAAAGGATTGCCAGCTATCAGCCAGTTCGTCACAGTAATTTTGGCTTTCCTTGCCTTGTTCCATTGCAGCCTTCTGGACTTTCTGTCCATGTTCATCCAATCCAGTAAGGAAATAAGTGGATTCACCAAAGCTCTGATGGACTCGACAAATGGCATCGGTGATTACTTTTTCGTAGGCATGCCCCAAATGAGGATGCCCATTCACATAATCGATGGCAGTCGTTAGATAAAAAGTTTTACTCATGAAATACTCACGTCTTCAAAATCAAAATGATCGAAGACAATGAGATTGCCAATACTTTTTCAAGAAATTCAGAAGTTCTCGTTTTTCACAGCTGTTTGCACCAGATGGATGAATTGCTATTTAATTGGGAAACGATTCAAGGAAGACCGATCCATACATCAACATTGACAGTAAGCGCGTGGTATTTGATTATGTTAATACAAACCATGCGTCCAAAAACCGTCAGTTTAAGCTTGGCATGCCTCCTTCAATGGGTATGCGCTTCAGGCGAATCTCCAATACCCCCTTCTTTCATTGAGACTTATTGCTACGAATGCCACGACAGTGATTCAACGGAAGGGAATCTCGATTTGGAACGCACTCAAAAGGGTTCGATTGCAGAACATGGAAGCATCTGGGAGAAAGTCTTGCGAAAAATGGATGCACGCCAAATGCCCCCCATTGGAAATGAACGACCAAGCGAAGATCTTTTTGAAGAAATTACCTCCGATCTCGCTGTTTCGCTCGATCAATGGGCAGCCCTTCATCCCAACCCCGGCAGGACCGAGACCATTCGACGCTTGACCCGCACGGAATATCAAAATGCCATCAGGGACCTCCTTGCCGTCCGAGTCGACACCAAGGCACTGTTGCCAAAGGATGAGGCCAGTCATGGCTTTGATAATATCACTGTCGGCAACCTTTCCCCTACCCTCCTGAATCGCTACATCTCAGCAGCACAGAAAATCAGCCGACTGGCAGTCGGTGCAAGCCATGTCAAACCGGGCGGCCAGACTTATCGAATCCCGGCAGATGTCACTCAGGAATCTCATGTTGAAGGGCTACCTCTGGGTACGCGTGGAGGGCTGTTGATCCCCCACAAATTCACCCACGATGCGGAATACGAAATTCGAGTAAGACTGGCGCGGGACAGGAATGAAGTCATTGAGGGGCTGAATGGTTCGTATGAACTGGATATATTGATGGATGATCAACGTATCCGACGCTTCAAGGTGAAACCCCCGAAAACCAAAGGAGATTATGACAGCGTGGATGAGAAGTTGTCGATTCGCGTTCCTGTCAAGGCTGGCTTGCGTCGGATAGGAGTCACCTTTGCCGATCATTCCGACGCGCTGCTGGAACGGAAGCGTCAACCTTACAGGGTGGCTTTTAACATGCACCGACACCCCAGGCTCAGTCCTGCCATCTATCAGGTAAGCATCAACGGCCCTTTTCAGATTCAGGGTTCCGGAGAAACGGCAAGCCGGGCAAAAATATTCATAGAAAAACCCCAGACGCCTGCTGAGGAGGATCAATGCGCCAAACGCATCCTTTCCCACTTGATGCGCCGCGCCTATCGACGCCCGATCACATCGGAGGATTTAATTCAACCTCTGAGGTTCTATCGCCAAGAATGTGCCAAGAAAGGATTCGAGGCAGGCATCGAGGCTGCCTTGAGTGCGATCCTGATCAGCCCTCAGTTTCTGTTGCGAATTGAAAAAGAACCACATGATGTGCTGCCCGACACTCCCTACAAGGTGTCCGATCTGGAATTAGCCACGCGACTTTCCTTTTTCCTTTGGAGCAGCATTCCTGATGAAACTCTCCTTGATCTGGCCTCACATGGCGCACTCAGCAAAGGCGATGAACTGACACGGCAAACAAAGAGGATGCTCAGGGACCCACGAGCAAAGAGCCTGGTAACCAATTTCGCCGACCAATGGCTTTACTTGAGAAATCTCGATTCACTCACACCTGACGCACGCTTGTTCCCGGATTTCGACGAGAATCTGCGAAAGGCGTTACGAAAAGAAACTGAAATGCTTTTCGAGCACATTTTGAAGGAGGACCGGAGTGTCCTCGAATTGCTGCAATGTAATTACACCTTCCTGAATGAACGCCTGGCCAGACACTACAGCATCCCCGGCATTCATGGATCGCATTTTCGAAAGGTTGCCTTGAAACCGGAGATGCATCGCGGCGGGGTTCTTCGACACGGAAGTATCCTTGCAGTGACTTCCTATGCCACTCGCACTTCGCCTGTCATCCGGGGGCACTGGATATTGGGGAACCTGCTGGGATCACCACCTCCACCACCTCCACCGAACATACCTGCACTTGAGGAAACATCTGTCGATGCAAGTTTGTCCGTCAGAGAGCGGTTTGCTGAACATCGTGCCAATACAGCATGTGCAAGGTGCCATGACGTGCTGGATCCGGTAGGGTTTGTTTTGGAAAATTTTGATGCAGTCGGTCGTTGGCGTGACATGGAAAATGGGCGACCCGTGGATGCATCAGGGGGATTTTCAGATGGCAGCCAGTTTGAGGGGGTGGAAGCACTCGAAGAAGCGATACTCAGGCGCCCCAAACTTTTCCTACAAACACTTTCCGAAAAATTGCTGACCTACGCCCTGGGCCGAGGCATTGAAACGTATGATGCTCCCGCTGTTCGCCGCATCATTCGACACGCAGAAGAGGATGATTTTCGAATGAGTTCGATTATCCTTGGAGTGGTCCGGAGTCAGCCGTTCCAAATGAGAAAGACGTTACCATGATCATTACAAAGAAAGCATTACCTCGACGCACGTTTCTCAGAAGCGTGGGAGCTTCCATGGCACTCCCCTTGCTGGACGCCATGATACCCGCGGCAACAGCTTCCGCAAAAACATCACTAGGCAGAACCAAACGTTTGGGTTTTATTTTCATGCCCATGGGCTGCGACCAGTCCCGATGGTTTCCGGAGAAGGAAGGCAAGCTCGAAAAGTTATCACCTATTTTGAGTTCACTGGAACCCGTCAAACACCAGGTCAACGTATTGCAAAACATGGAACTGGCCAACGCCTATCCAGGTTCACATGCTACTTCAAACTCGTCCTTCCTGAGTGCAGCGAAAGCCAGACATACGGAAGGAAACGATTACTACCTGGGGACAACCGTCGACCAGGTAGCCGCCCAGCATTTTGGACATGCCTCGCCATTGCCCTCCCTTGAATTGTCCATGGATTTGATGCAGACGGTCGGCCAGTGTGACAATGGTTATGCCTGCGTATACCAGAACAACCTTTCATGGTCCACTCCTACCACCCCTTTACCCGCGGAGGCCCACCCTCGAATCGTATTCGAGGCATTGTTCGGCGACGGAGGAACGACCGCAGAGCGGAAATCAGCGCTTCGCAGGCGTGCCAGCTTGCTGGATGCTTTCAATCACGACATCGCTCGATTGAAACGACAACTGGGGACCGAGGATCGCGTTCGCATGGATGATTACCTAGAAACCGTGAGGGAAGTGGAACGACGCATCCAGCGAGCCGAGGCAAATACGGAAGATAATCCGCTTCCGGACCTGGACCGACCGGTGGGCGTCCCGGAATCCTATGCCGAGCATGCACGATTGATGTTTGATTTGCAGTTACTCGCCTTTCAGGGAGATGTCACTCGGGTCACCACCTTCCAGTTGGCAAGGGAAACAAGTAACCGCACTTACCCTGAAATCGGGGTACCTGATCCGCATCATCCACTGTCGCACCACGGCAACGACCCGGAAAAAATCGCGAGAATGTCCAAAATCAACCAATTCCACGTCTCCCTCTTCGCGGAGTATGTGCAAAAGCTGCAAGATACGCCAGAGGGAGAGGGATCATTACTGGATCAAACCTTGTTGCTTTATGGAAGCGGGATAGGCAACCCCAATATTCATGATCACACCAACCTGCCAGTGCTGGTGGCGGGTGGGAGTGCAAGCGGCCTGAAAGGAGGCCGCCACCTGCGTTACAAAAAGCCCACTCCTTTGTCGAATCTTCACCTGACGCTGCTCGATAAAGCCGGCGTGCATCTGGATTCATTCGCTGACAGCACTGGCAAGATGGAAGAATTATTTCCATTATCAGTCTGATGAAACACCTCCTGCTCGCCTTTCTGGTATCGACACTTTCCCTGCATGGGCAAAGTCCCGCTCTTGAGGCCGTCCGACAATCCGACCACTCACGGCTACAATCATTGATTGAAGCACAGAGGGATTTGAACGCGGCAGATGCAAACGGAATGACCGCATTGCATCAGGCTGCTCTGCAGGATGATCTGAAAGGCGTGAGGATGCTGCTGGAAGGAAAAGCAAATCCATCCGTGATGACGGACTATGGAATCACTCCATTATGGCTTGCCTGTCAAAACGGCAATGCATCTATCGTAAGGACCCTGTTGAAGGCTGGCGCTGCTGTTGATCAGATGTTCCACGGAAAGCAATCAGCTTTGATGATGGCTGCCCGAGCGGGCAGCCTGGAATCCGTTCAGGCCCTGGCCAATCAGGGTGCCGAACTGAATACCAGAGAGAGTCGAGGTCAAACCGCAATCATGTGGGCCTCTGCCGAAGGGCATGCGGATGTGGTCACCTGGCTGATCGAAGCTGGCGCGGATTTTAGATCTCCACTCAAAAGCGGGTTCACTCCCCTGTTCTTTGCCATTCGTGAGGGGCGGCACGAGGTGGTGCAAACCTTGATTGAAGCGGGCATCGATATCCAAGAAGCCATGGATCCAGAACGTCGGGCCAGTCGAGGGCCTCAATCAGGCATGACCCCTTTGTTGATGGCGGTAGAAAATGGACATTTTGAGCTGGCCATTGAACTCGTCAAAGCAGGCGCAGATCCTGACGACTTACGGCCTGGTTATGCAGCCTTACACGCCATCACCTGGGTGCGTAAACCCGATAGCGGTGAAGGAGTCAACGGCTTGCCGCCTCCAGATGGTTCAGGGAACTTGACCTCTTTGGAGTTTGTGAAAAATATCCTTTCCCTTGGAGCCGATGTGAATATTCGCATCCCAAATGGCCATGGCGGCGCAGGCAAATTCAGCAGGCAAGGGGCAACTCCATTCCTCATGGCGGCGAAAACAGCTGATCTGAACTTATTAAAATTGCTCCACCAATCCGGGGCAGATCCCACCATCTTAAACGAGGACGAAGTCACCCCCCTCATTGCTGCTGCCGGTTTAGGCACGGTCGCAGCAGGTGAAGTTGCAGGCACTGAAGAGGAAGTAATGGAAACAGTCCATTGGCTGCTGGAAAAAGGCATGGACATCAATGCCGTGAGCACAAAAGGAGAAACTGTCATGCACGCGGCTGCTTACAAGAACCTGCCCAGAGTCATTGAATTCATGGCAGGTCATGGAGCTGATATTGAAGTATGGAATAAAGCTAATCAACATGGGTGGACACCCCTGCTCATCGCCGAAGGATTTCGTCCTGGCAACTTCAAACCTTCTTTCGAAACCATCGCATCAATTCATGAGGTCATGCTTGCCGCCGGCATCGCCCCTCCTCCTCCCACACAACCCAAGGGCATCAACAATACCGATTATACATCGCCTGAGCAAAAAAAGGCCGACGCCGAGCTGTGGAAAAAGGACAATCAGTAGAACACCTTTTGCGGGTCGAACATTGATTCACCATGAAACCAAGTTCTTAGGTGATGCACCCATGCTCAGCGAAGGGGAGAAGCTGCCGATTCACGTTGTTGTCGTCAGGTTGACGGACCATCAAGCATCCAGCACTTGAGGGTTGCAGTTCAGGAAGAGGACATATCTCTGGATCATCCCTTTGGAATTCTTGAACCCAGCATAAGGGCGCGGACGTATTTTGTAGCAATGGAACCGAAGGATAATAACTGATCATGGTATTCCTTCAGCACGAAATGACCACCCCACTCGGCTTCCACTTCGGAGCGAAGATCCACATGTTCCAGATAACCGACGAAATAGGTAGATAATTGAGCTGAGGTCAATTGAGCTCTCCGCCATTTTCCGTCCGCTTCACGCTCCTCTTGAAACGCATCTTCCATCATCAAGCGCATCGCTTCTTGCTTTTCAATTCCGTCAACGTGTATTGCCTGGTCAAGTAAGGCATTGGTAACATCTCTCAAGTACCATTTCAGAACGACCAAACGCATCAAGGGATCATCCTTGAGGAAACCTTCCTCACACATCATCCACTCACTGTAAACTGCCCATCCTTCTATGAAGGTAGCCGACCCCAGAACCGATCGAATCCTGCGGGGGGTTCGATTGGCATGGGCGAGTTGAACGAAATGACCTGGCATGGCTTCATGGATCGTGAGATTATGCAAGGACCGGCGATTGTACTCGCGCAGATGAGAGGCAACCTGTTCTTCTGTCCAGGAAGCCGGTGGAGGAGAAACGGCATAGAAGGTCTTCAACCCTTTTTCCAAAGGGCCAGGGGAATCACAATAGGCGAGTGAAACTCCACGACGGAATTCAGGCATGACAATAATTTCCATGGGATCCTCAGGCAACGTGACAATGTCGTTTTCACTCAGGAATTGACGGGTCAATCGAACAGATTCATTGGCGGCAGTCACCACGCCTTCGGCACTTGGCCTGTCCTGACAGGCTAACTCAAGGCAGGCTCGAATGATTGATTTTTTATAAGCCCGTGATGGTCGCCTTGGAAACTGTGTATAGGGAAAACGCTTTAAATAAACGTTTCTGGCAATCTCGAACATACGATCATGCAATGCACGTATTTGCTGTTTACCTCTCTCCTTGATCTGTTGCCGTGTCAAAGGAGACTGCAGCGTTTGCTCAAGTTTTTGATCATATAAGGTCGCCCCCAGCCGATAGTTCCCCGCCGCCTTTGGTAACAAGTGATTCTCCAGCCATTGTTGATGTTCCTCAACCGCCTGACGAGCCACCTCAATGGCCCCGGTGAGATCTCGCCTGTCCTTTGGCTTCAATGCTGAGCGGTGTGGTTGAATGGTGTTTTTGATGATTGCTAATATACCACGATTCTGTCCTACAGCGGTTTCAGCATGAGCGCGCGGCACGCGAGAAGGGATGAGTACAGACCGGGCCTGCTCAAAGAGCGCAGGCAGTTGCAACAGTCTGGAGGTGGCGGAACGAAGCCGATCCGATAAAGGCGCAAACTCACGCGCCATCAGGCCGTAAACAGCATCCCCCGCCAGCCCCGAATAACGCAGCGGATTCCAAGCCCATTCCTGCAAGATGTCATGACGCCATACAGACGTCTTTAAATGATGCCGCAGTATCGCAATATCAACTTTCTCCGCTCTCGAAAGCCTCCCTCTGGAAAGAATCTCGATTCGCTGTAAAAGATCCAATTGCAAGTGCCGTCTTCGCTCGCGGCCTTGCTCACTGACATCATCTATGGATGCGTCATACCGATGATCTCCAATACCCGTTGCCCAGACGGGCGAAAGCCGGGCCGATTCGTCGAAGTAATCATTGACCAGCGCTTCAAAACCATCACCGTCACCAATCACCACATTCCGCTCTTTGGAGATTTCGTCCTGAGCAAAAAGGCAATGACAGCACCAGAGCAAGGAGAGGCCTGAAATTTTCAACAATGACATGTTTGAAAGGTTAGAATGAGAGTGCTCTGCGAACAAGCTAAAGACTCTGAACAGGAAAACACTGGTCAATACAAAGTTTAATTCAACAGGAGATGAAAAACCCGCAGCGCCGTTCCGTTCGCATCCGGATGGTGTTCTTCGGCAGTACGTATCCTGACATGATGCGGACCGTTCTCCAGCCCATCGTCGAGTATCACAGCCCGGTGGAGGTGAGATGCCATGGCACTGAACCAGAGATAGGTGACCTCTATGAAGGCGATGGACAGACTTTTAAATACGAAGAAGGAGCATCCCTCAGGCACCAATTCAAAGTCTCCCAAGCGAGAGATGGCCAATTGAATCTGGAGGAAACAGTAATCAATCAAAACCAGAAAGCCATGTTTGGCGTCCTTGAAGGATTTGTCGTCATGACGAAGTAATACCACGAGGCCAATAGGGCCGACTCATGAGATGAAGACCTGTGTCGATCACCCTTGATAGATCAAAAGGATAAGATAATCACAAGAGAGGTAAATACACCAGTTCAACAACAAGATCACCAGAGGTGCAAAATCAATACTGGCCCATTGGAAAGGCAAACGGGACAATGGTGACAACAATTTCCCTGCTACCCCATCAACCCAGTCCCAGCCTTCCCAATTGCCCAAGTGCACGTAACTGTGGATGAGGTAAAGCAACATCAAGAGGATGATGAGGTAGTAAAGGCCAAGCCAGGCACAGATGGAAATACAAAGGGATTGCCATAACAAATGTGGAATATCGCTGACCGCTGGCAGTATCCCCTGCCAGCCAAAAACAATAGCAAGAAAAACCCACCCTATGAAGCCGAAGGTGAGAAGAAGCAAAACCTGTATCAGCCAGTGCCTGCTTTGAAGGAATCCCAGTGAAGCCCCCAGACCGTTAACGATATTTTCGGCACCACTTCTGGGGCTGATGCGGGATAAAAACCAGAGCCAGATATAGGCAATCATTGCAAATTTCAGAAAACTGGCCACAGCCATCCAAAACATCGAACTCAAGCTCGCTGTCTTGAAATACACAACCAGCAACATGAAATTAATTGATAGGGTTGGATCAATGGGGGCTCCCAGGTAATGCAGCAGCAGGACTTTGACCAGCAAAATCAAGAGGAAGCCACCAAAATATATCCATGCGCTTCCGATGCGACGCGAGGGCCCCACCAACGTTCCCAATAGGGTCAATGGGCGCTGGATCTCGGTCGGGTTGTGGAGTTGCATCCACCCGTTCACCCATAGTATCCAAGCTGCTATATTGAGAATGAAGTCAATGATCTGCATCCGATAAACGGTGTAACAGATTCCATTTGATTTGGGAATGACTGATCAATGGTTAATTTGAACAAAAAGGGCCACCAGAAATCAATCCGATGGCCCTGAAATACAAGGATGTGAAATGAGATAGCGATTACATCACCTTGAGCAGGACATCAGCCATTTCTGAGGGTGTTTGAGCTACTTGAATCCCAGCTTCGCGGAAGGCTTCAATTTTTGCTTCTGCCGTCCCTTTCCCACCACTGACAATTGCTCCAGCGTGGCCCATGCGTCGCCCGGGAGGTGCCGTAGTTCCCGCGATGAATCCTGCTACTGGCTTTTTGCAATTGTCACGGATCCAAGCAGCCGCTTCTTCCTCAGCTGAACCACCAATTTCACCAATCATAATGATACCGTGTGTATCAGGGTCATCGTTGAACATCTTGATCACATCAAGATGTGAAGTACCATTGACCGGATCTCCTCCGATACCCACGCAAGTAGATTGCCCCACTCCCCGACAAGTCAACTGCCAGACGGCTTCGTAAGTTAAAGTTCCACTGCGAGAAACAACGCCGATATTACCTTTTTTATGGATATACCCCGGCGCGATACCAATGCGACATCCTCCAGAAGACTGTTTACCTTCACCAGGAGTGACAATGCCTGGACAGTTGGGGCCTATCAGTCGGGTTTTACTTCCCTCCAGGGCACGCTTCACCTTCACCATGTCATTAACAGGTATTCCCTCGGTAATGCAGACCACAAGATCAAGTCCCGCGTCCACACCCTCAAGAATGGCATCAGCGGCGAATGGAGGTGGAACAAAAACCGCAGAAGTAGTTGTTCCTGTTTCAGCTACCGCTTGAGCAACCGTATCAAACACAGGGACTTTGCCTTCGAAGGTTTGTCCGCCTTTACCAGGGGTCACCCCAGCCACGATTTGCGAGCCGTATTCCAGACTCAGTTGTGCATGCCGTCCACCAAACGAACCTGTGATACCTTGGACTAAAACCTTTGTTTCGGGAGTGACTAAAATTGCCATATTCGATTCTTGTTTTGAAATTTTTTGTGAAGAGGATACGTATTAGCGCGGTTTCAGACAACAGCCACAATTTTCTTAGCTGCATCAGCCATCGAGTCTCCACTGATTAGCTCCAGTCCAGATTCGTTGAGAATTTTTTTACCAATCTCAACATTGTTACCTTCCAGACGCACAACAAGTGGAATCGATAAGTTGGTTTCCTTGGCGGCAGATACCACACCCTCAGCAATCACATCGCATTGCATGATTCCCCCGAAGATATTGACCAAGATACCTTTCACATTCGGATCACTCAGGATGATTTTGAAAGCGGCAGTGACTTGTTCACGCGAAGCTCCGCCGCCTACATCCAGGAAATTAGCTGGGTCACCACCATAATGCTTGATAATGTCCATCGTCGCCATGGCCAAGCCTGCACCATTGACAAGACAAGCTATATTGCCATCGAGTTTAATATAGTTGAGATCAAATTTGCCTGCTTCGATTTCAAGAGGCGCCTCCTCAGCAAGGTCTCGCATTTCCAAAATGTCCTTGTGGCGATACAGCGCGTTGTCATCGAGAGAGATTTTTGCATCGACCGCAGCAATCCCCTGAGTCTCATCCACATTTTCAACAATACAAAGTGGATTGATTTCAACCATAGAGGCGTCACAACTCCAAAAAGTTTTGTAGACGCCCATGAGCAGCTTGGTCGCTTGCCCTATGAGGGACGAAGGAAGGTTCAATGCAGCAGCTATTTTACGAGCTTGATAAGGCATCATCCCCATCGCTGGGTCTATCGTTTCCTTGACAATCTTTTCGGGGGATTTCTCGGCAACCTCTTCGATATCCATTCCCCCCTCAGTGCTGGCCATGACAATGGGCTTGGAGGAGTTACGATCAAGTAAAACCGCAAGATACAGTTCTTTTACAATTTTTTCAGCACTAGCTATCAGTAGGGTTTTCACCTCGCGCCCCTCAGGACCTGTTTGCTTGGTAACCAATACTTCACCTAACATGGCTTCCGCCTTCTCGACCGTCTCGGCCACGCTTTTGCAAAGATGCACTCCGCCTTGAAACCCGCTTTTGAAGGTCCCCTTGCCTCGTCCACCTGCATGGATCTGCGATTTGATCACTAGCATGCTCTGCCCGTCGTCAAAAAGGGATTGCGCAGCAGCTTGGGCTTCTTCGATGCTTTTGCAGGCCTTGCCTGAAGGGACGTTGACGCCGTTGCGTGCTAATAATTCTTTGGCTTGGTATTCGTGAATATTCATGAAATCGATCGCTTAAAAAGCAGGATAAAATAATATTGGAGCGGGCAACTCAATGGTAATTGTAAGGCAGATAGTTTATGAATAGCCCTGCATTGAGGATTATCGCTGGTCAATGGGCGTCACAGTCAATCCCTCTGGACCAATGTAATCGCTTTGAGGTCGGATCAAACGGTTGTCGGCCATCTGCTCCAACACATGTGCCGTCCACCCTGAGGTGCGTGCGATCGCGAAAATAGGTGTAAATAAATCAATTGGTATGTCCAGGGAGTAGTATACGCTGGCAGAGTAGAAATCCACATTGGCGTGAAGGCCTTTTTCATGGAGCATAATTTCCGCAATTTTGTCACTCATCTGGATCCATTTGGGATCTGAGATCTTCTCCCCCATCTTTAGAACCATCTTACGCAATTTCACAGCTCTGGGATCCAGCACTTTGTAAACTCTATGACCGATGCCCATGACTTTCTTTTTGTTTTCTAGACAATCAGCGATGAAAGCATCCACATTTTCGAGGCTACCTATTTCCTGCAGCATACGAATGACAGCCTCATTAGCACCACCATGCAAAGGCCCCTTGAGCGTCCCAATCGCACTGGTTACAGCGGAGTAAATGTCAGAAAGAGTTGCGACGGTGACCCTTGAGGCAAACGTGGAAGCGTTCATGCCATGATCAGCATGGAGAACGTAGCACATGTCCAAGGTGTCAACGCTATCTTTCTCAGCTTCCGTGCCGCCGTTAATGAGATACAGAAAGTTAGCGGCTTCATTCAAATCAGGTCTGGACTGCACCAAGGGTTTTCCCTGACGATGTAGATGGAAGTAAGCTGTTACAATGGGGATTTGAGCAATGATCTTAAGAGCTTTTTCCTGAAGTGATTCTGGAGACTTGTCCTCGGATGAGGAGTCGAAACATCCAAGAGCAGATATGCCTGTTCTGAGAGCATTCATCGGAACAGTGTCCTTGGGCAAGGATTGAATTAAATCTATAATACCTTGGGGTAGTTGGCGATAGCTTATCAGCTTGGTTTTCAAAGCACTCAGCTCAGACTGGCTCGGAAGCTTGCCATAATGCAATAAATAAACCGTTTCCTCGTAACCTATATTTCCTGCAAGCTCATTGATGTCATACCCCCTGTAAATCAATTCCCCCACATCACCTCGCACATCACTCAGATATGTTTTGGCGGCTACAATTCCTTCAAGTCCTTTTGTCGCGTCACTACTCATATTGAATCACTCAATCTGCTCAAATTAATCTCAACTTACCTTAGTCCAAGAGAGAATCTATTGAAGCAACCATAGTAGCGTCAATTTTTTTTGAAAAAATGCTCCAAAAACCGATCAACTTTATCCATGAATTGAGTGCGATCGGTCGATTTTTGAGGAAAATTGCAATGAAACTAGAGCGTGAAGTAATTTTAGAGGAAAAAAAGATTAATTCAAGACTTGGCAGCAAAAGCAGCCGAAGAGCGACCAGTATTGGTCATTCGATGGCAATGCCAAAACCCCTGTAGTGAACTGATCAAGACAGAGGCAAGTGATCTGCAGGTTGAATTTTGATAAAAACCCCTTCAGAATGAGTAATTGGGCATACCGCGCTTTCAGGAAAACAGATTCTTTTGGTTATATAATAAGAAAACCAGGTAGTATTTAGCGAAAATATTATTTAATAAAAATTCCTTCGAACTTTGCCTATTGTGACGTATTATATTTAGATGTATGGTTTGGTTAATAAAGCGGTTCAGGGTCTGGTAATAGAAAACTACGGAGAAGAAACTTGGGACAAAATAAGGGAGCGGGCCAATGTCGACGTGGAAATGTTCATTAGTAATGAATCATACAAAGATAGCCTGACCTACGACTTGCTGGTGGCAGCTTCGGAAATTGTGAATCAGCCAGCGTCGGAGTTACTGAGGTTGTTGGGGCATTACTGGATCACTGAGATTGCAGTCCAACATTATGGAGCAATGATGGATGCAGGCGGAAATAGCTTTGTTGAATTCATGAGAAACCTGCCTAATTTTCATGGCCGAGTCGCTATGATTTTCCCTAACCTTAAGCCGCCTACTTTTACTATCCTGAAGGAAGAAAAGAACAGCTTGCACTTGGTCTATGAATCAGCACGTAATGGTCTTGAAATGTTTGTTGTGGGTCTTCTGGAAGGGTTAGCCAAGCGCCATGGAATCAAAATAAAGATCGATCAGAGTGAATTCAAAAGCACTCAACCTGTTGAAGGGGTCAATCAGACGTTGTTCCTTGTTAGTTGGGATTCGATTTCATGAATAATGAATCAAACATTCCATTTAGTATTCTGGAGCGGCTTTTCCCTTTCTACATTCGTTTTAGTTCGAATTACCAAATCATTTCTGTAGGTCGATCCCTGAAGAAATTACTTCCCGGATTAAAGATTGCCACCAATTTAAACAACTTCTTTGAAAAGGAACGAGGAGAGGTTTTGCCCATTGATTTAAGTTCACCGGGTTTAGAAAAAAAGCTGTATCTTCTAAAATATCCCAAAAAGGATTTGATCCTTCGTGGCCAGCTGATCGGGATGCCCGACAGCAGTTTTTTTCTTGCCGCATCTCCTTGGTTACAATCATCGGACAAGCTAGTAGCGCTTGACCTCGATTTGGCAGACTTTGCTATAAACGACCCAATCTTGGATTTGCTCAACGTCATCCAATTCGAACGCATGGCAAGTGGAGAGATCAAAGCTTTGGTCAACAAACTTTCACAGCAGAAGGCATCCCTCAAGGAAGTCAACCATTCTCTAGAGGAACAAAACCAAACTGTGCTGAAGACACAGCAGGAGTTGGAGAGACAAGCCTCGGAAGCAAGGAAGTTGGCACACGTGGCATGCCGCACTGTCAATGCAGTGGTCATCACCAACGATCGCGGAGAAATTGAATGGGTCAATGAGAGTTTTGAGAAACTTACAGAATTCAATTTGAACGAGGTCAAGGGAATCACCCCAGGAAAGTTACTTCAGGGACCTGAAACAGATCAGAAAACCATAAAACACATGAAAGATCGCCTCAAAAGCCATGAGGCGTTCAATGTGGAAATTGTCAACTATTCCAAGTCAGGGCGAAAATATTGGATTCGAATTGAGGTACAGCCCATATTCAATTCAGAGTCGAAGTTGACCAATTTCATTGCTGTTGAAACGGATATTACCGCACAAAAACTTACTGAGGAAAGGTTGCATGCGGCCAAATTAAAAGCAGAAATAGCGAATGCTGCCATGAGTGAATTTATGGCCACTGTGAGCCATGAGATTCGCACACCGATGAACGGAATCATTGGGATGCTTGAAATCCTGATGGATACAAAGCTCGAAAGGGATCAGCGAAATTATATATCGTTGATCAGGGTCAGTTCAGAATCGCTGGTTAAAATCATCAACGATGTCTTGGACCTTTCCAAAATCCAATCAGATCGATTCGAACTTGAAGTAAAGCCATTTGAATTGAGAAAACTTACTGATGAAGTCGTTTTGCTAATGTCCTATGCAGTGACCAAGAAAAAACTGGATTTTGAAATCTTGGTGCATACGGAATTACCAAACAATTGGATTGGAGATGGTTCACGCTTACGACAAATCCTTATCAATCTGGTGGGTAATGCCATCAAATTCACCGAGGAAGGCTCAGTTGAGGTTAGAGTCGGGATCACAGACGAATCATCTGAGGAATCTCCCATCGTGTATTTTGAAGTTTCAGATACAGGTGTTGGAATTCCTTCGGAACGTTTGAATGACATTTTCAAACCATTCACTCAGCTGGGAAGAATTGGCAGCCACAATCAGCAAGGAACCGGTCTGGGGCTTTCCATTTGCAGTCAGTTGGTCAAAATGATGCATGGCAAGATTGAGGTTGAGTCCACACAGGGCCAAGGAACCAGCTTCAGAGTGGAAGTGCCTTTCGAGACTGATCCGAAGAAGCAACCCAAGCCCAGATCCTCTATCATTGATAAAAAAGCCATTGCGGTCATACCAGACTCAATCGAAAGGGAAGTGATTGAAAACCATCTAAAAACAAAAGGGGTGAAATGCAGATCTTTTGAAAACCCCAAAGAAGGGTTTGACTGCCTTCAGGAAGCCATTCAACTGAAGGAAGGAATCAAGAATTTCATATTCTCCGAGAATTTACTGGGTCACTCAGAATGGGGCAATCTCGAGGAGATCTTCAAGCAAGCCAAGGAACAAAACGAAACATTTCAAGTCATCGTCATCGCCCGAGCTACATCAAACGCCGCTAAGAATCAGAATTACCCTTTTTATTACGAAACCCTTTACCGTCCTCTAACTTATGAGGCCTCAGGAGAAATACATCTAGCAAGGGGCGCTCAAGAAATTCCTGATAGTCAGAAAAGTCTATCAGGAGGCATTACCAAACAACCAGAACTCTTTGATAAGAGCATCACTGTTTTGCTTGTGGAAGATCACCCGATTAATATTCAGCAAATGACCATATTGCTGAAGCGTCTAGGTATTATTCCTGATTTTGCAAGAAACGGATTAGAGGCGGTGGAAGCAGTGAAGAAGAAGGTTTACGATGTTTTGTTGATGGACTGCCAGATGCCGGTCATGGACGGAATAGAGGCTACGCGAGAAATCCGAAAGCTCTACTCGAAAGGCTCATTGGTGAAAAACCCTTACATCATCGCAATTACCGCTTTTGCGCTTAAAGGAGATCGTGAAAAGTGCTTGGAGGCGGGTATGGACAACTACATCAGCAAACCCGTTTATAAAAAGGATGTCATCGAGACTCTGAAGATCGCACTTAAGACTGAAAAATCAGGAGTATCAAAGTCAAACTTCAACTCAGATCAAACCAAAAAATATCCATCGGATGCAGAGTCGGCCTTTGAAAAACTCAGGAGTGAGCTAAGCCAAGAAGCTGCGCTGACTCTGACTCAAGCACTGATCGAAATGCTGCCTGGTAAACGCCAGGAACTGGAACGAACTTTTGAAACTGATGAGCGAGAAACCATCTCCAGGTTTGGGCATAGTATGAAAAGTATTTGCCGTATGAACGGACTTCATGAACTTGCAGAATTGACTGCTGAGCTTGAAGTTTCTGCCAAAGATCTCAACAAGCAAGATTTGGAGGATTTGATCAAGGTCATTCAGCGCGAAATTAAAGATGCAGAGATTAATCTGACTAAGTTGGTCCAAACCCACTCGCTAACCGTTTGATTAAACTTGGGATCCTTCATGTAAATAAGCGATTGGGATCACTTATGTAGCTCCAGCAATTACATTGTTTGAGAGGCACAAATCAACCAGCGAAAAAATCAGCTGAGTTGTAAAAGTTCATTTTTTCCTAATTCGGTCGTTGCCTATACCGAAGCAAGGTGAGTGTCAAATACTGGCAATTCTGATAGCTCTTCCTGAAGGCAACTATTATTTCTGGGAGAACATTGATGAAACGAGAGTGATTGAATGATAATGCCCCCCTTGTTGAGTGTAGATTTATTGCGTTCATAATCGAAGGTGATTCGACCAAAGCGACTCATTGAGAAGGATCATCATTTTTCCAAAAACAGATTGTAAGGCCAGGTTCTTTGTCAATTGAGCGGCTGGCCTTGCTAGAGGTGTATTGATTGAAATCAACGACTTTTCATATTGAACAAATTACCCGGCGCACTCGAACGCTCTCCTCTGAAATCCGCCTCTACTTGAAATCTTCGTTCAAAATCAGCTCGGCAAAAACTGGATTATGATCCGAGGCTGAGGGAGCCTGTATGATGCGAGATGATTTGAGCTGGACCTTGGCTCCGGGTGATGAAAGCAGATAATCGATTCCGTCATGGGTTTCAAGACAATCATTCCATCCTTGTTTCCAGAGTAAATCCATGGGTGCGGTCTGGGGCCGTGCATTAAAGTCACCCGCAAGCAGCGTGAGATTGTCTGCATATTTAGGGATGATCTGAATCATGCGCTGAACCTGCTCCAAACGAGTCTCGGCGCTTAAATGACAGAGATGAGCGTTGAATAACTGTATCAAAGGCCAATCGTCGCCTAATTCAATCTTTGCTTCCAGTACGATCCGCGGCTCTTGACCTATGCGATAAGGAAGGGCAAACGTGCTTTTTGAATGGATGTTACCGCGGGCCATGATGGCGAGCCCATAGGTGCCTCCTTGAAAATTCAATGCCTTTCCAAAAACAACCTGATATTGCAAGAGATCAGCCAGTCGTTTTGCTTGATTCACCTGCCGGGCGCGTAAGGTCTCACAATCAACTTCCTGCAAGGCAACGATGTGAGGGTCGGCTTTACGGATAATGGCTGCGATGCGCTCGCAGTCCACTTTACCGTCCACCCCTTCGGCGTGATGAATATTGTAGGTCATGATCCGCAATGAAAGGTTTCCTTCGGCGGCCACCAATAGAGACAGGAATAAGAAGAAAAAAGAAAAGATGCGTGGGTTCATATTGAGAAGATCGGTGGTACTGGGTGATGGTTGGAAAGTAAATCCCGGAAAGAACGCTACCAACCTTTTATTTGGCTTTGTGTTTCTTCCCGATTTCATTGGCTTTTTGGACCCCTTTCCTTCCGATGCTTGTTTTGGATACAGATCCCACTTTCAGATACGCAGATTTCAACGTATTCAACATGGCATCACGATGGTTATAGAGCCGCTTATGTTTTCTCCTTGGACTTCTCGAAAGGCAATAAGCAGTGAGCAGAGGCAGCGAGACCGTTGTATCCACATAGGCCACGACACAGTCAGGCAATGTCGTCGGGTCCACTTTCCCCCAGCTGACCGCCTCTGCAGGAGTCGCCCCACTCAGGCCGCCTGTATCAGGCCGAGCATCTGTACATTGAAGAAAATAATCATGCCCTTTCTCTTCAATCCCCATGATTTCCTGAATCTGAGGTTCAGTCTGCAACATGAAATTCTTTGGAGACCCACCACCTAAAATAAAAACGGAAGATGTATGACCTGTCGATTTCGCTGCATAAACAATGGACGCGGTCTGATTGACATCGCGGTTTGTATCGAAACTAACAGCCTGGTCTCGTAACGACATGGCCGCCACGTTCATTCCGATCGAACTATCTCCCGGACTGCTTGTAAAAATCGGAATCCCATACCTGTAAGCTGTGGCCAGCACAGATGTATCCTTCAGATTCAATGCCTTGGCTCTGGCATCAACATACTTGCCCAGTAGATAATGAAATTCGTCTGTTCCAAGAGAACGCTGAAACTCCGGCCCTTGAATGACACTTCTCACAAAGGCATCGGTATCGAGAAGAACATTATAATCAAAAATCACATCGTAGATGCGAATCACGCCATGTTTGTGCAAGTCCACATCGTCTAAAAACGGTGATCCTTGATGAAGGGAGAGGTCCAGACCGTAGTGAAGATCATGATATAAATTGGCTCCTGTGGATACTACCCAGTCAACGAAACCAGCCTTCATCCATGGAATCAGGCAGGACTTCCCCAATCCGGCCGGTGTCAATGCCCCTGTAAGACTCATCCCAATGTAACCATTTTCAGGCAACATTTTGTCCGTCAAAAGTCGAGCAGCTTCTCTTAAGCGCCCCCCATTGTATGCTAGAAATGTTTCATCAATAAGATCAGCAGCTTTCATATTTTTACTGATTCCCCCTGGGTTTAATCGGGGGAAAGAAGAAAGCGGACATGGTTTGGAATGCTTCTTGTTCACAGTTTAAGTTTGACGATATCAATCACCATTAATCAACGGGAATTTAACGCAGATTTAACAGGGCAAGTCCCTCCACGAATGCGCGACGAGTTGAGCTCGGGTCAGAAATGTTTCCCAGCGGCAACAAGCCGACAAGCCGAGTCTGATCCAGCACAGGCAAGAGCATGCCCGGATGCCTCTGGTATTGGGTCATGATTGACTCCAAAGACTGATCTGCCTCTAATGTTTTGATTTCGGTTGCCATGATGGTATCGACATGCGTGGATGGTGGATGATTTTTTAATCCATCGAGAACATTGTGAATCCCTATCATTCCCACCAATTCATCACGATCATTCGTCACTGGAAACTCAGTCTGCTTGCCCGCAAGAATCCGATCAGCTATTTGCAGCAAGGTACAGGCGGTGTGAGCTGTGTAAAAGTCGCGTATCATGCAATGTCTGACTGTATTTCCCTGCCGTTGATGCTTCGAAACAGCCCATCGTGCTTCTTGCCCGGCACCAAACCAAACCACAAGGGCAATGAAGATAAGAAATGGATTCTTGACCCAGAATAAACCAGCAAAAACGAAAAGAAGGGCCATCAAACGCCCCAATGAAGCAGCAATCCGTGTGGCTTTTACATAATCCATCCGTGATGCCAGAAAAGCCCTCAGGACCCTCCCCCCATCCATGGGGAACGCCGGCAGCAGATTGAATCCTATCATGATCAGATTGACAGTCATTAGATTGACGCCCCCCCCATGAGTGAAGATAGTTTGAAAATCCGCGCTTACTCCCTCTACCAGTAGAATCCAGATGAATAGCAGACAGACAATCACGACGTTGACGGCTGGGCCGGCCAGAGCTACCCATAATTCCTGGGAGGGTTTCTCTGGAATTTTTTCCAGACGGGCGACTCCACCTATGGGCAGCAGCGTGACATCACGAGTCCCAACTCCAAAATGGCGTGCCATCAGGATGTGACCGAATTCATGCGCCAGCACACATGCAAACAAAGCAAGGAAGGAGAAGATACCGATGAATGCCTTGAGAACAGAATCAGAGGCACTCACTTCTGCAAAACCAACAACCGCCAATAAAAGGATGAAGGTTACATGTAAATAAACGCCTACGCCTGCAATCTGGAAAATTCTGAAGGACCAGGACATGATGTCTAACGAATATTCCAGTGCTGCTTAATCGTCACTACCGCCCGTTACAAAAGGGAGGATGTAGTAAAGAAACCAACCCAAACTGGAAACAAAGGCTGCTACATAAGTAAACGCAGCCGCGTTGAGGACCTTGGAAACACCTTCATCTTCAGTGGATGTGGATGTAAAACCCATCTGGTTGAGGACCACTTTAGCCCTTCGAGAGGCATCGAATTCAACGGGAAGCGTGACCAGATTGAAAGCCATGATGACTCCCCAGCATAGTGCCAGAATTGGCAGCGCGATCTGAAACGGGATTAACCCAAGGAATAACCCGCCAATCATGATCCAGGTAAGCATGCCATTGGCAATAGAAGTGATCCCAACAGATGCCATCCTAAACTTGAGAGGTCCATAGGACTGTTGGTGCTGCAAGGCATGGCCGCATTCATGGGCTGCAACAGCAATCGCAGAAATGGATGTGCCGTGGTAATTTTGATCAGAGAGAACCAGACGTTTGCGAATAGGATCGTAATGGTCATTGAGCTGGCCGCGTTGAACATGTATGCCAACATCATGTATCCCAGCAGACCGAAGGATCTGAGCGGCAACCTCGCCCCCGCTGTAGCCGTTGTGTGCCCGAATTTGGCTGTAGTGTGCAAAGCAGCGTTTGACCTTGATTTGCGCCCAAAATCCAATCACCAGAGTTCCAATGAAAACAATCCAAAACATAAGAAAAAATTTAATAAATTAGGTTATCTGCTGGTCTCAAACCAGGCATGATATGAAATTGATTCGTAATCAGAGATAACGCGGAAACTACCAATTTGCAACTTCCGTCACCAAAAATTCAAATCGGTGTCAAGACTGGCTTCAGGAAGTCACAGCAGTCAAATTTGATCATGAGATTCTCTGCCGCATCACCTCGTAAAAGAAAACAGAAGCGGCACTCGCCACGTTCAGCGAATCCGTATCATGAGCCATCGGAATCAACACCTGGTCATCGCAGCAGGCCAGGATTTTTTCTGAAAGCCCATCCCCCTCGCTTCCAAGAATGACGCAGACGTCCTGAATGAAATTTGCCTGATGCAATGCCACTTTATCCGTGTGAGGGTGAGCTGCAACCATCCTGACCCTCTTCTGGCGCAGGAAATCAAGAGTGTCTGTCAAATTACTGGAATGAAACACAGGTATTTTAAAGACCGTCCCCATACTGGCATGCACCGCTCGCCGAATGTAGGGACTACAGGAATTTTGCCCGACAATGATCGCATGAGCACCAAATCCGACGGCGCTACGAACCAGTGCTCCCACATTTTCAGCACTGCTAAGCCCATCAATGGCAACAAAAAAACGAGGAGAAATGGAAGATTGAAAAAGCGCGCCGAGATCAGGAGAAGCCGGGACATTTGCAACGGCTTTGATAGCCTGGAAGCAACCGAAACCGGTCAGTTTTTCGATTCCTTTTTTATCCGTGATAAAAACATCCATGGATTCCTGACGCTTCTCAAGTTTTTCTCTCAGTGAGTCGAACCAGTATTGAGTGAGCAGCACTGAGCGAATGTTAAAATCCGTTTCCAGCAGGCGAGTGACGACTTTTAGCCCCTCAGCCACAAACAGCCCCTGCCCCCGCTGACCGGTCATTTTGCGCATGGAACGATACGGAGCCAACTCCGGGCACTCTGTATCATTGGTATTGTGAAGCCGCAACATGGTTGAATTGAAAGCAGTTACTCGAGGTCGATCCGACCCCAATCTTCAGGCCGCCCCTGCACGCCAGACCGAGGAGCCCAGGCCAGTCGCGATTCATTGATATTTTCACCAGGCTCAGCATCCGTTTTATCCCCATCGTAAATGATGATGTTAAAACCCAGGCGACTGCCGGAGACAATGTCATCTCCGATCTCATTGAACGGAATTTTCACCCTGATCAAATAACCATGATCTGTTCGCAGTGAAATGAGTTCAGTTCCCGGTGCGGTTTCTTCGACAGGCCCCTGATTGGCATCAGCGTCGCGAGCGGCCCGCACCTGCCCAACGGTATCAAAGGGAAAGATCCCTACTTTGAATGTTGAAAAACTATCCTCAGCCCCCCCCACCGGATCCAGGCAAACCTCCACTGAATCACTCCGCCAGTGCCCGCGGATATCATTGGGTTCGATATTCGAAACAACTCGATCATCCATGACATCAGCTTCGATGTAAACAAAGGCTCGGTCATGAGCCAACTTCACCAAAGCGCTGCTGTCCTGTAGACCGTCTACTTTTCCTTGAACATTGTGTTCGGGTAGAATACGAAGAGGCTTTATTCTGGCCCAGAAAGGACTATCCCAATCCAGGCCTCCATCCGGCATCCTCGATATTTTCCCTATGGGGACAGGGTGAAGATTGGCCTCTGTTGCGACGGAAATCCCGTTTACTTCTGACCCCATACGGATGCTTCCATCCGCTGGAAGGCCTGCTGGAGGTTTCACTCTGACGGATGTTTCAATGTCGAGATGCCCCTTGAGCGAGTATGGTAAAACGATGGGATCAACACGCCAATCCTTCGGCAAGTGAAACCTCACTTCACCTTCGACAAGGTCCTTGCCTGGGTTACCTATTTCTAAAACTACATCATTCCATTCACCTGCCACTATAGGAACATCCGGGTCGAATTGCTGGGAAAGATGTTCAATGAACTGTTCCCGTGCCCATACCTTGTAACGCTCAATCCCCGGACGCGTCACAAAGCGAAGTTTCAAAGGGGCAGCGCGCGGAAGCTTGGTTGCTGGTGATAAAATCAGCGGCGGTGTCAAGTCATCAATCTTGAACGGCAAGCCCCGGAACAAATCCCTTTCTTCAATCATGAACGGAACGACCGAATGGACGAGTGAAAAAGTCCGGGGCCGTTGGAGCCATGTCGCTCCCCGCATGCGGCCAAAACCCTGGGAACGATGATTCGAAAGAGCCTCACCTGCCAATTGCCCCGCGGAGAGACCGTCCCGGATGACCGCGGTGGATTTGATCACAGCTTGATGATCCCCCATGGAACCTCCGTAATACAATTTGCGCACTTGCCAGGGATGTATGCCTTCGCGTTCGATTTGTTTTGGAAATGCAGAGGGATCAGCCGACAGCCGAAAGGCTTCGGTTGCCAGCACACCGGCAGCCTGATGATGCCCATGTTGTCCGGGCCGAGGGGCTGGATTCATGGTCACGATAATTTCAGGCCGATGATTGCGTATGATGCGCACCAGTCTCTCGAGTGCTTTCTCTTTGTTCCAACGTTTCAATGTAGCCCAGATACTTTCGGTATATGCAAAATCAACCTGCTCAAGAAAATACCAATGCCTTACACCCAGCTGAGTCAGGCAATCGCGCAACTCAATTTCCCGCAGGACGCCAAGCGATGGACCGTATTGATTACCGACCATGTTGCCCCCGCCCTCACCGCGAGTGCAGTAGGAGTTTACAATCGTTTTCCCCTCACCCAGCGCATAGTGAGCCAGAGTTGAGGCCACGCCTGTTTCATCATCTGGATGCGCAAAAACTCCGAGAATATCTGTCTTGAGCAGAGCACTTCCCTGTGCGGGGCCAGCAGCATCCGCTGAGAAACAAAAAAACAAGCAAGCTGCTTGCAAGCAACATAGCGTGCGCAGATGAGAATTTTTCATCATCGGGAGAGGGCTTTTAATATCACAATCAGTTATAGTAAGTCTTTCAAAGAATTGAAAAAGAGTCCACAGGGATAAATTTGCCCTGATTCAAGGGTGCAAGGCACTAGTCCCACTAGTCTTAATCAATGCTTGTCCGACACATCTGAAGCGGGTGCTTGGAATTTACTTGAATGTTCCAACTGGAGTTTGGACACCACTTCTCTAGTCAAGACTTCATAAGCTGCAGCCCCGGCACTGTAAGGATCGTAATCAATGATGGCTTTACCATGGCTGGGCGCCTCGGCAAGACGGGTTGTTCTGGGGATCACCGTATCAAAAACATCTTCACCAAAATAGCCACGCACCTCTTCCACAACTTGGTGCGACAAACGAGTGCGCGCATCAAACATGGTCATCAACACACCGAGTAATTTAAGCTCCGAATTGGCACCTGACTCCTTAAGCTGGTTCATCACTCGCGTAAGCATCGCAACTCCCTCTAATGCGAAGTACTCACATTGAAGCGGGACCAGGAGGTAATCGGCAGCACAAAAAGCGTTCAGCGTGATAACAGCCAGTGAAGGCGGACAGTCGATAAGTACAGCATCGTACCTTTTGGAATCAACAATGGATTGAAGCGCTTCGCGAAAACGATGGAGGTGACGCTCACTTTGAGCCAATTCAATCTCGGCCCCACAGAGGTCGACTTCAGAGGGGATAATGTCCAAACCTTCATATGAGGTGGATTTAATTTTCTCCGACAAGGTCCCTTCGCCCAACAAAGGGCGATAAGCACTTGCGCCCTCTTCCTTCTCAAGACCTAAGCCACTGGTTGCATTCGCCTGTGAATCCACATCAATCAGGAGGACACGGAACCCATCAGCCGCCAGACAAGCGGCCAGGTTCACTGTGGTTGTGGTTTTCCCAACCCCTCCTTTTTGATTCGCAACAGCGATGACATGTGTTTTAAGCACATAGACCTTTTAATTAAAGCTCAGCCTATTGTGCAAGGAGATTACGGAGTGAGAAAAAGATGATTGACCAAAAATATCATGCTTTGTAGCTGTCTAAGCCATTCATAGGATGCATTTGGAAAGGTCACACTTCGGAACTTCCTGGAAGAATACGAGCGGGTATTACACCTGTTTTATTGGGAAAAAACAGATTCTGAGAGGAATGTATATAACCATGCCCCCTGTCGCAAAAAAGGGCGACATGATCATTGGCTGAAAGAAACCAGTGAAACCACTGCATCAAGACCTGGGACGTGAGTTCAGCCCGCGAAAAACCAAACCAGTTGGGCATGAAAGTTCTGGTGACTTCCCAGGGAGCCTGAGGTTTCAATCAACCGAACTTATTCTCCTTTGCTGATGAGATTGGTGTTGGAGAAAGGGATTTTAAAGCTTATTAAAAAACAACTTTTCAGTGGAGGATTATTGGTAAAAATCAGAAGTAAAGCCAGATGCTGAGGACCCGCCTGCAGCTCGATGGAAAAACTGTGTTCCGCGGTCTCGCTGCAACGGAATCTCTTTCCCCTTACTCAATTCCAGCATGTCAAAAAGCACTCGGTTCATATCTTTGATTCTGGATTGATGTTGAGGTTCTCTGATTAAGTTTTGTAATTCATCAGGATCTGATTCCAAATCATAAAGTTCATCCTTGTCCCATATTCCATGATAGCGGATATACTTGAAACGATCCCCTCGCAGAGAATGCGTGGTCGGGGTTTGCGGGTAATTCCTTTCCCAGAAATACTCATACAGTAAATATTGCCGCCAAGGCGTGTTTTTTCCTTTCAGCATTGGAGAAAACGATCTTCCGTCCATGTGCTCGGGAATCCTGACGCCAGCCACATCCAACAAGGTGGGAGCAATGTCGATATTGGCCACCATGGATGGCACTTTGAGCCCCTTTGAAACCACACCGGGAAACTTTACCATCAGAGGGATGCGCATGGATTCTTCATAGGCATTACGTTTATCAATCAACCCATGTTCACCAAATAAAAACCCATTATCACCCATGTAAAGAACCAGTGTATTCTCTGATTCCCCCGATTCATCGAGCCAATGCATTAGCTCACCTACACTGTCATCAACAGCCAGCAATGTTTCGCAATAACGCTGGTAATATTGCTCCATATCCAAGTGAGTGTAGTAGGCATATTCGATGCCGTGCCGACTGTTTCGTTGGTTTTGAACCCATAAGGGTTTTCCTTGTTCGATTACTTTATTGCCTTTCCAATCCTTATGAACAGGGAGTTTCTGGTCTTTATATCGATAAGCATGTCTTTCCGCAGGAATGAAATCTGCATGTGCTGCCTTGTGGGAAACATAAAGAAAGAAGGGCTTCTCCGATTTGCGTTGATTCAACCATTCCAGAGTGAATTGAGACAACTCGTCGGTGATGTATCCTTCCTGCCCAAGTCGGTCCTTTCCATTCACATTGTACCCATCCCGACTTGCTTGTGGAACATATCGGCCCTTAACTGAGGATTTCGAAGGGTCGGTCCAGTAAACACCCTGTCCTTTGAAACTCAACCAATGGTCAAATCCGCGCTGGGGATCATCTATGTTGCCCCCCATGTGCCATTTACCTATGAAAGCCGTTTCATAGCCCGATTCCTGAAGTAATTGCGGAAAAAAGGTCAACTCTTCGCTCACAGGATTGTAATTATCAATCACTCCATGGCGATGAGCATACATACCAGTCAGGATGGATGCCCGGCTCGGACTGCACAGCGATGTCGTGACGAACGCATTTTCAAAATGCACCCCATCTGCCGCTAAGCGATCCATGTGAGGGGTCTCAATGAAAGGGTGCCCCATGAACCCCATGGCGTCGTAGCGATGATCATCACAAAGGATGAGGACGATGTTGGGTCTACGGTCCTCGGCTCCAATGGAATGCATGATATTCACAAAAGCCAGCAATCCAAAAATCAGGCTTCTGATCTTAAATTCCAAGCAGCTGAAACGGTAGCCTCTTAAGATGTCCATGTGCCAATCTTATTCCAGTGAATGAATGTTTGAAATTGATTTTTTAAACCGAGCCTCAGGAAAACAGGGGCGAGTCATCACCAAAATCATTGAAAAACCCACTGAAGTGACTAAGCTCGCGCCATGAATATCCACTGGAAATCTTTTTTTGCAGGTTTGTGCAGTCTTTGGCTGGTAGGATGCGGCCCCACTGCCAAGGATGACACTATTCGAATTGCGGTCATTCCCAAAGGAACCACTCACGAGTTCTGGCAATCCATTCATGCCGGGGCTCGAAAAGCCGAAAAGGAACTTACCGCACAAGGCAAATCGGTGGAAATCATCTGGAAGGGCCCCCTCAAGGAAGATGACCGAGATCAACAAATGGGACTGGTTGAGAGTTTTACTGTCAAAGGTGTGGACGGTATCGTGTTAGCTCCTCTTGACGCCAAAGCACTCGTTCGCCCGGTTGAAAGCGCTCAAAATTCAGGCATTCCTGTGGTTATTATCGATTCCGGTCTGGAAACAACCAATTACGTCAGTTTTGTCGCAACTGACAATTTCAAGGGCGGTGAAATGGCTGGAAACTATATGGCCCAGCAATTGGAAAACAAAGGTAAAGTCATCCTCTTGCGGTATGCCGTTGGCTCAGCCAGCACCGAGAACCGCGAAAATGGTTTCTTGAAGGCGCTGGCGAAATATCCTGATATTGAACTCATCTCTTCCG
>NZFL01000032.1 GCA_002690655.1 Pedosphaera sp.
CCCACGAATCCCCCCCACAAAACTGATTCGAGTGCTCTTTCGAGGGTCTTCAATTGCCAGCAGAGGAGACAGCACGTGGTTCTGGAGCAATGAGACATCCAGTTGCTCCACAGCATTGCCTTTGTCGGCGACCTCTTTGTTAAACTGAAAGCGATACCACCTATTCCCCATGTAGACACCCAATTCATTTTTACACTCAGGATCCACTGGAGTGTCAGATTCAGCCAAAGTTCCCAATCCCTCGAGAGTAGAGAGGATTTCTTCAGGTCTTCTGCCATTCAGATCCTTGACTGCCCGGTTGTAGGCGAGGATTTGCATTTGATCATGAGGAAAAACCACTGTCAGGAATCCGCCGGAACTTCCTGCTCCTTTTCTGGATTCATAAATGCGTCCGGCAGCGGCGCTGCGATGGTGTCCATCAGCGATGTAAAGGGTCGAAATAGCTTCAAAAGATGATTCGATCTGATGGATCACCTGTTCATCACAGATCGTCCATGCGGTGTGGCGTACGCCGTCAGGGGCAGTGATATCGACACAGGCCTCTTTTGATGACTGTTCCTCGAAGATACGGTTCAAGACATCGTTTGAGCGGTAGGTCAGGAAAACCGGGCCGGTTTGAGCGTTCAAAGATTCAATATGGCGGACGCGATCATTTTCCTTATCGGGGCGTGTGAATTCGTGTTTTTTGATAATCTCATCCAAGTATTCCTGACAGGATGCAGCAGCGACAATGCCTGTCTGGCTGTGATCGCCCATGATTTGACGGTAAAGGTAATAACAGGCGGTTTCGTCCTGATAAAGAGCGCCTTCGCTCAATAATTTTTGAAAATTCTCAGCCCCTTTTGCGTAAACTTCATCCGAGTAAGGGTCCGTGCCCTCCGGAAGATCGATTTCAGGTTTGCTGACATGAAAAAAACTGAGTGGATGACCTGCTGCTGCTTCACGTGCTTCTGCCGATGAAAGCACATCATAAGGTAGTTCGCACAGATCGGGTGCCAGTTCTTTTTTGGGTCTTACTGCTTTGAATGGTTTCAGTGTTGCCATAATTCAGGTGCATCCTAATCTCAAGTCACGGTCTCAGGTCAATCATCGACTGACAAAATTCGTCGCCCAGCTCAAGAGCGCTGGACTCCTTACTGATGTTGTTGGTTCATTAATTGCTCGGTAATTTTATCCATCTGCACCTCTGCCAATTTCTGTGTGCTTGAATCCAGAAGGGTGATCGCCTGTTTCAATGCATCCACATCCCCCGTGTTTTTATCCGCGTTTTCGCGAGCTAAAACCTTATTCAAAGCATCCACAGCCTGCTGTATTTCTGCTGTGTAATCGGGGCCTATATCCTCCTTGCAGTCCTCCAGGCTTTGCTTAACAGCCTTGAGGAGATCCTCTGCCTTGAGCCTGGTTTCGATCCATCTTCTTGCATCAAAATCATCCATGGCGTGTTCTACGGATGATTCCACCATTTCAGTGACCTTTGAATCATCCACATCGATTGCAGACCGTATTTCAAGGTGCTGTTCCTTCCCCGTTTGAATGTCGCGCGCAAGGACATGAAGGATGCCGTTTGCGTCAATTTCAAACTGCACGCCGACGCGAGGTACACCCTTTGGCGCTTTTTCAAATGGGATCACAAACCTGCCCAGACTCCAGTTGTCTCTGGCCTTTTCTCGCTCGCCCTGCAGGGTGTGAATCAGCATTTCTCTCTGATTTGCGACCGCCGTGGTAAACACTTCACCCGCTTTCACTGGAATCGTGGAGTTTCGAGGAATGAGCACATTCATGAGACCGCCAAAGGTTTCAATGCCAAGGGACAACGGCGTGACGTCGAGCAGTGTCATCTGATTCATTTGACCAGACAACATGGCACCCTGAATCGCGGCTCCAAGGGCGATGGCCTCATCGGGATTCTGATTGGTATTCAGCTCAGGACCTGTCGATTCGTGGAATGAGTCTCCAAGTCGTATGTCACCACGAGTTTCCTCGAAATCAGCGCATTGAAAGTAATCTGACACCCGGTTCCTGACCAAAGGCATTTTGGTTTGACCTCCAACCATTACCACCTGATCCAGATCCGAGGATACAAGCCCTGCATCCGAAAGTGCGCGAATGCAGTGGGATCGAGTTCGATTCACGATGGGGCTGGCGATCTTCTCCAGTTGATCCCGCGTGAACTCTGTTTTAAAATGGTAATCATGTGTCAGGAACGGGAGTTCGACAGAGACGACTGTTTCGGCGGATAAAGCAATCTTAGCTTGTTCTGCTGCCTCCCTTAGCCGAGGAAGACTATTCTCCTTGAATGCGGCTATGTTCTCGGATGATTCCTTGCGAACGATATTCAAAAAATGATCAAGTATGGCCTGGTCAATATCATTGCCGCCCAGGCAGGTATTTCCCTGAGTGGAAATTACCCGGAAGATTCCCTCCGACAATTCCAGAAGCGTGATGTCAAAGGTGCCACCTCCAAGATCGTAAACCGCAATTTTTGATTGATCCTTAAGACGATCGAGTCCGTAAGCCAGAGCTGCAGCCGTTGGCTCATTGATGATCCTTTCCCCTTTCAGGCCCGCCAATCTGCCAGCCTCGATCGTGGCTTGACGTTGGGCATCATTAAAGTAGGCCGGAACAGTAATGACAGCCCGTTCAATGCTGCACTCCATGGACAATTCCGCTGTGCGTTTGAGTGATTTCAGGATTTCAGCTGAAATCTGCTCGGGAGAAAATGCGTCGTCCTTCAACAGGATTTTGATAGCCTGACCCGGATTTTGGGAAATGGAATAATCCACCCTTTTCTCATTATCCGACAAATCATCTGAGCGACGCCCCATGAAGCGTTTGACGGAATAAATGGTTCGAGCTGGTGCCACGGTTTGCATGCGAACAGCATCAAGCCCAACTTGCGGCTCTTGATGGTCGTTTGGAAAATAAACAACCGAAGGAGTCAGCCGTTTGCCATTTTGATCCGCGAGGACAAGCGGGAATCCCGCGTCCACCACAGCAACTGCTGAATGGGTTGTGCCTAAATCGATGCCTATGATCATGCTCATTGTTTATGAAAAAATGGACTTGGTTCTACTGGGCACCATCCCATCCACTGCATCAAATGCAATTTTCAGAGGTGAAATCCAGTCACTTTTGGTGCTTACTTTTTGAACTTGTTTCCTTTATCGAGCGAGACTAACGTCCTGCTCAATCGATAAAGCCTTTATTGCTTTTTCATCTCAAGTAAAGCGACAGTCACCCAGTTTGATGATTGAAACATGACAACCGAAGCAAATAATCTCAAAGAATCACACTCACGCAGCGTTCTTAAAGGATTGTCTTGGCGCATCATTGCCACCGTGACGACCATCGTGATTGCTTGGTGGGTGACCGGTGAGACCCAGACGGCTCTCAAGGTCGGTGGTATCGAGTTTTTTGGTAAATTCCTGATATACTATTTTCATGAGCGCGCCTGGCAGGCTGTGCCAAGAGGCAATGTTCGTTTGTGGTTCAATCGCAAAAAATAGGGCGTTCAATGTTCTTCACATGGACTACCACTTGAGTTTGTCTGGGAAAAACTCGGCGATAAGGTCCTCGTAATAGGGTTTCAGTGCGACCGGATCAGGCACTTCATGACTCTTGGTGTAAAGGTCATATTCATTGAAATCCTGCACCCATTTCAGCATCTTGCGATCCGTCTCATTGCATAGATGATCATATTCTCCCTCGCGATGCCATGGATAGAAGCTGTGGTATCTCAGCATATACAACCCCTCCATGGGAAGATATGGCTTCGCGATCTGGTAAACATACTCATCATGCCCCCATGAGAGGTGGACTCTGTCCAGTCCGCAGCCTTCTTCATAAACACCCAGACGGGTATTCAATGCAGGATTTCTGAAGTCCGGATTCTTGTCGAAAAATTCAGGGAAAACAATTTTGTCAGAAAAGGCGCAGCCTACTGGAAACGTGTCGCCCACCACTGCCCACTGAGGTTCTCCATACAGGCACAAAACCTTGCCGAGATCATGTATGAATCCGGAAAGGATCATCCAGCGCGGACGCCCTGCATTTCTGATTTCTTCGGAAGTTTGCAGAAGGTGTTGCAGCTGGGATAAATCGGTATCTGGATCACTATCATCAACCAGGGTATTCAGATACTCTGCAGCCTCCCAAATACCCATCTCTCTGCGGTTGAATGCCGTGAACTCCTTTTTCTTGCCCATCACGAAATCGTAAGTTTGATGGATGTGGTTCTCCTCATAAAAGCGTCGAACACCAGGTCGCACCTCTTTCTCATAATCACGAAATTCAGATTCTTTTTTCTCCGGATCTGTTGGGTTGAAATCAGCTGGGTCCTGATTCGCTGGAGTGGGGTATCGTTTTTTGAGGAATTCATCCCATTCTTCCATGATGTCGTGCGAATCGTTTTCCGAAGGGGCGTCTGAATGAGTGTTCATAGAGGTGGTTAGAGGTTGATGATATGCTTGTTCGTTCTATGTATTGGCGAGTATGTTCTGACGTGCTCGATCATCATAGATCCAGATTTGTATGGCAATCAGAATTCCATCTGAAATTGATTTAAATATCTTGTTTTGGAATACAAATGACAAATCTGGTATCTTGATGGGAATGAAGGGTAAATGAAGCAATCCAAATCCATGAACGACACAAATCAGGGCACCTTACACAGAGCTTGTCCATCCTGTCTTGGCACCAAATTGGAAGTAATATGGCGCAAGTCCGATGTTGATTTTGCGGTCTGTCAGCGGTGTGGGATGGTTTATATTCCTGAAGTTCTGGAATCGTATGCCACAGGGCAGTTTTATGAAGACCGCACGGAATCCTTCTACTTATCAGATGATAAGCTCAAGTCGGACTATGATCCGGTCAGGTTTCAGCGTGAGTGGGCCCTTTTACGTCAATGGGTTCCGAGCGGTAAAGTGTTGGACGTTGGTTGCTCAACGGGTGGCTTTCTCAAAGGACTCCATGAAATGGGAGACTATGAAACGATGGGTTGTGATGTTTCCCAGGGTGCATTAAATCAGGCTCAAAAAATAGGGGTAACTGTCCTGCGGGCTCCATTCCTTTCATTGCCGGTAAATGAGGCAAACTACGATGCGATCACTTTCTGGGCCGTTTTGGAGCATTTGGCAGATCCTGCTGCCTTTCTCGCCAAGGCAGGTTCCATGATTTCGTCTGGAGGAATATGTATCCTTCTCGTACCTAACCTTCATTCCCTTGCGATTCGCAGTATCGGACCCCGATACAGGTATATCATGACTGAACATTTGAATTATTTTTCGGCTGCTGCCCTTGGTCAAATGGTTGCGCGTGTGGGTGGATGGAAGATTGAGCGAATCACCAGCATGCATTTCAATCCCGTAGTAATCATTCAAGACGCCTTGAAGTTTCGAGAAGAAGTTCCGGATGCCGAAAGAGCAAAACTGCTTAAACGCACCAACCGATGGAAGCGTTCAGGCCTTATGCGCCCTTTGAAAGCAGCCTACAGAAATGTCGAATCCGTTTTATCAAGGATGCTGGCGGCGGATAATTTGGTAATGGTCCTGAGAAAGAACTAACTATCTGCAAGGGGTGACAAAGGCTCCACCTTCAAGCGGCGTAAATCCATCAGTACTCGTGTGATTTCCAATTGCTTCTCTTCGCTGGCCTGGTCCGATACAAGCTGGTTTTTTTGATGTTGAATTTCCTGCTCAATATATTTGTCCCTGAGCAACAAGACATAGTCTCTGCATTGGCGCTCCCGATTCGGGAATTCGTGTGCTTCCGCCACAGCTTCAGTAATAAAGCGTTCTGCTCCCGGGTGTTGGCACTGCGGCAGTATCAGCGTAGTTGCTGGTTTTTTGTGTTCCGCATGGGCGTCAAGTGCCGCTAACAGGACCTCCTTGACGACAGGGTGGCGCACCCATTGAAGGTCCAGATGAGCGAATAGCCATTCCAAAGGTTCTTCCTCCTCTTCGGTAAGGACCCATTTCATCAACCAATATTCCTTGGAGGAGCAATAAGGCAGGGGTTCGAAATCTTCTTCTGGAATTTGAATATCTTCCAATGGAGGTCCCGACGAGAAATCTGGAGCTCTATTGGTTTTTTTAAATTCGGCTCGAATCGAAGTGACATCGACATTGATAAGATGAGCCGTCTTCTGTGCGTAGGTATCGATCAGCACAGCATTACCCGTTTTCATCACAGCTGTCCCCATTCCATGTACGATTGCCATGCGATCTTTATCCGATGCCTGGGGGAAAGCAGAGTGCAAATAGCGGAGTAGGAAATCGAAAAATCCTTCTGCCTTTGTTACCAGATCCCTGAAGGCGTCAGAGCCTTGCTCTGCGATGAAGCTATCGGGGTCATGGGGGGCGGGAACGTTTGCAACGCGAAGGTTCAATCCTGAGTTGATTAAATCATCCATAGATCGCAACGCGGCATCCGTTCCTGCCTTATCCGAATCAAAGCAAAGCACGATTTCATCTGCATACCGCTTCACAAGCCTTGCATGCTGAAGTGTTAAAGCGGTTCCCTGAGGTGCGACTACGTTTTCAATCCCAGCCGTATGACATGCGATCAGATCCAATTGACCTTCACAGATGACCGCAGATTTTGCATCCAGGATGGCTCTTTTAGCCTTATCAAGTCCATAGATGACCTGTCCCTTCTTGAAGAGTAGTGTCTCGGGAGAATTGACGTATTTTGCACCCTTGCTGGCATCACCCTCAATGATCCTGCCGCTGAAACCTATTGGGCGGCCCTGAACGTCGTTGATTGGGAACATTAATCGACCGCGAAATCTATCGTAGTAATCGTTGCCCTCTTCTTTACGAATGACCAGTCCAGCTTGTTCCAGGAGCTTTGGATCGTGTTTGCGACTTCGGCTCCATCGAAGAGTACCGTCCCATGTTAAGGGCGCATAGCCCAGCTGAAATTTCTTAACAGCCTCCTCAGAAACACCTCGTTCCTTGAGATAAGCGCGTCCTTTTTCTCCTTGAGGATCCTTCAGTAGCAATCGATGCCAATGGTGTGCGAGTTCATCATGGATTTTCAGCAGCAGTGTCCTTGTCTCCGCTTTTTCCGCAGCACGTGGATCCTGATTTACTTCCAGGGTGATGTGTGCGCGATCAGCCAATCTTTCGGCGGCCTCGGAAAAACTCAGATTCTCGTATTCACGAACAAAAGTAAAAACATCTCCTCCCTTGTGACAACCGAAACAATGGAAAGTCTGACGCTGTGGATTGACATTGAAACTTGGGGTTTTTTCGTTATGGAACGGACATAAGGCCTTGAAGGTGCCACCAGCGCGCTTCAGCGGAACATAGGAGGAAATGACCTCAACAATGTCGCTTGCCTGACGGATCTGCTCAACCAATTCGGGGCCTAAAAAACCTGCCATGAGAACTAGGGATCAGGGATTCTCGTACAGCCAGCGTTGTGCTGTTCTCGATTCAGGGGAACCGGGACTTAACTTCAGTAAATGGCTGTAAACCTCTCTTGTGCGAACAGGGCGTTGCAATGGTCCTGCGTAAAGATTGCCCAAGCGCATCAGGATTTGCGTGTCATCAGCATTTTCCTTGAGCAGTGTTTCCAATTCACGGGCAGCATCACGAAAGTGGTTCAGCTTTTCCAATGCCAGGGAGAGGTTATAGCGGGAGTCTCGATGATTTGGTTGAATGGCAAGGGCAAGCTCGCAGGCAGGAAGAGCCTTGACGGCATTCACCCCTCTCAAAGCTGCCAAACCTAGATTGAAGTAGGCTTCAAAATAGGCGGGATCCTCTACCACGGCTTTTTCGTATGCTTCAACGGCTTCCTCATAATCATTCTGCTGGAATGCCCTGTTGCCTTTTTTAAACCATGAAGCAGCCTTATTCCGGTTACCAGGAAGAGGAGCTCCAGGTAGCAGGTATTTGTAAGGATTAAAGGGCAACCCTTCAGGCAATGGTGTCACGCCCGGCTGTGAGGATCGCACTAAAGGCGTGTTGCTACTTGCCTTTTTCAAATCTGTATCGCTTGTTATTGTGAAAGTTTCCTCTGTTGGGCTGGTAACCAATTCAGTCTTGTCGGTCCTCATCCCAATGGGTTGATCCTCGCCTGGTTTCGCCGGTTTTGTTTCATTTGATGGGTCTACTTGTGGAGGTGCAGGCTCGTTTTCCTGATCAGGTATGTCCGGCTGAACTCCAGCAAGGTTTGTTTCAGGCTGCGGGTTGCTTGCTGACTGTTTTTTTTCAGCAGCTGAGGATTCCGACAATTCCGCAAGATTGGTCTGAGGGCTTGAAGTCTCTTCATCCTGGATGACGGCGACTGCAGGCTCCGTTGTCTCTGTGGATTCGGCCTGGTTTGTGGGTTCGAGCGTTTCGAGGCTTGGTTTTTGAGAGTTTATCTGATTGGAGTTGACGGTCGTCTTGTCTTGAATTGCAACTTCCATGTTGGCGGGTTCCGGCGGAGTTTTACTAAGCAAACGATCTTCCAATGAATTTGCCATAGATTTTGCCCTTGGAGTCAATGCCGAATCTGGCGCTTGAAACGTGAACTCCCGTAATTTCTTAACCGCCAGGTCAGGCCGTTTCAGAGAGGGGTAGGCGATGACACCCTGATTAAATAAAGAAGGTGGAAAATTAGACTGATGCTTTAAAGCCGTACCGAAATAATCATAGGCCTCCCTGAATTTACCCTCTTGAACCAATATCAGCCCAATGCCATTCCAGGCACTGGGCATTTTTTCGTTTTGACGAAGGATGTCTTCATAAATGGATCTGGCAGTTTCCAATTCCCCCTCACCGTAATAGGCCAGTGCCAATTTCGGGAGAACTTCCCTTGATTGCGGTTTTAGCATCTGGAATGTTTTAAAGAGGGTGATTGCCAATGCATATTGTCCTGTTTCCAACAGGAGGCAACCTTTGTTGAATTTTGACTGAGCCAGATTGTCGTCTTTGCTCCAGGATTTATCGTAGGCATCTCGCGCAGCGATGAATTGACCATCTCGATGATACGCCAAGCCAAGATAATTCCAGGCCCTTGCCGATTCCGGCATGAAATTAGTCGCTTTCTCAAACGCTTTGATAGCTTCCTGGATTTCGCCTTTGTCCAGGCGCTCCCTGCCATTCATGAGTGCATCCGCTCCCGGAGGCGTGCAGCCTGCCATGACCAGCATCAGACTAAGAGCCAGCAACTGCACCCACCCAAGCGTCATTCCGCGGCGTTTAACTTTCAGCTGGGTGTTGTGCTTTAATCGGTTCATCAGTGACAGCATTGACCTTTGAGGTGAAATAAACTATCACCAAATGAGGCACCAACGCAATCATGGAACGTCCATTAAAGCCATATTCGGGTATCAGCTCTATAATATGCCCCAACTCTGGTGCAGTCATCATCATGTTCTGGCTGTGCTTGATCATGATCATGAATGCAACAGAACCTGGAAATCCCTTCCAATTCTCCCACTTATCCCGCGTCGTTGCGATCAGTCACCCCTCGGCTGTCGAAAGGTTTTCACCTAATGAAGAGGTCGTGTATAAAATGTTCAACCGCCTGCTCTTGAGTTATTCAAAAAAAAAGAAGCTATCTGAGGCATGGGCTCAGTATGTGGATGGAACTGATATCGTTGGGATTAAGGTCCTTTCTGATCCCGGTAGTGTAAGTGGAACCCGGCCTGTGGTGGTGGAGGCAATTGTTCGCAGTCTTATTTCCATTGGCTTTCCTAAAGATCAAATCATCATCTGGGACCGGCGCAAAGGAGTCCTGGTTGCCACTGGATACGATCTGATCGCCAAACGTCATGGGGTGACTATTGCGGGTAGCTCTGAGTATGGATATGACCCTGAGAAATTTTATGAAGCGCCTCTAATCGGCAATCTTGTCTTCGGGGATCACGAATTTGGAAAAGATGAAAACGGAGTTGGGCGTAAATCGTTTGTTTCAAAGCTCCTGAGCCATCAATTGACGCGCATCATTCACGTACATCCCATGCTGAACCATTACCTTGGAGGCGTGAACGGTCAAATCGTCGGCCTGGCGACTGGAGGCGTGGATAACAGTTTGAGATTCACCTTGGACTCAGATCGATATCATCAGGCGATACCGGAAATATGTGCGATTCCCGAGCTTTATGACAAACTGGCACTCAACGTAGTGGACGCTTTGATCTGTCAATACCAAGGCGAGGAACGAGGGTTTCTTCAATATTCAACGATGTTGAAAGAGCTGAGAATGAGCCGAGACCCGGTGGCGCTTGATGTCCTTTCAATAATGGAAATCAACAGGCAGCGAAGACGAGCGGGATTGGAAGAAAATACTTCTGCAATGCAGCTTTATCAGAACGCTAGCTTGCTGGAGCTTGGTGAAAGCGATGTTTCCAGGATTCGTTTTGAGAAGGTGGAGGATGAAGGCCTGTGATCAACTCATGAAACATCTGATAGAAATGCTGAAACCGTATCAACTTTCATCGAACCCCATGCACTTGTTTTCAAAATGAACCAGTTGCTCATCGGTATCGAAATTGGAGGGACCAAGCTGCAGGTTGTGCTTGGTAATTGCAAGGGGGAGATCACTGACCGCCAACGATTCAAAGTAGATCGAGCATCCGGTGCGCAAGGCATACGCGATCAAATCGAAGGCGCATTGGCCAATTATTTGAGAGGGAAAGGTAACATCGTTGGTATTGGCGTCGGTTTTGGCGGGCCGGTGGATCGAGAGGGAGGTCAAATTGCCTGTTCCCACCATATAAGTGGATGGTCTGGATTCCCCATGAAACATTGGCTTAAAAGTCTTACTGATTTGCCTGTCATCATGGATAACGACGCCAATGTTGCTGCCCTGGGAGAGGCTCTCGCAGGAGCAGGGAAGGGGTGTAACCCCATTTTTTATGTAACACTAGGAAGTGGCGTAGGGGGAGGAGTTGTCGTGGATGGTGCCATCTATCATGGATCCAAGCCTAGTGAAAGCGAGATCGGCCACATCCGCCTTGATCGTTCGGGATTGATCGTGGAGCAGGAATGTTCAGGCTGGGCAGTTGATCGCAAAATTCGAGAAGTGGTCAAAGAGCGACCTGATAGCTGCCTGGCGCAGCTCATCGGAAACAGCTCCTCCAATGAGGCTGAATTTTTAGGTGATGCACTCAAAGCAAAGTGCCCGCTGGCTCAATCCATATTGAAGGAAACATCGCAATCACTGGCATTTGCTTTATCGCATGTCACACACCTTTTTCATCCGGAGGCGATTATCCTGGGAGGAGGCTTATCGTTGTTGGGACAACCCTTGCTGAAAGGCGTCGCCGTTGAGTTTTCCCAATATCTGATGGAAGCGCTCAAACCAGGCCCTGTCATCAGTCTCGCAGAGTTACGCGAGGATGTTGTGCCAGTCGGCGCTTTATTGATGGCTGGTGCTGCTTTTCTTTGTGCCGATTGATGAAGCGTTCCGTCTGCAGTTTTTTTGATTTGGAGAACGCTCCCTTAATTGTGCAACCCATTGCCTTGCCTGAATTGAAAGATCATCAAGTGTCTCTGGATGTGGTGCGCGATGATCTGTTTCATCCGATGATCGCCGGAAACAAGTGGTGGAAACTAAAACACGCGCTGATCCATGCAGAGAAGGAAGGGATTCCGAGGCTGGTCACCTTTGGTGGGGCGTATTCCAACCATATTCTGGCCGTTGCTGCTGCTGGACATTTGTTTGGTTTTGAGACAGTTGGCATCATCAGGGGAGAGGAATCCCGTAAGCTCAATCCGGTGCTCTCCCAGGCCAGGNACTGGGGAATGCGCTTGGAGGGCATCAGTCGAGAAAGCTACCGCCAAAAAAACAACTCTGATTATCTTGAACAATTGAAGCTGGATTGGTCCCCCTGTCTGATCCTTCCCGAAGGGGGCTCAAGTTCTTTTGCCGTTCAGGGAACCTGCGAAATGACTGCCCGACTTCAGGGGCAATACGATCATTTTTGTTGTTCAGTAGGTACGGGAGGAACAATGGCAGGGATGGTGTTAGGCGCCACCTCCAACACGGAGGTGCAAGGATTTTCTGCTCTCAAGAATGGTGGTTTTCTTGTTTCAGAGATCCATAGGCTGTTAAAGGGATATGAGGTATCGGATCGTCACTGGTCGATTCAAACGGAATTTCATATGGGGGGTTATGCCAGGTCCAATGCAGCGCTGCGCAGTTTTTGTGAGCATTTTCAAGCCTCCCAAAAACTCGACCTTGATCTCGTTTATACCGGGAAAATGTTTTTTGGAATCCTCGAGTTGGTTCGGCGGGGATTTTATAAAAAAGGCGCAAAAATAGCCGCCTGGCACACCGGGAATGCTCATGGAGAGGCATGTGCTCGATCTGGGAGGTATTCCTTGGAAAAAATATAATTTTGGAACATTCACTGCAGGAAGGTTGTTTTCTTCAGTTTTTTTAGATTATTTAATTCTTATGTCAGCGATTTACAAAGATCTTTCCGGTAAGGTGGTTTTGGTTACCGGCGGTGCAAACGGTATCGGGGCAGCGATGGTTGAATCGTTTTGTCATCAGGGCGCGAAGGTTTATTTCTGCGATTCGGATGAAACAACAGGGCAGCAACTTGCCGTTACATTGAAAGGCAAGGTCATCTTTCAAAAGTTGAATCTTGTGAGGGAGAGCTCCGTGAGGTCTTGGATCAAAAAAATTGGCATCAAGGAGAAAAAGATTGATGTGCTCGTCAACAACGCAGCAGCCGATCCTCGGATTCCGTTTGAATCCATGACAAGTCAGCAATGGGATCTGTTGTTTGCGAGAAATTTAAAAGCTTATTTTCTAACCTCCCAGTCGGCCTTGCCTTTAATGTCAAAGGGGGCTTCCATTATCAATTTTTCAAGTATCACTTTTCACATTGGTCCCACTGAGATGTCCGCGTATGTCGCCACCAAAGGCGGGATCATTGGATTTACGCGATCTCTAGCCAGGGAATTGGGCTCTCGTGGAATTCGGGTCAACACACTTTCACCTGGCTGGATCATGACCAATAGACAACTGGAGCAATTTGTGACGAAACGAGTCAAAAAAATGATTCGAGAATCGCAATGCGTGCCTGATCTCATTCAGCCAGCAGAAATTGCAGAGGTTGCGATGTTTCTGGCATCCGATGCCAGCGCTGCCATGACTGGGCAGGAACTATTGGTCGACCGAGGTTGGGCTTACTCCTGATGGCTTTGTGGATACGGAAATCTAGGGATGAAAGGGGGGGATAATCTGTTGGCGCTGGCCGTCAATCATTTCTTTCAAATAGTCCGAAAGGCGATGCACTATTCTCTCAGTGAAGGCTTCGCCCGTTTCTGGTCTTGCCTCTGCTGGCGTGCGATCCCTTTGATCCCCAACTGCATCCGAGCGCACATTTTCAGGAAACCATTTGAGTGCAATACTTGTTTCAAATTCCTGAGCGTGACCCGGAAGGTCCTCGGGCAATCGATGACCTGATTTCAAAAGTTCCTTTGCGTCATGCTGATTCAATACATCCCAGTAAGACAGAAAATGCAAATTGATCTGGAAATATCGAAGAAATTGATCCCATGTCTGCTGGCAAGGGATGACATTTCCCCCGTGGCCGTTCAGAACCAGAATATTTTGAAAACCTGCGCGAGACAGGCTTTCAATCACATCCGATACCACGGCAAGAAAGGTGCCGGGCTTCAATGTCAAGGTGCCCGGATGTTTCATGTGGTGCTCGCTGATGCCTGCCATGATGGCTTCGGCTACCAGTACTTTCGGAGATAAGTTTTCAGCTACCTTTCTGGCCATGAGGCTGACACTGCGCCAATCATGCTCCATCGCCATATGCTCCAGGTGTTGTTCAATCGCCGCCAGAGGCAGGATACACGCTTGCAGTTCGCCGGATCCCATTCGCTGCCTGAACTCGCGGCGCGTGAGTTTGCCGACTTGAATTTGTAGATGACTCTCCATTTATCTCAATGAACAAGGCTGTGTGACACCGTTTTAGTGTCGATTCCAGTAAATGATGACATTTCTGGTTTTGCGGCCTGCAGCAATGATGTCGAGTTTTCCATCACCGTTTAAGTCCGCGACTTTTAAATCTTCGCAAGCCATTTGATTGTCATCTATCGAACTGGCTTTCCATTCAGAACCATCCGGTTTGCTTGCCTTGTAAAGTTTGATTCCAACGGGAACCCCTGAATTTCTCATTGCTCGCCAGCCCACAATAATCTGGTCACTGCCCGTTCCCAGAAGGTCAGCACAGGCCACAGCGTGTCCATCCTTCAGTTTATCCTCCATCACATGTCGTTTCCAAGTGCCATTCAAGTTACTGTCTGACTGAGTATAAACGACAACCGATGAGCCATGCATGGGTTCGATGGATGTTACAAATCTCTTTCCGTCAGGTAATTTTCCTGAGCGCACCTCACCCGCGCCTCCACCCTGATCATTACCGATAGTGTGAAGTTGCATGGCCCCATCCACCCAGTTAGAGGCAAAAACCCCTTCACGCCCAGCAATGAGAAATTCTTCCGTAGTGTCATCGTCCCATTGAGTGACGTCAAAATTGTGGGTCATGTGCAAATCACCGTTGATCAGCCTGGTTGGCCATTCGGTTTTGGGGTTTTCTGGTATTGTATAAGCTAACATTTTGACCCCGTATCCTTTACCTCCTTTATTGCCTCGCCCATGCAAGGGTAAAACGACCAGATCCCAGTCACCACGCCAGTTTTTTGCCCAATGCATTCGGTGAACCGTAGGCTCATTGGGGAGTTTGATTGGAGTCCATTTTTTTCTTAGATCTTGTGGGGGCATCAGGTAATGGACACTTCCGCTATTTTCGGTATCCCCTGGATTCCAACCAGCACCAACAGCCACTTCTGCCTTGCCGTCACCATCCAAATCTCTGGCTGCAATGCAAACATGGTCGCGCTCAGTGAGCTTTTCCGTCATGATGTGCTTTGTCCAGGAAGGGCTCTCATACCACACGATCTGATGGGCATCAGCGAGAAGTATATCCTTCCGCCCATCTCCATTCACATCCTCGATGGCCAGGCCGTATCCAATTTTGATGGAGTCATCAATAGTTTGAGCTTCGAATTCAGGTTGTTCGGCGGCGTTGACAGCAGATGCATTGAGGAATACTGCCAGGCTAATGCAGCCTATCAAAGAGCTGGAACAGGTTGATTGTGAGGTGTCCATGGTTGGTTTGTTATCGTCTGATGATTATTTCAAATCTAGCTTTTGCCCCAGTCCTGAAAAGATTATTCTTCAGCGTAATTGAATTTTCTTCATTTTGGATTTGTCGAGTAGTGGTGAATCATGCAATTTCTTCTCCTTTGTTTTTATGGGAAAAGTTAATGTTGCAATCATCGGCGGAGGAACAGTCGGCGGCGGCGTTTATCAGGCTCTAAAGAAAAATGGCCGTCTGATCGCTTCACGCCTTGGTATCAGTCTGTCGGTTCGCAGCGTGGTTGTGCGCGACCTGCAAAAGACGAGAAACGTAAAAATCACCAAAAAACTTCTATCTACGGACTGGAAATCTGTTGTTGAAGACCCAAAGATACATCTCGTCATTGAGCTGGTAGGGGGAGTGCGCACCGCAAAGCAGATTGTCAAAAAAGCATTGACCCTTGGAAAACCAGTCGTTACCGCGAACAAAGCACTTATTTCCGAATTCGGAGAGGAACTTTTTGCGCTCGCCGATGAAAATAACACCAATTTGTATTACGAAGCCAGCGTTGCTGGCGGCATTCCAATCATCAAAGTCCTGAGGGAAGGTTTGATTGGTAATCGTATTCCTTACATTTACGGCATCCTCAACGGCACCTGTAACTATATCCTGACTCGCATGAAGCGGGAAGGCAGTGAATTTGAAGGAGTGCTTGAAGATGCGCAGCGACTCGGTTACGCGGAGGCTGAACCTTCACTAGACGTCGACGGTATCGATGCGATGCATAAAGCGGGCATACTAGGTTCTCTCGCGCATGGATTTTGGATCCCGCCCGAGCAGATTCATGTCGAGGGCATTCGGGGTATATCTCCTCTGGATATACAATTTTCCGAACAGCTGGGTTATACTATCAAACTGCTGGCAACAATCAAGCCAGCGCAAAAGTCATCAGATTCTTGCGCCATTCAAATATCCGTTTGCCCCACATTAGTACCTAATCACCATGTCCTTGCCGGTGTGCAGGATGTTTTCAATGCCATTTTTATCGGAGGCGATATCGTTGGAGAAACATTGTATTACGGACGCGGGGCAGGCCAGGATGCAACCGCAAGTGCCGTTGTCAGTGACCTGGCGGATGCTGCACTTGATTTAAAGCACGATACTCACAATCGCGTTCCTCCTTTTGTTCCGCACTCGAAAGATGGGATCGTTGCGCCATGGGAACAAACCGTTGCTCCATTTTATTTGCGGCTCAATGTGGTGGACCGACCCGGCACCATGTCGAAAATCACTGAAATCCTTGCGGAATCAAATATTGGCATCTCATCCATCATACAACCAGAGGGGCACGAAGGTGACATGGTTCCCTTGATATTAATGGTTCATGATGCGAGTATTGAATCAATGAATCACGCTGTTGAGCTCATTCGCAAACTCAAGGTCGTGCGAGGTATTCCAAAGGTGATTCGGGTCGAAAATTTTGAAGATTAATTGCATGCAACATCCTTCCTCAAAAGAACAGATTACTCATTGGCAGGGACTGATACGTCAATACGCCAGCTATCTTCCAGTCACGGATACGACTCCCATCATCACCCTTAACGAGGGGAACACCTTACTGATCAAGCTGGACAATTTTGTCCGAAAGATAGGTGGTGAATTTGATCTTTACCTCAAATATGAAGGATTGAACCCCACTGCTTCCTTCAAGGACCGGGGCATGACTATGGCGATCAGCAAGGCTGTTGAAAAAAAAGCTGAAGTCGTCATCTGTGCCAGCACCGGAAACACATCGGCTTCCGCCGCTGCTTATGCCGCTCGTGCAAATCTAAAATGCGTCGTACTTTTGCCAGATGGGAACATTGCAATGGGCAAGCTTGCCCAGGCGTTAATGTATGGAGCGCAGACTATTGCCGTTGATGGTAACTTTGATGATGCGTTGAGAATTGTGCGTGAGCTGGGAGCCACTGGAAAAGTGGAAGTTGTCAACAGCATCAACCCTTCTCGTATCGAAGGTCAGAAAACGGCTGCATTTGAAATCTGCGACCNGCTCGGAAGAGCGCCTGACTTTCACTTTCTGCCTGTTGGCAATGCTGGAAATATCACTGCTTACTGGAAAGGTTATCAGGAATACCATGCTGCAGGCATTGTGAACGCATGCCCCAGAATGTGTGGTTATCAGGCCGCGGGAGCTGCTCCCATTGTAGATGGCCAAATTTACGAGAATCCAGAGACAATAGCGACTGCTATTCGGATAGGTAATCCAGCCAGCTGGCAGGCCGCCAATCATGCGATCAAAAGTTCAGATGGTTGGATTGGAAAAGTCGCGGATGAAGAAATTGTAGAAGCCTATATGCTTGTAGCTCAAACAGAAGGTGTCTTTGTGGAGCCTGCGAGTGCAGCTCCACTTGCAGGGCTGATCAAATGTGTGAAGGCTGGGCGAATACCTGAAGGTAGCCTTATTTCCGCGACCATGACGGGTCACGGTCTCAAAGATCCCGATCGGGCGATCCAATGTGCNGCAAAGAAGCCCATTAAAAGTGAAGCTAGTTTAGAAGCAGTCTCCAAACTGATTGGTATCTAAGAATTTTGAAGCTGAATTTGAGATGGCGTTGATTGTTCAAAAATACGGNGGGACTTCGGTTGCAACCACGGATCGGATCAAGGCCGTCGCCGATCGTGTGGCCAGATACCATCGTAATGGGGATCAGGTTGTTGTCGTCGTCTCGGCGATGAGCGGGGTAACCGACAAGTTGATCGGCATGGCTCGATCCATGACAGACATGCCCGCTGAGCGTGAAATGGATATGCTTCTTGCTACTGGAGAGCAAACAACAATCGCCTTGACTGCAATGGCACTGCACTCTTTGAATATCCCTGCGGCTTCGCTGACTGGGGCTCAAGCAGGGATCACCACCGATGGTGTCCACTCCAAGGCCAAAATCAAAAATATCACTCCAGCTCAAGCTCATTCACTCCTTGATCAGGGAAATGTGGTGATTGTTGCCGGTTTTCAAGGACGCACAAGCGAAGGGCAGATCACCACACTGGGAAGGGGGGGGTCAGATCTGACGGCCATCGCAATGGCAGCTGCTCTCAAAGCTGATTTGTGCCAGATTTATACAGATGTCGATGGGGTTTATTCCGCCGACCCACGCATCGTCTCTACCGCCAGGAAGATGGAATCCATTTCCTATGATGAGATGCTGGAACTGGCTAGTTCTGGCGCCAAAGTCATGCAATCAAGATCCGTCGAGTTTGCAAAAAAGTTTGGAGTCGTCTTTGAAGTGCGATCCAGTCTAAATGATAATCCGGGAACCACTGTGAAAGAATCCTCACCTGATATGGAAAATGTCGTTGTGCGCGGCGTGTCACTTGATAAAAACCAGGCAAAAGTCACATTATTGAANGTGCCCGATCATCCGGGAGTTGCCGCGTCCATTTTTCAACCCCTGAGCGCGGCCGCGGTCAATGTGGATATGATAGTGCAAAACGTGAGTCATGAGGATGGATTACCTGTGACAGACTTGTCATTCACTGTCGAAAAAACAGACCTTACCAAAGCGCAAAAAGTTTTAAACGATCTGCAGCAATCCATTGGTTTTGCTGAAATGACTGCGGACGAAAGTATCTGCAAACTATCTGTGGTTGGCGTTGGCATGAAAAGCCATTCTGGCGTCGCAGCCAGGTTGTTTGAAGTTCTCTCGACAGAGAAGGTGAATATTCTCATGATATCAACCAGTGAGATCAAAATTTCTGTGGTGATTGAATGCTCTAAAGGAGAAGCAGCTCTGAAATCAACTCATGCTGCATTTGTCGGATAAACGATTTCGCTTCATGCGTCTGCCGCTCTGGTCTCAGCTTTGATCCAATCCAGATACTTTTCAAAACCTGATTCCAGCGGGATCACAACAAATTCAGGTGTCTCAAAAGGGTGTTCCGAAACAATCCAATCCTGGAGATCTCCAATACATTCATTGTGTGTTTTGTACAATAACTGACACTCCAGATTGTGTTGCAACTTTCCTTCCCACCAGTAATGGGATTCAATATTTGAAATAATTTTCCCGCAGGCAGCAAACCTTCGTTCGACAGCACCTTTCACCAACTTCCTTGCCGACTCCATATCGGGCGCCGTGACCAAAACCAATCGATAGTCATTCATCACTCCACTAAATCATTTGAACCTGGATTTTGCAATTTTCTGTGTTCGGAAGTGCAGATTGACCGGTTGTTCTGAATTGCTGCGATGAAGGAGGATTTATCCTTGATAGGAGCTGTTTTCCACATAATTGATGCCTGAATTGACCCCGTCTCTGGATCAATCAGCGTTTTTTCTTTGATTTATCCTTAAATCAAGTAAAACAGTGCGCTCGATTGGGGGTATCCATTGATGGATACCAATCAGTATTGGCTACATGAAGAAACGCACTATACATTGTAACGAGATTCGAACAGCGCACATTGATCAGATAGTCACCTTGAATGGATGGGTGCATTCAAGGCGAGATCTGGGGGGCGTCCTTTTTATCGATGTTCGAGATCGAGAAGGGCGCACACAAACCGTGTTTGATCCTACCGACGTACCAGCTGCTTTGTTTGATCAGGCAGCCTCATTACACAGCGAAAGTGTGATTTCAGTTACAGGAAAAGTCCGTCATCGACCGGAGGGTACGAACAATTCCAAAATCGACACCGGCGAAGTGGAAGTCATGGTGGAATCCTTGGAGGTGCTTAATGCTGCGGATGTATTGCCTTTCCCCGTTGATGATCCTGAAACGGCATCCAAGGTGAACGAAGAACTTCGGCTCAAGTACCGTTATCTTGACCTGCGACGCCCTGAAATGATCCACAATCTCAGGCTGCGCAGCAAAGTGGCGACGGCAACGCGGGTATTTCTGGACGAGATGGATTTTCTCGAAGTTGAAACGCCGACATTATTTAAATCCACCCCAGAAGGTGCCCGTGAATTTCTGGTGCCAAGCCGGATTCATCCCTCACATTTCTACGCACTGCCACAATCGCCCCAGCAGTATAAACAAATCCTCATGGTAAGCGGGGTTGAAAAGTATTTCCAACTGGCACGCTGTTATCGTGATGAAGATCTGCGTGCAGACCGTCAACCTGAATTTACTCAGGTGGATATTGAGATGTCTTTCATTGATCGAGAAGATATCTACGCTCTGATTGAAGGAATGATGGGACGGATTTGGAAAGAAGCTCTCAACGTCGAAATTCCTTCTTCTTTCAAACGTATTTCTTTCGAAGAAGCGATGAATACCTATGGAATTGATAAACCCGACACTCGTTTTGGCTTGGAAATACATGATTTTTCCGAAGCTTTCAAAAGTAGCGGGTTTAAAGTTTTCAGTGGTACGATTCAGCGTGGTGGTGTGATCAAGGCGATTAATGCCAAGGGATTGGCCGATGTGACGCAGGGACAGATGGAATCCTTGACACAGCTTGCAATCAATCACGGGGCGAAGGGGCTTGCTTACATCAAGGTTGAAAATGGTGAATGGAAATCGCCTATTGTCAAATTCTTCAGCGACGAAGAAAAAGCGGCACTTCAAAAACAACTTCAAATTGAAGATGGTGATTTGATTCTTTTTGCGGCAGATCAGTGGCTGGCTGCATGTGAGGTATTGGGTCGCATTCGCCTGCATTGTGCTGAATTNCTGCAAAAGCGCGGCAAACTTACGATTGACTCCAAGCGTTTTGACTTTCTCTGGGTGATTGAATTTCCTCTGTTGAGTTTCGACAAGGAAATGAATCGATGGTATTCGAGTCATCACCCCTTCACTTCTCCTGTCGAGGAGGATATCGAATTTCTTGAATCCGATCCCAAAAAAGTGCGAGGCCAGCATTATGATCTTGTGGTCAATGGAGTTGAACTCGGAGGAGGTTCCATTCGTATTCATCAGCCTGAATTACAGCGCACCATATTTGAGAAAGTGCTTCAATTGCCTGAGGATGTCATCAAGGCTCGATTTGGCTACATGCTTGAAGCTTTTCGATACGGATGCCCTCCGCATGGCGGAATCGCCTTGGGCTTTGATCGCTTGATTGCGATCCTGTGTAATACGCTTAGCATACGAGATGTCATCGCTTTCCCTAAAACAGCCAAAGGGACCTGTTTGATGACGGACTCACCTGGAATAGCTGACAATCGTCAATTGCGGGATCTGCATATTCAGCTCAGAGCACCCAAAAAAGAACAATCCGAATAAGTAAGCTGTATCGAATTACTCGAAGATTGCCTCAATTTCGACGTCATTCATACGGTTTATCTCGATTTGAGAATCTTGCCTCAGCTCAGGCGTGGACCAATGACTGAAGCTTGAACCCTCATCTGGCTTTGCCTCGAGGGTGATGGGAATGCCACCCAGATAAACACCAGTCCAGGGATAGCTTTCTGGAATGATCGTATTTACTTGGATTGATCCTGGGCCTTTGACTTTAAGCTTCACCTTGATCTCCCTTCCTTTGAGTGTGTAGAAATGCAGAAATGCCTGACGTAAATAAGCAGGACGTTTCGCTGCATGCTCCATGAACCGAGCAATTTGAGATCCTTTTTCCACATATTCATGCTCATCTTTCCAGCGTTCCCGTTCACGATCGACTTCCGACTTAATTGTTTGTGTTATCTTCCTGACGAACCCTTTCGCACTTTCGGGGCTCATGCCTGTATTGAGCACATCGCACATTCGATTCGCAAAAAGATGAAAGAAATCTTTGTTCTTCAAAAGGTAGGGTAGCATGACAACTTGCTCATCTTCGTCTCCAAAGTAATATTCGAAGATATCATGATCCCACTCGCGCCAGGAATCCATGTCAAAGGCAAGCCATCTCCATTTTCCATCCTTAGTTCTGGGGCGCCAATAACGTCTGTTGACTTCATAATCATGCGCTCCGCAGTAGCATTCAAAAATCCAGTAGTCGATGAAGCTGAGCACATCCATCCATTTCTGAACCTGACGGTAGTGATTAGGTTCAGTCATGTCATGAGATTCGATGTAACTCCTCATTCTATCGAAATGAACATCATCTCCGTGTTCAATCAGCATGTGATCCTCACTCAACATGTCGATTTCTTTAAATCCATGATTTTCCCGAATAAAATCAATTCCCTTTCGTTCCATTAAAGTATACAGCCCCCAATATTTTCCATTCAGAAAAAGTAAAACCGGTTTGTATGCCTGAACGTCCACGTGCGAATTGAGCGCATGTGCGAATTCATAGATGATTTCGTTTTTAATTCTCTCGCCTGACACCGGATGACTGCTGACTTTGTCTCCCGCCATATCGGATCTTATGTTCAGCCCGTCAAATTGTTCGACGTGAGGCTTCGAATCCCAAAGTGCATATTTGATGTGTGATTTCCCCCAGCTCTTTCTGAATCTTATAGATAAGGATTTTTTAGGATATTCTTTCGTGCTGTNACCTCCAATACTCACGCCCATGTAGGACGCAAATGCAGCGGTCTTGCTTTCATTATCTGGAAAATACTCGATGTGCCCAGGTACCTCATAATCGTCTTCCCAATTGGTATAGATTCCATTATCTTCATCATAGAGCCAATAGGGATCCATGATGACGGAAATGACTGGCACACTACTTTGTTCATTAATGAAAAAAGATTTGGTAATCGTTTCACTTTGAAGATGATTGGAGCGAATGACCGNCGCACGGACGATCGTGTTCGTTTGGATTGTCAAATCTCCAGTATATGTCAGCCGGTTTTTTTTATCTGGATCGGCTCCATCTAGAGTATAATAGATGGTGGCATCCGAAGCTGCGCTCAAGCTTAGCTCGAAGGGCGAATCGTAAAAGCCTTCCTGGTGCGAATAGACTGGACCTTTTGCCACGTTGATAGCCGATTCCTCGGCGTTGTTTGGTTGGAGTGGTGTTGTGTTTTTGAAATACAGCCAACGATCTGTGTCCCTTGGATCCCTCCCATATGAGATATCATTTCGCTGCAATGGGAAGCGAACGCTATCGATCAAGGTCTGACCGTCGGAATCGGTGAGGAACAAGACTTCTCCTTTGCGGCTCAGTTTCAGGGAGACATGGTAAGGACCTTCCTTGGGCTCACCGTCAAACCAGAATAACTTGTATTCTCCCGGAGGGATATTTGTATGTCGGGACATTCCCGTGGGAATTTGGAATTTGGACAGTTTTTTTGGATTATCTGAAAAATACATGCCCCCTACATCCACGGCAGCCTCTCCTCCGTTGTATAATTCAACCCAATCTTCATCTTCATGATACTCATCTTTGACGTCATCGATATTGCTTGCGAGTATTTCATTGATCTTGAGTTTCGCCCGATCAGCTCTGTTATCAGAGGCTGAGTGCGCAATAAAAAGGCAAGAGCCCCAAATCCATGAACAAAGAATTAAATCCCCCAAGCGCATGAAATTTGCATTCATAACTATCTTGGCAGAGCGCTGCTCATCGTTTGAATCATGGTCTATTGGGGGAGGCTAGCACATTTCAATGATTGCCTTAATGACGCCTGTCTCNGGGCGAGTAAATCCTTCAAAGTTTTCGGCTACTGCATCGAATGCCGTTCGATGGGTGACCCATGGAGCCGTATCAATGGTGCCATCCTCGATTAATCCAATAATCCTTCCGAAATCTTTGGGCAGTGCATTGCGACTTGCTTTGAGGGTTATTTCAGGTTTGTGGAGCATGGGGTGTTTGAAGCTGATTGCTTCGGTCGTAATTCCTACATATACCAGTGAGCCGGTATGAGCGACATATTGAAGCGCGTTGGACATGGAACGCTGATTGCCTGTGGCATCGGTGACAACGGAGTATTTATCACCATGGGTGCATTCCATCATTTGGGCAGTTTCCGATCCATCGCCTTTGAACAGAATGGTGTGATCGACACCGTATGTGGATTTACAGAAATCAAGACGGGTCTGCACCATATCCATGACGGTTATCTTAGCGCCGGTGAGTCGTGTGAACTCCAACGTGGCCAGACCAATAGGACCTGCGCCGATGATCAGGACATGTTCCCCTTCGGAGGGAGCACCTCGATCATTGGCATGGCATCCGATAGCCAGTGTCTCGACGAGGGCCAATTGATCAAACGTCAGTTTCTGACTGGTATGTAATTTTTCCGCTCGAATGAGGAAGCGTTCTCTCATTCCACCATCTTCCATGACTCCGATGACCTTAAGACTTTCGCAACAATTGCTGGCTCCTTTTCGGCAAGGGTAACAGCTGCCGCAATTCATGTAGGGTTCCACACTGCAATGATCACCGGGTTTGACGTTCGAAACATTGCTGCCCACGGCAAGCACCTCTACTCCCAACTCATGTCCGGGAATTCTCGGGTAGCTGAAAAAGGGCATTTTACCGAGATAACCGGAGTAATCTGTGCCGCAGATACCTATCCGGTGGACTTGAACCAGTGCCTGATCCAGTCCAGGTTGTTCGGGTTCCTGAAGATCGATCGCTTCAAAAGTTTTTGGTTCAGTTAATTGGAGTGCTTTCATATTGGATGACCGAATGTTGTGTGCATGAGTTAATTATTTTCAGCTAAACCTTCCTTGTGGCCGATGTTTTTTACCGGCTGGAAGATAGCAAGGACTTCCTTGAGTAATTCCCTGTCAATGGGTTCTTCAATCCATTCCGCCCATTTACGAATGTTATCGGGGTTAGCACTGCCGGCTATAGTGGTCGCGATATCCTTGTTTTCAATTGAGAATTGCAATGCGATTTTCGCAATATCGAAACCTTTTTGTTCACACAACCTGGCGGCTTTGCGTGCTGCCTGTTTTACGGATTCTGGCTCTTTGAGCCAAGGGGGAAGGGGAGCGTTGGTCAGCAGTCTGGCCGAAAATGGACCGGCATTCATGATACCCACACCTTTTTCTTGCAGGTAAGGAATCGACTCATCAGCAAATCGAGTATTCTGTAAAGTGTATTGATTGTAACTCAACACACAGTCTATGCCGGTTTGATCGATGATGAATTTAAAAATTTTCTGAGGATATCCGCTGATTCCGATATAACGGACTTTTCCGCAGGCTTGAATTTTTTTCAGGGCTGGAATGGTTTCTTGGACGATTTGTTGCATTGGCACAAACTCGATATCGTGACAGAGAATAATATCCAGATGATCCGTTCCCAATCGGTGCAGACTGACATCCACACTTTCTTCAACACGTTTTGCTGAAAAATCAAAATGATCCAGATCGTATCGTCCAAGTTTGGAGCATAAAATATAGTCGCTGCGCGAGATATCTCTTAAAGCCATGCCCAACAAAACTTCACTCATGCCTCGCCCGTANAATGGGGAGGTGTCAATGAGGTTCATACCACATTCCAGTGCGGTGGTAACGCTCTTCATTGCTTCGTCCAGTTGGATCGGTCGGAATTCCTGTCCCAAGGAAGACGCTCCGAAGCCTACGATTGGCAGCTGTAAGTCTGTCCTTCCTAGCTTTCTTTTTTTCACGTGGTGATTATTGGGTTTTGAGGCGTTACTGAAAACACCCGTCTGCTTAAATATACAGACGGGTGCTACTGATCCAAATTGAATACTTGATTTGGTTGTTAAGCGAACGTCAGCTGGAGACGGCTTCTCCCTCAATATTCGCCTCCTGACGAAAGACCAAATGATCCTCTTCGACGATCACATTAATGCGCAGGTTATCCAGNAGGGATCCCTTCAAAATTTCTTCCGCCAATGGGTCTTCCAAGTATCGTTCCACAGCGCGTCTCATGGGGCGTGCCCCGTAATCCGGATCGTATCCTTTCTCCACCAGAAAGTCCTTGGCTTTATCGGACAATACCAAATCTATGTTCTTGCTCTTGAGCCGAGTCAGGACTTTCTCAGTTTCAAGCGTAAGGATCGTGACCAAGCTCTCGCGGTCGAGCGATCGGAAAACAATGACATCGTCCAAACGGTTGAGGAATTCTGGTTTGAAGGCGCGCTTAGCTTCATCCATGATTTTTTCCTTCATGGCATCGTAATCCCCTTGATCAGAAGGCTTTCTGAATCCAATATTCGCCTGACTGCTCACCATTTGCGCTCCCACATTGGATGTGAGGAGTATGACTGTGTTTCTGAAATCAACGGTTCTTCCGACGTTGTCTGTCAATTTGCCTTCCTCCAGTATTTGAAGCAGCATATTCATGACATCGGGGTGTGCCTTCTCGATCTCATCGAACAAAACCACTGAATAGGGTTTGCGTCGGACCTGTTCGGTGAGTTGACCTCCCTCTTCGTAGCCTACGTATCCAGGAGGTGAGCCAACCAATCGTGACACAGTAAACTTCTCCATGTACTCACTCATGTCCAGCTGTATTAAGGATTTCTCATCTCCAAACATATGGGCTGCAACTGTTTTTGCTAGAAGTGTTTTACCTACACCTGTAGGCCCGAGAAGAGCGAAGGTTCCAATTGGGCGTCTTGGATCTTTCAGATCAGCACGCGAGCGGCGAAGTGCCTTGCAGAGAGCGGAAACTGCCTCGTTTTGAGAAATAACTATGCGGGACAACTCGTCTTCCATCTCCAGCAGTCGCTGGATCTCGCCGGCTTCCATTCTTTTTAATGGAATCCCCGTCCATTTCGAAACCACCTGAAGCATGTCTTCATCATCTACGGTGACTCGCTTTTCTTCGCGTGAATCTTTCCACGCACCTAAAATGGATTCCAGTTTTTCCTTCGATTGCTTTTCCTTGTCACGCATTGAAGCGGCTTTCTCGAAGTCCTGCTCCTTGATTGCCTTTTCCTTATCGACCCGGATAGTTTCGATTTCCACCTCTAGGTTTTTGACGTCTGGTGGCCGCGTCATGGAAAGAATGCGTGCGCGAGCACCAGCTTCATCCATGACATCTATCGCCTTGTCCGGAAGGAATCTTCCTGTGATGTAACGTTCTGAAAGTTTCACAGCGGACTCGATGGCAGCGTCTGTCAGGATGATGTTGTGATGATCTTCGTATTTCCCCTTGAGCCCCTGAAGAATGAGAATGGCGTCTTCCGGAGAAGGAGCTTCGATTTTGACACTTTGGAAACGACGTTCCAGCGCTGCATCCTTTTCAATATACTTGCGATATTCATTGAGTGTCGTGGCGCCAATACATTGCATTTCTCCTCGACTGAGCGCTGGTTTGATAATGTTGGAAGCGTCCATGGTTCCTTCGGCCGAGCCCGCACCCACAATCGTATGAAGCTCATCAATGAAGAGGATCACATTTTTGGTTCTCCGTATTTCATCCATGACAGCCTTGATGCGCTCCTCGAATTGACCACGATACTTCGTACCCGCAACCATCAGGGCAAGATCCAGCGTGATGACTCTCTTTTCTCTTAAAATCTCAGGTACGTTTCCACGAGAAATTTCCTGAGCGAGTCCTTCGACAATGGCTGTTTTTCCCACACCAGCCTCNCCCAAAAGAACAGGATTGTTCTTGGTGCGTCGACATAGCACTTGTATGACACGCTCTATCTCATCCTTGCGACCAATAACCGGGTCCATAGTCCCTTTGCGGGCAATTTCCGTGAGGTCGCGACCAAATGCCTTGAGCGCGGGGGTTTTGATTTCACCCTTCTTTTCGGGTTTGCCCGCCTCCTCCATGTTCGCGAAATCCTCTCCGCCCTGAAAATTGGGGTCAACTTCTTTCAGGATTTCATTACGGGTCTGCTCCAGATCGATGTCAAGCCCGCGCAATACTTTGGCTGCTACACCGTTTCCCTCTCGAAGCAACCCCATAAGGATGTGTTCGGTGCCGACATAGGTGTGAGCAAGTTGCCTAGCCTCTTTTGAAGCAAGGTCCAATACCTTCTTGACGCGAGGAGTATATGGAATTGTGCCTGCTACCTTGTGGTCGGGCCCCGGAGGGACGTGTTTCTCAACCTCTAGCTGCACTGTTTCCAGATCGAGCCCCATTTTCTTTAACACGTTCACAGCAACTCCCTGATCCAACTTGATCAGACCCAAGAGTAGATGCTCGGTACCCACATAATTGTGGTTGAAACGATCTGCTTCTTTTCTCGCCAAAGCCAGTACCTGCTGTGCCCTGGGAGTAAAGTTGTTGAAGGCGTCTTCACTCATACTTTTAATTTACGGATTTTCGAAAGTTATCGTTTTTCAATGTTGCCATCGAACTCAGACTTGCCCTGCTAAATTTTGCTAAGGTAAGTCCCATGTGCTGAATCCATCTGAAGGTCCAAGCAATATTCTGGTGACCAATACAGCGCTGGATAACCAAGAACTATCCTACCCTACGCTGTTTTGGCTCAGAAACCAGCACTTTTCCCAATATTATTGGTTCTTCAGACATATCATAGATCGGCATATTCTACCAATTTTTAAGCGCTTGCTTTGTTTTTATTGAGCAATTGATAGCTCCAGAGCAATGAGCGCGGGTAATGAAAGAAGCTTTTCCACAAATTACCCTTGGCTCGATTTGAAACGGTTCCATCGTTCCTCAGATAACCAAACCATTCTCCGTGTTTGGAATCTGTAAAGTGCTTAAATGACCAATCGTGTACTTTTTCATGCATTTCAGCATATTTTTTTTCACCGCTTAGCTGATGAGCCATGATGGAAGCGATTATGGTTTCGTTGTGAACCCACCAGAATTTCATGTCATGCCAATATTCCTGGACAGGTTTTCCAGTCACGTCCGCAAAATAAAGAAGGCCGCCATTCTCTCGATCCCATGCAAGGTGCCAATTCCAATCCAACATGCTGCAGCCTAGCTGTATCCATGAATCGTTTTTCTGTAAGGCGCCTTCCTGCATGATGAACCACGCCGTTTCAATAGCGTGCCCGGGATTCAGTAATCTCCCCTCAATATGATCTGAGATACTCCCATCCGGCAGCACTTGTTCCATAACGCAACGTTTCTCTGGTTTCACAAAAAGGCGAATGATTTCGGTAATCATATGTCTGATCATTGCGTCAAGTTGCTCACTTGGCCCCAGTTGGTGTCTCAGCTCCTGAGCCGTCACTATTGCTATCATTCGAGGCGATAATCCCGTCAAGGGACGGATATCGGTGTATTTTGGTTCACCTTTTGAGGATGGATCGAAATTCCACTTGATGAACTGTTCCAAAAGATCACGGGCTCGTTGGGCAGATTCATCACTGTTAGTTGTCTTTGCGTGAGCTGCAAAGGCGATAGCTGCAAATGCTTCGCTGTAGGCATAACGTCGTTTCCGGATTGGCTTTCCTTGTTCCGTCACATGGAAAAACATGCGGCCATCTGAATCAAAACAATGTTTTTTCATGAATTGAATGCCAGATTCTGCATACTGAAGCCATTTTGAACCAAGATCCAGATCTTGTTGGCAACGTAATAACATCCATGTCATTCTCCCCTGAGCCCAAACAGACTTATCAGTGTCAATCAAAGTACCGTCCTGATCCAGGCCTGTGTAAAATCCTCCGTTTTCAGTATCCGCGCATCGTGGAAACCAGAAGGGGAGAACGTCTTTCTCCAACGNACTCCGATACAAGTTACGGATTTGGTGGCGCCCCTCAGAGTTTGTGATACTCAGGCCATTCAAGCCAGTCTGGAGCTTGTTTCTCAGTAATTTGAGTTGGTCTTTATCAATAAAACCAGGATCTGCATGCATGACAAGCTCTCTATGTCACGACCAATGTGGGTGCAGGCAATTTTCGATCAATGCGGTCGACGCAATAACCAAAACCTGATCCATGGAGCGTGCCAAGATCGACCACTCCATGCCGACGTTGATAAAGTTTTGGATGCTCTTTTGCCTCTGGTGTGCTGGCTTCCGGATAAAACTGCATCCCATTTGTCTCGACTCCCATGATGGTTCCAACGTGAGCAGCGAGTTGAAGATGCGGGATTTGCGCCAGCATTGGGTTGGTTAAATCCTGGACCATAAGGGTCATGCCGTGCGCTTTTGCCCAGCATGCACTTAAAATGGCACCTGTTTGAGTTTTGCAGGTCTTCAACGCGACGCCCGTCCAGCCTAATTCACGGCCTAATCGGACCAGCTTCCAGTCATGGGCACTTTCGTCNAGAAAGAGAGGTTTTCTTGAAGACACGCTGTGCACATCGATGGGATGTTGTTCAAGGTCATATGGGAAAGGCTGCTCTACATAGAGAAGCATGCCATAAATCTTTGGATGGGTATCCCTGAGTTCGTCCAATATCTGGTTCACATACTCCGGCTTGCGCACGTTGCAGTTAAAATCAGCTGTCAGCCATTCCACTTCTTCATCCAGAGCAATCTTCCCGATCTGCAAAAGGCGATCCATGTCCCATGCGGCATCATCACCACGCAATTTGATTTTGAGACATTTCAAACCATCGGTACGAATCCAATCGCGCAGCAGGACGGGATATCCGTCATCGGGCTCCTCGCCATGGAGGTCACTTTTCTGCAAGGGATCCACACCACCCACCAGGTGCCAGGCGCGCAGCCGTTTGAGGGGTGTGTTTGNCAGGAAATCGCTGGGATACTTTCCTGAAAAATCGATGCAAGAATCCTTCGCCGCTTCCAGATATCGGCTCAGATCATACTGTAAAAAGCCCTCATCATAGCACTTAAATATCGATCGGTCATGGACATTGCCGAATGCGTCATGGATGGCGATGTCGAATGCCGAAAGACACACAAGCGCTGCCAGCCATGGCATCGATTCCTTGCCCTTGCGATGGTTCATATTGAATGTGTCCAGCAGTTGAGGAAGTTGCGTTTCCTGAAACTGCCACCCCAGTTCGATGGGATCGGCTGAAAGGTCGAATTCAACCACAGCGTGCGCCAGCATCTCACAAAATGTCTGCATCGCGCTCAGTCTCTCCTGATAGGGCAGACTACCCGGCCAAACCCATTGAACGCTCAGAGGAGTTTCTCCCCAGCCGGAGCACTGCTTGCCTCCGGACGCAGCCACCTCAACTTTTGTGCGAGCAAGCACGACTTCTGTTAGCGTTTCAATCCCGAATTTCAATGGCATTCGGGTTGAAATAGGGATGAAATACAATTCACAACTCCGAGTTTTGATACCTTGATGATTCATGATTGATCATATCTTTCCTCACTCATGATGTCGGCTTTTCAATTGAGATTCAAACAATCAATCTGTTCTATTATGTCGCTATCTTGTAGGGTCCTCCTCGACCTGCTTCGGACATGAGACAGTTTTTGAGCGTATGCTTTTTCAGGGGAAATTAGAAGCTGAGGGGCAACTGTTTCAAAATGGGGGTGTATATGATCGTGATGCCCACATCCATTCGTTGCGCCTCCCGGGTGAATCCAATTTTCCGATGCGCCATTTCCTCATTACCTTGACCACGCAGAGTCCATTTGATTTTCTACCCATTCAGTATGCGACACAGTCGAGCAGTAATTCCATTGAAGATTATTACAATAAAATAATCGATGGAGCTTGATGACACTCTGCGGTGAGTACGTTANCGGTTTCAGGCAAGAAGGTGCAGGTTTTTCGGGAAGTGTTCCATTCATTGTCTCCCGCAAGGGGTATCGCTTGGAGCTCGACGAATCCCAGCAAGAACAAATCGAGCCCTCCTTGNGGCAATTTTATTTATTGGATATGTCTCGATATTTCAGAGCGAAATCAAGCGAATGGTTGCCAAAAATTTGCTGTTTCNGTTGNTTCTGAATAGAAGCGACTGGTTTCAATCCCGTTCCAATAACCATTGTATGGCCATGGAGGCATTTCCTGATGAGGTCATGGTTAATCGAGCAGGAAACCCGGATGACGCATAGATATTTCTCAAGAGTGTCTCGGAATCTTTTTCTTCATTTGCCACCCACAACTCAGAGGGAGTTCCCAGAGCGAGCATTCCGGGCAAATCTCCGTATTTTGCACCTCCATGGAGAAAATTGACATCCTTGAAATCGGTCAGGTCACTAAATCGAAATCCCTGAGTTTGAATCGCAGAGCGATGTATGACATCTCTGCACACTGCGCGCGCCGCAGCAATCCAATGTCCGGCGCCNTTCAGTCCGATGAGTTCGATGCTTTCACTGGGGCGTTTTTCGTTGTGATGCACGTATGCCACAAGCGAAAGTAGATCGTGTACCCGTTGAGCAAAGAGAGGCGAGTTGTATCCATATGTGTAGCCTGCAAATTCTCGAGGATTGGATACCAAGCGATTTTGAGTGGCTTTCTCCGATGGGGCTAAAAATTCGCCCTGCATCAAAAGATCCAATCCAACGACGGTACACCCTGCATCCAGTGCCCGTTGTACGATAGGCCTTGGTTTGCCGTTTGATTTCAGTAATCCGCTTTTTCCATTTTCAGTGGGCCAAATCCATGTCCGACCATTCCATTCTGAGGGATATAAAAAGAGAGCGGGCACNGCTTCATCATGAGTCGTATTTTTAAGTATACCAAGCATTTCAAGGTAACTTCCCTTGTTGCTCTTGCTGGTTAATTCGAGTTCGACATTGCCTGCCCTTTCGAAAGTGCGACCAATGATCGCTTCGATACCCGGACCATGCACATTACGAAATGCATGCGGACTTTGGTGACTGGTCTGCAGTTTACGCTGGTTATCATCATGCCAATGCTGCAACAAGTCGCGTTCGAACTCGGGACCTCCCTCCGGGGTATCGTGGCCGTGGGACCAAACGCTCAATGCGGCTTTGTCAAGGCGTTCATAATCCTGTTCCACGATGGGAAGCGCAAGATTCAGCTTCAAGTGTCGGTTCATGAAATGATACATTGCGGACCGGCTTACGTAATTATAATTGTGTCCAAAGTGGTTAAGTTGTGCGAGCGATACATTGTCTTCCTGACCATACAAGGTGAACAGTTTTTTTAATTCGGGGAAGCCTTTGTTGGTCATTTCCACTGTCCAGTCATTTGCTCCTGTCATCCCCAGAGGTTTCGGGGCAAAGAGTGCTGCAATTTCTACATTTCCGGCGGGGATCCTTAATCCTGAGGCATTCTCACAAGTACATCCACCTTGCATGGCAGTAGATACCATGACGGCAGGGAAACAGGCTGCAAGACGGCTATCCAGAGCTCCCATCATGAATGATTGAGTCCCGCCGCCACTTGCGCCAGTAATGGTTAGACGAGCCGTATCCACATCAGGCAAGCTTTCAAGGAAATCCAGCGAACGGATGGAATTCCACGTCTGCAGGCCCATGATGCTTTGAAGGTTTGATTCGGCTTGAGGGCTGAAAAATCCCCAACGCTCAGAGTGATTCATTTCCGGCCGTTGGACATTGAAATGGTGCGCCAGATTTTCTGTGATCTGAACGCTGTCAGCATATCCCACCATGTCATAATGAAACACCACGCATCCCATCCGGGCCAGTTGGACATTGCGGGATTGAAGTGGAGAACGTCCCCCGTTTTCAAAACGTTCTGCTCCTTGATTGAGATCGTTCCATATTTCCAGATTCTCCGTGAATCTNCCGTTGGACCAATGACCGTGAGGGCTTAATACGCCGGGTCGAGGGCCTTCAAATCCTTTCGGGCGATACAGGCTTCCAGTGACATAGAATCCAGGGAAGCTTTCAAAGTAAACTTTTTCAACGGTGTAATCCCCCTGGTCGAGCTTGCCATGAATCACTGGGTTCAGCGGAGTTCTCGTGGGCATGGGCCAGAGTCCGTTCATGACCAGCAAATGCCTGCGCAGTTGATTTGCTCTTTGTTCCCAATCGTCAAGCGTCGCCGGTAATCTAAAAGGGAAATAGCCGTTCAGATCTTTCGGTGGTGCAAGGCGCGAGTCGTTGGGGAGTTGATCTTCCGGCAAGGCCCTGACATCGAGCTCGGCAATAGACAGCGTTGTCACGCCAATTGCAAAGCAGGCGGCCAGGCATCTGGCGATCAATTCGGTTTTCGATCTCCTTAATGGACGGGTAGTTTTTTTCATGAGGATATATTCACATTAAACGAGAGCATGCGCCCATTGACAACCATGAAGGAACGAAATTGTGACTGTCAGTTCAGGTATGCTGAACGTCTCAGCTGTGGTCTGGTACTGGCTGAGTGCATTGATAAAGCTGGCCTTTTATTCATTTACGGTTAAATGAAATAGTAAGGAGATATATTGCCATTTTGATCCAATAACGGCTATACTGTTTGCTCATGCTCGATCAAAAAATATACTTCAGTCTATTCGTGATCAGATGGATGGTTTTTGTGTTGGGGACGGGTCATCTCTCGGCACAAACTTCGGCGATCAACCTCCCCCATGAAATGCAGATTGATGATGATCGATTCGAATCAAATCGTGATGGCCGTGAACTGTCTTTGCCTGCCGATGATGCTTCTTTCACTTTCGCCGTATTGGGTGATCGCACGGGCGGTCCGGCGGAGGGAGTGAAAATTCTAGCTCAAGCGGTTGATGAAATTAATTTATTGGAACCAGACCTTGTGATGACCGTTGGAGATCTAGTGCAGGGTTACAATCAGCAGGTCGAGTGGTTGATGCAAATGCGTGAATATCGCGGTATCATGGACAGCCTTCTGATGCCCTGGTTTCCGGTTGCTGGAAATCATGATGTCTATTGGCGTGGGCCAGGGAAACCATCCGGTGAGCATGAGTCAAATTACGAACAGCATTTTGCCCCTCTGTGGTATGCTTTTGAGCACAAGAATGCTTGGTTCATAGTGCTTTATTCAGACGAAGGTAATCCTGAGACGGAAGAAAAAGCGACCAGTAAACCTGCAAGTCAGGTGATGAGCGATCGTCAGTTAGCCTGGCTCAAGGAGACTCTTGAAAAAACAGCTGATGCAGATCATGTATTCGTTTTTTTACATCATCCAAGATGGTTGAAAGGCAGGTATGGAGATGATTGGGGCAAAGTCCATGATACCCTCGTAGAGGCAGGTAATGTCAAAGCCGTTTTTGCGGGGCATATCCATCGAATGCGATATGATGGACCATACGATGGTATTGAATACATCACCCTTGCGACGACCGGTGGATCACAAAGTGGTCTTTCACCGAAGGCTGGAGGGCTTGATCATTTCAACATGGTCACCGTAAGAAAACAGCAATTTGCTGTTGCCTCGTTACCTGTAGGACAGACAATGAATGTCCGAGAAATCACAGGGGATGTCAGTGATGGTGTCAGGCAGTTGAATGGCGTGGTGCCTGAGTTCAGTCATCGATTCAGGATTGAACAGGACGGCAGCGCCGACGCTTTGTTACGTATCAAGCTTACGAACCCATCAGATCAATCAATGCGGGCCAAAGTGAATCTCAGTAGTCTGGATTCAAGATGGATCTTCTCCCCAGACCGTCTAAATCGAACCATCAAACCAGGCGCGGTGATGGAGATGTTTTTTCGTGTTTTCCGTTGGAATGATTCTCTGGATCTGTCATGGCGTAATCCAGTCTGTGATGTTCAGTTGGATTACATAGCTGAGAACGGTAGACATTACCCGATCAAGTCCAGCCTGCATGATATTCCATTTACCGTAGATATGCCCACACCTTCGATACCTCGAGTGGAGTCCGTGATCGAACTTGATGGTAACGGAGATTATCTCAGAGTGGATGCCGATCAAATCAATCTCAGTGGAGGACCATTCACTGCAGAATGCTGGATAAAGGTGCCGTATTTGAAAGAGGATGTTACCCTTGTGTCCAATGCCGAGAAAAAGGGTGGCTTCAGATTGAGCATTTCTAAAGGGCGGCCCCTGTTTGAAGTCCATCTAAGGGATGGGTCGCTGGTGACCGTGAAGCCTGCTGGCAAGGATGCAATTTATGCAGGTAAGTGGCACCATCTTGCAGGTGTCTTCAAATCGCGAGCAGCTTCGCTCTACCTGGATGGGCGTCTGGTCGGTCGAGAAAGTGTTGAGTCACTTGCTGAACCAAGTCAATATCCTCTATTGATTGGTGCCGAAGTGACAGCTCAGCCCGTGGCTTCCTTGTTTTTTGCTGGGCGGCTCGATGGTATAAAAATTTCCAGTGATGCCAAGTATGATAGCGACTCATTTACACCCTCCAGGCGCCATTTGCCTGATCGATACACGGAGTTGTTGCTGAACATGGATGACCTGCGCGTGCTTTGGCTTTATGATGAGTCAATCAACAAAGCGCATCCTCAAATAATAGGGGGCGCCATGATTCAGGCTGAATATTGATCACTTCATTTTTTTGCCTCTTAATCCTCAGGCTCAAAAGCGAGAGGCAGCTTCAATTGACTGTATTTGATATTCCAAAGCTTGGATGCAGAAATGCCTACGAGTCGTAGCGGTTGGTTTACCAGTCGTTCCCGGGCGAGCATCTGGCATGCATTGCGATAGATGGCCGAAGTGTCCTGTATTCCTTCTGGCAAGGTTGTCTGGCGAGACAGAGTTGTAAAATCTCCATAACGAACCTTGACTTGGATTGTGTGAGCAAACACGTCGTGCCGAGCTAATTTTTCGGCAATTTCTTCGGCTTGTTCTTTCAGTGCCGACTTGAGTATATTGCGGTTATCGGTATCTCTCATGAAGGTTGTCTCGCTGCTGATACTTTTAACCGAATCATTCGACTCCACTCGTCGATCATCCATCCCAAGGGCATATTGTTTCAGAAGAGGGCCGAAATTCCCCATCAAACTCACAAGTTCTCCTTTGTGTTCCTGAATATCGCCTATGGTATGAAGTCCGGCTTTGTTCAGAATTTCATTGGACGTTTTCCCCACGCCATGAATTGATCGTACAGGCAAGCAAGCAAGAAACAGTTTTTTGTCCCTCTCGGGTATCAAGACGAGGCCGTTTGGTTTGTCATAATCGCTTGCAATTTTTGCAAGCATCTTGTTACTCGCTATGCCAATGCTGATCATCAGTTGTCTTTCCCTTCTGATCACAGCTTTGATTTCTCGGGCTATGGGCAATGCAGACATTAGACTTGCCTCAAAATCATTGCCCAGACACCTGCCTGATAAATCAAGATAAGCCTCGTCAACTGACATCTGCTCAATTTTTTCACAAAAGCAGCGTATCAGGCTCATGATTTCATGTGATTCTTTGCGATATTTATGGATGCAGGGTGAGAGGAAAATGCCATGCGGGCACAGGGTTTTTGCGGTGCGACTTGGCATGGCGGAACGTACTCCGAACTTCCTGGCCTCGTAGCTGGCAGCGCACACGACTCCGCGACGGTCCGGTGGGGAACCTACGATGACCGGCTTCCCTTTCAGCTCCGGTCGATCACGTTGCTCGACCGATGCGAAAAAGGCATCCATATCGACGTGCATAATGACTCGTTTGTCTGTGTTCAAGTCGTTTGAATGAGTCCTTTTTCTCATGCTTGCATCATTGATGCTGAGTGAAATTTCATGGGCTTTTGATTCAATAATCAGTTCTGATCAGTCCATACTTGATACCGCGCTTTTCCTTCGTTAATTTGCACTCATGTTGCCATCAGGCTTAATCCTGTGAAATTACAATATATGTCCGAAGAATCCTACATTCAGAAGCTTTTTGCCGAACGTATCGGTGGTCAGAACTATGGTAAGACCACCGCAATCTACAAGTTTGAAAAAATCAAGCGTGCCAAGCAGGCTGCACTCCAAGCCAATCCGAACGCTGAGATAATTGATATGGGAGTAGGGGAACCTGATGCAATGGCCTTCCCTGAGGTAGTGTCTGTGTTGCATGCAGAGGCTCAAAAACCGGATAACCGTGGATATGCTGACAATGGTGACTCGCTCCTTAAAGAGGCGGCTGCAACGTATCTCGACAAGGTCTGCGGTGCACCTGGGATCAATCCAGATACCGAAGTGCTTCATTCCATCGGTAGCAAAGCGGCTTTGTCGATCTTGCCCGCAGCGTTCATCAATCCGGGCGACTACGTGTTAATGACCACCCCCGGTTATCCCGTGTTTGGTACGCACGCCAAATTTTACGGAGGCTTGGTGCATAATCTTCCCATCACTAAAGAAAATGGTTTTCTGCCCGATCTGACAAGTATTCCGGCTGATGTGCTTGAAAAAGCGAAGGTGCTTGTGATCAATTACCCCAATAACCCTACAGGAGCCAGCGCAACAAAAGCGTTTTTCGAAGACGTGGTGGCCTGGGCTAAAAAGCATAACATCATTGTAGTGCATGACGCCGCATATGGTGCACTGGTGTTTGACGGTAACCCGTTTAGTTTCCTTTCCGTCCCTGGTGCCAAGGATGTTGGGGTCGAACTTCACTCAACGAGCAAAGCCTTTAACATGACAGGTTGGCGCTGTGGTTTTGTGGCTGGCAACGAGCTTCTGGTCAAAGCGTATGGTGATGTTAAGGACAATACGGATTCAGGGCAATTTCTGGCCATACAGCATGCGGCTGCCTATTGTTGGAATCATCCTGAAATCACGGAAAAGATTGCCGACAAATACAGCCGCCGCATGGATGGATTGGTGGAAGTCCTGCGCAGTGTGGGTCTGGATGCAGTGAAGCCAGGTGGTTCCTTCTTCCTGTATTTGCCTTCCCCAAAAGCCGCGGTCAAATCAGACGGAGCGCGCATCGAATTTGAAAATGGTGAGGCGGCTTCTCAGTGGTTGATACGTGAAAAGCTCATCTCGACGGTTCCCTGGGATGATGCAGGTGCCTTTTTACGATTCAGTGTCACGTTCGCAGCACCCACGATCGAAGAAGAAAAGCGTGTGTTGTCTGAAATACAGTCTCGACTCAGTGACGTGACCTTCGAATTTTAATTGCAGGTCGAACTGCTTCAGTGAATGTTGATAAGGGCGCCCGCATGGGCGTCCTTATTTCTTTCTGGAACACTGAGCATTCAATGCACTGCCAAGCCGTTCAATACCCTGTCGGATATCCTCCAAGGAAGCATTTCCAAAACTGATACGCATTGCGTTGTCACAGTCGTGAGTATTCAAATCTTTTGCGTAGGTGTATACCCCGGGCACATACATGACACGTTCTTTCAGTGCCTTTTTAAACAACGGACTTCGAGGGCCGGTTGAAATGTTCTTTGGTGCCTTTGCCCAGAAATAAAGACCGCCCGCTGGCCCTGCCCATTCGATTTCATCGGGAAAAGAACGCTGAATGCATTTTTGCATATGCCGGGCTTTGCTTTGATAGCGTGACTGAAGTCGGTTCAAGTGACTTTGGTACAAGCCTGAATCAAGGGCTTCCTCCAATATTGACTGCAACAAGTTTGCCGTTCCGAAGTCATGGTTTCCTTTGATCCTCATGACAACCGTTCGAAGGGGGGACGGTAATAAAGCAAAACCAATTCGAATACCTGTGGCAAATGATTTACTGTAAGTTCCGGAATAAATCACGCGTTGTCTTGCGCCCGGCAGGGTGAGCATCGAAGGTGTCTCGGGAGTATCTGGAAATTTTAATTCCCGGTAGGCTGCATCCTCCAGGATATAAATCGGATGCCCGGCATGCTTTTCGTATGATTTTACGAGGCGCAGAATGGCTTTCTTCTTTTCAAGTGAGGTGGAGATGCCCGTTGGATTCTGAAAGTATGAAACAAGGTAAAGCATTTTAACCTTCCTGATTTCACCTGACTGCCGTAGTTCCTCCAGCGTTTTTTTTAATGACTCGAGGTTCATACCATCGGAGTCCATTGGCACGCTTCTGGTTTTTGTATCAAAACTTTGAAGGATTCCAAGATAAACAAAATAACTGGGCGCTTCCACCAATACGATGTCATTTTCATCACAGAGTGCTTCTGTAAGTAGATACAAGAACTGCTGGCTTCCATGCGTAATGATCACTCGATCCGGCTTATAACAAGGGCCTTCCGGGGCTGATACGTCCAGTCCTGCCACCTGTTCAGCGGTCTGCTGGCGTAGCTGGTCCCTTCCTGCTCCCACACCATACTGGAGGCACTCCATCGCCCGCTTGTTGCTTTTGGTGATTTTTGCAAAGATCGTCTGGACTTCCTTCACGGGTAAGGAAGGGCTGTCCGTGAAGCCAGCTGCGAGTGAAATTAAATCGGGATGCTTCAGCTTTTGCTCCATCAGCCATGCAATAGGCGGTGCTTCGATGCGACGTCCCAGCTCAGAAAAATGCGCTTGATCGTTGTAGCTGGCATTGTTTTTGGATCCCATCCACCATACTTAAAGCAGGGTATGGATTCCGTCCAGAACTTAGGTGCTCTGAAAAGGCATGTTGCCCTGACCTGCCATCATCGAGGATCTGTTTTCTGTATCCCAGAACGCTCCGGCATCAAGGGGCGCATGAATGCATCCACACCTGTTTGCAATGATTGCAGGCGCTCCCATTCGGAATCGTTGTGGTTACCACTAATTTCGTGAAGCCATTTGGGTTCATTGGCAGCCTCGAAATTTCTTTGAGCATGGTGGAATCGTATCAGAGTGTCGTCATGGCTGTGGAGAATCAGGACAGGCATTTGAACTTGAGCAAGCCTCGAACGCGTGTCGTGCCGAATACTTGAAATGAGACGCACTGGAAGGAGCGGAAACAATTCTGCTCCCAAATCCGGAATGCTCGTGAATGTTGAATGCAGAATGAGCCCAGCCATTTGATTGTCCTTTGCTATCTCGGAAGCCACCCCGCCTCCGAGCGATTTTCCAAGCAGAAGAATGCGTTCCTTCTTCCAATGGTTGTTCGACGCCCATTTCAAAACCGATCGGAGATCCTCATAGGTTCCTGCTTCGGAAGGTGATCCGGTGCTGCTGCCGAATCCACGATAATCATATGCCAGGATGTTGAATCCAAGATTCAGCCAGGTTTGGTAAAAGTCCTGACGATGAGTCATGTTTCCAGCATTTCCGTGTGAAAACACAATCAACCAATCGGCATATATCGAATCCTTCGGGCAGGGCATGAACCAGGCATTGATCTGCATGTTTCGTCCAGATGATACCGTTAGATTCACCCCTTTCGGGCTGGCATTTTTTACCGTTGAAACGAGATTACGGCTTGGCTGATAAGCTTGTTTGTACTCAAACCATCTCAAGGCCAGATAAAGCAGACCCGAAACCAAAAGGAATTCAAACAGCCAAAGCACGCTTTTTTTCCTCTTCGATGGTGGAGGCATGATGGCCGGAAGCCGGTCTCACTGATCGATTCCTTCGACTCAAGGATGGCTGCATTCCGCTAACCTCAATGTGCCAGGATTTGAGTCATGGCATCGAGATAGCGATCCACATTTTCAGCTGTTGAGGATTCGCCCATCAGACCCACACGCCAGATTTTTCCTTTCATTGGGCCAAGTCCCGCTCCAACTTCAATTTGATACTCCTCCAAAAGTCTTTTGCGAACCTGAGCTTCGTCAGTTTCTTCCGGCACGGTAACGGCGTTCAATTGCCATAACTGGTGACCTTCCTGTGAAGCGATACCAAGTCCCAGCTTTTTCAAGCCTGCTGCCAATTTTTCATGATTTGCTTTGTGTCGAGCCCATCTTGTCTGCAGGCCTTCCTCGAGGACAAGCCGTAAAGATTCATGCAAAGCATAGTTCATGGAAATAGGGGCCGTATGGTGATAGACCCGTTCGGTTCCCCAATACCCAGACAGGAGATTGACATCCAGATACCAACTTTGAACCTGGGTTTTTCGATTGTTTGCAATTTTCAATGCCTTGGGGCTCAGTGAAACGGGAGCCAATCCAGGGGGGCAACTCAGGCATTTCTGGGTCCCGCTATAAACCGCATCAATACTCCATCCATCAATATCTACTTCGCAGCCACCAAGCGAGGTCACTGTGTCCAGCAACATCAGTGCTCCTGCGTCGTGTGCAATCTTCGAAATCTCCTCTGCGGGAGTCAGGGCTCCCGTCGATGTTTCCGCATGAACAAGAGCGATCAGTTTGGGGGATTTGCCAGCAACAGCTTCTTTTACCTGCTCGGGTCGTATGATTTCACCCCAGGGGGCTTCCACCTTCGTCACGTTGGCGCCGCATCGGATCGCCAGATCAGCCATTCGCATGCCAAAAACGCCGTTGATACAGACCACCACATCATCGCCCGGTTCGATCAGGTTCACGAAGCAAAACTCCATCCCGGCGCTCCCTGTTCCGCTCACGGGGAAAGTCATTTCATTCTCTGTCTGAAATATTTGCCGCAGCATGGATTTAATTTCTTCCATCATTCCGATAAAAGCCGGATCGAGGTGACCGAGCAAAGGTTTTGACAATGCCGTCAGCACACTTGGCGCAGCATCGCTGGGGCCAGGGCCAAGGAGCAATCTATTTGGTGGAGTGAATGCCTGGGATGTTTGCATGGGCTCGTTCTAAGGTGAATTTGCATCAAACGCAACGTCGGAAAGCGGCCAGCTCAAAAAAAACAGCAAAGTTACTTGATGCAGGGTAATCCATATGTTTTGTTTCCACGCGTTTGTCGCCTCAATTGGAACAAGGGTTCAGGTTGGACCCTCTCACCATGGGGAGTAAATTTCGATTGAGTAAAACCTTTTAATTATGAGAGAAGAGAGAGGAACGGGTGTGGGCAGGTATTCAGCAAAAAGAACCGTAGTACCAATTAACTTTAGTTATTTCGCACCCAAGGCCAAGAAAGTCGTTATCATCGGGGATTTTAATCACTGGAGTGGGGATGATTACCCCATGGAGCGTATGCCAGATGGGGCATGGCATCTTCAAGTAGCCATGCATTCAGGCAATCACCGCTACCTTTTCCTCGTAGATGGAGAGCCGCAACTCGATCCCAAGGCAAATGGGGTGACGCGTACGGAAGAAAATGTTCGTGTGTCTTTGCTTACAGTAAGCTGAATATTTCATAAACATCTCGTTTTGGCAGCGATCAGTAGCTGAGATAGATTCTTAGTTTTTGTGTTTACTGCTTCGCTTATGGGAGAAGAATTCCCTGATCATGGCGAGTGATTCTTCCTCGCGAACACCCGATGTGATTTCGCATCGGTGGTTCAACCCTGGAAATTGCAAGATATTCATGGCGGTTCCGGCGGCTCCAGCTTTGGGGTCGCTTAATCCAAAAATTACACGCTTGATACGCGTGTGTACGATTGCGCCCGCACACATAGGGCACGGCTCCTTCGTAACATAGAGGGAACACTGATTTAATCTCCAGTCCTCCATGGCAGTTTGAGCTTGAGTCAGGGCCAGCATTTCAGCATGGGCTGTCGCATCTCTGAGAACTTCCACCTGATTAAATGCGCGTGCAATGATTCTTCCCTCATGAACAATCACTGCCCCTACAGGTACTTCGTCTGAAGCATAAGCACGGCGCGCCTGTCTCAGAGCTTCGGACATGAAATAGTCGTCACTGTGTAAGTCAATCATGATATTTTTTGGCAATCAAAGGACTCCAGTTCTTTCCATGTAAAGGTTGTATCCTCATGGCAATCACATTCTGCAACAAAAAAGCCATGCTTGTGTTTTTTGACAAGCGGCCAAATAAATATTCTATCTGTCTCTGGTATGTTCAGGTTTTCAACGTCTTTCGTGGGGAAAAACTGGAAGCTGCCTTCCGGATGTTCAGGGGGAAGGGCGGAAAGTCTGGGGCCGTATTCAAAAAGAAACATCATCCAATGATGCTCGCCTTCATAACCTCTTTCACTGACGATCCCTTTGAGATTGAAATCTGAGGGAATGGCCTTGATTCTTAACTCTTCTCTCGCCTCTCTCGCCGCACATGTATGGGGTGATTCACCTGTTTTCTGATTCAGCTTGCCCCCCGGAGGACTCCAGAGTCCCTGATTTGGGGGGCGAGTTCGTTGCAGGAGTAAAATTTCCCCTGATGCATTGAAACAATAAATCAAGGTTGAAATTTTAAACTTTGAAGCTGGTTTCATCATACCAATTCGAGCATATCTGCCTCCATTGACAAGGCTGCCGCCTGACCAATGAAATCTAATCGAAGGAGCACAGTTGATCTGCCATATCGGTCTTCGACCCATCCCTCTATCCCTCGCATGGGACCAGATTTGATGATGACACGCTTCCCTGCGCCAATCTCAGGGGCCAGCTTCAGTTCGCACCCGCTCTCGATTGCCTCGAAGATATCTGCCAATTGAGAATGGAACCCTTCCTGATCAGGAACATCCAATAAATTGGCCACATAGTCACTTTGATATACTTTCTGCCGATTTAGCGGGTCTATTTTCAGAAAAACATACCCAGGAAACAACGGCTTATCGAACGAGACTGTTTTACCTCGATACTTGTGCACAGACTGGACGGTTGGTAAAATATTGTAAATCAACTCCCTGTCCAGATACATGCGGAGCTTTTTCTCGCAGCGCGGTCGTGTGTGTGCCACAAACCACTCGATATCGGTTTCCTCCTGGACCTGCGGCGATTTCATGGATGATCTGCTCAAACCTTTGATGTGTTCTTCATGTGTTGATGATGCTGCTTTTAATGGCCATCAAGATGGTGTTAATCGGACAGAACTATGGGTTGCAAATCCGTGCATTTTTAGCAAGCGCGAAACCTGAAAAGATGCATGTTTATTTGTCACTGTGCCAACCATATCAATGACCACAGCATTTGCCTGAATGGTGATGTCTTCCTCGCCGCGAAGAATATCTATCCCGTAGGCATCCACCGGGGAAAAGAATGCCCGCGATACTTTTGCGGCAGGTTGGCCCGATCGCTTAAATTCATATTCGAAATGCATGGAATTACCTTTGACCGAGTAGTCATTCGGTCCGGGGACATCGATCGTAAATTGGATTTGAAAAAAGAGGTTTCCTTTACCACATCCGCAAAAAGTGTTCCTTCCCGGTAAATTTCATATGTGCTTTTGAAGCTGAGCAGCTTCTGGCTGATAAAGGCGAGTTCGCGTCCCTGCATGTCTTGAAAGGGTATTTTCTTACCCAAGTGGATGCTTTGCCATCGACAAAAAAGTATCCTTACCTTGCGAGTCCTGAAATCATCTCCAAAAGCTCATAATTTTTTCATCATCTGATAACGCATCCGTCCATTTTGCCCCTATGCTCATGATCTTCGAAACCTTAAAACAGCCTCTATTTTGTAATGGGAAGCCTCTTGCCTGAGCCATGAGCAATCGAATCAGGACGCGATAGATGCTCTGACTGAGTCCAAATAAGCAGATGCTTCAGCGGAACCCTCCTCCGGAGCCCAGGAAGCAAAATGCTCAGGCAGGGCTGGAGTGTAGGGTCCCTCCTTGATTTCCATTACAACGCTTTCCTCGCCTGCCGGAAAAAGGGTGTGCCATGTGTTGGGTGGCATTTCGACAGCGGACATGGGGCCATTGGGGCTGAGTTCAAAATGTTCGAGAATATTACCCTCGTGATCGAAGATGACCAACACACTTGTTCCTTTTATCGCCAGAATTAATTCCCATTTATTCGATGCCGGATGCCGATGAGGGCGGACGTAGGTTCCATCAGTCAAGGCTATGCAAAGGCGTTGTACTGGAGCTTCCAACTGTTCATGTAAATTAAAATGACTGCGTTTTCTTGCGGATTGACGCGCTTTGCTCAGACATTCGCTGATACAATCGTAGCCGATTATTTTGATCATCTTTTGGGGGGCATGGAGATCATTTTTCTGATATGAAGCTTTTGAATTTCTTAATTAAGTCTGGCAACTGTTGTAATGCAAGTATTTGGCGTTTTGCTCGCCTGTCGGGCTGCGCTGGGAACCCCATCCATTTTTGTCCTTCCGGAATGGAATGTATGACGCCCGATCGACCTGCCACAACAGCTTTGTCACCAATTGAAATGTGTCCTGCGACTCCCGCCTGGCCCGCAAGAATGACGTAATTCCCAATTTTAGAACTTCCCGCGATTCCGACTTGTGCGATCACGATACTGTGGTCACCTATGACTACATTATGTCCGATTTGCACCAGATTATCGATCTTCGTTCCTTTCCCGATATTTGTTGAACCCAGGGCTCCGCAATCAATGGTCGTATTTGCGCCTATCTCCACATCATCCCCGATCACGACATTGCCTACCTGCGGGATCTTTCTGTGAAATCCTTGATCCATTACATATCCGTAACCATCGGATCCTATGACCGTACCGGCATGAATGCGAACGCGTTTACCAATTTCGGTCGAAGGATATAAAGTGACATTTGGGAAAACGGTGGTTTCATCGCCAATTTGTGAAAGAGCCCCCACATGGACATGCCCCTTTAAAACAACATGTTCACCAATCCTGGCGCCTGATTCGAGAATGCAGTGCGGGCCGATATGTGCTGAGGCTGCAACTGTCGCCGAAGGATCGATGACAGCCGAGGTATGAATACCTGGGCTGGGTCTTTTTTCGGGATGGATAAGGGCAAGCACCTTGGCGAATGCCACTCGAACATGCTCTATCTGAATATATGGTTTGTCTGTAGTAATTTCACTGTTTGGTACCAGCAACGCCGAAGCCTTGCTTTGAAGTGCTTTTCCTAAAAAGTGTTCATTTTCTGCAAAAGTCAGGAACCCTTCCTTTGCTGCATCTGCTGGCGCAATTCCGATGATCTGCGTATCTGGATCGCCTTTCAAAGTGCCGCCAACATGATCAGCAATGGCTTGTAGTGTAAAATTCGGCATAATAAATTTTGTAGAAAGAGGGAGCTTGATTCCAAGTCCGCCAATAAGAGAACAGATTTCCTGAGTTCTGTCTTTTTGTTCCCCTCAGTTCATCAAGCTGGAGCAGAAATTCCTCTTTTCGTGACAATTTGATTTTTTTCATCCAGGACCAAAACCTTGGGTGTCCAATTTGGGGCTTCTTCTTTCGTCAGGCTCGAAAAGGTCATGATGGTCAGTCGGTCCCCTTTGTTGCCTAAATGAGCCGTGGCGCCATTAAGGATAATTTGACCGCAGTTTGGATCTCCCGGGATGGCATAGGTTTCAAATCGATTTCCATTTGCCATGTTGCCGCAAAGCACTTTCTCGTAGGGAAATATGCCTGCGAGCTCCATGAGATCACAGGATATGGTCAAGCTTCCCTCATAATCCACGCAGGCGTCTGTTACGGTCGCGAGGTGCAGTTTTGATTTAAGAATTTGTATGAACATAACTTCAAGTCACTCGTTGACTTGCCTTTGAGATCTCTTTATAAAGCACCAAATATTTGAATCAATCCTTAATCTTTTTCGTATAGCAAACAGTTATGTCCAAAACACTTAAAGTCGGCATGATCGGCTACCGTTTCATGGGTAAAGCGCATTCCAATGGTTGGAGGCAAGCACCGCATTTCTTCCCTCTGAAAGCTGATCTTGAGATGCACACCATTTGTGGTCGCAACAAGCAAGCTCTGGAAGCTTCTGCAAAAGAGCTGGGTTGGAATAACATTTCTACTAGCTGGGAAGAAGTCATCAATAACCCTGAAATTGACATTGTGGACATCAATACGCCCAACGATTCCCATGCTGAAATTTCAATTGCCGCAGCAAAAGCAGGCAAGCACGTTCTTTGCGAAAAACCTCTCGGAATGACGGTTGCGCAATGCAAGGAAATGGTTGATGCAGCCAACGAGGCTGGGGTTGTGCATATGGTTTGCCACAATTACCGCCGCATCCCAGCGATTGCTCATGCGAGGAAAATGATTGATGAAGGGGCTCTTGGAGATATTTTCCACTACCGTGCAAGATATGCTCAGGACTGGATTGTAGACCCGGAATTCCCACTCGTGTGGCGCTTGCAAAAAGGTATTAGCGGCAGTGGAGCTCACGGTGACATCAACGCACACATCATTGACCTTGGCCGATATCTTATCGGTGAATTCGATGAAGTATGCGGTTTAATGAACACCTTCATCAAGCAGCGGCCTATCGAAGACTCATCGGCTAAGGGGGATGGCCTGGGTGGTGCCGGTGGGAAAACTATGGGTGAGGTGACGGTAGATGATGCTGCGCTCTTCATCGGCAAATTCAAAAATGGAGCCGTTGCCAACCTTGAAGCCACTCGTTTTGCGTTAGGCCGTAAAAACAGCATTGTCATCGAAATCAATGGCTCGAAGGGATCCCTTTATTTTGACTTTGAGGATATGAATCGATTGAAGTGGTTCGATAACACCGTGGCAAGTGACCGTCAGGGCTTCAGCGATATCCTCGTGACGCAGCCCGGTGGAGATCACCCATTTGTTGGACAATGGTGGCCTCCAGGGCATATCCTCGGTTATGAACACACCTTCGTTCATACACTGGCCGACTTCGTCAATGCCGTGGTGGATGGGAAATCGGTGCAGCCCACATTCGAAGATGGGATGCGCAACCAGCGTGTAATGGAAGCGGTTGAAGAATCGGCTGAATCACGTCAGTGGGTTAAAATTTAGCATTCAATATTACTTGAAAAACGGTCTTCGAAAGAAGACCGTTTTTTTTATCCCTTTGGTTTTTCCATTGATTACCTGGAATCATAGATTTACAAGAACCAATGGATACGCTTCTTTGCGCTTGGTAGCTTGAGATGGTGATTATCCGAAACCGCAATGGTATCATGAAAAGCCTGAAAAAATACTACTCACAAATGATTTTTCGTCTGGCTCCACTTCACCACTCAAACAGGGAACGCGGTTGATTCAACGTGACAGGATTGAATTGGAATTGATGCACGTGGTCGATACCTGTGACCTTCATGATCTTTCCGAGGCGCTTTATCAAAGTCCGAAAGATACCGGAAGTCAGATTAAGGCATCTGCGTCCGCCCAAATGAATCAACGGCTGGCTCATGCAGGATTTGTAAAGAACTGCGATTCGACTATCGAAACCGGGGTGCCTCTGGAACTTATTCTGAAACGTTTCAACACGCAAAACATGGATCTTTTGCGTGTTGGCTTAGCGGGTCAGGCGCACGAAGGAAGCAATGCATCGGTCGGAGTGCTTGCAAGCAATATGATTTGCAATTCTCCTGTGCCTGTCCCGGCGGTGCACTCCCGTCAGGGAAAAAATTCAAACATGTTCTTGCCTGTGTGAACTTTTCCGAAACGAGTAAAGAGGCAGTAAAGCAAGCTATCCAGGTTACAGAACTTGCAAATAGTCACCTCTCTATAGTCCATTCTGGGACAGGCTTTGCTACATGGCGCCGACCCCAGGCTCGGATGTCGCCTTCCAAAAGAGATTTGAAACGGCCTTGATGCTGAAACTAAAGGGTTTTGCGGTTGTCCCTGAAAATATCGAACACGATGATCAGCTCTTTCCTGCTGCCAATTGCGGATATGGCATTGTCGAATTCACCCGTAAATCAGGTGCCGACTTAATCGTTTTAGGAACTCAGGGTGAGTCGAATTTTCATTGCATGTTGACCGGCTCGACAGCCGAGCGCGTTCTGCGTGAACTCCCTTGTTCAGCTCTGGTTGTCCAATCCCCTTCTTGAGTTGAGGTTCACGCTTCTGGTCGGGCTGGGTGCGGTTTCAATCGGTATTGATGTCTAATATACTTTTTCTGATCTTCTGGTGGGCACTCGGCATGGGAGTTTTTTCCAGCTCAGTTTTGCTCGTCCACTTGAGGCCTGCCGTTTCAAAGTTCGGTTTAATCTGAATGTTTCCAATGAAACAATGAAGCGTAATGCGATGGTGTGTAATGGTGTGTTTGATGATTGCCAATGGTTTCAAATCATGGCAACCAACACCGCTATGCTTCAACGCCAAGACAGCTGCTTTTAGCGTCAGCTTACCACTGTGGGTATCCTTCAACGCTTTACTGAAAAATTCATACAGGCCCTCATTGTGCTTTGAAGCCATTTGCCGTTGGATCAGATAATTGCCCTCGTGCTTGAGCACGGTCACCATGCGATGTCTCTGGATGACAGCTCGGCGTTCTGGGAGGTTGGGGAGTGTTTCCACGATCTTTTTTTTCCGGGCTTCACAGTTGCTTTTAATTGGGCATTTTTCACATTTTGCATGTTGATTGGGCAGGCAAATACGCGCACCTAATTCCATCATGCTCTGATTCAAGTGGCTACAATTGTGCGATGCTCTTGGCTTTAATTTGTCTGCCTGATCTACCCAGGTGTGAGATAGTTCCCATAGTCTGGATAGACAATCGGCTCCTTTCGGGTTTTCCTTGATGCCATAATAACGAGTGAGAACTCGAATTACATTGCCATCCAAAATAGGATTGGGTCTGTCAAATGCTATACTCGTGATGGCGCCTGCGGTATAGGGCCCAATTCCCGGCAGGGCCAGGATGGCCTCATCCTGATCTGGGAATGTTCCGCCATTCTCTTTTTGAATAAAGATTGCTGCTTTCTGCATGAGACGCACGCGACGGTAATAACCGAGACCTTCCCATAATTTAAGGATATGATCGACGGGTGCGCTTGCTAATGCGGAAATCGTGGGCAGTTCTTTCATCCACCTTTCCCAGTAGGGAATGACCGTAGCCACTTGAGTCTGCTGCAACATGATTTCAGATACCCAGATGGCATAGGGATCTGAAATTCTGCGCCAGGGCAAATCTCTAGCATCAGCCCGATACCACTCCAAAAGTGGCTGGATACATTCTTTTTGAAGGGTCTTGTTTGCCTTTTTCATGGAGACTTCCTATCTTTGTTTCGCCATGACGGCTAAACCAATCACCATCTATACGTGCAAACTTCAATCCGGACAAGCTGACAAGCTTCAAGATGTTTTGGAGAAACAAGGATTTGAATCCCGCGAAGTTCCTTACGCACTTTTTGCAGGAAAAAAGGAAAAGTTGAATGTTGTTTTTTATACCTCCGGTAAACTGGTAATTCAGGGTAAAGGAACGCAGGAGTTTGTTCAATTCGTGCTGGAGCCGGACATTCTTGGAGAAGTGAAACTGGGATATGAAAACGTCCTGGACCCCTCACGTATTGATCCTCGCATAGGCATCGATGAAAGCGGTAAGGGGGATTATTTCGGGGCTTTGTGCATTGCTGGCGTCTATATCAACAAGGACATGGTCGAGCCCTGGGAGCAGGCGGGCCTCATGGATTCCAAGCGAGTTTCCAGTGATAAACGGATTGCTGCTCTGGCTGATGTGATTCGCAGGACCAAGGGGTGTATTTATTCCGTCGTTCCTATCGGGCCGGAAGCCTACAACCGATTGAATACAAAAATGAAGTCGGTGAATACCATGTTGGCCTGGGGGCATGCGCGTGTGATAGAAAACCTGATGCAGCGAAAAGACTTGATGCAGCCCCCGCCTGTTCGGGCCATCAGTGATCAATTTGCTCGTTCAAAATCCACTATTTCCAATGCCTTGATGGCTTCGGGGCGGGAAATCGAATTGGTTCAAAGACACAAGGCCGAATCCGATCTTGCTGTGGCAGCGGCCTCCATTCTGGCCCGTGACGCTTTCGTGCAAGGGATCGATCAACTGAGTCAGCGTTTTCACGTGGAAATTCCCAAAGGAGCCAGTCAACGCGTCATTGATGTTGGAAAGTGTCTGGTCGAGGCGCACGGAAAAAGCATTCTGAACGAAACCAGTAAAATCCACTTCAAGACAACTCGGAAAATTATGGGTGAGGACGTCTAGCGATTATTCCATCCTCTCAGCTCTATCGCCATTGAGCATGATGGTTCAAAAATGGGGACGCATCTGCGATAGAGTCAGAGCCTTCAACTTGGTTCAAGTCTTGAAATCGCTGCAAGTTGAGATCCATCAGACCTGACCGGGAGCCTGCTGAAACCGCCGGTCAAGGAATGATCCATGATGTCAGGACAAAGCTCGCAGCCCTACGAGATCCATGCGACGGGCAGTTTCTCTGTAGGCTTCTTCCACCCATTGAACAATACGTTTTGGGTTGGGTGAGTATTCGAGTTCAATGGACACGACGCCATCGATCTTGAGTTCCTTGATAGCCTGAAGGTAAGGTTCAAATTTGACCACCCCCCTGCCGGGCGGCAAGTCACCGTGGATTTTACCGTCACAATCGCTGATATGAACATGAATGGCATTCCCCTTGAGTTTTTTCAGTTCGTCTGCGCACGTGTCGGAGAGGACCAAATGGCTGATGTCGATGTTTGCTTTCACTCTGGGGTGGTTGCAGTCCTTGATGAATTTGGCCATGGATTTGACATTATTCAACAGGCTCATCCGAAAAGGCTCGAGTTCCAAAGCGATATCCACTCCTTTCTTATCTGCGTAATCACCCAACTCCCGGCAGGTTTCGATGGCCCAGTCCCATTGCGCTTGGGGTGGAATGACCTCCCTTTGCCAAATGTATTCGCCCAGCACCAGCAGAATGTTATCTGCTTCCCAGCGTTTTGCTAAATCGATGAATTTTTTACAGCGTGCGACATGATATTCACGGACAGGATCGTTAAAATCGATCAAACCAACCGCTACTACGGGCAGTGAGATGATGGGCAATTTCAGCGCCTTGCATGTTTTGTGGATTTCTTTGGCTTCCGATGCCTTCAGAGTGCAGGCCTCGGTGAAAATATCCACGCAGTCAAAACCAATGCGTGAGATGTGCTCCAGGCCTGTTTTTGTGGCCATGCCTGCCTGTTCGAATGCGCTGTTGATGATTCCGAGTCTCATGATGTATCAATTTAGATTTTTAATTGCCAAAAGTCACGTCGTTCCGTCAGTGAGGGCCCTCCCTGAAGGTATTGCCTGTTATTTCGTCCAGTGTGACCAGGCGTTTCGATGCCACACTCTTATAAGCGGCTTCAACCAACGCCATGGTCATCAGATTGTCTCTGCCATCAATGGCAGGTTTTTCATTCTTTTCAAGCGCCACCAATAACTGTGCCATTGTTCCTGAAAACGCATCAGGAAACCAACTTTCGCTCCAGCTGGGTTGGTGAAATTCAGTGTCACCCTTGGATGCAAATCGAATGGATGAAGGTGAGGTGTAGGGATCTTTGCACCATCCGATATCCCCCATGGCCAATCCATTCAATCCCTCCATACGCCAATGGATACGAACATCTCCCGGGCAACCTTCCCGGGCTGGTCCTGTCCAGGTGTCATCGAGTCCAATACAGCGCAGTCCATTTGCGTATTCCAGAATGTAAGTGCAAATGCCATCAGTATGTGTAAACGACGTGCGTGGATCAGATCTAACACTGCAAAAAATGCCAACAGGATCTCCAAACCAATAACGAAAGCAATCCAGGTGATGGATGGACATGATACGCAGTGTCACCCAACCTAGATCTGCTTGCCATGGCATCCAATGAGGAATGCCTCTCATGTCAATGTTGGCAATGACAGGCGTTCCCAATTGATCGCTGTCCAGTAAGGTTTTTGCTGCGCGCACTGATTGGTCGTATCGCATGTTTTGATTGACCGATAACACGATACCAGCCTCTTCACATGCCTGCACCGCCTTCAATGCCTCAGGGTAATCCATACCGAGTGGTTTCTGCGCGAGAATCCCGCGAATATGGTTTTTCTTGCAAGCCTTCAGGATGATTTCCAATTGAGCATTGGGAGGCACCGCGATGTCCAGGACCTGTAGTGATGCATCCTCCAGAAGCGCATCGATGGAATGGAAAACCGTGTCGATGGAATGTTGCTTGGCTACTTGCTGAGCCTTCTCCTGGTTGCGTGAGGCAATGCCTGCGGGGTTGAAGCCAACCTTTCGGTATGCTGGAAGGTGACAATCATTCACGATAAACCCACTGCCAATAATGCCTATCGGTATATCTTTTTGTGTTGGAAGTTCAGGGTGAATGTTGAGTGATTCTGGCGTAATCATTGGTTTATCCATCTTCGCTAATCATTGTTTTCGTCTTCCTGCGTATCTCCCAAAGTATCCTGAAGTCCAGCGAAAAAAGACTGATGCTTTTGTTTATCTGCCAATGCGTCCGGTGCTTTCTTTGGGCTTCTTGCTGGCTGTCTGGGTGTGTTGGTATCCTCGGTATCTCTGGTCGGTTTCAATACCTTGGTTTTGGCGGGATCGTTTTTTTTGGTGACTGGGACTCCTTGAGTAGCTCCTTGCTCTTCCTTCCCTGGGTCTTTGCTCATTACCAAAGTGGGGCAGGGAGCATCCTGGCTGGTTCGATGAATGCGGATGTGCCCAGCACCGGTTTTGGCAATTTCCTGTTTCACCGTTTTTTCAGCCAATGCAGGGTCATTGCAGTCCTTGGACAAATGAGCCATGTATATGTGACTCAATTCATCAGAGACCAGTTCGCGCGCTGCTTCTCCGGCGGCTTTATTGCTCAAATGACCGTGCCTGCTTGTGATGCGCTGTTTGATGCTCCAGGGTCTCCTGGTATCCTCCTGGAGGAGTTGCAAGTCATAATTCGTCTCCAGTACAAGCGCTTTTGCAGGTCGCACTCGATCCAGAACCATTCTGGTGGCATGGCCCAGATCGGTGAGGAAGCCAATGTTTCCTTCGCTGGATCTGATCAAGAAGCCCACCGGATCCTGCGCATCATGTGGGATTGAGAATGTTTCCACCTCCACATCTCCAATTTCAAAGGACTGTCCAGTGTGAAAAATTTTGCTATTGAATGAGGCTTTGGTCTGAGAACTCACCGCATCAAGAGTTAATCGGTTGGCATAAAGCGGAATGCCAAGTTTGGCGGCGATCACTTTCAATCCCATCGTATGATCCGAATGCTCGTGGGTGAGTAAGATGCCATTGAGCGTTTCCGGTGTGCGGCCGATGGTGGCCAATCGTTCACGAATGCGCTTGCCGCTGAAACCTGCATCGATAAGCAATCGCACTCCTTCTGTTTCCAGATAGGCGCAATTGCCCCTCGAACCGCTCCCAAGAATGGTTAATCGAATGGACACTCAACAAAATTTGGAGGCAAATAATCAATCCCGCAACGAAATCTTCCTTTTCTGGCTCAAAAAAACGAACGGACATTATTGACTTGCTGTTGCATCCGGTCGAACTCTTGCGTATCTTCCTAACTTCCTTAACAAAGGTTAAAGTTTCATCCAAGAATATGAGCAAGGAATCCAAAGATACGAAATCTGAAGTGAGCGAAGAGGTTGAGGCCGCATCGACAGGTCCTGAAGAGGTGAATGTCGAAGTTGTGGAAGATGTTGAAAGTGCTGAAAAAACATCTGAGGATGTTCCAGGGTCTATTGACACAGAAGAAGAGCAGGGGCCCGTTACTCTCGAAGGAAATGAGTTCAAGAATCTCGAAGAAAAAGCCGAGAAAGCCAGCGAATATTGGGATCGTTTCGTGAGGCTCAATGCGGAATTTGATAACTTTAAAAAACGCGCTGCGCGTGAGCGTGGCGAAGCAGTCAAATATGCCAATGAGGCATTGCTGGAAAGATTAATTCCGACCCTGGACCACTTTGAGATGGCGATGTCAGCTGTCAATAATGCTCAGGACAACAGTATTGCATCAATAAAGATGGGCATTGAAATGGTCCACAACCAGTTGAAAAGTACTCTCCAAGATGCAGGGCTTCAGGAAATCGATGCTCTTGGCAAGGTGTTTGATCCTGTCTGGCATGAAGCCGTCTCTCAAAAGGAAACGAACAAAGCCAAGGAGGGTGAAGTGATTGAACAGGCGCGCAAGGGATACAAGCTCAATGACCGATTGATCCGCCCTGCGAATGTCGTTGTCGCCAAGCCCGCATCCTCCGGCGATTCTGAAGGCGAAGCTTCCTGAGTTTTCGCGGTTACCATTAAGATTTTTCAAAACCAAATATGTCTAAAAGGGACTACTACGAAATCCTTGGGGCCAGCCGAAGTGCCACCCAGGAGGAACTCAAAAAAGCTTACCGTAAACTGGCGGTCAAATATCATCCGGACAAAAATCCCGATGATAAAGAGGCGGAAGAGCGATTCAAGGAGCTGGGGCAAGCGTACGAGGCGTTGAGTGACCCTCAAAAGCGTGCTGCCTATGATCAATATGGACATGCTGCGTTTGACGGCAGATCACGGGGTGGCGGTGGCGGTGGCGGGTTTCATGATCCCTTCGATATCTTCCGTGAAGTATTCAGCGGTGGCGGTGGCGGTGGCAGCGGAGGCGGGAGTATTTTTGAAGACCTCTTCGGTGGTGGCAGCCGGCGTGATCCCAATGGTCCCCAGCGCGGTGCTGATCTGCGTTACGACATGGAGATTAGTTTTGAAGAAGCCAGCCTCGGCTGTGAAAAGGAAATACCCATCACCAAACTGGACGCATGTGACACATGCGATGGAAGCGGGGCAACGCCGGGTTCGCGCAAGGTCAACTGCACGGCGTGCCACGGTAAGGGGCAGATCGCCACATCAAGAGGGATATTTACTTTTTCACAAACCTGTCCGCGTTGTCAGGGAACCGGAAAAATTATCGAGAAGCCCTGTCAACGTTGTCAAGGTACAGGCCGCAAGGAGAAAACCACAAAAGTCCGGTTGCGCATACCTCCAGGTGTAGATACGGGTGCCCGCATACGCTCCACTGGTAAAGGTGAAAGCGGTGTGCGTGGTGGTGGTTCTGGTGACCTTTACGTGGTTATTCACGTGCGGGATCATGAGATTTTCGAAAGGGAAGGGGATGACCTTGTCTGTGAAGTGCCCATCAGTTTCGCCAGTGCTGCGCTAGGATCAGAAATTGAGGTGCCAACCCTCTCAGGTAAGGCTACCATTCGCATCCCTGCAGGTACGCAGCCCGGAAGTGTTTTCCGGTTGCGCGGAAAAGGTGTGAAGAATGTCAAGGGATACGGCTGGGGTGACTTGCATGTTCGCGTGAATGTCGAGGTGCCAACGTCGTTGAATTCGGATCAAAAGGGTAAACTCAAAGCCTTTGCTGAAACCTGTGACGCCCGCGTGAATCCAATTTCAGCCGGATTTTTCGATAAGGCTAAAAAATTCTTTACTGGATCTTAACCCCCGTTTCACATGCACCGGTTCTATGTTCCTCCTTTAGACTGCCAAAAGGATGAATTCGAATTGCGTGCTCAAGATGCCAGGCATGCATTGAATGTGCTGAGGCTGGTAGATGGTAACGAAGTGGAGGTGTTGAATGGTCGCGGGGACGTCCTGCGCGCCCGCATTTTGGCATCCTCAAGGCGCTGCGTAACCGTCAAGGTCGAATCAAGAATCCATAGGCCTGCTGATAAACCTGCTCTTGGTCTCGCTCTTCCATTGCTCAAGCCCAAGGCGATGGATTGGTCACTTCAAAAAGCGACCGAACTGGGGGTCAGTCACATTTGGCTGATCGATGCTGAGCGGTCAGTGGTCCGCTGGTCCATAAAGGATCATGCAAGCAAACTTGACAAGTTGAACACACTGCTCATCGAATCGATGAAACAATGCGGCGCCGTCTGGAAACCTCAGGTGTCAAGACCCATGCCACTGCCTGATTGCCTGGATACCATGGGTGATCAATGGAGCTGTCTGTTCGGGAACCTGAATCCTGATATTGAACCGACTGCCATCTGGAAAGCTGCCGAAACTATCGATTTGCAATCCATTTGCTGGTGCGTGGGCCCGGAAGGTGATTTTACGCCAGAAGAATATCAGACTCTGAATGCATCCAGTGCTCGGGCAGTGGATCTTGGTCCGCTCGTTTTAAGAGCTGAGACAGCCGTTGCATGCGGACTTTCAGTGTTGGGGCAATGGATTCATTTCCGCCGCCAGACAGAGGCTTGAGCAACACTCCATTGATATTTTCGTGCATGTTCACGAATCAGGAATGGCAAATCTTTAGTGCTGACGAGTTCAAAGGATCCCTGAAGGCCGGATTTCAGGCCATCCAGTGTATCGATCGTTAGACCTTCTGCGCTGTAGCCTCCAAGCCAATTTTCCTTGGGCGTGTATTCCTCCAGCCATGTGTAAGGGGATGTAATAATCAACTGGCCGCCGCTTGCCATCAAGTCCGGCAGTTGTTTCAAGCAAAGCATGGGTTCCGTGAGTCTATCGATCAGGTTCGCCATGAGTATCGCATTAAATTTCCCCAGATTGTCTGGAAGCTGCATGGCATCGCCTTGTTGGAACTGTGTGCGCGAGCGGTCGATGCAGGGATCAATCTCCGCGGATGCTTGTTGAGTAAGTTTCCCTTGCGTGGCAAACGCATAATCACAGCGTCCCTCTGCTTTCAACTGGTTTGCTCTATCGATAAAGGCGTGTGAAAAATCGATTCCAATCGCTTCTTCACAATGGCGCGCCAGCTCAAAAGTAGATCTCCCAACAGCGCATCCCAAGTCCAGCGCTCTGGCTTTCGATGGGAGTATTTCAGGGACGAGGCATTCTGTGACGCATCGAACAGGGTAATTCAAAGCCGAATGTGGTCCAAAATCGTGGGGAATCTGTTCTTCAGTGCTTCCGTAGTGAAACAACAGATACTCGCTGACGGCTCGATTAGATTCGTAAAAGGGTTGATCCTGTTCGTTTGTCATAAGTCACGACGAACGTGCATCAAATCTTGACGTGAAGCAATCTTGATTCATCCGCTTAAGGCTGTTTTTGGAAATCCAGCATGCATGCATGCTGAGGCATCGTACCAGAAACCAGATTCATGGCCTTTTGTTCGAATCGATCGAATCTCCTGTTGTTCAGCTCCTGCAGGGAGAAGGTTTTGTCAGTCCCGTTTCTTCTCGATGCGGTAAAGGCTTTTGTCACTTCGAAGAAAGAGTGCTTGACCATCCACTGCGGCGCTAGCCATCAATTGACCGTTCAATTGATTTTTGGAAACAACTTTAAATTCTTTCCCGGCTTCGATGACGGTGGTTTTGCCTTCTCGACTGTGAAAATAGACCCGCCCGTTGGACTGAAGAGGGGAAGCGGAATAATTGCCACCTATGCGTTCGCGCCAATGTTCTTTTCCTGTGTGAGCATCCAGGCAGGTCACCATGCCTGCGCTATCGCTGACAAAATAAATTTCATCTCCAACGAGGATCGCAGAGGGTTGGTTAGACACGCCGCGATTCCATTTCCATTTGATGGAGGGTTTGTTTGAGCTCAGGTAATCGATGGCCAACAATTGCGGGCGCATGAAACTTGTGATCACATAAATCAACCCATGACCAGCGACAGGGCGAGGCACGATGGAGAACCCAAGCATGCCGTAATTGAGTTTATTTAATTCCTTGCCCGTATTGGGATCGTAAGAGTAAAGCCAGTCTGCTGCTGGAGAATAAAGGATAGGTTGTCCGTTCGTATCAAGGATAAGGGGGGTGCCATAAGATTTTTTAAGCTGTGGATTGGGATTCATTTCTCCGGTCCGGTCCGTTCGCCACGCAACGCCTCCGTCCTTCTTGTTTAAGGCAACAACGTATTGCTGATCACTTCCGTCCATATGAAAAATCAGTTTATCATCCCAGATGATCGGTGTACTTCCCGGCCCGTTTTCGTGATGGACGTATAAGTCCTGATTGCGCCAGATGACCTTTGTCGTTCTGGTATCCACGCATGCTGTTCCGTAAGAACCAAAGTGGCAGTAAAGTTTTCCATCTTCGATGACCGGAGTGGGGGAGGCGTAGCTATTGAGTTTGTGCGTCCATTGTGGGTTCTTTTTGTGAATAATTTCGAAATCATGCAGTAATTCACCCGAGTCTTTATCAATACAAACGGCGTGAAGTTTAACAGAAGAAAGTACGACGACGGGTTGCCCTCCGGTATTGGATTTAAGGCGTTCTTCTTTCTCCTCTTCACTTGCCTTGATCTCATGTGCGGCGGTCAACCAAATCTGGTTGCCTTCGATGACTGGAGATGACCAGCCTTTGCCTGGAACGGGAGTCTTCCATGAGATGTTCTGAGTCTCACTCCATTCGGTAGGGATCTTTCCCTCCGCGTGACCTTGTCCTGTGGGGCCACGCCATTGCTTCCAGTCGGCTTGCATGTTCAATACGTAACATGTGGAAAAGACCGCTGCCCAAAGTGTCCTGTAATTCTTCATCATGAATGAACACAGAATGATACATTCACGACCTGGGTCAAGATGTTCTACATCGCGTTTTTACGTAAATTTTTTCAGGTCAATCACATCGTTTCTATCCGCCTTGCATCTTTAGAGAAGGCACTTGGATACGGAAATTGCAGCGGGCCCGAGTGGGGTGTCTGAACGCCATGAGGGCTTTCTGAGTTGTGCTTCCGCATAATATCTTTCTAGGGCTGTTTCCTCTGCAAGAAATACACGATCAACAAGCTGCGACCAGATCACAGCATGGACACGCTCCTGATTCCGCTGGATCAAGGACCCAGAGAAAATTTTATCCAGAGATTAAAATTTTCTTTGGCAATGCTAATTTTGATGTTTCGGAGCAAACACAATGGATGTTTCCATCCACGAGCCGCAGCTGCAACCTCCACCCCCTTCAGGTGAAAGCAACAAGCCCGCAGCGGGGATGGTGCTCAACCAGCAGTCAGGGCGTAGTCGATTCCAGCTCGTTGTTTTTCCTTGAGAGGGATCCCACATCGTGACATTGCCGGATCGGAAAAACAGGGCCTTTTCGGTGGCTGCATAAGTGCCGCAGCCTCCACCTGGCATTTTGATATCCAGTATTTTTCCATCAGCAAGAGATAACGCACTGGGTCGAACATAGACTTTATTCCCGACGATGGCTGGTCGAGCCATGTGACCTCCATGATGATCTTGAGGCCATTTAATATCTACGTTCCAATCCACTTCTCCGTTTGCGTCATCGAAAGCATAAGTGTGATAAGATCCACTACCCGATGAAACCAATACTAGTTTTCCTCCTCCGTGAGCCATGTAGAGGGCGACTTCTCCGGGAACGATGTTGAGCGCAGAAGACCACAAGGTCTGTCCTGATTCAAGATCAAGACAGACAAGGTATTGATCTTTCCAAAAGAGACTGCCTCCCAGTTGGCGAGTTTTGGCTGCCATGATGTCCGGGTTGCGTGCTTCTACGAACCAGGCTTTGCCGTCCGCCATCGTGATAGAACTATTTACGATGAGCCCCCCTTGGTAAAGCCATTGAAGTTTTCCACTGTATGAATCAAGAGCGAACAAGTTTTCGCTGCAAACCTTCTGAGTTACCTCACCGCTTTTGGCGTCATACCAGCCTGCACCTCCACCGCCCCAGAAGTTGGTGAAAGCCGATCCTTGAATGACCGAACTGCCAATGATGCGCTTGCGGTGGGGCGAGAGGTAAGACCAGTCCAAAGGCTCATCAGGGTTGGCCTGCGGTGGTACGGGAAAGCGATTGACGAGATGCCCTGTCTGGGCATCCCATTTCCAACACTCGCCATCCATCGCGGTAAACAAAAAATCCCGGTTGGCCGACCAATTACTGCTGTCACGTGGCATGTTGAATCTTTGAATACGCGGCAGCTCTTTGGCCCAGAGGACATAGCCATTGTAGGCGTCCAAAGCAATGATTCGATTCAGTCCCTGCACAAATAATCTTCCACCTGTGGATAATGGAGCAGGCTTGCGTCCGTTGCGGTCGGGTTGAGCCCGGGGGCCGGGGCGACCAATCCATTGAACCTCGAGATCTTCTGTCTTGGAGACACCTGATAATTTTTCACCGCCAAACGCCGCATTGGAAGCATTGCCATATTGATGAGACCATTCCCCTGAACCTTCCAATGGTCCGCGAGTCATCATCATACCCTCTGTACCTGATTTGAGTTCCAGTTGATGCTTTACTGCCATCTTTTTCAGGGCGGCGAACCAAGGTGAAAGATGAGCTTTCTCCTGTTCGATTCCTTTTGGCGTAGGAATATAGGCCACTCCTCCATCAGGACGCAGCCACTGGGCAACATTTTTAAATAAAGGAGGTAGGACGGCTGGTTCTGAGCTTGACGCGGGATGGATGACAATCAAGTTGGCAAACATGGGAGTGATCGGCAATGGCAGCGAGGCAGTTGACTTGTGAATGGCGATACGCGATCCATAACTTCCGAGCGATGTTAACATGTCCCTTGATGACGCAATTTTTTGCGGATCTTTCTCGAGACCGATAATACGTAGTTGACTCTGCTTCGCCAGGCTGTGCGCCAAGCGACCATCATCGCTCCCAATCAAGAGTCCGATACCTTGTCGAATACCCGTGTCCTCAATCAAAGTGGCAGCCAATCGTGATGCTTCAAGGTTTGATGTGGTGTGAGGTAAGGCCGTAATTCTGGGCATTGAAAAGTTAAAGAGGTTGTCACATTCGAACTCCTCCGTGGCTTTAAGGCTACCATCATTACCAATTGCCTCGACAGTGAATGAGTAGACTCGATTATGCTGCAGCGATGAGAGAACCATGCGATGCTCTGTTTTCAACTGGTTTTCCAGGAAGACAACGGGTTCCTTGTTTTTACCGGTTAAAATGAGTTTAGTCGGGCTCGGCTGGACGGTTTCGTACGAGATTTCTGCTTCCGATTTCGAGATGAATTGCAGGATAGGGCCGGATGCCAATTCAAGGACAGGTGCAGGAGGCTCGGGCAATGGGAAATCAACTTCTCGTGTATGATTGCCGATTTCTTCCACACTGAGGACTCGATGGTAAACTCGGACTTCATGCACCATGCCTTTGCTGAAATAATGTTCATCCTTGTCGTGATAAGCTCCTATTTCATAAAAGGCACTGGGCGGATATTGAATCGCACCGCTCTGTTGTGTTGAGGTGGCAGCTATTGCTCCATTGACGTGCAGTGACATTGTGGCTCCATCATAGGTAGCCGCGAGATGATACCACTGCCCCGTGAGGAAATCCTCGTCAGCTTTCATGTAGTTGAGTTTGTCAGGCCCATTTTGACCATTCAGCGCAAAGCTGAACTTTTGATCCACAAATCCAAGTAACCAACCTTTTTCATAGGTGCCGTTATCCTGGATGGCACCCACAATGCCGCCCCACGAAAGTGGTTCGTCAATACGCACCCAGGCTTCTACCGAGAATTGTTTTTTCGGGATTTCAGAATCAGATAAATCTCCCTTAATAAGCGCACTGGTCGATCCATCCAGTGTCAAAGCTTGCTTCTCATCGATCCTGGCCAGTTTGGCAGATCCGACTAAACTGGCTGGAAGTTTGCCCGCCAGGTTGCGTATGACTTTTCCTTCTGTCGCATCCTGATGGAATACCCAACGACTTATCAATGAATCATCCTTTACCGTTTGAATCGGCTTCAGTGGAGGTAAACTTTCAGATTCGTTTTCAACCGTCTGGCTGAGCGCAAGTGGAGAACTTGCCGTGGGGCGAAAGGATTGAATGATACCCTGATCCGTGCTCGCGTAGAGCGCTCCGTTTGCCACTGCCAGGCCGTAAACGCGACCAGGTATGGATGATTGCCAGATCATCTTGCCACTCAATGCCTCAAAAGCTGCGAGTGTGTCCGTACCTCCGGCAAAAAGGGTTTCTCCAGCCTTGATCAGACTATGAGAAAATGTGTTTTCCTGGCCCCACAGAGGATTCTTGTTTTTCCGATCCATCGCAGCCAGGGATTTGTTTGTGAGAAAAAATGCTTTTCCTCCATCCACGACCATGGCGTTGGCGTTGGGGTAAGTGGCATATGTCGTTCGATTACTGCGGTTGCTGTCGGTGATCCATCCGGTTTTGTTACCCGGGCCATGCAGAATACCCGCATCGGGTGTCAACATGACAAAACATCCGCCTCCCCCTTTGAGCCCTCCTAACAATTTTCCATTGGCTCGGTTGTAGATGAGTGGGGATACCCTTCCTTGCGGAGCTACCAAATGTTCATCGGAGGCAAGCAATGCACCTTCAAACGTGGCGTTGTCGATTCGCTTGACGAAATGTTTGTCCGCAGAGAGTTTTCCTGTCGCGGCATCGATGGCGCATAGATAGGATTCCTTCCAGGGTAAAAGGCTTGCGGCGAAATAAGCCGTATCATTCCGAATGAGAACTCCAGTGCGTATGGGCCAAAAAGGGATCAACTTGCCATTGTTCAAGATTAGTTTTTCGAGAGGTTTAGGGCGAAAAGACCAGATTAAAAGGCCATTCTCCGCATCAAGACATCGAACCATGCCATCATCCGACCCGAAAAAGATCCTTCCATCATGATACGATGGCGCAATCCTGATGGGGCCGTCTGTGTGATAAATCCAACGTTCATTGCCCGTTTCCGCATCCAGGCAGCGCACGGAGTCATCCACACTGGATCCGAAATACACATTATTGCCTGCGGCAATGACATGGAAAACCGGGTCGTAATTCCTCATGGACTTCAGTCCGCGAATGCCTGCGTAGGCATCCCACTTGGCGGGACCTGACCATGCAGGATGAGGAGGGTGTGCAGATTTCCACGTCCAAGATGTTTCCAGCGAGCTGGCGGGCAGTTGCTCCGTTGTCTTGGCGCTCCTGTAATTATCGTGCTGGTAAACGGGCCAATCTTCTCCGACAGCCTCAAACGTCAAAAAAGCAGCGATGACACAAAAGGTTGATTGAATGTTTTTCCAGTGAAACATGAAGTGATGAAGTGAGGGCAGGTTCAATTGAAAACGCATGACATATTGAAATTTAAATATCGCAATGGGCTGTTCTGTTCGATTCAAATTCGAATTGACGGTCCTTAAGCTGAACTATGTTGACGGATACCCTTCAAGTCAATCGATCATCCGCTCTAATATGCCTTGTGGAGTCCCTGAAATTAAAACACGATGAAGTCATATTTTCTTGAAAACAAAGGACTCCATTTTATGAAACTTCGCTACTCTTTATCGATTCTTTGGATACTCGGTTTCAATTACTGCCTTCATTCCGAAGATTGGAAAGTCATGGTTCCTCCAAGCGAATTAAAGCTTGCTGGTTTTTACGAGAAATATGTCAGTGTGGATGGTTACCCTGTGGTGAGTTCAGGGAAAGTGAATGACTTTGCCCTCAAAGAAGCGGCTTACCTGATCGACATGATGCTGGCGCAGCGGCCCGACGTCCGAGATGCCATGATCAAAAGCGGATCCAGGATGATCGTGATGGCTCATGATGAATACACGACTGACGTACCGGAACATGCTCATCTGAAGCCCAAAGAATACTGGGATGCCAGAGCTCGTGGGCTGGGTGGCTCGCGCACGGATCCGGTCTGTTCATGTGGGCAAGAAAACCTGCTTGGCTTTGAGGGGGATCCGTATGCAACAGAGAATATTTTGATCCACGAATTTGCCCATAATATTCACTATCGGGGACTGGATCGATTGGATGACACGTTTGATGATCGATTGAAGAAATCCTATGATGCCGCGATGGAAACTGGGCTTTGGAAAGGTAAGTATGCTTCGGTGAATCATGCCGAATACTTTGCGGAAGGTGTTCAATCCTGGTTCAACAATAACCGTCCACCGGATCATGACCATAACCATGTCGACACAAGAGCTGAACTCCTTGAATATGACCCCGGATTAGCGGCTTTATGTGCCGAGGTTTTTGGTGAAACCAAGCTGGTATACACCAAGCCAATCCAACGCTTGAGAGACCATTTAGAGGGATATGATCCAAGAGGGGCACCCAGTTTCGCCTGGCCTGAGAGCTTTAAAAAGGTTCAACGTGAAATCCGCGAGAAAGCCAGCTCTCGCTAGGGTAATCAGGAGTCACTCGCCACTCTGATCTATGGGTGAATCACTCACTCGCTCTATTTTGTGAATTGGTAGAGGTCGGTCTCGCTGCGGATGTAAATGCTGTTTCCCACAATGGCAGGTGATGCATGGAACCTACCCTTCAGTTCATTGATCGCAAGTAAGGCGGGTTCTTTACCGCGTTTCAAAACCAGTGTTCTTCCTGACTCACTGAGCAGGTAAATGCGATTCGATGCGCCTACCGGGGAAGCGCTGAAATTGGGGTTATCGGGAAGGCGATGTTTAAAGTAATATCGATGTCCATCATTAGCGCGTACACAGGAAAAAAAGCTGCTGTCTTCCAGCAGGTAAAGTTCATCCCCCCAGAGCATGGGGCAGGGGACATAGGGTGCGCCCCTATCGAGCGACCATGCAATACTTTTGGAGTCTGTAAGGTCACCTATTTGTCCAAGACGGATTGCATGCACTGTATCTTTTCTCCAACCGCTGGCGGCAAACGCCAGGCCATGGCCTACAGCAGGCATCGGAATCGCACTCAGACTTTGACCTCCACATTTCCACAAAAATCTTCCGGTGTTCAAATCGTAAGCACAAACCGAAGAGCCGTTGATGACGATTCGATCTTGGCCTTCATATCTATAGACGCGAGGAGTGGTCCAGTTGGAAACTTCATCACGACGGGTCTTCCATATTTCTTTTCCTGTATGCTTATCGATGGCTACTACGAATGATTGGAGTTCATGGTCGACAACAATGATTAACTTGTCGCCATGCAGCACGGGTGATGTTCCTTCCCCCAAAGCATCCTCCATGGCCTGTGCTTGAAAATCTTTTTTCCACACAAGTCGCCCATCGTAGTCGTGGCAAAACAATCCAAAGGAGCCGAAATACGAGTAGACGTGTTTTCCATCAGTTACGGGAGATTCGGAGGCGAATCCGCCTTTCCTGTGGTGGCCTTGATGCGGCATTCCCTCAAACACAGTTTTGTTCCAGAGCGTCTTGCCTTTGATGCCGTCCAGGCAAATCACCGCGAGCCGCTGAGCTTTCCATGAACTTGCGACCGCTGGATGTTTTCGAATGTTTGGAGTGCCTGAAGGAATCACATCAGGGACGGGCAGTTTTTCACTCAACGGGATGGCTGTATGAATGAAAATACGATCCCCCCAGATGATTGGCGTACTCCATCCACTGCCTGGTATCGGTGTTTTCCAAGCTAGATTTTCTGTCTCACTCCACGTAACCGGCGGATCTCCCTCGGGTGAAACACCATTCCAGGTAGGCCCCCTCCATTGAGGCCAATGGTGATTGGCCTCGCTCGCAAGGGCTAGAGCGCTGGTGAACAAAAAGAGGGTGTTCAGGAACGTCCGCATGGATCCAAGGCTAGTGGCTGGATTTTGGAAATCAAACCGAATGTGGATGACAATATCCCAATGGCGCACTCAGGACATTGCCTGTCTTCTTCCCTGAACTCTTTTCAATCGTCGAAATGCTACGAGTTTGTTTACTGACCGATAAGGCATCCATAAACAAGCGAAAAGAAAGGTGCTCAAGCCTCGTGACGATCAAAGAAAGCTTTTCATCTAGTCGGAAGGTCGTCAGGGAAGACGATTCATTGCAGGGTTGTGTCGAAGTGGGGGTATCTGTCAGTATTGGACTCGAGATTTATGACGCAGAAAACATCAAAGAAATCCTTGAGCCGTAGCCAGCTTTTTACCTTCAGGTTGTTGGCGCTTACAGTGGTGCCTCTGGTTTTGCTGGTAGGTATCGAATTGTGCCTGCGCCTTTTTGGTTTTGGTTATTCGACCGATTTTTTCGTTCAGACTGAATTAGATGGCAAACCATACTGGCGTGAAAACCCAAAGGCTCTTTGGCGCTTCATGCCACCCTCCATGGCGAGACAGCCAAGGCCGCAGATGATTCCAGTGGAAAAAGCCGATGGTGTAACTCGTATTTTTGTTCTTGGCGAGTCTGCTGCTCTTGGAGATCCGGAGCCTTCTTACAGCATGGGGCGCATTTTGAAAATACTCCTGCAGTATCATTTTCCAGATCAACAGTTTGAGGTCATCAATACGGCGATCACTGCCATTAATTCACATGTCATTTTACCAATGGCCCGGGAGTTAACCGAAATGAAGGGAGATTATTGGCTGGTCTACATGGGAAACAATGAAGTGCTGGGCCCTTTTGGTCCAGGTACGGTGCTGGGTGATCAGATGCCCCCACAATGGCTGCTGAACCTTTCATTGAAAGCCAAAACGACTCGATTTGGGCAATTATTATCCGGGCTGGAGAGTGGTTCTGGGACTAGTTCCGGCAAAGAATGGACGGGGCTGCGCATGTTCATGGAACAAACACTAAAGGATTCCGATCCGCGAATGGAGTCCGTGCAGCGTGTTTTTCAGCGCAATCTCAACGCCTTGCTCGAAGAAGCGAAACAGTCAGGAGTGCGTGTTGCTTTGTCAACGGTCCCAGTCAATCAGGCGGATCATGCTCCCTTTGCATCCTCAGATCCTGATGGTTTGACCTCAGAGGAGGCTCAGCTCTGGGAAAAGTCCATGATGCAAGCAAAGCAGCTTCTGGATTCGAATCTTTTCGTGGAAGCTTTGAACGCGCTTCAACAAATCGAAAAGCTTGGTGAATCTCATGCCGAACTGCAGTGGTTGATCGGTCATTGCTTATCCAGTCTGGAGCAAAAGGAAGCATCCTTGCCATATTTTAAAAAAGCGCTTGAGTTGGATACGCTGCGTTTCAGGGCCGATCAACGAATTAATCATGCTATTCACGAATCTGCGGACTTGTATCAGGGAGACTGGATTCATCTTGTGGATGCGGAGGCTGCCCTTGCTTCAAAGGCAAAAAAGGGTCTGCCAGGCGATGATTTTTTCTGGGATCATGTCCATATGAAGTTCCAGGGTAATTATCTGGTCGCCTTGCTGACCGCCGACTGGATTGCCAAGGATTTGCGGGCTCGATTCAATCTAGAGGTCAAGGAATCTTCACAATGGCTCTCAGTAAGGGACGTTGCCAAATTCCTTGGATTGTCGCTATGGAGTGATTACCAAATGACCACTCAGATGCTGCAACGCATGAACCAGGCACCTTTCACTCAAATGGTGAATCACGCCCAGCGAATGGAGCGACTGAAGGTGCAGCTGGATCAACAATCCAGGGGTGCGCAAGCGGAATCTTTTGAACCCCAGGCAGCCGTTTATCTGGGTTTGGTCCGCATGAAACGTGATGATTGGGTTTATCAGGATCAATTTGCAAAGTTTCTTGAATCCTTTGGGCACAAAAAGAAAGCGATTACAACATGGCGTGAGGTTTTGAAAATTATGCCTCATTACCTCATCGGAAGATATCAGCTGGCCATGCTTCTGGGGGAAGATGCTTCCACCGCCCAAGAGGCTGAGATCCTTGCACGCGCTTTGATTCAGGAACGACCAGAAGCACCTGAATTCATTCGGGCATTGGGGCGATCACTCTACGCTCAATCCAGAGATCCTGAAGCGGTAGCTGCGTTTCAAAAAGCCTATGAGCTTCGTGAAGATGATCTTGAGTCGGTCATGATGCTGGGTGCCGCCTTGGACAAAGCTGGGCAAGTTCAAGAGGCCATAGCGATTTTTGAGAAAGCACTTGCCTTGAATTCAGAATTAAAGGCGGCCCATCAGTCCATTGCGGCTATTTATCGAAGATTGGGGAACGAACCCAAGGCACTTGAGCATGAGAAGCAGGTAAGCACAGCGGAACTCGAGGGAGATGAAGAGATCGTTGAATTGTTTTAGCATCTGCAGAAAAACCTCATTTCAGACACATTCCTTTGAGAGAGCGGCCTATTTTCCCTCCGTGTTGCACGCTCCAGCAATCAAGGTGTGCAGTTCGTTGACACCTACTGGGAGGATTGTTACCTTGGTCGCTTTGGAAAATTCCAGATAATGAACTATAAAGACACACTGAATCTTCCGCAAACCGGCTTTCCGATGAAGGCCGATCTGGTAAAACGCGAACCTCAACGCCTGCAGGCCTGGGAGCAGGCAGGCTTGTATGATCGCATTATTGAATCGCGTCGTGATAGAGAGGTGTTTCTGCTCCACGACGGCCCCCCCTTTGCCAATGGGGATGTCCACATCGGCACGGCTGGCAATAAGATCCTCAAGGACTTTATCCTGAAATTTCAAACCTTGAAAGGAACCCATGCGCCTTACGTACCTGGTTGGGATTGCCATGGATTACCGATTGAATTTAAAGTTGTTCAGGAACTGAGGAAAAAGGGTGCGGACATGAGTGATGTCGCTGGGATCCGTACCGCCTGTGATGCCTACGCACGTAAATACATAGATCTTCAACGAGAACAGTTCAAGCGACTCGGTGTCCTGGGGTGCTGGGACAAACCTTACCTTACCCTCAATAAAGAATATGAAGCCGCTGAGTTGAGGATGTTTGCAGACTTGATTGATCAGGGCTATGTGTATCGAGGCAAGAAGCCTGTCTACTGGAGTATTCCCTGCCACACCGCTCTGGCGGAGGCCGAGGTCGAGTATCAAGATCATGTCAGCCCGAGTGTGTTTGTTAAATTCAAGGTCATGGGAGAGCCCAACACCTTTGTGTTGATCTGGACGACGACACCATGGACGCTGCCTGCGAATCTGGCTGTTGCCTTTAATTCAAAACTCCAATACTCAGAAATCCAGGTTGAAGACGAGTCTTACATTCTTTCCAATGGTCTTCTGGATGCACTGGTTGAAAAGATGGGGTGGGACAATTTTCAAATTACCAGAAGCCTTGATTCAGACCAGCTCGAGCAGATTGAATATGAACACCCGTTCTGTGATCGTAGCGGTAAGCTTCACGATGCTGATTTTGTGGATGATAGCACGGGCACCGGATTTGTTCATATCGCCCCCGGCCACGGGCTTGAGGATTATGGCTTGGGAATGCGAGTTGGTTTGCCAATCTACTCCCCGGTTGATGACCGTGGTTGTTTGACTCACACCTCAGACTTGCCTGCTGAGGCTCAGATGCCTGAAGAAATGATAGGCAAATCTATATTGGAAAAGAAGCATCAAAGCGAAGCAAACGAAGCGGTTATTGAAAGACTCAAGGCATCAGGGCACCTGCTATTTAATCAAAAATACACTCACAGTTACCCCCATTGCTGGCGTAGTAAGACCCCTGTTATTTTCAGAGCAATGGATCAATGGTTCATCAATGTGGATCACAATGATTTTCGGGAGAAGGCACTTAACGAGATCGCTCATGTGAAATGGGTTCCCGAGTGGGGTCGGAATCGTATTGAAGGGGCTGTTAAATCACGCCCTGATTGGTGCATCTCAAGACAACGCACCTGGGGAGTTCCGATTCCAGCCTTTCATGATGCAGATGGAAATCCCTTACTTGATGGCAGAATCGTGCGCAAAGCATCTGATCTGATTGAAAAGCATGGATCCAACATCTGGTTTTCTGAATCTACGGAATCTCTCTGGAGACAATGCCGGCCGGAAGATTGGGATGGGGCCGAGGCTACTGCAAAATCATCGGACACACTCGACGTCTGGATCGATTCCGGAAGTTCTTCACGCAGTGTTATCATGCAGCGTGAGGAGCTGCGCAGGAATGCTGGACCACAGGGTGATCCCATCGCACCAGTCTGGCAGGCGGACCTCTACCTGGAAGGCAGTGATCAGCATCGCGGTTGGTTTCAGTCCTCACTGTTGTTGTCCCTTTCAGCGAATGGCTCTGCGCCCTATAAAACCGTCTTGACACACGGGTTCATGGTCGATGCCGACAAGGAAAAAATTTCCAAGAGTAAGCAGGGGCAAGGTGCTTATACCAAGCCCCAGACTTCGGAAGCTTATATCGGGACCTATGGTGCCGATATCGTACGTCTGTGGGTTGCTTCTCAGGATTTTCGGAATGATATTGTCGTGAGTGAGGAACGTGTCAAAAAAGTTGCTGAAACGTACCGACTGCTGCGCAATTCGCTGAGGTTTCAATTATCCAACTTGTATGATTTTGAACCTGAAAAAAACGCTGTGCCTCATGATCAATTGACACCGTTGGATCGCTGGATGCTGGACGCTTGGTCTCGACTGGAGCAGGAGGTTTATGATGCATTCGGCCGTTTTGAGTTTCATATCGTGTATCAGAAAGTGAGCCAGTTCACAGCGGTTGAGATTTCTTCTGTTTACCATGATCTTGTCAAAGATCGCCTCTATTCAAACGCTGCCGAATCGCATGCACGCCGCTCCACCCAAACGGTCCTGCATCATATGGTGCGTCAACTTTGCCAAACACTTTCGCCCATGCTTGTGTTTACAAGTGATGAGGCGTGGGAGTTCATTCCAGGAGTCAAAGATGGAGATTCGGTGCACCTGCAGGAATGGGAACCTTCAAACTTCAGGTTAAGCGAGCAGGAACATGCTGATTGGGTGCGATGGATGGCATTGCGCGATCAAGTGTTGGCCAAGCTTGAGGATGCTCGACGGGAGAAGGTTATTGGTAAGTCACTGGAAGCAAAAGTCACCATCCAACTTCCATTTGATGAAGTGAATAGGCTGAAAAACAACCATACTGTGATCAGGGAGATATTGAATATTTCTCAACTTGAGTGGATTGAAGGCGAGTCATTGGAAATCCACGTAACCAAAGCTGAGGGAAGCAAGTGCAAGCGATGCTGGCATTGGGAACTGGACGTTGGTAATCATGAAGAACACCCTGAAATATGCAAACGCTGCGTGGACGCAGTTGAATCTCAGAAGGTCACTGACTAGCTTCAGTATTCAAGCGCATGAATCAAATCGATCTTAAAGACAGAGTAGCTGTGGTAACGGGCGGGGCTCGTGGAATCGGTCAATCCATTATTAAACGGTTTCTTGCATCAGGTGCAAAATGTGCCTTATGGGATCGTGATGTCGACCTAGCCAAATCATGGGTGTCGAAACTGGAGGATCCTTCCAGAGTTGAAATCATGGCGGTTGAGTTGACAGAACCAGAGTCCGTGGCTTCAGCAGCGAAAGATACGAAAGAGCATTTTGGTAAAATAGATATTGCCGTGAACAATGCAGGTATCGCAGGGGTTAGTAAAAAGCTATGGGAATGCGAATGGAATGAATGGCGTGAGGTTATCGAATTAGACCTGATGGCGGTCTTTCATGTATGTCATGCAATTGTCCCGGTGATGCTGGGTTCTGGATACGGTCGCATAGTGAATATCTCCTCCATTGCAGGCAAAGATGGTAATCCAAACGCTTCTCATTACAGCGCTGCGAAATCCGGGGTGATTGGACTCACGAAATCGCTTGGTAAAGAGCTTGCCGAAAGCGGTGTCCACGTAAACTGCGTGGCCCCTGCCGTTATTGAAACCGATATTTTGAAGCAAGTGAGTCAGGAACATATTGACTACATGGTCTCAAAAATTCCAATGAAACGCGTCGGTCAGCCGGATGAGGTAGCTGCATTAGTCGCATGGTTGGCTTCGGAAGACTGTTCCTTTTCCACCGGAGCAGTTTATGATATATCAGGTGGTCGAGCGACTTATTAATCATTCAGGAGAGTGGTGACTAAAAACAAAGGCGGGTCCGGCAAAGGGCGTTCAAGAGACTATGGGGCAAAGAAGCGAAGCACCTTCGAAATAGTCCGTCGTGTTTCCGTCTTTTTGATGCCCTACAAATGGATGGCTCTGGGCACCATTGGATGCGCGGTTGTTTCCCTTGGTTTCGCTTTTGTTTATCCTCAATTAACTTCATATATTATCGATGAAGTAATCACCAATCAGAGGATGGAAGAGCTTCCGTGGGTGGTTGGGGGATTGATTGGCGCATTTTTCTTCAGAGAACTTTTCAACAGTTTCCGCATCATCATCAATAATCACTTCGAACAAAATGTGATTTTTGACATGCGCCAGCAAGTTTACAACCGTCTTCAGAACCTTCCTGTCAATTACTTTGACCAACGGGCATCGGGGGACCTGATGACACGTGTCATCGAAGATGTAAATAACGTAGAACGTGTCCTTATTGATGGTACTGAACAGGGGACAGTCGCTATTTTAAGTGTATTTGGAGTTCTGGTATTTCTGTTTACCATGAATCCAGTCTTGGCTTGGGTTGCATTGATTCCCATGCCTATTCTGATTGGTGGTGCGTTGGCTTACACGTTGACCGCCCACAAAAGATATAGACGTCAACGCGTTGCCTCCAGTGCCATGAACGCTTTGTTGATGGATAACCTCCAAGGCATTCGGCAGATCAAGGCTTTTTGCCGTCAACGGCATGAGGATCAGAGGTTTTCTGATCGATCAAACGAGTTGCGAGAAGGTTCTTTGGGAATCATGAAGGCCTGGGCCATTTATTCTCCAACGATGGCGTTTGCGACTTCGCTTGGCACGGGGCTTGTGCTTTGGGTCGGAGGCCGGATGGTGATTCAAGGGGGGATGTCCATCGGGGATCTTGTTGGGTTCGTGCTGTTTTTAGGTCTTTTCTACGAACCTATCGGGCGTCTTCATGGTTTGAACCAAATGATGCAGGGAGCCCGTGCCGCTGGCGAACGTGTGTTTGATATTCTGGACGCCGAACCTGAGAGACCCGCTCGAGATCAACCTTTGGAAACTCCGGTCACTGGGGAAGTTGTTTATGAAGGGGTGACTTTTCAATATGACAATGATCGAACTGTTCTCAATGATATTTGCTTGCACGCACAACCGGGGCAAATGATTGCTCTGGTTGGGCCGACCGGCGCAGGAAAGTCATCTGTTGTCAACTTGCTGCCTGCTTTTTATGAGCATAATAGCGGCAGGATTCTTATTGATGGGCAGGATATTACCCATCTCGATCTGGAATCCCTGAGAACTCAGATCAGCGTTGTATCTCAAGAACCCTTTTTATTCAATGGCACCGTTCGTGAAAATATCCTCTATGGGAAATTGAAAGCGCCAGATGAGGAATTAACGCAAGCTGCTAAAGCTGCCAATTGCCACGATTTCATTCAAGCGCTGCCCGATGGGTATGATTCCCATGTAGGAGAGCGCGGTGTGAAGCTCAGTGTGGGGGAAAAACAGAGGATCAGCATTGCGCGTGCGTTGCTTAAGGACGCTCCCATACTTATTCTTGATGAGGCGACTGCCAGCGTGGACACCGCTACGGAGCGATTAATTCAGGAAGCTCTGGAGCGACTCATGCATGGAAGGACCAGTTTTGTGATTGCACATCGATTGAGTACGATTCGCAATGCGGATCAAATCCTTGTCATGCGGGATGGCTGTATCATCGAAAAAGGCACGCACGAAGAATTGATTCGGGTAGAGGGCATTTATGCCCAGTTGACGCGCATTCAGAATACGACTTTTATTGAAGAGGGTTTCGAAAAGATCCCAGAGGATTGCTGATGCAAAAAGAGTGCCCCGATGGAGCACTCTTTTCGATTGATTTACTTCCTTCAGTCAAATTCAATTACCCAGCCATGCGGGGAACTTCTTCGTGCGCTCAAATCCATGCCTTTGGTATGACCGGTGCCATTTCAGTGTCCACATCTGCTTGATGGAACGAGTACTTCTCACGGAATGATCGAAGTAAAGGACGTTGCTGCCATTACCATGGCGTCCAATTGAAAAGTGCATGGTTTCCTGACCATAGCCAGCCCATTGACCATTGAATGCTGGAGCCTGATCCTTCACGCCGTTTCGATGATCCGGACCTCCTCCGCGCCACATTGCATCAAGGAAAAGTGGGATTTCCGAGACAGAATCGGTCACGTCAAAGGAACCCCAGTGATCTTTCTTGGATCTTCCTTGAATATCTACCTTGGCGTTGTAAATCCAGTTGTTACCGCCGTAGCTGCTGACGAGGAATTTTGAACCAGCTTCACCGTCATTGGCGAAATTAGGGAAATTATATGCGGTTTTGGCTCCCCCCCAATCGACCAGCTGGCTTTCAGGACTATCGAGGGGTTTTTTGGTTTCGGTGGTAGCGCCGCCCGTTCCGCGACGGCTTGTCGCATCAGGGCACAGCAGTAGTGCAGGTTTTTCTCGATAGTGTTCGGCAAGGGCCACAACCCATTCACCGCGGGCCCAGCCAATGTCTCCATCACTGAACTTGCCTTCATTGTCATCCGCATAGAGCTGCCAGACAATGCCCCATTGCTTTAAATTGGACACACAATGAATGGCTTTAGCTTTTGACTTTGCCTTGGATAAGGCAGGCAACAACATACCTGCCAATATGGCTATAATCGCGATGACAACCAAGAGTTCAATTAATGTGAACCCTCCTCTCAATGAGGGATAACTTTTTTTCATGGTGTTAAATTCTACTTTAAAGGGGTTGTTGGAATCTTAAGGGCAGAAATTCGCTTGAGAAGTAAAAATTGAGAAATGTGCTGTCTCAGACGGCCTGCGCCATCAATCAGAACGCTTACGACTGCAAGAAGTCATTCTATCTCTGGAGGGAATTCAATTTCCAAGCCAAGCCGAAAAGCGTTTGGTGCGCTCAAATCCGTGGCGCTGGTAACTTCGATGCCATTTCATGCTCCATATTTGTTTTGGAGATCTTGTAGACCTGACGGAATGATCAAAGTAGGCAACATTGATACCTTTCCCATGTCTGGCAATTGCGAAATGCATGGATTCTTTACCCGCACCAGACCATTGTCCGTTGAAACTTGGCGCTTCGTCTTTACCGGGATTCCGGTGGTCTGGTCCTCCACCTCGCCACATGGAATCAAGAAATAAGGGTATTTCTGAAACAGAATCGGTCACATCAAAGGAACCCCAATGGTCCTTTTTCGCTCTTCCCTGAATGTCATTTTTTGCATTGTAGATCCAGTTATTGCCGCCATAGCTGCTGATCAGGAATTTGGCGCCTGCCTCTCCATCTTGATCGAAATTGGGGAAATTATAGGATGTTTTCGCACCGCCATAATTAACCAGCTGGCTCTCAGGAGTGCCAATGGGCTTTTTGTTTTCTTGTGCTGCCGAACCTGAGCCTCGTCGGTTGATGGCATCAGGACAAAGCAGAAGCGCGGGTTTTTCACGGTAATGCTCAGCCAAGGCAACCACCCATTCTCCCCGAGCCCAACCTACGTCGCCATCACTGAATTTGCCCTCGTTGTCATCGGCATATAACTGCCAGACGATTCCCCATTGTTTCAGGTTAGACACACAATGGATCGCTTTTGCTTTCGATTTAGCCTTTGAGAGCGCTGGTAGCAGCATGCCTGCAAGAATGGCAATAATGGCAATCACCACAAGAAGTTCAATGAGTGTAAATCCGGCCATTTTAAATTTGTGAACATTTTTATGCATGATTCTGGGCAAAATTTTGAATTGAGAGGTACAATACCTATAGTAGCCCCATTTCTTTTTAAAAGGAAAAAGGGCGATTTTCTGGGGGGCGCAGTCAAAAGGGGAGAACTAAATAATCCAATGAATTCCTGTTGATGGGCAATGAATCTGGTGATAACCTGCACTCACCATTAGGTAATCCACCTGTCCAAATGAGACAAAAAACAAAACAAACTCCCAAAAATACTGATCTGGTAAAAAACTTGTCACTCTACAAAGAGTTTCAGGCCGAGCGGGAGGAGATCCTCAAGCACAAGTGGATTGAGTCTGAAAAAGCTGGATACGACGTAGGGTTTGACCAGGCCCTAGTCGATTGGATTGTCAATCATCGTCCCTCGTGGCGGAAATCCCGCCAGATCGTCGAATCATAATTTTCCTTTCTACTTTTTCATTAAGCCAGATATTTCTTTTTTGCCTGACACTGTAGTCAGGCTCCCATTTCTTTTTACTATGAATGCCCAAGTCGAAAAGACCTCAGACCTGCTGATGGATTCAAATCAGACCGGAATGATGATTCAAGCAATGGCTAATTCCGTTATTGAACAGCATCCTGAACCTAAAAAACTTGCAATCATTGGAATACAACAAAAGGGAGTGCTGATCGCAGAAGCGATCAAATCCAAATTAAAAGCACATTGGCCTCATATTGAATTGGCATCGGGGGTGCTTGACATAGGCATGTATCGTGACGACCTAGGAATAAACTCTGCCCCTACCTTACAGCCAACCTTCATACCTGAGTGCCTTGAAGAGTTGGATGTTATTCTTGTGGATGATGTTTTGCAAAGTGGTCGTACCATTCGGGCTGCCTTGGACGCACTTCGAGATTTCGGTCGACAAAGCCGTATTCAGCTCGCTGTATTGTTCGACCGGGGTCAGCGTCAGTTGCCGATCCAACCAGATTACGTAGGCAAAGAGATCCAATTGAGGAATGAACAATTTATTGTTGTGAAATCTCTGGAAGAAGCAGGTGAGCTTGAGGTATGTTTAACTCTCAAATGACCTGGAAACGAAAGCATCTCCTTGACATATACAACCTTTCGAAAGAGGAAATCCTTGCTGTTCTCGACACGGCAAAGGGTTTCAAGCAATTAGGGCGTCGATCCATCAAGAAAATTCCTGCACTGCGCGGAAAAACCGTCGTTAACTTGTTTGTAGAGCCGTCCACTCGTACGCGAATAAGTTTTGAACTGGCGGCACAGCGACTGGCTGCTGACATCGTTAATTTCACAGCAGAAGCCTCATCCTTCAAAAAAGGGGAAACCCTCAAAGATACCGCCAAGATTCTGGAAGCCCTTTCGGCAGACATCGTCATCATTCGCCATCGCTCTGCAGGAGCACCCCATTTTTTATCACGCGTAGTAAATACTTCGCTGGTTAACGCGGGCGACGGTGCTCATGCGCACCCTACCCAGGCGCTTCTGGACTTGTTTACCATGCGCGAAAAAGTAGGTGATATTGCTGGAAAGAAAGTGACCATACTTGGCGATATTTTATTCAGTCGAGTAGCCCGCAGCAACATATGGGGATTATTAAAACTTGGAGCTCAAGTAACTTTGTGTGGTCCTCCGACCTTGGTCCCCAAATCCTTAGAATCCATGGGTTGCAAAGTTACCTATAATTTAAAAGAAGCCATTTCCACAGCTGATTTCATCAATTTACTTAGGATTCAACATGAGCGTCAACGCCACAGTATGTTTCCAAGCCTGGGGGAATATTCCAAGCTTTTTGGATTGAACAAAGAGCGACTCGCCTGGACCCGACCTAATGCAGTGATCATGCACCCTGGTCCCGTGAATCGGGGTGTTGAACTGGACAGTGAAATTGCAGATTCGGATCGCAGCGTCATACTCGATCAGGTAACCAATGGTTTGGCGGTGAGAATGGCGGTTCTTTTTCTGATAAGTGGAGGAGATCCATCCAAAGAGACTGGTGACAAACCTTCCACCTGAGTAAACCAATTCATTCAATCTTCATATGCACACCAAATCGATGACTTCTCTTGGTTATTTGGTAATCCTGAGCACTAGTTTGTTCAGCGGATGCCACACATCCAAAGTAACAGAACCTTCACGCACTGCAGCGGAGCTGTTGATGCTAAGCCATTCGGCGGACCACGCCATCAGGGAAATGGATTTTTCGACACTCGATGGTAAAAAATTATTTTTGGATGTCAGTTATTTCGAGAGCGTTGACAAGCCCTACGTGCTTGGTGCACTAAGAGAAAAACTTGGGGAAGACGGGTTGATTTTATTATCCTCTTCAGACGAGGCCGAATACATACTTGAACTTCGTAGCCGCGGTTTGGGTTTGGACACAAGAACCTCCCTGTTTGGTTTGCCTTCCATGGATATTCCCATTCCCCTGGCCGGGCGTATTACTTCACCAGAACTTGCCTTTTACAAGGCTCAAAAAGCCGACAGCATTGCGAGTTTTGCTCTGGCAGTATACCGTAAAACTGATGGTCTGGACCTTGAGCTCACGTCGAGTGGGGCAGCAGAATCTACATTCAACCAATATCAAATACTTGGGTTCATCAAGTGGAGGTCGACTGACATTCCTGAGCTTAAACCAACCTCGTTTGGAATCAGGAATCAGATTCGCAAGCCAGAACATGATACTCGCTGAAAACCGGGCTAGATAAACAGCGGCGTATCATTAAATATTATTAAAATATATGACAGAAAACATTAACTATCGAATCGAAAAAGACACCATGGGGGAGGTGCAAGTCCCCGCAGATGCATACTGGGGTGCACAGACTCAAAGATCTCTTCAGAACTTCAAGATTGGGGAACAAAAAATGCCACGAGAAATCATACTTGGTTTTGCTTATTTGAAAAAAGCGGCCGCGTTGACAAATCGTGATTGTGAGGTGTTGTCTGCTGAAAAAGCACAGCTTATTTCGAGAGCATGCGATGAGATCCTGAGTGGAGACCTTGACGATCAATTTCCGCTGGTTGTCTGGCAAACAGGCAGTGGCACGCAGAGTAACATGAACGTTAATGAAGTGGTTGCTCATCGGGGACATGTCCTTCAGGGCGGAGAACTGGCAGATTCAAGCAAAGTGTTGCACCCGAATGATGACGTCAACAAGTCACAGTCCTCCAATGATACTTTCCCAACTGCGATGCACATAGCAGCATACTCAATGCTTGTAGAGGTGACTGTGCCAAAAATCCGCAAATTGAGAGACACCCTCGCAGACAAGGCAAGGGCGTTTATGGGGGTTGTCAAAATTGGTCGTACGCATTTTATGGATGCCACGCCTCTGACCCTGGGGCAGGAACTTTCAGGTTACGTGAGCCAGTTGGATCATGGCCTCAATGCCCTGGAACGTTCTCTGGATCACTTATCCGAACTAGCACTCGGTGGTACTGCAGTAGGAACCGGATTGAACACTCCCCCTGGATTTGATGTCAAGGTTGCTGCAAAAATTGCGGAGTTAACCCAGTATCCGTTCCGTACTGCCGAGAATAAGTTCGAAGCTCTGGGAGCTCACGATGCTGTGGTCGAATCAAGCGGTGCGCTGAAGACGCTTGCTGTCAGCTTGATGAAGATTGGTAACGATATCCGCATGCTGACCTCGGGGCCGCGTTGCGGTATTGGGGAAATCGTGATCCCTGCCAACGAACCCGGATCCTCGATCATGCCCGGTAAGGTAAATCCGACACAGTGCGAAGCTTTGACCATGGTATGTGCCCAAGTAATTGGTAATGATGCGGCGATTTCAGTGGGTGGTATGAATGGTCATTTTGAACTCAATGTTTTTAAGCCTGTCATGATTTTTAATTTCCTTATGGCTGCTCGAAACCTTGGAGAAGCTTGTGAATCTTTCAATGATCATTGCATCGTTGGCCTGCAACCCAATCATACGAACATCAAAAAGAATCTTGAAGATTCACTGATGCTTGTTACCGCGCTCAATCCGAAGATCGGATATGAAAACGCAGCGAAAATTGCCAAGAAAGCACATGCTGAAAACTCAACTCTCAGACAAGCTGCTCTTGATTTGCAACTACTGACGGATGCTGAATTCACTGAGTGGGTTGATCCCTCCAAGATGATCGGTAAAACCCCAGCCATTCCCTGAATTAATTATGACCATTTTAAATCAAGCTCAACGCATATCAAAAGTACCCTTTATTATCGGAGATTTGCTCCTTCTCGCAATAGGAGCTTGGATCATCTGGGACACAGGGGGATTGCCTGATGGTTATCTGCTGAAGACCGTTGTCGGCTGCGTGGTGGTGGGGATATTCTTTAGTGTGCTTCCTTTCCTGCTGGATTATCGAGCGGAGCTCAAGCGTGAGGAAATCAATGAGTTCCAAAACGTCGCTGAGCAGCTGAAGTCGTTGACGCAACTTGAAGAGTATATTCGGCACGCAACTTCGCAATGGCAATCCATTCAGGACCATTGTCTCAAGACCGTTGAAGATGCCGGTCAGATTGGTCAAACAATGTCCGAAGAGTCACAGCGCTTTGCGGAGGTGATGCAGAGCATGAATGTATCCGAAAAGGAACATCTTCGAGTTGAGATTGAAAAGTTAAGACGCAGCGAGCGCGATTGGCTGCAGGCAATTGTTCGAGTTCTGGACCATGTCTTCTCCTTGCACAAGGCCGCGCTTCAATCGGGGCAGCAAAAGCTGATCCACCAGATTTCAAACTTTCAGCACGCGGTCACGGATGTGGTCCGTAGAATGGGATTGGTCCAGCAGAATGCCGAATCTGGAGTTCTCTATAACAGTGAACTACATCAGGTTTTAAATAAAGAGAACGAACAGTTTCGGGAAGCTTCCGTTGCTGAAACCTTGGCTCCTGGCTTTACCTTTCAGGGACGCTTGGTGAGATTGCCTTTGGTAAGGCTGGTAGAAAAATCATCGTTACCATCCTCGGGAGAAAAAACAGATTCAGCAGGTCGTCAGGTTGAAAGTTCTGGTGTTGTAAAAGGTCCAACGAGCTCTGCGACAAATGCACCTATCAAGAAGGACTCAGGATCCTTGCGGTCAGTAACTGACGCAAAACCGCAGCATGTTGATGACGAAGCGACCCCGCTGCCTTCTATCGAGAATGAATCCAAAATAACGGATTCTTCAAATAATCCAGGAAAGAGTGAAGATCCTGGATTATTTGATCAGGATCAATGATCATCATCTGGTGATCGGAGTTCAAATTCGGTTACGGCATGCGCAAGGCCCTTGCCTGTATGCTGGATTGCTTCGGTCGTTACCTGAACCTTCAAAGATTCCAGAGTTTTGGAAGTTTCAGGTCCAAT
>NZFL01000033.1 GCA_002690655.1 Pedosphaera sp.
GGGGATTTTTATCATCAGGCAATCGACGACGAACACCGCTACTCCATGATCGCCAACAACGGATGTCTTCGCCGCAAACTCCAGCCTTTCATGCCCAAACATAAATCCTGATTTTTTTTCGAAGCATAACCCAACACAGCAATCATGGAATACGAACCCATTATCGGTCTGGAAACCCACGTCCAACTGAAAACCAAATCCAAAATGTGGTGTGGTTGCCCCAATCAGTATGGTGCTGATCCAAACACACAGGTCTGCCCTGTCTGCCTTGGCATGCCGGGTGTGTTGCCTGTTGCGAACGAAGAAGCGTTACGATTGACCGCCTTGACAGGTTACCTGCTGAACTGCGATCTCCCGCGCCATGCCCGTTTTGATCGGAAAAATTATTTCTACCCTGATGTGGCTAAAAACTACCAGATCACCCAGCTTGCATTACCCTCCACCATCAATGGTCATGTGGACTTTGAGCTGAACGGCAAAACGGAGCGGGTACAGTTGACACGTGCTCATCTGGAAGAAGATGTGGGTAAAAGTTTTCACTATGATCGGCAGAGTGGAGTGGACTTCAATCGCGGCGGGGTTCCTTTGCTTGAAATCATCACCGAGCCCTGCATTACCACTGCGGACATGGCACATGCCTACCTCAATGCCTTGAAGGATATCCTGACGTATGCCGGCATCAGTGATTGCGACATGGAGAAGGGGATGGTGCGCTGTGATGTCAATATCAGTGTGCGCCCCAAGGGAACGGCCGAACTGGGCGCCAAAGTGGAAATCAAGAACATGAACAGCTTCAGTGGGGTTCGTCGTGCCTTGCAATATGAAATCCCCCGTCAGATAGAAGCGATTCAGAACAACGAAACCATCGCTCAGGAAACACGTCGATGGGACGACGTGGCCGGGATCACTGAAAGCATGCGCAACAAAGAAAATGCTCATGATTACCGTTATTTCCCTGATCCTGATCTCATGGCGTTCGAACCCTCCGAGGCCTGGCTTGAAGAAGTCAAAAAGGGTGTCGTCGAACTTCCACTCGCTCGGAAGAGACGTTTCATGGAGCAATACAAATTGCCTGACGGAGATGCAGACGTATTCGTCAACGATGTTTCGCTGGGCGATTATTTTGAGCAAATTGCGGTCAAGGTGGAGCAGCCAAAGGCCCTTGCCAACTGGGTCATCAACAATCTTCAAGCCAAACTGACGGAATCCGAGACAAGTTTGCAGGAGCTTAAATTTGATGCCGCGGCATTGCTGGAATTGATCAAGCTGGTGGATTCAGGAAAAATCAGCACCAAGATTGCGCAGACCGTTTTTGTTGAAATGTTTGATACCGGCAAATCTCCAGCCGCGATTGTTGAAGAGAAAGGGCTTGTTCAAGTTTCAGACTCAGGTGCGATCGAGACCCTCTGTCAGCAGGCCATTGAAGCCAATCCTGGTCCTGCAGATGATTTCCGTAAAGGCAAGGAAGCGGCATTGAATTTCCTGAAAGGTCAGGTGATGAAACTCAGCCGTGGCAAGGCCAATCCCGCTCTTGTCGGTGAAGTGCTGAAACGTATCTTAAACGGTTGATCCAGACTTAATATTGCAGGGTCCACCTGATTCCTGAGGCTACTTTTTTCAGGTTGATAGTATGCCTTGAGGCAAATCCGCGATACCATATCTCTCATCTTTGGCGTATCACCGCCACACCTGTAGCCGATCGAAGAGAATTGAAAATCTCTCCGAACACTTCAGCTGCATGCTATTGGACACCTTCACAGCGGCGGCATCGTTACTGATTTGCATCGAGTCAGGTTGAAGTTGATTCCCGAGCGCATTCGCCATAGAGTCGTCTAATCATGACTCAACTTTCACATTGGTTCAGAAGCAATCGTTTTGGCTCTTTGTTTTTTGCGACGAAGCGGGCATCGTTTTTTTTCATGCTGATCGCCTGCACCTCAATGAGCGCCGCTGAGTTTGGGGAAACCAAATTCCGACAGCTTGAGGAAGTGCTTCCAACTCCCAACAGCTACCGAACCGCTTCAGGTGCGCCGGGAAATGCATACTGGCAGCAGCGTGCGGATTATGACATCAGTGTGGAACTGGACGATGAGCGCCAACGCATCATTGGGTCCGAGAAAATTCACTACACCAACAACAGTCCGGATGCGCTTGATTATCTCTGGGTACAAATCGATGCCAATCTCTTTGCCAAAGATTCCGATGGGCATATTACAAGCTCAGCTCCTGACATCAAGCGACTGCAGTTCAAATCACTTCGAGGATTGCTCGAGCGTGAGTCGTTTGATGGCAAGGCACGTATCCATTCGGTCAAGGATGCTTCGGGAGCTGACCTGAGCCATACCATCGTCAAAACCATGATGCGCATTGATCTGCCGTTTCCGCTGAAACCCGGCAAATCGATGCATTTTTCCGTTGCCTGGTCCTATAACATCATCGATGCCCAATTGATTCGTGCCCGCAGTGGTTATGAGTATTTCCCCGAAGATGATAATTTCATCTATGAAATGGCTCAGTGGTTTCCTCGCATGGCTGCCTATACCGACGATCGTGGCTGGCATCACAAACAATTCTTGGGTCGCGGAGAGTTCACACTCGAGTTTGGAGATTACCGGGTTGCCATTACGGTGCCTGACGATCATGTCGTGGCCGCCACGGGCGAACTTCAAAATGGTAAGGAAGTATTGACGAACGAGCAATGGACACGATTTCAGCAAGCAGAACGCTCTGAAACACCCGTATTCATCATCACTCCCGAGGAGGCAAAAGAAAATGAATCCACAGATCCCTCGGGCAAGAAGACATGGGTATTTGAAGCTGAAAATGTGAGAGATTTTGCGTTCGCCAGTTCTCGCAAATTCATCTGGGATGCCATGCATCACCTGTCCGGAAAAAACAACGTCCTGGCGATGTCCTTTTATCCAAATGAGGCGGAGCCACTGTGGAGCAAATACTCGACGCACGCCGTTGCGCATACCATGGATGTCTACTCCAAATTCTCCTTTGATTACCCTTATCCTGTAGCCATTTCCGTGAATGGCCCTGTCGGTGGCATGGAGTATCCCATGATCTGTTTCAATGCGCCACGACCACTGGCTGACGGTACTTATTGGGGCAAGCCAGCCAATGGCGAGCAATGGATGCATTCCAAATATGGTTTGATTTCCGTGATCATTCATGAGGTAGGTCACAACTATTTTCCGATGATCGTGAACAGTGACGAGAGGCAGTGGACCTGGATGGACGAGGGCCTGAACACTTTCCTTCAATACCTGACCGAGCAGGAATGGGAGGAAGATTATCCAGCGCGAAGGGGTGAGCCTAAGGACATGGTTTCCTACATGAAATCGTCGCAGCAGGTTGCGATCATGAGCAATTCGGAATCGATCCTTCAGTTCGGAAACAACGCCTACGGCAAACCAGCAACGGCGTTGAACATTTTAAGGGAAACCATTCTGGGACGTGAGATCTTTGATTTTGCGTTCCGTACCTACTCGCAGCGGTGGATGTTCAAGCGTCCGCAACCCGCTGACCTGTTCCGTTCTCTGGAGGATGCATCGGGCATCGATCTGGATTGGTTCTGGCGCGGTTGGTTTTATTCGACCGACCACGTCGATCTGGGGATTTCCAATGTCACCGAATATCAAATGGATACGCTGGACCCCGTCGTTGACAACGAGCGTCTCAAGCAGGATCGCGAAGAGGAGCCCGTTTCCATTTCCAAATTACGCAACAAAAACCTGAAGCTGCTTGTGGATCAATTTCCCGAGTTGATTGATTTTTACAATGATTATGATCCTCTGGATGTCATCGATGAAGATCGGGAAAAAGATCAGAAAGCGATCGATGAACTCGAACCCGTTGACAGGGATCTGTTGAAACTGGAGCGTCATTTTTATGTTGTCGATTTTGAAAATGTAGGCGGCCTTGTGATGCCTATTATTCTGGAAATCGAATATTTCAACGGTAGCAAGGAAACGCGTCATTACCCCGCCGAGATCTGGAGGCAGCACAGCGATCAGGTCAGTAAGCTCCTGATCACACGTGAACCCATCCGTGCCTTGCGAGTGGATCCTCATCTTCAGACGGCTGATATCAACCTTGCGAACAATGTGTATCCTCCTGAAATTCAGAAAGCTCGTTTCAAGCTGTCTCAGGAAAAATTGGACAAGAACCCGATGCAGAAAGCGGGTCTGGGTCAGTCCGATGATGTTGAAGAGGCTGGCGACGAGGCGGGTGAATCCAATGAGTAGTGCTCCCTTCAAATAGTCGCAGATCCGAGCACCTTTTCAATGGCTCTGGTCAAAGCGCGTGTCATCTTGTGCACCTGGGTTTCAGAGCAGCAGTAGGGAGGCATGAGTACAATCACGTTTCCAATGGGGCGGGTGAGCACACCAAGTGCCGCCATTTCCCTGCAGATTTGAATGCCGACCTGTTTCTGAATGGGCCAGGGGTTGCGCGTGCGCCAGTCCTCAACCAGTTCGATACCTGCGACCAGACCCGATTGACGGATATCTCCCACAAAGGCTGATTTCCACAGAGGGGCTAGAGATTGCTTCAAGTGTTGCTGCAGTTTGCGTCTGCCAGGAGCACTGCCTGTTTTTTTCAAAAGTCCCAGACTAGCCAATGCCGCAGAAGCGCCCAATTGATTTCCGGTATAACTGTGTCCATGAAAAAAACTTTTGAACGAGTCATAGGGCCCGAGAAAGTTTTCATACACAGCTTGAGTCGTCAGTGTTGCCGCCATGGGGAGGTATCCGCCCGTCAGCCCCTTGGCCAGACACAGAAAATCGGGCTGTACGCCCTCTTGATGTGAGGCAAATATCGAACCTGTTCGCCCGAAACCTGTCATGACTTCATCCGCGATCAACGGCACCTCTGCTTGGCGCGCCAGAGTGGCCACGCGTTTGAGCCATCCCTCGGGTTGGCCGACCATCCCCGCGACTCCCTGGACAACGGGCTCAAATACAAATCCTGCGTAATTTGTTTTTTTCTTTTGTCCTGCCTCAAAATGTTGCCCTACTTTTCCGACGCATTCCCAGTTGCATTTTCGATAGTCCCTGGCGTCTGCCCGTTCAGGCTTTGCCTTGTTGAACGGACAACGATAGCAGTAGGGCGACATGGCTTTGTCTGATGAAAATAACAAGCCTGAGAACGATTTGTGAAATAAATCGATCTGACCAACGCTGACGGCACCAATCGTGTCACCATGATAGGCATGATCAATGGAGAGGAACTTGGGGCGATGACCTTTTCCTGATCTTCTGGCATGTTCGTAAGCCAGCTTAAGGGCTACTTCCAATGCGGTGGATCCATCATCTGAAAAGAAAACTTTACCCAGCTTCGGGTTTTTATATCCACTCCCGGCATCTTTGAACAATGCAGGACGGTTGGCCGTTTTCACCAATTGCTCTGCGAGAAGCGAGGCCGGTTCATTCGCAAAACCAAGAGCGGAGGAATGGGCAATCTTTTTCAGCTGATTCTGGATCGCCTTGTCAATTGCCGGGTGGCGGTGCCCGTGAAGGTTCGTCCATATCGATGCATTGGCATCGAGATAGCTTCGATTGTGTTGATCCTTCAAAACGGCGCCTTTTCCGGACTTGATGACGATGGGCTCTTCTTTCGCCCAATCCTGCATCTGGGTAAATGGGTGCCAGACGTACTTGAGATCTTTTTGTGCAAGAGGATGCATAGATTCAGGAACAAGGGTTCAGCTGCTCGTGGCAATGAACCAATTGTTTCACAAGGTTTTCAATAGCGGCGCTTGAGTGAGATGCACTGAGAGTGATGCGTAGTCGAGATGTGTTGGGAGGAACCGTTGGATACCGTATGGCAGGTACGAACAATCCTCGATCCATGAGAGCCTGAGATAATCGAACTGCTTTTTCGGCATCACCCACCCACCAGGGAAGGATGGGAGAAGTCAATCCGGCTTTTTGATGCAGCCCGGATGCCGTGCCTCCAATCGGGTTCCTCCATGGTTCGCCCACAGCCTCATGGAAGGTTTGAATACGATCGAACAGAGTCTTGCGCAAATGCTCGCCCTCTTCCGATGTTGTGATATGAAGGGAAGCCAGTGCGGCTGCGCTTACCATGGGAGAAGGTGCAGTGGAGTATATAAACGAGCGTGCTTTGTTGATCAGAAAGTCCACCAATAACTTTGAGCCTGCGATGAATCCACCTGAACATCCAAGCGCTTTTCCAAGCGTGCCCATCTGAATATCCACTTGTCCGGATAACCCTTGTTCCTGAATCAATCCTGCCCCGTGTTTTCCAAATAATCCTGTTGAGTGGGCTTCATCAATCATGAGCCATGCTCCATAAGCATGCTTCAACGCCGCTATCTGCTTGAGCGGTGCATGATCGCCGTCCATCGAATAAACACTCTCTGCGATGATCCCGATGTGATTTCCATCTTTCGTTCCGGGTGTGGTTGATTGTGACGCTGCCCACTTTAATTTTTTCTCAAGATCGACTGTATCATTGTGACGGAAAACCCTCAGCTTGGCGCCACTTCTGCGAGCCCCGTCAATCAATGAAGCATGACATAGTTTATCAATAATCAGGATATCCGTGGGCTCAAAAAGAGCCGGTATGGTTCCCACTGCAGTGCAGTAACCGGAATGGAACACCAATGCTGACTCTGCGCCTTTCAGATCGGCCAGTGCCATTTGAAGTTCATTCTGGGGTGTTTGAAAACCCGAGATGAGAGGAGAGGCACCTGCTCCTGTGCCGAAGGCTTCCATGGTTTGTAATACCTTCTCCTTTATCCCGGGATGGTTGGCCAACCCGAGATAATCATTGGATGAGAAATTCTGATACTCCCGGCCATCGATTTGGACCACAGAGGATTGAGGGGATTCAATGAGCCGCAGCTGGCGCTTGAGTCCTTCCAGTTGAACCGTATCCAATGATCGCTGGCAGAATTGATTGAGCGTTTCGGACATAAATTTTTTTGCGCAGGTGTCCGCCTTTAAGGGGAATCCTTGTCCTGGCCGCCTGAAGGAGAAGGCTGGGAACCCCGTGTGATTTTTAACTTGTCCACTCTGTTACGGTCCATGGCTACGACCTCCACCCAGAAATCATCCCATGGTATGCGGTCGCCTTGATTGGGAATGCGACCCAGAACGGCAATAAGCATGCCGCCTATGGTATGAAATTTACCGGAGGGCACACTAAGCGGGGTCTCCGGTTCAATCGCACGGGCTACCTCGTCAATATCAGCCAATCCATCGACAAGCCATTCACCATTTCGCAGCCGATGAGGAGAGGCTAGTCGATCCTCATCATGATTTGCGAAGTCGCCTGCGATGGCCTCCATCACATCCATCAACGAGACCATGCCTGTTATTTCGCCATATTCGTCTGCCACCAGAGCGGCGTGCCACACGGATCGTTTGAATGCTTCCAGTAATTTGACGACATGCGTGGATTCTGGAACGATCAGTGGCGTGCTTGCAATGGATTCGAGTGAAATTTCGGATGAGTATTTCCCTCCGAAATTCAGCCAGAGTTCCCTCAATGAAATGAGTCCCATGATTTGTCCGTCGGCTGCATTTCGAAGTGGGAAGTAGGAGCGTCCTGCCTTCTTTATTTTCCGGTTAATGGTTTCAGCTTGATCGGTGGTTTTCAGACAGGTTACTTGAGCGATTGGAATCATGATATCGTGAATACGTGTCTCATCGAGCCGCATGACTCCAGCGACCAGTTCAATCTCTGCCTTGTGAAATATCCCTGCATGCGACCCCTGTTCAACCATGACACGGATATCCTCTTCATTGACCGAGGAATCTGCGTTGGGCTTCACCCCCAGTAACTTCAATGCGATCTCAATGACCCACCCGACAAACCCGACAAAAGGTGATGCGATGATTGACAATCGATGCATCATGGGAGCCAAAGCGGAAGCAATGCGCTCGCCCTGCGCCAGAGCCAGTCTTTTGGGGAGTATTTCCCCAAAGATCAAGGAACCCAGCGTGATGAAGACAACAACGATACCAAATCCGATTTGATCCGCGTGCGGGGCAAGGGAAGGGGCCATTGCCACCCAGCTTGAAACGGTGCGTGCAATGGTCGCCCCGCCGAATGCACCCGCCAGAATGCCGATCAATGTGATGCCGAATTGAACCGTTGAAAGAAAGCGATTTGGAGAGGCTGCCAGATCCAGTGCTATCTGTGCCCGTTTGTCTCCATCCCTGGCTCTGCGTCGCAATCTTGATTTGCGGGCAGAGACAATGGCCATTTCTGCCATGGCAAACACACCATTGGCAGAAATCAGTAGGCAAATGATTGCCAATTCCAATCCAAAATGACTCTTCATGATCGTATGCAGGACATGTTGAGGTTTTTTTCGGCGAATGAAAACCAAATAACCTTTTGGAAGTGGGATCGTCATTTGATTTCTCCATCGCCTGAGTTAAGCTTTGCCTCGTGATAAGGAATATCATATTCGACTGGTGCGGCACTTTGATGGACGACCTTCCTGCCGTTTGGAAGGCGACGTGTCAGGTTTTTGCAAAGGCAGGCGTATCCCCGCTTTCGCTCGATGAATTTCGAAAGGAGTTTGAGTTGCCTTTTACCAAGTTCTACGACCGATACATCCCGGATGTGCCTATTGACCAGTTGGAGCGCTGTTTTCATGATGCTTTCAGCAGAGAACAGCACTCCGTGTCTCCCATGTCACACGCTGCATCTTTTCTGAATTTTTGCTCGGAGAATCAGATCCGATCATTTGTTTTGAGCGCCATTCATCCACAGCATTTTCAAGTGCATGATCAAAAGTCAGGATTTGGATCCCATTTTGAAAAAATTTACACCGGTGTATGGGATAAGCGGGAAAAGATTCATGCAATCATTGCTGCGCATGGATTGACTCCTGAGGAGACTCTTTACATAGGCGATATGGAGCATGACATTGAAACAGCGCATCATGGAGGTATGGCGGCCTGTGCCGTGCTTACCGGTTTCAAGGGTTTGGAGGCTCTCAAGCAGAGTCAGCCGGAATTGATTGTGGAACATCTGGGAGAACTAAAGAGCCTTTTGGAAAAGACGTCCTTTGATCCGTTCAAAAAGGAGCAATCTTCGGTAAATATTTCCAACTCACCCTTTCCCATTCCAACCGTAGGCGCTTTGATTTTCAATCAGAACGATGAAGCGCTCATGATCCGCACGCACAAATGGTCGGACAAATGGGGGATTCCAGGAGGCAAGATTCATACAGGGGAATCCAGTCCAGACGCCCTGCGCCGTGAAATCCGCGAAGAAACCGCCCTGGAGGTGGATGATATCAAGTTCATTCTCGTTCAGGATGCCATTTCCCCCAGTGAGTTCTATCGAGATGCGCATTTCCTGCTGTTGAATTATCCCTGCCGGTGTCGGGGGGTGACTCCCAAGGTTGTTTTGAATGATGAAGCTCAGGAATGGTGCTGGGTCACCCTAGAGGATGCCTTGCATCTGGATCTCAATCAACCCACCCAGATACTGGTTGAAGCTGTCTTAAACGAAAAATAATCCATTTTATTAAAGGCATGAATGACATGATTGAAATCAATGACCTTGAAGTGCACTTCAAAGTTGGTGTTCCGGATGAAGAACGTGCAGTTGCTCAAAAACTGCTGATCACGATTCGATTATATCTGGATTTTGAGCAAGCTGCTTCTACGGATGATTTGAATCATACCATAGACTACTATCGTTTGACCCGTGATCTGATTGAATGGGGAAACCATCGCGAGTGGAAGCTCATCGAGACCTTGGCTTCACACATTGCTGAATGGGTGCTTCGGGATTTTCAGCCTGCCAGGGTAGAGATTCAGATCAAGAAGTTCATTCTCCCGGACACCCAATTTGTGGGGGTCAGCATAGAGCGCAGCCGGCAATAGAGTTCGGTTCTGGGCAGTTTTAATCACGCACCTTTTCATAGCCTTCGGGTGCGTTGGATTGAATCGCATCCAACCACGCCTGCAAGAACAATGATTCATTTGATAGCACCACAACCTGGATGTGTTGATCAGCCAGTTATCCTTTGACCTCTGTCTTGTGGATCTATAGCATTTTCCAGCCTTGGAATCTGTTCTTCATCCAACTCAATGAATTACAAAAATATTTTCAAGATCATCGGTTTTCTACTAATGGTCCTTTGCTTTTTGGAGCTGCTTTGCCTGGCTTATTGTGGTCGCAGTGGTGTGTGGGAAAGTAGTGCTGCGCGCGCCTTCTCCACCTCAGCGATGGTCAGTGGATGTACTGCATTGATCTGCTTTTTATTCGGAGGGCGCAACAAACAGGACCTATTGCGCAAGGAAGCCATTGCGGTGGTTGGGCTTGGGTGGATCATATGTTCGGTCTTTGGTGCCATGCCTTACATGTTCTGTGAGCCGGGTCTGAGTCCTGTGGACAGCTTTTTTGAATCCATGTCTGGCTTCACGACCACTGGGGCTTCTGTCATGGCTGATCTTTCGATCTATCCCAAGGAACTACTGCTCTGGCGTTCACTCACTCAATGGTTGGGCGGGATGGGGATTCTTGTATTATTCGTTGCCTTACTTTCATCTTTCAGGATCGGTAGTCGAGCGATCTTCCTGCATGAATCCTCCGCCAAAGAAATTGGTGGCGTCGCCAATCGTACAGGCAAAATTGCCACAAAGTTATGGTCCCTATACTTGACCGTGACTATTATTTGCTTTGCGGGATTCAAAATTTTGGGAATGTCATGGTATGACGCCGTCTGTCATACTTTTTCCACAGTTTCAACGGGCGGATTCAGTCCTCACAGTGAAAGCATCGCATATTTCAATAGCCCTGCGATCGAAGCCTGGACCATAGTCATGATGGTCGCCTGCAGTATCAATTTCATCCTCTACGCATGGTTGATCCGCGGTCGCTGGGATCGGTGGAGAGATGATGAAGAATCCAAGGTGTTTTTAATTATACTGATGGTTGCGACGGTTGTGGTGGGTGTAAACCTTTCCATGTTTGAGCTGGAGGATTCATGGCTACGTTCTTTCCGTGTCGCCGCGTTCCAAGTCGTTGCCCTCATGTCGGGAACCGGATTTGTCACTGCGGATTTCGATGCATGGCCGCCATTATCCAATGTCTTGTTGCTGTTGTTAATGATCTGTGGTGGATGTGCGGGTTCCACTTCTGGAGGGGTTAAATTGAGTCGATGGATCTTGTTCATCAAAAGTATCAAAGCTCAGGTAAATGCTGAATTTCGCCCCAATCTGGTCACCCATCTCAAACTTAATGGACGACCGGTGAGTGATGCGCTTCGCATTGGTACTTTATTCTTCGTCGGGCTTTCCGGGATCACGGTGCTTCTGGCTACTTTGACGGTGACCTTGCTGGAGCCACAGATGGATTTTGTTTCCAGTATCTCAGCCGTACTGGCGACCTTGTTCAATATTGGCCCCGGGCTGGGAACGGTGGGTCCCACAAGCAATTTCTCCAGTCTGGCACCTTATACAAAACTACTTCTGAGTTTCCTCATGGCCGTGGGGCGTCTTGAGTTTTATGCCATATTCGTTTTGTTTTTCCCATCGCTCTGGAAAAAGTATTGAGTTCATTGGTCGAACAAGCGTTTCAAAAACCTCCCGGTGTGACTGCGCTTACATGCCGCAATTTTTTCTGGTGGTCCCTGCACCAGGATTTCACCTCCGCCCTCACCTCCTTCCGGGCCCATGTCAATGACCCAGTCAGCCTCTGCGATTAGCTCCATGTGATGTTCAATCACAATCACGGTATGGCCACCATCCACGAGTCGGTGAAGGACTTCAACCAAACGCCTTACATCCGCATGATGGAGTCCGATGGTGGGCTCTTCCAGGACGAATAGTTTGGCGTTATGACGGGAGCGCAAGGAATCCTTGCCGGGCTTCAATCCAGTCAGCAAATGGGTGACGAGTTTCAAGCGCTGTGCCTCGCCCCCACTGAGAGTGGGACTGGTCTGGCCCAGGCTGAGGTAATCGAGCCCGGTATCCCGCAGCGCTTCGAGTGCTCGACGCACTTTGGGAACAGCATGAAAAAAAACGATGGCTTCAGCAACACTCAGATCCAGAACCTCAGCAATGTTTTTGCCCCCGTATTCAATATCCAGTGTCTGTTGATTGAATCGGCTTCCGTCACAAAGTTCACAGTGGGTATACGATGGCGGCAAAAAATTCATTTCCATCTTAATGGCTCCCATACCCTCACATTCAGGACAACGCCCCGCCTTGCTGTTGAACGAAAACCTTCCCGGCAAATATCCGCGCATGCGTGCCTCCGGTGTGCTCGAAAATAATTTGCGTATTTCATCAAAAAAGCCCACATAGGTGCCTGGAGTCGAGCGAGGTGTGCGCCCGATGGGGGATTGATCCACCTCGTGTATCGCGTTGAAAACATCGATGCCTTCCAGTTTCATTGTATCCAGCTCAGCAACACCGTTTTTGTTGATCGCCTCTTTTGCAAGTGGAACCAGGCAATCACGTATCAAGCTGCTTTTTCCTGAACCACTGACACCTGTGACCAGGATGAATCGATTCACCGGAAATTGAACTGTTAAACGCTTCAGGTTGTTCAAGCAGGCGTTGCTCAAGATGATACTTGGCGTTACTTCTTTTTTTGGATTTGACTTTTTCTTTGTTCCCTTACCCGCCTTTACTGCTGACATTTGAACGGGACGTGGTGACCCATGCATCGGGTAATTGCGTCTTTCCTTGAGGGCATTACCAGTGATCGACGCTGGATTTCTGCAGAGTTGTTTCAATGTGCCGCTCGCCACGATTTCCCCTCCATACACCCCTGCTTTTGGCCCCAGATCGATGATGTAATCAGCCGCACGCATTGTGTCTTCGTCATGCTCGACAACCACCAAGGAATTGCCTCGTGCTCGTAGCTGTTTGAGCGCCTTTAAAAGTTGTTCATTGTCTCTGGCGTGCAGTCCGATGGTCGGTTCATCGAGGACATACAAGACACCCGAAAGTGTGGAGCCTAATTGAGCGGCCAGTCGAATCCTCTGGTTTTCTCCTCCGGAGAGGGTCGTCACACTCCTGCCAAGCTGCATGTAATCCAGCCCTACTTCCTTGAGAAAGAAAAGTCGTTCACGGATTTCCGGCAGGATGTCGCGAGCGATGTCCCTTTCTCTGCCTTCCAGTTGAATTCCATCAAAGAGGTTCAAGGCGTCTTTCACGACCAGATTCGAAAAGGCATCTATGTTGGGTGCTTTTTCATGAAAATCATATCCGCTCATTTCCGGAAGTGACGAAGGATACCCGCGCAAGGAGAGTCGCACTGACCTGGCCAGTTGATTGAGTCGTGATCCATGACAGGAAGGACAAGGTTCTCGCTTCCCCTCCTGACGGTGAAACCACGATTCCTCAACCGCATCCGCCCCTGAGTCCTTCTCTTTTTCAGGGACGTAAAACAACTCCCCGAAACCACGGCACTCTGGACACCATCCACGAGAAGAGTGATAGGAAAAAAGTTTGGGATCCAGAGGAGGCGTTGAATACCCACATGAAGGACAGGCCTGTTGTGTTGAATGCATCGAGACCTCTCCCTCATCATCCACCGCAAACAAAATCCCTTTCCCGACTTCCAGGGCAGTCTCCACCAGTGACTGTGTATGCTGAGTTGCGGAGAAATCAGTTTTCTTCAGCAAGCCCACTTCAACTTCAACGTCGTGTTCCTTGTAACGATCGAGCTTGAAGGGTTGATCAACCTGATACCATTCTCCATCCGCTCTCAGCCGCTGGTATCCATGCTTCAACGCCCACTCCGCGATATCGCTATGGAACCCTTTGCGGTTCCGAATCATGGGAGCCAGAATATTCAGCCTTCCCCGCTTCCTCACTTGCAATGTGAGTGATTGAACGATGGTATCCGTAGTTTGCCCTTGAACAGGCAAGTTGCATTCCGGGCAATAAGGAGTGCCCAATCTGGCAAAAAGAAGTCTAAGGAATTGATGGATCTCAGTGACAGTGCCCACCGTACTTTTACCGCCACCTTGTGAATTGCGCTGCTCGATGCTGACAGTCGGGGGTAGGCCGATGATGCGATCGACATCCGGCCGTGCCATCTGTTCCACAAATTGACGCGCGTAGGCGTTCATGGAGTCCAGGAACCGTCGCTGCCCTTCAGAGAACAGGATATCAAATGCCAGAGTGCTTTTACCTGATCCGCTGACACCGGTGACCACGACAAATCGATCTCTCGGAATATCCAGTGAGACATTCTTCAAATTATGCTCACGTGCGCCGATGATTTCTATCTGATCGGTATGGGTGATCCAAGGTTGAGATTTAGGCATGGGATTTATAGGACACTTTCATATTAATCAAACGGTGGAATCCGCGTTTGGAAATGTCTTTCAAATATCCCCAAAAGCAACCCTGAATTGTGATTGTCAATCGTTTCCTAATGTTTCACAAAGGAGACGTACGGCCAACGAGAAAAACGAATCCTCAGGCGTCATGCCGGGAAATAGTGGAATTGCTCCAATCCCGGGCATTTTAAATGATTCGCAGGAGAGCATCTTTTTCAAGGAAAACGAATGGGGTTCCCTTTTGATTTTTTGCAATCAAACTCCCGAACCGTGTACTTTATCGTAACCAACACCTCCAATGGAGGGTCTTTCAACAAATAGAATGACCACTCACAATAATGCACATTTCAGGCCAGTTGCCGCATGTTTTGACATGCTTTGTTTCGAGGACTTTCGAATCCATCGGCTTTATCTTCCATTAGTCATCGGATTTATCCTCCTGATATCTCAACCCTTGTCGGCGGACAAGGTCGTGATCAACGAAATCATGTATCGGGCCCCTGACGCAAAGGAGATTCAGTTCTTCGATCACATTAACATTCTGCCCCGCAAAAGTGGATACAAAGTGCGACTGAACAAAGATCGTCCACTCAATGGCATGACGACTCTGAATGTGCTCTTTGAGCCAGGCGACGCTTCCACTATCAATGAAATGCTGGCATACCCGGCTTATGAACTCTTTGGAAACACCACCGTCTACTCCGGGGCTGCACGCGTCCTGATGAACGGGAAGGCTGTCGGATATCACCTTTGGTTTGAACAACCCAACGGTCGTTTCTTCAAGAGGAATGGATTGAATGCCGATGGAAACGTTTACAAGGTTATCTGGCAGCAATCCAATCGTCCAAGTCCTTTCACGCCGGAATCCAAGCAGACCGAGCGAGATGACATTGAGGCTCGCTGGGAAAAGGTCACGCATCCGCATGAAGGTTATGACGATCTGGTGAATATGATCGAGTCACTTGAGCAAGCGAAAGGAGATGACGCAGCCATGTGGAAAGCCATTGAAACGCACTTTGATGTGGAACGGGTGATCAATTATTACGCGACCAATCTGTTGCTTTCGCACTGGGACGGTTACTTCAACAATTACTTTCTTTATCATGATACCGATAAGGGCGGAAAATGGAGCATGCTCCCGTGGGATCAGGATTCGACCTGGAGCCTTCGGGGTGGATCTCCAGATTCGCTCTCAAAAATGCCCCTCAATTATGGTGGTGAAGGAGCTCGCCCTCCCGGTGCGCCCGAAGAAAGCGGAGAGCGTAGCCGGTTTGGTGGTCGGGGTTTTGGGGGCTTTGGTGGATTCGGGAGAGGTTTTGGCTGGTGGCGTGATGGAGATGTGATTTCAAAATCATTGATTGGCAATCCAACCTTCTATGGAAAATACAAGGCACGCATCAAAAGTTTGCTTGAAAACAAGTTTACGCTCGAAGTGTTCGAGCCTGTTTTTGATGATTTGAGGAAGAAGTTGGCACCTGAGGTAAAACTAAGGGCCATATTAAATGAAATGGATCCCGATGAGGAGACGCAGAGATTTCATGAACTTTTTGACACACTGAGCGAACACCTCAACTTGCGTCGGAAATTCTTGATCAGTGAAATCAACCAATAGTTTATAAAAAGAGATGCGTCTTGTGGAATCACGATTTTATTTGAAATCACTTGTTTCTACAGAGATGAAAAAATGCCGCAGCGATGTCCTTGCCAAGTGTGACGATAACTTAAACCCTGTGCTGTCATCCCTGTGGAAGAATGACCCTGACAGGGGCCCCAAAAAAGGTATCAATCATCCCTCACCAAATCGTAGACCACCACATCGATGGACCTTGAAAAAAGAACAGAGGGGTGCATGTCTCCGATGGGCATGTCGTTCAGGAAGGTGTTTTTCCTGATTTCAATGGACGCGGATTGAAGCGGCCAGCGTTTGTGATGGATGTCTCCTCTGAACAGCCTGCCCTGTGAGCTAACGGAATAAAGACAATATCTTTCAGTGGACCAGCTTTCAAATGAGTTACCCGTTGCATCGATGAATTTCTCAGGGATGTAAGTTCCATCAAATTCGACTTCGTTTCTTACGGAATGGTAGTTTATCTGGTGCTCATGCTCAGTCGTTTTGATACGAGCATTGTAGTAGGGTAGATGAAAAAAGGTGCGTGCGGCCCAGACCGCCAGTGCATTGGGCACATCCAGACTGAAAAACCAAACTCCCTTTTTCCCGTTTCTGGTGACATAAGTCCTTAAATTGATCTCGGGAAAGTCACACAGAAACCTGGGTGCAGGACAACCCCGTAGAGTGACTCCTTTCATGGAAAAAGGGACAACACCGACCCATGCCCGTCCATCGTACAGATCCAGTTCAAGGCCGCTCGGTAATTGTTTTTGCAGCCAATCCTTGTCGATGCTCCAATGGATGAAAACCAGATTTTGCCACTGCTGACGCCACCTCCAATTCTTTTCCGGCAACGGCCATGGACGATGTTCAGTGCATTCCAATGAGGGATGTTGCTTCATATTCCTTCGTTCATCATGAAGCGTATCTTGCTCTTTTCAGGCAGCGATTGTTGTCGCGATGCGCTCACATGTTGCAACGTGCCAGTCTTCTGACTCAAGTCATCTGCTTTTTTACCATTATTTTGAGGGAGCCAGCTTTATCGAAATTTTCTCTTGCCTGACTCTGTCCCGGAGTCGCTTTTGCATTTTTTCAAGATCAGCCGCATGGGCAGCATTTGCAGCCAGGTTGGTTAGCTGAAGTGGATCCTTCTTCATATCATACAGTTCCTTGCTTCCATCCGAGTAACGCATGAGCGCGAACTGATCTTCACGCAATGCGATGCCCCGATGAAAAGAAAGTGCGCCTGTTTTTACTGAAACAGAGGGGTTTCTCAACACAGGGACGAAGCTATTTCCCTGCACTTCTGCTGGAACCTTCAGTCCAGCCAATTCAGCCAGACTGGGATATATATCAACCAGTTCTGTGATGGCGTTCGTCTTACCGGGTTGGATCCCTGGAACAGAAACGATCAACGGCACACGCACGACTTCTTCATGGAGATTGGATTTTTGCCAGAAAGTGTGTTCGCCCAGATGGTAACCATGGTCGCTCAAGAAAACGATGGCGGTGCTTTCGCGTAGCTTCAGCCTTTCCAACTCGTCGATGATGCGCCCTACCTGTTCGTCCATGTAGGTCACTGTGGCGTAGTAGGCTGCCCACATCCGTTTCTGGTTATCGGGATATTTCCCGATCGGGTTGTTTGAGTTCATCGTCGCGGGGCGACCCAGTTTGGGTATGTCCTCAATATCGTTTTCAATGCCATCTGGCAGTGACATGTCCTGCCAGCGGTAGTTTTGGAAATACTGCTTCGGTGCCACATTCGGGTAATGGGGGCGGATCAACCCCACGGCCAGGAAAAAAGATTCATCCTTATGTTCCTTCAACAATTCCATGGCCTTGCTGGCGGTTTGGTGATCGGGCTGATCCGAACCGTCTCCCTGATAGCTCACCGAAACAAACATGCGATTAGGCATGGCCGTTGATTCGCGTCCTTCGAGTTCCCGAGTGAAAATATTCAGGTTCAGGCAGGCATAGTCTCCCGGCGTGTGTGCTTCTCTTCCAGGAGAATTGAAACGCTCGGTCCAGGAACTTTCGATGTCGAGTCCATTGGTTCCTGCAATGATATCACCGGGAACTCGCATGTGGTATATTTTGCCCACACGCGCTGTGTACCATCCGTTATTTTTGAAATGCTCACCCAGATTTGTCCCTTTTGTATCCAGATATCGACTGAACATGAATGATTTTCGTGAAGGGGCACATGCCATTCCCTGACAATAAGCACGGTTAAACAACATGCCTTCGCGGGCTAGTTTATCGATGTTGGGTGTGCGGCAAACCTTGTTGCCGTAGCATCCGAGCGCGCTCGCCTTCAGATCATCAGAGACGATGAACAGCACATTCCTGATCTTCCTTTTGAGTCCGTCAGAAGGGCCTTCTCCATGCATGTTCTGAGCCGTCGTGAGCGCAATGGTCGATGTTGCAATAATTGTCCAAAAAGATATTTGTTGAATCAGGTTTTTCATAGGCTTTCCCATTGCTTGTCGTCTTCAATGTAAATTAGAACCGCTGTGTGAATGCAGTCACTGATGCACCGCGGGCGCATGATTAGATTTTTCTGATATTTTCGGAGTTTGATTAATGAGGAATCGTAGCAGGGCATGATTAGCAAATGACAGCAGAAAAAAAGCCCAGAACGGTGGCATGCTTAGTAGACCAAAGAGGTAGGTCAGCATGCTTTGAATCATCACAGCAAACCCGTTGCGATTTGGGATATCTCGCATTAAATCCACCAAGCCTACGCAAAGACCGAATAAAGCCACCGCCATGATGGTCCTGATAATCACGGCTGAAAACAGTACCCAGCGAGTCTTTTCGTATGTCCAGCGACTGCCGCGAAGCACGGCAATACCTATTGGAATGCCGAGTGGTGCCGCAAACCATACATGCGCACCGGCCACTTTTTGGCTGAAGCAGGCTCCCATCTGTCCCCAGATGAGCCCCGACAAGCCAGCCAACAACGTAGTGTCGATCTTCATGAGTGGTGCGAAAGACATGCCTGATTCTAAACCATGTTTTAGGTAGGAATCAATGACTTGGAAACTTGGGTATCATGAAGGAATGATCCCTCCGAGATTGGAACGGGTTCTCAGGCTTCGTGGGGCTGTCTTTCATGGAACATTGCCCTGAATGTCCATTGGATGTTCACTTGTCATGATCATTATTGCCTGCGGTTCAAGAGATCTTCGCTTTCTCTTAATCCTTCTGCTCCTCGATTTGCAGGACGATCTCAGCGACCAGTGGGGCTGCCTCAGGGGAGAGGGGCTCACGATGTTTTCGGGCGTTCTCGATGTGTTTCCTCGCACTTGTATGATCATTCGAAGCCGCAGCCCGCAATGCGTGCAGAACCTCACACAGCTGGAGGTAGTTTACATAGTCACAATAACGCCCCGTTCCAGCCTCGGGACCATAATCCAGACTGCCTTTGGGATTGTGAGTGTGATTGATGGATACTTTCCGATGGAGTAAGTTGATATGTTTCTGGGCCTGCTTATCGTTTCCACTGCGAATCAGAGCCAGTGCGTATGCCACTTGCACGTCCCAACCCAGAGGCTCCGTTGGTTGGCCGAGTCGCGACAGCAAGTCATAGAAGTGGATGCCTTTCTGCGGCTTGATCAGTTGTGCCATGAAGTTGGCTTGCCTGGATGTCGGCTTGCTTTCGCTCAGCAGCGGCCAGAGGGTTCGGGCCAGAAATGAGCGAGTGCCTGCCGTGTCCTTCAAAACGGTTTTGATCTCCCGGCAAACAATCGATACCTCCCCGGAGTGCTCCGGCAGATTCAGCCAATGATTCAACAGTGCGGCAATCAATGCATGAGCTGATGCGACCGACTCTCTATAGTCTTTCCCATAATCTCTGGTTTTGCCAAAGGTAGCGCGTGCTTCATGATACTCCTGGCGGACCTGTTCGATGGATGCTTCGGCGTGCATGCCTTCTAACACTACCATGAAGATCATCAAGGCTGTCAGCGCCTGCCTGGCCATACCGAATCGTTTTGATCTGCTCAATAGGGGGGTCGGTATGTTAACGTTGGAAACTGTCATGTGGGTATTACTCATATTTGGTTTTTGTTTCTTTTCCATGCGCAGCGTCAAATTTGAATCGCTGTTTACTTGCGGTGGTCTTGCGATGCTCATCACGCTGAACTGCTGACCAATGTCCTGACGTCGTCCTTAAAGCATGCGTTGTTCTTGCTTGTGAAGCATTAGCTGCCGAAAGATCGAACCAGCTCCGACAAGGGCCAATATTAAATAGGCGCTTGTCCATGGTATTGATTGTCCTTCTCCCCACGCGTGCAATGCTCCCGGCAAAGCTGCCATCATGGTCAAAGCACCCGCGAGGGCACAGCCGACAGACCTGCTTTTGTTGAACAGTCCTCGAATGCTGCTCACGATGGTGATGCATACTGCTGTTAATATGATGATTCCCGTGATTGTCATGATATTCTCCATCCTTCGTCTACACCCGGTCTTGGGTGTTGCAATCCTGACTGCAAATCGAATGCCAAAGTGCTTCAAATTCGTTAATATACACGGCTGGAAGGAGAAGTGAAAAATGAGAGACTAATTAAAATTTATGTAAATATACAATTAATGCATATACATACAAAATATGCTCAATCCTCCTATTCTGGGTCGGATGCTTTACGCCCGTATCCTGCCACATCGGGAGCGCGCGCTCGATGGGGGATTGGGTTTGTCAGTTAACCGAGTGTCTTCAACAATTTGCACATCATTTGATGCGGTTGATAGGACAAAGCTCGGTATGCAAGGATAGGTGGAAAGATCAGCCAACAGCAGGTAATGCTGATGAAAAACAGCCAGTATCTGATCATGCCATAGACTTCAATTTCGTATTCAATCTGAGTGCCGTTCACGTTTGGCTGAATCAGAATGCGACCTCGTTTCGGGAATTGTCCTCGTTTCGGAAACGAGGGTGCAGTCGAAGAGAAATAAGCTCCATGTCGAAAACGAATCTCGTTTGATGACGATTCGAGGATTTCAAAATGTTCAGCAGCCATGACGGTCTTCAGTCGGTCAAGAACCTCGGCTGGGGACAAATGGGATTTTGTGGAGTCGGTGATCATCTGTCTTTATCAAAGAGCAAACCTAGCCCGACGGAATCCATCATAGCAAGACAATGATTGCAGTTGCCAGTGAAAGACGACTCAGGCGAGGACGGTCCACATGAATCCAGTGTCCATGGTGTGGAAGCTCATTGTTGTTGTTGCCTCTCATCTCCTGTCATGATGTCCGTCGGGAGCCTTTTCAATATTTACTGAAGAACTGCCAAACTATATCGAATGCTGTATCACCCAGTTCCCTTGTGCCTGGTATCCGGTGTCCAAATCCCTTGACCTTGTAATGCCAGACTTCGTGATCATTGGTTCCCTTCCGATAGTAGTGCGCGGTTGTCCTGTCTGAAATCTGGACGACTTCCGCTGTGCGGGTCTTGTTGAGTTTACTCCAGAAATCCATGATTGTTTGCTGATGGGGCGCGCCACCCCAGCCGCCGGATCGAGACATACTGCCGTCATAGGGAACGACTTCATCATTCAGGCCGGAGATCTGCAAAATCGGTGCTGGTTGGATTTGAGACCTGTGCTTCCATGTGTATCCACTCATGGTGCCGATCACTGAAGCTGCCGCTTTGAATACATCCGGCCTTTCCGCTACCAAGGTATAGCTCATGAACCCGCCATTCGAAACACCGCAGACAAAAGTTCTGGCAGGATTCAGGCGGTGAGATTGTTGCAGTTGGATAGCCAGCTTGGAAAGGAAGTCAATGTCATCCGTCCTGCTGATTTTGAGACGGGCGTTCCAGTGGGGTATGCCTTTGACATCTCTGGCTCCCTGAGGAACACAAAGCGCGAATCCGTTCTTATCAGCGATACCCTTGACTCCCAGCTCGGCCATGTAATCTCTCGCATCCCCTCGATAGCCATGCAGCATGAAAACAAGTGGTGCCTTTTCCGGAAGCTCCTGTGGAAGATGTAGTAAATATTTTCTCTCCTCGCCCGCGTGCGTGAACGCAAGGAATTTACCGGAGCTTGGCTGCTCAGCTGCTGCAACATTGATGGTTCCGTTAGAGCTGGACATAATGGCGATCAGGAAGAGGAATACAAATCTCCTGCCATGCATGCTCCTTCTTATCCAAGAAGACGCATCTGCATTGGCGGATTCAGAAGTTTCTAACTCACATGGCTTAAACACATATGCAGGTTACCTGCATCGTCAATGGGGTGCAACACGGATTCGATTCCCAATCCTCAGCCCTCTTGTTCAGTGTGTGGATGACAAGTCATGTGCCTGCGTTGAGCACATTGTTGAAGCCTCATTGGGTATGCCTTGCTTGGGGCCATGAATATTAAGGCGGAGGGATGCACGTTTAAAAAAAACCATAGAATACATATTTTGAGGAACCATAATGGCGTTTATTTNCTGTTTGGCTCAGNTTNGCTGAAATGGCCATGCTNCAAAAAATGNATGACTTCAGAAATCACTTTTCGATTCTTCATGATATAGGGGTGGGTGACATGAAAAACGCGGTGATCCTTGACGCCTGCACATTGGGATCGGGCAACGGATACCTTCCCATCATCCTTGCCTGGAATCAGCAGACTGTTGATCCAGTTGATGGACCGATCTCCTGTGATCACACCACATTCAAAATGAATCTTTCCCAGGGCATGAGGAGGGGAATCCAGTTTTGTGTTCAGCTGCCTTCCCGCTGGGCCATTGATCCAGCGAAAAAGTCGCCAGGATCCGATCTTGTCCACTACTTCACTTCCTTGATTGGGGGGAGCCAGCATCACGACTCTTCCCAGGCGACTGTCTTTTCTCTTTGAGAAGTAACTTCTGACCAGGATCCCCCCCATGGAATGCGTCACAAAGTGAATCTTTGAGCAATCCTGCATCTGCTTTTTTTTGATGGCGGAACCGATCGCCTGCTCGGCAAGGTTTCTTATTGCTGCTGTCCGCGAGGGGTAATCGACATTCTCAACCACATAACCTGCTTTTTGAAGTGCGTTTGCCATCTTCACCATGCTTGCCGAAGACCTGCAAAGGCCATGCAACAAAATGACACCTTCCTTTGCGGATAGATGTCCGGACAGAGCTATTATCGTCGTCAATANCACTAGCAATTTTTTCATTGGGCCAAAATACGAACATCCATNTCTTAACCTAACCCTGATGTTAAGGCCAGTTTTAGTCTGTGGCGAACGAAGAGTCATGGCTGTACGCACCACTNTTTGATTCATAAAAATCATTCAAGCGCCCACATAGCATGTTTTATGATCACCAATCAGTGATGTCCTCTATCTTGACTTATAATCTATTTGTCTCAACAGTGCGATATGGCCGTATGAATATGCTAATCTTGAGATCTTCGTTTTTTTGGATGCTCAACTATGTGGATTCACTTTTGTGTGGGAAAGTGAATTGGAATATTGGATGCCTGCTATTCAGTGTTTCCCTTCTTTCAATCAAATTGACGGCGCAACCCTTTGTCCTGTCAGAATTCATGGCATCGAATCAGTCTGGAATGACCGATGAGGATGGGGATCGGAGTGACTGGATCGAGATCTACAATACGGGAACTGAGCCTGCATCCTTGAATGGTTGGTATCTGAGCGATGACGCCTCAGACCTGACGAAATGGCGGTTCCCGGATCAGTTCNTCCCCATGCAATCCTCCCTCATTGTTTTTGCCTCAGGAAAGGATCGGGCACTTGTCGGGGCCGAGCTCCATACTAATTTCAAGTTGAGCAGCAAGGGTGGTTTTCTTGGGCTGATACAACCTGATACCAGAACAATTGCACATGCCTATGATCCACACTATCCCATCCAGTTTCCTGATATTTCCTATGGCATTACCATGCGAAACGAAAGGACCGTTTTTGTATCCCATGACGCGGTTGGAAACATTCATTTTCCTAGAGATAACTCCATGGGCCAGGCATGGACCTTGCCTGATTTTGACGATTCTCAATGGGGAGCCGTTCATTTTGGAATCGGATATCAGCAAAATGCAGATGGGAATAACAGTGATCCACAAAATCCAATGGAGGAGCCCTTGGTATTGGGTGACGTAACGAGGCCTTTCGATCCTCTTGACCCAACCTCTGAGTTTTCNCCTGTCGGAGAGATGGTGGACGCTGCCATAGACAACAACACGGCCACAAAATATCTGAACTTTGACAAATTGAATACCGGCTTCACCGTGGAGTTGTCTCTTGGGCCTACCGCGGTGAGCGGGCTGCGGCTGACTTCGGCCAATGATGCTCCCGACCGGGACCCAAGCCAGTTTATCCTTTCAGGATCGAGCGATGGGATCAACTTTGTAAAAATTATCAAGGGAGCCATTCCTGCATTTGAAAATCGTTTTGAAACCATTCAGATCGATTTTCAGAACACCGTAAAACATGCCTACTATCGCCTTGTATTTCCGACCGTTCGCGATGAGAGAGTGGCCGTGGCGATGCAAATAGCCGAAGTTGAATTTCTCGGCTGGCTGCCAGAATCGAGCGTTTCGAATCCCGGGGAAACATTCACACCGGGTTTGATCGATGTAGCGATGCTTGAAGATATTTCAATGCCTGATGATGATATTGATCCAAGTTCCTTGAATTCTCCTTTTGGCGAGGAAGTCTGGCGTGCCATTGATAACGATCCCCAAACCAAATACTTGAATTTTGACGGGACGGGTTCGGGTTTCACCTTGAAACCCGGCCATGGACCGACGGTGGTCAATGGGTTGAGGTTGACATCGGCCAATGATGCTGAAGGCCGGGATCCGACTACTTATCGACTGGAGGGTTCATCAGGTGGTGGCGTTTTTGAACTCATTGCGCAAGGGCCTCTTCCTTTATTCGAAGATAGATTTTCCACCATTGAGGTGGCGTTTCCCAATGATTTGCCTTTTGGTATTTATCGACTTGTTTTTCCTTCACTGCGAGCGAGTGGTGGACAAATCATGCAGATTGCCGAAGTTGAATTTCTGGGGACAGTAGGATTGCCTCAGCCAGTATTTGTAGACCTGATACAAACGGACATAGAGACCTCCATGTACGGTCAACATGCTTCGGCCTATGTGCGCCTTCCGTTCTTCGCTGGAGAGGACGCAGATCTTGAAGGGTTGTCGCTCAATGTTCGTTTCGATGATGGTTTTATCGGCTATATCAACGGTGTCGAGGTTGTTCGCACCAATGCTCCAGACACGTCTGCGTTTGACTCCGTTGCGGAATCCAACAGGGGGTCCGAAGTGGCGGTGATTGCGGAACGCTTTGATCTTCGACGCTTTGGGTCAATTATCGAACCAGGTGAAAATTTGCTGGCGATCCATGCTCTTAACGACAGTGCCTCCAGTTCGGATTTTCTGCTCGAAGCTCAACTTGAGAGCGGAGCGACTCGGACTGCTTTTTCTGATGTGGGTTACTTCGAGATACCTTCTCCTGATCAATTAAACNCGGATGCGAAGTCGGGATTGGTTTCTGTCCCTATCATCCATGTTGAAAGCGGTTTCATGAAAGATGCTTTTGATCTAGAGATCCTCTCCGATCTGGAGGGCGTCAGTATCTATTATACGACAGATGGAAGCAGCCCTGATGCCTTGTCCGGACACCCATACACTGGCCCCTTACAGGTGAAAAAAACCACCGTGCTGCGTGCTGTTGGATTGCGTGATGGATGGATTCCTTCGCCGGTTTTGACCCGAAGTTATTTATTCACTTCCGATATTGCTCTGCAGGATCTATCATCAGCATTGGAAACTGGTTTTCCGACACGATGGGGATCTCAGGCAGCTGACTACGGCCTGGACACACGGGTTGTTGGTAATCAAGGTCGGGATAGTTTTGGTGGACGATTTAAAAAAACGATTCAGGAAGACCTGCTCTCTCTTCCTTCGATGTCTCTTGTCATGGATGCGGACACGTTATTCGGGGCCAGGGGTATCTATGCCAATTCAGGTAGTCGGGGTAAAGCTTGGGAAAAGCCGGTTTCGGTCGAGCTGATATATCCGGAAGATGGACGCAAGGGATTTCAGGAGGATGCCGGGCTGAGAATACAGGGAGGTGCTTTCAGAAAGTTCAATCTGACCTTGAAGAAATCCTTCCGACTGGTATTTCGGGGTCAATATGGCGCTTCAAAGTTGAATTTCCCACTGTTCGGTGCCGACGCGACCGATTCATTTGACAATGTCGTTCTTCGAGCCAACGGGAATGACGCCTGGCCATACGGTGGAGGGCGTGCCCTTTACATGCGTGATGCTTTTGCAATGGAAACGGCAAGGGCGATGGGTATCAAGGCTCCTCACACAAACTTCGTTCACCTTTATCTGAATGGTATCTATTGGGGGCTTTATAATCTCGTGGAACGTCCGGATGCAGCCTTTTCCTCAAGCTATTACGGAGGCGACAAGGAAAATTGGGACGCCCTGAATCAGGATTCTGCTCCCGATGGAAACAGGGATGCCTGGAATCGATTGCTTGATATCCTTGAATCTGGAATGGAACCGGAAAAGCTGTTCAACAGGATTCAGGGTAAAGGNCCCGATGGAAACAGGGATCCTTCAATGGAAAACCTGCTGGATATCAGGAATCTCATCGATTACTGCATTTTGAATTTTTACATGGGAAATCAGGATTGGCCGGGCCGTAATTTCTGGGTAGGTCGGGATCGAGAAGGTGATGGGGGTTTTAAATTTTATCCATGGGATACAGAAACATCCATGGGCCTTGGTTCCGACCTGAATACAGACCGAACAGGGGTGGACTCCTCAGTGGCCCGACCTTATGCAGTCTTGAAAAAAAATCCAGATTTTCGTCTTTGGTTCGCCGACAGGGTTCAGCATCACTTTTTCAATGGTGGTAGCTTTTTCGTCAATCCAGACAAACCACAATGGTCCGTGGTAAGGCCTGAAAACAACGTTCCTGCATCAAGATTTGCGCAACTTGCAGCCCAGATTGAAAGGGCGATTGTGGGCGAGTCAGCCCGCTGGGGTGATCAGTTGGTCAACAGACCTTTTACCTGGGATGATTGGAGTCGAGAACGCGATAATTTACTTACTAATTATTTCCCACGAAGATCAGCAATCGTGTTGGAGCAATTACGCCGAGCTGGCCTCTACCCAAGGATAGAGGCCCCTGCGTTCAACCATGCCGGTGGGAACGTGGATGTTGATTTCAGTTTGTCAATGAGCGCACAAGGTGGAACAATTTTCTATACACTGGACGATACCGATCCTCGCAGTCGATTGGAATTGAATGAAATAAACCGATTCGACCTGCTTGATGCTTCCACCCTTAAACGCGTTTTGGTGCCAGGTGCGCACAATGGTGGTGATGCATTCGGCTCTGATTGGTATGAGGATGTGAATTTTGTTGATGATGCATGGATGCTTGGGGTGGGAGGCATTGGCTACGATACCGGGAATGACTATGAGGAATTCATTGGAATGGACGTGACGGATTCCATGCAGGGGAAAAACGGTTCGGTTTTCATTCGGATTCCATTTGAAGCAGGCTCTCAGGTCAATGAAGAGACAAATCTGATGGTGTTAAGGATGCGTTATGACGACGGATTCGAGGCTTTCCTCAATGGCGTCAATATCGCCTCATCCAATGCTCCCGAGATGTTGAAATGGAACTCTTTTGCCACTGGTACGCATGAGGACTCTGTCGCTGTTCAGTATCAGGATTTTGATGTCAGTGGATTCATTTCTCATTTGCATGCAGGAACCAATTTATTGGCCATTCAAGGACTCAATGTTTCCAGCGTGAGTTCGGATTTCCTGATCGATGCGGAGTTGCTGGTCGGTCAGCAGGTAATTATTGGAGAGCAACCTACCTCGCGCATTTATGAAACTCCGATTCTTCTAAATGATCTGACGACCGTCAAAGCCAGGACACTTTCAGGTTCGGAATGGAGTGCCTTGAGTGAGGCGACTTATGTGGTTGGCAACCCGCGCGTCATGGTGAGTGAATTACACTTTCACCCCGAGGATCCTTCTTTCGAGGAAATGGCATTCGGATATCTAGATGCAGATGAATTTGAATTTATTGAAATTCATAACCCGGGAACAACGACATTTTTATTGGATGGGGCACGGTTTGTAGATGGCGTGGATTTTGATTTTACCCAATCGCCAATGAGCCGCCTTTCGCCAGGCGCCTGCCTTTTGGTGGTTAAAAACCGTGTTGCTTTTGAAATGCGCTACGGAAAAGGGCTTCCCATCGCGGGCGAATTCACCGGTAATTTTTCCAACAGTGGAGAAAGGGTCGCATTGGCGGATAGGGAGAATCAGGTTTTGATTGAATTTTCGTATGACGATGGTGATTCAGTTTTCAAAAATGGTGATGGATCAGGTTATACCTTGATTGCAGCAGGGGATGCAGACAATCCCAATGAAGAAACCTATTGGAAGACCAGTGATGATATTGGCGGTTCTCCCGGGCAGCACTCGGAGCTTCACTCCTATGAGCGCCTCGTTCCAGATATTACACTAGAACGAGACAGGATTCTGATTGAATGTTCCGTGCCCGTGACCGGACTCTTCGGGCTGTTTGTCACTGAAGATCTGCAGCTTGAGGAATGGCATCTTTCGCAAAGCAGGAATCAGGAGGCTTCAAATGAGAGACTTGAGTTTGAAGTGAAGGCGTCCATGGAGTTTCCAATGCGCTTTTTTCAAATTCGAATGATCAATGCAAGCCCATAGATAACCTTGCCTGTGTTTCAGGGGGACATGATCTTCCACATTCCCGCATATAACCAAACCTGATGTCCTCAAGGGTTCTTTCGATCATGTCGTTTGCTTTGAATCAACAGAATGACAGGCACGATCCCATACTCTCTGGATTTCATATTACTTTTTATCAGCCAGCATCCATGGAATACCTTTTAAGAAATCCGGAACGTCTAGCTTCTGAGCCAAGAGTGGCAAGACCAGCAGGAAGATACCTGCGAGCAACGGCATAAAGAGTGATGATGCAACTATTCTGAATTGAGTGCATTCAATGGTTATTTTATCTACATCGTGAATGTAAGTATGTAGATGGTTTGGCCATCGGCGGCGAAACCTACCCAGCCATTGCTTCGCCCAAACATAGGCTTGGGCGAATACATCTCCAACTGGTTTGTTTGCTCTTTTGTAGACCACCATGAGAGGCTAGCTTTTTTAGGAGACTTATAGTCCCAGTTCGAAATCCTCTTTCCCGCGCTTGATTTCCATGTAGCGAAGTCAGCTTTCTCTACAACGAGTTTGGCAAAGAATGTGAAATCCGATGGCCCAAACCGACCATCTCCATACTGTTCCTCGATACACTCTGCGTCCAATATTGAACCAGGAAGAGAGATCCTCTTTTTGATGATGTCAGTCATTACCGCAACGCGCTCTGCAGAGGTCTCTCCAAATGTGTGCACATAAGGACTGTTATCGCAGCCAGTCAACCATATTGATATTGCGAGTATGAACACCCATTGGGTTTTCATGGTTTTTGATCCTGTGCTTTCAGCATTCGTTCCACTCGATCATTTTCTTTCTCAAGTGCCTCTCCAGTTACGGGCATGGGAATAAAATCAGGATGCACATTTATTGTTTCGCTTTCTGGTATTATCCGCCACCTGAGTTTACGAAACCACACCTCTTGTCCGTGATCCTGAAGCCAAAGTTTGCCCCCTCGAGCATCAAGGTCGGCGCCACGAATTTTCAGCAAATCAACCTGTTGAGTCCATTTCGGATCCCTGTAGTCAAAGGAAAGGACGCGCTCGCCGTTGACCCAGTGTTCGATGATCGTGCCTTTGCATTTCACCCTTCCAGTGTTCCATTCACCGAAGGGCTTGGTCGCGTCCATTGAAGGTGCCATGCAGAAGAAAAGAGAACCTGCAGATTGACGAGGATTCTCGCCGTAGGGACTGTTTTGGTTGTCGAGTATTTGATATTCGTATTGTCTCGGTCGATAATAGATGCCGGAGTTGCAGCCTTTCGATACCTTCCATTCAAAACGCAGTTCGAAGTCATCCGGGACGAGTGCCTCAGTATAGGTCAGTGATCCGCCGCTTGCCTTTCGGTAGAAGGCACCGTCTTCAATGATCCAGTTGCCGCTGTGCTTCCACCCGGTAAAGCTCCTGCCGTCGAACAGGCTTACAAATCCTGGTTCCGTGCATAGTGTGATACCCGCAGAGAGTGAGAGCAGCAAAGTGATGCAGACTGCAAATTTAATTCTCATTCATTGATAGAAATAATTTGTTTTCTGTCCCAAGGTCACGTCTGTTTTTACAATGTCTGAGCGAATGCTCTGTTTGCAAGGCTGATGCTTGAATTGTCAAGCTGCCTTGACTTCAGACGAGCAGCCTTTTGATAGCCAGACTTTCTGCTCTGGCTTGATTTCAGGAGCTTGCCCAGTATCTGCTTTGTCATCGTTGCGCCTCCTTGGCCGGCTTTGCATCTCCGTAGGAAACTCCCTCCAGCAGCCACGGTAGATTGAAACGATAGTGCAGACGACTGCTGATCAGATGGATGACGTTGTCTGGAGTTTGCGTGGCGGCGAGGTAACCGGCGTGTTCGGCGCGCGTCGGGGTGGCAGTGAATTCCTGCGTCCAGGCTCCGCCGTTCCAATCACCTGCACCTGGTGTGAGCAGTTTTCGTAAGGGCCAGGTTTCACCCTCGTCAAACGAGACAGCGGCAAACATACCATGCCCGGTGAGTTCTTCGCCCTTCTGATCCGTGAAGGTCATGTTGACGGAATCAGGCTTAGCGCGATTGCCGGAAGTGAAGGATACCAACAGCAACGCGCCTTCCTCAAGGCGCCTCAAAACAAGTCGCTGTCCTCCTCCGATCGGCGGAAACGGAGAGGCCTTGTAGGTCCAGGTTTTCCCCAGGTCGGCAGAAAGGCTCATCGGCATGTGCCCATTGATGGAGTCGCCGCGACCGAATGCGAGCAGTCGACCATCTTTTAACTCAATCACCTTGGCATGTATCCCAGCGATGGTCCCCTCACCTGTTGCGCCTTGGGTGAATTCAGGTTTTGGTTTGCCTTCGCCCGGATCGGTCCACGTTCTGCCGCCATCGCGGCTGATGTGCAGCGCCGTCCCGCCGTTTCCGCCGGGGACCGCATCGCAGTTCTGGATCAGCGCTCCATCATTGGTCAGCAGCGTGCCNGAGATCACCTGGTGACGACCGATCAGTCTCGCGTCAACGGCTTGCGGCGGCGTCCATGTCACGCCGTTGTCCTGGCTGACGCGCATCAGCAACGCTAGTTTTGCCCAGCCCTGGCCGCCGTAGGGAGCCATGCCGTTGAAATGGTAAATGGTAGCTTCCCCATGGTGAAAAATGCTGGACCCATGCATGTTCCGATTCGGCGCCTTGAAGAACTCGCTGGACGCATCCCATGCATCTGCCTCTGGCCGCAGCCGGCTTGCGAGGACGGTCAGTTCGGTTCCCTGTTCTCTGCCCGTGGAATACCAGATCGCCAGCAGGTCACCGTTTGGCAGCCAGGTGATCGAGGGTTGATGATTGTGCTTCCCGAACGGTTCCCCCTCATCGACCGGCGCCAGCACAAATGGAATCGGCCGGGCGAAGAACGGTTTGTCGCCGGATTGCGCCGTCCAATCGAAGCTTTCCTGAGACACATCGCGAGCCCATCGCGGCGCAGGGGACGCTGGAAGCGGCGTCATGCTGAGCACACGGTCATCCGTTTCCTCGACCTTGAAATGCCGATAGGTCAATGGTGCGCCCGGGCCATCTGCATTGGCTGAAAATGTACTCAGCGCAACAGCGGCGAGAAAGGAGGTAACGATTGATTTAACTTTCATAACACTTGTCATTGTAACTACCGTTAATGGATTCTATCCCATCTCGTTGGGAAGAGATGGTCCTGGATGAGCCACGAATTACAGGGAGCGTGCTTTCAATGCAAGGCTGGGATTGAAATTTCGGTCCATCATTCCGACTCGGAGCGGGTAGCCGGCTTTCACTGCCGTCATGTTCGCTTTGAGTCTATTCGGCAGCCGTTAGGGACTCAATCGGGATGACGGCAAGCTCCGCACTGTTCAGGTTTCCGCGGCGACCGCCGTTGTTCGAATAGCCTACGTAGAGCTTGCCATTGTGCTCCAGGGCGATGGGATACGACAGGCTCAGGCTGTCGGCAGATTCGCCAGGTTTCTCATTTTGGCGAGATCGGCGAATGACGAAGACCTTGCTGAAGCAGTTTTCGTTCGGTTTCGATAGCGCAATCGTAAGCGGTGTCCGTTTGCCACCGATGCCTTTTGCGGTGGTGCAAACGAGGTAACGCTGACCTGTACTGAGGATGCCTGCGGCGGGCTTTGAGGTCGTCATCGGTAGGTTGCTTGGTGATGACGGGGACCACCTGCGACCATAGTCCTTACTCTTCGCGACCAGTGCCACCGCGCCGCCGCCGTAACGAGCGATGTTGTAGATTGTCTTCCCGTCCACGAAGATTGCCGATTCACCCCACATGCGCTTGACTGTCTTTGCAACAGGGATCGTCACGAGATCCCACTTCGTGAAGTCGTTGCCATGGCTGATCGCCACTGCGGCGGGGAAGACGCCTTTGCTCGAGTAGGCCCCCGCGACAAATCCGGGCATGATCCAGTTCCCGTCGCTCATCCTCATTGGTTGGTTCATCGGCCAGAAGCCATCTCCCACGACAACTCCGCGTTTCTTCCACTTGCCTGTCTTCTCATCGAGGCGGTAGGCCCGCGTGTGAACACGCGTCATCTTGCCATGATAGGAGCCGTGGAACGCCCAAAGGGTCCCTTCGTGCGAGAGGAATACTCCGTGGCTAACAGCGAGATCCGCTTCTTCTCCAACATCCAATACTTCGAGAGGGCCCCATGTCTTGCCCTCATCCTTACTGACTCGATATTGCGCTTCCTCCGTGACCGTGTTCTCGGAGCCCTTGTTGTGACCAAACGATGCGTAGAGTTTTCCACGGTGATGGGTGAGTCCAGTACCGTGTAGGAAGGTGTATCCGTCGGACTTCTTATCCCACTTCTTAATGACATGGAATTCAACGTCACCGAGTTCGGGCAAACCCTCAGCTGCTAACAACGGCACCCCTGGCTTCCAGAGCGGAAACGAGGTCGAGTCGTCGGCTCGGGACGATATTGGCCAAATGAGGATCGCAAAAGCAAGGGCTAGACTCTGAGAAGTGTTGGGCATGTGCGTTTTCTTGATGCGAACGTTAAACTGAGCAACCTGTGGCTTATCCGCGGGGCTTACGGAATCAACATGATCGATCCTCAAGAGCGCGTCAACTCAACGCGGTGTGACTGGCTGCAGGGTTTTTTAGCATTTGGCGAGTGATCGTGAAGTAGTGGCTTCAACTCAAAAGCAGGCTCTCATTGCCTTGTTTTTCCTTTATCGTCATGTGCTGGATCAACCACTGGCACCCGGAATGAAGTCGAAACAAGCGACCAAGGGTAAGCGACCACCAACAGTGTTGATCGAGGCTGAACATACTTGCCTGTTGGAAGCCATGGAAGAGGTGCATCAATTGATGGCCAAATTAATGTATGGTTCTGGATTGTGTTTGATGGAGTGTATCCGGTCTCGAGCGAAAGATTTGGATTTTGGCCAGGTACGGGTTTTGGGAAGAGATGGCAAAGGGTTAAGGATCGCATCGCTGTATTGCCGGTTCAGCTTCACCGTCCGCTGCAAAGTCAGATTGAAAAAGTGAACACAATTCATCGGAAGGATCTGCCTTTTGACTTAGATCGCAAGTATCCCATTGCCGGGAAAGCATTCGAATGGCAGTATCCTTTTCCAGCTCGCAAGCGTTCCATTGATTCAATATCGAGGAAGGAGCGCAGGTATCATGTCATGAAAAATGGATTACAGAAAGCAGGTAAGCGTTCCTCTCAAGTTGCCGCCATTTCCAAACGGGTCGGCACACACGCGCTGCGTCATTATTTGCCACCCATATGCTGGAGCACGGTATCACCAATTCGCCCCCTTCAGGAACTCAGGGTAGATGCGGATGTGAAAACGACCGAGATCTATACCCACGTGATGCGTCGCGATCTGAGACGCCTGACGAGTCCACTGGATCGAATCATGGAGGATCATGCTGCCCAATGAGAGCAAATTAAGGAAGGAGTTGCCGCCTTTGGGGCCACGATTGTGGATGGTGCCGGTGGGATTCGGGGCGGTGATATTGATTGGGGCTTTGTTGTTGAGCATGCCATTTCTTCAGGCGGGGCCTGGAATGGCTCCTTCATTGCTTGATACGTTGTTTGTGGCGGTTTCCGCAACTTGCGTGACGGGTTTATCCACCTTCAAGATTGCTGAGGTTTATCATCCTTTCGGGTTGGGGGTTGTTGCCGTGTTGATTCAAGTCGGTGGCCTGGGGATTTTTACGGCTGGCTTGTTGATCACGATGTTTGGGGGAGATCGACCGAGTCTTTCCGAAGAAAAGACGATTGACAATACCATCGGCAAGGTGAAATCCATGCGCCCAAAACAAGTCTTTGGATATGCCTGTTTTTTCATTGTGATTTTTGAAGTGGTGGGTGCGGTCTTGCTGTTTCTCCTTGGGCCTTCGATAGGGCAGGGGGGGGCTGATGGAGGCTTGGGCGCGCGTATGGGGCATAGTATGTTTCACGCGGTAAGTGCTTTTTGTAACGCGGGATTTTCCAGTTTTCCTGAAGGTATTTCTGTCTGGCGTGATGATGGTTCGGCCTTGTTGGTGATTAATTTCCTGGTGATCGGTGGTGGCATTGGTTTGATCTCATTGATCCAATTGCGAAATCGCATCAGGAAACACCATTCGAAACATACCCAATCCAGGTGGACCATCCAGACCCGTTTGTGCCTTTGGAGTACTGTCGTGTTGCTTGTGCTTGGAACGGCAGCAATCCTGGTCTTTGAGCGGAATCATACCCTTCAAGGCCTGCCGACGGGGCAACGGGTGTCTCTGGCCCTGGTGCATTCCGTGATGCTTCGTACGGCAGGATTCAGTGTGGTGGATTTGGGGCAGATGAATCCGGACACCATCCTTGGAAGTCTGGTCTGGATGTATATCGGGGGATGTCCCGGTTCGATGGCCGGCGGGATCAAGACCGTGACTTTCGCCGTAATTCTGTTGACGGCATGGTCGGCTTTGCAAAGACGTGAATCAATTCAACTCTGGGGTCGAAAGATCGAACCTAAATTCGTTCAAATTGCCGTGATGATCAGTTTTCTGGCCGTTATGATGATCGTGGCCGGGGTGGGGGCCCTGATGATCACGGAAGGATCGAACCCGCATTTGCCAGCAGATCAACGTTGGCTTTCGCTGATCTTTGAAGTGGTGAGTGCGTTTAGTACAGTTGGGTTGAGCTTGAACGTCACCCCACACCTCACGACCGCAGGTAAGGTGGTGGTGATGGCATTGATGTTCATTGGCAGAGTGGGACCACTGATGCTGGCCCTTCATCTGGCTCGGCCGCTGAAACCCTCCAAGGTGAATTACCCCAGGGAAGATTTGTCATTGGGTTGAGAGAGGAATCTGTGCCAGACTGTGTCATGGCTCAGAACAAGAGAATCTTCATCATTGGAGCGGGGCGCTTTGGAACCCACCTGGCAAAGCGTCTGGCTGCCTTTGACACGGAAGTGATCGTCGCGGATATGGATCCTGAACGGGTTCAGGCTCTGGCCGAATCAGGTCTTGAGTCCGTCGAGTTGAATGCCGAAGATCCGGACGCATTGAAAGAAGCCGGGGTTCAGGAAGCCGATACGGTGGTGGTAGGCATTGGAGAGAACATGCAGGGAAGCATTTTGGCGACCCTGAATCTCAAGGAGCTTGAAATTCCCTACATCGTGACCCGTGCCCTGGACGAGAGACACGCCAAGGTATTGGAAAAACTCGGGGCCAACAGCGTGGTATTGCCGGCCAAAGACATGGCTTATCGACTGGCTGAAAAGCTGCGCTCCCATTTTCTGAACGACCGTATTCCAATCGTCGGAGAATACCAGGTAGCCAGTGTCGTTTTAGGGGGAACGCTGAGCGGTATTTCCATTGAAGACGCCAAACTTCCGGAGCATTATCACGTCAACATCCTGCTGCTCGTCCGCGACAGTCCGGATGGGAATGAGGAAACCCCTCATACCTTCAAAGAGCCATTACCGCCCATGGTGATGATGGAGGGCGATACGCTCTTTGTCTCAGGTACGCGTGAGCACATCAATGCCTTCGAGTCGGCGTGTGGGTAGTTTTGCAACATTCACGCCCGCTGCCTCAAGGCATGGAGAAAGCCAGGCAGCAAAGGGCATCCAGAGACGTCACGCTCCATTTCGGGTAAACACCTTGTGCCTTAAAAATCAGAGGCCCAATTGGACGCCCACCGGACAGTGATCCGAACCCATGACGTCTGGCATGATAAAGGCTTTTTCAAGCTTGGGGCGAAGTTCGGGGGAGATACAGCAGTAATCGATGCGCCATCCGACGTTCCTTGCCCGTGCTCCTGCACGGTAACTCCACCAGGAATAATGTCCGCCGCCTTGTTCAAATTCGCGAAAGGTGTCGATAAAACCTGCATCGACCAATTGGGTGAAAGACGCACGTTCCTCCGGACTGAAACCGGGGTTTTTTGCATTGTCTTTGGGCCGGGCAAGGTCGATTTCCTGATGAGCGACGTTCAGGTCGCCACAGAAAAGGACCGGTTTTTGTTGTTGTAATTTACAGACGTGATGGCGAAAGGCTTCATCCCAGGCCAGACGATAATCCAGGCGCGCCAGGCCATGTTGTGCGTTGGGGGTGTACACATTGACCAGAATAAAGGAATCGAACTCCAGATTTTGAACACGACCCTCCTGATCATGTTCAGGGATATCCAGACCGTTCCATACCTTGAGAGGTTTTTGACGACTCAGCACACCGGTGCCCGAGTAACCTTTCTTGACCGCAGAATGCCAGAACACCTCGTAGCCCTCGGGCCAATCGAAATCGACCAGTTGTTCAGGTTGCGCCTTTGTCTCCTGGAAACAAAGAATGTCGGCATCCATGTCATCGATGATGTCCAGCAGCCCTTTGCCCAGCACGGCCCGCATACCATTCACATTCCATGAAATGAGCTTCATGTCCGGTCCTCCTCTGGGTGAATTTCGTCAAGAGGTGCAAGTCGGAAAAAGGAGTTGGCATTGGCGGTGGTTTCTTGTGCCAGTTGCTCGAAGGGTTTTCCGGTGCATTTGGCAATTTCACGCGCGATATGAGGTAGATGCATGGGTTCGTTACGCTGTGTTTTTGGTTTGGGATCGAGATCCCTCGGCATGAGATACGGGGCGTCGGTTTCGATCATCAATCGATTCGTCGGAATGCTTGGAACCAGTTCCTTGAGGTGCTTGCCCCTGCGTTCATCACAAATCCATCCTGTGATGCCGATGTGGCATTCCAGATCGAGTAAACCGAACAGGACTTTTTTGTCATCGGTGAAACAATGAACAACGACATCCGAGAGTTTTTCCCGGAACTCCTTGAGAATGGAAATAAAGGTATCTCCCGAATCACGTTGGTGCAGGAACATCGGTAACTGATTGCAGACTGCCATTTGGAGGTGCGCGATAAACACTTTTTCCTGAGTAGAGCGTGGCGAGATATCGCGGAAATAATCCAGGCCGCATTCACCGACAGCCACGACTTCAGGCAGGGTGTAAAGTTCCTGCAGAACTGTAAAAGTGTCACCATTGACCTCTTTGGCATGGTGTGGATGAATGCCTGCAGTTGTGTAAAAAGTGCCAGGGTAGGATTTCGCCAGTTCGAGCCCTTTGTGGCTTCCCTCCTCGGTTGCACCCGTGAGGATCATGCGGTGGACACCGAGATCGAGCGCGCGTTGGAGCACGTCCTTCCTGTCATGATCAAAGGAGTCATGTGTCAGATTCAGCCCGATATCGATCAGGGAAGGCCTTGTTTTTTGTTCGGTCATGGAAGGATGTTTTTATCAACAAGAATGAGCGGCATGGTCATGCTTCTTTGAACACAGGCGTTGGCAGGCCTGCGACGCCGACATCTGCAGCAAAGAGACCACCTGCCTGAGGTTGCTCCTTGTGTCCTTCTTCATCCAGATCACGGCTGGCCGTGGTGATGTAGAGCGTACGATAATCTTTTCCGCCGAAGCAACAGGCGGTGACGCATTCAACCGGTAATTGGACCCTGGCCAGCAACTCACCAGTCGCTGGATCCCATCGACCCACTCCCCATCCCGCCCAGAGGGCAACCCATAACTTGCCCTCGGCGTCGATCGTCATGCCGTCGGGATAACCCATGTCCTTGGGGATTTCGATGACATGGCGTCGATTGGAAATCTCACCCTCCACTGGATCGAAGTCGAAGGCGTCGACGTGGCGGGTGGGGGTGTCAATATAATACATGCTTGTTCCATCCTGTGACCACGCAAGTCCATTGGAGATCGTGACTGATTCCACCATGCGCTTGACCGATCCCTCGTTGGTGATGCGGTACAGGCTCCCGGCTCCTTCCTCCTCCTCGCAGGACATCGTGCCGGCCCACAAGCGTCCTTGAGGGTCACATTTGCCGTCATTGAATCGATTCACAGGCAAATCGGGCTCAGGGTTCTGGAGGGAAGTGACTTCTCCGGATTCCGGGTTCAGTTTGAGCAGGCCCTCCTGGCCACCAGCCAGGAGATCGCCTTTGGACGTGCGAACGACACAGCCAACTTTCTGAGAGATGGCCCAGGTTTCATTGCGGTGTGTACTTGGATAGAAACGAGAGATCTTGCCTTTCTCAATATCCACCCAGACAATGGCCTGACGTTCCTCATCCCAGCCCGGACCTTCTGCGAGTGTTGCTTTGCCGTCGAAAATACATGATGCCTGATAAGTTTGCATGGGACTTGTTCTAGAATGTCAGGGAAGAACCTGCAAGGCCTCGTTGAAAAATGAAAATGCTGGATAATCAGTGATGAACCTCTAATTATTCTCATCTCATGAGAATTTGCCGTTTCAACACACAAGATAATCCATTGCCAAGAATTGGCTACCTGAATGACAGCGATCAAGTCATCGATCTGAACTCCTTTGAGATCACGGAAATGAAATCATTGTTCGACGCAGAAAAACGTGCCTTGATCCTTACTCAATTACAGAATCCCGACACCCCGAAGTTGGCGTTGCAGGAAGTCACTCTCCTTGCTCCGGTAGATAATCAGGAAGTGTGGGCCGCCGGAGTCACTTATCTGCGCAGTAAAACTGCGCGTATGGAGGAATCCGATTTCAGTGCCACCGCCTACGATAAGGTGTATGACGCGCCACGGCCTGAAATTTTCTTTAAATCAATGCCCGGTAAAGTCGTTGCCACGGGTGACGCGGTTGGGATTCGTGAAGATGCCTCATGGAATGTGCCTGAACCTGAACTTGCCCTGGTGATGGATACTCAAGGCAGCGTGGTGGGCTATACCATTGGAAATGACATGAGTTCACGTGACATTGAAGGCGAAAATCTTTTATACCTTCCACAGGCCAAAATGTATGATCGCAGTTGCTCGCTTGGGCCCTGGATTGTTTTCGGACCAGATGAATCGGAAGCCCGACAATGGAGCATCGGAGTCAAAATCACCAGAGACGACAAAGTCGTGTTCGAGGGCGAAACATCAATCAACCAGATCAAACGATCTTTCGACGAGCTCTCGGATTATCTGAATCGTTCTCAAAGTTTTCCATCCGGATCGGTTTTACTGACGGGAACAGGTGTGGTTCCTGATGACGATTTTACCCTTGAAGAAGGCGATCACGTTGCCATAAGAGTCTCAGGTATTGGAGAACTGGGCAATCCGGTGAAGACAGTCTGAAAATAAATCAGCTTGGTATAAAAGATCCATTTACCAAAGTTAAGACTGTTAAATACACGATCCTGCATTGCTTGCTGATTCAAAAGGCAGCTCAGAGGGTCTGGACTTTTGACATTCTTTTTAACAAACAAGCCCTTGCACAATAATCACATGAATACTGATCAAATGATCCATACAACAACGCGCTGGTTCCTGATATGCGCCATCACTGCCTTCACTGGGTTCATGACCCAAGCTCAGGAAGTCGAAACCATCGAAGAAACCGAAAAACCAAAATGGGAAACCAATGCTTCCGTTGGTTTTACCCTTACTCAGGGTAACAACGATACCTTGCTTGCTACGGCAAGTATCCTCAGTCTTAAAAAATGGGAATTGAATGAATTAAGTTTGTCGGCTGACGGCAGTCTGGGTGAGGTCGAAGGGGTTAAAAACAATGAAACCCTTCGAGGCACAGGTCAGTATAATCGTCTTTTTACCAACGATCGTACGTTTGCGTTGTTGAACCTATCTGCTCTCCATGACGCCATTGCAGATGTCGGATTTCGCGGAACGGTTAGTCCTGGTTTGGGTCATTACTTTTTCAAAGAGGACAAGTTTGAGCTCAGTGGGGAACTGGGTCCGGGTTTCGTCTACGAGAAGGTTGGGGGTATCACGGATCATTATATGTCTCTGCGTGTCGCCGAATCAGCCAAATATCAGATCAGCGAGCGTGCACGGCTCTGGCAAAAGCTGGAATATGTCCCTCAGGTCGACTATTTTGAAAACTATCTCGTCATTGCTGAAATTGGGATTGATTCAGACCTCACGGAAAAGCTAGGCATGCGTTTTACGATTCAGGACGTCTTTGATAACCAGCCAGCGCTCGGACGCAAGAGCAACGACCTGCGCGTTGTGTCCAGTCTGAGATACAAATTTTAATGACTCGTCACACATCTGTTTAACATGGATCGCTTCTCGCCATCGCTCCACCGCAGCGCGCCATCAACAAGCCGGGTGGTATGTTGGGTTTTCAGTGACTGTTTTCTGTGTCGATAGCCTCACGCTCATGATGCAGGCGTGTCGCCGTATGAGCTACCACGCAGATCAGTGAAATTCAAAGTCCGGGCCTGAGCCGGAAAAGTCGTGCCAAACTTTTCCAGACCAGAGCAAGATTTGAGAAAATGTGCTCCTCCCTTTTACTTGCTGGCAATGCCATTGAACCCGTGCTTATTCAAATGAAAGATTACGTGCTTTATCTCAAGCACAATCTCAATGCGCAGGCCATTGGTTGGCTCAAGGAAGAGACGCTTCAAATCGAAGAGATATTAGCGATCTGATCAACCAAATGAATCAACCGATTCAGGAGGCCGAACATTTCATTGAAATGCTTGAAGTTGAAAGTGACGGTTCAAACTGAAAAATAATTCAACCCGAGCTAATGGTGGCTTGATCGTTATTTTGATGGCACCTCTTTGACTTGCGAAATTTCAAGCGTCTTCATGTATGGAGCGTTTGATGGCCTTCTAAAAACTCGCAGAGGCCCTGTTTTCATCAAGGCCGGCATTATACTGCCGGCCTTTTTATGTTCCATTGAGATGCCTTTGGCACAATGCCCTCATCGTAAGCTTGAACTTTTTCGGGAACTTTCCTAGTTTCTCGATATTCTCTTATTTTTTCGGAACAGCTCTTGAATCATGATATCAAGATTTTCAACTCCAAAAAATTGAACCAATGAATATGAAGCTTAAGTCTGATTTGAATGACCTTTCCTGGCGCGGCGTTCTTCGAGAAAAGATACCTGCCACTGCCACGATCTTGCTCTTTGCGTTGTCAATGAGTGTTCTCTGGCCCGGGCAGACCGTTTACGCACAAAATGCCTCTCCCCATGCCTTTCAATTTCAGGAGAATGATCGTATTGCATTCCTTGGAGACACCCTGCTCGAGCGCGAGCAGTCCTGGGGCATGCTGGAATCCAGACTAACTGCCAGGCATCCGCATCATGGACTTATTTTCCGTAATTTCGCCTGGAGTGGTGACAATCCCGGCGGACAATCCCGAGCCAGCTTTGATTGGAGCAAGCCCAGAGCCACCTGGCAGGATCTCATCATCCGGGAACTGGAAGCTTTTCAGCCAAACGTGGTCGTGATCGGCTACGGCATGGCTTCGTCTCTGGAAGGCACTCAGGTTCTTGGTCAATTCAACGAAGATTTGAACCGCTTGCTGGATCGGATTCAGGAAAGTTCGAAGCATAAGCAATCGGTGCGCTTGGTTTTAATCAGTCCCGTGAGGCATGAAGCCATGGGAGGAGCGCTTCCTGATCCAACCGCGCATAATCGAGTCCTCAAATCTTACACTTCATCCATTGCCTCCATTGCCAGGAAGCGTGCCATTCCGTTCATTGATTTGTTCCACGGCCTTGGTGATGGCCACGCCGATCCCTACAAACGGGTATTCACCGACAATGGTATTCATCCCAATGCCTATGGTTACTCAAGGATTGCGGATCATTTTCAGGCAGTGATGCGATGTAAACCATGGCCCTGGCATCTGGAGATTGCTGCCAATGGGACAGTGGGGTCCGGCTCAAGGGGGAATCAGGTTTTTGATCTTCGTCGCAGTTCCAATCGCATTGAATTTGAAGTCAGAGACGATTTATTGCCTTTTCCCAATCATGATGAAGATGACAAAATCTATCCTTCAGCCATCACCTCGCGCAGGGTTCGTTTTGAGGGATTGGATGCTGGATCCTGGGCTTTAAAAATAGATGGTCGTACTTATGCCGTGCGATCCGCTTCGCAATGGGGGCAAGGCGAGACTTTTCAGCGGGGCCCTCAATTTGATCAGGCTGAGCAAATGCGGGAACGCATCCTCAAGAAAAATGAACTTTTCTTCCATCGCTTCCGTCCTCAAAACCAGACCTACCTTTTTGGGTTCAGAAAACATGAGCAGGGGCAGAATGCGGTGGAAATTCCTCAGTTTGATCCGATGGTCGCAAAGATAGAATCGGAAATCCATCAACTTGCCATTCCCCGGCGTCATCGGTGGGAACTGGTAAAGGTAGAGAGTTCCGTGACGGAATCGGATGCCCTTGCCTGGAGAAAACCGGTTCCCTCTTTGACTGAAGCGAAGTCAGCTCTTGGAGTGACACTTTCAACAGATCATGCTGCCGATCAAGGGAAATTCCAGTTGTCACCGGAAGTTGAAATGACCCTCTGGGCTGAAAGCCCTTTGATGAGCAAGCCAATCCAGATTAATTTTGATCCTGAGGGCAGACTCTGGGTGGCTGGTTCCAGCTTGTATCCACAGATCAAACCGGGTGAGGAAGCGAACGACCAGATTCTCATCATGGAAGATACGGATCGAGATGGGATTGCGGATCAAACCACGGTTTTTGCCGAAGGGCTCCTGATGCCAACGGGTATCGAGCCAGGTGATGGTGGGGCATACGTCGGGCAGAGCACCGAATTACTGCACTTGAAAGATACGGATGGTGACGGTCGGGCCGATGAGAAGCGGGTAGTCCTTTCTGGTTTTGGTACTGAAGACACCCATCACATACTCCATACCCTGCGTTGGGGACATGACGGTCAATTGTATATGAATCAGTCGATTTATATCCACAGTCACCTTGAAACGCCCAATGGCTTAGTCCGGTTGAACAGTGGTGGACTGCTGCATCTGCGTCCTTCGAATCTCGATCTTGGCGTTTATTTACGTGGTTTCTGTAATCCCTGGGGACATCAGTTCGATGAATACGGGCAGTCCTTTGTGACCGATGGAGCGGGTTATCAGGGGATCACTTACGGCGTTCCAGGGGCCATGTATTTTACGTATGCAGGAGGGAGGCGTCTGCTTGACAGCGTCAGTCCAGGCTCCTACCCGAAGTTCTGTGGACTTGAAATCATTCAAAGCGAACAATGGCCTCAAGACTGGCAAGGTTCAGCCATTACCTGCGACTTCCGTGCGCACCGCATCGTACGTTTTTCCATCAGTGAAAATGAAGCGGGCTATGCAGCGCAGGAGGTCGGAGATCTGGTCCGATCTCTGGATCCCACTTTTCGCCCGATTGACGTCAAGGTTGGGCCCGATGGAGCGCTTTATGTCGCGGACTGGAGCAATCCGATTATTCAACATGGTGAGGTTGATTTCCGTGATTCACGGCGTGATAAAGTGACGGGTCGTATCTGGCGTATCAGTTACAAGAATCATCCTTTACTTCCACGAGCGGGATTGGTCGGAATGTCTGACGGGCAACTCATGGGTGAACTCAAGTCGCCCAACGCCTATAATCGCAAGCAGGCGCGCCGGATCTTGACGGAACGTGGAGATGCGATCCATGGCTCCCTAAGGGATTGGACTGAGCAACACGACGATGAGCAAGATCGACTGCAGGCTCTCTGGATGCACCAGTCTCTGGATCAAGTCAACATGCCCCTGCTTGAAGAGCTCCTTCAGGCAGATGATGGCCGTGTTCGTGCCGCGGCTGTCAGGGTGCTTCGCTTCTGGATGAAAGAGGATTCAAACGCTGAAGTTTGGCTGGCTCAACTTGTCCGTGACAAACATCCCCGCGTGCGACTGGAGGCACTTCGCGCATTATCGCATTCAAAGACAGGCAGTGCCGCAGCTCTGGCTTTGTCTGTGTTGCAACACCCCATGGATCGTTTCCTGGATTACGGACTGTGGTTAACCATCAATGACCTGGTGGATCCATGGATACAATCGATTCAAAACGGTACCTGGGACCCTGCTGGAAAAGAGGCTGAACTCGAATTCGGGCTTAGTTCCATCGAGCCGGCCAAAGCGAGTAAAGTGCTGGAGCCCTTGATTGCCTCCAGGACAGGTGATGAACTGATGGAAGGGCCATGGACAAGTTTGATCGCCAAGGCGGGCACCGTCAGTCAACTGAATCGCTTGATAGAAATTGTGCAGGATGATGCGCGTGATGAGACTGCTGTGTTGAAATGTCTGAGCGCGCTGAATGATGCATCTCGCCTGCGACGGCTGAAACCCACTGGACAGCAGGCTCGCATTGCCCGGCTATTCAATCACCCCAATCAAGAAGTCCAGATCGCGGCACTTGATCTGGTAAGGGAATGGAAATTTGCAGGTGCGCTCAATGCACTGATGGCTACTGCCAAAAATGATGGAGCACAAGAACAGGTGCGCGGGCGTGCAGTTCTGGCATTGGGCGCCATTGGCGGAGACGACGCATGGAATTCCCTGAAGCTGCTGATCACTCCGGATCAGCCTGAGTCCATCCGACGCCTGGCGACGCAATCGCTGGCTGTGACCAAGCCTGATGCCGCCCTGCCTCAAGTATGGGAAACACTCAATGAACTTCAATCGGAAGCCGAGCTTGAAGCTCTCTGGACTTATTTGATTCAAAGGCGTCAGGTGCTGAGTGTGATGAAATCAGCGATCAAAAATATTTCACTCAGTCGCAAAGCGGCACAGGCAGGCATCAGGAGTGTTCAGAAAGCAGGCCGCAATGAACCTGAGTTCCTGTTGGCAATCGAAAAGGTTGGTCAGTTGATGAGCGATCAAAACAATGTGAATCCCGACTCTTTCTTGAAGATGGCTGACTTGGCAGAGAGTAAGGGCGACCCCGCACGGGGAGAGGCTGTTTACCGTAGACCTGAGTTGGGATGCGTTGCCTGTCACGCCATTGGAGGTGTCGGTGGGCAGGTAGGTCCGGATTTGACTTCGATTGGTGCCAGTGCGCCAACAGATTACCTGGTCGAGTCTCTGATCGCCCCCAATGCCAAGATCAAGGAAGGCTATCACTCCGTGATTCTTGAGACCAAGGATGGAGAAGAATACAGTGGTATACTGCAGTCAGAAAACGGGGACGAATACTTTTTGAGAAATGCCGTTAATCAGATCGTTTCTGTTCCCAAACAGGATGTTAGCGAAAAGACCATGGGAGCTTCCATGATGCCTGCGGGTTTACTGGAGGCACTTTCTGACCAGGACAAGCACGATTTATTGAGTTTCCTTTCCAAGCTGGGTGAATCAGGCCCATTTGATGCCGCAAGAAACAATGTGGCTCGTCGCTGGAAATTGCGTGCAGGACGTCATACGGATGAACAATTTGGCATTGAGCGCATTATTGTGGATACCTCGGGTTCCGCCTGGAATCCCGCCGATACCCTGGTGGATGGGCGGCTGTTGCAGCCCATCATGGCACAAGCCTTGCGACTGAGAAATATCAACCAGGTTACCAGCTTGATCGGGCTGATGGCGACGGCTTCATTCGAAACGACAGGAGAGCGCGTGACGATCAATATCAATGCCAATGATGATACTCGCCTGTGGATTGATGGGCGGGAGTTTGAATATAAGCGTGAGTTGTCCACCAGTCTTCCAGCTGGAAAGCACACGATGGTACTCCAGTTGAACCCAGGAAACCTCCCCTCGTTCCTGCGCTCAGAAATTGAGGGAGCCACCTTCGTCGCAAATGAGTGAAAAGTCAGCACCGTTGCTGGTTTTTCTACGCTCTGGCGTTTTTTGCGCTTGGATTCTTCAAAATGTATTAAAGCGTAACACATTTCGGAGGTGTATGATGTGTGTTTATTTTCTCATAAATAATACGGTACGGTAAATGCTTCGTATCCACTTATCAGGCCTTTTTCATGATGAAATTGAAAAGCGAAGCTTGAATGAAGATGAGCGATGGTTTTTCGTGCGAGTTTGACGAGTGTCAGCAACAATAAGACCCCATTCACCTGGAAATTATTTCGCCTCTCCCAGTGGAGATACAGGAAAACCATCGCTCCCTTTTTTTGCTACCTGATCTAATGAAGTATTTTAAAATGGATTTGGCATTGATGATGGGTTTTTTGGCGGTGGGAATCATTTTGTATTTTCTGGATCCCACCCGCTATATATAACGAGCCGCACAGGGGGGTTATTATTGTTCTCTGGGTTCCTCAGCAGGATGCCTTCGCGCTCAAGCATGCTGCTCTGGCTTGAAGCGAATCATTGTCACACCTAAACCCTCTGTCTCTTGCGTTTCCTCCTTCTCCCCTTGCTTGATCGAATGATCTTGCAAGCGCTTCTATTTCCCTCAAGAGTATGCCCCCTGTCGGGTCGCAGGCATGAATGCATTGCCTGGTGATGGTGCCACAGGATAGATGACATATGACGCGTTTCATTTACACGATAACAAGCATTGGGCTGGCCTTGGGCATTTTAACGGGTTGTGGTCCGGTAGCTGAAGAAAAAGCTGGAGGCCCGCCTCCGATGAGGCCGACTCAAGTGGTTGCGGTAGCAGCCAGTGTTGAACAGGTAGCCGACACTTTATCTCTCATCGGAACTGTTGCTGCGGAGGAGATGGTGGAACTGAAGTCAGAAACCGCAGGTATCCTTGAAGCGATTCATTTTCTCGAGGGCCAAAAAGTCAAGAAGGGGCAACTTCTGATGGAACTCGATCGAACCAAAATACATGCCACTTTGGTGGAAACAGAAGCTAATCTTGCGCTGAGTAAATCCAATTACCTCCGCAATAAGGAGTTGTTGGAGAGCAAATTGATCTCAAGGCAGGAATTTGATCAAACCAAGACTCAGTTTGAAGCCCAACAAGCTCTGGTCAACTTGCGTCATCGCCAGCTTCAGGATACGCGCATCACGGCTCCGTTTGACGGTACGATAGGGGCGAGACCAGTCAGTCCCGGTCAGGTGATATCACCGAATACCACACTGACCTGGCTGGTTGCACTGGATACCGTCAACTTAGAATTCAATGTGCCAGAACGATTCCTGAGTGTCTGCAGGACAGGGCAATCCATTCAGGTTAAAGTAGCCGCCTACCCTGAACAAACATTTTCCGGTTCCGTTTTCTTCGTGGCTCCTTACGTTGATACTGAGCTTCGCACCACTCTGATCAAGGCGACAGTTCCTAATCCAGAGGGTCTCCTCAAACCTGGCATGTTTGCTACGCTGGATCTGACGCTTACGATCCGCGATCAAGCCATTGTTATTCCCGAACCTGCCTTGTTCAGGACATTGGATGGCGGACGTGCCATGGTGTATGTCATTGATGATAACAATCTGGCGCAGTTTCGAACCGTGACTGTCGGGGAGCGCAAGACCAGAAAAGTGGAAATCACACAGGGCCTGTCAGAGGGTGAAATGGTGATTGTGGAGGGAACACAGAAAATCGGCCCGGGTTCGCCTGTCAAACTTGCTCCTGCTGAGTCAGCAGCCACATACCAATAGAGTCAATGAAGCTGCCTGAAATCAGCATCCAGCGCCCCGTATTAGCCACCATGATGAGTCTGGCGCTCGTCTTGTTCGGTGCCATCAGTCTGAGCCGATTGCCGGTGCGTGAATTACCTGATATTGATCCACCCATCGTCAACGTGACCACCGTTTACCCGGGCGCCAATGCGTCAGTGGTTGAGACTGAAATCACCGAGCGACTGGAGGAAGCGGTGAACAATGTTCCCGGAATCAAGACCCTTCGAAGTGAAAGTCGCGAACAGGTCAGCAATATCACGATCGAATTCAATTTATCCCGTGACATCAATATCGCTGCTCAGGACGTGCGTGATCGTGTTTCGCGCGTGCGAGGGCGTCTTCCGGAAACGATTGATGAGCCCGTGATTTCCAAACAGGATTCCGATGCACGTCCCATTATCTGGATCGGGATGAGCAGCGATCGTTTCACGCCTTTGGAGTTGACGGATCTGGCTGAAAAACAAATCAAGAACCGACTCCAAACGGTCGAGGGTGTGTCGTCCATCACGATTGGTGGTGAGCAGCGTTTTGCGATACGACTCTGGCTGGATTCTGAAAAAATGGCGGCTCATCAGGTGACCGTATTGGATGTCCAGCAGGCTCTTCTCGAACAGAACGTGGAGTTGCCCAGTGGACGCGTGGAAAACTGGGATCGTGAAATGACCATCCAGACACGGGGTGAGATGAAGTCCGTGGAGGCGTTCAATCAATTGGTTGTGCGGCAGAACAAGGATCGCTTTGTGCGTCTTCGGGATATAGGGCATGCAGAGCAGGGGGTTGAAAATGAACGGACAGGAGCGCGCAACAACGGCAGACCGTGTATTTTTCTGGGTATTGTCAAGCAATCGAAAGCCAATTCAGTAGCAGTTTCTCACGGGATCCGTGATCAACTTGAACTGGTGCGTCCAACGATTCCCGATGGCATTGAAATGGTGGTGAATTATGATGAATCCACGTTTGTGGAGGAATCCATCAGCGAAGTTTGGTTGACTCTGGGATTTGCCTTTTTCCTTGTGGTGACGGTGATCTTTCTTTTCCTCCACAACTTCCGGGCGACACTTATCCCGGCGGTTGCGATTCCTGTGTCGATCATTGCCAGTTTTGCGGTGATGAATCTGCTGGGATTTTCGATCAATATTTTGACGATGCTGGCACTGGTGCTGGCCATCGGGATCGTGGTCGATGATGCCATCGTGGTGCTCGAAAATATTCATCGGCATATTGAGAAAGGCATGGAGCCAATGGATGCTGCTTTCAAGGGGATGAAGGAAATCACCTTTGCGGTCATTGCCACGACCGTAGCGCTGGTGGCAGTGTTTGCGCCCTTGGCTTTACAATCCAGCACGACCGGTCGATTATTTGTGGAATTTGCGGTTGCGATTGTGGGGGCGGTCATTGTGTCCACATTCGTGGCACTTTCGCTGACTCCCATGATGGCCGCCCGTATCCTGAAACCGTCCTCCAAAAAACAGGGGTTTCTGGTTCGCAGATTTGAAGCCACCTTGCATTTCATTACGCGTCTTTATCAATCGATCCTTCAGGGCTTGTTGGATCTTTCAGTGATTGCACGGCTGGGGATACTGGGCATGTTGGCGGTGTTCCTTCTGTTCGCCAGCCAATTGCTCTACTCGAATCTCGAAGGGGATTTTCTTCCTGAGGAAGATAAAGGCAGGCTTTTTTGTTTCGTGATTGCACCGGAAGGTTCCACTTCCGAGTACACCGACCGGATGCTGAAACAAATGGAAAAAATTCTTTCCGAGACGCCTGAAGTTGAAATTTATGGCTCCCTGGTAGCGCCTGGTTTTTCAGGACCTGGTCTGGCTAACAATGGCATCGTCTTCGTCCATCTGAAGGAGGAGCGTGATCGATCTGTGCAGGAAATTGTCAATAGTCCGGGTGGTATTCGGCAACGCTTTTTCACGGAAGTCGAAGGCGCCATTGCGATTCCTACCATTCCAAAAACTATCAACCGTAGCTTTCGTTCGCCTTTTCAGGTCGTGATTCAGGCGGGTGATCTCGAAGAGTTGGATACCTTTGTCTCAGATTTTGTGAATCAGTTGCAGCAATCCGGCTTCATTCAGAACATCCAAAGTTCCTTTGAGTACAACAAGCCGGAGCTGAAACTGGATATCGATCGTGACCGTGCTGCTGCACTGGGTGTTTCCATCCAGGATATTTCCAGAACCTTGCAGATTCTTTTTGGAGGGCTTGATGTCAGCCGGATCAAAAAAGAGGGCAAGGAATACGATGTGATCGCTCAGCTTCAAAGAACCAATCGTTTGACGCCCGGTGATCTGGACAAAATATACGTCCGGAATCGGGAGGGGAGCCTCGTTCAATTGTCAAGTATTGTGCGGCGTGAGGTGGGTGTTGCGCCGAACAAGATCGAACGTTACAACCGTATCAGAAGCGCCACCATTTCGGGTACTCCGGTGGGTGTGACGATGGGAACGACAGTGGAAAAGGTCAAGGGCATGCTGGACGAACAGATGCCATCAGGTTTTCTTTATGATTGGTCTGGCGAATCCCGTGATCTTCAGGATGCCGGCAAGGAGATCTATTGGATCCTCATCCTGGCCTTGATCATTGTTTACATGGTACTCGCTTCTCAGTTTGAAAGTCTGGTTCATCCATTGACCGTGATGTTGACGGTCCCTCTCGCTGCGGTGGGTGCACTTGGATTGCTCTGGTTGCTGGGTGCTTTGGGTAAGTCAGGCTGGATTCCTCCCATCCCTGCCATGAACATCAATCTGTTCAGTCAAATTGGAATGGTGTTGTTGGTTGGATTGGTGACCAAGAATGGGATTCTGCTGGTCGAGTTCGCGAATCAATTGAAGGAGCAGGGCATGAATGCGCATCAGGCCATGGTTCAATCGGGTGCCGTGCGATTGCGGCCTATCCTGATGACGGCGGTCTCGACGATTTCGGGAATTCTTCCCATTGCCATAGGTTTTGGAGCGGGTGCTGAGAGTCGTCGCCCCATGGGGATCGTGATTGTGGGGGGGATGTTGACGAGTACCTTTTTGACTTTGTTTGTGGTTCCCTTGGTCTATACAGTGTTCAGTGATGTGGTTGCCAAGATTCGAAAAAATCCGGAACCTGTTCAGGCTTGATACTCGAGCTGGTTCATCTTCGTCCAAAGTTGTTTCATGCCTGGCCTTGAGTTTCTGTCTGTCGGGCTATTCCACTTTGATTGCTGAGTCGTCCGACTCAAGCGGATATCGTCCCAAACCCATCCCCGAGATGCAGGCACTTCCATTGCCGCATGATGAAGTCTCCATCCAGAACAAGGGCACGGAGTTGCTGCGCTTTCACTTTGGAAACGAGTTGCGTCGCCCATTCATTTATCCGGTCAATGGTCCTTCAGGGCTTTCTCTCACTCGATTGGGGCATCCGCATGACCCTCATGGCCACAGCCATCACAACAGTGTCTGGATCTCGCATCATATGATCAATGAGATCGATTTCTGGGGAGATCGAGGCGAAAACAAAGGTCGTATCGTTCATCAAAAAGTGGATTCTTTGGAAGATTCCGATATCCATGCAGGAGTGGTTTCTTCGAGCTTATGGAAGGATCCGGAGGATCAGATCGTTTTCAAGGAACGGCGACGCATCGTTGCCGAGGCTCGCCCGGAGCGCCAGTATCTGATGATCATCGATCTCAAACTGGAGGCTGTTCTTCCGGAAGTGACCATTCGGAAAACTCCTTTTGGAATGATCGGTGTGCGCATGGCAAAATCAATCGGCGTTAACGACGGAGGAGGTCGCATCATCAATTCCAATGGTCAAATCAATGAGGAGGAGACTTTCTGGAAATCCGCCCGCTGGGTTGATTACTCAGGTCAAATAGCCAGCGGTGTTGTCGAAGGGCTTACACTCATGGATCACCCAAAAAACCCCAATCATCCTTCCGTGTTTCACATCCGCAATGACGGTTGGATGGGTGCTTGCCTGACCTTTGACGGCGACCGCATTCTCAAAAAGGGTGAATCGATTCAATTACGGTATGGCATCTACGTGCATTCGAACCTGCTGACCCCGGCCGAAATGGAGATCGAATGGGTTCAATTTGGTAAAACGAAACCTTTTGCCTTCAGATAAAGGGGTATTGGTATGATCCCCCTTTATCTGTGNCTGATTGTTGCGAAAGTATTGACATGATCGCCCCCTCCTGGGACTCAATCAGCTGAAGCTATAGGGCGCGCGATGCTCCACGTCCAGCCACTCTTTCTTTCCTTTGCCATTCACGAACTGTTCACGGAATGGATTCCAGTGCATGGGCTCGTNATGGTAATAGGATAGATTGACAAGGTGACAAACGGTCACGGTGCGTGCACCGATTTCGACGTCAGCTATGGGNCGTGTGCGAGTGCGCATGCAATCNAGGAAGTCTTTTTTATGATCTTTTGATTTGTANAGACGCACTTTGGCATCGGCGAGATATTCCTCTGCGACCTGGTTGCATTGTTTGCGATTGTCCGCGATCTGCTTGTCGCCAAGCCAGAAATTGAACCTGCCCCGGTTGACGTTGACCTTGCCGTCCCTGCCGAAGAAGGTGACCCCATTGCCTTCGGTGTGGAGCATTTCAATGCCGCTTTGATACACCATGCGCACTCCATTGCCTGATTCTGGTTTTTTGGATGGATAAATGCGTCGTGGTCCCTCGTTGTCCATACCCAAGCCCCATTGTGCTATGTCAAAATGATGTGCACCCCAATCCGTCNCACCGCCGCCTCCATATTCGCGGTAGTTTCTCCACGCAGGATAGTGGTTGTGAACGCCGCGCGGGCTCAGCGCAGCGTTGTATGCACGTTTGGGGGCAGGCCCCAGCCATCGATCCCAATCGAGACCTGGTTCGATGGCCTCCTCCGGGAGATCACAAACTTTGGCGGGGCCTCCGACGGAAACCTCCACTCGGGAGATCGGGCCAATGATCCCATTTCGAACCAGCTCGCAAGCGACACGGAATTCTTCCGACGACCGCTGCATGCTGCCGGTTTGAAAAATGCGTTTGTTGTATCGCACGGCATTGACCATGCGTCGGGCTTCCTTGATGGATTGGCAAAGAGGTTTTTCGCAGTAGATATCTTTCTTGGCTTTCGCCGCATCTGTCGCCATCAGGGCGTGCCAATGATCGGGGGTTGCAATGCAGACCGCATCAATGTCGTCACGCTCCAACAGTTTCTGGTAATCGATGTAGTCCTCACATCCACGGAAAGATCCGGTCTGGTTTTTATCGGTATAATGACGTTCCACGCGTTGACGTGCATCCTTGCGACGTGATGAATCCACATCACAGACGGCAACTGCCTGCGTTCCTGGCAAATTCATGAAATGACGCAAAAGATGCTGGTTCTGTTTTCCCATCCCGATAAAACCCATGTTAATGCGATCATTCGGTTTCACCTCTGCGGACCAGATATGAGAGGGAAGAATAAAAGGTGCTGCGATTGTGGCCACGGATGTGGATTTCAAAAAATTCCTGCGAGTTGTCTTCATGGTTTTGAGAAATGTTAAAGGGAAATCACAATCATTATTACAGGATCAGGATCTCTTATTCAAACATTCATTCCCCATGGGCGAGGTCTGGTTTTTGTATGCATTCATATGAATCAAAGAAATCGTNTAACCTTGCGCTGTTTTTTTGTCTTCCGATTAGTAATTATCAAAGTTAATCTCAAAATTTCCATGACAATGAATAATTATAAAAATCAATTCTTTTTTGCGGCTGTAGCAGCCATCACCCTGTGCTTCACTGCCTGTAACAACCCTGCCGATAATGTCAATGAAGCTGAAGTGACTTCAGCTACAGAAGAATCCGCAGCTCCTGCAGAGGGGAAAGCATTTGTTTCCACTGCGGATTCCAGGATCGGATTTGAAGGGTCCAAGGTGACGGGGAGTCATGAAGGTGGGTTTGAAACATTTACCGCCACCATCGTGGTGAAGGATGGTCAGTTGGTTCCCAATGGAACCAGTGTTGAGATCGATATGGATTCCACCTGGTCGGACAGTGACAAATTGACAGGGCATCTTAAAAATGCGGATTTCTTTGATGTGCCCAGTCATCCAACAACCACATTCAAGACGACGCTTATTGAAAAGGCAGATGACGGATATAACATTACCGGAAACTTCAATCTGCACGGGGTGACTAAAAGTATTACCTTTCCTGCTGAAATTCAGGTATCGGAGACCGAAGTGAAAGTGAATGCAGAATTCTTTATCAAGCGATTCGACTTCAATATCGAATACCCGGGCAAAGCCGATAACCTCATCAGGGATGAAGTCGTGATCAAGCTGAATATTGTTGCTGTTCCCAGTTGAAAACTACTTGTTTCCAGTAATTTAACTTGNTAGCNCNTATTCCATGATTTAGNTTTTAAGCCAAAAGTGTCACAGAAAGTGTCACATTTTCTGACTGGCTTAAAATGAAGGNAATTAATCAACAAAAAGAAGCTGTTAAACATCAGGTAGAGCAGTCAGCGAAAAAGGTTTGGCAANAAAGAACAATTAAAAAGCTCTATACTGANGCCAAAGGCGTTAAAGCTAANATTGGCATTGGTAANAATGGNAATCGCGTTACCAAGCGCTTCAAGGAAGGTTTAGAATTTGCTCAGCTCTTCAAGCAGCTTTGGAACAAGTCTGTTCAAGAAGGTAATAGCACAGTCTCAGAATCGCTATCAATCGAGCTTGCCTTACGAAGCAACACGGCTGTTCAAAAGCTTAAAGATACTCCCTATGATATTCTTGATGCAGTCGATTTCTTTTTAAANCATGGTTGTCCTAAAGCAGGAAGAATAACANTAGCNCAAGCTGTCGATCTCCATTTGGAACGTCAGAAAGATCGAGGGCTGAGAGACACATCAGCTTCCAAAGACCACAAGAACTTTAATTCAAATTTTAAACCATTTCTAAAAAGCTTTGGTAAGCGTTTACTAATTAGCATNACAGCTGAAGAGGTAGAAAAATGGCTCAAAACCAGAGAAGCTGAATGGATTAAAAAGAANGGTGCTAAATGGTCCCCCAACACTTGGAACTCTTATCGAAATGTNTTGTGTGGTTTTTGGGGGACAATGGCTGACAAAAATTACTGTTCGAAAGCTCTAAACCCATTCGAAAAGCTAGNAATTCGGGAAGAGCGGGATGGGAACATCAGGTCAAAAATTATTTTTGCTCAAGACGCTGAAAAGTTTTTTCTTTTTCTTGAAGGAAGAGCGAAGAGCATAAGAAAAGATTACCGCAGGGAGACGTGGTTTGACCTCGCTGCAAATGTTTTAAGTTGGTTTTGTGGAGTTCGATCAGAGGAAAGGGATCTTGTGAGTTGGGATGATTTAGACAGGGATGCTGAATATTCAGAGAGTCTAAATTTACCAGATCTGACTGGGTGGGAATTATCAATCTATGCTAACGAAGAAAAAAAGGGCCAAAGTAAAATCCTCCCCATACCTGAACACGCTAAAAAGTGGTTNATATTAGTTGAAAGCAAGATNGGGACATTAAAAGGTCCAGTATTCCACGGAGATTTTTTTCAGCGTTACAGCAGCAGAAAAAAAGAGTTTGAAAAGGAAACAGGAATTAAAATACCTACAAATTCAGCGCGGCATACTTTCGCCAGTCATCATTTGGCGCTGTGGGGAAATGAAGGATGCACCAAGATGCGAATGGGGCATAAAGAAAACTCAACAACACTCTTTGATAACTACCTGACCATTGTTAAGCATAAAAAAGCCATCCCCTACTATGGGATTATTCCCCTTGAGGTCAAACTGAACGAGGAGAGACAAGAAAAGGTCAAAGCTCTAGCTGTTAAAATCAGTGCCCTTCGGAAGCAATCCAACATAGGGCAACTATGTTGGGATCAAAATATGGAACTTCAACCNGTTCAGGATTGGNAAGAATTTGATCAACAACATGAGGAATATTGGAGTCNNCCAGCTGGAATAAAATACACAGATGATNTGTTGCTTCTTCCTGATGATGATAAGGAATTNATTAAGGTTATTTTACCTGAAGTCAAAATCTGAAAGGTTCATACACCATGCTTCTCTGTATACTCGAGTATTGCTCAACAGTTTTTATCAGTGAATGCTTTTCTAGCTTCTAGTTTATCCCCCACATCTGCTTCTTAGGATTACTCAATCATTTCAGATCATGAGTTAAATCGAGCACACGAACTATTCCGCAATTATCGATCCCATCGAAGCGTCATCAGCGGATTACCCGCCGCCGCCGCAGCCGCCGCCGCAGCCNCCNCCGCAGCCTCCTCCACAACCACTGCCAAATCCGCCACCAATTACTCCGGAGCCGCCAGCCTTAGGCCATCCTCCCGTTTTGAGTCTTTGATATACAAGGATCGGAGATACCATGAGCATGCCAAAGCCCATGAACAGAGATCCCAATTCCATGTTTCCAGCTAAACTACTCCATAAGCAGTGTATGCCAAAGAAAAGCCAACAAGCGCAAAAACCGCCCATTATCACATCCTGAATTATACTACATACTTTCTTCATTGTGGGTTTCGTCTCTAAAAAGCACCATAGAATTCCAGATCACGCCATTACAAACTGAGCCAGTTTTTGTAGCACTAAAAAACCCGCCCCTG
>NZFL01000034.1 GCA_002690655.1 Pedosphaera sp.
ATCTTGCCATTTCTCTTTACAATATAGAGGTATGCATCTGCCAACAAGATTCCCTCTCTCAGGACCTCACCACTACAGTTACAAACCACATCAACATTCAAATCCATGTTACCTCCTTAGGTGATACTATTATACCACAGCAGAGAATCAATTGCACGAAATGGAGCCACTGAGAGGACTCGAACCTCCGACCGACGGTTTACAAAACCGTTGCTCTACCGCTGAGCTAAGCTGGCCTTTGGTTTGTCATTCGGGGGCTGAATGATCCTTGCCCTGTTGGGCAATGGATCGGATTGTATGGGATACTTTGGCTGAATCAAGTCCTTTTCTATTTTTGTAGGCGTTTGATTTTTAATCCTCGGAATTCGACCCGGGTTCCGTGGTCTTGCAGCATGATTCGGCCTTCGGTGTTTTGGCCGTAATGAGGCCATTTTTTGAACTTGCTGCGTTGAATGGCCTGTTTGAATTCCTCGGTATGGGTGCTTGTATCCACGATCTTGACACCGTTGATCCAATGCTCAATCCGGTTGCCATTTGAAATAATTCTTCCCGTATTCCATGTCCCTGGTGGATGACGAGGATCCAGGTTCCAATCCCCCATATCCAATACGTAAAGCGTGCCTGTGATGTAACGGGTTTCCGTCGATTTCGCAGGATTGTAGCCGGGGTAGTGTTGCTGATCATCGAGTATCTGGTATTCGGGACCCAGGAATTGTCCATCGTAATCCTGCATGCGGTATTTGACCCCGCTGTTTCCTCCGAATCCAATTCTGAATTGAAACTGAAACTCAAAGTTTTCATAGATTTCTTTTGAATACAGGCTGGTCTGTGACCCTTTGTTTTTGTTTGGAGACATGCTCAGGATTTCATTTTCCCATTTCCAGCCTCTCGGTTTATGACCATCAGGTCCTTCCCAGTGAGTTAAAAAATCGGCGTCCGAGAGATTTGTCCATACGGATTGATTTCTCAGGCTCCATTCAACCAAGTTGATGCCCTGGGTAAGCCTGGATTCCAATCCCTCTTTGTTGACTGTTGATACCTGGTAATCCTCGGGTTGTGCATTGGCTGCGTTGCCATCCGTGAAAACCATAGGTAGAAGTTCTCTGCCATGGAGCGGCTGGTCACTGTAATTCCAAGCCTGGTAGGCCCCTGTTGGGTTCCATTGTCGATTCAATACCCCAGCTATTTCACCGATAAGTTTTCCCTTGCGATAGATTCTGAAAGATTGGATCCCTGACTCCATGTCCGCATAAGCATTCCATTGCAACTTGGTCCGATATTGCTCCTGTTCGACTCTCAAGTTGTGTGGACGCGTAGGAGGAGAGGTGTCTGGGATGTGTCCATTTTGACAGAAAGATTGCCAATCGGCGGCAAAGGTTTTGTTCAGTAGATAGCTGGATTCATGCAGATTGGATTGCAGATTGGATGCTTCGAAAGTTTCCAGGGATTCATGTAATCCGATCCAATGTTTTTTGGTGGGCAATGTTTTCAGAACCTGATCCTTGTTTTCGGGATGGGCTGGATCACTCAGTCGCGCGGGGATGATCTTATCGAAGAAGCGAATTGCCAGCTGTCGGCTCTGACTGTTCTCATGTTCAGAGTCAGGGTGCACCGCCAGAGCCCAGGGTGCATGGTGCTTGCGGCCGTAATCAAATACTTCGTGCACCCCGGCGATTAAATCATAGAAACGATTGCCAGATTGATACTCCTGTTTGCCATAGCAAAAAAGGATTGGGACACCCAGGGTCGCCTTGCTTGAATCGGGTCTCTTTGGATGGCTCCGCGTATATTTTCTCCCTACAGGCGAAAGACCTCCAGAGCGAGGAAAGGCTGCGATGATACGCTCAGGAAACAGATAAGCCATGTTCACTGTCCAGATCGCTCCCCCGGAGTGGCCCCACAAGCACCAGGGAACATGGTCCAATTCTGCATGCCCCGAGGCTCTTGCGAGTAATTTGATCGCACTCAGGAAGGCATTTGCAGATCCATCCTCTGGCATGGTCCAGGTCGAACAATCTTCTTCCGGCGCCCAGATTTGCGAGCCCATGAGTGCGAAACCATGTTTTTGAGCCAATGTCTGCCACTGGATATCGTCGGCATGCTCCAGTCCCAGTTTCCTCGCGCCCTGACCACAACCATGCTGGCGAAAAATAATACCACGCAGTTCAGGCGTTTCCTCTGGTATCCAGATACGGTAATGCGCCTTTCCTATTGCATGATCAGATCCCGGCTCGATCGTGCAATCAAAGGTTGCCGCTTGAGTGAGCGGTGAGAGAAGTATGAGTAGCAACCTTTCAATCCAGCCTTTTCTTCTCGATTGTCTCATGTTTTCTGGGCCGAAGCGGGAGGCACTGATCAGGATTAACCCAGTGCTTTTTTTACCGCACTTTTCATTTTTTCGAGACCTGTTCTGGCTACCTGTTTGGCGTCCTGTTTCCAGTAGTCCCTGTTGAAGACCTCTAATGACAGCACAGGAGTTGCACCAATTTTTAGCCAACCTTGCATGATTTCAGCAATGGGTGCGATACCATCTCCAGGATAAACCCTGTGTGAATCATTAATGGTTTCGCGTGGCGGATCAGCTGGATAATCGTTGAGGTGGAAAACCTGCAATGCTTGTGGGCCAAGCAGGTTCAGCCCTTCGAAAGCGCATCCACCCTTGTAAGTATGGTAGACATCTCCCAGGAAGCAGGCTTTTGGGTGTCCGCATTCGATGGCTATGGAAACAGCCGTGCTGATACGTCCAATAACCGGATGCCCCCCCCACATTTCTATCTGAGGGATGACGCCGATGGATTCGCCGATTTCAAGCAGTTTGGCATACCGCTCAGCCATGGCCATGAGTTCAATTTTTTCTCCACGAGCGGTGCCTGCTGGAGGAGCTGCCATTCGGGTGCCTCCGATTTGAGCGAGGCGGTCCATTTCCCGTTTGGCCTGCTCCAGACCTGCATTGCGCTTTTGATCGTCATTGACAATCCAAGGAGCGAAGCCGATGGCGCTTTCAATGGTCATGCCATAATCTGCAATTTTTTTGCCTAGATCCTTAAGTGAGCCGCCAGCATCCGCGTAACGGTTCAGTCCATCGAACCACGGCTCCATTGCGTCATAGCCTGCCTGTCCTGCAGTATCCACTTCTTCAACAATTCCAAGCTTCTGTCCTCGGATTGTGCTGGTATTGAGGCAGTATCTGAATGCTCTGTCTTGCGCGCTTTGCGCTGAGTCTGCTTTTGTTGATTGGTATCCAACGGCAACGCTTCCGGCAGCCACACTAGCTGATGCAAGCATTTTCCTGCGACTGAACTTTAGAGGTTGTTCTGAAATTTTTTTCATAAAGGATATTAATCCACCTTACAGGCAGATGAAGGAAAAGGTGAATCTTTTTCGACAACAATTGGGGCACACCAAAGCTACATTATGTAAGTCACCTGAGTTATGTGCATTGCGGGCAATATGGAATGCAATGCACGCAGGCATTTATTCTGCATTTCTGTCTTCCAGTTTATTATGATTTTGGTCTTATGAAGTCGAGATCCCTCTATCAAGCTAACCTCTAATTGTCTGCACGGGGTGTCTGGTGAAAGTTCGATTCAGGGACGGGTATACTGTTGCTAATTCGCGACAAATATGGTCAGGTTTAATTTATCTTGCATTTTGTTAGCGGGAATACTGCGATGAAAGACTTGTCGCTTTTTGAGAATAAAGAGAAATCATGTTAGGGAAACTCGTCAAGAAAGGTAGTAAACTTTTCTGTGTTGCAGAAACAGATGCTCAGTTGGATGTTTCGAAACTTGCCCGCTTGTGTGAGTTCAAATCAAGCGATCTGGCCAGCCTGCTCAATATCAGTGAACGTCAGATGGAGCGCTCCTTCCATGACATTCTTAACATGCCCCCCAAATCCTGGTTACGTGAACAGCGTATGGTTTATGCTAGGGAGCTTTTCGATCGCGGAATGCATAAGCGCGAAGTGGCCTCCATCACCGGGTTCAAATCCTACAGTCACTTCGCTGCGGAAGTAGCACATTTTTTCAGCAAAAAACCCAAAGATTTGGAACGCTGCAGCGGGAAACGTTCCCAAGTTCTTTTGGAACAGTTAGGCTGATTTGAATGAATGAATGGCATTTTATGGGCTAGATTGTCCTCAGTCTTCGAGTTAGGTTCGACTGGTGAAGAAATTTGAACGGTTGCAAATCCATTTCGCATTAGCCCTCTTGCTCTTCTTTGGGTTCGATTCATCGATCCGCTCAGAAAAACCTGTTTCGGCTCAAAAAAGGTATCAATTCGAAAGTCCTCAAATGGGCGTCCCGTTCCGCCTCGTAATCTACACAGATCGGGGTGCTTCTCATGCTTCTGATGCAGCGGGTAAAGTCTGGAGCCGGATTTCATTCCTTAACAACATTTTAAGCAACTACGAGACCGACAGTGAACTGAGTCGCCTGGGTTACGGGGCGGGGCAGGGGATTTGGACTCATGTCAGTGATGAACTCTGGACGGTTATCACGCATGCACAGCGCCTTTCTGTTTCATCTCAAGGAGCCTTTGACTTTACTCTGGGGCCAGCTACGGCACTCTGGCGGAAAGTTCGTCGTCAAAAGCAACTACCCTCCACGCAAGTGCTCAATTCCATGATGCGTCGCACGGGGTGGCATCATTTGGTTTTATCTCCTGAGGATCTGAGTGTTTGTTTGACTGTTCCGGGTATGCGTTTGGATCCGGGGGGAATTGCCAAAGGATTTGCGCTCGATGAAGCACTAAAGGTTTTGGGGCCCCTGGGAATATCGAGCGCCTTGATTTCCGGGGGCGGAGACATGGCGGTCCTGGATGCTCCTCCGAATGCTTCCGGATGGCAGGTTCGGTTGGCAGATTTCAAGAGTGAGCCCCATGAGTCAGGGATTATTGAGCTTAACAATCGTGCGATTGCGACATCTGGCGATCTATTTCAGTTTGTGGATATTGATGGCAAGCGATACTCACATATTCTTGATCCAAAAACGGGGCTTGGCCTTACCCAACGCGTATTGGTAAGCGTTATCGCACCAACTGGAATGGAGGCGGATTCTCTTGCCACCACTCTTTCTGTTCTGGGGCCCGAGAAATCCTCCGCCTGGATTGATCAACATGATCCACTGATTCAAGTGCGTATGCTCTGGATCGACGACAATGAACATTTGCATCAATGGCAGACTGATTCCTTCGGCGATTGCCCCTGAATCGGCCTCGATGACTCCATTGCTGCAAATCCCAGCTTGATTCCACCAGCCCAGGGAGAGTACGTTCTACAACGCGATGCGAAACGTTATTTACATCCTCACACTATCAATCATGACTGCTTGCCAGACGACTCCTGAATACACACCCAACTCATTGACAACAGTTCAAACTCTGAATCAGGCAGCGAAGCCGTTCAACTCCATGCTGGCACTGCCCGACTTTGAAACCGATCCGGCGGTCATGGAGCAGAACATGGAAATGACCATTGCACATGCCAATGCAGCTTTGGACAAGGTGGCGTCATTAAGCGTCTCTGATGTTAATTTTCAAAATACTATTCGAGCGCTTGATGATTTAAGCTATGAGGCAGACCTGACAGCCAGCCGGATCTATCTCATGAAAGAGACCAGTCAGGATCCAGCGATTCGGGAAAAAGCGACTCAGCTAATCAAGCGTTATCAAGACTGGGCAGTGGGACTGGATTATCGTGAGGATGTTTATCGATCCGTCAAGGCTTACGCAGATCTACAGGCTGACCTGTCGGGTGAGGACAAGAAGCTTTTTGAGGAAACATTGCGTGACTACAAGCGCGCAGGGCTTTCGCTTGATGAGAAAGAGCGCACCGAGGTGGAAAAGCTCCGCAAGGAACTGTCAGCATTGAGCACTGATTTTGATTCCAACATCACTCAAGCTCAAGCAACGCTTGAATTTACGGGTGATGATTTGAAAGGGGTTCCCAATTCTTTTCTGGAAGGAGATGGAGTAAAGACTGGGAATGATACCTATTCGGTGAAAGCAAACGTGACCTGGCATTTTATCAATGTGATGGAAAATGCGCAGTCAGAAGCAACACGACGCCGGATGAAAGAGGCCCGCTACTCGCTGGCTGGTGAGAAGAACGCGGCATTGCTTCAATCCATCTTGGATTTACGAACACGTATTGCACACTTGCTGGGTTATGCCACCTGGGCTGATTATCAGACCGAAGTCAAAATGGCAGGTAACGGAGACACAGCATTGAACTTCTTGAAAGAACTCAAAGAGGGACTCCAGCCAAAATTCGATGCTGAACTCGAAACCTACCGGGCATTGAAAGTTCAGGAAACCGGTGACCCGAATGCCAGGATACATCTCTGGGACTGGCGGTATTTCAGCAATCAGCTCAAGAAAAAGGAATATAATGTCGATGCGGAGCAGCTCCGTGTCTATTTTCCTTATGAACAATCCTTGCAGGGCATGTTTCGTATTTACGAAAATATGTTTGGTCTGCAATTTAACAAAATGGAGCCACCCTACAAGTGGGTTGACGACCTTGAACTTTATGGAGTGTTGGATGCTGAGACAGGTGAACCCATGGGCATGTTCTATCTGGATATGTTCCCGCGAGATGGGAAATTCAATCACTTTGCTCAATTCGGATTGATTGCGGGCAAGGAGTTTGGAGACGGGCTTTACCATCGACCCTGTGTGGCGCTGATCTGTAACTTTCCTTCACCGACTGAGGATGCGCCCTCATTATTATCCCATAATGAAGTTGAAACACTCTTCCACGAATTCGGACATGCCTTACATTCCATTCTGACGCGAGCCAAACATTCCCGTTTTTCCGGAACGAGCGTGCCTCGCGATTTCGTTGAAGCCCCCTCTCAGATGCTCGAAAATTGGGTGTGGGACAAGAAGCAGCTTGATGGTTTTGCCGCCGATTACAGAGATTCTTCAAAGAAAATTCCATCCGCAATTCTCGATCAGCTCAAAGCAGCCAGATTGGCCACCATCGGCACTTTCTACCGTCGCCAATTAAGCTTTGGAATTCTGGATCTTGAATTGCATTCCCAATCCAAGGTGGGCGGCTCCCTGGATGTCATTCAAACATCGAATCAAATTCTTAGTGATGTTTTCCTGCCTGTGCCCGAAGGAACTACCTTCGCAACCTATTTTGGTCACTTGACCGGTTACGACGCAGGCTACTATGGCTACGCCTGGGCCGATGCAATCGCCGCTGACATGGCAACCGTTTTTGAAGGGTCCGAACTGAAATACAACGACAAAGAAGCAGCGAAACGCCTCAGAGAGAGCATTTATGCTCCTGGAGGTTCGAGAAACGCCAATGATTTGATTCTCGAATTCCTCGGGCGGGAACGTTCACTCGCCCCGTTCCTTAAATCCATTGGAATCGAATAAACGTCCCTCGGTTTGAGGGTCTTTGGCCGAATTCGTGCCAAAGGCTCTTGTCAGGAAAGCAAGTCAAAGGGCATCGTCGCCTGTTTCCTCAGTGCGAATACGAACAGCCTGCTCAATTGATTGTACAAATATTTTCCCATCGCCAATCTTACCTGTATTGGCAGATCTGCATATTGCATCAATCACGTCGTGGACTTTTTCATCGGGCAATACCATTTCGATTTTGATTTTGGGAAGGAAGTCTACATTGTACTCACTACCGCGATAGATTTCCTTGTGACCTTTTTGCTTGCCGTGACCCTTGACTTCGGAAGCTGACATACCGACGACACCTACCTCAGAGAGAGCTTCGCGAACCTCTTCGATCTTGAAGGGCTTGATGATGGCTTCTACTTTTTTCATAGTGATATTGTGGTTCTAGTTGGGGTCAATCATTCGTTGTAAGCTTCCTCCCCGTGGTAGGTGGTATCAAGCCCGGTATTTTCCTCCTGCTCATCCACCCTTAAACCAACAACTGCTTTCACCAATTTCAAAATAATGAACGTTGCCACAGCCGTATAGACAGCAGTTACAGCGGCTGCGAATAATTGAACTCCCAGTTGTTTTCCAATCGAAAACCCTTCCCCTCCGACACCTCCGAAAGCGGGAGCCATAAAAACCCCCAACATGATCGTCCCTATGAAACCACCCACACCATGCACTCCGAACACATCCAGTGAATCGTCATAACCCAGTTTCAACTTCAACACGGTTGAAGCCCACCAGCAGATGAATCCTGACAAAGCCCCTATGACGAGAGCCCCGACTGGACCAACCGAACCTGAAGCGGGTGTGATGGCAGCCAATCCTGCGATGGCACCCGTTGCCGCACCCAGCATACTGGGTTTTCCGTGCTTGGCCCATTCCACAAACATCCAGACCAATGTTGCCGTTGCTGCAGAAATTTGAGTCACCACCAAAGCGGAAGCAGCATCACCATTTGCACCCAGAGCGCTGCCTCCATTGAATCCGAACCATCCAACCCAAAGCATCGCAGCACCGGTGACCGTCATAGGCAGATTGTGAGGCATCATGGGTTTTTTGGGGAAACCCGTGCGGGGGCCCAGCATGATACAGGCGACCAGAGCGCCTACCCCTGCGGTGATATGTACCACAATTCCTCCAGCGAAATCCTGCACGCCCATGTCGGCGAACCATCCTCCAGCTCCGCCCCAGACCATGTGACAAACGGGTGTGTAAACAATCAGGTTCCACATTGTTGTGAACAACAGGACTGCCGAAAATTTCATACGTTCCACGAACGCTCCCACCATCAGGGCAGGAGTAATGATGAAAAATGTCATCTGGAAAGCAAAATGAAGTAACTTGGGAATGCTTCCCTCTGCAGTGGAAGCATCGACTCCTTTGAGCATTGCGAGATCCAATGAGCCGATGAAGGAATTAAAATTAGTAGTGCCCTCTGCCATGCCATTCGTCGAAAACGAAAGGGAATATCCGCATAAAAGCCACAGGATCGTCATCGTAGCTGTCAACACAAAACAGTGCATCAGAACAGAAAGCACATTTTTACCTCTCACCAAACCTGCGTAAAACAAGGCAAGACCAGGAATGTTCATGAACAAAACCAGTGCGGTAGCCACCAGAATCCAAGCGGTATCTCCAGTGTCGATGGTGGAGTCACCCTGAGCTATCATCGCTAACGGAACCGACAGTAAAAGCCATGTCAACCATCGATAAATCGGAGATTGCAATTTTGTTTGGAAAACGCCACGCGCATGACCCGATAAGGGTACACTGACAGACTTGAAGGGGTTCATGGAACGAAACACTATCACCAACCCAAGTTATCAGGCGATAAAAAAGATTATTTTTAAGTGTTGGTCAGTATTTTTTCCTTCAAATATCCAAGAGTCTGACCTGACCTGAGCGGTTCAAAAATAAAACGCTGCTTATGCTGCTTCCCGCGATTCAGTTCAAGGAACACCCAATCCGTGTATTCTACAGGTTTCGCTCCTTGAGAATGACCAATCTCTTGTTGCCTCTGGCATCGTGAACTACAATGACCAATCCCTTCCGCTTGAGGTCTGTATCACGATAAATCCTCGCAAAATCGAAAGGTGACCTCACGGCTTGAAAATTCACATCGGTAATGATTTCACCCGGAGTGAGCCAATTATCAGCGAGACTTCCCTTCTCGATCTCCCAGATCATCAATCCTTCCTGGAGAGGAACTCCAAACTGTTTGGCACCAGTTTCATCTGCTTTTCGCAATTTCAATCCAACAGGACGCGTCGGGGTTTCTCTGGGCTCGTTGGCTGTGATGGCAGTTACCGGCGGTCGCTTCCATTCCCGTGGTTTGACTTCGATCTGCAAGCGCTCTTTGTTGCGCACCACATCCAGAATGAGGGCTTTGCCAATCGATTTACTACGTACTTGATTTTTCAACTGCTGTGCAGAGGCCACTGGTTTTCCACCTACCGCAATGATGATGTCTGCTGGCTTAAGATTTGATTCACCTGCGGCACTGTCTGCATTGATGGAAGATACGATGACACCTTTCGACACTGCGGACACAATATTATTAAGTTCGTAATTATCTGTCAGCGTCTCGATACCAATGCCGAGCAAGGCGCGTCTGAATGTGCCTGTTTCTATTACCTGCTCAGCAATTTCCATTGCCATATTGATTGGGATGGCGAAGCCTATACCTGTGTTCAACCCGCGAATCATCGTGTTGACCCCTACGGCCTCACCCTGAATATTGACGAGTGGGCCTCCAGAATTACCGGGGTTAATGTCCGCGTCTGTCTGGATGAAATCGTGATCAAGATTGTATTGCCGTGTCACGGAAGACCTGCCTTTTGCGCTGACATGCCCATAAGTGACACTGTATTCGAGCTCGAACGGAGCTCCAATCGCTATGGCAAACTCCCCTACTTTCACGCTGTCTGAATCGCCTAGTTCAATGGGCCGTAATATTGCCTCAGGAGCGTCCACAAGTTCAATCACCGCGACATCAGACTGAGAGTCATACCCTTTGACAAGGGCCCTGAAGACCCTTCCGCTCTGAAGGCGAACACGGATTCGGCTTGCTCCTTCGATGACATGATAGTTTGTCAGTACAAATCCTTTCTTGCTCAGGATCATTCCGGAGCCTTTTCCATCGTAACGATCCTTCGGAACCTGCTCGGATTGACCATTTTTTTCCGGAACCTGCTCCTCCTTTTGCTTCTTTTGTTCATTGAAATACTTCTCGAATTTTCGGCGTTCCTCTTCTGGAAGCTGATCCAAAAAGGGTTCGTGTTGTAGATCCATCAGAGCATTTCGCTCGTCGACCGGATGCGCCACTTCGATGACCACGACGGATGGTGATACTTTGTCGGCTACTTGTATGAAGGCTGTATTCAAACGTTGTGCCCAATTGAGAATATCCGATGCGTCTTCCGGTTGAGATGAATGATTATCTCCAAGAACATGAAAGTGCACTGCCAATGTGCATATTATGGTAAGTGTGTGAGTTAATAGGGGCTTCCTGCTCATCGTGAACCAATACATCACCATTCATTGAAACGCAACCAAAGGAAAATGTTCTGATTTTCTTAGGATTGTTAGAGATGGAGTTTTTGTGTATGGTTGCATCACGCTATGAAAACAGTTCTTCAAACATCAAGGAGGGATTTTCTCTGGCAATCCGGAGGTGGTTTGGGGGGTATTGCTCTTGCCAGCTTGCTTAAAAGCCAAGGACTGCTGGGAGCGCCCTCCGTGAGCCCTGGCAATGAAACGTTCATGCGGCATTTTCCCAAGGCGAAACGCGTGATCCAGCTTTTCATGGCAGGAGCAGCGAGTCATGTCGATACTTTTGACTATAAACCAATGCTCATCAAAAAGAACGGGCAAACTTGGGATCCTGGAGAATCTGTTGAGTTATTTCAAAGTCAACCAGGAAATACCTTTGCCTCACCGTGGGACTGGCGAGCGCATGGTCAATCGGGGAAACGGCTCAGCGAGATCGTGGCACCCCTTGGTAAATGTGTGGATGACATGGCTTTTGTTCATAACCTGATAGGGAAGACAGGGGTGCACAGTCAGGCGACCTATCTGCAATCCACTGGATTTCAAAGACCTGGATTTCCCGGGATGGGAGCATGGATTTCATATGGACTTGGAAGTTTAAACGAAAATTTACCCACATTCGTTGTCTTGCCCGATCATCGAGGATATGCATCCAACGGGCCGAAGAACTGGGATGCGGCCTTCTTACCCACGCATCATCAAGGCACGGTTATTTTCCCAAACCGAACGAACCCTATCAATGACCTTTTTGCTGCCGAGAATGATTATATCACTCCAGAGAGCGAAGAAGAGGGCCTCGATTTATTGAGAGCATCCAACCTGCAGCACCAATCAGAGCGAGAAGGGGATGAGCGATTGGAAGCAAGGATACGCTCCTATGAACTGGCTGCTCGCATGCAATTAAGTGCTCCTGAGTCGATGGATATTTCGAAAGAACCCGAATACATACGTCGCAATTATGGATTGGAACATGGGCAGAGCTCATTTCCCAAAGAGATTAATGATGTCGAGGAGACTGATTACTGGGGGCGAAAGTGCCTGGTTGCGCGAAGGCTTCTGGAGCGTGGTGTCCGTTTTGTTCAAATCTGGTCTGGAAATGATAATGGTTTTCCTCGCCGTAACTGGGATTCTCATGAAGACATTTACCGGGATCATGGGCCTTTAGCCACGGGAATGGCCCGTGGAACAGCGGCACTTATTGAGGATTTGAAGCAGCGGGGGATGCTTGATGATACATTGATTCTTTGGACCACCGAATTCGGTCGCATGCCTTGTGCACAGGGTGGTAAGGGTCGGGATCACAATCCCTTTTGCTTTACAAACTGGTTATGTGGCGGAGGCATTAATGGGGGAATTACCCATGGAGAGAGCGACGAATGGGGCTTTCGTCCTGCAGATCGAAATCACCCTACAACCGTTCATGACCTACACGCCACCATTCTTCGTCTGCTGGGGATCGATCATGAAAAAATGACATTTCGACATAATGGTATTGACCGACGCCTCACCGATGTCCACGGAGAAGTGATCCAACCTTTATTGGCATAACATTTTCGGACCACGGTCCTCAATCAGTTGGGTTCAATTGGGTCCAGCGCTCTAATGCTCTTTTCATGGATTCAAAAGCCAACTCATCTATCCTGACGTCTTTTGGGTTCAACCAATGAAGTCCTGCCACTTCGTTTGGATCCAATAAGGCCTTTGTGCGGCTGCAGGTTGCCGAGAAGAAAAAATCAAGCACGGGGTAGTTGATGCTCTTGTATAGATAAGTGTTTGGGAAACTGGCCAGGTATTCAACGTTCTCTACCTTCAGGCCCACCTCTTCCTTGATTTCACGCTCAAGCGCCAACTCGGCGATTTCGCCTGCATCAATGAATCCTCCCACAAAAGCTAATTTGCCCTTGGCTGGTTCTTGAGCGCGTTCGATAAACAATAGTTTTCCCTCATTGTTCAAGACCATACCAACAGCGGCAATCGTAGGATTGAAAAAGTAGGTGTGTGCGCAAGCGCTGCAAACAAAGCAAGGTCGTTCGATTGGAGGCTGCGCTTTTCCACACGACGGGCAAAATTTAAACGTCTGATAGGGCTTCACCAGTTCATTGTCTTCACATTCCCTGCCAACATCAAGCACATCACTTTTGTATTGAGTTATGAAATTGTGTTTTTTTGGTTTCTTTCCCAGGACATGCTACCTTTTTTCAATTAAGAGGCAGCTGGGCCAAACGCTTGATTTAGGTGTATGAAGATCATTTGCTATTTGTGAAGAGGCTGCTGGAGGCTTTTTGCGATTAAAAGAGCAAGATAATGCATAAATCATGTGCTTCTGACGTTTTGGCTGCTTGACAACGTCTTGTGGTCAGGGAGACACTTGTGGTTTTGATCCAATAAGAATTATGGCAGAGCCCAAGGTAAATGAACTCATGGAAAAAATCGTGTCGTTATCCAAGCGACGTGGTTTCATCTTTCAATCTTCAGAAATCTACGGAGGCATCAACGGGTTCTGGGACTACGGCCCGCTGGGCGCTGAATTAAAGCGTAATGTCAAGGATCTGTGGTGGCAATCCATGACCCGCGATCGGGAGGATGTAGTAGGATTGGATGCAACCATCATCATGCATCCGAAGGTATGGGAAGCCAGTGGACATACATCTACCTTCAGTGATCCCATGGTCGATTGTAAAGATTGCAAAGGGCGATTCAGGGCAGATCAGGTTGATAATACCCCTTGCCTCAAGAAACCAAGTAAAATGGTGACAGAGTGTGGATCCGACAAGACGGAGCCGCGGGCATTCAATTTGATGTTCAAAACGTACGTTGGCCCCGTTGAAACAGAGGATAACGTCGCCTACCTTCGCCCGGAGACTGCCCAAGCAATTTTTGCTCAATTCAAGAACGTTTCTGATGTCTCGCGGCAAAAAATCCCTTTTGGAATCTGCCAAATCGGTAAAGCATTTCGGAATGAAATTAACCCTCGGAACTATACCTTTCGATCACGCGAATTCGAGCAGATGGAACTCGAATTTTTCATTAAACCCGACGAGATTGCGCATGCTCAGGGAGGGGCTCCAGCAGAAGAAGCCCCCACGGATTCACCCGAATCCAACTGGGGATGGAAACAGTGGCATGGCTACTGGGTAAACCAGCGTTTGAATTGGTATGAGAGCATTGGACTCCCTTCTGATTCCCTTGAGTTACACTGGCAGACGGACGACGAATTGGCCCACTACGCCCGTGCGACGGTGGACATCATGTTTAAATTTCCTTTCGGAGTTCAGGAATTGGAAGGTGTTGCTGCACGCTCCAACTACGACTTGACTCAACATCAGGAACACAGTGGTAAGTCGATGGAATATTTTGATGAAGAAGCCAAAACCCGCTACATACCGCACGTCATCGAGCCCAGTGCTGGTGTGGATCGAATGGTTCTGGCGCTGATTTGTAACGCATACCATGAGGCCATGATTCCCAATGCAAAAGGGGTGATGGAGAAGCGCATCGTCATGCGATTCCATCCCAGCGTCGCGCCCATCAAAGTAGGCGTGTTCCCTTTACTTAAAAATAAACCGGAACTTGTTGAAAAAGCGAAAGCTGTATACGACCTGCTTAAACCTCATTTCAATTGTTTCTACGATGAAGCTGGGGCCATCGGTAAAAGATATGCACGTCAGGACGAAATAGGGACACCCTATTGCGTGACCATTGATTTCGATACTCTCGGAGAGAACCCGGATCTGTTGGATACCGTGACGCTGCGTGAACGTGATACCACCAATCAGTCGCGCGTCACGATTCAGGACCTGCTGGCAACTTTGAAATCGGGCCTTGGTTTGCCTTGATCCGGGAATCTCAATCACCCTCATCCCGAACATGGTTCAAAAGACAGGGATGATTTTCGGTTTTCCCGGTTCAGAGATTCGTCGCTCGACATTAAGTTGAGGATTATTAGTATAAAGGCTTGAAAAAGGCAGATACCAAGTCAGCTGTGAGCTCCTTGTTGATGGACTTGATATCCATCCCAAGTGTGAACCCTGCTTTTTGCTCGGACGATGCGTTAAACGGGGAAGAGCGTGTTGCGGAGATGCTTGCTCAGCATGGTGCCAAACTGGGATTGGATTTTAAATATCAGTTGGTGAAAGGCAAGCGCAGTAACCTTGTCTTGAAATACAAACCTTGTTCACGCCCCTGTCACCGCTTGCTGCTGGCACCCCACATGGATACGGTCGTTGCGGATGAGGCGCAATTAAACCCGCACATCAAGCAAGGCAGGATTTATGGACGAGGCGCCTGTGATACAAAAGGAAGTATCGCGGCAATGATGAATGCCCTTGCCCGGATCTCAGCCAGTCCTGACCGCCCCAGAAACACGGAAATCCATCTGGCATGTTTGGTGGATGAAGAATATGGCCAACTGGGCTCACGTGCTTTTTCAAAACGTAATAAGCCTTACGATCTGGCCATTGTTGGAGAGCCAACTTCCAACAAGATCGTGACCGCTCACAAAGGAGCCATGTGGTTTCATTTGCAAACGCGTGGATTGGCTGCTCATGGGGCCCGGCCGTCACTTGGTAACAATGCCATTCATTCGATGGCGAGTGCTGTTCAGTTTCTGGAACAGGATTATCGAGAACAATTAAACCGGCGCAGGCATCCTCTACTGGGACCCGCAACCATTAATGTGGGAACCATAAGTGGTGGTAAACAACCCAACATCGTGCCTGATGCTTGCTCCATCTCTGCAGACCGCAGGACGCTTCCTGGCGAAAGCAACGCTGCCATCGCAAGGGAAATACTAGCCGCCCTCAGAAAGAAAGGTATCAAAGCATCCCTGGATTACAGGCGGGATGCAGAATGTCCAGCGATGGAAACACAATCTGATCTGCCCTGGATTCAAAAATTAATGGCCCTGTCACGGCAGAAAAAACCTCTTGGTGTTGATTACTTTTGTGATGCTGCCTTCATTGCTCAAAACGGCACGCCTTGTATCGTTTTCGGACCAGGGAGCATTGATCAGGCGCACACCGCCGACGAATGGATCTCCATTCGCTCGCTCGAACATTGTGTTGAAAAATACTTGCAATTTTTCAGATCACTACCATGACTTCAAATTGCCCGATACTTTCAATCATAGTCGCGGCACCCCCTGATCAGGAAATCCTCCCATCGATTGAATCTCTCAGGGTATTGGATGTTCCAGAAGATTTTGCAGAGATGATCATTACTCGAGGTCGAATGCCTTCGATTCAGAGAAATGTCGCCGTAAGGCATGCCTCTGGGCAATGGCTTTACTTTTTGGATGACGATTCAATCCTCACCCCTCAGTCATGGGAAAGAGTAATGGATTGGCTTGGAAAGTCAGATGCAGAAGTTGTGGGGGGGCCCAATCTATGTCCAGAGGATGCCAGTTTTGTTCAAACAATTTTTGAAGTTTTACTAGGGAGTGCATTGACCTTTGGACCCAGTCGATCCAGGTATATGCCCATTGGAAAACAAAGGGCCAGCTCTGAAAAGGAGTTGATCCTCTGTAATCTATTGATACGAAAAAGTGCATTTGAGAAAGCGGGTGGATTTGATGAGGCTCTTTATCCGAATGAGGAAAATGCATTGATGGAATCCATTGCACATGAAGGGGGGCGCCTGTTTTATGACCCGGCACTCAGCGTTAAACGTTACCCCAGAAGTACCGTTGGAAGTTTTCTTTACATGTTGTACCGTTATGGACGCGGGCGGGCACAGCAATTTAGACGTCACCCCAGTTCGAGTTCACTGTTGAACATGGCTCCCGCTTTATTTCTCGTTTATACCCTTATAAATATTGGTTTGTTTGTTCCGGGGACGGTGCAGATTCGATCTTCCTTGGCGATGCTCATGCTCTTGCCTTTTCTTTTGTATGGACTGGCATTACTGGGGCAAATGATGGTCAATATCAAATCGTTTGGATTTCGAAAAAGTCTATTGGCTATGCCATTGATGTTGTTGTGTCATCTATATTATGGAACTGGTTTTTGGGTTGGATGTGTAAAAAATAGCGATCATTCCGACTCGGCATTCAATGCTTCCGAAGTAGTTATTGAAAAACTTCACATGACGAATCAGTAAACTTGAGACCTGATTAAAATGAGTTTTTTCCGTCAAAGTTCATGGATGATTTTTTGTAACACGCTTGCAGGTGTGCTGATGTTTGCTGTTCATTTTATAGCATTCGATATGCTCCCAAAAGATGGGGAGTATGGATTGTTTGCTGCTTTACTGGGGGTTTTGACCTTGATGATGAGTGCTACGCCAGGCATTCAAACAGTCTTTACGCATGAGACTGCCTCGGCGACCTCTGATTCGGAACGCCACAGGATGACCTGCCACGCCTTTGGTATCATTAAGCTTACCTTTGTCATATGGTTAGTAATCGTCATTGTGGTTGCTTTTTTTCACAAACCTATTTTTTCCTTTTATAAAATGGATCAAGCCTTGCCGCTGATCATTACCTTGCTGGCAGGCTTGCTTCTTCTCTGGCTACCTGTGTTCATGGGGGTGTTGCAGGGGGCTCAGCGGTTTTCATGGCTGGGTTGGTCACTGCTGGCAAATGGGGCAGGTAGGTTGGTATTCGTATTTCTGTTGATTATTCTTCTGGGAGCCTCTGCGCAATCTGTCATGTTGGGCGTGTTGGCAGGTGTCTTTATTGCTTTATTGATGGTTTACTCGGCAGCTCGCCCCCATCTTGTCAAACACAAGAGTATCACTTGCAAGTGGGGCAAGTGGTTGCGCGGTATTCTGCCGCTTGCTTTGGCTCCGATTGTTTTCCAAATGATGATGAGTGCGGATACCATATTCTTCAGGGCACTGATGTCCAAAACAGAGTCCTCCTATTATGCCATGGCAGGTACACTGGGACGGGGTTTGTTCATGTTGCTGGGCCCATTGGCAGGCGTAATGTTTCCAAAACTAGTGAAATCGCATCGCGAGGGGCAATCAAGTTCCATATTGATTTCAACCATGGCCGGAACCCTGCTTCTAGGCGGTGTTGTGTTCTGTTTCTTTCTCTGTCTTTCATGGGGATGGCCCTATTTGATAGATTACATGCGAGGGATGAAGGGTTCAGGCCTGTTCAATGGCTTTGCTCAACGTGTCATCAACAATGAGGTGGGGTTGTCGATGATGTTGGATTTATTGCCATGGTTCTCTGCAGCTATGCTTTTTCTTTCGTGCAGTAATGTGCTTCTTTCCAATTTGCTGGCACTTAAAAGGTATCGAGCCCTCTTTGTTCCGTTCATGGTGGTGTTGGCGTACCTGGGTAGCTTGATATTGATTCCCTCTGATGGAAAAGAACTCGTTCAACTCATTTTCCTCTTCAATATTATTCTTCTCTTGGTTTTAATCATTCTCGTGTGGAGGACAGGAACTTGGCAGATCAGGGTTGCCTTGTCCAATGATCAGCTGAATCCCAATGAATAGTAAACTGAGTGTTATCATTATCGAAGACTCTGAATTTGATGCTATCATCATGGCTGAGGTTCTTGAGCAGGGTGGGTATGATTTGGATTATGAACGTGTCGAAACATCGGATGAACTTCAAGAAGCTCTCTCTCATCGCGAATGGGATCTCATCCTTTCCGATTATAACCTTCCAGACTTCAGCGCTCCTGCTGCTCTTGAAATAGTCAAATCAACGGGATTGGATCTGCCGTTCATTATCATATCCGGAGGGATTGGTGAAGATGTGGCAGTAGCCGCCATGAAGTCTGGTGCGCATGATTATCTCATGAAAGGTCAGCTTGCTCGTTTGGTGGTAGCCGTCGAAAGGGAGCTGGGTGATGCCGCGACACGCAAAGCCCGCCAAAAAGCGGAGAGTGATCTCAGGGAAAACGAGCTTCGTTATCGTCTGCTTTGGGAAAATTCAACGGATGGTGTTGTTCTTATGAATGAAGAAGGCAGTATTCTTTTCGCGAATCCTGCTGTTTCTCAATTGTTTGGGCATTCTGCCGAGGCTCTGTTGGGTAAGGATTTATCGATGTTATTATCTAACGGTAAAGACTTGGGGTTCGATGGTAATAACAACCTTTCCAATTCAGCTTACGGTCAATTGTTGGAAGTGGTAGGCAACCGACAGGATGGTTCCTGTTTTCCTTTGGAAATCAGTTGCAGCAGCCTGGAAATGCACGGCCGTTTGATGATAGCGGCTTTTCTGCGTGATATTACCGAGCGCAAGCAGGCACAGCTTGAGTTGGAAGTCCATGAAGAAAGGTTGCAAACGGCAAGGGAAATTCAACAATGGATGTTTCCCAAGGTGCCACCCAATATCGAAGGTTATGACATTGCCGGAGTCTCCTTCCCTGCAGAAGCAGCCGGCGGCGATCACTTTGATTATCTTCCCATGACACGGGGGCGATTAGGCTTGGTAGTGGCTGATGTCGCAGGCCATGGAATTGGTCCGGCATTGCTCATGTCTGAGGCGCGCGCGTATTTGAGAATACTTGCTCTGAACCGTGAGGAGACTGGAGAAATTCTCACGCGAGCAAATACCGTGTTATCCGATGATTTGAGTTTTGAACGTTATATTACGGTGGTGCTTATTTGTCTCGAGCCAGAGAGTCGTCAGCTCACATTCAGTAATGCAGGACATCCGGCTGCTCTGGTGATCAATGACCGGGGGCAAGTAAAAGCTCATTTGAAGCGCAACGGCGTTCCTCTTGGAATCCGTAGTAAAACAGCCTACTCAACGTCTGATTCCCTATCTCTGGATTCTGGAGACTTGATATTCCTTTATACCGATGGATTCGATGAAGCCATGGCCGAAGATGAATCATTTTTCGGTACAGACAAAATCGTGGAGATCCTCCATCAATTTCGAGCATTACCTTCCCGGGACATTCTTCAGGAACTCTACGAATCCGTTGATGAGTTCACTGGGGCACAACCTCAAGCCGATGACTTGACCGGTATTCTGGTAAAGGTTAGTTGAAGCTGACCCTCTGCAGCTCTTGAGCTTGATGGTATGATCAACAAATCAAAGACCAGCTCTTTTTGTCCCATCTAAAAAATACTGCCTTGCTGGAAATAAAAAGAGCCCGGGATATCCCGGGCTATCTCTTGAGAGAATCTGAAAAAAAACTTCAGCCCCCAACCTCAGCGCGAGCTTCAGCAGCGAGAGGTGTGCTTAGATAGCGTTCTCCGGTGGAACACGCTACGGTGACGATTGTCTTGCCCTTGTTTTCAGGACGCCTTGCGACTTCCAATGCAGCCACGACATTTGCACCTGTACTGATCCCCCCCAGGATACCTTCTTCTTTTGCAATTCGGCGAGCCATGGCAAAGGCATCATCATTGCTGACTTTGATACATTCGGCAATTTGTTGGTTCCCATTTTCGTCCTTCAAATGAAGATTGCCGGGAATAAATCCAGCACCCGTACCCTGGATCTTGTGTGGGCCAGGTGTCAGATCTTGTCCTGCCAGAGTTTGGCTGATGACTGGTGAATCACCGGGTTCCACGGCGATTGCCTGAAAAGCAGGTTTTCTGGGCTTGATGACCTCGAGACAGCCTGTAATGGTTCCGCCAGTTCCCACACCTGCTACGAATATGTCTATGCCTCCATCGGTGTCCTCCCACAGCTCTTCGGCTGTCGTTTTGCGGTGGATTTCAGGATTTGCCGCATTTTCAAATTGCTGAGGAATCCATGCATTGGGGGTTTCTTCGGCAAGTTCCTTGGCCTTTTCAATCGCTCCCTTCATGCCTTTGGGCCCTGGGGTTAATACCAACTTGGCGCCAAGTAATGCCAAAAGAGTGCGGCGCTCAACAGACATCGTTTCCGGCATGGTCAGGATGAGTTGGTATCCTTTGGAGGCTGCCACGAAGGCTAATGCAATGCCAGTGTTTCCACTCGTCGGTTCAATGATGATCGTGTCTTTTGTCAACACTCCCTGACTTTCAGCATCTTCGATCATGGCCATTCCAATGCGATCCTTCACACTTCCCAATGGATTGAAGAATTCGCATTTGAGGAGGATGTTTGCATCCACTCCTTCGGTCACGCGATTGAGTCGTACCAAAGGGGTCTTTCCAATGGTTTGAACGATATTGTCGTAAACTTTTGACATAATTAACCTACTATAAGTGAAATTTGGTACAAATCGTATTTTTTCTCGCACGGGAGTCAATCTTCAAAAAATCAAACTGTCTTAGCTCGAAAAAATGGAAAGAACTTTTTCCCTTCATCAAATATGGACATGATTCGGGATTTCGATTTGATTGGAGGAATGAAAGTACTCTTCATTCATGCCCATTTTGATGATTATGAGTTTACGGCAGCGGGTCTCTTTGAAGTGTGGCGAAGGCGGTTGGGTAGTGACTTTTCAGCCAAAGTTATTGTGTGTACGGATGGTCGTGCTGGGCATCACCTTCTTTCCACGGAAGCAACAACGCGAACACGCATTGCCGAGCAGGAAGCCTCAGCTCAGGTGGGAAAGTATGCTTTCGAATGTCTGCGTCTTCCAAACGGAAGTATTCCACGCGAAGCTTGCCTGCTGGTTACACGCGATCTACTTGCTGCGCTCTGGAAAGCGATTCGTGATTTTGAACCGGATTATCTTTTCTGTCCTCCTTTGCCCGCTGATGCTCTCGCAGGTGTGCATGTTGATCACGTCTCCGTTGCCGAGGCGGTGAGGAAAGTAGCCTACATGATCAATGTGCCCCATGCTTTTCTTGAGGAATATCCATCAAGTGAAACCGAACCCAAATCTTGCAAAGTGCCAGTTATCTTGAATACCTACGACGCATACATGGCGGGAGCCAACCATCCTGACTTCGTCGTTGATGTTGAGGAGGCATTTGAGTCCGTCTGTAAGATGACCTGGTGTCATCAAAGCCAAATCATGGAATGGTTGCCATGGGTAGGGCGCCATAAATTGGACGTTCCTGAATCATTTGAAGCTTGGAAAGTGATATTAAAACAACGGTTGGCCAGACAAAATAAGGAATTGGGTTTGAATGGCGACCGAGCAGCAGAGGCGTTCCTTGTCACTGCGTGGGGGGAGGTTCCAAGTAGATTACAAATTGTAAAAGATTTCCCGGAGATTTATCCAGAGGCGAGTCGGTTTGAAAACCTGTCGCGATTTGCCTCAGCGCATCACGATGATTAAAAGAAATAGACCAACTATTGACGACTGATCGAGTTTCTTTCAGGATTTTCCCCATCTCATGAACAGATTCACGTCAGTCTTAAAAATGGCCTGCTACTTTTGTATGACGGGCATCCTATCCCATTCAGCGATAGCTGCAAAGCATGTTTCTGGGCTCGGGCGCCCCAACATCATTGTCATGATGGTCGATGATATGGGTTTCTCCGATATTGGTTGCTACGGTGGAGAAATTCAAACACCCCACATAGACGCTCTTGCTCGCGGTGGATTGCAGTTCACACAATTTTACAATACCGGGCGCTGTTGTCCTACTCGCGCGAGTTTACTAACGGGATTGCATCCGCACCAGACGGGTATTGGTCACATGACTGAGACCCCGGCAGGCCCCAGCCCCATGAGTGATCATCCTTACCAGGGTTATCTCAATGAACAATGTGTTACTCTGGCGGAGGTTTTGAAAAAAGCTGGTTACTCCACCTTGATGACCGGTAAGTGGCATTTGGGTTATCACGACAAGAATAATTGGCCATTACAGCGAGGGTTTGAAAAATACTTCGGGATTATCTCAGGGGCTTCCCATTTTATGAATCCGCAACCACCACGAGGCTTAACCTACATGAATGAGCCGGTTTTACCTGGTCCCGGATTTTACACAACGGATGCATTCACGGAGCATGCAATGCAGTTCATTCGTGAATCGACGACAGAAGACAATGAGCAACCTTTTTTTCTCTATCTGGCTTACAATGCACCTCATTGGCCTCTTCACGCGAAGTCAGACGATCTTGCCAAATACGAGGGTAAATATCGTGGGGGATGGCATGCCTTGATGGAGAAGCGGCTAGAGAAACAGCGTGCGATGGGATTGATTGATCCATCCTGGCAAGCCGCACCGCACGAAGGTCCGGAGTGGGGCGCATTGGATGAAAAAACGCGACACCTGTTGGATTTGCGTATGGCGGCCTATGCTGCTTGCATTGATTCGGTGGATCAGAATATCGGTCGTCTGGTTGCGTTCTTGAAGCATCAGCAGTTGTATGAAAATACATTGCTGTTCTTCTTATCCGACAACGGTGCTTGTCAGGAAGGTGGAATCCTTGGAAGTGGATCTGAATTGGAAGTGCGAGATCCACTTTTGAGTCATGGAACCGCGGGGCCACGCTGTGGTCAGGCCTGGGCCAACGCATCCAACACCCCTTTCAGGTATTATAAGCATTTTGTGCATGAAGGAGGGATGTCTACCCCGCTGATTGCCCATTGGCCTGCTGGTATTCCATGGCATCTGCGTGGATCCTTTGTTCGGCAGATGGGTTTTTTACCAGATTTCATGCCTACGCTTATTGAGTTAGCTCAAACCCAATACCCAGTTGAACGAGCTGGTGTGAGACTGCATCCTCTGGCAGGTAAATCACTGCTGCCCTTGCTTCAAGGGGAGCAAACCCCAGTGCATCAGGAACCAGTCTACTGGGAACATGAGGGCAATCGGGCCATGCGCGACGGGAAATGGAAACTCGTTTGGTCGCGGAAAGGTCCTTGGGAGTTGTATGATATGGATGCTGATCGTACGGAGATGCATGACCTCTCATCAAAGGAACCTGAGCGCTTACGCAAAATGATCGGGCGCTGGGAGTCATGGGCGAAAGGCGTCGGAGTGAGCTTTCCTGAACCCATTAATTATTACAAGGCATACAAACAGTCTCAGGGCAATCAATGACAATGCCCCCTAGGGAATTATTTTGACACGTTTGTTTCCTGACACACGAAGTATCCGGAATACAGTTATTTTATCACACAGCAGACGTTTATATTCCCCATACCTGGCTTTGCTTTCATTCTTTTAAAGGACAGTGGGGTGGACCACAGCGGGCTTGGAGTCTGATGTTGATCATGTTGGGCGGGTGTCGGTGGAGATTCTTCTGCGAATCGAACTTGAGTAGGATTTCGAAGGGGCCACATTCAGGAGAAGGATCTTAGGCAAATGTATGCCGAACGTTTGTCAAATGTCTCCCATGTCTATTGGGGGGTTTTCGCAGAGCCGTTTCGAAAGCAAAGAGAAACGTCCTTTTTTTTTCCTCCCTTTAGACAAAATGGAATGCGTTGCTTTCCATCCTGTATGGTGGGGAAGGCCCGATTCCGAATTCAAGGGACTGTGATTTAACCGTCGGAAATCGTAATCGCTATGACTGCTGTCACAGGAGTCGAGCTGATCGGGAATTGATCAACAACGCTTATCCCATTTTTCGACTATACATCGATAAAGGGTGAAGACCCGCAGCTGGTATTTGATCACTGCTTCATCAATGTTAATCCAAAAATAGAAAACAATGAAGATTCTACTACTTATGCTTGCAACAATAATCGGCCTTGGCTCGACCGTCCTGGCCCAGGTGGTTGATGATCTTTTGGAGTTGCCGCCTGTAGTCGTGACACCTTCGCGCAGTGCGCGTCCATTGTTTGATGCTCCCAATTCAGTAGCCCTCATTTCCAATGATGAGCTTGAACGCAATATGTATCGCACCACACCTCAAATCTTACGGGATACGCCCGGTATTATGGTTCAGGAAACCTCCCCGGGACAGGGCTCACCTTTTATTCGTGGTTTTACCGCTTTCAGGAATATCTTCTTGATTGATGGGGTGCGTTTGAATAACTCCGTATTTCGCGATGGGCCCAATCAGTATTGGAATTCAGTAGACCCGCTGTCCATGGAATCCGTTGAAGTTCTCAAAGGCCCAGGTTCCGTGCAATATGGGTCAGATGGTGTGGGAGGTGTCGTCAGTGTAAATACGCTTTCACCCTCCCTATATGGTGACGGTTTTGAATATGAGGGGCGTGCTTATTACCGTGTGAGCAGTGCTGAGAATTCCCATATGGTTCGGGCCGAATCACAAGCGGCACTCGATCAGAGGACGGGGGTGATTGCCGGGGTATCTTACAAACAATTTGGTAGTGTGGTTGCAGGTGGTGGCGCGGGCACGCAAGATGGAACTGGATATGAAGAATGGGATTTCGATCTTAAATTCGAACATCACATCAATCCCCATCATACGTTTCTTCTGGCCTATCAGAATGTGGAGCAAAACAATGTGCCCAGGACTCACAAGACCATCAATGGTATCAGCTACAAGGGATCTGCTATTGGAAGCGAAATTCACCGTGATAGTGACCAGCTTCGTCGGTTAACTTATATTCAATGGCACGCGCATGACCTCGATGGCTTTGTCGACAGCATGCAAACGAGTTTATCCTGGCATGTTCAGGAAGAGCTGCGCGATCGCTTGCGCTCCAGAGGGCGGCAGGATTATCAGGGGTTTGATGTCGACACGTTTGGCTTCTTCAGCCAGCTCCAAAGTGAGACCCCCTTCGGTGATCTCTCCTATGGGGTAGATTATTATCATGATGAAGTGGATAGTTTTTCATCCAGAAATCCTATCCAGGGCGCGGTAGGTGATGATGCGTCTTATGACCTTGCCGGAATCTTCGCCCAGGACACGATCGATCTGAGCGAGCGATGGAACTTCAGTCTCGGAGGGCGTTTTACCTATGCGGGTGCAAATGCCGGCAAAGTGGAAGATCCTGTATCGGGTAATCAAGTTTCAGTGGATCGTGATTGGGGCAACGCGGTGGGTAACGCAAGGTTGGTTTACAAGGTCAAACCTGATACATGGAATATATTTGGTGGCATTGCTCAAGGTTTCCGTGCTCCCAACCTGACGGATTTGACTTCTCAAATCGACACCGGAGCGAATGAACAGGAAATTCCCGCCATCTCACTGGAACCCGAGAAATACCTGACCTACGAAATTGGGACCCGCGTGAATTATCAAAGATTTTCTGCTGAGCTTGCAGGTTTCTACACGGACGTCAATGACATGATCAATCGCTATCCAACGGGTGTTGTCACTGCGGACGGTAAAACCGAAGTGGGTAAAGCCAACGTCGGAAACGGTTTTGTTACAGGGATTGAATACGGTATGGCCTACGAGATTCATCCCGAATGGACTTTGTTTGGAAACGTTACCTACATGGATGGCGAAATCGATGTGTTTACTGGACCCGGACCTGTTGCAAGCGCCGAGTATCTAAGTCGAGGCATGCCATTATCTGGTCAGGTCGGTTTGCGCTGGATGAGTGAACAAAGACGCTTCTGGGCTCAAATCAGAGGGGTTTTATCAGCGACCGCTGATCACCTTTCCTCGCGTGATCGACGTGACACCGAGCGCATTCCTCCCGGGGGTACGCCCGGGTATGAACGGATCGATCTTAAAGTTGGTTGGAAAATTCACACAAACCTCACACTAACAGGAGCCATCGAGAACATTACCAATCAAAATTACCGAGTCCATGGTTCTGGAACCAATTCACCCGGGCGTAATTTCATCGCAGCGCTTGAGTCACGGTTCTAAAACACAACTAACCTCCATCTGTCAGAGCAGTCACTAGATCATCGCACCAGCAGGAGCTATTTTTTTGATAGTTTTGCATTTTTCATAAAATGCCTGCATTGTTTATCAGAATGATTGGCTGTTACACATGTCTCACGCTACAGCAATTTCGGTCTTTTGGACAGACATTGCTTTGTGCTATTGCCTTTTTGCTCTGCTCTTCTTCCAGAATCGTGGCGCATCCTATTTCCATGAGCACGGCAGTGGCTGATATCTATCAAGATCGCGTCCAAGTTGAGTTACGAATTCTCACTGAAGATTTGATGTTTTATCACTCCATTGAAGCGGACGGGGATCAGTTGTTGTCGAGAAAAAATCTGCTTGAAGCAGCTGAAGCACACCGCGCGTTTTTGAAGAAGTATTTTCGGGTGCTCGACAAGACTGGCCAGACTATTGAAGGAAATTTCACGCGGGTCGATACTCAGGAAATACCCGAGGAGGGTGTCCGCCTGGATCAAGTCATGGAAGTCGGTGTGTTTTACGAATTTCATATTCTTTTGGAGGACATTCCCCAATACCTGACCTTCACTCAGAATTTCGGGGGCGATGATTCTCCTGTGCCGGCCGTGATGGATTTGATCATGCTTCAGAATGGAGCTCGCCTGGACTTTCCTGTTCAAATAGGTCCTAGATCTCCACACTCAGTAGCCATCGATTGGGAAAATCCCCCCAGAAATGACCGTATGTATTGGAGAGAGCGCCGTGACTTGATGAAAAAACGCCGCGAAGAGCTTCTTGGAATCACGAGCTACAGTTCTACCTACGCTTACATTTATGTGGAACCTTTTGAAATACGCTTTGAAATTCTTGTGCCATTGTTGACCTTGGAGACGTGGATGTCGATGGAAAGAAAGGAAAAAGATTTTCTCAGCGTTGAAGAACAGGAAGGTTTAAGGAATCCGCTTGAGAAATACATCAGGAGCCATTGTGAGGGCCTTGTAGATGGTATCGAGGTTGTTCCTGTTCTCTCTCATCTTGATTTTTTCAGTTTGGACATTCGAGATTTTGCGAGCCGATCTGAGCCCCGTTCCATAGGTATGCAGAACGGCCGTGCAGGGATCATCATGACCTTTAGTACGAAAGGTAAGCCCGCATCCGCTTCCATAGAGTGGAGTGGTTTCAATGATTATACTCCCATGCTCAATACCATGGTTTACATGATGGATGGAACGGGGGAGCGCCATTTTTTTACGGAAAATGAACCTCGGTGGAATTGGCAAACCAAGGAAGAAGGTCTTGGAGAAATTGCCTGGCTCACCCTGCCTCAAGCTCCTCAGCAGGCTGTGCTTTCCGTCTCTCCTGTTTCAATGACTCTGGCTGGGGTCGCTGGGCTTTTTTTACTGATCGGGTCAGCGGGGCGTAAGCGAGCCGCACTATGGAGCGGGGTGACTGCCTTGGTTGCTGCTGGAATAGTCTGGCCAGTGACGGTTGTTGAGATCAGTCATCCCTGGGAAAAAATAAACCCTCCCTCGATTGATCAGCAGAAGATGATCACAGAAGCCATGCTGAAAAATGTGTATCGAGCTTTTGATTATCAGCAGGACGAGCAGGTATATGACGCGTTGGCTCGCAGTGCCAGCGGAACTTTTTTGGAAAACTTGTATCTTCAAATTAAAAAAGGTCTGATTGTTCAAGAGCAGGGTGGTGCGCGTTCTCATGTGCGGGAGGTGCGATGGGGCTCTGCTGCATCTGTGACCTCAGATTCATCAGAAGCTGCTTTTGAGCTTAATATTCGATGGGAAGTCACAGGCACAGTCGAGCACTGGGGGCACATCCATACACGGCAGCATGCTTACGATGCTTTGATTCAAATCGTTGCGGAAGATGGCCAATGGAAAATCGGTGGAATGGACGTGACATCTGAAGAACAATTGAAGTCCTCAACAGGTTTGCGCAATGCTGCTTGACATATTTTCCTTTTGTAAGATTCAACTCCATGGGATAAGGAAGACACGATGAGTGGGCGACTGGCCAAAATTGACCGGAAGACGGGTGAAACGCATATCCGTTTGAAATTGAATATCGATGGAACAGGGGATTACCGCATTCAAACCGGTATTCCATTTTTCAGCCATATGCTGGATTTATTTGCACGGCATGCTGTGCTGGATCTTGAGCTGGAATGCGATGGGGATATTGATGTCGATGGGCATCACACCGTCGAGGATTGCGGTATTGCACTTGGAGAAGCCTTTTTAAATGCTCTTGGAGATAAAAAAGGCATCCGGCGCTATGGTTTTGGATTTGATCCTAAAAACCCCTTCACCGGTGAATCTTACGTTCCCATGGATGAGTGCTTGGCACGCTGTGTGATTGACTTCAGCGGGCGCCCTTACATGGTATGGAAAGGGATGGATGGCATGGGGATGAAGTGCATCACGCAAGAAGAGAAAAACCAAGACATGTCATCTCGCTTCAGGTTTGGCCTTGCTAGAGAGTTTTTTCAGGGTTTTACGAACGCTGCGAAATGTAATCTCCATTTGGAGCTTCTTTATGGAGAAGAACCCCACCATGTTGTTGAGGGTCTCTTCAAAGCCTTCGCAAAAGGCGTCGACTTTGCTTGTGCGCACGACCCTCGCATCAGTGATCAAATTCCAAGCACCAAAGGTAAGCTTTAATTTTTACTGAATATTGGTTCAATCTCGAACGTCCCTTCAATGTCTGCAGATTCTTCATTCGAAGACCGTGAAGAAACGGAAGTCGTTTCCGCTGCCAAAACAGGTGATGCGGTCGCCTTCGAAGAATTGGTTCGCAGGCACGGTGACAAAATATTTCGTCGAGCTTTGAGCATGATGAGAGATGAGGACACGGCTCTGGATATGGCTCAGCTTGCCTGGATCAAAGCATGGAATCGATTGTCGCAGTTTCATGGTGACAGCAGCTTTGCAACCTGGATGACTCGAGTGACTATCAATGTTTGCCTGGATCACATTCGCAAAGCCAAGCGATGGAAATTTGCCGAATCCATCGAAGAAATGGATGAAAACTCGGGTGGAGTTGAGCGAAAGTTACCCATTGTGGAAACAAACCCGGCGGAAGGGCTCGAGCGGGAAGAATTAAAGAAGACAATTGACAGAGCGCTTGCTCAATTGAGCGAAGGGCACCGGGCAGTCATAGTGATGCACACTTTTGAAGAAATGGCATACAAGGAAATTGCTGAATCGATGGATTGTTCCATTGGTACCGTGATGTCGCGATTATTTTATGCGAGACGAAACTTAGCTTCCATACTTAAACGGATGTTAGAGGAGGACAGTCAATCATGAACGAAAAACTGGTAATTCAAATTCAAGCGTATCTGGACGGAGAACTATCCGCAGAAGCCAGGCTGCAATTGCTGGCAAGGTTGGAAAAAGATTCGGAGGCTCGCGAACTATGTGATTCCCTGAAAGCTGAGCAAGGTTTTTTGAAAGATGTTGGGGAGAAAGACCATGAATTACCTGTGGCTCATTCATATTTCTGGAAAGCCATTTCCGATGAAATACAGCCTCATTCATCTTCCCGGAACCAGGCAAGGCATAAACAGACTGCTGGTGCTTTCCAGCGATGGTCGGCATGGCTTGTTCCCGGTGGTGTTATTGCATGCATCGCATTGGTGGTGTTTCAGAAAGGTCTTCTTGACGATGTCTTGGATGGCATTAAGTCTACCGGCAAGAAAGCCGCACGGAGAGCGCCCAGTTTCCATGAAATTGACAGCCAGCAGCAGAATGCAGGATTTATCTCCTTCCGCTCTGAGTCCGAGGGCGTATCTGTAGTCTGGATTAGTAATTATTAGGCTTTTCCATTTGCTCAATCGTATTAGAAAGATTATTACATATTTCAATATCAAGCCTATGAAAGTGCGCGATTTATCAAAGCCTAAATTTAGTCCAGCCACTCAAATACTGGGGCTGGCGCTCATGGTCTTTTGGTTCGCTGCTCCGGTATTACAGGCAGCTGAAACGCTCAAATTATCCGCAAGACTTGTTTGGGGTACGAACCGCGATAAATCTGCTGACGACGAACTCAAGGCCATGACGCCGAAGCTCAAGTCGAAGTTTGTCAATATTTTCAAGTGGAAGGATTATTACGAAATATCCAAAAAAACTTTCCAATTCCCCAAACACGAGGGCAAGCAGGTACGCATGAGCAAAAAGTGCGAAATCATCATGAAACTTCTGGACAAAGATACATTGCAGGTTCAGGTCATTGGTGAAGATCAATTACAGCGCACTGTGAAGCACCCCTTGAAGCCTATCCTCAATGACGGGGATCTCTTCGTTGTTGGAGGTGATGACAAAGACAGTTATGGCGATGCATGGTTCCTAGTCATCACTCATCCAGATCTTGATAAAGAGCAGAAGAAAGAGAATTAATCACTCTCGATCTCTATTTTTTCGAACCCAATGCCTTCTGGAACTTTTTTTTCGACCTGACCTCCCTTATTTCAATTCAAGCAAAACCCAAGTAAGCTCTGGATGACATTATATCCTTGGCATTTGGTCCTGAAATGTGCTTCATTTTCCTAAGTCATCCGGAACTTCATTTCTCATGTTTTTTGGGAGATCTTAAAGTTTGATTTTGATTGGAAAATTATGATTTTGAATATTTGCAACAAACCTTCAATCTGGCACCTTCTCCTGTTCCTCCTCTTTTCACCTAGACCTGCGCAAGCTTTGTCTATTGAGATGGCTACTCAGCCAGGGAAAATGAAATATGATGTAGAAGTATTCGGTGTTCGTCCTGGTGAGCAGGTGCGTTTGACTTTCTTGAATAACGACGAAATGCAGCACAATCTCCTCATACTCCAAGGTAAGGAGGGAATCACACTAAAGGTTGCGCAGATGGCATGGGCGCTTGGTCCTGGAGCTGTTGAGAAGGAATTTGTGCCTGATATGGATGAAACGGTGCTTGCTCACACCAGAGTGCTCAATCCAGGCGAGAATCAGACATTGAGTTTTCAAGCTCCTGAAAGTGAAGGTAAATATCCATATGTCTGCACCCTTCCTGGCCATGCTTTCTCCATGAAAGGAATAATGGTCGTGACCTCTGACCCTTCCTCCGTGACGGATGTTCAAGTGGAAGAAAAAAAGCTTTCCAACGATGCATTTGTCCTTAGACCGCATCACAAGTCACTGGTGAAGCGAGCGTTTGTTCAAGATGGTCCGCCGCGCGCCATCAGTGTTGGTATCCCTGGAGGGATCAATTTTTGTTTTGATGCTGAATCCTGCATGGTTGCCTTTGGTTGGTTTGGCCCTTTCCTTGACATTGGGCCTGATTGGGGGCGAAACGCCGGACAGCGAGGTGGTGGTTCAGTAAATGTTCTGGGAGAGCGCTTCCAGTCTGGACAGATCATGTTTCCAATACGTATAGGGGGTAAGCACATTACACCACAAGTGAGTTTCAAGGGGTATCAATTGCGTGGTAAGGAAACTCCTGTCTTTGAATTTACGGTCAACGGAGCCTGGGTAAAAGAAACTGTTTCGGCTTCTGAAAAAGGAATTGGCCTGACCTATTCGTTTGAAATGGACCCAGGTCTCGTAACCCCTATCTTTGTTTACCTTGATCGATCCAATGCTGAAGTTGAGGCATCACACGGTAAGTGGGATGGGAACTGGTTGAAGATTGAGCCTGAAAACATTGCTTCTTTTTCAATTTCCCATTATCGACAACCCTAAACCCTAACTGACTATGCGTTCCAAGATTTCCATGAATCTCAAATTAACTTTTTCCCGATTGAGTACGGTTCTGGCAATTGTATGCTCCAACTCTCTCCTTGAAACTTCCAATGCAGCAGCTCATGCGCCAGCGGGCTACATCGTGGAAACATTGGAAATTCCAGAAGGAGTTACTTTGGGGGTCGGTGGTTTGGCGTTTGCCCCGGACGATGCACTGTTCGTGACCTCACGGGAAGGTCAGGTCTGGCGATTAAAAGACGATCAATGGAGTCTTTTTGCAGATGGACTGCATGAAGTGCTTGGTATCTACATTGACCCTGTTACATCTGAGGTCTGGGTCATGCAGCGCCCTGAGTTAACCAAGTTAATCGATGAGGATGGCGACGGAAGCGCTGATGTATTCAGGACAGTCAATGCCGATTGGGGATTGACGGACAATTATCATGAATATGCATTTGGTATTGTGCGTGATTCCGGCGGGAATTTTTACGGAACACTCAACACCAGCTTGAGCTGGAAAGGCTGGGCAGGCAGTTCTAAATGGGACGTTGGACGCGTTCATGATGGTAAGATGGGGAGGGCTACTAAATACCGCGGCTGGTCCTTCCAAATTACACCTGACGGCCGCTTTGTCCCGTGGTCTTCTGGGATGCGGTCTCCTGCAGGTATCGGCATGAACAGGCATGAAGAAATTTTTTATACGGATAATCAAGGAGACTGGAACGGTTCTTCCACCTTGCAGCATGTGGTTAAAGGACGCTTCCATGGTCACCCTTCCTCATTGATGGACCATCCTGATTTTCAAGGTAAGGATCTGAATGCCATCCCAGTTGAAACTTACGATGAGTTGAGAACCCCTCCCGCCGTATTCTTCATTCATGGGGATCTTGCAAATTCACCTGGAGAACCTGTCTTCAATGAAACGGGTGGACAGTTTGGCCCTTTTGAGGATCAGGTCTTCGTAGGTGATCAATCACGCTCTAATCTAATGCGTATTTATCTGGAAAAAGTTCAGGGTGAATACCAAGGTGCTATTTTCAATTTCATTGATCCCATGCAAACTGGAATTGTTCGAAATCAATTTGATAAAAATGGAGTGCTTTATGTTGGTCAGACAGGGCGCGGATGGCGGTCGGTCGGCAGTGAAATATTTGGCTTGCAAACTGTGCGTTGGGACAGAAGAACCACACCTGTTGAAATGCATTCGATCCGTTTAACAACAACAGGGTTTGAGATACGGTTTACACAACCCATGGACGAAACGCTGCTGAGAGATGTAAATCAATTTTCAATTCAACATTGGAAATATCTTTATCGTCCGGAATACGGTTCCCCCAAGGCAGATAAAACGAAAGTTACACCCGCTAATGTGAAGGTATCCCACGATGGGATGAGGGTGCGCTTTGATGTGCCTTTGCTGACCGGTAGAGTATACGAATTCAAGGCTCTGGGTATGAAATCCAAATCAGGTGGTGATCTGACTAATCCGATTGGATGGTATACCTTGAACCATCTGAGATTGAATGATACCAGATAGAGGTCAGTCTACCTTTGCCATACGAGCAGGGCTGTTTTTCTTGCCAATCAACGGATTTCTTCAAGCATGCACTGAGCGTGTTTGATGTCCTTCTTTATTTGTGATTTCAGTGAATCAACGTCAGGAAAACGACGTTCTCCCCTCAGTCTTCCCTTGATTTCCAGTCCGATGCGTTTGCCATAAAGGTTCATCTCAAAATCCCAGAAATGAGCCTCCACCTGAAGCTTGGGCTCAGTATGGTTGAGAGTTGGTCGTTTCCCTATATTCAAAACTCCATCGCGTTCCTGACCTTCGATATTGCAAGTGATGGCGTATACGCCCAGAGGCGGAAGTGCGAGTTGCTGGCAGTCCAGGTTTGCGGTTGGGAAACCTAGTTTTCGGCCAAGTCCATCTCCCGAAATGACCTGCCCCATGAGGGAGTAAGGCCTTCCGAGTAATCTCGAGGTCATTTCGATATCTCCAGATTGAATTAAATGCCTGATGCGCGTGCTGCTGACCAAGTCTTCCCCATAATGAAGAGGAACTTTCCCTTCTACCTGAAATCCGTGATCTTTTCCGCATTCTTTGAGAAGATCTACATTGCCCTGTCGCTGACAGCCGAAGGAGAAATTGGACCCAACACTTATTCCTGATAAATGACGCGTATAATGCCTGATTTTCTCCACAAAATCTTCTGCGGACATTTGACTCAAGCGCTTGTCAAAAGGAATCATCCACGCAATATCCACACCGATTGATTCGAGGAGTGCTTGTTTGTAATCAGTCGGATAAATAAGTTTGGGTGATCGGTCGGGAGTCAGTAGCGCTGCGGGGTGGGTCTGAAATGTAAGGACGACGGAGAGCCCTTTTGTAGATCTGGCCTGGTCGATGAGGTGTTTCAGGACCGACTGATGACCGAGATGTAAACCGTCAAACATTCCGATAGCACAAAATACAGGTTGTTCCCCTGTAGGTAATGCCTCGAAGTGTTGAATAGTTTTCATGCGCATCGCTACACGTTCTGCCATCATGGCCTTGCTGCATTGGCGAGGGAGGGGGCTAGTAAGGATGCTATCAATGATCCCATATCGCACGCAAGAATATCATCCAAACGTATCGCTGCCTCGATCTTAAAATTTCCGGAAACAGTGCGCCGGAGCGTTTTCAAGTGGGCGCCACAGCCGATGTTTTGTCCAAGATCCTGCGCCAGACTTCGAACGTAGGTGCCTTTTGTGCATGCAACCTCAAATTCGCATTCTGGTCGTTGATAGGTTTTGATTCGGAAGTAATAAATGTGAATGAGCCGAGGAGGTCTTTCCACTTCAATTCCCTTGCGTGCTAATTTGTAGAGAGGGACACCGTTTCTTTTGATGGCAGAAACCATGGGGGGGATTTGCATCTGATCCCCCTTGAAATCCTGGGTAAATTCATTGAGTCGCTCTGTTGATAGATCGGGGATGTCTTTTTCGGCGACGGTTTCCCCATCGATATCATAACTGTTAGTTTCTCGCCCAAGCTCAATGATTCCCGTATAAACTTTATCTTCTCCCATGAGTTTTTCGGAGAGCTTGGTGGCTTTGCCCAACACTAGAATCAAAAGACCTGTCGCATTTGGATCCAGTGTTCCGCAGTGTCCAACCTTCTTGATTCCAAACCTTTTTCTTACCGCATCGACAACATCATGTGAAGTCATGCCCGAAGGCTTGTCTACCAATAGAATTCCATCCGGAGTGGCATTTTTAACCATCTGAAAATTTACTGTTTTTAAATTAGGGGTGATTATTCTTCTGGAGAGAGGGTCTTGAGAGCTTTTCGAATGGCCGAGATGACCTTTCGCTGAACAGAAAGTTGACTGCCTTCAATACGCGCTCCTGAAGCCGCTTTGTGGCCTCCACCGCCAAAGAGCTTGGCAATTTCATTCACATTGACATCAGGATGTTTCGACCTAAGGCTTATTCGCGTTTCACCGGGTTCTACCTCTTCAAAGAGGCACGCTACCACTACAGGTTCTATGGCCCGAATGTGATCGATCAATCCCTCCGTATCTTCTCTGGTTGCTCCGGTCTTGGAGTAATCAGATTTCTTTAGCCAGAGGTATGCAATCTGGTTCTCATCCGTTAACTTGAACTGGTTGTAAACTCTTCTCAGGAGACGGACTCGAGACAGCGAGTAGGACTGATAAACCTCATCACAAATTCGGGCAATACTTGCTCCTCGTTTGACGAGTTCTCCTGCAGTTTGAAAGGTGTCTGGGCTGGTCGAGGGATATTGAAAAGATCCTGTGTCGGTAGAAATTGCAGTGAAAAGACCATCCGCAATTTCCGCGGTAACAGGCCATCTTGCGGCCTTCATCAACTGAAAGATCATCTCGCCGCTGGACGAAGCATTGGATGCAATCCAATTCAAATCACCGTATCTTGTGTTGCTTGGGTGATGATCAATATTGATCAGTAGCTTTCGTTCAGTAATAGAATCAACCACGCTGCCAATTCTCTCATACGAGGCCGCGTCTACGGCGATGACACAATCAAACTTGTAGCCTTTTTGTGGCTGTTGCAATAACCCCTGTGGGTCCATGAAAAGAAGTTTTGGCGGTAATGGATCCTGATTCCAGCAAACAACATCTGCCCCCAAGGATTTCAGGGCCAAGGTCAAAGCTAATTGAGATCCAATGCAGTCACCATCCGGCCGTATATGTCCCACGACGCAGAACGATTGGTGACTCTTTATTTCTTCCAGGATTCTGATGGCAGATTTTGGCGCTGACTTCATGATGGCGAATCGTCGGAATCTTCCAATTCATCAATAATACTCAGCACGTTGTTTCCTTTTTCAATGGAATCATCGAAGGAAAATTTGACCTGAGGTGAATACTTCATGACCACTCGGCAGGACATTTCCTTCTGGATTTCACCTCGGTGGGTTGAGAGGTAAACCGAGGCCGCTTTTTGCTGGGTGACAGAGCCGACATGTCCCAGAAGAATTTTCGCGTGTTTCAAATCACCTGAAACAAACACTTCATGCACAGAGACCAATCCATAAGTCTCCATGGAGAGATGCTGTCTTAGTAGACCTCCTGCCTCCCGCTTCAATAACTTCCGAATGCGCTGATGTCTCAGAGACTGCATGTATCAATCAACTTTTGCCGATGCCCTAGAGCTTTTGCGCCACTTTTTCGAGGATATGCGTCTCAATGATATCGCCTTCCTTGTATCCGGTGAAGCCGTCAATACGAAGACCACATTCCATGCCTGTTCTCAATTCAGAGACCTCATCCTGAAACCTTCTAAGAGACTGCATGAGGCCCTCAAACAATAATTTGTCTTGGCGGTAAACTCTTGTTCTTCCACGAACCAGTTTTCCATCGACCACGTAGCAACCTGCCACCGCACCCCCTTTGGATAGATCGAAAACTTTCCGGACTTCGGCCTTGCCTGTGATTTCTTCCTTCGTGATTGGGTCAAGCAGCCCAGCCATAGCCTCCCGCATCTCATCAATCAACTCGTAGATGATGCTATAGAGTTTGATCTGGACTCCTTCGCGCTTGGCCGAATCGGTAACGCCAGTGTCCAGTTTTGTATGAAAACCAATTACAACAGCTTGTGAAGCAGACGCCAGCATGATGTCTGAATCTGTCACAGATCCCACACCGTTGTGTATGACATCCAGATCTACTTTATCAGAATTAATCTCATTAAGAGCATCCACAATGGCCTCGCAGGAACCTTGAGTATCAGCTTTAACCACGACTTTGAGCATTTTGCTGGAACCCTCTTTGAGGGTGTTGAAAAGATTCTCCAAAGTGACAGCTTTGCGTCGGTCTGCTGATTCGACTCTTGCGTTCTCTGCTCGTTCTTCGGCTAGTTTACGCGCCTGTTTCTCGGATTTGACCACATTGAATTCGAGGCCTGCTTCTGGTACACCATTCAATCCCAGGACCTTGACTGCCACGGATGGATCGGCAACTTTCAAACGTTTGCCTTCCTCATTGATCAAGGCCTTGACGCGCCCCCAGAATGGACCGCAAATCATTGAGTCGCCTACCTTGAGCGTGCCTTTGCGTACCAGCACTGTTGCAGTTGGACCACCCTGATCCATACCCGATTCAATGATATTTCCAGTTGCCGTTCGATTAGGATTTGCTTTGAGTTCAAGGACTTCTGCCTGCAGTAGGACCATTTCGAGGAGCGAATCAACACCTTGTTTGGTAATAGCCGAAACGTCCGCAAAAATAGTTTCACCTCCCCATTCCTCACACATTAATCCTCGATCCTGAAGTTGCTGACGTGCTTTCATGGGATTGGCTGAAGGATGGTCGCACTTATTAACAGCAACGATGATGGGGACCTTAGCAGCCTTAGCATGATTTAATGCTTCAAGGGTTTGAGGCATGACGCCGTCATCTGCGGCAACCACCAGGATCACAATGTCGGTGACATTCGCCCCGCGTGCGCGCATTGCACTGAAAGCAGCATGACCAGGGGTATCAAGAAAGGTGATTTGCTGGATTTCCTCAGGACGTTCAGGGTGGGGGAAATGGATCGTGTAGGCTCCTATGTGCTGGGTGATACCTCCGGCTTCTCCTGAAGTGACATCAGACTTGCGAATCACGTCCAGCAGAGTCGTTTTGCCATGGTCAACATGTCCCATGATGGTGACCACTGGTGGCCTGTTAATGAGATCCTCGTCCTTGTCACTGTGGTCTAGTTTGACTTTTTCCTCGATCTTTGTGACACCTGCTCCTTTTTCCCGTTTTTCAACTTCGAATCGGAATCCATGTTTGGCGCAAACCTGTTTGGCAACTGGCTCATCAATTGCTTGATTCACCGTTGCAAAAACATTTAATTCCATCAAATCCGCAATCAATTGAAAAGGCTTGCGTTTTATTTGAATGGCCAAGTCTCGAATGATGATTGGTGGCTTGAGAGTGACCACTTCGCCTTCGTCCGGAACCTTGTATTTCTGTACGAACTTAGGTTTGGGTTTATTTGCGGTTGATTGAGATGGAATGTTACCGCCTGCCTGAGAGCTTCCAGCATGGCCACGGCCGCGTGCATTGCCCTGCTGCTGAGAGCCTGCTGTTTCACGCTCTTTCTGTTTTGCCTTGCGTTTCTGTTCCCGTTCTTTTTTGCGATCTGCCTGTCGAGTCTGTTTGGATGGACCGGATCTTGTAGGGAGCTTGATGAAACCAACCTTCGCACCCAAGCCCGGCTTCGTCTCATCCTTGGTCTCTGGGGGGGCTTCTACCTCATTACTCTGTTCTTCAGTTAATTCAACTGCTTTCTCAGGCTCGCTTTCATTAGAGGAGGTTTCTGTGGTGTCATTTTCCTCATTTGACTCGCTAATTTCTGTTGCAATTTCGATTGAGTCTTCCAGAGCGGGTTGCTCAGGCTCATTGCCCTCGTTGCCTGACTCTTTTTGCTCCTCGCCTACGGGTTCCTCTATGACCTCTTCTTTTTCCTCCTCCGGTGCATGGATGACCTTGATTGACGGTTCCTCGGTGGGGGGGTGATTTTCTACGGCAGGGACAGCAGTCTCTTCTAATTCTGATTCCGTTTTTTCAACTTTTTCCTTGTCTTCTTTTGCCTGTTCATTGTCGGCCTCAGGCTTTGCATCAGAAAGGTCTGGTGTCGGTGACTCAACTCCATTGCCACCTCCGCCGAGTTCCTTAATCAGGTATTCGGCGGTGATTTTGTCAATGGAACTAGAGGGGACCTTGGCATTGGCAATCCCCAGTTTCTTGGCGTGGGTAATGACTTCTTTATTTGGTAAACCAAGTCTTTTGGCGATGTCGTATATACGAACAGGCATAAATTTTTTGAGTAAAGCCACTCCTCGAGGAAGAGGCTTCTGACAAACTTTTTCTTATTTTCGGATTATTTTACAAATGATTTCTAAGAATCACCTTCAGAGGTTGATTCCTCATTCTCCGCAGCGGATATCCGACTTTGCGTTTCGGTTCTAACCGACTCTAGTATGGTTGCGGCATCTTGGGCAATCTCAGGTATTTCACTGAGGTCTTCCAACTCTACCTGGAGGAGATCCTCCAATGTATGGAACCCGCTGTTGACAAGGGCGGTTGCCTGTTCTTCTGAGATTCCATCAATCGCAGCAAATGAATGGATGGCTTCGGCAACTTTTTCCTCAAAGCCCAGGGTTTTGACTTCCCTCGCTTGAATATCTACATGCCAACCGCACAACTTGGAGGTGAGTCTTGCATTCTGTCCACGTTTTCCGATGGCCAGAGATAGTTGTTCCTCATCAACAACCACATTGAGCCTTCGACGGTCTTCATCGATGTTGATCGATTCTAACTTTGCCGGATTCAGTGCGTTAGCTACGAAATTTTCAATCTCTGGATCCCAGGGAATGATGTCCACTTTTTCATTGTTCAGCTCTCGAACAATATTTTTGACTCGTTGGCCTCTCAATCCGACGCAAGCGCCCACTGGATCCACTTTCTCGTCACGGGAATAGACTGCCAGCTTGGTTCTGTAGCCAGGCTCTCTTGCGATTGCTTTCACCTCTATGGTGCCATCGTTTATCTCTGACACCTCAAGTTTGAAGAGTTTCACTACAAAATCGGGGTCTGCCCTACTGAGGATGATCTCAGGTCCGTGTGACCCAGTGTCTACTGCTTTCACGTAACAGCGAACACGCTCTCCAACCTGATATTCCTCGGTTGGGACCCGTTCGCGGTTTGGCAGTAGTGCTTCGAATTTCCCGAGATCCAGATAAACGTCCGATCGCTCGAACCTCCTCACTGTTCCGCTCACGATATCCCCCGTCCGATCCTTGAATTCGCTGTAAATCAGTTGCTTCTCTGCCTTGCGTAAATGCTGGAGCAAGGCTTGTTTGGCGTTCTGAGATGCTATACGGCCAAAATTCTCGGGTGTAACTTCCATTTCAACCTCTGCACCGAGTTGTGCCTCAGGGTGGAATCGCTTGGCTTCTGCAAGCGAGATATGGTCGTGCTTTGATTCAGGTTTTTCCATGACGACCAAAGTCGCATAAGCCCTGATATCCCCGTGCTTGCGGTCTATTTGAACTCTCAGATTTCTTGCGGGGCCCACTGCTTTCTTAGCGGCTGAAATCAACGCTTCTTCGACAGCCTCGAGCAAGGTATCTTTGCTGATACCTTTCTCTCGCTCCCAGTATTCCAATATTGCTAATAAATCCGCATTCATGCGCGATTCCTTTCCCTTTTTAGAGAATAAAAAGAGCCGGCATATATCGCCGACTCAGGCGTGCCACTTAATGCGGCTTTGAATTGTTGTGCGAAAACTAAATGGATGGGAGTACACCGTCAAGTTAGATTTATCTACAAACAGTGAACAGTGAAGTCGAACAATCGGCAATTTCAGCCATCAGGATCCTGAAACTTCTCGTCTCGGAGGCATAAAACAGCAGCGAGGTCACTTTTAACAACAAAAAGGGTTTCATGACTTGCGTTGACAGCGAATAAGACAAGCCCGATAATAGCTCGGATTTAAACGAGAGGCGGTTCTCTTGATATCTGAATCCCTGAATCGGTAGAAAGCCATGCAAGAAGTAACCCACAGAGCTCCACGGGAGCAGTTGTCGGCTGAGCTGCAGTCAATCATCGAGGACGTCGAAGCACTTATCAGCGCGACGGCATCGGAAACAGGTGAAAAAGCCAGCAATGCTCGAGCGAAGGTCAAAGATGCTCTTGAAAAGGCCAAAACCAGTTACGACGCATTTGAAGGGAAAGCACTTGCACATGCACGAGCAACGGATCAAGTAATCCGCAGGCATCCTTATGAAACTCTAGGCATTGCCGTGGCGGCAGGCTTATTCATAGGGCTTCTTATCAATCGCCGCTGACAACATGGCTGCTGAACCGGAAAATCAATCTCAATCATCCGTTCTGGGCGACACAGGTTCCAAATGGATACATGCTTTTTTTGGCGTCTTAAGATCGCGGTTGGAGCTTTTTCTTTTTGAATTGGAAGAGCAAAAGGTTCGTTTTGTCGAGTTGCTGTTCTGGTTGGTTTGTCTGATCATTTTCGGTCTGATCTTCCTTGGGGTCGCATCTGCAGCCGTTGTTTTTCTGTTGCCAGACGACTGGCGAGGAACGGGGGCCCTCGTTCTATCAACGATTTACGGTATCATTACTTGCCTCTCAGTATGGAGAATTCGATCTATCGTTTCAAGGGAGTCGCCGTTGTTTGAGGAATCCATCGCTCAATTAAAAAAAGATCAGGCATGTTTTTCGGATCAAAAATAAATGTGAATGAGCTGCGCAAGCGAATGCTTGCATTGGAATGTGACACTCACCGGCTTGAATTGACTGAGAGATGGCGGGACGTCAGTAGAGAGATCGGATTCGGTCCGAACATTGATCATTCCCCAAAAGAAAGCGTTCGTCGATGGGGGCACTGGCTGGCACCGTTTGGAGCATTTTTGCTTTCCAGATGGCTTCGGGCAAAATCAAAGCATTCAAACGACAGAGCTGTATCACCCAATCATTGGGGTTTTTTGGGGCAATTTTTCGACTGGATGGCCAAGCTTAGTCCGCGGGATAAGCATTGAATTTTTAATTTGATGGAACAGGCTTCCAAAGAAGAAGTGGAAAAGGTCAAGCCAAGGTCTCTCAGCTCCCTTCTTTGGCCTTTTGACTAATTACGGAAGCTGAGCGAGTCCGATAATCGAAATCTTCTGGTCATTACGACAATCGGTGTAGTGCCGATGGTCATTCTGACGCTTTTTTCGATGCTGATACAGGCGCAGATTGCCTATCTTCTAACTGGTTTATATTTCTCGGTTCTGTGGTCCATCCTCTTCTACAATCTGTTTCCCGCTCCTGCGATTCGGGTCAGCACTTCTCTATTTTGTTTTGTTGGTACCGCGCTGGTATCGGTGAGCATCCTTTCCCTGTTTTTTAAATTGCCCTTCGTAAATTTGCCGCTGGATTTTATTCAATCGCCCAGCCATCTGGAGCGGTTTATGGGCTTCTGGCTTTGGTCAGCGCTTCCCGAAGAGCTATTGAAAGTGTTCATGTTATACGTACCCTCCAGACGACATGATATAAAGTTTCCGAGCACCTTTGCCTATTACGGAATGATTTATGGCCTTGGTTTTGGGATTTACGAGGGGATGAATTACCAGATGACAGTTAATTTTGATTTAGCGGATGGTATGGAGGAGTATTTGTTCTTGAATTTATTGCGCCTGACAACACTACCTGTGCTTCATGCCGTGTGGACTGGTATAGCCGGGTTTTTTCTGGGATTTGTTTTTTTACATGGTCAAAAGAAATATTATTTCGTCTTGGTAGGGGTGAGTATTCCATCCGTGCTTCATGCTCTCTTCAATACCTTTAATCACACCGTTGCTAGCCTTGGCTTGGCTATCATGAGTGTCTTGGTTTTCAGTCTTTACTTTGCCAAAAATGATTCTCTCAACTTTTATTTCCGGCAGCAGAGTAATCGCCATAAGGAGTGAATCGGTTGTTTGGTAAAATCTAACTTGATTGATCGATCACAAATTGACCATAGTCTTCATCTATCCAGTCTGCCGTTTTTTCCGGTTTGATTGGAAGTAAAGAGCATCCTTATACTAAATATATTGTGAAAGTTTTTAGCGGTACGTCCAATCTCCCTTTGGCGAACAAGATTACCGATTACATGGGGATTCCACTCGGACGCTGCAAAGTCAGTGCATTTCCTGATGGCGAGACCTTCGTTAAAATTGAAGAGAACGTAAGGGGCCAGGATGTTTTTGTGCTTCAATCTACCTCACCACCTACAAATCATCACCTCATGGAGATGTTCATCATGATTGATGCGCTGAGGCGAGCCAGTGCGTCCAGGATCACGGCGGTACTTCCTTTTTATGGGTATGCGCGTCAGGACCGCAAGGATCAGCCCCGTGTTCCCATCACGGCCAAACTGGTAGCCAATCTCATCGTTGGAGCCGGAGCACATCGAGCTTTGACCATGGATCTGCATGCACAACAAATCCAAGGCTTCTTTGATATTCCCGTGGATCACCTGTACGCGGCGCCCGTGATGTATGAATATCTTCGCAAGAAGAATATAGAAGATTTAGTGGTGGTGAGTCCTGACGCAGGCGGCATTAAGATGGCTCATGCTTATTCGGAGGTGCTCGGCTGCGGTCTGGCAATTGTTGCCAAGCGAAGAAAAAGCGCTACCGAAATCGAGAGTATGACACTCATTGGTGAGGTTGACGGCAAGTCTGTTCTCCTTGTGGATGACTTAACAGAGACCGCGGGAACTTTGACCGAGGCCGCTCGTTTGTTGAAGGCCCAGGGCGCCAAGTCCATTTTTGCCTGTGTTTCGCACACTCTCCTGAACGATCTTGGAATTGAAAGATTGCGAAAATCAGATATTGACGAGTTGATCACAACTGATACAGTCCACCGCTCTGCCGTCGAAGGCGTCAATATCACCACATTATCAGTGGCTGAACTATTGGGCGAAGCGATCAAGCGAATTCACAACAATTCGTCGGTCAATTCGCTCTTTGAATTTAATGGCGCTCGAACGAGCTAGGTGGAGACAGCATTTTCAACAGTGCAATTAAATTTAATCTATTAATTAAATGGAAGCGGTAGCTTTAAACGCCCAATCACGCAGTGAGCTAAGACGGACTCGAGTCAAAAAAATTCGAGCATCCGGTCTTTTGCCAGGAGTTCTTTACGGATGTCAGAAGGATCCCAAGCCCCTTACGGTTTGCGCCAAAGATTTTGAAAGAATGGTAAAACATTCTGCATCGGAAAATCTTTTGGTCAAGTTGGCCGTTGAAGGAGACGGCGGGCACCTAGCACTGGTGCAGGAGGTGCAGCGGCATCCTCTGTCAGGTCTCCCTTTGCATGTAGATTTTCGAGCAGTGGTCGAGGACCAGCCTGTTATCTTATCCATACCCATTGAGCCTCGCGGTGAGGCCCACGGTGTGAAAAATGAGGGTGGAAATCTGGAACACGTACTCTTCAGCGTAAAAATCAAAGCATTGCCTAAAGATTTACCAGAAGTGATTCTGGTTGATGTTACCGAGCTTCGCTCTGGACAGACCTTGCATCTGGGAGAATTACCATTGCCTGAAAATGTTGAGGTCATTGGAGAAACAGGGATTCCAGCATTCTCTGTATCTATTGGTCGAACTGCCCGCTCTGAAGCATCGAAAGAATCGGCTGCCGAGGGAGAAGAAGATGCTAAAAAGTAAATCTAATTGCGTTTTGACAGGCTGCGTTTAAGCGGTCCGATCAATTTGGATCCCTTGCTCCGTTTGTTTTATGAGTTATCGGATGCTCGTCGGTCTGGGGAATCCAGGCAAGGGATACGAAAAAAACAGGCACAATGTCGGTTATATGTTCCTTGACAGATTGGCTCTCGTTTGGCGATGTTCGCTTACGGTTGAGAGTAAATTTCGAGCAGAGACAGGCAAAGTGGCCATGGGAGGTCATCAATGGTTGATGGTCAAGCCATTGACTTTCATGAACGCCAGCGGCGAATCAGTTTCGAGAATAGCACGTTACTATAAAGTTGATTCCAGTGATGTTCTAGTCATCTATGATGATTTGGACCTCCCCTTGGGAGCCCTGCGATTGAAACCAGAAGGCAGTTCAGGTGGACACAACGGTATCAAATCAGTTGAATCTTGCTTGGGAACAAAAGCGTTTCCGAGATTGAGAGTCGGGATTGGAAGAGATCAAAGAGGACACGAGGAAACTGTGCGTCATGTGCTCTCCGATTTTCCATCATCTGAAATGAATTTAATGGATCAAGTGCTTGATCGTGCTCTGGAGCAAGTGCAAGAGTGGAGCAGGTCGTCACTTGAAAAGGCAATGAGTCTTTACAATGGTCGAATCAATGGTCATGATTCGACCTAAATACTACAAAATTAACAACGATTTAAATTACTTAGCGGTTGTGAAACAATATCAGGGATTATTTATCCTCAATACAGCAGGAAAAGTCGAAGGCGCGGATGACGTGCTCTCTCAAGTGACTGAAGTCATCAATGGCGCTGGCGGAAAAGTTGGCGAAATTGAAAAAATTGACAATCGTCCCTTTATGCGTGTCGCCGACAAAAAACACACCTCAGGCTTCTATGCCAAGGTTCCTTTTGAATTTGAACACTCAGAACTGGCCTCTCTTCAGGCACAATTGAATGATCGTGATGACGTTTTTCGCGTCATGGTCACACATGCTTGATTGTCACTGCTGACTTTTTGATCTATTTCCAATGCCATCATTCAATAAAGTCATACTCGTCGGGAATTTGACTCGGGATCCTGAACTTAGGTATACGCCCAGTGGCAAAGCGATTGCCAAGCTAGGCTTAGCCGTTAACCGTTCATGGAAAACTGAATCCGGTGAAACCCGAGATGAAACGACCTTTGTAGATGTCGATGCTTTCGGCCGTCAGGCAGAGGTATTGGGGCAATACCTTCGCAAGGGACGCCCAGTGATGGTTGAAGGGCGACTCAAGCTGGACCAATGGGATGACAAACAAACTGGGCAGAAAAGATCACGCCTTGGTGTTATTCTAGAGTCTTTTCAGTTTCTTGATTCAGGTGGGGGACGAGGCGAAGGAGGCGGAGAGAATTATGCTGGTGGAGGAGCTCAGGCAGCACCACAGCCTAATCCTAACCCGGCTCCGCACACCAGAAGACCCGCTCCGGACGGCGCTCCGCCGATGGACGATGATGACGTCCCATTTTGAAAATGAGTCAATTCACAGGACTCACCTCTATCCTTTATCAACAACAAAAATACTAGTTAAGAATTAAATCAATATGGCAAAGACAGATGTAATCCTCATCAAAAAAGTAGATGGTTTGGGTGGCGAAGCAGATCAAGCAACAGTAGCTGCTGGTTATGCTCGCAATTACCTCATACCCCAAGGATACGCCATTCCATTGACCAATGCGAACAAGCGTCGTGTTGACAGCCTTCGAGATCGTCGTCAGAAACGTGAGACAGAAGAGTTGAACCACGCCAAAGAACTGCAGGGCAGTTTGGGGAAATTGATTCTCAATATCCGGATGAAAACAGGAGAAGACGGCAAGATGTTTGGTTCTGTCACGTCCCAGGTGATTGCTGAAGAGTTGATGAGCCAGTTCGAACTGGAATTGGAGCGTCGTAAGATCCTGCTTCCAGAGCCGATTAAATTTGCAGGCGAGCATTTAATTGAAATTCGACTGCACACTGATGTCACTGCCAATCTCAAGGTAGTCATCGAAGGGAGCGCTCCTATTCTGACTGCTGCTGAGTAGTTCCTTTTCCTTGCTCAATATATATTTCGTAAAGCCTCGCTTCATATGAAGCGGGGCTTTTGTCTTTATTATTTTTAATTCCATGAATTCTGACTCCTTTTCAGCAAATCGTAATATGACAAGGGCCTGATTCAGGATTCATCAAAAGCTTGACCATACTTCTTCAATCAAGGTCAATGAACCCATGGTCAACATCAATCGACGGAAGTTTGCAAAACAAAGTGTTCAAAGCGCTTTGATGTTCGGGGTGGATCATTCCGTGTGGTGCTCGTATTTAAGAGCTGACTCAAAACAATCAGGATTTAAGACTGATGTTGCGATTATTGGTGGCAGTTTAGGTGGTTGTTCGGCAGCGTTTGCCGCCTTGCGGAATGGGCATCAAGTGGTTTTGACTGAAGAGGCGGAGTGGATTGGTGGGCAACTGACATCACAGGGAGTGCCCCCAGATGAGCATCGTTGGATTGAGTCATTTGGCTCCAACGCATCCTACCGTGAACTGCGACGGCGGATTCGAAACTACTATCGAACAAACTATCCGCTAAAACATGCTCAGCGGCAGAAATGGAAGTTGAATCCTGGTAATGGCTCTGTTTCACGACTCTGTCATGAGCCAAGAGTTGCGCTCGCTGTGCTTTTGGATTGGTTGGCTCCATATCTCAGTTCAGGTCAGCTTATTATATTGAATCAATGTAGACCTGTTGGCGCAGAGGTGAATGATGGTCGGATTCAATCTGTTGAAGTGTTCAGTGAAAAATCAGGAAAAAAAAGTGTCTTAGAAGCGCCTGTCTTTATTGATGCAACCGAGCTTGGTGATTTACTGCCGCTCGCAAAAGTCGAATATGCCGTTGGAACGGAATCCAAAACGCAAACGGGTGAAATGCATGCCAGCGAATCCGCCCGACCTGATAACCACCAAGCCTTTACCATGTGTTTTGCCATGGATCATATGGACGGTGAAAATCACGTTATTACGAAGCCTGAACGCTATGGTTTCTGGCGCAATTTCATGCCTGACCTGAGCCCTGCTTGGCCAGGTCGTCTGTTGGATTGGACATACACTCACCCCCGCAGTTCGGAATCAAGGCTACTTGGTTTTAACCCTGGTTCTGGCGCTTACAAGGGGATCATTAATCTATGGAATTATCGCCGAATATTAGCCCAGTCCAACTTTGAAACTGGCAGTTTCAAAAGCGATATTAGTTTGGTGAATTGGCCGCAAAACGATTATTTCCTTGGGTCGATTATCGATGTTAAGCGAGAGGATTTTCTTAAACACGTGTGGGAGGCAAAGCAATTAAGTTTGTCCTTATTGCATTGGATGCAGACGGAAGCACCTCGGCATGATGATGGACAGGGGTATCCAGGCTTGAGACTTCGGCCCGATATCATGGGGACCGAAGATGGTTTGGCAATGTATCCGTATGTCAGAGAGTCACGAAGGATTCAGGCAGAGTATACGGTAACGGAACAAGATTGTGGTCTTGAGCAACGCATGGCCTCAACCGGCATGGGTAGGGCTGATGTCCGCGCCGAATCCTATCCAGATGCAATTGGAATTGGAAGTTACCCGATTGATTTACATCCCTCAACAGGTGGTGACAACTACATCGATTTTGAAACCTTGCCTTTCCAAATCCCTTTAGGAGCGTTGATTCCCAAGCGCATCGAAAATTTAATCCCTGCCTGCAAGAATATAGGAACAACTCACGTGACCAACGGTTGTTACAGATTGCATCCAGTGGAGTGGGGGATTGGTGAAATAGCGGGTCTTCTGGCTCATGAAGCTTTGAAATCCGGTCAGCCCATTCGATCCATCAGGAACCAGAAAAAACATCTAAATAATTTTCAGGCAACTATCAAAAAACAAGGCGTGGAATCCGAATGGCCAGATATGGCTTTTTAACTCTATGACTATCAGTATCTTCTTTTCACAATCGATGAGTGGGCCTCATTTATTCTCCATAACGGCCGCTCCTCTTTGAGTGTTCCCTTTTTCGTTAATAATATGCCAGGGCTGAATCAATAAAAAAATTTTGAAAACTATTAAAAAATCAAGTAATCTTTCCTTTCAATCCTGACCTTGAGGAAACAAAAGCTATAGCTTGATTATAGCAATGTATGCGTCTTCATAAACTCGATGAGAGCTAAATATATTCTGGTTGTGTGCTGCTCTTCAGTATGAATCTGTGCCTTGCCATGGGCCTAGTCACGCAGAAGTCAAGATCTCCCTCCAGGCTTCCTGACCAAGCCCCTCCGATGGAACAATCAAAGGTGAAGTCTCCTGATGAGTTTTCGATAAAGGAAATCAGTCCGGGTGCTTTAGAATTAGGCAGCGTTCGGCTGAATCAAGCGCAGCGATCGATCGCTTTTTCAGCGAAGGTGCAACATGCACGAAGGCCCTATCAAATACCTTTTAGTGACATATCCCATGGTAAAGTGAATGAAAGTGTGTTCAAGATGGATGCCTTGCCCGTTCATATTCATGTCTGTGCGATTCTGCTTGGCGCTAAAGGTGCTGACTATGAGTTTTTGAAAAAACGCTTTTCACAGTTGAAGGAGAATGAGATCGTTGCCCCTGACGAATTGGAACAAATGGTTAGGCAAGATCTTTTTGGCTTGTCTACAGAAATGAATATCAGTTGAGAGAATGGTGGCAAAATAGATCAACATGCCACCGAAACTTTTTTCCTCAGTAATGAGAATCAAAAAACAATACTGGGAGGTCAGTGGTTTTATATGGGATCAAGGGTTGTTAATGGCCATTTTCAGTACCGGTCAAAGCGGTGATGCTTTTACCGTGACAGATGACTACGGATCCATGGTAAACTACACAGGCCCAGTATTTAAAAATGATGAGTCATGGGAAGTCAAATATTCGATTATTCACCCATCAATCATCCGGTGGAAGCAACTTTTATTTTTAGCGATCAGGAGGGGGAAATATCAAACTGAGCCCAGTTTTGGATTCAATAATTATGAGTGTAAACCAACTTAAACGATGGACCGCGCTGATCCTCTATGTAGCGAGTATTCTTTCGCTCAATGTTTCCGCGGTGGAGTCAGATGAAATCAGATCGCAGGTTTCCAAGTTAATTCAGCGTGGTACGAAATGGCTGGAATCTTCTCAAAACCAAGCAGGATGGTGGTCCACAGCGGATCACCCGGCTGTTACGGGCTTGGCTCTGGTGGCAATGAAGGGAGATCCTTCGGGTTTTTTTGAATCCAACGAACATCCTGCTATTAAAAATGCCCTGAAGTATATTGACTCTTGTTACCACGAAGATGGAGGTATCTACCGAATTAATCTGATTACCTACAACACTGCTATATGTCTGATGTCAATGGTCGCGGCAGGAGATCCCTCCTTAGATGAACGCATTTTGAAATCACGAGAATACTTGATTGCTATGCAAAGTGATTTTGGGGATAAGGGAGTAATGGACCATCCAATGGATGGAGGCATAGGCTATGGTTCTAAGTATGACCATTCTGATATGGGAAACACGCTTCAGGCATTGGAAGCATTGCATTACAGCCAGCACCTTGCGCAAGACCAGTCTTCTGCCAAAAATCAGAAGCTCGATTTTGCAGCAGCGATTCAATTCCTTCAAAATTGCCAAAACCTGACATCCGTCAATAAACAGGACTGGGTCTCGGATGATGAGACCAACAAGGGTGGTTTTATTTACTATCCAGGTCTCAGTAAAGCAGGGGAGTACAAAGATCCCGTGACAGGTCGAGTTGCTTTGAGATCCTATGGGAGTATCAGCTATGGAGGCATGTTAGGTTATGCCTACGCCAAATTAGACAAGGAATCTCCGCAGGTTCAAGCGGTCCTGAGTTGGTTGAAAGCAAATTATACCCTTGATGAAAATCCTGCGATGGGGCTGCAGGGTTTGTTTTACTACTATCATACCATGGCCAAGGCACTAACAGTATATGGCGTGGACACCCTCCAACTCAAAAACGGAGAAACGGTAGATTGGCGAAAAAAATTAGTGAACAGGCTGGCATCCCTCCAAAATGAGGATGGCTCATGGATTAATGAGAATGGGCGTTGGTGGGAGCGAGATCCTGCTTTGGTCACAAGTTATGCCCTACTGGCGCTTGAAAAGATTTATTACAGCCTGGACTGAATAGATTCTCTGCACTCTAGTGTAAGATCCTGAACATATCGTTCTTAAAGTTCATTAGGTATAAAAGGTTTTTCTAACAGGTTTCTGTCAGACACATTCGTCTGCTCCTCTGAAGAGGAGTAAAGTAAATATCAAATGAGTGTCAGGTAAAGCACGCTTTATGGTTGATTCTCACTGTTCTGGTGGTGGGATTGAATCTGATTAGTCAACCGAAAACCCGTAACCACCCTTGTCAGGTATCCCAGACCCACCAACGACAAGTGGCACACTTTCCTTGCTTGCATCCTTAAGGATGGTAATCGATCAATAAATCGCTGTTGTCTGAGATCAGTAGTTCAAGCGTCTGGCTCCGCGATTCGCCGCCGCGGATCCCCTTATAACCATGAAGTTGATTACAAATGAATTGAAGAATGGGAATCACAGCAAGAAATCACTCCATTTGTTTACTCATGCACTTGGTAAAGCATACGCTGAGAAGAATCCCAAAGTGATAGGTGATTTTTGATATTTTTGTTTCCTGATGTTTTATTGCACGATGCTCAAGCAGTGCGTTTTCGATGGGCGGAGAGGGCGTAACTCTTTGCTTGACTCAGTTTCCTGACGATAGTGGCTTGATACTGGATCAAGCGCTCTGCCCAGTGGGGTATTGCTGGTCCAAATTTGATTTTGATACCACTAAATCCTGGGTGAAAAGTTCAGAGCAAGTGATGTTGAAAGAAAATTCTAATCAGCCATATGAACCTGAAATTCCTGATAAGCAGCAGCCATCTGAGCCTTAAGACCTGGAGCTGATTCCCTGACGTTTTGCCATATTGGCGAAGACACCTCCTTTTTGAATAAGGCTGTCAAAAGAGCCATCTTCTACAATGGCTCCTTCTGCAAGGACAATGATGCGGTCCATCTGCTGCAGCGTGGAAAGTCGGTGGGCAATGCAGATCACCGTTCGGTCTTTTGCTAATTCATCGATGGCATTTTGCACCTCACCTTCCGATGCTGAATCCAATGCAGCTGTCGCTTCGTCCAAAACCAGAATGGGCGCATCTCTGACGAAAGCTCGTGCGATGGAAATGCGTTGACGTTGGCCACCCGACAAAGAAGTGCCGCGCTCTCCCAGGATTGTCTCATAACCTTTGGGAAGGTTCTGAATGAATCCGTCTGCATGTGCACTCATGGCAGCTGATTGGATGGCTTCGTTGGAGCTTCCCTCCTTACCGCACCCAATGTTGTCAAAAACGGTTTGATCGAATACGACCACATCTTGGCTTACCAAGGCCATCAGCTGGCGCAGTTCTTTTTGGCTGTAATCTCGAAAATCAATATCATCCAGTTTGATCGTCCCTTCTGTGGGATCAAAAAAGCGAAAGAACAGATTGATCAGCGTGCTTTTGCCGGATCCACTCTCACCTGCAATACCCAATTTTTGACCGCGTGGAATGTCAAGGTTAAGGCGATCGATCACTTTGGTTTGATCGTAAGAAAAGGAAACATTTTCAAAATGAATAGAGTGCTTGAATTGGCTCAATGCAACCGCCGATTCGCATTCGGTGACACTTGGTTTTTCGTCGAGCACTTTCATAAGTCGATCCACTCCGATGCTCGTTTTCTCAATCAGGACATGGAGGTTAGCCAGTTTCTTTACCGGTGAATAGAAGGTGGCCAAAGCGCCAAAGAAGACGACCATGTCGGACATAGAGCGCTCTGTAGCAACCACGAAAAGAATCAATCCTCCCATAGCCGAAACCCCCATGAATTCAACCAAAGGGCCCACCTTTTCCTGAGATCGGATAGTTTTCATGGTATGACCGAATAGGCGCCTTGAGAGAATGCCGAAGCGGCTTGTTTGCAGAGATTCAAGGCCGTAGGCTTTGACGATTCGGATAGATTGCAGCATCTCAACGATCAAACTGGATTGAGTGACATTGGTTTCCACTGCCTTGCGACTGGCTTTCCTTGCTTTTTTTCCGAATACAAGAATCGCAATGAGCACAAATGGTAGGATGAGAAAAAGCGACATCGTCAATTGCCAGTCGAGAAAAAGCATCAAACAGAAAACCGAAATTACGGTCATGGGAGAAGTAATACTATTGCGAACACCCGAACTGAGGCAAACTTGAAGCATTGCCGTGTCTCCATTGATGCGCGTCAGCATATCTCCCATTTTGGATCGATTGAAATAATCCATTGATAAGCCGCTTAATTTGCCGAATACCCGGATGCGTAGATCATTAACGACGCGTTCTCCCACCCAGCTGATCCCATATTTTGAGATAAATTCCGTTCCCCCTCGAAAACCTGCTACGAGGGGAACGAGCAAACACGCTCCAAGGATTTGCCGCAGGGTAATTTCCTCTCCATAACCAGGAAGCCATTCATTGGATAATGTCTCAGAATATTGCTGCAAAGTTTCTTTCTTTGCCATCGCTGCATCGATCCATTCGCTGGCAAAGCCCGCGTTTTGCGACAATGGTTTGATGTTGGATTCGACAACAATCTGAGTTTTTGGTGGTTCTAGTCGATGGAGTACTGCTTTGATGGTCCAAAGTACAAATGCATTTGAAACTCCAAAGCACACAGCAGCGAAAACGGAAATCCAAAGACGCATTTTGTAGGGCCGAATAAAGGGCCAACTGAATCGCAATATCGCAAGAGCTTTATCCACGTTTGTTATGCATTGAGTTTTGTCTGATTGATACTGGAGGGTCGATTTTGTTGAGCAAGGACATCATTACGTTCCTTGCTCCTCTAACGGCCAGCCATTTCATAAGCAGGCATCAGAACCAAACTTGAGGCGAAAAGCAACAAGCGTTTTGTTCCTTTAGTGATCAGAAGCTTGGATCGGGCCAATGTATTCCGCAGCCACGACGATTTGATCAAAACAAACTCGGTTGAGGTGCCCCTCTGGAGCCTTGGTGATATACAAGTATGACCAGAGGTAGTTGATGTTTAATTCTGGGATCGATCACCAGGCGAAACCTTCGAATGATTCCTGGCTTGTGGAATCAGCGCTCCACCAATCTCCTTTCCATTTCCCTCTGGGAAATTCAGGCCCAATGTGACTGATGATCAAGCCTTCATGTCTTAATAATTTACCATCGTTCCAGCAACACATCCAAATCGTTTTCTGAAAAATATTCAGCGAAAAGCACTGATGGATCAGCCGCTGTGCCTTTGTCGTTTGGGTACTTTGAAACAACACCGGCGTTTTCTTCAGGAAGGGAAGCGCCGAATGCCTGGATGGTAAAAAAACAGGCTGGGATCAGTAGCAGAGTAGAGAAAGGATTCACATTTGTGGGTTCTTTGAGATGATTGTGTCTGATGCAAACCGGGACAGCCTACTGCTTAATCTCTGTATATGTGAGCGCTTTCAGTTTTTTCTCCAATGCTTCAAATTTCACAAGACCCTGAAATTGAGTATGAATGCGCCCTTCATCATCAATAATGAATGTTTGAGGGACGGCGGAGAAATTTCCCAGCTCGTCCACAAGTTTTCCGTTCCCCATGAGAACGGGGTAATTCAACTTCTGAGTGCGCACGAACCGTTTGACAGGACCCAATCCTGAATCAAGAGATATTCCCAGAACGACAACATCCTTGTCCTTGTAGTCATCGTGGAGCTTCATGAAGTCGGGTATCTCTGCACGGCAGGGAGGGCACCATGTGGCCCAGAAGTTCAAGACCACAATCTTTCCCTCATACTTGGATGATGAGACACTCTTTCCATCCAATCCAACGAGTTCCCATGTGGGTGCTTTTTTGCCAATTTGAGTCTGAACTTCCGATGCTTTTGATGACCTCAGGCAAAGGCACAAGGATAACCCAACAAGGCTCATCCAAAAGATTTCATTCCAGCGATGATTTGATTGTTTCATATATCAATGCCCTACAGTTTTGATCATGCCAACTACTCTGCATCCTATCATGGAACTGGATTCTAACCAGTTAATTATAATCGACAGCAGTGGCATGCGATGAGTTTTTTTGGATGAGATTCAAAGTCAAAGGGTCATAAATCCAAGATTCCATCAACATTATCCGGGGGAGGTAGATCGGATCGTCTCGATCCGTGTTGCGTGCTAGGAAAAGGGAATGGAGATGCGTCAGTTCTCCAAGCCTTCATTGGTGCGGGAGCCGGAGGTATTTAAGCCACGATGATCTTGTTAGGGAAGCGTCCCCGTTGCTACACCTGCTGCGGTTTTTGAAACGGCGTGCTGCCAGCCTCGCTGGTCCCCCAAAGCCATCCCAGAAGTAGAAAATATGGCCATGCGATTGCCGGTATGTACAAGCCGAATTCAATGAAATTTTGCAACGCAAGCGCCACCAAACCCAACCAGATGACCTCGCGCATGGGATGGTCTCCCAGTTTCTTCGGGCGTAACCAGTAAAGTGAACCAAACATCCACACCGCGTAGAAGATCGCGGAAGGCCACCCGGCATCGGATGCTTGCTGGAGATAATCGTTATGGGGCAGTCGCGTCATCTCTGCTCCATCCGTTTTTATTTTGGAAAATGCACGCATGAATGTACCCGGACCTGTGCCAAGGACAGGGTGATCGAGACTGGTTTCCCACGCAGCCCTCCAATACTCAAAACGCGCTCCAACGCTTGTGGCTCCTTTTTGGAAATAGTCCTGATACTTCCAGGAAAAAAGTCCGCCTCCGCCCATCAGCATGACGAAAACCAGCCCCACCTTTAAGGTCCTCGGGACTTTTGCAAAGAGAAATGCCAGGCACATGACGATCATTGCAACCAGCCAGCCGCCTTTTGAGCCAGACCAGTAAATGCAGGCGATCGCCCAGAGGGCAAAGCAAGCCAGGATAAGTAAGCGCGATGGCGTTTGTAATCGCGATGTAGCATTCCACAGGCAGAATAGCGAAAATGGCGACAGGAGGAGAATGGCGGCTGCAAAGGCGTTTGGGTAAAAAAGCGTTCCAAAAACCCGGTCTTTTCCGATTTTTTCAAGAAACGCCAAGTCTCTTTCCAAGGGTGAACCCTCCTCACCTGCATACTCCAGTCTGGAACTGAATCCATATTCGGCGGCCGCATTTTTCAGTAGATTCGGATCACTGCGCACAGTTTGGAGCCACTGTTGATCTGTCATGGCTTTTTTGAGGAAAGCTTCGGGGTAGGATGTCTGCCAATAGCTCTGTTGGTAGATCATTTGGCGTGTCGCTTCCAGTCCACCAAACTTCTGTTCGGTACCTGACCACATGGTGATGACCAAGCCAATGGTTGCCATGATGGAGATTCCATGAAGACTGTCGCATCTGGACAATAAAAAATACCCCCCGTAGAACAATCCAATCAGTACGATGAAATGTGCAAGTACGGTTTGAGTTAACGATTTGTCCACCGTGAATAAACCTGATAGAAACTGCCAGCCTAACCAGATCAGAGGTAGCCAAAGGAATTTTGGAAGCGTCGACTTACGGAAGGGAAGGGCACGTATCCCTATCAGAACCCACGCAGCAAACAAGGCGTAAGCAGTTTCCATGGGCCATGCGAAAAAGATCCATTCAATCCATTCCTTTGGAGTCTGTAATTGATCTTGCAGTATGATCGGATTGCCAAACTTGAGGATCCCCAGCATTACAAGAAGACCGGAGATCCAGGTGAAAGCACAGATGCGAAATGATTTCAGCTGATCGTCTGGATCTTTGGTTTTTGAGCTGGATATCAAGGATGTAGGATTCCTATCCGAAGCCTTGCTGCTGTTTTTTGAATTTCTGGGGGATTTTTGCATGAAGATGGAATCGGCTTGAGGTCAAAGATTCAACTTGAGCAAATGAACCTCGAGAGCAAGGGTTTCCTGCACGTTGGTGTGAAGGACACGCTGAAGCTTTTCAATAAGGCGAATATTATCCAGCAGCTTCCCTGCATCCGTTCGTGTTGCCAGCTCATGAGAGGCTGGTGCGAGGTCGGGAAAGGTCAAAGTGGAGATCTCGGCTTGCAGGGACAGCAACCATGCATCCCGCAGCCACCACTCAAGTGCGTTGAACACATCCGTGCGTCGTCGTCGGTATTGCCCTTCGATTGCAGCCTTGAGTTCCTTGTCTCGTTTTTCACGGATTTTAGGTTCGACATCATTGGGTAAATCACCCAGAAAGCGGTCCTTCAAGCCATCTTCAATTTGATGCCTTGCCTCAGCAAGTTTCTCCATCAGGGTGTCCAATGCCTTGTATCGATCCAGCATCCCGGAATCTTTCGCCGCCAGTTGTCGTGCAAAAACTTCCAGCCATGATTGATGTTCGCTCTTCATGGTCGACGAGGAGTCGCCGGGGAAATTCAAGCGGAGACATCGGCTTTGAATCGTTTCAAGCAGTCGGTCTGGTTGGGTTGAGAGCAGGATCATCAACGAGTTTTCGGGAGGTTCCTCCAGTGTTTTCAGAAATGCATTCGCCGATTGCTGGTTCATTCTGTCTGCATCTGCAATCATCCAGACCTTGGTTCGTGCATCATTTGCCTTCAGATGCAGGGTCTCCATTAACTGACGTATTTGCGGCAGGGTGATCAGTCTCGACTTTGATTCAGGGCGGATCCATTGCACATCACCGTGGTGGTCGGCGCTGATCTGTTCACATGTCGTGCAATGATCGCAATACTCGGCAACATTACTGGGCGAGGGCTCACTGGCATGGGTTGCCTGGGTACAATTCACTGATTTGGCGAAGGCCACGGCGGCTCGGTCAAGTGTCTCTCTGTCTGCGCCGGTGAACAGATAAGCGTGCCCAATGCGTGCGCTCTCAATGCTCTTTTTTAAAATGCCCAAGGTTGGGATCTCCGATATGAGTTCTGCAAAAGCCATGACTTGAGCCGTGCTGCAATCAGTGGATGGGAATGGCTTTGAGATGAGACATTTCCATCCAGCCCAGTTCTCCCTTGGTGTTGCGGATTTGCCGCCATTGGTTCTTTTCTGCCAGCAGTTGAACCTCTTCGCCGGTTTTCATTTCGCTCAGATTCTTTGAGTCAGAAAAAGGGCTCGAATGAAGTGGAGCTCGGTCAGTAATGACCACTCCTACTCGCTGCCCTGAAATCGTCCAAGCAATGATTGCCAATAAACAAGCGCCAGGGCCGATCATCCACCCGAATGCGGATCTCATCCCCTTCCATTTTGCTGAAGCCGTTAGTAATTGAGCGGTTTTTAAAACGCAATATCCCCAGAAGGGTAATGATGTCAGAATGAACCAGGTGTTCAGTGGAAGGGTGCGTATCCATTGACGCCAGGCAGAAGAGATGCCTCCTGAAGGTAAGCCCGCCGTATCTCTTGTGAATTTCAGGTTGGCTTGCACATCCGCATCGAGTGGGTCTAGCGTTTGAGCCATCAAATAATGGTATATGGCCATTCCCGTTTTGTTTTGGCGAAAGTAAGCATTTCCCATATTGAAATGAACGGCGGGAGTTTGGATTCCTGACTCGATCAGGCTGTTGTATTCAACTATTGCGGTCTCAAATTCACCTTGTTCAAATAATCTGTTGGCTTGATCGAATCTCGATTCATTTCCTTTCACGCTCAACGCGATCATTGCGATCGCAAACATCAGCATAAGACGTCTTAGGGAAACAGAGAGATGAATGCAGGCATTCCCTTCAGCGCAATAATCCTGTTTCAGGGTTTTGAAATTATGGGGTGAAGGATTAACCATTTTCTACACGAACAATCTGAAAAATTTATCTTTGCCTGAAATACGGATCAAAGTATTTATCCTCGAAACGTCCCTTTTGGGCTTGAAGCACCTTTTCATTTTTCCAGCTTTCTATATGGCCATCAACAAACCCCATATTTATCCGCCCATTGTGTGTGATAAAAGCGCCTCTCGAAGCGGTTCCTCCTGGAGTGAAACTGGCATTGCGCATGGTTGCAGGGTCTTCGTTAATGAGTAATAATTTTTCCGAAGGGGTGGCCACCGCACCTGCCTTGACTCCTTTTGGGCCTGTATTGCGACCTTGAGCGAGCGACTCGTCTCTGTCGATTTTTGAGTTCATGCTGAAATTAACCCTCAAAGCTCTTCCATGGGCTTTCGTACTTGGGCAGCGGTAAACATCGTAAACATTGGTGTGGCGCTCACTGTATGGTAACTGAGCCTGGCCGGTTACGTAAGGAAAGACGGATCCTGATTCGGCATGAAAACCGAAGCTTCGGGATTTCCACCTGTTGGGAGTATCGGCATAGGTGTCAGATTGCCCTCCATGCACCCAATCGGGCTTTAAATTGCGATCTACCCCCCCAGACCAAGGCAGAAAGTCGTTGTTGTCATCGACATACATCAACATGCCCAATGTGATCTGGCGCATATTACTCTTGCAAACGGTGCTTCTGGCGCCTTCCTTTGCTTTGGAAAGAGCCGGTAATAACATACCAGCGAGAATGGCTATGATGGCAATTACCACCAGTAACTCAATTAGGGTGAAAGCAGTAATTCGTTGCTGATTCCAATGCATTTGTTTGCTGGATGAGTCACTTCTCATGTTGGATCATTAGACTGTTAAAGCGGTCTATAAGACAAGAATAAAAGACTCAACGCCGGGACTCATTCGGCACTCCCCGATTCTTTGCCGAGCGATTCAATCCTACTTGAAATTTTCCGACTTGAATGTAGTCTTAGCATTACGTCTTTAACTCCTCGCAGCATGAATGTTTTTACCAGAAAAGTAATTTTGGCTTGGCGATGGCCATTGACTTTGCTTGTTCTCGGAGGAATGGCGATGCTCATGGTGCTTCTATGTTTTGTATTTGCCGGATCCTTGTTGAATCAGAATTTCCAAAACGGTCTCAAAACTTCACAAAAGGCCCTGCAAGACCTGAGCCAGCTTCTAGGGGGAGGCACACGTGTTTCATTGAAAGAATCGTTTCTGGCAGGTATTCCGGAGATCAGTGATGCCGGGGGAGGGCGTTTGGAATTAGCCAAGGTGGACCGTGTTGAGATCCTGAAATCCGAAGATCGCATGTCTTTGTTCTGGGATCATTTTTCTCTGGGGACTTCCATTGCTGAAATTCGAGTGCCCGTGACTTACCGCTACTATGTCAATTTGGACGGTCCGTGGGAAATTGAAGCCCAGGGAAATGTTTGTTATGTTCGAGCTCCTCGTCTGAGGGCGATGCTTCCTCCTGCGATTCATTTGAACCGCATGGAAAAGCGAAGCCAGAATGGTTGGGCTCGCTTTGGCGCTGAGGACCAGCTTGATTCGCTTGAAAAGGATATGTTGCCAACGCTGGCCCAATACGCGGAGAACGAAACCGTCATGATTCTAGTGCGCGATCAAGCGCGGAAATCAATGACACGATTCATCAGTAACTGGTTCTTGAATCAGTTTCCAGACGCCTATGAAGAAATTAAGCTGGTAGAAGTGACATTTACAGATGAGCCTCCGACTGATTCTGGTTCAGGATCTCAGCCACTGATAATGCCCCATGAGTGAGTTGTTCATCATGCGGCATGGTAAGGCGGAGGATGCGAGCCTTCACACTGGGTATGCTGACCGACCTCGCCGATTGACCTCTGAAGGAATTGCAAACATTCAGGCAATGATGCCAGCACTTCGACAATTTGATCTGATTCCAGGTCAAATTGTCTCCAGTCCCTTCCCCCGAGCTGCAGAGACAGCACGCATCATGCATCAGGGACTCAAAGTCATTCATAGTGTGCAATACATGGATGCCTTGGGAGCGGACAAATCCATTTTTGCTTTTTTTGAGAACAATCTGGCTTCTTTGTTGGAAAGTGAGCAGCGTTTAATGATTGTAGGTCACGAACCTTGTTTGAGCGGATTGGCAAGTCTCCTTATTTCCGGGCGCATCGACTCCCGTATTCAATTGAAAAAGGCAGGCATGATTCACCTCGAATGCTTCACCACAGAAGGCAAATGCCGTGGTATTCTCAAAGGTCACTGGACCTCGAAGTTTCTGCGGTCGTTTCGCTTTTCCTGTTCGGGGTAATTAGATCAGTTTTCTCCTGCGGGTCTTATTGGTGATTCGCGCTCTGCCGCATGTGCTTGAAGCCATTTGAGGTCTGGATTACCTTCTGATGTCACAAAATGCAGGATGGTTTTGTTGGTGATCGTTCTTTGATCCTTCCATTTCAATGTTTCGACATGGCCGTCGACAAAGGCAGCCGCTCCCCGACCGTTGTGGTAAGCGCCCGGGATGTGGAAAAATTGCTCGCTTGTTCCCATTTTTGTAATAAATCCCGAATAGCATATGCTGTCTGAATTGACATCGATGAATGTGAATACATCACTTGCCTTGATTCCCGCCAATTGAGACGGCTTGGAATAAGCGTGATAGCCAGCCCCATAATTCACTGCACCGGGAAATACCCACCCAAAGAAAGCATTCAAAGAATAACTCCTTACCCCGCGATAGTTTACACCCTGGAAAAAAGTGGGCCTGCGATCTGCCGGGCATTTGTAGGTATTGGCTGAGCTCACATAGCCCCCCTGAGCGAAAGCCGAGTAGGAAGGGTTTGTCAGCAATTGTGAGTTGGTGTGCATGAATCGTTCCACATGGGTGCCACCTGATACCCATGGGCGTTGGAGGCCAAGTGTGGCACTTTCAACATAGCCATTTGGCACCATTTTTCCGTGATCTTCTGCATACAGCAGCCATGCAATATTGAGCTGCCGCTGATTATTGATGCAGTAGGCCTTATGTGCTGCTCCTTTTGCTTTTGAGAGTGCCGGTAGCAGCATGCTTGCAAGAATAGCAATGACACTGATGACAACAAGCAATTCTATCAAGGTGAAACCTCGGGAAAGGTTTCGCCTCACTGCCGCGAATGCGATGAATATCGATTGAATGTATGAGCTTCTTAACATGTGTGATCCTGATCCACCCCTTGGCATGCCGGACTAAGAAAACGATTAACAGTTACAATCCAGCATGTTTTGTTCCATGTCAAAAACTGGTTTTGATTTTGATTGTTTTTCGGGGTGGTTCAATTTGAATATATGGATGATGTTATCCAACCCAATTGCCAACCGATCCCTTTCATTGGGTTGGAATTTTTTAATCGTCCTTCTCCTGACATTGGGAATCAATGGAATCATCCTGGCGAAAGCCAAACCGAATATTGTGTTGATCATGTGCGACGACATGGGCTGGTCCGATATAGGTTGCTACGGGGGAGAGGTGCGAACACCTCATCTGGATCGACTAGCCTCCGAAGGTTTGAGGTTTACCCAATTTTATAATAGTGCGAAGTGTACGACCACTCGTGCTGCACTTTTGACCGGACTGTATCCCCGCCAGAAAAAGGGACCTTTGCTCAAGGGATCAATGGTGACACTTGGTGAGTCATTGCAGTTGGGTGGCTATCAGACTTCGATGAGTGGAAAGTGGCATCTGGGGTCAACCAAGCCCAGACGCCCTGTCGATCGTGGGTTTCAAGAATATTATGGATTAATGGATGGAGGTTGTCATTATTTCAACCCAGTAAAACCTGATCCTGATTTCAAAAAGAATCGCATACGCGTCTTCGGTCAGAATGAGACAATTATTACAGAATTTCCAAAGGATTTTTACACAACGGATGCTTTCACTGATCACGCAGTAATCAACATTCAGAGGATGGCCAAAAGCGATGCCCCTTATTTCATGCATGTTTGCTATACGGCACCGCACTACCCACTGCATGCGCCCGAAGAAGACGTTCAAAAGTATCTGGGTAAATACAAGGAAGGATGGGAAAAATTAAGGGGCGTTCGTCACAAAAAGCTGGTCCGGTTGGGGCTCATTGATGCGGGGTGGAAGTTGCCGTCGGCTGATCCTGAAGCTGGTAACTGGGAAGATCAAAAAGACAAGGATTGGCAGGATCGAAGAATGGCGGTTTATGCCGCTATGATCGATCGAATGGACCAGGGTATTGGCCGAATATTGGATGCCATCGAGGAATCCGGAGAAACAGACAATACCATGATTCTTTTCCTTTCTGATAACGGGGGCTGCGCTGAAACATATTCACAAGATCGCTCTGAGAACATTCCGGGCAGCTCTGAACATTACATGACCTGTGGCCCAGGTTGGGCATCTGCTCAAAACACACCGTTTCGACGTTTTAAAAGCTGGATGCATGAAGGCGGTATTTCGACTCCGCTCATCGTTCGTTGGCCTGATGTCATTCAACCCAATACCGTGACACATCAAGTGGGGCACATCATCGATTTCATGCCTACTTTTCTTGAAGCGGCTCAGACGGATTATCCCAATGTTTTTAAAGGTAATTCCATCATCCCGTTAGAAGGCAAAAGCCTGATTCCCATCTTCATGGGGCAACAGCGGGAAGGACACGGAATTCTATGGTGGGAATTTACTGGCAATCGCGCCGTGAGGGAAGGGAATTGGAAATTGGTCTGGGATCGCAAAATTCAAAATTGGGAGCTTTATCACATGCGCCATGACCGCACCGAAATGGTAGATCTGGCATTGCAGTATCCTGATAAGGTCAGAAAAATGGCATCTTCCTGGAGCAGCTGGGCCATCAATACGGGCGCTTTCTCTGGCCAGAAATGATCGCTTTATTTCGATCATCACGAACTGGAGAAAACCAGGCATTTGTTTATCTGTTCGTTAACTTTCTACTTTTTGGCGGAATTGCAACCACGGTAGGTGCCACCTTACCTTTGGTCATCCGCGAATTCGGCTGGAATTACCTTGCTGCAGGTTGGATTTTTGCTGGCAGTGCCGCAGGTTTCTTTGTGTCCACCTTTGTCACAGGCATGATACTGCCGAGTTGGGGGGGGCGCAACGTGATGTTGGTGGGCCTGATTCTTCAAGGACTTGGAATTGGGCTTTTTGGATGTTTTGACTCCCTGGCTGCGAACTTGATCATTTTCATCGTACTTGGTTTGGGACAGGGGGCGGTGGAAGTCACAACCAATGTTTCCGTGGTCAATATTGAAGCTCCAGGCAAAAGCCGCTTGATGAACCTTGTTCATTCAGCTTTCACTGTAGGAGCCATGATTGCTCCTTTCCTTGCAGGCTTTCTCGTCTGGTGGGATGTCTCATGGCGTGTTGTCTATATCGTCATGGGCTTTCTCTGCCTGTGCATGTTGGCTTGGACTTGGCAGGCTCGCTGGCTTCACGAGGCGAGCGAATCTTCCAGTGTATCCAATGAAGCTAACAAGAGAAAATTGTTTTGTGATCCTCTCCTGCTTTTATTGTCAGGAACGATATTTTTCTATGTGGGAGCCGAAATTGGGATTTCAAATTGGATCGCAGAGTATTTTGTTGAAATACATCAATCTTCAGCTTCGTTCGGTGCATTGATGGTTTCAGTTCTGTGGTTCGGCGTTTTTCTGGGGAGAATTGGTATTAGCGTTGGATACCGGGGCAATCAATTAGTCAAGTTGCTGGTCATCTGCTCTCTAGCGTCCTTTTTATTTCTTGGCTTGGCTGTCTGGAGTGTCAGCATATGGTGGGCCGGCCTATTTTTCTTTCTTACGGGGATGGGTTTCTCAATCATTTACCCCTGTGTGATGTCGATTATTGGTCTCAAGTTTAAAAAAGGCCAAAGCGCGGCAATAGGTCTCGTATCCACCAGTGGCGGTGTTGGAGTCTGCATCTTTCCTTTTGTCATGTCGGCGGTTTCTGAACAATCAGGTCTGATTACCGGATTTTTGTTTTATTGGATGCTGACAGCCTTGATGTGTATCTGTGCCTGTTTGGTGATCATGCTTTTTAAGCGTGAGGTCTAGTGATTGATGCGCAGACTCCGCTCATGTCATCCTCACCCTTGAATGCGTCCGAATTTTTTTTCCAGCTCGTTGAAGCTCATCTCCATGAGAGTAGGTCTGCCGTGTGGGCAGGTGTAAGGCATATCGCAAATCTTCAAATCATCGAGTAATTTTTCAAGTTCCGGTCCACGCAGCATGTCGTTGGCCTTTACCGCGTGCCGACATACAGTCTTGGCAATGACGTCTTCGCCCAAACGCAGCTTATTGACATCGCCGGATTCTTTCAATGTGTCGATGACATCGAGAATGAACTGCCGCATGTTTTTTGTTTTCACGAAAGGGGGTAAGGCATCAAGGATGAAGGTCTGGTCGCCAAATTCTCTCAGTTCCACGCCTAGATTCTGAAATTTGCTTATTACTTTATGAACAAATTGAGTGTCTCTTGGGTTGAGTTCAATTGTTTCAGCCAGCAGCAATCGCTGGGAAGGTGCTTCTCCATGCTCCAATTCCTTGAGCATTTTTTCAAACAGGATCCGCTCATGAGCCGCATGCTGATCGAGCAGCACAAGGCCACGATCAGATTCCAGCAGGACATATAACTTACCCAACACACCAATGATCCGCATGGGAACCGCCAGCAAGGGGGTCGGAGCTCCAATGTTCGATAAAATTGGGGGAGTCTCTGTCGCTGTCGAGGGTGATGGTATTTCGATGCTCGCATCCTGATGTGTGCGAGGTTCCCAATCAGATGCTGTTTGGTTATTCGGCTGAGATTTAGGTTGATTCAATGACCTGGATGGATCTTTTGGAGAACTCTTGGGGGGTATGCCTTCGAAGGAAGGAAGAGAGATGACGTCCGATTTGGGTATCATGGGGCTCGACGGAGACGTCGACTCAGTGCCCTGATGAATGTCTTTGCTTTGTTCAGTCGATGTTGATTCTGCGACATCCCTTTCCTGTTGTTCGTTGCTTCCCCGTGCTGTGGGCGAAGGCCCCATGGCAAAGTGCAACAAAGTTCGCTTTACAGCCCTCACTGCACATTGTTTCACCGCATACTCATTATGAAATCGAATCTCTTTTTTAGCTGGATGGACGTTCACGTCGACAAATGCAGGCGAAAGCTCGAAAAACAGACAGCATACTGGAAATTTACCTTTCATTAGAGAGGTATGATAAGCCTCCTTGAGAGCAAAATTCAGGGCCCGGTTTTCTATGGGGCGCTGATTGACAAAAAGGTGTTGGTCCGCACGACTAGATCTGGAGACGCCTGGTGCGCCAATGAATCCCCAGATGCGAACAGGATGTTCTTCGAAATATTCCTTTTCCTCGTCCCGCACTTTCGTCTGGATGGCATCTGTGAATTCAGCAGGCAGAAGGCGAACCTCATCTGCATACAGGAATGTCAAACGTTCCTTGAGAGCCTGCATCCTCGATTCCACGGTATCTTCCATGGCAATGGGATTGAGTTGCCATACGGTGCGTTTGTCTTGAATGAACTTGAATCCAATTTGCGGGTGCGCCAGCATTGCGAGAGTCAAGTAATGTTGAATGTGGCTTTTTTCTGTTTCTTTTGTTCTTAGAAATTTGCGTCGTGCTGGCATGTTGAAGAACAACTGCCTGACTTCAATGCACGTTCCCACAGGGCTTGACGCAGCCTCAACATGAACCATTTTACCACCTTGTACCACAATACGCGTCGCTTCACCATTTTCATTTTCACGTTCTCTGGTGGTCAGGGTAAATCGACTGACACTGGCAATGCTGGGCAGGGCTTCACCTCGGAAACCCATGGTTTGTATCTCTGTCAGATCGTTTGCCTCTCTGATCTTACTGGTGGCATGTCGCTCAAGACACATGAGCGCGTCATCGCGCTGCATGCCTGCTCCATCATCGGTAATGCGAATAAGACTGCGTCCTCCCGCATCGATCTCCACCGTGATGCGCTTGGCTTGAGCATCGATGGCGTTTTCAACCAGTTCCTTGACAACACTGGCAGGCCTTTCAACCACCTCGCCGGCAGCGATCTGATTGGCAACATGGTCAGGCAGCATTCGAATGCGATTCATGCCAACACTCTAAATACTCCGAGCCGCGGTGGGCAATCACCCTTTTGCATGGAATTGAGAGGGCGCTTATTCCAACTGTCTTTCTCTATTGTATGAAAAACCACAATAGGTATCTTCATTGAAAGGTTCATGAGGGCTTGTGCTAGATTATGGATGATAAAATTTTAAAATTGTTAGGACGTCGTGACTATGTCCCGGCCAACATTCCCGAGCTTTTACGCGGGCTTCGCCTGAGCGCCAATCAACAGCAAAAATTGCAGAAGGACCTGCGCATTCTGGAACGTTCTGGGCAGGTTGCGAGAATCAAGGGGAATCGCTACATCTTACCTGCGGAAGCTGATTTGATCTCCGGGCGCATTCAGATTACACGTCAAGGCAGAGGTTTCCTCACGCCGGATGACCCCAGTATAAGTGAGATTTCCATCCCTGCCAACAGCACCTCCACCGCCATGCATGAAGATCTTGTACTGGTGCGGCGCGATATTCGAGTCAAGCACGGCAGCATTTCCCGCGAAGCTCCCTGCACTGGGACTGTGGTGCGTGTTTTGGAACGACGGCGCAAGAATATTGTTGGTACCCTGAAACGCGGCAAGCAGTTCCTTTATGTCATTCCTGACGATACTCGGATGCCTCAGGACATCTATGTGCCGCCTCCCAAAGATGTGGGACGTTCGGCCAGGGAAGGGGACAAGGTCGTGGTTGAATTGTTACACTGGGAATCCCGGCATACCAATCCTGAAGGTCAAATCACAGAAGTGCTCGGGCCACCTACAGCCGAAGGTGTGGATATGCTGGGTGTGCTGCGACAATATGAACTCCCATTAAAATTTCCCCGCAAGGTCCTTCAGGAAGTGCGGCATTTCGGTAATGAAGTCGCTCCTTCAGAGTTTGCGGATCGTGTGGATTGCAGGAAACATCAGGTCATCACGATAGATCCTCATGATGCCCGTGATTTCGATGATGCTTTCTTTCTTAAAAAAATAGAAACCGGCTGGAAACTTTGGGTCCACATCGCTGATGTATCGCATTATGTGAAACCTGGCTCTGCCTTGGATGTTGAAGCTCGAAAGCGTGGGAATTCAACGTATCTGGTTGATCGCGTGATTCCCATGCTTCCAGAGGCTCTGAGCAATGAACTCTGCTCACTCAAACCTGAGGTTGATCGTTTAACGAAATGTGTAGAGTTTCAGCTCAATCAGCAAGGTCACGTCAAGCGCTTCAAGTGTTATGCTGCCATCATTCATTCCAAAAGACGATACGCCTATGAGCAAGCACTGTCTATCATTCGGGCCAAGCCAAAGGATTCCATTGAACGAATGCTGCATGACGCACACAAGCTGGCCCAAAAAGTGCGGCAGCTGCGCTTCAAAGCTGGTGCCTTGGAGTTGGATTTCCCAGAGACAAAGATCCGACTGAATGACAAGGGATTTGTCCAGGATATTGAACTCAGCAGGAGTGATGAGTCACATCAATTGATTGAGGAATTCATGCTTCTGGCGAACGAGGCTGTTGCGTTGCGATCCAGTAAACTAAGACGGACAACCATTCATCGTGTTCATGAAAAGCCGGACCCAATTCGTCTGCAGGAATATCGTGAGAATGTGCTGGCACATGACGTTCCTTGCGGCAATCTGACGAAACCGGTAGAGGTTCAGAAACTCCTGAAACGGCTGGGTAAATTGAGCATTGGTCCAGCCTTGAAGATCGGATTCCTGAAATCATTGATGCGGGCCTGTTACTCCGTGGAGTCTTTGGGGCATTACGGACTGGCCAAATCCAACTACACTCATTTCACCTCTCCAATTCGGCGCTATGCGGATCTGGTGGTGCACCGGACTTTATTCGACTATTCCAAGACTCCTCTCACAGCTCTGAAGCAAACTGCTGAGCACCTTTCGGTCACAGAGCGCAATTCTTCGGATGCTGAGCGCGACAGTAAAAGTGTGAAACTTTTCGCTTACCTGACTTCCCAGCTCGCGTCGGGTAAACCGGTGCATTATGATGCGATGGTTACCGAGATTCGTAATTTCGGGTTTTTTGTGGAGGTTCCAAATCTTGGGATGTCAGGTCTTGTCCCGCTCTCGATCCTTGATGATGATTTTTATGAAATAGATCAGCGAGGGACCCAGATTACCGGGCGCCGTAACCGAAGGACCATAAGGCTTGGGCAGGATATCAAGGTCGTGATTGCCAAAGTTGATCCATTCAAAAAACAGGTGGATTTCCGACTGCTTCAGTCCGGCAAAAAGAGTTCAGGAAAAAGGAGATTGTCTGGCAATCAGCCCAAAAAGGTGAAAAAGAAATCCAGCTCTCAAAATCGTAGGCGAACCGGTCCTGATAAAAAAACTCTGACAAAGAGGAAAAGTAAAAGTCGTAAGTCATCATCCTAGCGTGGCAAGGGGAGTAAATGCATTTCTTTTGAATGAGTGTAATTTTGTGATTTCAACAATGGTTGGATTAGGTAGATTAACACCATATTTACCCAAGAAATCGTATCATGAAATCCTTTGAAGCCTCAATAAATTCGGTTGCTAACTCATGGCCTGCTCGGTCGGCCTTACGTTACTTATTAGTCATTCTCCTTTATTCGATCTGCCATGTGGATACACTTTATGCCCAGCAGGTCCCCAGCCAATCCAAACTGGACGCTCAGGTTATCTTGGGTGTTGAGGATCCCATCACTCTATCATTGGGCAACTTACCACCATTCCTAGAAGCGGACAGTGCTTTAGGTATGCTGCGGCACTCTTCTGTTCAAGGACAAGTCCTGCATGTCGCTCCCTCGGATGTCAGGGGGCTATTCGAAACGCGAGCTGTGAGGACTCCCAAAGGGGATTTAATGGCGATGTTTCCGGTGGGCAATCACTACGCAGCTGGTGCAGGGAAAGTCAATAGCATGATCATGTATCGCTCTCAAGATGATGGTAAATCATGGGAAGGGCCAGCTGTTGCTTTTGATATTGAATACAGTCAACATGGATTCATTCCTCTCATTCCTAAAGGGAGCAAACGCATATACGCATTCGGGACACAACCTATCCCGAGTCAATACAGCCGAGAAAAAGGAAAGTTTGAAAATGCACCGATTGGTTTTCGGTGGTCTGATGATGATGGTTATACGTGGAGTCGGGCTTCACTCATTCAACCTGTGAATGATCCGGGTTTTCTCGGGATGTCTGTGACCCGCATGTGTGAAACTGCCAGCGGCGCTTGGTTGTTAGGATCCCATGCTGCTGACTGGTCGAAAAAACCATTGGAGACGCAACAATATATCCTGCGGAGTGAGGATCAGGGCGAAACCTGGCATCTCCTGCCAGGGGCTCGCAAAGTTGGGTGGTCTGTACCGGAGTATAACCGCATGGATGAAGGGCGCCCCATCTGGCTGCAGGGCAGTGAAGTGTTTTTCATGGCTCGCACGCCCGCTGGGCAGATCTGGACGTCGCGAAGTCATGATGATGGGCGATCATGGTCTGATCCGAAACCTTCCTCACTAGTCCATCCCGATGCACCTCCCATGGTATTTCATTCAAGTGATCGGAAAACGCTCATCAACTTTTTTCACAATCGCCACACTGGAACCCAGTACACGGGTTTGTCAGGAACGATGGACGGGATGAAAGACCGATCTGAGATTTGGGTGACCCTTTCAAGCGATGGTGGTCGAAATTGGTCAGAGCCACGTTTTCTCTTCGCTAATGCTACTCAGATGAACCCTGAAAAAAATGGATGGTTCAATCATCAAGTGTCTTACCTCGACGCAGTCATAGACAAGGGAACGATTCATATTTTCTGTCCGCATCTTTGGAACCGAGCAGTCTACCTGACCCTGCAGGAGTCTGATCTTCAAAAATTACCAACCAAAGAGATGCTGCAAAATACTTTGCCACGGTGAAATGCTTTGGGTATTGATAAGCCGCAATCAGATGGGACAGCCGACGGGGTTTGAGGTTTGTAAAAATGGCTTCATTCAGGCTTGATCGACACTCAATATATTTGCAATATTGTCCCATGCATCCAGACTCCGCTCAGAAACAAATTGGCCTGCTCATTCGGGCCTTTCATTACTTCTGCTGGGTTAATGTTTTTGTTTCTTTTGCATGTTTTGGAGAATCGAAGGAATGGCCTTTTTATCCGCCTCAAGTTGTTGAGCCGCCTCAGGTTCAATCCAGTGATCGAGTTCAAAATGGCATTGATGCATTTCTTCTCGCCAAACTCGAAGATCAGGAACTGAGTTACTCGCCCAAAGCACCCAGAGAGACACTGATTCGCAGACTCTATTTTGATTTGATAGGATTACCCCCTTCGCCAGATAAAATAGAATCTTTTGTAAATAATGGCGATCCCGATGCCTACAAGGCCCTGGTTGATTCGCTTCTTGATGACCCTCGTCATGGTGAGCGCTGGGCCAAGTTCTGGCTTGATCTAGCTCGTTACGCCGATACTGCAGGCTACGAGGGAGATCCTGATTTGCCTCATGCCTGGCGATACCGTGACTATGTGATTGACTCTATCAACCGCGACAAACCCTACGATCAATTCATCAAAGAGCAAATCGCAGGCGATGAGTTCAATGCTGTCATGGGGGCAGGTGAGCTTCCTCAACCCAAGCCCGAACATATGGTTGCCATGACTTTTTTGCGGCTTGCTCCTTTTACCGAACCTCGTGGAGATGAGACCCGCCACGAAATGCTCAGCGAGATGACTTCCACTGTGGGATCCGTTTTTCTGGGGCTGACTGTGGGGTGTGCGAAATGTCACGATCATAAATACGACAGAATTCCTACCAGAGACTTCTATCGAATGAAGGCTTTTTTCAATACGGTTCAGTTGATGCCTCCCGAGCGCGGAGATGCCTTTCAGATCGGTGGATCACTTCCAGCAGCCTTCTATCGTAAAGGTGAGTCCGAATGGGCAGAGGCCAAGCGTAAAGAGATTCGATCCGACACGGAGAGATTTGAAGCTCTCAAAACGCGCCTTGAACTGCGTGCTTCAGCTCAAAGCGATCAAGATGAGAATGTATCAGAGGCTTCCGACGATGAGTTTGATTTTGAATCCTGGATCCTTTCTTCGACCAATAGGTCCATTACCCCAGAAGAGCGCCTTCAATATGTCAGGCTGAAGCACAAAAAAGATTTTGCCGGTCAACAACTCAAGCGCCTGAATCCACAGGCCATGTCCCTGCGTCATTCCTTTGGCCCTCCTTACGAACCCGGGGTGCCTGTTTCTCGAGTGATGATACGCGGTGAACATGATAGCCCAGGCGAAGTCGTTCTGGCAGGGTTTCCTTCTTGTATCACCGGACATCAAAAGCCTGCTGAGATTCGTTTGGACCCCTTTAAACGCTGGCCAACTCGAAGTCGAAGGATGACTCTGGCTAACTGGATTGCCTCTGACAAAAACCCCATGACTGCGCGCGTTATCGTGAATCGTCTGTGGATGCATCATTTTGGAAGGGGGTTGGTCGAAACACCCAGTGATTTCGGTGCTCTGAGTGGTGGGGTTTCACACCAGAGATTACTGGACTGGCTTGCCCTTAAATTGGTGAAGGAGAATTGGAGCTTGAAAGCGATTCACCGTCTCATTGTCCACTCATCCGCCTATCAACAAAGCTCAACACAATTTACCTCACGCTGTCTGGAACTGGATCCGGATAACCGTCTTCTGGGGCGATTTTCGCGTCGTCGATTGGAAGCCGAAGCCATTCGGGATTCTATTCTTCACGTGAGTGGAAGACTCAACCCTGAAATGTATGGGCTGCCCATATTTCCTGCCTTGCCTGATGGGATAGAGGACAGTGTCAAGTATTCCAGGAGTAAATGGGCAACGACCTACGGGGCTGAAAGTCGCAAGCGAAGTATTTACATTTATCAGCAACGCACCCTTACCATGCCATTCATGCAGAATTTTGACAGCTTGGTGTGTGAAGACACGGTGCCCAAACGGCAACTGTCTGTTACTCCATTGCAGGCACTGGCAATGTATAACGGAATCCTGGTCAACGAGGAGTCAGAACATTTTGCCAGAAGGATTGCAAAGGAGGCCAAAACTGATCCAGAGGCTCGTGTTGTCATGGCTTATCAGCTGGCGCTCGGTCGTTTACCTGATGATCAGGAACTTGGCTCGCTCAGCGGATTCGCCAATTCGATAGAGGGACTCACCCGCATGACCCGCATTTTATTCAACACAAGCGAATTTATTTATGTCGACTAACGTCCATCCCGGTTCTCTCATTCCAAGGAGGCAATTTTTAACAAACGCCTGGAATGGCATAGGAGCATTCGGTTTGGCAGGTTTGCTGGGCGAAGATCTTCTGGCAGGCCCGGTGACGCCCGCCAACGGTCCGCTCACGCCCCAAAAACCACATTTTCCTCGCAAAGCAAAGCATTGTATCTTTTTGTTTATGCAGGGGGGCGTTTCCCAAATGGATGCTTTTGAAAACAAGCCCTTGTTGCGAGAGTTGCATGGAAAACCTATTTCAGGAAATACTTCAGTCAAAGGCGAATTACAGGGGCGACTTTCATTTCCGCACGTGTGTGTAGGCAGTCCATTTGATTTCAAGCAATACGGGGATTCTGCTAGATGGATGTCCGAACTCTTCCCGAATATGGCGCGTCGTGTGGATGACATGGCTTTCGTTCATGGTATCAAGACAGATAACCAGAATCACGGTCCTTCGACCTATCACGTGAACACCGGAAGCCAATTTCCCGGTAGTCCCTCAGTTGGATCCTGGATTCAATATGGACTCGGAACGCTCAACCAGAACATGCCAGGGTATATCGTCATTCAAGATCCCCGAGGTGCTCCCTGCAATGGTGCTGCGGTCTGGGCCAATGGCTACTTGCCAGCGGTGCATCAGGGAACTTTGTTGCGCGATCATGGAAACCCAATCCTTAACCTTCATTCGCCTGCAAACTTAAGCACTTCCCAACAGCGAGTAGAGTTTGATCTTATCCGGGAACTCAACGAAGGCCACCTGACTCATCGCCCATGGGACTCGGAGCTTGAGTCTCGTATTGCCGCTTATGAGTTGGCGTTCCGCATGCAAACGGCTGCTCCTGAGGCCGTTGATTTATCGGGTGAACCGGAATCGATTCGCAAACTTTACGGCCTTGATAAAGAGCATACCCGGGGATTCGGTAGGCAATGTCTGCTGGCAAGACGCATGGTGGAGCGTGGGGTACGCTATTCGCTATTGATCCACGGTGTTCAGATTGGTTCTCACAGCTGGGATGATCATGGCAATGTGGAAGGCGGGATGAGGAAACACAGCAGAGAGGTTGATCAGCCGGTCGCGGCTTTGCTCGAAGATCTGGACAACCGAGGCTTGCTGGAGGAGACGCTGGTCGTCTGGGCATCAGAGATGGGAAGAACGCCTTTTGTCAACAGTCTCGAAATGCCCAAGAATCCAGGACGGGAGCATAACTCCTATGGGCTTTGCATGTGGATGGCTGGAGGAGATGTCAAAAGAGGCTCCACTGTTGGGGAAACTGATGCATTCAGTTTGCGCTCTGTTGGAAAGCCCATCCACATCCGTGACGTGCACGCGACCATTTTAGATTTAATGGGCTTGCATGACGAGGACCTTACCTTTCGTCATGCCGGTAGAATCCGTAAGCTCACCGATATTGGTGGCCATGTGCTGCATGATGTGATTGGTTGAGCATCATCCGAACTCATGTGCTCCTTTCAGAAGCCTCATGCCAGTATTTTGTGAGCCACGTAGCCTGACACATCTGTGAGGCGAAACTCTCTGCCCAGATGCTTGTAAGTAAGTCGTTCGTGATCCAGTCCCATAAGATGAAGCAAGGTTGCATGCAGGTCGTGGATGGTGCATCGGTCCTGCACCGCGTGATACCCGAAATCATCCGTTGCTCCATATCGCATGCCACCCTTGACTCCGCCCCCGGCCATCCACATGGAAAATCCGTCTGGATGATGATCACGGCCTACAGGCCCATCGCCCGCTTGGACCGATGGGGTTCGGCCAAACTCTCCCCCCCATAGCACAAGAGTATCATTCAGCATTCCACGTGATTTTAGATCCATGATTAAACCAGTGATAGGTTTGTCAATTTGTCTTACGTTGACGGAGTGCCCCTTCTCCAGATGTGAATGCTGATCCCACTGTTCGTTATTAAAGGGAAGACTATGTGCATGACTTACTTGAATAAAGCGCACCCCTCGCTCAGCGAGACGCCGCGCAAGGAGGCATTGATGGCCGAAATTTTCCGTCTCCGGCTCATTCAACCCATAGAGCTTTCGAGTTGATTGGGATTCGCCACTGATGTCCGTCGCCTCTTTTGCTTCGGTTTGCATGCGGAATGCCAGCTCGAAGGATTTGAGGCGTGTCTCAAGTTCTCTTTTTCCCTCCAATTGCATTGTCTTTTGCGTCTGAAGCTGATTCAACAATCTCAACTGCAGTTCTTGAACGGACCGATCTTTTGGGGAATTCGCCTCGACGTAATGAAAGCGGGCATTTTTGGCCAAAGTATTTGGATAACCTTGTGTCCCAAGAGCCACTCCTTGATGCTCTCCGGGAAGAAAGGCTGCTCCAAAATTATCCACCCCCCCATGCAGGGAGGTAGGGCAAATAGTCACAAAGGAGGGGAGATTTCGGTTTTCAGTGCCTAATCCATAACTCACCCAGGAACCCAGGCTGGGCCTCAACAGGGATTCATTTCCCGTGTGCAATTTCATGCATGCGCCTCCGTGGGCGACATTAGTCTCACAAAGTGAGTTGAGCATGCAGATGTCATCAGCCACCTTGGGAAGGTGCTGCCAAAGCTCCGACATCCAATGGCCAGATTGCCCCACTTTCCGAAAGGACCAGGGCGATTGCATGAGATTGCCACGCTTTGCAAATTGCACTTTGCGCTCGGGAAATGGCAGTGCTTGACCGTTATACTTCTCCAGATTTGGTTTGTAATCGAAAAGATCTACATGGGAAGGCCCCCCATGCATGAAAAGGAAAATGACTCTTTTGGCCCGCGGAGGGAAATGCCAGGGAGCGGTGCCAGCCTGTGCTTTTGATTCATGGAATAACATGGCATTGAGGGCCAGACCTCCAAAACCAACGCACAAGCGATCCAATGCTTCTCTGCGTGAGAGCGATGATAATTGAAACGGGCTATTGGACATAAATAAAGTCGTTGGAAATCATCAATACATGACAGAGCGTTTCCCAGGCTTCTGCTTCCTCCAGTAGCTCGGAAGTTTTGCTCACCAGCTCAAGGCATGCCGTCATTTCTTTCTCGGAGGGATGTCGGCTGAAAAGGATACGATATAGTTCATCCAATCTACTTGCATTTGCTTTGCTTGAATGAAGTACGCGACGGTTCGTCTGTTTGGCCATCTCCTTGACGAACGGACTATTGAACATCATCAGGGCTTGAGTAGGCACAGTTGTAAGGGAACGTTTACCGATGGGAGCTGTGGCATTGGGGAAATCGAGAAGCGCAAGCAAATCGTAGATATGAGAACGCACGACCGGAAGGTAAACCGTTCTATGTGGAAAAGATTCATAGGCAATCCTGTTCTTATCCAGATCTTCTGATGATGGATCCTGTGCTTTGACGTAAATTGGTTTCTTCAGGTGAGCATTGGCGTTCAGCGAGCCTGACACAGCAAGCAATGCATCCCGAAAGGTCTCGGCATCCATGCGTCGCATATTTTTTTTCCAATACAAACGATTGGAGGGATCTTTTTTTTCGGCCGCTTGATTGAGGGACATAGACGATAATTGGTATACGCTAGAGAGGAGTATTCGGCGATGCAGATGCTTTATTGACCATCCATGTCTGATGAAATCTGTGGTCAGCCAGTCCAGCAACTCAGGGTGGGAGGGAGCTTGTCCGGTGGTTCCAAAATTATCGGGAGTGTCGACCAGACCACGGTCGAAATGCCAATGCCAGACACGGTTGACAAAGACTCTTGCGGTTAACGGGTGATGACGTGATGAAATCCATTTGGCAAGCTCGAGGCGACCACTTGAATCGGCATCGACAATGGGGTGTTTGAATTTTCCTATCTCCAAAGGGAAGCGTCGCTGAATTTCTTCACCCAGCTGATGCGGGTTTCCACGGATGTTCAAGCGCACGTTTTGTATAGAGCCATCAGAAACCCCCATAACCTTAGGTTGTTCAGGTTGATTCGACGCCAGCGTTTCGCGTTCTTTTGTGAACCTTTTAATTTGCTCGATGCTCGCAAGGGCTTCTTTCGGGTTGCTCACAGAAATCAAGCGAATGCGATCAATATGGGACATGAGCGGTTTGGATTCGATCCGAAGGACGTGCTCCCCTGATTTCAGCTCCAGTATACCTTCGATAATCCATTTTTGATTCTCCGGAAACCAGCCTCCTGTGGTCGCTGAAACTGCGTTCTCAAAAATAGGGTTACCGTCCAGAAGGATCTTGCCGGGGCGAGCTGTTTTTGCAGCATACCTTAATTCCAATATTGAAATATTCTCGTCTTTGACCGACAGATCATATTCGACAAAATTGTCCTGAGCCCCAGGGTCGCCGATAATGCCGATTTCTTTGCCATACTGCTCACGATCAACAATGACATTACCCCGATCGAAATCCTCAGCCTGCCACTCGCGTGTTTGCCCGATATTGCCATAGTTTGACAACTGGATTTCGGCTTTTGAAATGCGTTGATCCAAGTCCTTTATTTTCCTTTGCCAGATGCTTTTCTGAAGCACGCCCTTGGGTGTCTTGACTTCACGATCTTCGATATCTGTGCTGTAGAATATGCCGGCCAAAGCATAATAATCTTTCTCTGAAATGGGATCGAATTTGTGATCGTGGCATCTTGCGCAGCCGATGCTCAGTCCCATGAAGGCGCGGCCAAGAGTGTCTAATTGTTCATCGATAATGTCCGCACGTTTTTTTACCGGATCTTGTTCAGCAAGGATTTTGGTTCCTATTGCCAGGAAACCGGTGCCTGCCAAAGTGTGTTCATCACCCCAGGATACCAAATCGCCCGCCAGTTGTGCCTGCACGAATTGATCGTAGGCCATGTCCTGATTGAAGGCATCAATGATCCAATTCCGATACCTAAATGCATGAGGGTAAGGGTGGTTCTCATCACCCCCGTTTGAATCGCCATACCTCGAGACATCCAGCCAATGGCGGCCCCACTTTTCACCATAATGCGGGGAAGCGAGCAACGCGTCGATCATACGTAAATAAGCCTGCTCGCTTGTATCCTGTAAAAATGCGGTCAGTGCTTGTTGTGAAGGGGGGATTCCCAAAAGGTCCAGCCAGACACGCCGCAGTAGCGTTGCTTTATCAGCACGTGCCGAGGGCGACAACTCAAGGGCTTCCAGCCTTTTCAATATGAAAAGATCTGTCGGTTGTTTTGCCCAGGATGCATCCTTGACGGCTGGGAGTGATGGAGTTTCGGGTGCTTCGAAAGACCAGTGTTGGTCATCTGCTATTGTCACATGCGAGATGGCGATTGCACACCAAACGATGATGTTGGAACACAATAATCTCATACGCTTCCCTCAACTCTCTAAAGCCGCATCACCCGTTGTGCAAGTAAAAATAGGAATCGCATTCCTTACCTATTCTTCTTGAATATGGTCTACGGCAAAATTACTGTTGTGCTATCCCATCTAATTACCATGTTGTTATGAACCACATCAGGACCAAACGTGATATTTCTTCAAGGAAGACTGCTCGTCAGAGGTGGATACCTTTTGCAATAAGCATATTGCTTCTGAGTTCTTTCTGGTGCTCCCATGCGGCATCTCAGCATCCAGATAAAACTCAGGATACTGAAAGTGTTGAGTGGTGGTCGCTTCAACCGATTCGGCAGGTTGAATTACCTCCTTCAACTGAGAAAGCTCGAAATCCGATTGATTATTTTGTCCACCAGCGATTGCGCCAACATGGACTTCAGTCTTCCATTGAGGCGGATCGATGGACTCTCATACGTAGATTGTATTTCGACTTATTGGGCCTTCCTCCCTCGCCCGTTGATATTGATGCCTTTATAATGGACGATTCTCAGAGAGCTTATGAAAACCTCGTGGACCGTCTTTTGGCATCACCCCACTACGGGGAGCGCTGGGGACGTCACTGGCTTGATGCCGTTCATTTTGGGGAGAGTAACGGATTTGAATACAATCAACCGCGCAATCACGCGTGGCATTATCGTAACTGGGTCATTGATGCCTTCAATCAGGACATGGCCTACGACAGGTTTGTCCGCCTGCAGATAGCGGGTGACATTATAGCCCCAGAAAAAGAAGGGATTGTAGCTACTGGATTTCTCGTCACCGGGCCCCATAACACCACAAAACCCTCAAACGATGTGATGCGTTTAACCATGCGTCAGGACGAGATGGAGGACATGGTGGCATTAGTTGGGCAAACTTTTCTCGGACTCACGATTAATTGTGCACGTTGTCATGACCATAAATTTGATCCAATTTCGATGAAGGATTATTATGGCATAGCTTCTGCGCTGGCAGGAGTTGAATTCGGGGACCAAACTATCAACATGCCTGCTTCGGGAGTAGTCGAAGGGAATGCATCCAAGAGTGACGAGGGTGATTCACTCAAGGTGTGGGCAGTCACTCCCATCGATCCCGGGAAGACGCATCTGCTCAAGCGGGGTAATGTTGAAAACAAGGGCGAGCTTGTCCCCCCTCGTGGCATTGCTGCTTTACGCATGCTGGACAGCGACTTCGGCTTGAATCCTGATTCAGACGGACGTCTTCGAAGGTTCAAGCTGGCTGAATGGATCAGCGGCGTGGAAAACCCTTTACTTGCTCGTGTTATGGTCAATCGAGTATGGAAGCATCATTTTGGACAGGGAATCGTTCTTACTCCCAACGATTTTGGTTACAGTGGTGGACGTCCCAGCCACCCGGATCTGTTGGAATGGTTGTCGGACTACCTTAAAAAACATGATTGGCGTCTCAAACAGTTGCATCGCTTGATTGTTACCTCAGCGACTTATCGCCAGAAATCATCCCCGAACGCTCATGCTGCTGCGGTTGATGCAGGGAACCGGTATCTCTGGCGTAAAAGCCCTTCTCGTCTCGAAGGTGAGATACTGCGTGATACACTATTGGTGTTATCAGGAAAGTTGGATCCTAAATTTGGTGGGCGAGGTTATCGCGATATGCGTGAGTATAAGTTCAAGGGGTCGCACTTTTATGATGTTATTTCTCAGGACCATCCGGAGCAATTCCGGCGGACAATCTATCGCTTCAGCCCCCGGGGTGCCATGCGCACTCTTCTGGATACCTTTGACTGCCCGGACCCATCTGCCATTACCCCTCAGCGAGCTGTCACTACGACCCCCCTGCAGTCTTTGGCGCTGATGAATAACGATTTCGTGGTCAATATGTCTCAAGCATTTGCCGGGCGCCTTGAAAGCCAAGCTGGGTTGAATGCTCAGCAGCAGGTATCTCTCGCATATCGGCTTGCTTATGGGCGCGGTGCGGAGGAGCAGGCCATGAAGATATCAGTGCCATTTATTCAAAAACACGGTCTTGCGGCCTGGTGCCGAGTCATCTTCAACAGCAATGAATTGCTTTATGTCAGATAGGAATCAATTGTCTCGCCGTGAATGGTTGAGCTGGGCAACACATGGATTGGCTGGTGCGGCCTTGACGGATCTTTTCGCTGCTGATCGCCCGGTTTCAGCAGGAGGGGGAGTTGGGCTTCATCACCTTCCTCGTTCCAAACGTGTGATCCACATCTGCCTGATGGGGGGATTGAGTCACCTCGATTCCTTTGATTTCAAACCAGAGATTGCCAGATTTCACAATCAGTCGCTCCAGTATGATGAACGCCCTGCCACTTTCTTCAATCGCATAGGTTTGATTCGGAAAAACGATTGGGAATTCCAGCAACGCGGCAGAAGTGGTTTATGGATTTCAAATTTGTTTCCTCATATCGCTGGGATTGCGGATGAGTTGACGGTCATAAGGTCCATGGTTACTGATTCGGCCAACCACACTCCTGCGACCTTTCAGCAGAATTCTGGATTTCAATTAAACGGTTTTCCGGTCATGGGTTCCTGGATATCCTATGGTCTGGGCATGGATACTGAAAATCTGCCGGCTTATGTAGTGCTCCCGGATGCCAGAGGCTATCCCGCTGGCGGCACGATTAATTGGTCAAACGGGTTCCTGCCCTCGCTCCATCAGGGAGTGGCTTTTAATACCAAGGGAACGCCGATTCCTGATTTGTTTCCTCCATCGGGAATTTCACCTGAAACGGATGCGGCGTCCCGTCAACTGTTGAGGCAGCTCAATGACCAGGATATTAATCGTCATGGCCGGGAAGACGCCGTCATGGCCCGCGTGCGGAGTCATGAATTGGCTGCTCGCATGCAGTTGACTATTCCAGAAGTCACTGCCATCGACGGTGAATCTGAATCCACCCGGGAGATGTACGGATTGAACCAGGAACCAACAAGAGACTTTGGGAGAAATTGCCTGCTCTCACGCCGTTTGCTCGAAAGAGGTGTTCGTTTCATTCAACTTATATCGGGTGGTTCCTTTGGCTCACCTCGCATCAACTGGGATGGTCACGAGGATATGAAGAAAAATCATTCCCGTGAAGCGCAACGAATTGATCAGCCCGTTGCAGCGTTGATCCGGGACCTTCGCCAACGGGGTATGTTGGACGATACTCTGGTTTTGTTTACCACGGAGTTTGGGAGAACTCCCTATACGCAATCGAATGATGATGAACTGGGGGCGGGAAGGGATCACAATATGTATGGTTTTTCACTCTGGATGGCCGGAGGTGGCCTGAAACCGGGCCTTGCGTACGGTTCCACAGATGAAATCGGATGGAAGACTGCAGAGAAACCAGTTTATTGGCATGACTTTCATGCGACAGTCTTGCATTTACTGGGCCTTGATCATGAAAAGTTGACCTTTTATCATAATGGTATCGAACGTCGTCTCACTAATGTGCACGGTGAGGTCCTGCGCGAGATCATCGCTTGAACCGTTTTCGCGAGTCCTTTTCAAAATTGAGTTCATACATGTTCACGGGACAAGAAAAGCTAAATGGTATGAGCATCGATAATCTGGCCCTGCGTCAACTGGAAGATTATGATCTGGGCAGACCGGGAACACTTTTTGCAGGAGGGATTGAATTAAGTGTTGATCAGGCTTACGCATTACAATCAGCTGTTGTCAACTTGAGATGCAAAAGGGGCGAAAAGGTTATTGGTTATAAGGTGGGCTGCACATCCCCTGCGATCCGTTCTCAACTGGGTATCGATCATTGTATCATGGGAAGGTTGTTCGATACGGAACAGTGTGCTTCTGGTACACGCGTTTCCGGTAAGGCCTATGCAGGGTTGGCTTGCGAAGGCGAGCTGGCCATTGAATTATCCCGTCCACCCACTCCAAGGGATTTTCAAACGAAAGGTCTTCCTGATTGTGTCTCGCGTGTCTTTCCCGTCATTGAATTGCATCAATATGTGATTCGGTCTCAAAAACCCGATGCAGCTGAGTTAATCGCAAACAATGCCTTGCATGCAGGGGTGGTTGCAGGGCGTGGGATAAAGGCTCTGGATCACGGAATCCCATCGCTTTCGATATACAAGGACGGCATATTGCTTGAAACATGTTCCAGCATGACATTGACTGCAACCATTGCTTCCTCGTTGCGATGGTTGGTGCATCACTTGAATGTCATTGGCATTGAGATGCGAGCTGGGCAAATGATTTTGACAGGTTCAGTTTTGGGATTGTTTCCGATAAAGGAAACTTGTTCCCTTCGCATTAAATCTGAACCCTTTGGTGAGGTTGAGGCTTTCATTGAATATGAGGACGTTGTCTGAATTGGGAGCAGGGGATGTTTGTTCACTTCTAGTGCTGCGATTGTTGAGTTTTGTTGAAAAAGTCCTGAGTTTGATTTATTTTATGAAGATTGGTGACCATATTTTAGTATTACAATGAACTTGAAAGTCGATCGCAGGAAGTTTTTGAGAGGAGCTGGAATTGGGTTGGCCCTTCCCTTGTTGGAGTCTTTTGAGACATCAGCGATGAATGCCTCTTCCTCGGTTGAGCCTGTCAAGCGGCTCGTATGCATAGGCACTTACCTTGGCTTTCATCAGGCCGACTTTTTCCCAAAGCGTATTGGCAAATCCTACGAGATGCCTTTTGTTCTGGAGCCACTGACACAGTTCAGAAATCAGTTCTCAATCTTTTCCGGTCTGGATCATCGAGGTCGAAATGGGCATGAAGGCTGGAAGGCCTGGATGAGTGGTTCTGCAACAGGTGCTGTCTCCATGGATCAATTGGTTGCGGGCCACGTTGGGCATCAAACACGATATGCATCCTTGCAACTCACCTGTGGTACGCCTCCTGATGCAGCGCGATTGAGTTTTACCAGGGAGGGTGTGGCTTTACCAATGATCGGTCGTCCAAGCGTGCTCTATCAAACACTTTTTCGTTCTGATAGCGACAAGTCCAGAATGGAATATGTATTGAGAGGCAATGGTAGCGTATTGGATGACTTGAAGGAAGAGGCCAAATCAGTTCACCGACAAATTTCACGGCGTGATCAACAGAAATTGGATGAATATTTGTCGTCTCTGAGGCAGGTGGAGAAAATTCTTCAAAAACAGGAGACCTGGTTGGATAAGCCATTTCCTGAAACAGATTATGCATTGCCTCCTTTTGACCCGGTATCTCCTGATCAGTCTTTGGAATGCGAGTCAATAATGTATGATCTCATGGCCTTGGCCTTGAGCACGGATTCGACGCGTGTAATGACTTTTCTGGTGCCGGGATGGAGTCAGGTTTTTGAAATTGAGGGGCAGCGACTGAGCGCAGGGTATCACGGTCTTTCACATCACGGAAATGAAACAAGGAAAATTGCCGAATATAATCTTGTAGGCAGGGAGCACGTGCGGCGTTTTGCACGATTCATTGAAACATTGGGGAACTGCAAAGATCACCAAGATCGATCCCTACTCGATTCCACAACCCTTGTTTACGGAAGCGGTATGGGGGATTCGAATACACATGATAATAGCAATTTACCGACACTTATCGCCGGGGGTGATTTCTCTCACGGCAATCACTGGGCCATCGACCGCACCTCGTCCAAGTCAAGGCTTCTAGGCGATTTAATGCTGACTCTGATGCAGAGGATGGGAATGGGAATTGAGGCGTTTGCTGGCGCGCGCCACAATATGAACGAGTGCTTAGTTTAGGCTTTTGATGAAAATTTTCCATTGGTGCCACTCGATTTGGTTGTCTGCCATTGTTCTTTCGGCTGATACGTTGCCTCGTTCAGCATCGACTTTCATCGAACAGCATTGTTTCGAGTGCCATGAGGGAAGTGATGATTCCCTGAAAGGTGATGTGAATCTTGGGCAGGCTTCCTTTGATTGGTCCTCCCCTGAAATCGTGGATTTGTGGACCACGATTCATGACGTCGTGGGTTCGAGCGACATGCCCCCAAGTGATGCTGGATCTTTCCCTGGAACACAGGAGCGCGATGAATTTTTGGCGTGGTTGAAAGAAAAGCTTACTCGGCATGCGCCCGTCGGCGGGACTTTGCCAAGACGACTCAATCGGGTGGAATATGAAAATACCATCCGCGATTTGTTTGGTTACCCGGAATTTGAAGTGCCTCCCTCATTTCCCTCTGACACTTCCAAACACGGATTCGATAATGTGGCGTCGGGGATGCTCCTGTCCCCCCCATTATTGGCTCAGTATCTTGAGATTGCGACTGCCATTGCGGACGAATTTCTGCCACAACCTATTTCCCTGCCCAAAGCGGAGCCTCGTGATTATTCCATTCCCATGTCTGAATTGAGTACAGATGCAGGGGGCGGAGGTAGTCAAAGGGGTAGTGTTTTCCGACTTGTTTCTTCCCGGAATATGGCGAGTGGAGCGGGCTGGACTTCTTCGTTTGAAGCGCCGGTGAGTGGCGTTTATCGTGTTCAGATTGACGCCAATACCTTCCAAAGTGACCGCATGTTTTATGATCAGAGAAAGGTGCCTTTCAAATTGGCAGTCTATGCAAGGCAGAACGGGGAACAAAAATATGCACGGTTTTCTGATCTAAGAAAAATCGGAGAATTTAAAGTTTCGGCGGAATCCTCGGAAGGAGGCTTTGGAATTCTGGAAGCAGAACTTTTTCAGGGTGAGGTGTTGGGTTTTCGATGGGCGGATGGTCCGGTTTTTTCTGATCCCGGAAGAATTGATCTTTCCCATGATTTTATCGATGACCGTTTGTTGAATGATCGACCCTTTTACGCCGCAGCAATTCAATTGAACGGAGGAAAGCGAGGATCCTCACAGGCGGAGTTTTACGAAGCCATTCGTGATCTTATTGAAAGCGGTCAACTTGACTTAAGCAATCCTGATTTGGATAAGGCTCCAGCTATTTATGGTGGCGGGTTATTCAATGGTCCACACAATTGGTGTCAGTCTTATGCTCATGAAGAGATGTATCGCTTTGGTCCAGCATTGGATATTGTGCGAGTTTCCGTTAGTGGCCCGAGTCGCACCGTCAGTAGCCAAAGAGAGCGTGCCAGGATGGTCAGATCGAAAGCATTTTTGAACAGGCGGTCAGATGAAGTATCGGATCTGGTATTTACTGAAAGGTTTCTCAGAGGTTTTCTCTCAAAAGCATTCAGGCGACCTGTAAGCTCATTACAGCTGGACAAATATTTAGATCTTGTCCGGGCACATCGGGAATCTTTTCCGGACAAGCGTATTGAAGATGCACTCCACCTCGCTATCAGGAAAGCCCTTCTATCGTCGCGTTTCCTGTTTCGTGAGCTTGGATCGGGTAGTTTGGATGGTTTTGAATTAGCGAGCCGATTAAGCTATTTCCTAACAAGCGCTCCTCCTGATGATCGACTAATCTCCTTGGCGGTAAAAGGTAAATTGTCGGACCCCATGACCTTGAAAAACGAAGCGTACCGTTTGTTGCGCCTGCCCCAGCGTAGAGCTTTCGTCCGTCACTTTACTGGTCAGTGGTTGGGCACAAGAAAGCTCATGGATATCATGCCTGATCCTCGATTACTAAAGTTTTATGGCCCTGACCGTCAAGCTATGATCAACGAAACCGAACTCTTCTTTGAGGAGATGTTGGTTGAGAATCACAGTCTGGAACATTTTATTGATCCGGGATTCAGTTTTCGAAACCAAAACCTCAACAAGATTTACGGAGGAGAGATCACCGGAAACAAGATGCAACGTGTGACTTTTCCGAAGGGAGGGAAGCAAGGTGGGTTACTTGGTCTGGCTTCCATTATGATGGCGACTGCAAACGGTGTGGATACGCACCCAGTGCATCGAGGGGTATGGTTGCTGGAAAATGTCCTTGGTCAACCGACGCCGCCCCCGCCAGCTGATGTTCCTTCCGTGGCTCCGGATACAAGCGGTACGATAACGATGCGTGAAAAAATGTTGGCACATCAAGCCGATGCTTCCTGTGCTCGCTGTCATACAAAAATTGATCCGCTTGGTTTCGTGATGGAGCATTATGACCCAGTTGGACGCTGGCGTGAGTATTATCCGGTTTACACCGAGTTAGCCTCCGCGCCGTTGAAAGAAGAATTCTATGCGAGTCAGGGGGAGGGAACCCAGAAGGGAAGGCATATCGATACGATGGCAGTGATGCCTGATGGAACGGTTTTAAAAGATGTCACGGATCTCAAAGCCTATCTGGTCACCAATATTGATTTATTTGTGGAATGTCTGGCTGAAAAGTTATTGATATACGGAACCGGTCGTCCGCTGAGCTTCGGTGACCAACGAATCGTCCATGCATTGTCGCAACAGATTACAGGCAATAAACTCGGGTTTCAGGACATGATTGTTTCCGTGATACTGAGTGATTCATTTCTTTCTCGTTAGTATCATCCACTCTATTGCAGGTGAGGATAGGTGCTAAATCCATTTACCAAATAGATCACTTCATTGAAAAAGTCTGGATCGAGACTTCAGAACAAATTGTCTGGTCAGGTTTTCGTGCGATAATACGTTTTTTATTTGTGGTCTGTTCATTAATCAAGAAATTTTCAATAAGGATGAAACTCCTCGTTTTGAGCTTGGCATCAGGAGTGGTTTTTTTCTTCGTCGCACCCAAAAGTCTGGAGGCTCAGGATTACTCAGAAAAGAGTGAGCCCTCCATGATGAAGCATCATCAGATAGGGCACCCTGATTTTTTGAGCCCACATGCTCGCCCTATCTTGCTGCATGACGGTAACGTATTTGTGGTTAATACCCGGGAGGATACGGTTGATGTGATTCAAGTGGGCAATTTTGGCATTGTCGCACGGATTCATGTGGGGGTTGATCCTGTCGGGTTGGCCCTGAAACCGAATGGGAAGGAAATCTGGGTATCTAATCACATATCCGACTCGGTGAGTGTGATCGACACCGACCCGATCAGTCCTTTTTATTTGAACGTTCTGGCAACGATTCAGGATATCGATCCCAGAACAAAAGCAACCCGTTTTGATGAGCCTGTCGGCATAGCTTTTGCCAGCAATGAAAAGGCATATGTCGCTTTGTCCGCCGAGAATCAAATTGCCGTGGTCAATGTGCTTACCCGGCAGGTGGAGAAAAAGTTAACTATCCATGCGCAGGATCCTCGCGCCATCATGGTCCGTGAAGACCGTCTTTACGTCGTTCCTTTTGAATCAAATAACCAGACACAGATCTCTGGTGGCACTGGTGAGCTGGATGGCAAATTGTCCACCTTTGACGCTCGAGAACATGTCCTCGATAATAACAACGTGCTTTCTATTGGAGCCGTCGTGGATATCGTGAAGCATTCCCAAATTCCTGATCGAGATTTGTTTGTTTTCGATACATCGACTGATGAACTTATTGAAACTGTGGATTCTCTTGGGACCTTGCTCTACGGAATGACCGTCAATTCCCGCGGGACTGTTTTCATCGCCCAGACCGATGCACGGAATGCGGTCAATGGTCAATCTGGCACCGCTCATCATGGTTTGGCTGAACTGGAAAACCGTGCTTTTTTGAATCAAATTACACAGATCGATTTCAAGGGCGACGCGTTCCATGCTTCCAGGTTTATCGACCTTGAACCGCTCCCCCCTGAGCATCCCGGGCCAGGGATGGCCCTCGCGACACCGTTTGCCATTCAAGTCAGCGATGATGACTCGACCTTGGTGGTTTCCGCTGCCGGATCAGACAAGGTTTTTACCCTCAATGCCTCATCGGGTGAAGTGCTTGGTCGCGTAAGCGTGGACCACGTGCCACGGGGGATTGCCCTCGATTGTTTGAAAGATGGCTCGCTCTCGGCAGCCTGGGTTCTCAATGCCGTTGCAAACACGGTATCTTATCTGGATCTCTCCGACCCCCGACACCCCAGAAATATTCGCACTGTAACATTGGAAGATTCAACAGATTCTGAATTGAAACAGGGACGGATTGCCTTCAACGACGCGGATGCGTCCAGCACGGCGACTTTCTCTTGCGAAAGCTGTCATCCTGATGGACATACAGACCAGTTACTTTGGGTTCTGGAGACTCCCATCTCAACGGGAGGGAATCAGATCGTACCCCGCACTACCATGCCTGCTCGGGGTCTTCGCGATACGGCCCCTTACCATTGGGATGGAATCCCTGGCGATCCCTATGGTGGAATCAATACCGCCAGTACCAGGAATGCTGTTGAAGCCAACAGCAACAGGAATGATCCTGCGAGCAGTACGCGTCATTTGGTTGATGGTGCCCTGGCTTCCACGATGAAAAGAGTGGGCGAAGAAATCTTGAACAATGAAGGCAATGCGGGTGCTTTGAATGCTGACCAACGTGATGCGTTGGCAGCGTTTCTATTGACAGTTCCCTATCCACCGGCTCAGAGACGCGCCTATGACAACATGCTTTCGTCAAAAGCTCGAAACGGATTTAGAATGTTTCATGTTGTCGGTGATAAACAGGGGAACCCAGATGTGAATGTATGCGGGAATTGCCATCGAATGCCATTCTGGGTCAGTACTAATACGAGAGGGTCAGGGATGGATGCACCGACTTGGAGAGGCGCATATGATCGCTGGATGATTCTACCTCAGGGGCGTCTGAATCTGATCGACTTTGATTTCTATGCCTCGATGGCTGACCGCGGGGTTCCTGAGCGATCCCTGTGGCGTCTTTCCTGGGGGAGTCGGCGGGAATTTGATAACGTGTGGGATATGGTGCTGGAAGGCAGTACCGGGTTTTCCGGCGCGTTTGCCCGACAGGTCACTTTGAATGAAATGGCCGTAAACGATCCAGTGTCTCTGGATTTGTTGAGAGCTCTTGAGCAGTCCTCTCGTGAGGGTGGGGTGGTTTTGCAGGGTGAAGGAGTTTGGATGCATGATGGGAATCCTGTGTCCGCTGCACTGGAATTTGACGGGCAGCATTATGCAGATAGAAACCATCCCGGGAGGAACTATGAACTCCAGCAATTAGTATCACTTGCGGCTGAGGGTGAATTCATTGGAACCTTTACCGGACGCTTGGGACAGAATGTCGGTTTGAATTATGCGCAACCGGCGATCTGGACTTCAGGTAGGATTGAAAGGCAGCGAGGGCCTCAAGTTTTCCCTACTTTGACTCTCGATAAACTTTCGATGACGATGAGCGGACGCCATATCCTGGAAGATGCCCATGTGATCATTAACGGACGCAAAGTGCCCGGTAAGCTTCGTCTGGAGAAGGCGGAGCACAGGGGCGCCGCCAGCTTTGATCAAAAGGTGACTGTTACTTTACAATCTCTTCCTCTAGGGAAACTCGAAACCAAACTGGTCAGTGCGGGGGTGGCAGCCCATGGGCTCGTTCCAAAAGACGGAAGTCTGGGAACAGAATGGCGTCAATTAGGTTTTGATGACTCCGATTGGTTTTTTGGGCATACAGGCTTTGGTTATGAGAAAGGAGAAGGATATGGCGACATGATTGAGACAGATCTGGAAGATGCGATGCAAGATAATACCAGTGTCTTCATTCGTATTCCTTTTGTCGTTGAAAATCCCTCCAGTTACGACGGCCTCGAATTCAGGATTCAGGCTGATGACGGGTTCTCCGCCTACATCAATGGTAAGCGGATAGCATCGAGGAACAGGCCTCGTCGATTGAGCTGGGACTCTCAAGCAACAGACTCAAGTGCTGAGGTTCTGGCTGATCGATTTGAAACCTATGACTTGAGCCACCTTCTGGATTCATTGAAGCCTGGAGAGAATGTATTGGCTATTCATGGGCTGAATCGAGGTGGAATCAGTAGCGATTTTCTCATTCGCCCTGAACTGGTTGCTTCACGGCCGGCCAAAAAAAGCAATGAGGCTGGAACTGGAATGCACTTGGTTCAGCTTCAAAACCCCGATGGGCTCTTCAGTAATGATTTCATTTTTTATGTCGAGTAGACCGGGGCCTCACAGCTGTATTTGCGAACCTGCCGCTCTCAGTAACAAAGATGCTCAGATCCAAAGCAAGACCATCTGAGCGGAGGCAACCTCTTTTTTGAATTGACTCAACGACGCGAGCGATTTTCGTCCTGTGATAATTCGTAGGTATAGAGGTATTTCTCTCTCTTAACCCATTTGGCGCTCCCGTCGCACATCTGGAAGTTCGTGCCATCTTCGCCGTGATTGTCGTTGGGATCTGGGTAATTATTTTGTGCTCCTGTTCCCTGACCGTCACCATCAAATATCAAATAAATATCTGACGGACCAACCACTTGTCCCCTTAATCCCTGAGCAGAGCTCTTGTGTACCCAGCTCAGGACCGTTCGTTCAGTTTTTCTTGTTGTGTAATTCATGAACGCGTTGATCTCATAGCTAACTCCACGTAAATCTGCCTGTCGGGTTCGAGTGCCGCGCATGCGTTTATATGGAGCCTGGCGGCGTAAATCCTCCAGTATTTTTCTGCCTCGCACCGTGACTGTATTTGTAGCGATAAAGTTTTGAGTGGATGGACATACAAATATCGATTGGGCATTGGCGCTTGGGATGTAAGTTGGATGCAACCAGGACAGATCGTCACTATTGTCGTCTGGAGTGCCTGATAACCATCCTTTTTCATTGTCCTGACCATACATCATGGAGCCTAACCCCATCTGCTTGAGGTTGTTGAGGCAACTGATGCGGCGGACCTTTTCCTTGGCCTTGGAAAGCGCGGGTAAGAGCATGCCTGCCAGAATGGCGATGATAGCAATCACCACGAGTAATTCAATCAGTGTGAACGCTCCTGCGCATGCCTGGTGTTTCTTCGATAGTCTCATGATCAGTTGAAGATTGTTCAAAATGATGGAGCGCGTCCATAAATTTCTAAAGTTTGGAACTCCCGGGAGCGGCGTCTTCATGAGTGTCAAAAGCATTTTTTTAGCCATGCGTTTCCAGTCTGGGTTCTGCCAAGTGACAGCACGCAAATCACACGATTAGATATTCATCTTGGAGTATGTCATTTGCCGCCCGCTGACGTTGCAGCATATGGAACGACCCTATCAACGATTACTTTTATCATATCCAGATCAAGGGAGTTATTATTGGAACCAGCTGCCTTGACGGTGGTGACGAAGATCTTTTTTCGAATCCAAAAGGATAATTGATAATGCTTGATTATTTGCTCGGTTCATCCACACATGCTTTCTTCGCGCTCATAGTCCTTGAAATCTTGAGTTGATTTCTTTTCAGTGTCGTGAACGTTCGAGTGTGTTTGTTTGAATGGAGCAAGTTATGCAAAAAGAGATTGCATCGTCGTTATGGAAAAAATGGGGCCCTTACCTGAGTGAGCGTCAGTGGGGCACTGTGCGAGAGGATTATAGCTCCACGGGAGAAGCATGGGACTACCTCAGCCATGACTTGGCGCGCAGTAGGGCCTACAGATGGGGTGAGGATGGAATCGCTGGTTTCAGTGATGATCGACAATCGTTGTGTCTGGGGGTTGGTTTGTGGAATCACAAGGATCCAATACTCAAAGAACGCATGTTTGGCCTGACTGGTGTCGAAGGCAATCACAGTGAAGATGTCAAAGAGGTGTATTATTATCTTGATGCCACTCCATCGCATGATTACCTCAAGATGCTTTATAAATATCCTCAGACTGCTTTTCCCTATCAACAGCTCGTGGATGGTAATCGAACTGGCAAAGAAAGCCCCGAGTATGAGTTGGTGGATACCGGGGTCTTCAAAGAGGATCGATACTTTGACGTTTTTATCGAATATGCTCGACCCCGGCCTGATGATACTTTGATTGAAGCAACGATTGTCAATCATGGGCCCGAGCCTGCTGCTCTGACATTTCTTCAGCAGCTTTGGTTCCGTAATACATGGTCCTGGGGGAACAATGATCAAGCCAAACCCCGCATGCAAGGAGTGGATTCCATCGGTCTTGAGATTCATCATGAAGCGCTCGGTCATCTTTATTTCCATGCTGAAAATCCAGATGACCTAATCTTCACGGACAATGAATCACGTCCAGAACACAGATTGGGTTCGAAGCCTCAAGGTTATTGGAAGGATGCGTTTCACGAATACCTTGTTCACGGTAACTCCAAGGCGATCAATCCCAATGGGCAGGGTACTAAATGCGCCGCGCTGCATCGTTTGAAGTTAGAAGCTGGAGAAACCAGAAAATTAAGGTTTCGTCTGACCTCACAAAAAGCGATCAAGCCATTTGAAGGATTTGATGAAACATTTCAGCAGATCAGGAATTCGGCGGATCGTTTTTACGGCCACCTTCAAGAAAATATCGAAAGCCCTGATGAACGGTTAATCCAGAGGCAAGCTTTTGCAGGTTTGATCTGGAGTAAACAGTTTTATTATTACGACGTTGAAAAGTGGATTGCTGGGGATCCGGGGCAGCCAGCTCCCTCAGCTTCACGACACCATGGACGCAATCATGAATGGCTTCATTTAAAAAATGCCGACATCATTTCCATGCCGGATAAGTGGGAATATCCCTGGTATGCCGCCTGGGATTTAGCTTTCCATTGTGTTCCTTTCGCTCTGATCGATACCGAATTTGCCAAGGAGCAAATGCTATTAATGCTTCAGGAATCATACCTCCATCCTAATGGGCAAATTCCCGCCTACGAGTGGTCTTTTGGAGATGTAAATCCGCCTGTTCATGCTTGGGGTGCATGGCGTGTCTACCAGATGGACCGTAAACGCAACGGATTTGCAGACCGTTGTTTTCTCGAACAAGTCTTTCATAAACTGCTCCTGAATTTTACATGGTGGGTGAACCGCAAGGACGTGGACAATCGAAATGTCTTTCAGGGTGGTTTTCTTGGACTGGATAACATTGGGGTCTTTGATCGAAGCATTCCAGTTCCCGGAGGTGGGCAGTTGGATCAGGCAGATGGTACTGCGTGGATGGCGATGTATTCACTCAATATGATGCGCATAGCACTGGAGCTTTCACTGCAGAATCCGGTCTATCAAGAAATCGCCATCAAGTTTTTAAATCACTTCCTGGCCATCGCAAAAGCCATGACCAATATTGGTGAGTCGGGCATTAGTTTGTGGGATGAAGAGGATAAGTTCTTCTATGATGTTTTACACTTTCCTGAAGAAAAACCGATTCACGTCAAAGTACGTTCCATTGTGGGACTGATTCCCATATTCGCGGTGGAAGTGCTCGAACCGGAATTGCTTGAAAGGGTGCCGAGGTTCAACGAACACCTTGACTGGATACTTGAGAACCGACCGGAATTGGCCTCGCTTGTTTCGCGTTGGAACGAACCTGGCAGAGGACATCGTCATTTGTTTTCCCTCTTACGTGGAAGTCGGCTCAAATGTTTATTGCGGCGGATGCTGGACGAAGATGAGTTCCTTTCCTCATACGGTATCAGGTCAATGTCCAAAATACATGAGAAACATCCATATGTCTTGCACTGTGAGGGGAAAACGAAGCATTGCAATGGTTCTTCAAAAGTGGATTATCAACCGGCTGAATCCAATACCCATATGTTTGGCGGTAATTCAAATTGGCGTGGTCCCATCTGGTTTCCTGTCAATTTCCTGCTTATTGAATCTCTCCAACGCTTTCACCACTATTACGGAAGCGATTTTAAAGTCGAATCGCCTTTTACCTCGGGTCAAAAACTCACTCTTGAAGATGTTGCTGAGGATATTTCCAATCGTCTCGGAGATCTTTTCCGCAGGGACGATCAAGGGCATCGTCCTATTTACAAGCATCATCCCGATATTCAGTTGAATCCACAATTCAAAGATTGCATCTGGTTTTATGAATACTTTCACGGTGACAGCGGGCGTGGCGTAGGAGCATGTCATCAAACGGGTTGGACAGCGCTTATTGCCAAATTGCTCCACCCCAGAGTCAAAGAGAACTGACTTGAAATGGGCTTTTGGAGTTTTCCCTGCGGACTATTTCTAACATTGAAATGATCTGGACAGAGCTGGCACGTAATCCTCCAAAAATTGAATGTCCTTAGGTGTTTATCCAGTTCACTAACGATTGCTGTTGGGTGTGGAATTATCATTAATCATGCACCTAAAGCGCTTTCCGCGGTGCTTCTATATCCATATTGCTTTGTAATACTGACTTTGCTTTTTGTATGAAGCCGTCTATGATCGATATCATGTTGAGCAGGGATTCCTGCGGTATATTGGGCTTCTCGAAAGTAGTATGAAAATTAGACTCCAGATGATACTGATTGTTGCGCTGCTACACGCGTGTGCCTGCACCTGTATTATGTCTGGTTCCCGACCGTCATTGCAGGATCCTGACGGTCAATCGACTGATATGACGAAGCCGGTCAAGGTTTATATCCTGATGGGGCAATCCAATATGTTGGGTTCCGGTCGTATTGAACCGGGCCGAAAAGGGCCCGAAGGCTCCTTGTCTCACGCGGTAAGGGAAAAGGGGCTGTATTCTTACCTCATTGATGAAGATGGAGCTTGGACAGTGCGCAATGACGTTCGCAATGTGCGAGTCATGGGAAGTGGGCTCCGCGAGATGCAGGTTTTTGTCAATGACTGGTTGACCATTGGTCAAAGCAATATTGGACCGGAAATTGGCATAGGCCATTACCTGGGCCAAGCAATCAATGAACCTGTTCTGCTGCTCAAGAGCTGTATTGGCAATCGAGCTCTGGGTTGGGATCTGTTGCCTCCGGGCAGCGAAGGATATGAGTTCACCGATTCCAAGGGTGTGACCTGGGTGCATCCGGGTTACGAAGGTTCACCCGAACGTTGGCAAAAAGGCACCGATCCCAAGAAGATCACTTGGTATGCAGGTATGCAATATGATGGGGACATTGCGAGAGTCAAAGAAGTATTGAGTGAACTCGATACGTATTATCCCGGCGCAGAGAAATACGACATTGCCGGTTTCTTCTGGTGGCAGGGGGATCGTGACAGTCGAAGCCAAGCGCTCTCCGCTCATTACAAAACAAATCTTGTCCATCTCATCAAACAATTGCGTAAGGATTTCAACGCGCCCGAAGCAAAATTCGTCTGTGCTTCCCTGGGGCAAACGAGCAAGGACGAGACAGGCAATGGAAGGAAAATACTGGATGCCATGTTAGCCGTGGATAGCCGCTCCTCCAGTTATCCTGAGTTCAAAGGCAACGTAGCGGCAGTCTACAGCCATCCATTGTCCAAAGGCGGTAGTTCTGGTGGCCATTACAACGGCAATGCTGAAACCTACATGAACATCGGGGAAGCCATGGGGCTTGCCATGGTTGATCTGCTCACTAATTGGTAAAAATGCTCCCTCAAAACTGATATTGGCAAGTGAACCCAAATGTGCCCACTTGGTCTGATACTTGCTCCCAATCATTGCTGGAAGGGATTTTAGAAAACAAATGGAAAGGCGACGCTGATGTCAAAAGCAATCATGGATCCGGAAGAAGTTCGACGCTTCGCGAAGGAGTTGAAGCACTTTAATGCAGGCCTTCAGCAGGGAATGACTTTGCTGGATGCGCGGTTCAAGGCGCTTGGCGACACTTGGCAGGATCAGGAACACCAACGGTTTTCAGAGGAATTCAGCCAGACCATGCGGGCTTTGAAGAAATTTGTTGAAGTGTCGAACGAACATACCCCCTTCTTGCTTCGCAAAGCGCAGCGGATCGAGGATTATCTGGAGCAGCGATAGCCATGCCCTCAAAGGCTCAGATACATTCGGTGGACGCTTTGGAATTGTTCAGGGTGAAGCTAGTCCAGTACCTCGAAAAGTCGATCACGACCATGGATGAAGTCGGCAGCGATCTCAAGCGAACGCTGATCTGGCTTGAAGAACAGCAAAAACCTTTTTGGGAACATCAAGTGCGTCTCAAGCGTCGTGCTTTGGAGGAGACGCGAAATGAAATCTTTGGAGCCAAGCTCTCACAGATGCGTCATTCCAGCGATGCACAGCAAGTAGCCCTTCAACGCGCCAAGCAAGCCTTTGAGGAAGCCGAAGAAAAGCTTCATCGAGTAAAAAAGTGGTGTCGTCGATATCAAAGCGATGTGGAACCGCTGGGGCGTGAAGTGGAAAAACTCCAAGCAGTCATGTTTCAGGACCTGAAACAAGGCGCCGCTCTCCTTGATCGAATCATTCGTACTTTGGAGGATTATGCGGATCGACGTAAATCGCTTGATTCGGATCGATCGGACATGGTTGAGGTTTTAGAGGGGGGAACTGGTTTGCCGGATCAGCGGGGTATCGAAGTCAACAAGGATTTGGGAGAGTCGGAATCATGAGTTTGCACGCACGCAATCAATTAATGGCATTGACCAAAGATCTCCTTCGAACATGGGAACGAACGCGATCGGTTTGGAAAGATGGCAAGGCGGACGCATTCGAACGCGACTACATCAAGGAACTCGAATCAAGCGTGAATCGAGCCGTTCATGGGATGGAAAAGCTGGATGTTATCTTGAAGAAAGTGAGGAAAGATTGTGGCTAAAATACTCACAGCAGGTCAATCGATCTCGACCTTGGAAAAGCTCCGCCAGACCATGGAGGAGCTGGGGGGGCGCGAGAAGGCGTTGATCGCATCACGCGATCGAGAATTGAAGTCCATCCAGCAAAAATATGCCCTGGAAAATGCGCGCTTCAAACGACAGGCTGAAGCTGAAACACAAAAGGCGATGGAAGCTCTGAATGAAGAGCGAATTCGACTCGAATCCCACTTTGCCTTGCGTAAGGTTCGTATTGATCATGCTTATGAGAATGCGCAGAAGGCATTGAATGAGGCTGCCGAGCAAACGCGCAGTCAACAGAAGTATGAAAATCAAAAAGAACTTTTGCAGGCTAATCGCGCGCATGACGCTGACCTTCAATCCGTGGATCATGTCAGGAAATCTTTTTCGGCTGAATTATCAAATGAGACCCAGCGTCTTGAGAATAGTGGTGGGCTTGGTTGGAGGGTTTTCAAAGGTTATGGTAATTTCAGGAGGTGGCTTCGAGATGGAGGGCAACCCTCTCCTGGCGAAGTAAGCTTCCAAGATGAGAATGCACTGCTTGAGTCATTGAAATCCCAGCTGACCGAGCTCGAATCGTCTCTCTCTTTTTCCGTTCACAACGCTCTGGCCCGCCTCTTCTCCTTCGTCTCCATCTGGCTGATCCTGTGTTGCCTTGGCATTGGTGGAGCGATTGTATTCCTGATGCCGCAGGTATCCGATGCCATTGGTGCAACTCAGAACCGGATCTTGATAGGGTTCGGGGGTATGGGGGGGCTGGTAATGATTGTATACGCGATGGGCTACATACTGGCCCGAGGTGCCGCACGCTCCTTCGTGAATTCATTCGCAAATTGCACCGGCTTGATCGAACAATGCCAACTTGCCGCCAATCGAAGTCGTGAGGATGCTACGGCCTCTGCACGTGAAGTTCTTCAGACCATTGAAAGCCGTCTTGAAGCCGCATGGCTTGATGCCGATGTTTCGGCGACAGAACAATGTGAACGCGGACTCAACAAGCTGTTACCCCAGCGAAACCGTTTGATGGCGCGGCATGAATCGATGCTTGCCACTGCGCTGAAACGCTTGAGTGAAAGCAGGCCCTCAGGATTGGATAATGGAAATTTTGCATTCCACGAGAAGGATGAAAAAGGTGAAACGGATCAACAGGCCCTGCAAACCGAGGTCATACGTCGTTTTGATCAAGAAATTGGAGACGTCTGTTCTGATTGGAATCGATTGATTCCTGCGTGGTGTTCAGACCTCAACACAAGTCGGGAAGCCGTTCGGCAGATGGAACAGACGTGGAATACCGCATCCACGCAAGGGTGGGAAGTTCCGCTTTCAGGGGAACCGGCTGGCTGCTTTGCTCAAATCACAATCGATTGGAAAGAGTTTGCCCCATCGGTTCCTACTGATTCGAGCATGCACTTGCCAAAAGGCGCATGTTTGCAAGTGCCCATGGTCTTCAAGATGCCCTTGGGAGAATCGGTTTTGTTTGAATCAGAAGGACCTGCTCCTGAGCAAATTATCGAGGCCATCAATCATACCGCGTTGGAACTCCTGTTGACCGCTCCTGCAGGGCGGATGAGGTTTACCCTGATCGATCCGGTCGGTCTGGGTAAAAACTTTGCAGGGTTGATGCACCTTGCCGATTATGACGACCAGTTGATCAATCGACGTATCTGGACCCAACCGAATCAAATTGAACAGTGCCTGTTCGATTTGACGGAACACATGGAGAAGGTGACACAAATGTATCTCCGCAACGAATACGACACTCTGGCCGAATACAATCAAGTCGCAGGCAATATCGCGGAAAAATATCATGTGCTGGTCGTTTCCGATTTTCCTACGGGATTCAGTGAATCTGCCTTGCGTAGATTACATAATATCGCCGTCAGTGGGGCCCGCTGCGGGGTGTTCTTGCTTTTGCATCGTGACCGTCGTCAGGCAATGTCCGAAGACGCTGTGGTCCACGACCTGCGCGAACACTGTGTTTGGATTCAATCACAAAAGAACGGATATCGATTGGGTGCGCATGCATGGACGGGCGTTCATTTGAATTGGATTGATCGAGTCAAACTTCAGGACACGGTTCATCTCATCCATCAGATAGGTCAAGCCAATGTCGATTCGAATCGCGTGCAGGTTCCGTTCTCGCAAATCACTCCCAAGCCTGATGCATGCTGGACTCAAGATACCAGCGCTTCATTGAAGGTTCCCATTGGGCGGACAGGTGCTTCGAAATTGCAGTATCTGACGCTCGGTAAAGGTACTCAGCAGCATGCCCTTATTGCAGGGAAAACCGGTTCAGGTAAGTCGACTTTATTTCATGTCATCGTCAGCAATCTTGCGCTTTGGTGTAGTCCGGATCAGGTCGAGTTCTATCTTATCGATTTCAAGAAAGGCGTTGAATTCAAGTGTTATGCTGCGCATAAAATGCCTCATGCCCGCGTGGTTGCGATTGAGAGCGATCGTGAATTCGGCCTCAGCGTTTTGGAGCGAGTGGATCAGGAACTCCGTCGGCGTGGAGACTTGTTCCGTGAAAAAGGGGTCCAGGATCTAGCGAGGTATCGTTCCGCTGAGGATACACAGCCCCTGCCTCGCACACTCCTGATGATTGACGAATTTCAGGAATATTTTGTCGAAGATGATCACGTGGCTCAAAACGCAGCAGTTTTGCTGGATCGTATTGTTCGCCAAGGGCGCGCGTTCGGGATTCATGTGATTCTGGGATCGCAGACGCTGGGGGGCGCCTACACCCTGGCTCGCACTACTTTTGCCCAGATGGCGGTTCGCATTGCACTTCAATGTGATGAGGCGGACTCTTATCTGATCATGGATGAGAACAATGCTGCACCCAGACTTCTCTCCCGTCCCGGTGAAGGAATATACAACAACAGAAACGGCGCAGTGGAAGGGAACAGTCCGTTCCAGACGGTCTGGCTGAATGACGACGAGCGAGATACATACCTGCAACAGGTGAGCACCTTGGCTCAAAACCATGCTTCGAAGGAAACGGGCCCCGTGGTCTTTGAGGGGAACGCCCCTGCCGATATCAGGGATAACCATGAGCTTGTCGCCGCCCTTGGGATCGAACCTTCCGGCGATCCAGAAGAGACCTGCGCCTGGCTCGGGGCCCCCAATTCCATCAAGGGTCCGACAGGCGCTGCCTTTGGTGTGCAAAGCAGCAGTAACCTTCTGATCATCGGTCAGAATGAAGAGATGGCCTTTTCAATGATCATCAGTAGTTTGATTTCGCTTGCGGCACAACAATCCTCAGATCGGGCCGAGTTCATTGTTCTGGATGCCTTTCCAGATCATTCTGCCAAGCGTGAGATGATGGATCAGGTCATCGCCATGCTGCCGCATCGAGTCAGGTCATTGAAGCATGAGCGACTTGAGGACATCATGGAGCGACTTGAAACCCATATGGATCGGCGTGCCGAGCATGGAGCCGTTCATGGCGAAATATACTTCATCGTGATTGGACTTCAGTTGTTCAAGAAGCTAAGGCCCGAGGACGAATTCAGTTTTTCCGCAAATGAGGAAGAAGGTGATTCAAAGCCTGGTGCCGTATTGGATCGAATCATTCGTGAAGGATCCAGCCTTGGAGTTCGGGTTTTGGCGACGATGGATTCCTACAACAGTAGCCAACGATTTCTAAACCGAAAAGCACTTTCGGAATTTGAGATGCGTGTCCTTTTCCAGATGAGTGCGAACGATTCAGCGGCGTTGATCGATCATACCAAGGCCAGTCAATTGGGCCTTCATCGGGCTCTTTTCTACAACGAACGACGTGGATATACAGAGGTCTTTCGCCCCTACGCCATGCCTGATGGATCCTGGCTATCTGATGTGCGAGACCATTTCGAAAAACGTTCACCACGCCTAAGTAAAAGCTCCGGAGATACCTGCACTTCCTAGTTCTGTGGCTTTCCACATGGCTTGCTCCCAACTCATGAACGTGGGAGGTGAAAAGACTTCGCTCAAGAGAGTGCATGAAAACGGTTCACCTATTTGTAATTGAATGGCCACGAGCTGCGAGAAGAGAAATGGATTCTCTGATTCAGGCATAAACCTTGAGTTTTCATTGGGTTCCAAAATGTATACTCGCCTTTGATTTACATTTGGATTAAAGTGGATCCTATTGAGAGTATGAAACAGATTAGCACTTCCTCAGCAAGTTTCGCATCAGCGAAAAAAACACGACGGCATTTCTTAAAGGACGGCTTGGCAACGCTCGCCACCATCAGCATCTTACCCAGCCATGTCATTCGCGGGCAGTCCGAGCTCAGGGATAAGGACGGGAAACTTGTTCGTGCTCGCTCAGTTGTTCCCAGTGAACGCGTGCGACTGGCATGCTGTGGAATTGGTAATCAAGGCGGCAGCGACCTGCGTGCGATGCACCAGACAGGTTTGGCCGACATTGTTGCTCTTTGTGATGTGGATATGGGGGGGGCTCATACACTCAAAAGCCTCAAGGCATTTCCAGATCTTCCCAAGTTTCAGGATTTTAGGGGAATGTTCGATCAGATGGGGGATTCCATCGATGCCGTCACGGTTGGGACGCCTGACTTCTCACACTTTCCAATCGCGATGCTTGCGATGTCCATGGGAAAACATGTTTACGTGGAAAAGCCGCTCACGCGCACTTTTCAGGAGTCAGAACTTTTGATGCGTGGTGCCAAAAAATACGGTGTTGTCACACAGATGGGCAATCAGGGGCACTGTCAGGATAACTATTATCAGTTCAAGACATGGGTGGAAAAGGGGATCATTCAGGATGTGCGTGAAATAACCGCGCACATGAACGGAGGGCGTCGTTGGCACGGATGGGACACATCCATGACTGCTTTTCCAAAGGGGCAAACGATTCCGGATACGCTGGATTGGGATACCTGGCTGATGACCGCCCAACATCACGATTACCATCGGGATTTTGTCCGTGGTCAATGGCGTTGCTGGTATGATTTCGGCATGGGAGCCCTCGGAGATTGGGGAGCGCATATCATGGATGGCTTCCATCAATTTCTGGATCTTGGTTTACCTGAAGAAGTCACTCCCATCAGGATTGATGGACATAACCCATTGATCTTCCCGCAAGCTTCCACACTTGAATTTAAATTCCCAGCTCGAGGCAAAATGCCAGCGACAAAAGTCACTTGGTATGATGGAAAAGAAAACCACCCTATGGTTCCTGAAGGTTATGGTGACATTAAGATCAACCGCGATGTCAATCCCGTAAATGGACGTGTGATGCCTGCACAGGAATTACCTGCTGGAAAGGAAATCTACGGCAAGGATCTTATATTCAAGGGGCATTCACATGGGAGCACCTTGTCGGTCATCCCCAAAGAAAAAGCAGCCGATCTCTCGACTGATTTGCTCAGTTATCCGAGAAATACAACTAATCATTACGAAAACTTCCTGAAGGCATGCCAAGGCCTCGAAACCACCCTGTCCCCGTTTGAAGTTTCCGCGCCATTGAGCCAGGTCTTCTGTCTAGGTGTGATTGCTCAAAAATTTAACACCCGACTCAAATTTGATCGGCACAATAAGCAGATAACTAATCATGCGCTTGCGAACCACTGGCTAAAAGGAGCTAGCCCCAGAAAAGAATGGGAAGAGTTTTATCGCCTTGCTTGAGCTTGGTGCGACCTCATCCCATATTTCCTCAGGCTATACTGCTTATCAATAAATGTTGAACGCGGAAAGCCTTTGGCTCCCGATTGATTGCTGACATGCTTTTCATGAGGTCAACATTGAAAGGTTCCTGACCCCCTGAGGGAAACGAGGTATCGAGACCTAGTCCGTTTTTTTCTGTCAATAGGGATTTTTAAGTGTGCCCTCACCAGTGGATCATTGGCCAGCTTGCTGCGGTGGTATTGACGGATCCGTTGTCGAAAAGATTCGATGACTCCACTGTTCGAAGCCAAATAATAGTCATCCAGCCGAATGACAATGGAAGAAAGAACACCGTCAAGTAAGGAAGACTGCTCAAGGATGATGACTTTCTTATCAGATTTTGCCGCCACAATGCCAGCCGGCGTGCCTCCAACAATGATAATATTCCAGGTTGTGGGGCTTTTCCGGGCGGTTTAGTCGTTAAGCGCTGCATCCTCGGGCTGAATATTGGGAAACAACACCAAGGCCAGCACCATGTTTAACAATCGGATACAACTTTTCATGGAGTCAATTCATGGACAATTTTGGCCGTCATTATAAGAGACACTGTCTTATTCCTTGTTCAATTTCAATTCCATACCGCAGCTTCCATTTTGTTTGTTTCCCACAGCTTATTCATTTTTCTATTGATGGAAGGACTGCAATGAAGGCAGTGGACGGGAGTATACCCATGGCACGATCGTAGATCTTTTTTCTTATGCTTACTTTTAAAATATGGATTGTGGATTATCCTCTGGCCAGCTTATGTCAGACAATTCTTTTAATTCATGGATCGTCTCATTGATGCGAAGCCAACGATCCCTTTGGATTCTTGTTCTTTTGCTCCATGTATCCACCATGCATGCTGATTCTCAGTCAACTATTTCATTCCCGAAGGTTAAAGGCAAGAGCCTGCAAGGTAACGAAGTATTGTTTCCAAGCGTCTTCAAGTCTCAGGATTATCATATGGTGATGGTAGCTTTTGAGCAGGAGCAGCAGTTGGATGTGAATACCTGGCTTCCTCACCTTGAGACATTGGCTGCATCTCGCAATGATCTTGATTTTTTTGAATTGCCCACCATTAGTCGCATGAACGTTTTGATGCGCTGGATTATCTATCGGGGCATGCGCTCAGGAATCAAGGAAGATTCTTCCAGAAAGCGCACGGTGACGCTTCACATCGACAAACAACCTTTCAAAGAATCACTGAAAATTGAAACTGAATCCTCCATTTACGCTTTTCTGGTTGACTCCAAAGGCACCGTTATCTGGAAAGGGGAGGGGGTCTGGAGTGAAGTTTTGTGGGAGGATCTTCTTGAAGTCTTGCCAGCAGAGAAGTGATTTACTCAACGATCGGGGCATGTTGATGGTTTTTGCGCCTTATCAGGTTTTCTTGATTTCGTACAAACACGGACATCAGTAATGCTCAGCCAGCAGGCATGCATGAACTTGATCTGTATAAAGTGAGTTGTTGAATATTTTCATTTATTCACTTAGCGGCCAATCGATTCAGGGTGGTAACCAAAAGATGACTGATTTTCATCGAAGTGTCTTTCATTACCGAAATGATTGAAAGTAAGAGCGGAAAGGTCTTTAGCATGGAGCAATGGCAGTAAGGATAGTGTTATCTGAATCGATCAAAGGACGACTGTCCATTGAATTTCATAAGTGTTACCAAACTCTTATTGAAAAAACGCAGATGGTATTTATGCCTCCAAATAATAAAAAAAAGATGGTCAGTTGATCTAACCATCTTTAATTCGCTACCTGCATGCCCGCCTCAAGCTGACAATTTGTTCATTTTACAATGTGTGGCCGGTCAGCGTGGAATATGTCTTGTCAAGCGCGTAGCGATAAATCCATGCACTTTCATCTGCAGACTTACTCTCCGACATCTTCAGGCTGCGGTTCAAGCTTGTCTTGATGACATCGTTCAAATCCGTGCGCATTGCGAGCGACTTGATGCAATCTCTATAGACATCAGCGCAGGCTCGGGCGTTACCTTGATTATACAGGGGCACACCTTGCTGGATCGCTGCTATGATGCTAGCCTGAGGGGTTACCGATTGATCGTTTATTTNCAACCCGGCCCTATCTTCATTCTCTTCAAACAAGATAACTTCATCCACTACGTGGATAATTCCATTCGAACAGACTAAATCCACTGTATCGATGGTTATTCCATTTACCTGAAAGCGCCCCTCCTGAATTTTAAATGTGAGTGTTTGATTCCCCAATGTTTCAGCCGTTCCCTGGCTCAAGGCAGTACCGGCTCCCACCGAGCCCTGCAAAGCGTGGTTGATGAGGACGGTTTCCAGCTTTTTTCTGTTCTCAGGTTTCAGGAGCTGTTCGACAGTTCCTGCAGGCAACTTATTGAACGCTGCATCTGTTGGAGCAAAAATGGTTACCGATTCGCCGGACTCCAAGTAATCTTCCAATCCTGCCGTTTCAACAGCTGCCAGCAAGGTCTTGAACGAGCCCGCTTTGTTGGCCGTTTCCAAGATAGATGTCGGCCCCTCCTTTGTCGGGACAAGGACAGAATCAATGATGTGGACTATACCATTGGACGTTGACACATCTGCCTGCCGTAGCACTGCATCGTTTACCCTGACGCTTCCTTCCGAAAACGTGACTTTGAGTGTGTTGTTCTCGAGGTTGGAAATCGAACCTGCACCCAGCGCGGAAGATAAATCAGCCCTTCCCGAAACCACGTGATTCTTCAGTATTGAAATCAGACTCGTTTTTCCCTCTTCCGTTAGAAGAGCTTCAACAGTTCCCTCCGGAAGACTTTCAAAAGCAGCATCTGTTGGAGCGAACACAGTGAACGGGCCGGCTCCACTCAGGACTTCGCCCAGCCCAGCCGCATTCACCGCAGCCGCCAGCGTTTTGAATCTTGCATCTGCAGCCACCAAGTCCATGATCGTGTTGGATGACCCACCGCTGTATGCGCTGATGGAATCAATCTCCACCTCAAATCTGCCAGGTTTTTTGTCCCCGAGTAATATCCCCAAGCGTCGTATCTTCGACGGATCGAAGCTGACTTGATCCAATGAGCGACCTCGGAAGCCCGCTTTGAAATCACTGAAAGGTATTCGCACGTTTACCCAGGTGTCTTTTTTTGTTTGGAACCCTGCGCTGAATGAAACATCCCATGATCTGTAGCGAGCCTCTGTTCCCAGCCTCACCTGATATTTCCGGCCGTCTCCCTTCACTCTCAGTGCCAAGCCTTCACTGTCACTCAAATCGAAACTGACTCCGCCACTTCTCACTGACGAGAAACCTCCGTTATTTTCCAACGACAAATTCCCACTGAAGCGCATGGTTCCTTGATTGGTGATCTCGAATTTGCCCTGAGATCTGCCACCCATTACTCTGTCGTCGGTGATTCTCCATTTCAAACTATCAGTCCCATCTTCAGAGAAGTTTGTAATCATGTTTTCCTTCGCTGTTGCTGTGATATTCGAGATCACTGTCAGCAGCGCTGCGAATGATACCCATATATGTTTTTTTATTTTCATTTTACTGATCATTACTGAATTGGTTTGCTTAAATTTTTTCGGGCTCCCTGTTGATTGGATCATCACCATGACAACCCAGGCCTCTTTCCCTACGTGTGACCCGCGTCTACTTTGAGCCGTCGGCCTGAAAATCGCTTGCCCGCTGTCGTGTCCTCATGTCTCTGGCGTTGATCAAACCGAGGGACACTATGAATGAAATGATGATACCGAAACCGAATATTACTAGAGAAGTTAGCATGATGTTTTNTTTATTTTAAATCATTGACTCGACTACGGATCCCGCACCAGAGCGAAAGAATACTCGGAACCCAAATACCCACGAAAACTCCAGAGAGNTTGTCGACCAAAAACCACAAACTCACGCTTGCCACCAAACTCATGAATGCTGCAGCCAGAAACGGTGTATCGACCTTATTCAATTCAAATGGTTGATGATCAGCATCTGCTGCATGCAAAATTTTCTCCCCTAAATTGTCGTCTGTATGCGTTTTATCCATTGACATAAAATGAATTAAAAATTAACAAAAACAAGACAAAAAATAAACAAATAATCAAACAGGTGTGCTTTTTTATCTTGCTGCTTGATTTTTATCCAGATTTAAAATAATAAAAATAATTAAACTGTAATAACTTACAAAAAATAAAATTAAAAAAGATCTCATTTAAAAAAAATATACTCGGTCATTTTTTTGTCTTGATTTACGTTTTTGTTTACTTATCTCACTTTGTCTAGCTTTTAGGCCTGTGAAACGCAAACACTTCATTGGATCGCCTGCGATGGGTGGCATGGGGAGGGNCATGTCAGACGCAGATTCGTCGACTATCAACTGACTCCTANTCTGCTAAATCCTGGTGGTTGCGATATAACGAGCAGTCGTCCATTGCTCGTTGCCTGGGGAAATCATGATTCGCTTGGGGTGCATGCTTTCAGAATGCCTGGAGTCGCTGCTACTCCGAATGGAAGACCGTTTTATGCTTTCCGATCAGGCCCGGTGGCTGTCATTTGCCTCCATACCGCCGAAGATAAGCCTGATGACCACCCCTATCCTGGATGATAATGTGTTCTTTGAAGACAGCGTTCGGCTCATTCAGCGATTGATCGAGCTTGAGAAAGAAGACTGGCGGATTGCTTCCTATCCGGTCCAACTTTTGGGTTCAGGGAAACCAGGAGCTGGCTGAACGAATACCCAAGAACATGGGACTTGTTCGGGCGTTATTTATAAAAGGGGCAAGGACTTTGCGACGCGCTATCTTTCTTGCCGAATTGCCTAATTCGGATCATGCTCATTGGATACCCTATGTTCAGATTGATATCAGTTTTTATCAAGACATCCATTCTCATGGCGACCAGCCTTGTGGGAGGGGCCAATCCCTCGTACGAACATCAGCAAGATGTGGTCTATCATCAAGCTCATGGAGTAGCGTTGGTTGCTGATATTTTCATACCAAAAAAAAGTGTGAACGGCCATGCCGTTATCGTGGTTGCCAGTGGTGGCTGGTCCTCTGATCGAGGTAAGGTCAGGGACCTCAATCGCGCAGGATTATTCGAGGAATTGTGTGAGCGGGGGTTTCATGTGTTTGCTATGCGCCCAGGGTCTATCAGTCGGTTCTCAGCTCATGATATGAAGGCCCACCTGGAGCAGGGGATCATATGGGTGAAAAAACATGCGAGTGATTATGCGATTAATATAAACACTCTTGCTTTATTCGGGGCATCAGCTGGAGGTCACCTGGCCAGTCTGGTAGCGCTTGATAATGCCGTTGATCCATCCGAAGCTTCAGTGGCTGCCGTTGGGGTCTTCTTCCCTCCTGCAGATTTTCTTGATTATGGAGGTATTGCAATTGATCCCCGAAAAGGGGGGCATATACATCAAGTCATTGAAAAACTCGCTTTTGGCAGCGATACAAAAAATCTCACGGATCAACAAATCCGAGAGCGATTAATCGCCATTTCTCCAGTCAAGCTCGTTACGAATCAAGCACCGCCATTCCTAGTCTTTCATGGTGACGCGGATCCTGTTGTGCCTTTGCAACAATCACAATCCTTGGTTACCGCTCTCAAAGAGGCTGATGTATCGGCAGAACTCATCGTCAAAGAAGGAGGCGCTCATCCATGGCCAACAATCCGAGAGGAAGTAGTCGTTCTTGCGGACTGGTTTTTGAAGATGAGCTCAGCGACCCAGAATTAAAAATTGAAATTCAACGATAGTAATAAAATCACCATGAAAATCATCTCATTGATACTCTTGTATTTGTCGTTTTCCCTAGTAACAGGGCAAAACTCCCACCAACCCTCGCCAGAAGTAGGGCCAGCTCAGCCGAATATCCTGTGGATTTATGTCGAAGATACGAACGGTTGGATGAGTTGTTATGGAGATAAGGTGATTGAGACGCCTAACATAGATCAATTGGCTTCGAATGGTATTCGGTTTGATCGCGCTTACATGACCGCTGGGGTTTGTTCACCCACTCGCTCAGCAAACATTACGGGCATGTATCAAACGTCGATTGGAGCCCACGAGCATTATAGTTCTTTTTCGATGTGGCGGGGGAATAAAATGGAGTCTTGGGAACCCAATCACCTCGGAGTAAAAACCGTTCCTGAGATCTTTCAGGCCGCAGGTTACTATACCTTCAATGATGGTAAGTTTCATTACAACTTTGTGTATGATGAAGACGATCTTTACGACCATGTGCATCCTCCAATGGGTTTTCATGGTGCCAGAAAGGGGACCGCNTGGTCAGAGTGCCCGGAAGGCCAGCCGTTCTTCGGTCAAATCCAACTGCGGGGAGGGAAGAATCTTCGGAATTCTCCTGCAATCATCAAACCCGAAGAGGTAAAAGTTCACCCTTATTATCCGGATCATCAAGTGTTTCGCCAAATGATCGCTGACCATTACAACACCATCCTTGAACTGGATCGAATCACTGGTGAGATTGTGCGAGCTTTGAAGCGAGACGGTCATTATGAAAATACAGTGATCTTTTTCTTTTCCGATCATGGTTGCGCTCTCCCTCGTCATAAACAATTCATTTACGACGAGGGAATCAGAGTTCCCTTCATCGCATCGGGTCCCGGAATTGAGAGCGGTAAAGTCCGCAGTGATCTTGTCAGTGGGATCGATCTTGCTCCCACATCACTTGCGCTAGCTGGTATCCGCACGCCTGATAGCATGCAGGGCCAGAATATGTTGAGTGCGGATTATCATCGTGACTATGTCATCTCGGCACGTGATCGATGTGACTTTACGATTGATCGTATTCGAGCAGTGACGACACAACGCTTCAAATATATGCGCAATTTCATGACGGATAAGCCTTATCTTCAACCGAACTACCGAAGCGAATCGGCGGCCATGAAGTTGCTTGCAAGAATGCACAAGGAAGGAACGCTCAATGAAGTGCAGGATCGTTTTGCCAGTGAAGTGCGGCCTGCTGAGGAGTTTTATGATTTGGTGAATGATCCTCATGAAACGGAAAACCTGATTCACTCAGCGGATCGCAACATCTCTCTGGAAATTGCGCGACACCGAGATATTCTTTACCGTTGGATTTTGGAAACCGACGACAAGGGCCGATTCCCTGAAACCAACAATGCCTTGCGAGCCGTGGTTGACCGCTGGGGTGAAAAAGCTGTCAATCGAGAGTACGAGCGAGTTCGTAATTAATTGGCAGGTAGAGTGGTCTCTGGTACAGTTCTTCTGGTAGCCGTTCCACGTATCGAATACGAGTGGATAAAAGCCCCGTCAAATCAGGGGGCTTGATAAGCAATGTATTATGAAATGNCTTTCCTGATCGTCAAGGGCGCTATGAGAGGTGCTCAAGGACGTCAGCCTATGGCTTGCCTTTCCCTCTGGTCAATGATACGGTCTTTTCCCTGGCGTGGTAAGGCTGTTGAGATGATTGATTTCATGATTTGAAGGCATTACCAATTGGGTTGCTTTACAGTATTTGACCTTCAGGGAATGTTTTGAATCATAAATCGAACGATACCTGCGTCACATTCATCATCCATGAAATACAAAACCGAATTACTTGCACCTGCGGGCTGCTTTCCATCACTACAAGCTGGTATCAAAGCTGGTGCGGATGCTGTTTATTTTGGAGTGGCACAATTGAACATGCGCGCACGTGCGCGCAGGAGCTTTCAATTGTCCGACATAGGTGAGATTCTTAATATTTGCCATGAAAATCGGGTCAAAGGCTATCTTACTCTCAACACGCTTCTTTACGATTACGATGCCAACGCCGCCAGAAAGATTCTTGAAGCAGGTAAGGAAAATAATGTTGATGCGGTGATTCTTGCCGACATGGCGGCTGTACAAATGGCTAATGAACTTGGCTTGGAAGTTCACCTTTCCACTCAACTTTCGATTTCCAATTACGAAACGGTGAAGTTTTATGCTCCCCTGTGTGAGCGCATTGTGCTGGCTCGCGAACTGAATCTAAAAATGATCAAGCATATCCATGAGCAAATGCTTGAGGCGGATCTCCGAGGGAAAAGTGGACGTCCCATGGAGCTGGAAGCCTTTGCTCATGGGGCATTGTGTATCGCAGTTTCTGGTCGATGTGGTATGTCCCTGCACACAAGTAATGCTTCCGCCAGTCGTGGGGCCTGCGAACAAAACTGTCGCAAGGAATACATAGTAACGGACAAGGAAACCGGCCAGCAGCTTGAAATCGATAACAATTTTGTGATGTCTCCCAATGATATCTCGACAATCGACTTCCTGGATCAGGTTCTGGATGCTGGTATTCACACTCTTAAAATAGAAGGCCGTGGTCGTTCGCCTGAATATGTGGATTCAGTGATTCGCAGTTATCGCAAGGCGATTGATGCACTTAATGATGACCGCTATACGCAGGAGCTGGTGGAAGGTCTTCAGGGTGGTCTTGAAAAGGTATATAATCGAGGTCACTCCGATGGTTATTANTTGGGCCGAAAACAGGGCTGGAGCCAGACTTACGGAAGCAAAGCAACCCGACAGAAAATCGAAGTTGGTAAGGTGAGNAATTTTTTCAACCGTGTTCACGTGGCTGAGATCACTGCGACGACCGGTGAACTCAAAATAGGAGATGAATATACCATCATCGGAGAGAACACTGGTGTGGTGAGTGGTGTGGTTGAAGAAATCAGGGTTGACGAACAGGCTGTTGAGGGCGTCAAGGGACATTGCGTCTTTTCAATTAAAGTTCAGGATAAAGTGCGCCGTGGCGATCGCCTTTATCTGATGAAAGTGATGCAGCCATGATTCGTATTTCACACAAACGCGGTGAATGCATTGGTTGCGCTGCCTGTGTGGAACAGGCTCCGAGTTACTGGAAAATGGATGAGGATGGTTTGGCTTCATTGGTCAAAGTCAAAAACAATCACAAGCAGATCGAGTTCGGGGAGGGGTATGACTGCGATCGTGAGGAGCTTGTGCAAAGTGCCGAAAGCTGCCCTGTGCACATTATCTCCATCAAATGATTGAATGGTCAATTCACGCTCAGCAAGCGTCAGCCCTCGATCTTACCACCATTGCCATTCCGGGTCCGGCTCGGGATTTAGAATCCAGCCAGCCGCTTCATTGGGAAATCGAACAAAGTCCACATGCCCGTCTCCGAATAAAAGATTGCTCCGGTATTGACCGCGAACATTGTGCCACAGGTGTTTGAGGTCTTCGCTCGTTCGGTTGGGATGCCAATTCCAATCACCTTGAATGATCTTGTTCACTGGGCTGCGGGCAATCTCGCTGGTTTTAATGGATCTCACCTTTTGACTCCCCTTGATACCGCACACCATCTTCACTCTGAATTGTGAAATTGAGAATTGAGGGAAATAGCTGTTGCCATACGCGTTGAAACTGTTTTTGACGTCATGCAAACTGTCACCCTTGTCGGACGGGCATGAGAACACATTGGCTCCAGGAGCATAAACATTGAGAGGTCGATCCTCTGGGGGAGTGTCTGCTCCATGAATTCCCGGTCTCGCAGGCCAATGCCCCAGTTTACCTCCGGCAGTCGCCCAACTGATCAATGCGGGATAATAATCTGCGTGATCGTCCGCATACATCATGTAGGCCAGACCGATTTGCCTTTGATTGCTGATGCATTTGATGTTCTTAGCCTTGGATTTGGCGTGGGATAGCGCGGGTAGCAGCATACCGGCCAGAATGGCGATGATGGCAATCACCACCAATAATTCGATGAGCGTAAAACCCGGAAATGGATATTTAGGGTTGGATGTATTCATGAACCCCGATCATCTTCCTTAGTAGTGTTTCATATAACAAGGTTCAAATGGTTTGGAGCTGGAACCATTTTGTNGCGTCCCTGCAATCCGGACAGTGAGAAAAAATGAGCCAGCCACGTTCGTAATCGCTCGCTTGCATGGCTTACGCTGAAATGCATTTCAAGCATGTTGATCCTTGCCTGAATGGGGTTGATCATAAAAAATACTTTCCCTCCAACAAACGGATATCACTATGAGTATTATCAATCGACGTCAATTCATGAACCAAGCCGCGACGACGGCTGGCTTGGTGAGCTTCGGTGCCACCAGACTTGCTGGTGTCTCGGCTAATCATAAGCTGAACATTGCTGCAATCGGAGTGGGGGGAATGGGAGCCGGCAACATCGAAAAGAGTTCCAATGAGAACATCGTGGCTCTATGCGACGTAGATTTCAAGAGAGGTGCAGAGACATTTAACCGTCATCCTAAGGCCAGAAGGTTCAAGGATTTCCGAGTGATGTTCGATAAAATGGAAAAGGAAATTGATGCGGTCATCATTGCGACTCCTGATCACACACACGCCGTTGCCACCATGGAAGCCATGCGGCGAGGGAAACACGTCTACACTCAGAAACCATTGACCCACAGTATCGGGGAAGCACGTCAACTCACTGAGGCGGCCCGCAGGTATGGCGTTGAGACACAGATGGGAAATCAAGGGCACTCATCAAGTGGCGCACGTCAAACGGTAGAGTGGATTCAGGCCGGTGTGATCGGCGAAGTAAGGGAGGTTCATTGTTGGAGTGATCGCCCACTCCGTGGAACTCGATTCGAAAAGAAATTATATTGGCCTCAGGGTATTGCGAAGCGTTCCATGAGTCATCAGACAGTTCCGGACACCCTGGATTGGGATCTGTGGCTTGGTCCCGCTCCCTTTCGGGAGTATCAACCTGACTACGTTCCATTTAACTGGAGGGGATGGTGGGACTTTGGCACTGGAGCTCTGGGAGATATGGGGTGTCACATTATTGATCATCCCTACTGGGCACTCAAGTTGGGCTACCCGGACAGCGTCGAGGCCAGCAGTACCCACGTTCATGCTGAAACAGCTCCTCTGGCATCGTTGGTGACCTATCAATTCCCGGCCCGAGAGGGACTTCCACCCGTCCGTCTGATATGGTATGACGGCGGTATCAAACCGCCGCGTCCGGAGGAACTCAAGCCTGAGGATGATTGGCCGGTGGACGGTGTGCTTTACGTCGGTGAGCGAGGAAAGATCATGCACAAATCACATGGAGGCAAGCCGACTTTGCTGCCTCTTTCACGCATGGATGGTTTTCAGCGTCCAGACGAAACCCTCCCTCGTGTCAAAGGCTCGCACGAACAAAACTGGATTGATGCGTGCAAGGGAATGGGAGCAGCCTGTTCCCATTTTGATTATTCTGGCCCATTGACAGAGGTTGTTCTCCTTGGGAATTTAGCGATTCGCACTGAGGGGCATCTGTTGTGGGATGGACCCAACATGCGGGTTACCAACAACGAAGTAGCAAATCAATGGGTTCAGCGAGCATATCGAACAGGGTGGAAACTTTAGTGCTGACTCAATTGTATCAAGACAGATCCTATCGTTTTCTGATATCGATTATGAAAAGAAGTTATGCAAAATACGGCTTGTTCGCCATATGGATTCCATTGCTTGTCTTTGTGTCTTTGACTCCTTTGCGAGCTCAACCGCTGGCGTTTCCGGGTGCAGAAGGTTTTGGCAGGTATGCGCTCGGCGGTCGTGGTGGTCAGGTTTTATTTGTCACTAATTTGAATGATCAGGGGCCTGGCAGCCTTCGTGCCGCTGTTGATGCTGAGCATCCCAGAATGGTCGTTTTCAATGTGGCCGGCACGATCGAATTACAGTCTGCATTGCGCATTCGCCATCCGCGCATCACGATTGCGGGGCAGTCCGCACCCGGTGGAGGAATTTGTTTGAAAAATTTTCCCCTGCTCATTTCGGCTGATGATGTCGTGGTGCGGTTCCTGCGCGTGCGCCTTGGTGATGAAGCGGGTAAGTTGATGGATGGTATTGATATTTCGTATGCTGAGAATGTCATCGTGGATCACTGCTCGGTGAGCTGGACCTTGGACGAAGGTGTCAACACGTACCATGGCACTCGGAACATCACCATTCAGTGGTGCCTTATTTCGGAATCGCTCAATGACTCGCTTTTGCGGAATGGACACGGTTTTGCAGCCTCGTTGGGAGGGGTGGACACTTCCTATCACCATAATCTATTTGCCAATCATGCTGGTCGTAATCCCAGTATTGCGGGTGAGACGAGTCATCCAACGATCAATCTTGATTTCCGCAATAATGTCATTTTCAACTGGGAGAACCGCAGGCTCGACGGGCGCCCTGAGAGCATCAATGTCGTCAATAATTATTACAAGGCAGGCCCTGCTTCACGGCAGCTTCGCAGTGTTGTCAAAATGCAATGTCTCGATGATGGAACTTTTGGCCGATGGCATGTTAAGGGTAATGTGCTTGAGACCTCCTCCGGTTTCAGTAAAGGGAGGGCGCTGGTGATCATCGACGCTTCCGATCGATTGCCTGAATCTGTCTTGATCGAGCAGTCGGTTCCCTTTGGCCCGGTATCGACGGATACTCCTGACCTGGCCTATGAGAAAGTATGCGTGCATGCTGGCGCGATTCGACCGAAAAGAGACTCCCATGATGATCGTATTGTCAGGGAAGTGCAGTCAGGGCAAACAACTTTTGGTGACGGTATTATATCAAGTCAAACTGAAGTGGGCGGTTGGCCGAAACTCTTATCGGCTCGACCAAAAGACGACGTTGACAGGGATGGTATGCCTGATGAATGGGAACGTCTGTTTCACCCGAACGGTGACTTGTCGTGGGATGGAATTGCAGATTCGGACGGCGATGGCTACACTGACCTTGAAGAGTATCTCAACAACACCGACCCCAACAAGTGAATGACTGGCTGCGTCATTTTTGTTGGTGACCCTCATGGTTGATAATGAAGGAATTGTCTGAATATTCACTTCATTGACCTGAACAATCTCTACCAAGCGACCTAAGATTCACTGGGTGCCGATATCATGCTACTGACCGCTCTCATCATATATGCTTTTACAGTCCTGGGTATCTCGTTTCTGGCTCAAAGGAAGATCCATGACGAAGAAGACTTCATCGTTGCCGGTAGACGAATGCCAATCTGGCTTAACACCGGGACTCTGCTTGCTACCTGGTTTGGCGCTGGAACCCTTTTGACGACTTCCGATGAAATCGCGCTGGAGGGAGTCCGTATCATTGCACTGGAACCGCTTGGAGCAGGCCTTTGCCTGGTGGTTACTGGATTGTTTTTCGCGCGTCCTCTCTGGAACATGAACATCTGTACGCTGGCAGATTTTTTCAAGACTCGGTTCGGCCCCAAAGCAGAGGTGTTGCAGGTATTGACTTCAGTACCGACATTCGTGGGATGGATCGCGGTTCAACTGGTGGCTTTGTCTGGCCTTTTCAACATTTTATTTGATTGGCCTATTCCTCAAACGATTGTTGCTTTGGGACTCTTCGCAATGGTTTATACCATTGTTGGTGGCATGTGGTCCGTCAGTTTGACGGATGCCTTGCAAGCGGTTTTGATGATTTTTGGGTTACTGCTCTTGGGATGGAATATTCTTGATGATCTGACAAATTTTGGGGGGCTGGAAGGGATCTGGAAACAATCAACAGTCTCGAGGAGACAATGGATTCCAACGGACCGCACTCAGGAATTTGCCGAATGGTGCGGGTGGCTGTCCATCGCCATGCTGGGCAATTTACCCAGTCAGGATTTAATGCAAAGGGTTTTTGCCGCAAAATCCGCTCAGGTAGCGCGGATTTCCTGCTTTTTAGCGGGTGGGCTTTATATACTGCTCGGAGCGATTCCGGTATTCATTGGTTTCTCTTTTCCAATCTTGTTTCCCGACAAGGAGCCGCAGTCGGTTGTTATCCAAATGGCGCAGCATTACCTCTCAGATGGAATGATGGTTCTGTTTCTGCTGGCTGTTCTGTCGATGGTGCTTTCATCCATGGATAGCGGTATCCTGGCACCGGCCACGATTCTTGGACGCAACTTGTTTCGAAAAAGGGTACCGGATTCCGTGAGTTCCCTCACCCTCTGTCGACTCTCTGTCGTGCTGGTTTCCGCCGTATGTGTGGCAGTAGCACTCATGGGATCGCGAGCCTTTGAATTATTGGAAAGTTGCTATTCCATTGGATTGGCAGGGTTACTTGTTCCTTTGGTCATGGGATTATTCTGGAAAAACGGTAACCAGACTTCAGCATTGCTGGCCATGATCATTGGGGTTGGTGCGTGGCTGCTCGAATGGATCTTTGGTATTGAATGGCCGTTGGCCCCGGTGGGAGCCGCGTTGGGATTCCTGGTCTATATTATTCACGCTAGATCATTGGAATCACCAGGTCAGTCAAACTCAGTGTGATGTCAGAAATTCTTCATTCTTTTTTAACGCGTCCGTAATCTTTATTTGATGAAGCGCTGCAGCTCCCACTCCCAGCACACGAGGGTGAGGATTGGTAGCTTACTCCGATATTGGGCATATGGTATTTCCACCCTATTTACTCACCTACCACTCGAAAAAAACCATCACCGGCCTGCGGTAATTCGAGGGTCCGATCGACTCGGTGTCCAGTTCCGATAATCGACTCACGGGAGTATAGCTCAGTTGTTGTGTCTATGCTTCTCCAGTGCTCCAGGCTGTAACGTGTCCCCCTGAAGCTGTGAAACGAAAGGCTCAGGTCACCAGCAGGAAGGCGTGAAAAATCGATGTGCACTTGATCGGAAATCCCTTGTGTCTCGACACGGACCTCAAACAGAAAAGGCCATGTCTTTCCTGTCACAAATACTCTGTCGCGTTCTCGGTCATAGGCAATCCCATTGAGTACAGCATCCGCATCCCTCAGCGACGGCCAGTCAAAAAGACCTGAAAAATCAATCCAGGCAATGACCACTCCTGTGTCTGGAGAGATCCTTGCAATTCTGTCCGTCTGCCATTGATTTGCCCAAATTTCGCCTTTGATCCATTCCAGTTCGTTCAGCTTGCGCACTGGTCCTTTGTCGTCAGTGACCTTCAGTGTCTCGGTCAGGGCGAAGCTATCTGGATCACGGAAATAAAGTGAGTCACTTCCGTCACTCATGACCAGACGCTCGCCATCGAAGGTTAATCCCCAGCCCTGGCCCTGGTAGGTGAACCCTCCTTTTGGCTGAAGGGTATCAAGGTCGTAGACCACGGCTTTGCCTGATTTCCAGGTCAGCTGAAATATGCTGTCTTCGGTCACAGCGATACCTTCACCAAAAAACTCGGGGGAAAGTTGGATTTGTTTTTTGACTTTTCCGGTGCGTGGCTCCACGACGCGCAACGATGAACGTCCGAACTGCCCGGTCCCTTCAATGAACGTGTTGTTATGGAAGACAAGNCCCTGAGTGAAGGCTTCAGTATCGTGAGGTAGGGTTTGTAAGACCTTGAAAGTCTGCCATTCAGCACTGGCAACACGAACTTGAGAGCTGATCAGCATGATGGCGATCAGGTAGTTGAAGTAGCTGTTTGTCATGGCTCTATCACGATTACATCACATGGAGATAGTGCATGCATTTTTTTTCCAAAGGCAAGCCAAAGTGGAGCTTAAGTCTTCAAATATTGCATCCGTGATGTCTGTCTGTTTTGTTGGAAATAGAGTGTTTCCGTTTCGGCACAGGCTGCGAGTATTCAGCCCCAACAACACTCAAATGATCCCGGGTTTGTGATATGTTCGATAATTCCTACAACATATTGTCCGCTTGTGTTAAACGACACCAATACCTTTTTACTTCATAAAACAGGATGATTGTTCTATTGATCAGTGGCAGACAACAGACCTCAAGATAACGCTATGAATGCATGCAACAAATCATGATGCGCACCACAATCCTGTGTTGTTTTCTTTGCACCCAACTTTACAGTTTTGCCGAGAATCAGTTATTGATCGAGTCNTTTGACGGAGTGCCTCTGCTTCCTCAAGGAGTCGAAGGGGCAGGGGGAAAAGGGGTTTGGTCTAATACGACTCCAACAGGCTGGTTATTGAATGATGCTCAATTGCCTGCTGATGATTTTACCCGCTGGGAAGGCTGGCGGTTCGTGGATGCGTCCTGGTGGAACCTTCAAGGGACAGATCCACTTCGATCTCTTTTTCACCGTGCCAGCGGCGTTCTGCTGGTNGCTGATGCCAATGCCAGGAAGACGGCGCCAGACGCAAGTGGCACCATGAGCAGTTATCTGTCAACTCCTCCGATTGACATCAGTCATCTGAAGGCCAGCAGATTTGAGGTTCGCTTTGATTCAAGCTGGCATTCGGTGGCCCCTATGGCCGGCAATCTCAGCGTGTCTTTTGATGGGATGCCGTCGATTCAGATTTTTCGGTATGACTCGGACCCAAACAGTCCGAGTTTTCAATTGGATACATGGAATGAAAAAGTTTGCGCCGTTTTTGAAAAGCGTCCNGGTGTTGATTCTTTCGTTCTCACCTTGGGGATGCTGCATGCAGGGCAGGATGGTTGGTGGGCCATCGATAATCTGGAGGTGATTGCTGTCGATGAGAGTGACCGTCTCGAGGTGGGGGGGCACTGGATGTTTAGCTCGGATCGTGTTCATCATGGCTTTGTTGAAGATATGGATGAGGGGCTTTATCCGGGGAATCTAGGAGGTCCAGCAGCGCTTCATGAAACGGGTGGTCTGGAGGGTCTCTGGCTGGATGGTAAATGTCCTCCCGTTGAGGTCGAATCTCCTGATGTCCCCAGAGAGTGGCCTTCCAAAGAAATGACCCTGGAAGCNTGGGTTGCCCTTGNTGCGCCTGCTCGATTCGGTGGCATCCTTTCTGCATCCAGACAGCATACATCACCTCAGGAAGGCTGGGTTCTTGGTTTCAACAGCGCCCGATTCACCTTTGGATTGGCTTCTGAGGATCATGAGCGCATGACTTTTGTCGATACCCAGACACCTTATGCTCTGGGGCAATGGTATCATCTGGTTGGTACCTACGACGGGGTGACTCAGCGCATTTATCTCAATGGTAAACTCGAGGCAACACGGACTTTGGCTTCAGGTGAAATCCGTCATACTGATTCAGCTCCGCTGATGATCGGGGCTCATCCAACAGAGACCGTATTGCGAAAGCTTCAGGGGATGATTCATGAAGTGCGTGTTCATACAACTGCTTTGACACCCCATGAGGTGATGGAGCAGTTCACGCGTCACAAAACGTCTGTCGAACAAACCTTGAAGATGCCCGAATTAACTCAGTGCACAATCCCTGTTCGACGCAACAATAGCCCGTTCGGAACTCGGCGAGCCTTGATCATCGGGATGGATGGCTGCCGGGTCGATTCGCTGCAGGCTGCTTCGACGCCTCATCTGGATGCACTTGTTGAGAGTGGTGCATACAGTTTTGATGGGCGAGCCAGTATTGGACAGCCCACGGTGAGCGGACCGGGTTGGTCGAGCATTCTGAAGGGAGTTTGGGCGGACAAACACAGGGTTCTCAATAACGCTTTTTCATTCCCCGGAGGCGGGGGATATCCACATGTATTCGAGCGGATTCGCCAGTTTCATCCTGATGCCTATCTTTCTTCCCTGGTACACTGGGCACCAATCAACGAGCACATTGTCAGCGCTGAAACACTTCAAATGGTCGAGGACAGTGATGTCCGTCTCACCGCCAATGCCGCATGTCACATTCTCAACGAGGGGCCTGATGTACTTTTTGTGCACCTCGATGAATCGGATGGTGCAGGGCACGCAGCAGGGTTTCACCCCGGAAATTCTCAATATCTTGCTACTCTCAGTCGATTGGACGGCTACATCGGAACATTGATGGATGCAGTCAACCGTCGTCGCAATGAACTTGGCGAGGATTGGCTTGTCATTTTTTGCAGTGATCATGGAGGAACCTCGGCAGGTACCCATGGAGGACTCAGCTTGAACGAATTAAAAGTGCCTTTGATCATTCAAGGACGGCAGGTGCCAAGCCGAGATGTTCAACCGGCTCCGTTGAACACGGACATCATACCAACGGTTCTTGCTCATCTGGGAATTGAGGTGCCATCCTCATGGGGGCTTGAAGGTCAAACGGTTGGCTTCATTCCCAAGCTTTCCATCAAAGCGGAGAACGCCGGCCTGACCCTGAGGTGGCCAGGTATAGCTACGCTGGAAAGCAGTGTTTCAATGGAAAAGTGGAAGGCATTACCCCAAGCCAGAAGCCCACATAGACATCGTCCTTCAAGTGNTCAAAGATTCTATCGTCTGACGCTTCCTTAGCGCAAATGTGCTGATGGGCTGAGCTTGCTTTACTTCTGTTGCTGTAAGCGGCATGGCCTGNCTCCTAACCAATTTTGGATGTATCAGTGTTTGGGTTATCAAAAACACCCCGAATCATGCCCTCATTCAAGGGGTTATGTCGCTGGATGCTATCGGTTGGTAATGGACGTGGTATAAACAAAAAAGCCCTTTTAAAAAGGGCCTTAATGACTTTAACGGATGATATGGGATATGTAATTGGTGGAGGCGGCGGGAATTGAACCCGCGTCCTAAGCAAACTTATCGTGAAGCTTCTACATGCTTGTCCGGATANTAAATTTCCGATGTGTGATGACGATCCGGCACGAGTCACTCATCGTAGTCCGCATGAAATAAGTTTCGGTTCTTCACGCGCGGTCTCCCCTCAGAACCTAACCTGCTATCGCGTTTCTTCCACCCAGCAGGTGTCAGCAGAGAAACGTCGCAGAACTTTATGCTGCGAGAGCTAGATCATTATTAGCAGTTATTGCTATTGGTCCGATTTTTTACGAGGCCAACGAACCATCCTCGGCATGCTACCTCAGACATATCTACCCAGTCGAAACCAGTACGCCCCCAATAGGCATTCAAATTGCATATCCCGGGCACTTATGTCAAGTAGTGGATCCTGTTATTGACGGAAAATAGTGCACTCAAAGCTATTTCCTGATCTGTTTTTCGAGGGAGGAACACCAGCAGAGTTTCACTTTGATCACACGACCGCACACCTGACTGATCAGCTTGTTGATGACAGGTGGCTCAGTTGCGCTCTCTTTTGGTCGAGAATTTGCCGTTGCGTCGTTGTCGAGTGAGTTGCATTTCGACTGAGAGGGATTTGTTATGATTGGTCCGTGTCAGATACATGCCGACAAGCTTGGACCGCGACAACTTGTCGTCGTTGCGTCCAAATAGCTTACCAATCAGATTGGCTATGATGTTGATCAGCTTTCTCATGCCTTGCTGAATTCAAACTATATGAATTTGACTTAAAAGTGAACCGTTATTTGAGCTGTTCCACATAGGCTAGATCGGTCAAAAGCCGTCAAATGGTTTGCCATCGTTCTTTAGAGTTTAAATCAGATGGGTGAACATGCCGTCCCTGAGTTTGGGTTCAAACCAGGTGCTTTTTGGAGGCATGATACCGCCCTCATCTGATATCTGCATCAAATCTTCTATGCGTGTTGGATGCATCGAGAACGCGATGGCGTAGGTGCCGCTATCCACGAGTTTTTCCAGTTCACCTACCCCACGAATCCCCCCCACAAAACTGATTCGAGTGCTCTTTCGAGGGTCTTCAATTGCCAGCAGAGGAGACAGCACGTGGTTCTGGAGCAATGAGACATCCAGTTGCTCCACAGCATTGCCTTTGTCGGCGACCTCTTTGTTAAACTGAAAGCGATACCACCTATTCCCCATGTAGACACCCAATTCATTTTTACACTCAGGATCCACTGGAGTGTCAGATTCAGCCAAAGTTCCCAATCCCTCGAGAGTAGAGAGGATTTCTTCAGGTCTTCTGCCATTCAGATCCTTGACTGCCCGGTTGTAGGCGAGGATTTGCATTTGATCATGAGGAAAAACCACTGTCAGGAATCCGCCGGAACTTCCTGCTCCTTTTCTGGATTCATAAATGCGTCCGGCAGCGGCGCTGCGATGGTGTCCATCAGCGATGTAAAGGGTCGAAATAGCTTCAAAAGATGATTCGATCTGATGGATCACCTGTTCATCACAGATCGTCCATGCGGTGTGGCGTACGCCGTCAGGGGCAGTGATATCGACACAGGCCTCTTTTGATGACTGTTCCTCGAAGATACGGTTCAAGACATCGTTTGAGCGGTAGGTCAGGAAAACCGGGCCGGTTTGAGCGTTCAAAGATTCAATATGGCGGACGCGATCATTTTCCTTATCGGGGCGTGTGAATTCGTGTTTTTTGATAATCTCATCCAAGTATTCCTGACAGGATGCAGCAGCGACAATGCCTGTCTGGCTGTGATCGCCCATGATTTGACGGTAAAGGTAATAACAGGCGGTTTCGTCCTGATAAAGAGCGCCTTCGCTCAATAATTTTTGAAAATTCTCAGCCCCTTTTGCGTAAACTTCATCCGAGTAAGGGTCCGTGCCCTCCGGAAGATCGATTTCAGGTTTGCTGACATGAAAAAAACTGAGTGGATGACCTGCTGCTGCTTCACGTGCTTCTGCCGATGAAAGCACATCATAAGGTAGTTCGCACAGATCGGGTGCCAGTTCTTTTTTGGGTCTTACTGCTTTGAATGGTTTCAGTGTTGCCATAATTCAGGTGCATCCTAATCTCAAGTCACGGTCTCAGGTCAATCATCGACTGACAAAATTCGTCGCCCAGCTCAAGAGCGCTGGACTCCTTACTGATGTTGTTGGTTCATTAATTGCTCGGTAATTTTATCCATCTGCACCTCTGCCAATTTCTGTGTGCTTGAATCCAGAAGGGTGATCGCCTGTTTCAATGCATCCACATCCCCCGTGTTTTTATCCGCGTTTTCGCGAGCTAAAACCTTATTCAAAGCATCCACAGCCTGCTGTATTTCTGCTGTGTAATCGGGGCCTATATCCTCCTTGCAGTCCTCCAGGCTTTGCTTAACAGCCTTGAGGAGATCCTCTGCCTTGAGCCTGGTTTCGATCCATCTTCTTGCATCAAAATCATCCATGGCGTGTTCTACGGATGATTCCACCATTTCAGTGACCTTTGAATCATCCACATCGATTGCAGACCGTATTTCAAGGTGCTGTTCCTTCCCCGTTTGAATGTCGCGCGCAAGGACATGAAGGATGCCGTTTGCGTCAATTTCAAACTGCACGCCGACGCGAGGTACACCCTTTGGCGCTTTTTCAAATGGGATCACAAACCTGCCCAGACTCCAGTTGTCTCTGGCCTTTTCTCGCTCGCCCTGCAGGGTGTGAATCAGCATTTCTCTCTGATTTGCGACCGCCGTGGTAAACACTTCACCCGCTTTCACTGGAATCGTGGAGTTTCGAGGAATGAGCACATTCATGAGACCGCCAAAGGTTTCAATGCCAAGGGACAACGGCGTGACGTCGAGCAGTGTCATCTGATTCATTTGACCAGACAACATGGCACCCTGAATCGCGGCTCCAAGGGCGATGGCCTCATCGGGATTCTGATTGGTATTCAGCTCAGGACCTGTCGATTCGTGGAATGAGTCTCCAAGTCGTATGTCACCACGAGTTTCCTCGAAATCAGCGCATTGAAAGTAATCTGACACCCGGTTCCTGACCAAAGGCATTTTGGTTTGACCTCCAACCATTACCACCTGATCCAGATCCGAGGATACAAGCCCTGCATCCGAAAGTGCGCGAATGCAGTGGGATCGAGTTCGATTCACGATGGGGCTGGCGATCTTCTCCAGTTGATCCCGCGTGAACTCTGTTTTAAAATGGTAATCATGTGTCAGGAACGGGAGTTCGACAGAGACGACTGTTTCGGCGGATAAAGCAATCTTAGCTTGTTCTGCTGCCTCCCTTAGCCGAGGAAGACTATTCTCCTTGAATGCGGCTATGTTCTCGGATGATTCCTTGCGAACGATATTCAAAAAATGATCAAGTATGGCCTGGTCAATATCATTGCCGCCCAGGCAGGTATTTCCCTGAGTGGAAATTACCCGGAAGATTCCCTCCGACAATTCCAGAAGCGTGATGTCAAAGGTGCCACCTCCAAGATCGTAAACCGCAATTTTTGATTGATCCTTAAGACGATCGAGTCCGTAAGCCAGAGCTGCAGCCGTTGGCTCATTGATGATCCTTTCCACTTTCAGGCCCGCCAATCTGCCAGCCTCGATCGTGGCTTGACGTTGGGCATCATTAAAGTAGGCCGGAACAGTAATGACAGCCCGTTCAATGCTGCACTCCATGGACAATTCCGCTGTGCGTTTGAGTGATTTCAGGATTTCAGCTGAAATCTGCTCGGGAGAAAATGCGTCGTCCTTCAACAGGATTTTGATAGCCTGACCCGGATTTTTGGAAATGGAATAATCCACCCTTTTCTCATTATCCGACAAATCATCTGAGCGACGCCCCATGAAGCGTTTGACGGAATAAATGGTTCGAGCTGGTGCCACGGTTTGCATGCGAACAGCATCAAGCCCAACTTGCGGCTCTTGATGGTCGTTTGGAAAATAAACAACCGAAGGAGTCAGCCGTTTGCCATTTTGATCCGCGAGGACAAGCGGGAATCCCGCGTCCACCACAGCAACTGCTGAATGGGTTGTGCCTAAATCGATGCCTATGATCATGCTCATTGTTTATGAAAAAATGGACTTGGTTCTACTGGGCACCATCCCATCCACTGCATCAAATGCAATTTTCAGAGGTGAAATCCAGTCACTTTTGGTGCTTACTTTTTGAACTTGTTTCCTTTATCGAGCGAGACTAACGTCCTGATCAATCGATAAAGCCTTTATTGCTTTTTCATCTCAAGTAAAGCGACAGTCACCCAGTTTGATGATTGAAACATGACAACCGAAGCAAATAATCTCAAAGAATCACACTCACGCAGCGTTCTTAAAGGATTGTCTTGGCGCATCATTGCCACCGTGACGACCATCGTGATTGCTTGGTGGGTGACCGGTGAGACCCAGACGGCTCTCAAGGTCGGTGGTATCGAGTTTTTTGGTAAATTCCTGATATACTATTTTCATGAGCGCGCCTGGCAGGCTGTGCCAAGAGGCAATGTTCGTTTGTGGTTCAATCGCAAAAAATAGGGCGTTCAATGTTCTTCACATGGACTACCACTTGAGTTTGTCTGGGAAAAACTCGGCGATAAGGTCCTCGTAATAGGGTTTCAGTGCGACCGGATCAGGCACTTCATGACTCTTGGTGTAAAGGTCATATTCATTGAAATCCTGCACCCATTTCAGCATCTTGCGATCCGTCTCATTGCATAGATGATCATATTCTCCCTCGCGATGCCATGGATAGAAGCTGTGGTATCTCAGCATATACAACCCCTCCATGGGAAGATATGGCTTCGCGATCTGGTAAACATACTCATCATGCCCCCATGAGAGGTGGACTCTGTCCAGTCCGCAGCCTTCTTCATAAACACCCAGACGGGTATTCAATGCAGGATTTCTGAAGTCCGGATTCTTGTCGAAAAATTCAGGGAAAACAATTTTGTCAGAAAAGGCGCAGCCTACTGGAAACGTGTCGCCCACCACTGCCCACTGAGGTTCTCCATACAGGCACAAAACCTTGCCGAGATCATGTATGAATCCGGAAAGGATCATCCAGCGCGGACGCCCTGCATTTCTGATTTCTTCGGAAGTTTGCAGAAGGTGTTGCAGCTGGGATAAATCGGTATCTGGATCACTATCATCAACCAGGGTATTCAGATACTCTGCAGCCTCCCAAATACCCATCTCTCTGCGGTTGAATGCCGTGAACTCCTTTTTCTTGCCCATCACGAAATCGTAAGTTTGATGGATGTGGTTCTCCTCATAAAAGCGTCGAACACCAGGTCGCACCTCTTTCTCATAATCACGAAATTCAGATTCTTTTTTCTCCGGATCTGTTGGGTTGAAATCAGCTGGGTCCTGATTCGCTGGAGTGGGGTATCGTTTTTTGAGGAATTCATCCCATTCTTCCATGATGTCGTGCGAATCGTTTTCCGAAGGGGCGTCTGAATGAGTGTTCATAGAGGTGGTTAGAGGTTGATGATATGCTTGTTCGTTCTATGTATTGGCGAGTATGTTCTGACGTGCTCGATCATCATAGATCCAGATTTGTATGGCAATCAGAATTCCATCTGAAATTGATTTAAATATCTTGTTTTGGAATACAAATGGCAAATCTGGTATCTTGATGGGAATGAAGGGTAAATGAAGCAATCCAAATCCATGAACGACACAAATCAGGGCACCTTACACAGAGCTTGTCCATCCTGTCTTGGCACCAAATTGGAAGTAATATGGCGCAAGTCCGATGTTGATTTTGCGGTCTGTCAGCGGTGTGGGATGGTTTATATTCCTGAAGTTCTGGAATCGTATGCCACAGGGCAGTTTTATGAAGACCGCACGGAATCCTTCTACTTATCAGATGATAAGCTCAAGTCGGACTATGATCCGGTCAGGTTTCAGCGTGAGTGGGCCCTTTTACGTCAATGGGTTCCGAGCGGTAAAGTGTTGGACGTTGGTTGCTCAACGGGTGGCTTTCTCAAAGGACTCCATGAAGTGGGAGACTATGAAACGATGGGTTGTGATGTTTCCCAGGGTGCATTAAATCAGGCTCAAAAAATAGGGGTAACTGTCCTGCGGGCTCCATTCCTTTCATTGCCGGTAAATGAGGCAAACTACGATGCGATCACTTTCTGGGCCGTTTTGGAGCATTTGGCAGATCCTGCTGCCTTTCTCGCCAAGGCAGGTTCCATGATTTCGTCTGGAGGAATATGTATCCTTCTCGTACCTAACCTTCATTCCCTTGCGATTCGCAGTATCGGACCCCGATACAGGTATATCATGACTGAACATTTGAATTATTTTTCGGCTGCTGCCCTTGGTCAAATGGTTGCGCGTGTGGGTGGATGGAAGATTGAGCGAATCACCAGCATGCATTTCAATCCCGTAGTAATCATTCAAGACGCCTTGAAGTTTCGAGAAGAAGTTCCGGATGCCGAAAGAGCAAAACTGCTTAAACGCACCAACCGATGGAAGCGTTCAGGCCTTATGCGCCCTTTGAAAGCAGCCTACAGAAATGTCGAATCCGTTTTATCAAGGATGCTGGCGGCGGATAATTTGGTAATGGTCCTGAGAAAGAACTAACTATCTGCAAGGGGTGACAAAGGCTCCACCTTCAAGCGGCGTAAATCCATCAGTACTCGTGTGATTTCCAATTGCTTCTCTTCGCTGGCCTGGTCCGATACAAGCTGGTTTTTTTGATGTTGAATTTCCTGCTCAATATATTTGTCCCTGAGCAACAAGACATAGTCTCTGCATTGGCGCTCCCGATTCGGGAATTCGTGTGCTTCCGCCACAGCTTCAGTAATAAAGCGTTCTGCTCCCGGGTGTTGGCACTGCGGCAGTATCAGCGTAGTTGCTGGTTTTTTGTGTTCCGCATGGGCGTCAAGTGCCGCTAACAGGACCTCCTTGACGACAGGGTGGCGCACCCATTGAAGGTCCAGATGAGCGAATAGCCATTCCAAAGGTTCTTCCTCCTCTTCGGTAAGGACCCATTTCATCAACCAATATTCCTTGGAGGAGCAATAAGGCAGGGGTTCGAAATCTTCTTCTGGAATTTGAATATCTTCCAATGGAGGTCCCGACGAGAAATCTGGAGCTCTATTGGTTTTTTTAAATTCGGCTCGAATCGAAGTGACATCGACATTGATAAGATGAGCCGTCTTCTGTGCGTAGGTATCGATCAGCACAGCATTACCCGTTTTCATCACAGCTGTCCCCATTCCATGTACGATTGCCATGCGATCTTTATCCGATGCCTGGGGGAAAGCAGAGTGCAAATAGCGGAGTAGGAAATCGAAAAATCCTTCTGCCTTTGTTACCAGATCCCTGAAGGCGTCAGAGCCTTGCTCTGCGATGAAGCTATCGGGGTCATGGGGGGCGGGAACGTTTGCAACGCGAAGGTTCAATCCTGAGTTGATTAAATCATCCATAGATCGCAACGCGGCATCCGTTCCTGCCTTATCCGAATCAAAGCAAAGCACGATTTCATCTGCATACCGCTTCACAAGCCTTGCATGCTGAAGTGTTAAAGCGGTTCCCTGAGGTGCGACTACGTTTTCAATCCCAGCCGTATGACATGCGATCAGATCCAATTGACCTTCACAGATGACCGCAGATTTTGCATCCAGGATGGCTCTTTTAGCCTTATCAAGTCCATAGATGACCTGTCCCTTCTTGAAGAGTAGTGTCTCGGGAGAATTGACGTATTTTGCACCCTTGCTGGCATCACCCTCAATGATCCTGCCGCTGAAACCTATTGGGCGGCCCTGAACGTCGTTGATTGGGAACATTAATCGACCGCGAAATCTATCGTAGTAATCGTTGCCCTCTTCTTTACGAATGACCAGTCCAGCTTGTTCCAGGAGCTTTGGATCGTGTTTGCGACTTCGGCTCCATCGAAGAGTACCGTCCCATGTTAAGGGCGCATAGCCCAGCTGAAATTTCTTAACAGCCTCCTCAGAAACACCTCGTTCCTTGAGATAAGCGCGTCCTTTTTCTCCTTGAGGATCCTTCAGTAGCAATCGATGCCAATGGTGTGCGAGTTCATCATGGATTTTCAGCAGCAGTGTCCTTGTCTCCGCTTTTTCCGCAGCACGTGGATCCTGATTTACTTCCAGGGTGATGTGTGCGCGATCAGCCAATCTTTCGGCGGCCTCGGAAAAACTCAGATTCTCGTATTCACGAACAAAAGTAAAAACATCTCCTCCCTTGTGACAACCGAAACAATGGAAAGTCTGACGCTGTGGATTGACATTGAAACTTGGGGTTTTTTCGTTATGGAACGGACATAAGGCCTTGAAGGTGCCACCAGCGCGCTTCAGCGGAACATAGGAGGAAATGACCTCAACAATGTCGCTTGCCTGACGGATCTGCTCAACCAATTCGGGGCCTAAAAAACCTGCCATGAGAACTAGGGATCAGGGATTCTCGTACAGCCAGCGTTGTGCTGTTCTCGATTCAGGGGAACCGGGACTTAACTTCAGTAAATGGCTGTAAACCTCTCTTGTGCGAACAGGGCGTTGCAATGGTCCTGCGTAAAGATTGCCCAAGCGCATCAGGATTTGCGTGTCATCAGCATTTTCCTTGAGCAGTGTTTCCAATTCACGGGCAGCATCACGAAAGTGGTTCAGCTTTTCCAATGCCAGGGAGAGGTTATAGCGGGAGTCTCGATGATTTGGTTGAATGGCAAGGGCAAGCTCGCAGGCAGGAAGAGCCTTGACGGCATTCCCCCCTCTCAAAGCTGCCAAACCTAGATTGAAGTAGGCTTCAAAATAGGCGGGATCCTCTACCACGGCTTTTTCGTATGCTTCAACGGCTTCCTCATAATCATTCTGCTGGAATGCCCTGTTGCCTTTTTTAAACCATGAAGCAGCCTTATTCCGGTTACCAGGAAGAGGAGCTCCAGGTAGCAGGTATTTGTAAGGATTAAAGGGCAACCCTTCAGGCAATGGTGTCACGCCCGGCTGTGAGGATCGCACTAAAGGCGTGTTGCTACTTGCCTTTTTCAAATCTGTATCGCTTGTTATTGTGAAAGTTTCCTCTGTTGGGCTGGTAACCAATTCAGTCTTGTCGGTCCTCATCCCAATGGGTTGATCCTCGCCTGGTTTCGCCGGTTTTGTTTCATTTGATGGGTCTACTTGTGGAGGTGCAGGCTCGTTTTCCTGATCAGGTATGTCCGGCTGAACTCCAGCAAGGTTTGTTTCAGGCTGCGGGTTGCTTGCTGACTGTTTTTTTTCAGCAGCTGAGGATTCCGACAATTCCGCAAGATTGGTCTGAGGGCTTGAAGTCTCTTCATCCTGGATGACGGCGACTGCAGGCTCCGCTGTCTCTGTGGATTCGGCCTGGTTTGTGGGTTCGAGCGTTTCGAGGCTTGGTTTTTGAGAGTTTATCTGATTGGAGTTGACGGTCGTCTTGTCTTGAATTGCAACTTCCATGTTGGCGGGTTCCGGCGGAGTTTTACTAAGCAAACGATCTTCCAATGAATTTGCCATAGATTTTGCCCTTGGAGTCAATGCCGAATCTGGCGCTTGAAACGTGAACTCCCGTAATTTCTTAACCGCCAGGTCAGGCCGTTTCAGAGAGGGGTAGGCGATGACACCCTGATTAAATAAAGAAGGTGGAAAATTAGACTGATGCTTTAAAGCCGTACCGAAATAATCATAGGCCTCCCTGAATTTACCCTCTTGAACCAATATCAGCCCAATGCCATTCCAGGCACTGGGCATTTTTTCGTTTTGACGAAGGATGTCTTCATAAATGGATCTGGCAGTTTCCAATTCCCCCTCACCGTAATAGGCCAGTGCCAATTTCGGGAGAACTTCCCTTGATTGCGGTTTTAGCATCTGGAATGTTTTAAAGAGGGTGATTGCCAATGCATATTGTCCTGTTTCCAACAGGAGGCAACCTTTGTTGAATTTTGACTGAGCCAGATTGTCGTCTTTGCTCCAGGATTTATCGTAGGCATCTCGCGCAGCGATGAATTGACCATCTCGATGATACGCCAAGCCAAGATAATTCCAGGCCCTTGCCGATTCCGGCATGAAATTAGTCGCTTTCTCAAACGCTTTGATAGCTTCCTGGATTTCGCCTTTGTCCAGGCGCTCCCTGCCATTCATGAGTGCATCCGCTCCCGGAGGCGTGCAGCCTGCCATGACCAGCATCAGACTAAGAGCCAGCAACTGCACCCACCCATGCGTCATTCCGCGGCGTTTAACTTTCAGCTGGGTGTTGTGCTTTAATCGGTTCATCAGTGACAGCATTGACCTTTGAGGTGAAATAAACTATCACCAAATGAGGCACCAACGCAATCATGGAACGTCCATTAAAGCCATATTCGGGTATCAGCTCTATAATATGCCCCAACTCTGGTGCAGTCATCATCATGTTCTGGCTGTGCTTGATCATGATCATGAATGCAACAGAACCTGGAAATCCCTTCCAATTCTCCCACTCATCCCGCGTCGTTGCGATCAGTCACCCCTCGGCTGTCGAAAGGTTTTCACCTAATGAAGAGGTCGTGTATAAAATGTTCAACCGCCTGCTCTTGAGTTATTCAAAAAAAAAGAAGCTATCTGAGGCATGGGCTCAGTATGTGGATGGAACTGATATCGTTGGGATTAAGGTCCTTTCTGATCCCGGTAGTGTAAGTGGAACCCGGCCTGTGGTGGTGGAGGCAATTGTTCGCAGTCTTATTTCCATTGGCTTTCCTAAAGATCAAATCATCATCTGGGACCGGCGCAAAGGAGTCCTGGTTGCCACTGGATACGATCTGATCGCCAAACGTCATGGGGTGACAATTGCGGGTAGCTCTGAGTATGGATATGACCCTGAGAAATTTTATGAAGCGCCTCTAATCGGCAATCTTGTCTTCGGGGATCACGAATTTGGAAAAGATGAAAACGGAGTTGGGCGTAAATCGTTTGTTTCAAAGCTCCTGAGCCATCAATTGACGCGCATCATTCACGTACATCCCATGCTGAACCATTACCTTGGAGGCGTGAACGGTCAAATCGTCGGCCTGGCGACTGGAGGCGTGGATAACAGTTTGAGATTCACCTTGGACTCAGATCGATATCATCAGGCGATACCGGAAATATGTGCGATTCCCGAGCTTTATGACAAACTGGCACTCAACGTAGTGGACGCTTTGATCTGTCAATACCAAGGCGAGGAACGAGGGTTTCTTCAATATTCAACGATGTTGAAAGAGCTGAGAATGAGCCGAGACCCGGTGGCGCTTGATGTCCTTTCAATAATGGAAATCAACAGGCAGCGAAGACGAGCGGGATTGGAAGAAAATACTTCTGCAATGCAGCTTTATCAGAACGCTAGCTTGCTGGAGCTTGGTGAAAGCGATGTTTCCAGGATTCGTTTTGAGAAGGTGGAGGATGAAGGCCTGTGATCAACTCATGAAACATCTGATAGAAATGCTGAAACCGTATCAACTTTCATCGAACCCCATGCACTTGTTTTCAAAATGAACCAGTTGCTCATCGGTATCGAAATTGGAGGGACCAAGCTGCAGGTTGTGCTTGGTAATTGCAAGGGGGAGATCACTGACCGCCAACGATTCAAAGTAGATCGAGCATCCGGTGCGCAAGGCATACGCGATCAAATCGAAGGTGCATTGGCCAATTATTTGAGAGGGAAAGGTAACATCGTTGGTATTGGCGTCGGTTTTGGCGGGCCGGTGGATCGAGAGGGAGGTCAAATTGCCTGTTCCCACCATATAAGTGGATGGTCTGGATTCCCCATGAAACATTGGCTTAAAAGTCTTACTGATTTGCCTGTCATCATGGATAACGACGCCAATGTTGCTGCCCTGGGAGAGGCTCTCGCAGGAGCAGGGAAGGGGTGTAACCCCATTTTTTATGTAACACTAGGAAGTGGCGTAGGGGGAGGAGTTGTCGTGGATGGTGCCATCTATCATGGATCCAAGCCTAGTGAAAGCGAGATCGGCCACATCCGCCTTGATCGTTCGGGATTGATCGTGGAGCAGGAATGTTCAGGCTGGGCAGTTGATCGCAAAATTCGAGAAGTGGTCAAAGAGCGACCTGATAGCTGCCTGGCGCAGCTCATCGGAAACAGCTCCTCCAATGAGGCTGAATTTTTAGGTGATGCACTCAAAGCAAAGTGCCCGCTGGCTCAATCCATATTGAAGGAAACATCGCAATCACTGGCATTTGCTTTATCGCATGTCACACACCTTTTTCATCCGGAGGCGATTATCCTGGGAGGAGGCTTATCGTTGTTGGGACAACCCTTGCTGAAAGGCGTCGCCGTTGAGTTTTCCCAATATCTGATGGAAGCGCTCAAACCAGGCCCTGTCATCAGTCTCGCAGAGTTACGCGAGGATGTTGTGCCAGTCGGCGCTTTATTGATGGCTGGTGCTGCTTTTCTTTGTGCCGATTGATGAAGCGTTCCGTCTGCAGTTTTTTTGATTTGGAGAACGCTCCCTTAATTGTGCAACCCATTGCCTTGCCTGAATTGAAAGATCATCAAGTGTCTCTGGATGTGGTGCGTGATGATCTGTTTCATCCGATGATCGCCGGAAACAAGTGGTGGAAACTAAAACACGCGCTGATCCATGCAGAGAAGGAAGGGATTCCGAGGCTGGTCACCTTTGGTGGGGCGTATTCCAACCATATTCTGGCCGTTGCTGCTGCTGGACATTTGTTTGGTTTTGAGACAGTTGGCATCATCAGGGGAGAGGAATCCCGTAAGCTCAATCCGGTACTCTCCCAGGCCAGGGACTGGGGAATGCGCTTGGAGGGCATTAGTCGAGAAAGCTACCGCCAAAAAAACAACTCTGATTATCTTGAACAATTGAAGCTGGATTGGTCCCCCTGTCTGATCATTCCCGAAGGGGGCTCAAGTTCTTTTGCCGTTCAGGGAACCTGCGAAATGACTGCCCGACTTCAGGGGCAATACGATCATTTTTGTTGTTCAGTAGGTACGGGAGGAACAATGGCAGGGATGGTGTTAGGCGCCACCTCCAACACGGAGGTGCAAGGATT
>NZFL01000035.1 GCA_002690655.1 Pedosphaera sp.
TACCTCTCCTTATTTCCCTATGGCCTTCGAAAATATTGAAGCTGAGCTAACATTCCATACACTTAATACAGAGCCTTTTTGGATTGGCTCACTGCATATTACTCCAATTGCTTTAAGCCATCCTAATGGGGGGGTGGGCTACAAATTTACCGAGCAAGGAAGATCATTTGTCTTTTTGACGGACAATGAATTAGCTTTCAAACATCCTGGTGGGTTGAATTTTCAGGAATACGTAGCCTTCTGTGACAAAGTAGATTTACTTTTGCATGACGGTGAATACAGCGAAGAGGATTATCAAAAAGTTAAGGGATGGGGACACAGCACATATTTCGATGCTCTCAATCTTGCACTTCGTTCTGAGGTAAAGAAGCTTGGTATTGTACATCATAATCAAGGTAGAAGTGATGATGAACTCGATGAAATTCTTGATGATTGCAAGAATACTATAGCAAAGCAAAACTCAGCTTTGGACCTCTACATGATGCGTAAGGGCATGGTTTTGACCATGGATGAGGATGGGATTACGCTCGATGCGCCTTGAGAGTGCATGCAAACAATATTCAGCCCGAATCCTCATCAGTGAATTTACTGCGCGTAAACTTCGCGGAAGCTACCGTATGCGTGAAATCGATCAAGTACTGGTAAGAGGAAAAACAAAACCAGTTGGTATTCATGAAATACTTGACTACCATACGGATGAAACGTTCCCAAACCTCATGGAAACGTTGTTCTATTTTAAGACGGGGCGAGGCTTTTATCTCAAAGGAAAGTGGGATAAGGCAATTGAGGCTTTCAATGACGCCCTGCAATTGCAGCCCACCGACCAACTCTCACAGATCTATGTAGATNGATGTAGGAAATTAAAGGAAACCCCACCTCAAGGGGAGTGGGATGGTGTATGGATCATGAAAAAAAAGTAGGCTTGAGATAAAACCTGACAAGCACTTGTTGGTTGTTGCGAAAGATCCCCAGATATCCGACTCGGATCGATGCATGCTTGCACCTTTCCAACAGCATGAATGGTATTTTTCTGATCATGTTATTTCTACTTTCTGAGTGGATATATCAAGGCATAGATGGTTTTCATTTTTATTGTTTTCCGCCGTTTAGATGACGTTCTTTTTTTCCTTAAGCAAACAGCATCATTCCATTGATATCAGACTCTTGAGCGGCGGGTTGAAGGGTACGTCACATCGCTCTTCCAAGGCGGGCGACCTTCAACTCCAAAAGGCAAGAGCGTCAACATGATTGAGATCAGCCCGATAAAAAATGAAGGAAGCAGACATCCTGACTGAAACAACAGCCATTGAGTAAAATTTCATTCTCGCCTTGTGTTCGCATGCACTGGCTGAGTATCTACGAAAGAAGCGCTTAAAAAAAGAGGGGACGCATATACCGAAATGATAGCATCAATGATGCCTCTTCCTGTGCCTTGAACCAGACTCGATGTGCGTGTTTACAGGACAACAGGAGAACTTCATTCAACCTTGGCTTGCAAGGCTTCACCTGCTTCAGCTCCAAGCTTGCGAAGGAAATCAGCGGTTTGTTTTCTTTGATTTGCAAGCGCCTCATCCAGAGGTGTGTGAGCAAGGATATTTGTCTCGTTGATGTTCGCCCCCTGCTGGATCAGCAATTCGCAAAGCACCATCGCGTGCTTTTCCGAATAGCTCCTCGCCACTGCGTGCAACGGCGTATCTCCCGTCTTCGCATGGTAAGGTTTCTCCTCTATGCCACTGCTGGCTCTAAGACGCTCATCTCCCGAGCTGAGTTTCATGTTCACATCAGCGTCTTTTGAAATGAGAAATTTCGTCAGTTCCAGATAATGCAGGTAACTCTTTTCAGCACCCTGCGCTGCCCCCCTGGCCGCTGAAAACAACAGCGTCTCTCCCGTGCGTCGTTTTCTGGCATCCACACGCGCTCCCGCCTCGATCAACAATGCCGCTGTGGCTGCGTGACTGGCTAGATGCAAGGGCGTAAAATGTGTGTCATCGACGGCATTCACATTGGCTCCTCTTTCAATCAGCAACTTCACCATTTCGAGATGACTTCCCCTTAGATCAGCATTCACGGCATGATGCAGAGGCGTCATGCCGGGTTCGTCCATGAGGTTGACGTTTCCGCCTTTNTCCAAATACGNTTTGACCNCTTCCGTGTCGCCACGATTNACATCACCCAGNATGGCCGATTCCGAGCGCCCCAGATAGACGGAATCTANNTGNAGATCGCAACCCATCAGCAAGATGGATAGCAATGTTACAAGGAAGTATTTCATATTTTATTGTTTGCTTATTAACTTTGCGTTACAAAGTTAATTTGGTCAACTCTCCCTCTTTTTTATGGTTTGCGAAAACATGAAAAATCATTTCAGTGAAANAATGGCTGCCTGTTTGGAACTAATATTGGAGGTTTGCCAATCAGGTTAGGTAAGGAAGATCACAATTGCCCTCCATTCATGCTCTCGTTGCTTGTTCGACTGCTCATGCTCACAACCAACCAAAGAAAGGTTCTCCGCCATGGTCGTATCATCCTCGATTTCATTTCCAAACCTCTGGCGAAAGGTATTTATCAATCAAACTTTCAGACAAAGACAAATGACATTCTCTGGATGACATTGCCTGTCTTCAGGAGTTTTCAAGCGCGCTCAAGATAAGCTGGAAACATGTGATCATGAAATGGGCTCTATCATAAGCATGACCGGAATCACACACTAAGTGAAATGACACCCGCAGGGGGTTCGGGCTTGCCAAAGCGTGCTGGCGAGCACCGGGAAGCAACTGTGTCATGCTCAGAATCTGAAATTCAAATACGCTTAATCCTCGTTAGTAATGACAGCAGCCTTACGGGTTGATCCTTTGCGCCAATCAGCAAGCCAAAGCGCCAGACAAATCAGCAGAAGCTGAATGAAAAGACGCAGAAGGTGTGCCTTGTGGCTGAGCACGTGTCCGTTGAACGGGATATCGTTCAGCCACATGTTCAGGTTTGCCGGATAGACACACATCAAAAACACAGCCAGACAAAGAGCGGCCAACCTTCGACAGGGTGGCAGCATGATACCGATACCAAGGAGCACTTCGGTAATACCACTGGCAAGGGTCCAGAAACGCGGAAACCCAAGATAGGCAGGCACAATGGCATCAAAGGGCGCAGGCCTGAGAAAATGCTCAACACCAATCATGATGAAGGGTATCCCGAGAGCGATCGCCAGAACAATTCGAATACGATGAAGGACGAGGTTGCTCATGGGACTGTATTTTTCAAGTCAACCATCAAGGATCATTGATACCAGAAAATACTGCTGCAATCAAACGACCACATTCCTTGTAGACAACAAGTGTGTGGGTTCCATGAAGACTGGCGACGGACCCACTTATTTCATCAGCGATCAGAAGGAGCATGACGAAGCTTAGAACAGCGGATCACTCATTTCGCCGTTGAGCTGCGACCAGATCCTGACCAGTTCGGCAAGGCGGTCGGGATATGTGTCAGCGAGATTCTTGGTCTCGGAGATGTCTTCCGAGAGGTCGTAGAGTTCCCATTTTGCCTGACCGGAAGTCAATCGCCTGCCCATGCGCACCAGCTTCCAGTCACCGTGACGCAGGGCCCTCTTTCCGCCTTGACGCCAGAAGAGACTTTCGTGGGGCGCGCCATTGCGCTGACCTGTGAGATACGGCATCAGGTCAACACCTTCCACTTGCTCCGGTTTACTGACTCCGGCGCATTGCGCCGCAGCGGTGCCGAAGATATCAAAGGAGCTGACCGGCCGATCGTAGATCTGCCCCGCAGGAATNCTGCCTTTCCACTGGACCATGAAAGGCACCCGAATGGCACCTTCATACATCTGCCCCTTGGATCCTCGCAAAGGGAGGTTGGACGAAGTCAGTTCTCTGGTCGGACCACCATTGTCACTCAGGAAGAAGACGATTGTGTTTTCTTCCTGTCCTGATTTCCGCAACTGCTGCAATACCGCACCCACACTGTCGTCCATGTTTGCCAGCATGGCCGCGAAAATGCGGCGATGCATGTTTTTGATGTGCGCGAATTTCTTCATGTAGGTGTCCGCTCCCTGCAGAGGGCTGTGGACGGCATTGTAGGCAAGGTAGAGAAAGAAAGGCTTATCGTCGTGACGATCAATGAAATCAACCGCCTCACGGGTGAGAGCATCGGTCAGGTATTCCGTTTCGACCACGGGCTGACCACCGCGCACGATGGGGTTGTTGGCGTCGTAGTCTGGTTCATCGCTCCCCAGGATGTCGTGGTAGTGCAGTCCGCCTTTCCCCTTCCAGATACCTTTCACCCCGCCCGGAAGTGTCTTGCGGCGGAGCAAGGTGGTCACGCCTCTGTAGGGTGGCGGAACGAAGTAGTGTCCCTCATGCGTGAAACCGAAAAACTCGTCGAAACCATGTCTGAAAGGATGATACCTGGCAGTGCCACCCTGATGCCACTTACCGATCAGACCTGTGGTGTAGCCCGCATCATGCAGCGCCTCGGCAATCGTGATTTCCTTCGAGGGCAGGCCAAAGCCGGGTTCCTCATTGAGCGCACCGGTGGGATTGAATTCATAGCCAAAACGCGTCGGAGTGCGCCCGGTGAGCAGGCCCGCACGGGATGGACTGCAATTGGGGCCAGCCACATATCCCGAGGTGAAGCGAACCCCATTGCGCGCAATCGAATCAATATGGGGGGTTGGGATCTCCTGGTTGCCCTGACATGTCAGCTCACCATAGCCAAGGTCATCGGCAAAAAGGACGACAAGGTTGGGTTGCCGATCGCCCACCACAACAAGGATACTCGTTCCCCAGAGGGTCAAAAGACAAGTCAACTGAAACATACTTCTGCTCCAGATCTTAGTGAAAGATGTCCCGCGAGCAACCGCTGCAGCGCCTTGAATACGATGAATAACAAGCTTGGTCATACTTCCCCTTTTCATTGCGCTCGAACCTTTTGTGTCTCCCCTAAAATATCGTAAAGCCATGACAGTTCAAAACGCGTCATTTGAAGACAATTCAAACCACCTGTGCGACGATCGCCGGCACTGTGCCCAAGGATCACATGGTCCCCCATGCATTCAATGGCCGTATAACAATACCAACCCTCGGGATCATTTTCCAAGGCCACACTCCGGGTCCAATGCCGCCCTTCATCTCTGGAGATGGCAACACTCAACGGCGTGCGTCGTCCTTTCAATACTTCTGGAATATCGGCATGATCATTCCAGACCAGCAACAAATCACCTGTCCGGGGAATGCGTTCCATACTGGCAGGTGATACGGGAGAGCGGATTTCACTGGGAACAGGTTGAGACCATGTATTGCCTTCGTCTTCTGACCAACTCAAATACTGACTGCCTCCGTCGGAACGCACCCACATCATCAGGCGTCGGTCTTTNAATTCAATCACGCCCGGCTCCTGAAAGGTTGTTCGTGATCCATTAGGATTGGTTCCTTTGAGAACCGAAGCGCTGCGTTTCCATGTCATGCCTGAATCATCGGAAACATAGCACATTAAAAGACCTTTCCAGTCAGGCTGTTCATATTCCGGCAAATGATGCAGGGCCACCGGGCAGATCAATCTTCCACTCTTCAGTTGTATGGCACGATCATTGTTCAGAACGTAGTACCCGACCTGATCGGCGATCACCTCGATCGGCTCGCTCCAGGTAAGGGCTTCGTCGGTGGAGATACGCATCCATGGTCGACAATCTTCCATTGAGTTCTTTCGCAAATAAAACATGGCGATTTGCCCATTGATCAAACGCAGCAGGGAAACGGACATGATATTGAATCCACCTTCATTGCTGAGGATGATTGCGTCCTTGTCCGACCATCTCTGCCCTCCGTCATTGGATATACGGCTGGCGAGAAAGGCCGATGCATGGTCGCTGCTTCCATCCGTAAAATGAGAATAGACAAACAAAAGTCGTCCACCCCTGAGTTGAATGAAATCACCTTCACTGTTTCGGGGATTCCCTGGGCCAGGTTTCAGAAGCATGGCTTTGTGAAGACCCGAAGGAAGGCTGAATGAACCCTCCCGTCCCTCAAGTGCCTGAGCCGTGATGGCTGGGCTGGCGGCACTGACGAGCAGGCTCAGGGAAATCAAACATCCGATATATTTCATCATCGCAATCTCCATGGATGATTTATTCTGACAATCGGTTGAGAACATTCCTGGTGATCTGCTCCACGATTGGATCTTTCCCTCTTAATCCATGTGACCAGTCCGTGCTCCCGCAGGTGAACACGGTGCCACCACGCGCATAAATCCCCAAAACCGCATTGCCTGCACGGCCGTTTTCCCATTGGTCGTACCATTGACAATCATCGGGATGCCATCTGGCAGGCGCTGTGCCGAGGATTTGAAAGGAGGAGGGTGTCCCGTCCTGATATGTCGGAAACGGCAACCCTTCCTTCCATGTCATTTCGCAGCCATCACATTCGTATCCAACGATGCTGTCCTTGCCACCAAACACATCCTTTTGCTTCAGACTTGTTCCAGCAAACACCCAATGCTCCGGACGATGCACCGTGTAGGCGCCACTGCCATCCATGTACTGTCCGTGACTTCGGTGATATCCCCCCCACAAAAAACCTACGCCCGTCAGTGTGTTCTCGGGACGCCCCACCAGATGATGACTCCACAGCGACGACAAGANGTCATTCCCTTTTCTGGCCTGATACACCGGATCAGAGTGAAAGTTCTGTTTCCAACACGTCGAAGCACGCCCCTTGGCTTCGTTGCGGATTTGCCAGCAACAGGTATTTCCACTGAAGAACGCCACATTGCCACCCTCCGCGATGAAGGATTCCAGATGATCCCTCATCGGAGCTGACCAATATTCGTCATGGCCCAGGCTGAGCACCAGTTTGTAGGAGGAGAGCAGTTCGGGATGGAATTCCAGATCGTTGTTCGCTGCGAAATCAAGCACGTACCCATGGGTCTCGGCCCATTGCACGAAAGGGCGTTCCCAGTTATTGTAAAGACTGCTCGGAGGTCGATCAAAGGATACTCGATGGCCCTGATTCCCCCCTGCTCCATGAAACCCGTAGAGACTGAAACCTCCCCAGTTATTGTAGGCATTGTAGGTATTGGTTGAAAGCTGCAGCAATATGCGTGTGTCTTTTCCAGGTTGANCGGATCGCACAATGAAGAAGCAGGTTCCTTCTGCATGACGCCGGTTGCGTTGCACATATTTGCCACCTCGATCACTGGCCCGCAATCGCAGTTCGTAATACCCACTCTGCATATCCAGCGGGACAGGTATTTCCAGAGCAACGGGCCAGTCACAACCATGGGAAGAGGCATTTGCCGGCACCGAGTATTCCCGCCCCTTAATGCCTCGCTGAGACCATACCTTTTTATCCTCTCCTCCCAGCCGGAACATTTCAGCTTCAAATATCGAGGCTGAAGTGGACACATGCAGGTTCACGGTTTCCCCCGGCACGTAACTGACTTTTCCGGTGTATCCCTCTACAAACAGGGGGCGAGGTTCTTGTGCGCGGGCAGCAGGATCAACGTGGAGGAGAGCCACCAAAAAAAGAACAACAAAAGTCCAATACGACCGACAATAGCGAGGCGAAAACATAAGCAATCTTTGTTTTAAATCGACACTTCATTAAGCTTCCACAGCTTCAGGGCCCCGNACACCGGAAGGTTGTTCGAAGCGTGATGAGCGAATGAAGTCGCCCATGAGCATGCGTCACTTGGCTTTGGGTAACAAACATGATTGTCTCAGAAGATCCATCAAAAGCAAGATCACCCTCATGCGAGATGCGCAGACGTGCGCGGGTCACCGTTCAAACCAAAATAGATAATATGACAGTTGTTGGCGGTGTTCAGCTGGTTTCGTTTCTCACTGATTCGGGCAGTCGACGCTTCCGCAGGCCGGNTCGGGAGTCAGGAAAAAGGTGCTGATTTTGGAATGACAGAACGATTGCCGATTATCCACGCGGAACGCTTAATGGGGACAGAATTCGAATGCGGCAGGAAAAAGGCTGTTCGATGACCAGACATTCAACACGTCCAACATCATTGCTTGCGACGCCAAACAAACCATTCTGANTCCATCTTGCCTTCAAAAAAGGCCGGGCCCACCTGCTTCAGCCATCTCCCCCTCAAAGCAGCACCACACCTGCCATTGCAGTTACATTATTTCAGACTCCGGTGGATCGCTTTGGTGATGCTGGATCGTCATTATAGCCATTCGGAATCCGGGCTGCGACTCAACAGTATGCAGGCGATGTCATGGAGGGGCACCCAGTTACAGGGTGACGATCGTTTTGCTTGGGATTACTTTTCGTAATAGGATGCTTTGATTTTTTCGCGTGGCTTCTCCTCGTTTGCAATCGCCGTGGGCAGCTGGCACTGATTCCTATGGTGTAATGATGATGCCTTGCGCTGATCAAAAGAGTGCAGGCGCTTACTCCCGTTCTTTTTTACAGTTGGGTTTGGCGTTATCAATCAAACGATGTTCAGAGAAGGATTTTTGTCATCACGTTTCCATGCACATCGGTGAGTCGCATGTCGCGCCCTCCGTAACGATAGGTCAGCTTTTCATGATCCATGCCTAGTTGGTGCAGCACCGTGGCCCACAGATCAAACACCTTGGCCTTGTCTTCAATGGCATGGTAACCCAGCTCATCGGTGGCCCCGTGCACGCTGCCCCCCTTGATTCCCCCACCGGCCATCCACAGACTAAAACCATAGGGATTGTGATCGCGGCCATTATTGCCCTGTGAAAAGGGAGTACGACCAAACTCACCGGTAAATATAATCAAGGTGCTCTCCAGCAGGCCACGCTGTTTGAGATCGTTGATGAGGGCCGCAATNGGTTGGTCGACCTGACGGGCCATTTCCTGGTGACCATGGGGCAGATTGCCGTGTTGATCCCAGGGGTTGGCCCTTTGCCCATCTCCTTTGAAATTGGAGCAAGACAACTCGACAAAGCGCACTCCCTGTTCCACCAGACGACGGGCCACCATGCACTGATGCCCATAACGAGCCACCAGCGGGTCTTCATGCTCAAAGCCATAAGCTCGTTTGAGATGGTCCGGTTCTTTGTCGAGGTCCATNAATTCAGGTACCGCCGTTTGCATGCGAAAGGCTGTCTCATAATTTTCCACAGCCGACTGCACATCCCCTTCTGCAGCCGAGCGCTTGGCAAAAGCGCCATCCAGCTGTTTCAGAAACCCCAGGCTCGCACGCTGCTCTTTCAACGGGCGACGTGGCTGCACACGACTGACCACTTCTTCCTTATCCAGATCAAAAAACGAGGCACCGTTGGTGGCAGGCAGAAAACCACTGCCGAAAATCGATTTGCCCCCGTGGGGAATCCCGGTTTTGTTGTTGAGAACCACGTAACCGGGGAGATTTTGATTCACGCTGCCCAAACCGTAATTTACCCAGGCTCCCGCCGACGGCACCCCCAGGAAGGGAAAACCTGTATGCATGTAAAAGTTCCCCTGGGCATGTTCTGAAAAATCTGCCGTCATGCTGCGAACCAGAGCGATGTCATCGGCGCAGTCGGCAATGTGCGGGAAGAGGTTGGTCATCTCCAACCCCGATTGACCATATTTTTTTGCCTTCCAGGGCGATTGCATGATCTTGCCGTTGTTATCAAACTGCGTGCGCAGTATGTCCACGGGCATGTCTTTGCCATGCATATCTTTCAAAAGAGGCTTGGGATCAAAACTGTCCACGTGGCTCACCCCGCCAGACATGTAACACAATATCACCGAGCGTGCTTTCGGTTGATGATGGCGGGGCTTACCCTGCGACGCACTTAATTGACTCAGAGCGAGCCCTCCCAGGCTGCCAAACCCCAGCTGCATGAAGCGTCGACGGCAAAAAGTATCAGTAAACATATATTAGCTCCTTTGAATTGAACAATGTGGCAATCAATCGACGCCAGTCTTCGGCGTCGGGGTTTTCTCCTAAAAAATTCTGGCACAGGGTGCGGTCGCTTGCCGTGATCTCACGGGCATAAAACCTCAAAAACAACTCACGCAATACCACATCCACGTCCCGTTTCACATTCACTCGGCTCAACAGATTGCCAGACAAATCCTCCGCCAACCCATTCATCAGACTCAAAGCCTGGGCCGGCACGTTGTTGCTGGGTCGCCGACTCACCGTCGACAAAGGCACCGGGTAGTTGAAAGCGGTCAGGAAGGGGTGCAAACGGTTACGGATCACGCTTTCGTATATCGCCCGCTTCTTCTGCCCCGCTACAAAATGCAGGCTATCATAAATAGACTCTGCATCCAGGCGACGCGGTGTGTGAAAAGACAAGTACTTGTTGACAGGATCAACCTCCCTGGCGGCTGCCGTGATCTGACTGCTCAATTTGAATGTACGACTGGTCACCATCAACTTGAGGCTTTTCTTTAACGACCAACCATTCCTCTTGAAATCACTGGCCAGAAAATCCAGCAGTTCGGGGTGCGAGGGTTGCCCCCCCATGCGTCCAAAATTATCGGTGGTAGCCACCAGGCCGGCGCCAAAAACATAATTCCACAAACGGTTCACCAGCACACGTCGTGTCAGAGGGTTGTTGTCAGCCACAATATCCTGCGCCAGCTCCAGCCGCCCACTGTTTGTTTTGCTGTAAGGTTTGTTCCCAAACATTTCCAAGAATTGCCGTGGCACCGCCTTCCCTTCACTTTGATGGTCGCCACGATTCAGAAAGGGGGCATCCACCGGATCCGACTCATACACTCCCGGGGCGCGGGTGGGTATGGGGATATCATTTTCAAGCCTGCGGTATTGCTGCACCAATGCCACAACGTTTTCGGGTAATTGTTTAATATTGTGGTTCAATACGTTACCTTGCAGCATCTGTCCCAAAAACTCCGCCTCATCATCGCTGATGATGTCGTCCATCCATTTGTTCAGTATGTTTTGTATGGTTGTTTGATACGCTTTCAACAAAGACGCTTTGTCCACAGGTGGCGTGGCCACCCACAAACTCAGTGGGGCTCCTCTTCTCTGCGGAGCTTCAGGACTCATCAAAATCTCGCTCACTCCCCACCAGCTACGCTCGTCTCCCGGTCCGCTGATCACGTCGCGAGCGGTGCGAAATTCATAATGAATTTTTTCACCCTGCCAGATAGCCATCTTCCTCGAACTCTGCCACACAGGCAAAGTTTGACTGAGTCGATGATCATCATGCAACAAGCCCCCGAACGGGTAGTGCCTGACCGCATAACGTCTTTTGGCTTGTTGACCGGCGGCGCGTACCCAGAGATTGTTGCCTGACACCGTCATACGAGGCGACCCCATCACGGCCGCGTGTTTGTCGCTGATGAGATGACTGTATACACCGGCAGGGTACACACCTTGAAACACGTTCTCCCCTTCCCCCTTCAAAGCAAAAGAGCCCGCAGGCTGCGTGGATAGGTGTGAGCCATTCCCTGTTTTAAAAAACATGGCGGCCACTTTGGGATCACGCAAATCATAGTATGCGGCGGCTTTTTCCTTAACTTTCCTGTTGTGCGCCTCCACTCGTCCCANATGCTCCCGTAATCCTTGCCAGTACGATTCAAACGCTTCCGGCCCTTGCTCTTTCATTTGAAGCCATGGGCTCAGCGCATCACTGTCATCCCGTTCCTTTAATTCCACCTTTTGCAGCCTCTCTTCAAGTGATTCGATTTGAGACAGCCAGTGGGTAGCAAAAGCTTTTTTTATTTGNGGTTTCAGTTGTTTGATGGCCTCTACATGACGGCGTTGTTTTTCCTGGTTGTCCACCACAATCGTGGTGGGGCGGTTACTAATCATCACACCATAAAAGCGCGTGTAATCCTGCTGACTGACAGGGTCAAATTTGTGATTGTGGCAACGGGCGCATGACACCGTGAGGGCCATGGTGGCCTTGCTCACCACATCCACCTGATTGTCGGTGAAAGTCACCAATTCCTGATAGGCATCCACCACTCCATAACCAAAAGGATTCATACGCAGATGCGCGGGGCCAATGGCTGATTCGTTGATGTGGGTTTCTTCATTAATTCGGGGGGTCAGCAACAGATCGCCGGCCAGATGCTCGATCATCATCTGGTCATAAGGCACATCCTGCTGCAGGGCCCGGATCAAATAATCACGATACTGCTGCGCAAATGCGATGTGGGGGTCGCCCTCACTGCCATGACTTTCGCTGTAGCGGTACCAGTCCATCCAGTGTCGGGCCCAACGTTCCGCATAAGCCTTGCTGGCCAGCAATGTGTCGACGTATCTCTCATAGCGCTTCGGATCTTTGCTTGACGCAAACGCTGTCACATCGTCAGTTGACGGAGGTAGCCCCGTCAACACCAGCGACACCCGGCGCAACAAAGTGTGTGGATCGGCAAGGTCTCCGGGGATCAGTTGCTGCTCTTTCAGGCTATCATANACAAAAGCATCAACGGGATTGTGGCGCCAATCGGAGTTATTCACCTTCGGCGGTTCAGGGTTTGTTATCGCTTGGAACGACCACCACTTTTTACGATTCTCACGCACATCGTCCCAGCTGGGCACCTCTTTTTTCAAAGCCGTGGCGGTGGGCTGTGTGTGACGTGGATCAGGAGCCCCCATGCTTACCCAGCTTGTGAAATCCGCGATGGCACTGTCGACCAACTTGGGCGCTTTGCCTGGCATATTCTCTACCCCCGCCTGATGGCGGATGGACTGGATCAACAAACTTTGATCGGGATCACCGGGTATGATCACCTTACCCGAATCACCCCCTTGTCGTAACGGCTGACTCCAGTCGAGGGCCAGCCCACCCTTTTTCTTGTCAATCGAGTTGTGGCATTCGAGGCATTGGTCGGCCAGCACAGGTCGGATCTTCGCTTCAAAAAACTCCCGTTGAACCTCTGTGATCGTCGGATTCTCAGCCAACACCACAGGGATCGAAAGCCCCCACAGACACAACATCATCACGCAACAGATGGATCTTTTCATCTTTATATTTCCCTTCGCCTGAATCAGATGACCGAAAACGTCGGTCGATCGGAAGCCACCTCCCTGAAATTTGAAAATCAGTTTTCTATGGCTTACACTTTGACATATTAACATCATCGAATCCAAATCCAAGAATCTATTGTTTCATTATGCTGATGTTTTTGGTTTTGAAGCGCTGGCAGGATGGCGAAGTCCATTTTCGTGTGCTTGTCCCGTTTGAACAGGATGGCCAGGAGGAGGGCGGCAGAGGTGATGATGTTTTACACAATCAAATGGGTTTGATGAACAACATGCGATCCCGGGCGATCCAGCACCGGCGCAGATCGATCTTGAACCAGCCACCGCCGTTCTTCTTTTGAATCCGAACTGGCGAGGCTATCAAAACCGTTTTGTAGAGAGACGCCGGGGCACGGTGCGAACTCCATCAAGGGCGTGGAATTACCAACAGGGTCTTGCGGGATTGGTCAGTTTGTGAGGACGGTATGCCTTCCCGTGCGGGCGTTGCAGGGTGATTTCGCGGAGTGCAATCAGCTCTTACCATTGTCTTCGGAAAACAGAATCTTTCCAGGTTCGTGAGCAAACGCCAGATTACCGCGTTGTGATTCGACGTGGGGAAATTTTGGCGCGAGACGATAATGGAAATGCTCCGTGCCCCCTCTTCTTCTTCCGTGATCAGCGAAAAAACGGAATGGAGGCACCCGTTACGAGGGTTGATCGGGCAAAATGTCGTCTGGATGGTTTCATTTACTAGGGTCGGAAACTCTCTGCATGAATCTTTTGTGAGAATCAGAAACCCCACTATTCTGTATTAGGGGTAAACCATTCATAATGAATGGTGGAGAAGTGGAGCGGGTGAAAGTATTCGAACCCAACAAACATCAAATTCCCCGTTTCCTGGGGGAATACAGCTATCACACCGATCACTCAGTAAACCCTGAGAGACCCAATTCTCCCAATGCTCTCCCTATGTCTAATGTGATGTGGTGTGTGGGATTCTTCGGTTCTGTGAATTTTGGTGTTTCTCAGGGGAATCGGGGAGAACAGTGGGATTGAGATGAGAATCCCCTGAACTTCTCTGAATCAGGATGGTGGGGTAGGATTCTCTCAGAGATGAAAATACTGATTCCAATTTTGATAGCTTTGTTGGTTATGGGGTGTGCGTCAGGGAAAACGCTTTTGGTTCAGGGAGCCGCGTCCACTACCGGAAATGCGAACTCAGATTTAGTCGTGGTAACCTTCAACGTGCAGGATCTTTATTTCGCCGGCAAAGACAGGAAACGTCGAATGGAATTGATCGGACACACTCTGGCGACCTTAAACCCGGATGTCGTTGGGATTCAGGAAGCGTTTATCGGCAAGGACCGGGCAGTCCTTCAGGAACAACTAAAAGACAGCCGGCTACAAAACTATGCCTGCTTCGATTACGGTAAAGTTAACAGTGGATTGCTGATCCTCAGCGCTTTCCCAATTCTTGAAACGGAGTTTCACGAATTCACCAACAAAGGAAAGTGGTATAAAATCTGGCAGGGTGATTATTGGGCCGGAAAAGGAATCGCCATGACCAGGCTATCGATCCTGGGCGGCGAATTGGAATTCTATAATACTCATGCNCAGGCATCNTATCANAAGGAAGGAGAAAGTGATGAGTATGGCGATGTTCGGATGGGGCAAATGCAAGAGATTCGTGATTTTCTGAAGAATAAATCGAATCCGAAAAACCCGGCCATCTTCGCCGGGGACTTTAATTGTACCGCAGGGATGAAGGAGTATAACTTTCTGGTCAAAGAAGCCGGTCTTCAAAGAATGTTAAGCGTAGCCACGGAGTGGGACCATGTATTTGCAGTTCGAAAAGCGAATTGGGAATATATCGCATCGCCCACCCGGTTACTAACCACGGCTAAAACCGAAAACGGAGAAGAAATACGCTTAAGCGATCACGACGGTTATATGACGACCATTACCATCAAAAATAAGAACACCTCAAAATAAGTTCTGCTACACTTCAAGGAGATCGCTCAGAAAACCCTGAGAACCCCAATTCTCCCAATCTTCTCCCCTTCTTTTGCGATTTTTAGACTCCTTTTTACCGTACATCAATACTTTAAGGCTATGGACTTACTGGANTGATTGCTTAAATAATTAAGTGGAATCATTTAAGAGTGAAGGGAATCGAAACCTCTACTCACTCTAAACCCTAATGGAGAACGGTCTTAAACAGTGCAAATCCCACTGTGTCTCCCTTTTTCTCAATGAATCTCACAAAGTTTCAGTGAGGGGATTAGTGAGTATTTCATTTCGCTTCAGCTTTCAATTCTTCACCCGTCTTGCCGCCGTGTTTGCGGAGGAGGTCGGCGNTTTCGGTATTCTTGACTTGGATGGCCAAATCTAGCGGCGTTCTGCCACCACCATTCGCATTCACATCCGCACCTGCAGCCAAGAACTTCTTTACTGCTTCGATGTCACCACCGTAAGCCGCACTATGAATCGTTCCATGTTTGCCGCCGTGTTTGCGGAGGAGCTCTGCGGTTTCGGTATCTTTGATAAAGATGGCCCAATCTAACGGTGTGTATCCATCTTCATCCTTCCCGTTCACACCCGCACCAGCATCTAAGTGCTGTTTAACCGCTTCGATGTTTCCGGTTTTAACAGCATCCCAAATTGAGATGTCTGGTGCTTTGGCCGTCGGCGGGTCTGCCTGTTCGGCTTCGGCGACGGGTTTCACTGGTTTCGCTTCTTGCGCAGGAGCTGACTGCTGCGACTCACCACACCCCAACAGAAGCACAGATGCGATTGTTGTGAGTAGGAGGTGTTTCATTTCCCTTCAGCTTTTCCGTAATCATCCTTGGGATTTTTATCATACGATTTGCCATCGTCGGTATCGTCACCCTCAGCCACGGAGCGGAGCTTTTCCAGCGCATCTTCTGTGACACCATTCTCCTCGATCCAGTCCTCAAAGGCTCTCCTAACGGAGGGGTCGCGAAGTTGCTTTAGCAGCTGTTCTACTTCTTCATTTCGATCTTTCAGATTCGCGGCTTTCGGACCCGCCTTCTCATCTTTTGTCCCCGTCCGATTAAACGCCGCTTTGTAAGGGTAGTCACCTCCCACAACCTGACGGTCCTTGCCCCTCGCCGGAGGAATGATCCACTCGGCACCCTCGACATTTTCGGGGCCTTTTTTCCATGCATCTAACAATTCACGGAAGTCAACGGCCAAACTACCCGGTTTGCGCGGCGGCATGTGTTTGTTTGGTTCCCAACCGGCGTTCATGAACAATTCAATTGTTTTCATGCCTACCCGGTGACAATCGAAGCAAGCATTGTCCTCTATATGGATTGTTCTCATATCCCAATTTTCACCACCGATAACGTAATATGGTGAGTCTTCGTCTAATTTAGGCACAACAGTTTTGTTGGTGCCGGGGATCTTGGCTGCGTTGATAAATGAGTTCGTTATGAACGGATCGCTCTGATGGCATTGCACACATTGAGCGGGAGGTGTGACGAAGGCTCGGTTAAACTCTTCGGGGTTGCTGATCCATGGCATTTCTCCTCGCATCCGGAGAGTGTCTTTGTCAAGTGTCACCCATGGACCGATGCGGTCACCGCTTTCAAAGAAAGCTGTTGCGCCCGTCTTCTTGTTGTAGCCGATCATTTGAACCGATCCGACAACATGCTTGTGACTGGAACTGCTGTTGCGACCAAAGGCAACCCAAATGACATCCGGCAGAGGTTTGCCATCCACAGTCCTGCCTTCGTATCTCTGTAGCGTCGATCCTGATACCGTGCCCTTTCCAATCAAAACCGGATTGTCGCAGGAAAAAAATTCTCCATAGGTTTGAACACCATTGACATAGACAGGTATTTCTACGGATTTGTCTAGGTTGACCCTTGGAGGGACACCCAGTTCGGACTCGCACATCTTGGCGTACTCGAAGGCGGTCTTCGGGAAGCCCGCCTTCTTCACATCGTCGTCACCCCAGTTCTTCTTGTCGTTCGAGTCTTCCTTGTCTTCATCACCGAACAATTCATCTCCGTTAAATGTGCAAACTCCAATTAAGGAAAGTACGACCACTGTGACAATGCTCGCTATTTTCATTTCTCTTCAGCTTTCAATTCTTCACCCGTCTTGCCGCCGTGTTTGCGGAGGAGGTCGGCAATATCTCTACGTTCCCTTAGCATAGCCCAATTTGAAGATGTCCTGCCATCATTATCCTTAGCATTCACATTCGCACCCTTGGCAATTAGTAGTTCGACGATTTCTTTGTGACCTTCAGCAGTCGCACGATTCAAAGGGGTTCCTCCGTTACTATCCTTCGTATTCACATCCGCATCTTTGGTAATTAGCAGTTCAACGACTTCCTTGTGCCCCTTAAGGGCAGCTTCATGCAAAAGCGTCGATCCCCAATCAGTCTTCGCATTCGCGTCCTTGCCAGCAGCCAAGTGTTGTTTAATAACTTCGATGTTTCCTTCATAGGCAGCATCCTGAATTGAGATGTCTGGTTCAGAGTTTCCACATCCCAGCAGCACCACAGCTGCGATTGTTGTGAATATTTGAGTTAAGGATGATTTAAAGCTCATCTAAGAAACATTGATTCTTCATTAAGATTTTACGAGAAAAAAACTGAAAATCCAGTGGCTATCCCCTTCGGAGAATCGATAATTAAAGGATGAACGGAAGATTCGAAATTGAATCCGTTGTGA
>NZFL01000004.1 GCA_002690655.1 Pedosphaera sp.
TTGCCTGCCCGGTTGGTTTGCTGTTGAGCTCTCCGGCGCCTCCCTGTCGTCGCCGGATGGCAATATTTCATTGAACTTCGAGCTCAGGTCGCTGGGGGATCTGGATCATTGTCCTGTTTATGAAGTGTCCTACCGAGGGGAACGCATTGTGAAACCCTCTCGTCTTGGTCTGGCGTTTGCAGATGCCGATGCGTTGACTCACGATCTAAGTGTTCAATCCACTGAGTTCACTGAACACAATGCTCTGTGGGAGCCGGTTTATGGTGAGCGTAGCCAGGTGCAGGATCACTACAATCAGTTGAAAGTGTCGCTTTCACGGAGAGATGCTGGTGGCGTTATTCTGGAATGCATCTTCCGGTGCTACGATCAGGGTGTCGCCTTTTGTTATCGACTCCCCCGACAGGGCCCCAGTGGAGCCATTCACATTGACGAAGAGCTTACGGAATTTGCGTTCGAAAATAATCACGCTGCCTGGTGCGTGTACTCAGCTCAAGGTAAGTATGCCTTGAAAACGATAGATACCATGGGGCGTGATGTGGAACGGCCATTGACCTTGAAGACGGAAAAGGGTCGTTACATCGCCATTGCTGAAGCGGGTTTGGTTGATTATGCACGGATGAAATTACGTCAACATGAAACGCGCCCTCATGCCATCGTCAGTGACTTGAGTGGCGATGTGATCGTTTCTCTGCCGGCTGTCAGCCCCTGGCGTGTGATCCTGCTGGGACAAAGTCCGGGTGAATTGCTGGAGAACAATGATTTGATCTCGAACCTCAATGCGCCGAACGCGATTGAGGACTGTTCCTGGATTCGCCCCGGTAAAGTCATCCGAGAGGTAACGTTGACCACGCAGGGAGGAAAGGCCTGCGTGGATTTCGCCGTGGAGCATCAACTCCAATATGTGGAGTTTGATGCTGGGTGGTATGGAGCGGAAAACAGTGAAGCTTCCGATGCGCGGACAGTGACTTTGGATCCTGCGCGTTCACCAGGGCCATTGGATCTGCCGGAAGTGATTCGTTATGCCAGGGAACGTGACATCGGTATTTTATTATATGTCAATCGCAGGGCCTTGGAACGACAGCTCGACGAGCTTTTACCTTTGTATCGAGATTGGGGTATCAAGGGATTGAAGTATGGGTTTGTGAGCGTCGGAACCCAGAAGGCGACCACCTGGCTGCACGAAGCGATCCGGAAAGCTGCAGATCACCAGTTAATGGTGGACGTGCATGACGAATATCGACCCACCGGATACAGCCGTACCTATCCGAATTTCATGACTCAGGAAGGCATTGGTGGTGATGAAACCGCGCCCTCCAATGAACAAACCCTGACCATACTGTTTACACGGATGCTGGCCGGAGCAGGGGACAACACCCTTTGCTATTATGATGATCGAGTGATTCGAAACGCTTCGCATGCCTATCAGCTGGCCAAGGCCGTTTGTTTCTACAGTCCCTGGCAGTTTCTGTACTGGTATGACAGGCCTCCGGGATCGCCTCGACGCAAAGGCGGCGCCGGGGGGCAGAAGGGGGTGATTGGTAATGAGCCGGAACTGGAATTTTATGATCATGTGCCGACTGTTTGGGATGATACCAAGGTCATGCATGGTGCGATTGGTGACTATGCGGTTTTGGCTCGAAGGAGTGGTGAAGATTGGTTTGTCGGTTGCATGAACAGCGGAGAGCCTCGGACTTTGTCCGTACCGTTTCATTTTCTACCCGAGGGCAAAATCTATGTTGCTCATGTTTATTCCGATGATCCATCGGTCAAAACGAGAACACACGTGAGAATCGATCGTTACCGTGTGGATTCGGGAACCGTCTTTGAGACGTCAATGACGGCTCAAGGGGGGCAAGCCATCCGTCTTGTTCCTGCCGGACTCGAGGAGACCTATCCTTTCTACGGGCAATGAACAAAAGATTTCCTCATGCATTCTTTCAAGTAAATTCATTGCACTCGAGACATGGGATTTAAATTGCTTTCCACTTTCTCAGATCTCCTTCGCGTATGGTTTGACCTTCTTTATCGAGCTTTTCCAGCAGAGGGATTGCGATGCGTCGAGGGATTTCCAGAACCTGGCGCAGTGAACTCACGGAGGAAGGGCCCTGAGTGGTCAGGTGGTTTTTAATTTTGCGAAGATAGTCCTCGTGCACCGATTGAAGGACGAGAAGGTCCGCCCCGATTTCAACGACTTTGTTCATCCTGATGAGGCATCGAATGGCGTCTCCTGCATCTTGAGATGTATCGTAGTGTTTTCGGGCTGGAGGTTCGTTGGGAGTCAGGGAGAGTTCCCTCAGGATCTGATCAGCGAGAGGTACCAGTCTATCGGGTAGAGTCACACTGTGGCTCTGATGGCAGAGGCATTCTCCAGCTTGTTCAATCGCGTGTTCTTTTCCAAGTTCACGCAGTACCATGGGTAACAGATCCAGGGAAGGAAGCAATGTACCAAACTCCCTGCGCAGTGTTTCCAATGGAATTCCCGGCTTGTCGGGATGTGTTTGATGAAAAAGGATCACCTGGTCGGCCATGACGGTGAGGCTGGTGTTCCACCATTTGGTATCCAACAGCCAGTCACTTCGCTTGATGGCCTGTTTTGCTTTGACTAGCTTGGCCGCTTCTCTGGCCAATTGCTTGGCCGTCCATTGTCCCTTTGCAGCGAATGTATCCAGTTGAATGCCATGATCTCTTGCGAGTCGTGCTCTCAGGTAGTCGTGAGCATCTCCTGAGCTTGCGGACAAATGGTTCAGGTATGTTTGCTGCTCCAGGTGAGTCAGTTTTCGACGGGAGCTGTCCGCATCCCAAATACGGCCTCCTCCCAGGGTTCCTTGCTGTGACCAATCGCGAAGTACAAATCGATCTCCCTCTACCGCAAACATGGGGCGCTCAAGCCGGATGCGGGCAGCTGCTCGGGTTCCAGGAGGCATGGGTTCATGATTTGAAAAATGAATCCTGCCTGGAATGTTGTCTGATCCTATATGCACGCGGATGCGAGTGCCGCTCTTGATGAAACCGTTTATTGGATTACCGGGTTTGTCGAAACGTGAGGTGCGCTCCATGATGGCATCCAGACAAGTCGTGTTCTGTCCCAAACCGTCAATGGTGACAACCTGCCCACGCCCCACCGATGTATTTGTAAACGCTTGTTCTTTTCGCAGCGTGGTTCCGGGTAAATTGAGAGCTGTGCGCATGCCGGGTGCGGCTGCCTCCTGCTGTGCATGATGGTGCTGAATCGATCTGATTTTCGTTTGCAGATTTCCTGGTTGAACGCAAACGGATTGGTCGGTGGTGAAGGGAGCCCCGATCAGTGTGCCGGTAACCACGGTGCCCATGCCCTTGACTGAAAAACAGCGATCGACAGGCAGGCGTGGTTTACCAAGATCAAGATGAGCGGGTTGTCTCTTCAGTATGTCTGACACAGCATTTCCCAGTGCATCGAATCCTTCATGCGTTTTGGTAGAAGTGGCAATGATGGGGGCTTCCTCAAAACGTGTTGCCTTCAGTTCTTCACGGATCATTTCCATGACAAAATCCGCCTCACCTTCCGCAAGGTCCGATTTTGTCATGACCACGATCAGGTTGGGCACAGCCAGGTATTCCAGGATTTGAAAATGTTCTTCCGTCTGTGGCATCCAGCCATCATCTGCTGCGACGACCAAAAGACCAAGATCCACCGCCCCAACCCCGGAAATCATATTTTTCACGAAATCTTCGTGACCGGGCACATCCACGATTCCCAGGTCATACTGGGTGGACGGGTTTTCTGGATCCCGCAGCAACCATTGAGCAAATCCGAGATCGATCGTGATACCCCTTCGTTTTTCCTCGGGTAAGCGGTCTGGATCCTCCTGCGTCAATGTTTTGACCAGGGCGCTCTTGCCATGATCGACATGTCCGGCCGTGGCGACAATGAATGGAATGGATCGTTTGGCTTCGTTCATGCCTCTTTTGATGAACGATGGACGAGTTTCTCTTCAATTTGTTGGATGCATGCGGAGATGGTTTCGTCCTGATCAGAAAAGATCGTGCGAAGATTCAATCGAAACGATCCTTTTTGCACATAGCCGATTACCGGTGGGTGGCATTCGCGGAATGATCTGGCAATGGTGTCCGGTTTGATGCTCTGGATATTCACCTCAATGGCAATCGAAGCCATGCGCGTTCGAGGCATGGTGCCTCCACCTACCTCAGAATCTGTTTCAATGATGTTCAAGTGGACGCTCCTGCACTTGGATGCTTTCAATATGGCGTCTGCGCGGTCTTTAAGGTTTTGTCTGGATTGGCTCAGCAATTCATAGGCAGGCAGGTCTGGAAGCTTGGGCGACTCGGGGTCGTTTTTGGATTCAAGATGTTTCTGCACAGTGAATCCCAAAGCACTCAAGGCCATCTTATCTGGTCTCAAGGCACGGAAAAAAGGATTGGATTTCAAGCGTTCAATCCATGTTTCTTTCCCTGCAATGATGCCTGCTTGAGGGCCTGCCATCAACTTATCTCCGCTGAAGCAAACCATGTCCGCTCCCTTTTGAACGATGGATTCCGGAGTGGGTTCTTCTTCTATCCCAAAATGAGATGCTGTGTGGATCAAAGCGCCGCTGCCCAAATCGACCGCAAATGGTATTTGCTGGCTTTTGGCTAGTTCTGCCAAGTCCTTGATCGAAGCTGATTCGACAAATCCATCCATGTAAAAGTTGCTTTGATGGACCTTCAGTATGAGTGCTGTCTCGTCAGTGATTGATTTCTTGTAATCATTGATATGAGTGCGGTTGGTTGTTCCGATCTCTTTCAATTGAAGCCCAGCTGATTCAAGGATCTCCGGAATACGGAATCCACCACCGATCTGGACAAGCTCACTTCTGGAAACCAGCACTTCGCGACGATCCTTTAGTTTACAAGTACTTAGAATGAGGATCAATGCCGATGCACAATTGTTGACCACAGTTGCCGATTCAGAACCGGTCAGGACCGCCAGCGCTTTTTCGACCAGAGCGCCACGCTTGCCGCGTTTGCCAGTGTGAAGGTCCAGTTCCAGACTGTTGTAGCCGATCATGCTTTGATTGACATGCACACAGAGATCCATGTGGAATGGGGCTCTTCCCATATTTGTATGCAGCACCACTCCCGTTGCGTTGATGACCGGTTGCAGATGGCTTTTTTCGATACTTTCAAGATGAGAACCTATGGCAGCTTCGATAAAGTCGGTATCGGGCAAAGAATGTTCTTGTTGCCAAACACGTAGAAGATCCTGAATCAGTCTTTTTCGGAGTAAACGCGGAATAGGATACGAATCGGTTTTTCTTAACAGCGAATCGATGGATGGGGGTCTTCTTCTGTTGGAATCTGACTGGTTCATCTGGAGATCCATCACATCCGAAATTACTTGTTTTGGCAATGCGTAAGAGGGAATTAACCTTCTTATGAGGGGTATCGAAACCAAGATTCCAAACATACAGAGGGAATTATGGGTAGATTTTTGTCTGGTGCTTGAATTTCAACGATTGTTTGGGTAGTTTTCAAACAAATGTTAGATGACCGGTCATACATGCAGTCCCCATACCATCCCCAAACAAAGTTTTCGGCGGTCGTCATACTCATTGTCATCTGTGCAGGCGTCTTCCTGCTTCAAATTTTTACCCAGCCCAGTAGTTCATTTCTGGTGAACTCGGTATGGGGTCAGTATTTTTACCTCAGCCAAATCGGTGTATCCCGTGGGTTTCTTTGGCAATTGATCACTTTTCAGTTCATTCATGGAAGCTTTTTGCACCTACTGTTTAATTGTTGGGCATTGTATCTCTTTGGGCGAAGTATTGAAGAATCGCAGGGTAAAGCTGGTTTTTTCAGAGTCTATTTTTTGTCAGGAGTCGCAGGCGGACTTTTGCATGTCATCATCGCCTGGGGACTGAACGGTAATTCGGTTCCAATGTTAATGGTCGGGGCCTCAGCTGGTGTGTATGGGCTCATTGCGGTGTTTGCCCGACTCTGGCCTGATACACCTCTAACAATGTTCCCTATCCCCATCACCATCAAGGTGAAACATCTTTTTTTCATTCTTCTGGCGATTGCGGGTTTGGGACTGATCTTATCGCGGGGTAGCGGGGTTTCTCATGCGGGGCATTTTGGCGGAGCCATCGCGGGTCTGTTATACGTCTATTTCGCAATTGAAGGTAAAAAGATGTCTTTCGCAATGTCATCAAGGCCTTCCCTGAGCAAGGTGCGCCAAGTTCACCCAGCGAGCAAAGTCGGCAGCGTGCTCAAGCGCGTGTCGAGGTCCAGTAAAAATTCCTCTTCGCTCACCGAGGAGGAATTCATCACTCGGAAAGTCGATCCAATTCTTGAAAAGATTTCTGCTCATGGAATCCACAGCCTCACCGAGAGTGAGCGGAAAATACTCGAATCGGCTCGATCTCGCCTCAAAGGACGATTATAGAACTACAAGATCATTCTATTTCTTCTCTTTGCCAAGGTAGCTTTCTGAAGTCAGCATACTGAGAGTTCACAACAAACGAACCTTGAATCGAGTAGCAGTGTCATGAATCTATTCCCTGTCCTAGGGCGTGAACTACAGATCAGCGCCAGAAAACCGCTCACTCATCGATTAAGAGTGGTGATTGTATTTGTCTGCCTTGCATTTTGTGGAAGGACACTCTTTCCCTATTCCCGCATGGGAAACATGGGAGCAGGACAAGGAATGAATCTCTTTCTCACACTCACTGTCATTGCGGTTCTTTTCAGCGCATTTGCGGGTGTGTTTGTCTGCTCTGACAGTCTGAGCCGAGAAAAACGCGATGGCACGCTTGAATTATTGTTTCTCACTAATCTGCGACCAATCGACGTGGTGTTTGGAAAACTCTTTGCGCACGGATTGAATTTGTTTTACGGATTGCTTGCCTTCGTGCCCATCCTTGCGATGACCCTTCAAATGGGTGGGGTAAGTCTGGCCTTGGTGGGAAAAACGGTGCTGGTCCTCTTGAATTGTCTCTTCTTGTCGATCGCGGTTGGTATATTTGTTTCATCCATCAGCAAGGATGAGCGAAAAGCGCTCTGGGCCTCCATTGGCTTGTTATTCATCATCTATGTCGGGCCTTACATTTTGATCGAGTACACCTCGCGGAACTGGGAGTGGGGATTTGAGGCTTCAGCCCGCCTGTTATCCTTTATCTCTCCCCTGACGGCTATGAACCTTATCTTGGATGGCGGTTTTAATGGTCTTCCGACCTCCGGTTTGCGTGGATTGAACGCGGGTGGCATGGGTTTTTACATTGCCCTGTTGGTGCCCCACCTTCTTGCATGGTTCCTTCTATATCGTTCAGGGCGTTCTATTGCCAGGTTGGCTTTAGATAGCCCACGATCGACCTTTTTTGATGCTATTCGCGAGCGTTGGCACTACTTTCTCTATGGGCGAGGAGAACAAAGGAGGGTTCATCGACAATGGTTGCTGGATCATCATCCGATGACGTGGATGGTCATGCGGGAAAAGTTGAAGCTGAAGTATGTCTGGACCTTCGTCGTCTCGGTTCTTTTCATCTGGGTGATGGGCTACATGTTTAATGGAGAAATCATGGCCGAACCCACCTTGCTGATCTCACTGGGAATGTTTGTTCATTTTTTCCTCAAAATATGGGTGGCCTCGGAGGCTGCTTCGGCCATTGCTGAGGATCGCAGAACAGGTGCTCTGGAATTGGTCGTCACCACTCCTCTGGGTGCTCATGGAATCGTTCATGGCATTTTCAAGGCCTCATTGCTTCAATTCTGGAAGCCCGTGTTATTGTTAGTGGCGGCCGAGGCGCTTCTGGTCTGCACGATTGTGGCTCCTGGGCGTGATCAGGACATTTCGCTGCTTCGTTTTCAATATCTGGCGGCCATCGGTATGCTGGTGGCAGACATGATGTCGATTGGATGGGTTGCCATGTGGCATGCACTGAAAACGGGTAGTTCGCACAAAGCCATAGGGCGTTCGGTGGTATGGATGCTTGCTTTGCCCTGGGTAATTTACTTCTTCGGATTTCAAACATGGGACATGGTCTGGAAGCCTGCTGTGAGCCACATTCACTATTGGCTTCATGATGTGGTTTTACCCACTCAAGACCAGCTTAATGACATCAAGTTCCTTCACCAGTCAGGCCATATTGTCTTCTGGTGCCTGATTGGACTGGCTTGGAATTTTTGCTATGCCTGGCGTCGAACACGCCATCGGGTGCTGAGCCGGTTTCAAACCATGGTTTCAGAATCGAGTCTTGAGTGGAAATCATAAAGCAATCGAGTCCTTCCAAGACATTGGGCAGAGTCATGCCTGCATTGGATATCAGGGGGCAGATCAGTGCCTTGCTTTTCTTCCGATCAGTCATTGGAGGCTTATCTGCCGCGGATCAAGGGTCGCCCATTGATCATTTGACGGGAAAAATGCGCGATTGATTGCGGTATTCATCTGTCGGAAACATTCCAATCTCTCAATTCAGGCGGAGTGTTGAACTCGACCTGCCGGTGATTATCGAGGGATATCCTGCTTTTACGGTAAATCGGAGCCAGGTTACGAGATGTGTGATGGTGCCCATAACGGTCAATAACACGACGACAATGTTGATGATTCCGATCACTGAGCAATGTGATATCTACGAAGTTTTTTAACATTTGGACAAGACACGGGCCGAGCGATGATCACCTCGCTGACCAAGGTCAGTGGGCAGGAAAGCTGGAGGCGGATCGTGTGGCTTTTGCTGTTACTGTCAAGCAAATGGAAGTCTAACGACTTCCGGAAATCAAAGGTCATCTATGTCTGGACAAGTTATCATGCTCGTAAGATAGACTGATCCATTTGAGGGGAATTTGAGCTGTTCTTCAAAACGTTCTCCAAATATCGCTTGCACCAAGGTGTTCAACTCATCAAATTGTTATCAACATGATGCAATTGAATAAGGAATCAGAAGAATCAAAACCAGTTGTTCCCAATAAAGTATTTGAATCCCTGTCGAAACAGCGGACGATCACCCTCTTTGGTGAAATTAATCAGGATTTAGCCGAAAAGGTGACGCAGGCTCTCCTGTTTCTGGACCACGAATCAAACGATCCCATCAAAGTGATCATCAATTCTCAGGGCGGACACGTCGAATCGGGGGATACTATCTTCGACATGATTCGTTTTGTGAAGTCCAGGGTTTATGTCATTGGCACTGGGTGGGTGGCCAGCGCAGGAGCTTTGATTTACGCTGCACCTCCCAAGAAATATCGTTTGAGTCTGCCCAGTACTCGCTTCATGTTACATCAGCCAATGGGCGGCGTAGGTGGTTCAGCTTCCGATGCTGAAATCGAAGCACGCGAAATCATCAAAATGCGGGAAAGACTGAACCAGACTTTCGCAGATCAGACGGGACAGCCTATTGAAAAAATAAAACAGGATAGTGACCGGAATTTCTGGATGGATCCCAAGGAAGCCATGGACTACGGATTGGTAGGCAAAGTTATCAAGACCATAGGTGACTTGCCTTGACCCATCGTTCAACGGAGTCTTCTTTTGCAACGATTGCCTGAATAATAGTTTGCTATGACATGGATCTGGATCATTTTGGCATTCCTCGGATTGGTGCTTGTCTATGACTTATGTCAGAAGAAGCACGCCATTCTCAGAAACTTCCCGATCATCGGTCATTTTCGATACATCCTCGAGGCGATTGGGCCGGAATTAAGACAATATATTGTCACCGACAACGATGAGGAGCGGCCCTTCACCCGTGACCAGCGTCGTTGGATCTATGCGACATCCAAAAAACAGAACGAGTATTTTGGATTTGGTACTGATAATGATCTTGAACAAACACCCAACTATATTCTCATCAAGCATAGTTCGTTTCCTCTAAACCGCCCCATCAATTCGCCCGATTACCCGATTCCGTGTGCCAAGGTGCTCGGGCAGCATCGCAATCGGAGGAGGGCATTTCGAATGCCCTCTGTCGTCAATGCCTCAGCCATGAGTTATGGCAGTTTGAGCGCAGCTGCTACAGAAGCAATCAACCGCGGTTGTGCATTGTCAGGCGCACTCCATAATACAGGCGAAGGCGGCGTTTCGAGGCACCACCAGCATGGTGCGGATTTAATTTGGCAGATTGGAACGGGCTATTATGGGTGTCGAAATCGTGACGGGGGATTTGATCTTTCCGTTTTTCGCGACACTATCCAGAAATATCCGCAAATACGAGCCATTGAAATCAAGCTCAGCCAGGGGGCGAAAGCTGGTCTTGGAGGCATTGTGCCGGCTGAAAAAGTAACTAGTGAAATCGCGGCCATTCGTGGTATAGAACCTGGTAAATCCTGCTTTAGCCCTCCTTCTCACAGTGCCTTTTCGGATACTGACACGTTGCTTGACTATGCCGAATTACTGGCTGAAACCTCTGGCCTGCCTGTTGGTATCAAGTCGGCGGTTGGTCAGATGGAATTTTGGGAACAGCTTGCCTTGAGGATGTCGACGGACTCCCGGGGCCTTGATTTTGTGACGATCGATGGAGGCGAAGGTGGCACGGGGGCAGCTCCCCTGGTATTTTCTGATCATGTGGCACTGCCTTTCAAGCAGGCTTTCAGTCGAGTCTATCTCAAATTCGCAGAGCAAAACCTCACTGACAAAGTGGTTTTCCTTGGTTCGGGTAAGTTGGGCTTTCCTGAATCTGCCATACTTGCCTTTGCTTTGGGCTGCGATGGGATTTCCGTTGGAAGAGAAGCCATGTTGGCCATCGGTTGTATTCAGGCTCAGCGTTGTCACACCGGGCATTGCCCTACTGGAGTAGCAACGCAGAACGCATGGCTTATGCATGGACTGGATCCAATGCAGAAATCCGCCCGTTTGGCTAATTATCTAAAGGTGCTGCGCAAGGAAATTATTAGAGTGTGTCATGCCGCAGGCATAACCCATCCAACACTCATTGATTCGAGGCATGTTGAACTTTCTGATGGCCAGTCGGGTGTTCGGACACTCGAGTCCATTTACGGATACTCTGTAGGTTTACGCCAGAGGGGGCCAGAATGGGCCGCATCCATCCAACAATTAATGGATGAGGCATCTGTCAGGCACAAAGACTGATCAAATAGAGCCTTGCCCAAACTTATGAGTGATTCCATCCACGTGCAGTGTGCCGGAAACGTTTTCAGAACGGAACTGGAAGCTCTTGAGCATGTCGCCGGACTATTGGATAATGCTTTTCACCAAACGGTCGAATCCCTCGTGCAAACAATGGATTCCAGAGGTAAGGTGGTGGTTATTGGTATTGGGAAATCAGGAAATATCGGGCGAAAAATTGCCGCTACCTTGACCAGCACGGGGACGACGAGTGTTGTGTTGGACAGTGTGGATGCACTGCACGGGGATCTTGGGGTTGTCAATGATGGTGATCTCATTCTCGTAATCAGCTATTCAGGGGAAACGGAAGAATTGCTGAACCTCTTACCAGCTCTGAAACGATTCAAAGTCAAATTGGTCGGCATGACGGGAATCCTCACTTCCACATTGGCGCGCTCGTGTGATCTGGTTCTGAACGTCGAAGTACCCAAGGAAGCTTGTCCTTTCAATCTGGCACCGACTTCCAGTACAACGGCAATGCTCGTCATGGGGGATGCCCTGGCCATGGCCACACTGGAGGCGCGCGGTTTTCGGAAGGAAGATTTCGCGACTCGTCATCCTTCGGGAGCGATTGGCCGCGCTTTATTATTGAAAATCAAGGATGTAATGCGAACAGGCTCGCGTAATCCTGTGACCTCTTCAACCACATCGATCAAGGAGACGCTTCTTTTGATGGGACAGGCCAAGGCGGGTTGTGTCAGTGTGGTTGATGCACTGGGTCAACTGGTTGGTATTTTTACTGATGGAGACCTTCGGCGTTACCTGGCGCGGGATTTACACCCATTGGAAGCGTCCATTGGTGAAGTCATGTCTGCCGACCCGATCACGATTCAGGAAGAATCACTGGCAGTCGAGGCGTTGAATCTGTTCGATCAAGAACCCATTGACGATCTGATCGTCGTCAACGCAGACGGTGCGCCTGTGGGATTGATCGATACTCAGGACCTACCCAAAATGAAGCTGATGTGAGTGAATCTGGATGCTGTCATCCTCTTGCCAGACTACTTTATTTCTCGTTTCGAGTGTGGCTTGAATGATGGCTTCGTGACTATGTTGGACTCCTCCAAGGTTTGGTCATCGCAAGGTTTCAAGGTTCCTGCGGAAGGTCTTCTAATTTGAGATTGTGTATCTCAAGTCGTTGTGCATGATGTGTTAAAAGCAAATTTCAGTGTGAGGTATAATGTGTTTTTGTTGACGCTTGCTCTGGATTCAAGAAAGTTGAGGTCTTCTAATGATTTTCAATTCAAATCTCTGTAACCACAGAGGTCCTTCTTGCGTCTACTTTCTATCGTATGAACAATATTTTAAAGACAATTACATTTGTGGTCGCCCTGGCAGCGATCTCTCTCTCATCTAGCATAGATGTATCGGCCCAAGGCCGTGGTGAGCGTGGTGAGCGTGGTGAGCGTGGTGGCCGCGGTGGTCGCGGGAATTTTGATTTTTCTGAAATGCGGGCCCGCATCATGGACTCAATCAAGGATCGCTTTGGTTTTTCTGACGCTGAGTTCAAAGCAATTCAACCTTTAATTGAAGACATTCAGGAGAAACAGCGTGAAGCTCGAACTGGTGGGCGCAGTTTTGCGGGGTTTGGCGGTTTTGGTGGACGAAGCGGACGTGGTGGTGACCGTGATGCTGGTAACCCTGAAATGAGTGCACTTCAAAAGGCGATCGAGTCTGGAAACAATATCGAAGCCAAGCTCAGTGCCTTCCGTAAAGCACGTGCCAAGAAGGAGGCGGCTCTCAAGAAATCACAGGAAACATTGAAGTCCGTTTTGACGATCAAGCAAGAAGCGGTCGCAGTCACCATCGGTTTGATTCCTTGATGGATGGCCAACTGCCTGAACTATTTCAAAAAAATATTCTATTAGACTCGCCATGAATGAGTTGTTAAATCAAATGGTTGAGTCCCGGCAGCTCTCCGCTTCTGACGCCAAATGGCTAATGAAGCAAAAAGGCAGCGGGGCGGAGGGCCCCTATGAATCGGAGACTGAAATTCTCCAATGGCTGTCCGAGGAGTATTCGGTCTCTTTCTCCGACCTTGAGAACCTTGAAATCTCGAAGGAAGTTCTTGGTCTGTTCCCTGCCAGATTATTGCTCAAAGAAGGTCTGCTCCCATTGAGTCGAGAAAACGGTTCGGTGGATATCGCCACCAGTCGACTTTTTGCCACCCAAGGCCTGGATACCTTGAAATCACTTACCGGACTCAAATTGAACCCGGTGCTGGCTCCTGCCGAAGCGATTCAAAGAGAAATCAAAAAACGTCTGGGGGTGGGGGCAGATACCATTGACTCATTGAAGGATGACAGTTCCTTTCAAGTTGTCGATGAGGAGAATTTCGAAGATAACGATCTGGAGAATGCGGCCGAAGATGCTTCGATCATCCGTTTCGTCAATCAGGTGCTCAGCGACGCCATTGATTTGCGAGCAACCGATATTCACCTGGAACCCTTCGAGGATGAATTACAGATCCGATACCGCATCGATGGCATCCTTCAGGAAGTCCCAGTTCCTGCGGAGATCAAGCGCTTTCAACCTGCCATCGTTTCTCGAGTCAAAATCTTGAGTCATCTGAATATTGCCGAGAAACGCCTGCCACAAGACGGCCGCATCAAGCTCAAGGTAAGGCAAGGAGAAGTCGACGTGCGTGTTTCCATCATTCCCATGCTGCATGGTGAAGCGGTGGTCATGCGTTTGTTGCGCCAGGATGGTTCCATTCCAAGCTTAAGCCAGATTGGCATGGCTGATCGCGAGCTGGGAATTTTCAGGGAAATTCTTGGTATTCCGCATGGTATTTTTCTGGTGACAGGGCCTACGGGTAGCGGCAAGACCACTACGCTCTACACCGCGCTGAACGAGATCAACGACATGGTGCGCAAGATCATAACGGTGGAAGACCCAGTCGAGTACCAGATCAAAGGCATCAATCAAATCCAGGTTTCTGAAAAATCAGGGCTCACCTTTGCCAAGGGCTTGCGAGCTATCCTGCGTCACGATCCAGATGTGGTGTTGATCGGTGAAATCCGCGATGAGGAAACCGCTCGCATAGCGATTCAGGCTTCCTTGACCGGTCACCTTGTCTTTTCCACCTTACATACCAACGATGCTCCAAGCGCCATGACACGTATGATCGACATGGGGATCGAGCCCTATCTGGTTGCTAGTTCCCTGGAAGGAGTTCTGGCGCAACGTTTGGTGCGGACTCTTTGTCATTCCTGCCGGACTGAAGATCACTCTGAGCGGGTCAAGGCGCTGCGTGAAACCCTCAAGCTCAATCCTGAATCGACGATTTACAAGGCAGTGGGCTGTCGGGATTGCCGTCAGACGGGCTATCATGGACGCAGGGCTGTTTTTGAGATGCTGGGCATCAGCTATCCGATTCGACAGCGTATTCTGCAAAACTGTTCCAGTGGTGAACTTAAAGAGTTGGCTCGCAAGGAAGGCATGAGAACCTTGAGTCAGGATGGGTGGCGTCTTGTGGAAGATGGCATGACAACACCTGATGAAATTATGCGTGTGACCAAGGACGAAGAGTTGTCAACTTTCTAGGACCTCGTGGCTTTCTATCAATACAAAGCAATCAATGGCAATGGCACTGTTGCCAATGGTGACATCGAGGCTGGAGGACGTCAGGATGCCTTTCGCAAAATGGAGGCACTGGGTCTGAAGCCTGTTAAGCTGATTGAAAAAGAAACCAAATCAGCGGGCAAGCCATCCAGTGATGGATCCGTGCGGCTCCCCTGGAAGTCCAGCAGGATTACTTTCAAAATGCTGGAGAACTTTACGCGCTTGCTCTCCTCACTTCTTTCCGCAGGGGTTCCCTTGAGTCGAGCGTTGGTGATCCTTTACCGGGAGGCGGCCTCTCCGGCAGCAGGCGAGCGCTGGAAAGCCGTTCATGATCTGGTGGTGGATGGTATGTCACTGGCCAGTGCCATGGGGCGTTTTCCGGATACCTTTCCCAAAGTTTATGTCGCGATGGTAGAGGCCGGGGAGGCTGGTGGCTTTCTCGATTTGGTGCTCAGTCAAATCGCTGACTTTCAGTCCAGAGACAAAGAACTCCGAGGGAAGGTGCTGTCCGCCATGATCTATCCGGTGGTGCTGTTGTTTCTTGCCCTTGGCGTTCTTGTGTTCCTGATGGTTTTTTTCATACCGCGCTTCAAGGTGTTGTTTGAAGGTTTTGATGCTGCACTCCCCTTATTAACCCAGGTCATTGTGACGACAAGCGAGTATTGTCAAAGCTATGGGTTATTCATGCTGATCGGTCTGGGGATCATGCTGATCGGCATCCGTAACTGGCTGGCAACGGATCAGGGTCGCAGGAAATTTGAACAAAGCATGCTCAGCCTGCCAGTGATCGGCTCACTCAATGCCCAATTTGCCATGGCGCGATTTTGTCGCATGCTGGGGACTTTACTGAATGCAGGTGTGCCACTGATCCACGGATTAAATGTGGCACGGCGTTCCATTGGAAATCAAATCCTTGTTGATGCGGTAACCGCTTCCATTGAGCGCGTCAAAAAGGGTGAAACCCTTGCCAGAAGCCTTTCAGATTGTCGCGTTTTATTTCATGGTTCCATCCTTGAAATGATTTCGGTGGCTGAAGAAAGTGGCCGGCTCGATCAAGAGCTCATTCGCTTGGCTGCCACTACCGAGAAAGATCTGGATCAGCAATTGAAAACCGCTGTGTCATTGATGGAACCTCTCATGCTGTTCTTGATTGCGGGCTTCATAGGTACCATTTTTATCGGAATGGTGATTCCTATCTTCACCATACAGGATTACATTAAGTAACTCACTTGAAGTATATTGAATTATGAAATTGAACATCGCACAAAAAGAAAATGTAAGGTCTCGACGTCAGCAGGGATTTACCTTGGTGGAAATGCTGCTGGTGCTGGTGATCCTTGCTGCATTGGCGGCTGTGGTAGTCCCTAAATTTGCCGGACGATCTCAACAGGCAAAAGAAACCTCAGCTCGAAGTCAGATCGCCAATCTGGAGATTGCTCTGGATATGTTCGAAACTGACAATGGGTATTATCCAAGTGGCAGTGACGGATTGAATGAATTGGTCAATCAACCAAACAATGCGACCAGCTGGCAGGGGCCTTATCTGAAAAAGGGAGTTCCTGTTGATCCATGGGGCAACAAGTATGCTTATGAGTATCCAGGCAAACAAAATAACGGTGGATACGATATCATGTCGATGGGCCCTGATGGTCGCGTAGGAGGTTCGGATGACATCGTCAACTGGGATGTCGGCAATGCGAACTAGACAGCACGGCTTTGCCTGACTGTCGGACTGTGGCGGTTTTGACCTATCTCCCTGCTTGCAGTTAAACCAGTTTCATATCTCCATGATCATTCAGCCGCCATACCTTTGCGCCTCATGTGCGCGCGTGATGCCTCTCCCCAAAAAGCGTTCTCTTCGAGGATTCACATTGGTCGAGCTCATCATGGTAATGGTTGTGCTTGCTGGGGTGATGGCCATTGCGGCCCCATCCCTGAATAAATTTTTTCGAAATTCCGCGCTCAACGACGAGGCTAGAAGGATTGTTGGCTTAATTGAGGTGGCTCGACATGAAGCTATTTCCACCGGTTACCCCATGCAGGTGTGGTTTGACCTGGAGAACCAATGGTTTGGCATGCGCGAGCTTTCTGGCATGGGTAATCAGTCAGACAATCCAACTGGCGGGCAAGTTCAAAGTGGGAGGCATGTCTACCAATTAAATACCCATCTGGAAATCGAACTGGATATATCCACCACGGTAAGTCAGGCATTTCCCAGCATCGTTTATTTTCCAGATGGACAGTTGGAAACATCCAGTCTGCCCGGATTTTATCTGAAAAACAAGAAGCAGGTAAATCAGCGATTGCAGATCGTAAGGAGTCCCAGCTGGCTGCGTTACGAAATTAGAAAAAACGATGAAATGCTCCTTATCCAGAACGAAACTCTTTAGAGGAGCCCGATCTCAACAAGGTTTTACCTTTGCTGAGGTTCTCGCTGCGTTGGTCTTCATGGCAATCCTGCTACCTGTGGTGATGCAGGGCCTGATGCTTGCCAACCGAGCCTCGGTGATTGCAGAACGAAAGCGCACAGCCGTTCATCTGGGGAACAGCCTTCTCACTGAACTGGTGGCTACTGACCAGTGGCAATATGCTGGCAGCAGCGGGAATTTCAGCCCGACTCATGAACAATACGAATGGGAACTGGTGCAGGCAGGCTGGCCTTTGGATGACATGGAGCAGTTGACTCTAATCGTTTCTTACCCTGTTCAGGGGCAACGCCATCAGATCAATCTCACCACACTCGTTGCGGACGATTCCTTATGAAGACGAAAGCTTCTTTTTCANCGCGGAATGCGCGGATGACAATGGGATTCACGCTGCTGGAAATCCTCGTGGCCAGCGTGGCATTTGCCATGATTGTGCTGGTGATCAAAGTTACTCTTCTGGAATCACTCGAACTGCGNGAGCGGAGTCAGACGCGCATGGACAAACTCAATTCCCAGATGCGTGTCGTGGAAGTGATGGAAAAGGATTTAAGGCAGTGTTTGTTGACGGAAAGCATCTTCGCTTCCGAGTTCAGGGGGGATACTCTGGGCGGAGGCGTATCTCGCACAGATCAGTTGGAGTTCTACACGTTGTCGGGTATCACGATCACGAATCAACCTTGGGGGAGCCTTCAAAAGGTGCGCTATTATCTTGAACAACCCATGAATGACGGGAGAACAGAATTGTCCGAAGGTTTGTCCTTATACCGGGAAGTAACGAGAGATCTGAACCCTTCAGTGCAGGGTGTGATCCTGCCTCAGGCCATTGCAAACCGTGTGAGTTCACTCTCATTTCAATATTATGATGGTGAATATTGGCAGGAGAACTGGGATTCTACCGTGGATGAGACCAAGCTACCCGTCGCTGTGCGTGTCCGTATTGAATTCCTTCGCGATAAACCCCAATCCGAAAACCGATCCAGAAGTTCAAGAGAGGAAGCCTTGCCATCGGTGCAATCCACGATCGCATTGATGTCGATTCCCCAAATTGAGGAAGAAGAGGCTGACGGTGAATCCCCGGAAGATGACATTTAAACTCTGATTTCAATGGACTCGCCATGAATGCATCCCAGAAAATCCATTGCCCCTCCTGCGGTATAAGCATTGAATTTTCCTCTGAACAGGAAGGTACGACTGATGCTTGTCCCGGTTGCAATCAACCCATTTGGCTTTCTCACCTTGCCGGGGAAGGTGACTCAAGTAGCACAAGCAAATTCGAATCCATTGCCGGACAGCGCTCGAAGCAGCAAAGCAACCGTTCCCATCCTCTCACCACCGCTTTACTCGTTCTTTTGCTCCTGTTTAACCTCTTGCTTGGCTATCAAGTTGCTCAACTCAAGGCGCAAATCAAGAAAGGAATCCGACCCCCTCTGGGGGCACATTTGCAAGATATGGCTCAAATTACCCCCGGATCGTCCAATATAGTCAGGCAAGCCAATACTTATCGGCTCAACAACGCAACTCTCCCCAGTCAGGAATCGATCGACATCCTGCTGGAACTCATTGAAATCCTTGATGAAGACATTCGGACAGAAATGACGGATTTACAAACGGGTGTTCTGACCCATTCTGAATCCATCAATGAATTGATGGAAGTAACCGGTCAGTTGACCACCTCAATTGAATCCACCTATGAAAGCCTCTCCAACGTTTCCACCGGTCTGGAGCAGTTATCGACCAGATTGGCTGAAGTTCAGGATAATCAACAGGTANTGCAGAACATCTTGAACCAATCACGCTAGTGTTATCAGGCGACTGCGCTTAAACAGAGAATCATGACAACAAATAATGAGATGTAACCAAGGGCCTCAAATGGCCGTCTGATCTAGGACGCATCCAAAGTGCCGACCAAAACAAGTTAAAGATCCATGGAAATACACAGTCCATACAGACATTCTTTCAGGCACCGAACTCAAGGTTCGGTGTTGATCATTGTCATGTGGGTTTCGTTGGGGCTGGTGAGTGTCACGCTGTATTTTGCCCATTCCATGTATTTCGAATTCAAGGCAGCCGGAAACGTTTACGAAGGTCACCAGGCTCAGCAGGCCATTGATGGAGCCCTCCGTTATGCCACTTACCTGCTGGCAAACCTGGAAGAGCCTGGAACCTTGCCTGAAGTGGATACTTATGTCGCGGAGCAGGCTTTGATTGGTGAAGCAACTTTCTGGTATATCGGCCGCGGTCAGGAAAGCAGTATTTCCGCCACTCCCGTATTCTCTCTGGTGGATGAAGGATCGAAATTGAATCTCAACCTGGCGACACAGGAAATGCTCGAATACCTGCCTAATATGTCGGCTGATTTCGCTGCTGCCATTGTGGACTGGCGGGATGAAGACGATGAAGTTTCCGAAAATGGCGCCGAAGGAGACGCCTATGGTCGATTGAATCCAACCAGGCAAATCAAGAATGCTCCCTTTGATACAGTCGATGAGCTCATGTTGGTATATGGTGCGGATCCGCTGCTTGTATATGGGGAAGATGCCAACTGCAATGGAATACTCGACTCCAATGAGAATGACGGTGACGCTTCTCCCCCCGCTGATAACGCGAATGGATCTCTTGACTTTGGTTTGGTGGAATATGTGACTGTTTATGGTAAGGTCCCGCAAGAAGATGAAGGGGAACAAAATAGTGGCAATGCGAATGAGTCCGGGGAGGAAACTCTTCAGGTGAATGTCAATACAGCCAGCGAGGCAGTGCTTTCTGTTCTCCCTGGCATGGATGCTTCCAAGGCTCAGCAGCTGGTTTCCTATCGGGCTACGCAGGGTCCGCTTGGCGCCGACACCGAATGGATCAATCAAGCTCTGGATGATGGAGACCTCACTCAGGCGCAGGAGTATTTCACGGGTGTGAGTTACCAATACACCATTGACGTTGCCGCTGTGGGTAAAAATGGAAAAGGTTTTCGAAGAACTCAGTTCGTGGTAGACACAGCAGGAGAAGAGCCCGTAGTGATTTACCGCAAGGACCTCGACCGTCAAGGTTGGGCACTCGGTCAAAACCTTCGACAAGAACTTAATCAGTTTATGCAACAGCAACGTCAAAGATGATCGGTTTAAAACAAAATAAACCCGTATCCGTCCTGAGTCTGGATTGGCGCTACGACACGCTTCGTTTCGAATCTGTTCGGAAATCTACGAATGCATGTCAGTCCCGCGAAAAAGGTGAGTTGAATCTTCCTGAAGATCTTTTTTCGGTCGAACCTGAATTGATAGGGACACAGTTAAGAGAAAAACTCAATTCCTTGGACCTGCAGGGAAAGGTCTGTGTCTCCACACTGCCGGTTGGCTGGTTGTTTACTTTCCGGACCGAGGTTCCTGATTTAAATGGAGAGGATCTGGAATTCTTTTATGCGACACAGGCTGAGCGTGAATTTCCATTGCCGGTCGAAGATCTGCACATTGCCAGATCTACCTTCCATTCACCGGAAGGTAAATCGTATGTTTTCATGGCAGCTATTCCAGTTCAACGATTGACACATCTCAACAAGGTCCTCGAGTCAGCCAGGCTCAAGCCATTGAGCTGGTCTCTGCATTGGGCTGGCGGAGGGTTTCTGGATTCGCTGCCTGACGCAAATGCTCTTTGCCTGTCCCCCACTTCTTCAGGTTTTGATCTGGTAGCTCTTTCGGGACAGAAATTGGCAATGGCACGATCATTGAACGAGACTTCCAATGCCCAGCAGATTGCCCGTGAGATCAAGATCAGTGCCGGAGAGTTGCCTTCCGATTTACAATCGTCTCTGAAGTATTGTTATTATTTTCCGGAACAAGGGGCAGGAGGCGAATTTGATCAGGCACTTCAGGACGTTGCTGATCGTCTTGGGCTCAAACCCTCCACCCTTTCCCAGCATCATAGCCCTGCCTTTGGTTTAGCTTCCGATTTTCTGTTGGATCGAAGGAATCCTTTTGAATTCTTGCCACCCAAAGTCACTGCTTTTCAGGAGTGGAGTCAAAAAATTTCTACAGGTCGCAATAAATGGCTCGGCGGCGGTGCAGCGGCGGCGATTTTAATTATCAGTCTTCTCTTTTTCTGGCAGAGCCAGAAGCTTCAAGCGTTGGATGAAGAATGGAAAGCCATGGAGATTCAGGTCGGTCAACTGGAGGAATTACAAAATCGCATCCGACTTTATCGTCCCTGGTTTGACGAATCGATTCCAACCTTGAAACTTATCAGGCACTTGGCCGAAGCTTTTCCCGAGCAAGGCGATGTGTGGGTCAAGGAGTTGGATGTCCGTGAACCTTACATCGTTGTCTGTTCTGGTTTTGCGCGTAGCAACCGTGCCTGGCTTGCGATGTTGGAAAAACTTCGTACTTCCCCGGAAGTCAAGGACCTGGCCGTGCTTCAGGTCAGGGAAGACAAACAGCTTCAATTTTCATTTCAATACCGATGGGAGGAGTCCAGAGGCAATGAATAGTGTCAACCGAGAAAAAGTATTACTGATAGCTGCCGCGGTTGCGGTAGTGGTCTTGTTTGGTGACAAGTTCGTGCTTGGGCCACTCCTCTTGTCCTGGGATGATCGATCCATCAGGATTGAGGAACTTGAGAAAAAAGTAGTTCGAGGCCGGGCGCTCATGGAGCGTGAGTCAGCGATTCGTCGTCGTTGGATGCAGATGTGGCAGTCAGGGATACCCAAAACGAAATCCGTCTCTGAGAATCAGGTTCTCGAGTCCGTGGACCGTTGGGCGAGTGACAGTCGCATCAGTTTCACCGCAATCAAACCCAACTGGCGAGAGTCTGATCAAGGTCATTTGATGCTCGAATGTCGAGCCAATGGCTATGGGGGGCTGGAGGAAATTGCGCGGTTCATACACGCTCTGGAATCTGATTCGCTAGCCCTCAAGGTGGATACTCTGGAATTAACTCAACGAGATGATCAGGGATCCAGTATCGGGATGAATGTGAATTTCAGCGGATTGTTACTACCGGAGGAACTGCGATGATTCAGCCCGGAAATCACCTAAAATTCCTTGGTCAGCTTTCGTTGGCTTTGCTATGCCTCATCCAAGCTAGCCTCTCCGGCGATGATGATCCATCAATCGGCGAAAGCGAGGACACCCAGAATGAAAATGCAGTCCCTTCAAATGCTTTTGACCATTTTCAATTGATTCTGGATCGTAACATATTCGATCCGGAGCGGCGCCCTCAACGTGATCTCAAACGTGATCGAGAGCGCCGCCCAGAGCCGCCGCGTGAGGAATCCTTTAGCTTGATCGGTACGATGTCTTATGCGGATAAACAACTGGCTTTTTTCAATGCAAGTGATTCGGAATGGTCGGGTGGCATTCGGCTGGGAGAATCCCTTGCTGGGCATAAAGTGATCCGCGTGGATCATGATAAAGTGGTTTTACAATACGAGGGTGATACCATTGAATTGTCGATGGGTGCCGGTCGATCCCGTCGGGGCGAGGAGTCCTGGCAGACCCAGAACATCTCTTCCGCATCCTATGCGCAGTCGTCTTCCAATCGTGACAGTTCCAGCGAAAACTCTGATGACGCACCTGATTCGGATGGACCTGATCTTTCTGAATTAGAGTCCAATGACATACTGAAGCAATTGATGGAACGCAGGAAACAGCAAATGGGACAATGACAAAGAATCTTATGAAACAGCCAATTTTTCTCTTAACCTTCTGCTTGGTAGTCGGACTCCAGAACCAACAGGCAAATGCACAGAATGACGCATCCACTCCTGAGGTGCAGGCCGCAAGCACCGAGTCATCAGAGCAAGTCCAAGAAGAGGGGCTTCGCATGAATTTTCGAAATGTACCACTTGAAATGGTGCTTGATTACATGAGTGAAGCCGCCGGGTTTTCCATCATTGCTGAGACGGATATTTCCGGTGAAGTCAGCGTCTGGAATAACCGTCCGCTCAACAAGGAACAGGCCGTTTCCTTGTTGGACTCNATTTTGAACGAAAAAGGTTACGCGGCCATTCGAGTTGGCAACACTTTGAAGATTGTCTCCAGCGGTAATGCCATAACAGAAAACATTCCGGTAAGGACTGGTAACGATCCGGCAGCCATTCCTCAGAGCGATCGCATGGTGACGCAGATCATTCCAGTCAGATACACCGGTGCAAAAGATCTCATTGAAAACCTGGAGCCACTGCTTCCTGAAAATGCCAGCATGACTGCCAACGAAAGCAGTAATGCTGTCGTTTTGACGGGCACGGAGAATAATATACGGCGCGTCGCTGAAATTATTCGAGCTTTAGACACCAGCATTTCCGGGATCTCACAATTAAAAGTGTTTTCATTGAAATATTCAGATGCCAGTGAATTGGCCGATGTGGTCAAAAGTCTCTTCGAAGTTCCTCAACGGTCTTCGAGCAGCCGCGGCAGCAGCGGTAGCCGAGCAGAAAGCTTTTTCTCCAGATTCCGGTCTGGCAGCCGAGGTGGTGGCGAGGGTAGCAGTAGCCGTGGAAAAAGCAGTGGAGGTGACAGCGAAGCACTTCAGGCTGCATCCCGAGTCATTGCTGTCGCTGATGAGCGCACTAATTCACTGGTCATCAGTGCGCCCGATGAATACATGGCGACCATCATTCAACTTGTGGAGGAAATCGATACCAATGTCGACGACATCACCGAATTACAGGTTTTTGCCCTCAAATTTGCAGATGCCTACGAAATGTCTGAAATCTTGAAAGACTTGTTTGATGACAGCAATGAAGAGCAAACCAGTTCGAGAGGAGGTTTTCGATTTGGTCGGGGCGGAGAAAGCAGTCGAGGCCGTTCCTCAAGCAGCAGCGATGAAAGCTCACGCGTTCAGGCAATGACACGCGTGAGTGCTGTACCNGATGCAAGAACCAATTCCATCATAGTATCAGCCGCCTCCAATCTGATGAGTCAAATCGAGCGAATGATCCTCCAACTGGATTCTGATTCCTCCAAAAAGCAGAAAGTTTATGTCTACTCTCTCGATAACGCGGATGTTGATAATGTTGCGACTATTTTACGGGGCATGTTCGAATCTCAGAGCTCCACACTGAATAACCGCAATAATTCAAATCGCAGTGGGCAGAGCAACAACAATCCCTTGAGTAATCGAAGTGTCAATCAGCAGAACTTTGGCCTCGGTGGTGCCGCGGGCGTGACTAACCGCTGATAAATGAGCTGAAATAATTTCAAAAGATCACAGAATCGACATGAATTTCAATACAGATCCGAGCGTAACAATGAATCATCAATCTCAATCGGATTTCCCTGGGACCCGTTCAGTATTGAGCTGGTGTATGCTTTTACTTTTCTTGAGTCTCTCACAGCGGGAGTTGAGTGCCCAAGCAGGCAGAGGTGGNGCTTTGGGCGGGCAGACGACCCGCCAGTATCTGAACAATACNCAGGTTGGCGATGCATTGATCGAGGTAGATCCGGAAACACGATCGGTGATCGTGGTCACAGATGAAGAAACCAGCCTTCAGATCGGGGACGTCCTCAAAACACTCGACCGTCCCAAGCCTCAGGTGCTCATCAAAGTGGTATTCATGGAAGTGACACACCGAGATGATCTGGATGTTGGTGTTGAAGGTGGTTGGACGAATGTTTCCGGCTCGACAACCAATATCGTGCAGTCAGTCTTTGGCATGGCAACGCAAGGTCAGGGGCAGGGGGGGATTTACCAACTGCTTGACAATGATTTCAATGTGACTCTGAAAGCCATTGCTGAAGCCGGGAAACTGGAAGTGCTTTCTCGTCCATCGATTCTTGCTCGCAACAACCAGGAAGCGATTATCACTGTCGGCCAGGAAGTGCCTTTCATTGATAATGTGAATTTTCTTCAGGGTGGACAGCAGGTAAATACCGTTGTTTATCGGGATATTGGGATTATTTTGAGGGTGACGCCTTTCATTACTCAAGATGGAATGGTGGAAATGATCGTCGCCCCGGAAATCTCCACCATCAGTGACGAAACAGTGACCATTTCTGCTGGAGTAGAAGCTCCTGTTTTCGCCAAGCGTGCAGCCGAAACGGTTGTGGTGACGCCTCACGGCAAAACGGTCATCATTGGAGGCTTAATGGAGAAAAATAAAATTGAAAGCAAACGGAAAGTGCCAATTCTGGGCGATATACCATTACTGGGTTGGGCGTTTCGACGGACAGTCAAAGAGGATACCAAGACGGAACTTTTGATCTTCCTGACTCCTTTTATCGTGCAGGACCCCCGGGAGCTGGACAAAATGACGGTTGCCGAATCCAAAAACTCTGAGCTTGTCAGTAAGGCTTTTACCGAAGAAGAGTTGAATCAGTTCGTGGGTGAGGTTGAGGGCTTGAAGAAAGAGGAAGACAAGGAAGCTGACCAGAAAAAGAAAAAAAGTTGGTTTCGTCGTGGAAAATGACCCCTTGCAGCCGCTCTGTTCTCGGAGCTGATGCGCAAGTTTTCATGACCTGCTTGAGCTCTTGAGTGATACTTTGCTTGATCAAANCAATGTTGTGGTTTCTTCCTTGTGTGAGTCGTAATCCTGTCACTTTCCCTGTGAAGTCTTGGTCAAAATCCACCTTGCTCCAATACCAGATCTGTGATGTGAACCGGTCTTTGGCGAATCCTTTGAGTGTGAGAGGATCATGTCGTTGATGAATGGCCTTCAGTTTTTACCCGTTCACTTCAAGACGGTAATGGGTGAGCAGTTCAGGTGAATAATAAACACCGCTTTAATCATCGAGCTCGGATCGATTGAAATCTGAAGGGATCTCTTCCTTTGCGGAACCGGCCCAACCGGGAGATTGGATAGTCAAAGCGCGTGGCCAATCGTTGATGCCTGCAGTGCATGTTACGTTCAGTTTGTTTTCTGATTCCAGTATGGCAATGGCAAGTCCGGTAAACTGTTTTGAGACAGAGGCTACGTCGAACACAGAATTTGGAGTGATTGGAATCTGTTGTTCCAGGTCCGCCATTCTCCATCCTTTTGCGTAAAAGGTCCTGTCGTCCTTGATCACTCCCAAAGCCAGGCCTGGTACATCGGGCCGGTCGTATGACGCCAGTAATGAATCGACGGAATCTTCAAACGATTGTGCCCAGAACAAGGGAGATTGAAGGGGCACCCACGATGCGAGGCAGGCGAAGATTCGAGCCTGAGGGGGCAGATCGCCGAGGCAGGTTTCATGGAGATGGNGGTATCACTTGCGTGTCGGTTTGGTGCGTACCCCCTTGTAAGTCGCTACCATCAGTGTAAGCACGGTAATGGGGACCACAAAAACACTCATTACCCACGTAAGTGTTCGGAGGTGCTGGCTTCCCAGTCCATCCAGAATGAGGAAAGCCGTATAAACGAAAAAATAGAACAGGAACAGCCCACCTTCCCAGCGTGAAATTTGTTTCCCGGTAAAAAAAATGGGCAGGCATGCGATGGCCACCGCCAGCATCACCAGCATATCAAATTCAAGTGCGCTTTTTGGGATGGCGATTCCATGAGGGGCAACCATACCCGTCAAGCCGAGTACTCCCAGAAGATTAAACAGATTGCTGCCGATCACATTTCCGACCGCCATGTCCAGATGCCCACTGCGAATGGANATGATCGAAGTGACTATTTCCGGCAACGAAGTACCTATGGCGACAATGGTCAATCCAATGATGAGTTCGCTTATCCCCAGAGCCGTGGCGATGGCGACTCCCCCGATCAACAGTCCGCGTGATCCCGCTGAAAGCAAACCAAAGCCGAGTAAGATCACGATCAGGGATCTTAANGGAATCCAGGCAGGCGGTTTTCCTTCCTGTCGAGCATCGCCGTTTGAGCTGGGCTTTTGATCTGGTTGTTCTCTTTTTCCTTTTTTGAATTGCCATACGGTATACCCGCAAAGAGATAAAAAAAGCCCCGCTCCATCCATCCGTGTCAGTAGGCCATCCAATGAAAGCAGTAAAGTCATTGCTGACGCCAGGATCATGATGGGTACATCAAATCGTATGAGTTGATTGGAAGCCTTGAGTGGTGTCAATAAAGCGGCTATTCCAAGAACGAGCAGGATGTTGTAAATATTACTTCCAAGAATGTTGCCTACCGAAATTCCGGTATTGCCAGAGATTACCGAACGAATGGAGACAGCTAATTCCGGCGAGCTTGTTCCAAAGGCCACCACCGTCAANCCAATCACCAGAGGGGGGATCTTGACGAGATTGGCCAGATCCACCGCACCGCGCACAAGTAGTTCTCCGCCTGCAATCAAGGCGATCAATCCCAGAAAAATATACGTTAACGCTTCTATTGTCATCGTGTTCTATCCAATGATCCACAGCGAAACAAGGCAGCAAATGTATCATAGAATGATCANGCAATTGAACATCGCGTCATCTTGCATGTCAAAAGATTGTGCCAACGATATTGGTATATTGAATTATAGACGATGAAACAAAGGAGCAACCGGCTCTGAATATTAATTTGTTTTGCTTATGGATCACGGTGTCTTGCTCGCTGAGATCTTCAGGGATCGTGGCTCGATCGTATGGGGTTTCCTTCAAAGTCATGGTTGAGGTTTCGAATGAAAAACTGATTTGTGATCTTTACAATCCGTGGCGTCTNTTCCTGCACAAAGTATTGCGCATTAAGACTCTGAGTCTNTCATTATACCGGGTGCTTATCTGCTGGTTCTTTCTTTTCTCAAACCCATAAACCGTCTCATGTGTGAGCTGGTTACGCGATTTTGAGAATCAGGGTTTCAAGACGATTTTGCCGCTAAGGATACCTGATCCTTCCACGGTGTTTTGAGCTTGGAGTCTGTGAGCTTCAGCCGTCTCCGATAGAGGAAGAATACGGTCAATGCGTGCCTTCAGTTTTCCTTCCTGCATCCATTGATTGATATCAGCGGCACATTGAGATTGAACGGTAGGGCTTGCTCCAAACATGACAAAACCATGAAGACGGCATTGTTTGACGTAAAATGCGCCGACCGGGAAGTTGGGGCGAGCTTCACGTCCTGCCATCAAAATCATGCAGCCTCTGGGAGCCAAGGCTGTCACGGCCAAATCGAAGTTCGGCTCTCTCAAAGTTTCCCACCATACGGACACACCGTCAGGCGCCAGTTGCCTCAATTCGNTTTCGACAGATTGTTCTTTATACAGGATGACTTCATCCGCTCCGAGCGTTTGGCATATCTCGGCNTTGGCGCGACTTCCGGCCGTGGTGATGACTCGTGCACCTGCAATTTTTGCCATTTGAACCACCATGGATCCAACCCCGCCACTACCNCCGGGTACGAATAAAGTTTGTCCTGGCTGTAATTGAGCTTCAGCAAATAATCCCAGGTGTGCAGTTATTCCCACAAGGGAAGTCGCTGCGATATCTTCCGATGACACTGAGTCAGGAGTCGGATAAGCCCATTGCTCATCAATGATAATTTGTTCGGCAAACGTTCCTTGTCGGCCCAGCAGTCCTTGATTGCTTCCCCAGACTCGGTCGCCGGGCTTAAATTGGGAATTGCCCTCACCGCATTGAATCACCCTACCTGCAAAATCACATCCGAGGATGAAGGGTTGAGGCTTTTCCATGGGAATTTTTCCAGAGCGGATGTAGGTGTCGATGGGGTTGACAGAAACGGCCTCCACTTCGATCAAGAGTTGCCCTCGTGAGGGGCTTGGGTCGGGCAGGTTGTCATATTGAATGACATCGGGTTCCCCTGTTTCCTTAATGAATGCTGCTTTCATGAATGAAATAAGAAATGTCTAACGTAAATAAAGTTTACTGCAGGTCGGTATTGCCCGTTAAATCACCGTCATCCCAACCACGCCGGCTGTGATATCGCCACCAATCCTGTTCATCGGGTTTTCTTCGTTCCAGTTCCGCATGGGTGTCTGCGAAAACGAGGTTCAAGGCATCCTTATGTGCGGATCTCATTGGGTTCCAATAAGGCATTTCCCAGATGAGAACAGCCCTAGAGGGGGAAACAACGGTGGCCGTGCGACGGCCGCTGACCGGGCGATCNGTCTCATAGGATGCATTGTCTTTTTTCAAGTAGATATGATTCCATACATAAGTCACATGATCATTATCTGCCAAAAAATCATTCAGTCTTGCTACATCCGGATCTTTGGCTTTCAAACCGGATGGACAGGCCCAGATGCCTTTTCCGGGATGACGATGACCGTGACCGCTTTCCCCTTCCTCCATATGGTTTGTCAGGTTGTTTCTGGAGAGATAGGGTTCAAGGAGTTCAGGGAGCCATTTGGTTGCACCCTTTTGCACAAAGGACTCGCCCCAGGATCTGCCCCAATTTTTGGCCAGCGGAAACCTTTCATCGAAATCTCCCGCATACATCGCAATGGCCAGTCCCATTTGTTTTTCGTTATTCAGGCAATAGATCTGGTTGGCTTTTTGTTTGGCTTTTCCAAGGGCAGGCAGAAGCATGCCCGCGAGGATGGCTATGATAGCGATGACAACCAGCAGTTCGATCAGGGTAAATCCCCCGGGTGCAGAATTGTATTTTGAAATTTGCATACTTTTCATGATTCAAGGAATGTCCGATTACGGCACACCTTATCATGCAAGTGTTTTGATACAATCTGGAATTCGTTTCATTGAAAGCTCTTGTTTTCGTTCTCAAATCACACCTGCTTCCAGTGATTCCGGATCCTCTACTCAAGCGTCCTGATATACTCTACCAGTGAGTTGACCTGGGATTGAGTGAGCACGCCCTCATAGGTTGGCATTCCAATGTCAGATTCAGCATATGCCTTGAGCACTTTTACCGAAGGTTGAAGGATGGATTCGCGCAAATAATTCGCATCTGCCACTGTATCCTTACCTTTTGCAAAGGATCGACTGTTGCCAGCGAGCCCGGCCAGAGTAGGCCCCACCCGACCTTCCGTGCTGCCATCATTCGAATGGCACGCCATGCAGCCCATCGTTTCGTACAGCTCTTTTCCAAGGGCTGCAGAGATCTCCTGAGTGTCAGCTGGTCCTGATGGAATGGAGGCAAGACTTGGGTGTTTGTCCATGGGGGCTTCTGAAAAACCAAGGGCCTTCCAGTTGGTTTCGGGTAAGTGGTGGAAGGTGAAATATGCAGAGCCTTCCAGTAAGTCCTGAGATTGAGACTTGATGCGATAAACGAGCTCCATTTGCATCACTGTTTGAGGATCGGCAACGGCGACAAATACACCCCGGCGATCGTCAGTGAGGTAGGCCCCATACAGTCCCATCCATTCCGTCCCCGTTTCCTCGTCCAGTGTGTAATATCCCGAACCGTATTTTGCTGATCGTTGATAATTCCATCGTTGGACGTTGTAGTGGGCTGGATTTTGTGCGGAATCCGCATCTAGCGGTTGGTCAAATTTGAGGAACAAACCTTCTTTCAGCCCTCGGGCCTGGACTGGATAGTTGGCAGGCGTGCCTGTCGGACGCAGCCGTACAATGCCCGCCCATTCACTGGCATTGGAACCCCAGACCTTGAATCCTGTCAAATAAAGATGCTGGCTTTCGGGGTGTTGTACTGCTTTCAACATGGGAATATCAAATTTGAAAGGCAAGGGTACGACCGCTGCCTGCCTTGGTGAAGGCATCTGGTCCATGAAGACACTCACCAACCTCGGGCGGTAGTGATCCAGGTAGACCATCTGACCACTCAAATTTCCCATGCCGGATTCGTCCAGCCAGATTTGGCCCGCACCGCTGTGAACAATTCGATGAGGAATCCAGACCAGTGGTTCTGTGATCTCTTTCTTGGGTGCCTGAACTTCGGCGCTGGAACGGAATCCATAATGCAAACCATCACGAAGCCAGTGCACCGGAGTGCTCGGTATCCAATGCCCTTGCTGGTCACTGGCCGTCAGCATATCCCATTTTTTTGAGTAACCGAGGAAGGGCTGTCTCAAGCCAATCGCCACTTCTTCGACTAATGTTCCATCCCTGGAAACGTGCAAGACTTTGCCATTGTCGATGCCCTGGTAAGTCAGCTGCTGACCACCTTTGGCGATGTAAAAGCTTCCATCGTTTGCCATTACCATATCCATGGCAAACTCGCGTGTCTCCGCAGACTGAGTGAACTCGCTGCAAAAGTTCAAATGTGATTCGTATTCGCCGTTACCATCATGGTCCATGAGCTGAATGATTCCATTACGAGTGAAAACAAACGGAACTCCTTCGCGTAGACAGATACTCATGGGCTCATGAAGTCCCGCCGCCACGCGCCGCCACTCAACTTGGGGTGCATTTTTCTGACCCTGAGCAGCGGTCCAGACATCCCCGTCAAATGTCGTCACAAACAAAGTGCCATCTTCATGAAAAGCCATGGCTGAAGATCGGACCTTACGACCCCACGGGTTGTTTTCAGGGAGTGGGAGTTGTTCCTGGATGAAGCTGCCCTGAGTTGAATGAGGTTCCCACTGAGTCGTGATCTTTTCAGGCCATTGGAGTTTTGGGGCCGTCTTTTCTGGATACGCGATCCATGATTGCTTATTTGTAAGATCTGCGTTCGAAGTTTTTCCTACGAAGACCCTGACTCTGCTTTTGTGGTCAGCAGGAGCCAAGCGTGCCAGAAGCACATTTCCAGGATTGATGTATTCAAAGTGTACTTTGGATGCATCCGATCTCGCCCAGAAGTGGGTTGGAGAACCCTTTGCATTATCAGGAGTGGCGGTTCCTGAGGCTTTTTGACCGGAGGCGATCTGGATTTTCTGACCTGGAAAAGATCCGATGACCATTACCAAATCCTTCTCATGTGATTCAATTTCAAGGAGTCGAGCCCAGTTGGTACCTGATTCCATTTGATGCATTTGACTTCGCTCCTGGATGAGAGTGTTGCCTATTTTGTAAGTCAATACAGGCCCCGAGGAAGCCTGGCTTACACTGATCCACTGACCTGATTCTTTTGAGATGGGGCCGCGGCCCAAATCACGTTGATCCGGCCCTTTGCTTCTCGGGTCGGCAAGCCAGATGGTTTCGCTGAAACCGCCTGGGTAAAGACCCGTTGCGGTCAATATGTTTCCTGTTGGAGCACAAAGTGCTGTCTGGCCACCGCTGTTCTTTTTGCCAACCTGAAAATAGGATTGAGTAGCCATGCTTCGGTAACTCAAAAAGTCTCCAGACCAGACCACACTCCAGCGAAGCAGATCCGTATCAAAACATCCATAGGCACCCACTCCCAGTCGAAACACCAGCCCCCGAATGGCCAGATTGTCCTTGATTGGAAATCCTTCGGCTTTTTGGGCATCAATGGTGCTGCCTATCCAGCCTGATTGGGGTTCGAGATAGTCTGCTGCTGCGTCCTGAGCCCTGAGAGCATCTGGCAGACAAAGAAAGGCGCACAGGTAAACAAGAGTAGCCACCCAGCGCGTGGGGTGGGGGTGGACATGAGACTTTTTCATACTAAGTCTGGCTCAAAAATGTTTTCAGTTTTTGTAAAGCATGACTGCGATGGCTGATCCTGTTCTTGATGGTTGCACCCAGTTCAGCGAAGGTCTGATCAAAACCCTTTGGACGAAACAGAGGGTCATACCCGAATCCCTGATCACCGCTGGATTCAAGCATCAATTGACCTTCACATGAACCACTGAATGTCCATTGTCCGGAGGTACTAGCTTTCGGGAATGAATTGATCAAAGCCAGCACACAACGGAATCTGCCGGTTCGTTCTTTCTCTGGCACTTTCTTGAGTAGTCGGATCAGTTTGGCATTGTTGGCTTCATCTGTCGCATTTCCAGAACATGCTGTTTCATCAGCGGCAAACCTGGCTGAGAATACTCCGGGTCTTCCACCAAGCGCATCCACTTCCAGACCGGAATCATCAGCAAGGACGTACCATTGTTTGTTGTCCAGGCTTTGCGTTTTTAACCACGTTGCAAGCTGTGAGGCTTTTGCAAGTGCGTTCGCTTCAAATGTATCACCATCCTCGANAAGGTCAGGTGGTGATGCCAGTGATTTCATGGAAAGGCAGCGAACCGAGTTCCCAAGCATTTCAGCAATTTCGGATACCTTGTGTTCATTGCCGGTTGCAATATAAAGGATGCCTGGTTTCATTTCTTCTTGTTCTTCTTCTTTTTCTTGTTCTTGGCTTTTTGTTCTGAATCGATCGTGGATTTCACTTTTTTGAAATCCTCCTCAGCTACCATGTAACCAATGCAATTTTTTGCTCCGCACCCACAAAGCCTGGTCTGGAAATCCTCGAGGTCGTAACCATAATTATAGGTAAGCTCTTCGCCTTTCTCGATATTCTTGATTGCAATGATCCAAACGTGATCGTCTATGATATCACTTTCACAATTGGGATCGCAGCTATGATTGATATAGCGGGCGGTATTCCAATCGACGCTCCCATCAATATCCAATTCATCATTCAAGGTAAAGACATACTCATTCAACCCCTTCTCCAGTGCCTCGGCGGCTTGCTTCTTGGTTATCTGAGGTCCTACGTATTCGATGATACGTTTCTTCTTACTGATTTTGGTGCGTGCGTAGCCACCGTATCCGTGGATGCCCGATTTCTTTATCTTCACGAGCGGGTGATCATTGTGTTTGATTTTTGGCATGGTGTTTGACGGTCCCTGATATGCAGTGATCCTCAAAATGCTATTGCATTAAAGGCATTGGGATCAATCTCTTTGACACAGGATTAGTCTTGACCAACTACATCTGCGATTCCAACCTTCAGCCAGTTCCTATGAATACGAAAACGTCAATAATCAGGTTTTTCCTAACTTGTATGCTGGCTTCGCACTGGTGTACTCCACAAGTCTGGTCTCAGGAAGAAGCATCATCAGATCAAACCGCGTCTTCATCGCAAACGCGCCGTCCCTCCATTGGAGAAGTGGTCCGACTTGATGATCGAATCAATCAACTCATTCCACAGGATGCTGCCATCGAATTGCTGGCCGAAGGTTTTGAATGGGCTGAAGGTCCTGTCTGGGATCGTAAAAGCAAGGCGATTCTGTTTTCCGATATCCCCAACAACGTGGTGAATAAATGGAATGAGAGTGAAGGTCTTTCGGTTTTTCTCAAGCCAAGCGGCTACACTGGAAAAAACCCCAGACTGGGTGAGATGGGATCGAATGGCCTTACGTTCGACTCGTCCGGCAAATTGGTTTTGGCCATGCACGGTGACAGGCAGATAGGACGCCTTAATTCCAAGGGACAAATCGATACGGTCGTTCAATTTTACAAATACCGTCGATTCAACAGCCCGAACGACCTTGTATACGATTCAAAAGGCAATCTGTATTTCACTGATCCTCCCTATGGATTGGAAAAAAACATGGATGATCCAGCGAAGGAGCTTTTATTTCAGGGTGTATACCTGCTGCGACGCAATGGCGATCTGGTCCTGTTGACCGACAAAATGACACGCCCCAATGGCATTGATTTATCGCCTGACGGAAAGACGCTTTATGTCGCCAACTCAGATCCGGAGCAGGCCCACTGGCTAGCCTTTGATGTGCTTGACGATGGCACCGTTGCCAATGAGCGTGGATTCTTCGATGCGACAAGTATGGTAGGCGCCGCCAATCCCGGGTTGCCGGATGGCCTCAAGGTCGATGTTCACGGTGCGGTATGGGCGACTGGCCCTGGTGGTGTGCTTGTGTTTACGCCCAAGGGTGAGCACATTGGAACCATTCGCCCTGGCCCTGCAACTGCCAACTGTGGGTTTGGTAATGATGGTTCGACCCTTTACCTGACCAGTGACATGTATCTCTGTCGTATACAAACCTCGACCAGCGGTCAGGGATTTTAATTCCTGAACCAAAAAATCATTAGAAAAAGGCGGAAGTTTTATTCCGCCTTTTTTGATATATCATTATTTCATCAAATCCGCGCTGGGAGCATCGGACCTTTGCATGTGGTAGCATTGAGGCATCTCAGGGTCCAAGCAACAGTCATCGAAGGCTCCGGATCCTGCGTATCTCTCTTGACAATAGGAGTCTTCCCACGAAGCGCTTCCAGGCATGAATCTGGAGGAATTCGCAGAACCTCAACAAAATTCAATTGGGTAGTCGTGATGAAACAAGCGGTATGGCCTTGCGTAATCATGCCGAGTTTCAAGATGGTATCGTATTCCATACCAAACATCCGGCAGGTCATATCGAGGTATTTCCGAACACATTCAAAATGTTGCATCGGTTTTCACTCGAATACGCACTTTACATATTACTGTATGGGTGTTACAGTACACTAAATATCAGGCAAAGTTGCCTCATCAGTAATTCAAAAAAGATCATGTGGAAGATAATTAGTGCAATGACAGGGATTCTAACCTTGGGCAATTTTGTTCAAGGGGCTGAATTGAAGCCTGAATGGACATCCTTCAAACTGAGTGATCAAGGACAGATGGAGCTTAGTTTCAGCGCTCACTCTGGACAAACCTATGTCATCGAAGCTTCAGACGATTTGGCAGTTTGGCAGGTTGTATCGGATCCTATCGTGTCATCCGATGCAGCAACAGATTGGATTGCTCCTGAGGATGACGCTCCCCATCAGTTCTACCGATTGGCTCAATTTGACCGTAATGCGATGCGACTACAATTTGACCAAAATCGACAACTCTGGAACGAGCAGGCCCTGAGCAGCTACCAATATGTTTTTAATTGGTCCTGCTTCTGTCTGCCCGAATACACTGCACCAGTCAACATCAAGGTAGAGGGTGGGGAGTGGACTGGAATTTCTCTGGTGCACGATGGTGTGCCGGTGATCGAGAAAGACTGGAAACGATATAAAACCATCGAAGAATTATTCGACATCATTGATGAAGCCTTCCTTCAGGACGCAAAGGAGATCACTACTACCTATGATTCTGATTTAGGTTATCCCATGTCGGTTTTCATTGATTACGATGAGAGGATTGCCGATGAAGAGCGTGGATTCAATGTCAAATTAGAAGCCCAGCCATCCATTCAGCTGATGGCTGAAATTCCTGATGCCGCTGCATCTGATGCGTTTCGTTTACTCGAAGCCAATGTATCGGGCGACCTGCTGGAACTGGAGGTTGAATATGGGGGGGGATGTCGGGAACATTTATTTGAAATCATTGCCGACCCGAATGCATTTCTGGAATCAGACCCTGTGCAGGCAAACATCTACATGACGCATGAGAGCAACAATGATCTCTGCAGGGCGCTTGTGCGTAAGAAACTTACTTTTTCATTACAGCCCCTCAAAGAGGCCTTTCGAGCCCTCTACCCTAATGCCAATTCCTTGACTTTGAACATTCACGGATTCCGTTCAGATGGAGGTGGAACTGGCCTGACCGTGCCATTTGATGTCGATCCATGAGTTCGGTTTGACTTTCTTGGACGCAGAAGGTTTTCTGCAGTCAATCCATGCACTTCTAAAAATGCACAGCGGAATCTCTCAAAGAGCACTTACTAATGCGACGGAGTCTTAGCAACACTGGGTCGGTTATGGGTAGTAACCACACGAACCGTAAAGGCTTTACTCTTTCAGAATTATTTATTGTGATCGCAATCATTGCAATATTGGCAGGAATGCTTGTTCCTTNCCCTGGTCGGGCCAAGATCGCTGCCAAATTTATTTCCAGCCACAATAACCTGTGACAGCTAGGATTGGGTTTGCTCTCGGATAAAAAGGGCCAGCAATTTTTTTCCAAGAGTTTGTTACTTAAATCAGAGACAATTGCTTGAGGGCAACTCAGAACGCTTTGGGGTGATTGCATCTATTTCTGGATGCAGATTGAAAAGGTCTGTTCCAGTCCTAATCTCAGTAAACAGGATCGTGATCACATGTTGAATGAGACCTTAATAGCTGGTCATCCAGAAGCGAAAATACTCGAGAAAATCGATGGTCTGCGAGCTGATGGGAACGGGACTTCCCGCCATCCCTGGTGCCAGGGTATCTTCGACTGGCGATTGCCTTAGCCTGCCAACATGGACCCATCAATCTAGGCCACGAACCAGAGTTTTTTCCCTTTGATACATCGAAGGTTCTCCATGAATGCTTCAATCAGTTCTCTGGCCCCAGAGGCGCCCACTGCGGCAAGCACAGGAATCTCTGCATCGTAAATCGTGCGAAGTTGCTCAGGAGATATTACTCTGACCCCGTGAATACACTGGCCGATTTTTCTGGGTGACACGTCAATTGCGTACGGAATTTCAAAACCCTTGTTCAACAGCCAGGATAACCAGCTTTTACCGGTTTTCCCTGCACCCCATAGAATGACTTTGCGTATATTCAGCAATGGGCCGGACAGCAGATAGTGCCTCTTGCAATGGTCAAAAGCTCCTTGCTTGTAGCGGGCGTCGTTTCGCGTGAGGCGGTTCTCATGATCCCGCCAATCAAGGATAAGGGATTCAGTTTTGCCTGCCTTGGCACCACTTTCAAAAGCACTCAACCACTGATCGTAATCTTCGGGGAAGTCACCTTGACGGCATTTGTCCAGAAAGAATTCACGGCGGGCAAGGATGCTGGGATTGACCATTGGTAGTTCAACAAAGCGATTTGCCATAAGGTCTTCGTGGGTAGTCAGGCTGTTCAACCAGTCTTCATAGCGCCGCATGCTTTGAACTGGATTTCCGCTTAGATCGGTGATGCTGACAAGTCCACTGATGATGTCGCATTTGTTCTGCATGGCAAATTTCCACTGCGTTTCAAGCCGATGAGGATGGGAGATATCGTCTGCATCCATCCTGGCAATCCATTGGGCTTGTGCCATGGAAGCTGCTTTGTTGGCAGCGGCCACGACTCCCTGATGGGGGGTTTTAGTCAGGACCAATCTCGGATCGTTGATGCTTTTCAGACGATCAAGGGTTTGATCAGTGGAACCATCGTCAACAATCACGAGTTCCAGATCTTGAAAAGTTCCATCGAGAATCGAGCAAGCAGCATCCAGGATGGTGGATTCCGCGTTATAAACTGGTAAAACAACTGAAATGAGCGGCTTCTTTTTTGTCACGAATGGAGGTCAGGATTATTCCTCAAAAAGGCTCAATGCAGTATGGTGCAAGATCTTTCAGGAAGGCTTAGGAACATCTACACCAGGGAATAGTTCCTTGATTTTTTGCCTTAAGCGATCAGCATCCTGGGGTTGGAGCAAGCGTCGATGTACCCGTCGATCAACGCCATCCAACAGTTCAATCCAGTCATCAAATTCCGGTTTAAGGACAGGTTCCCAGTTGTCGTATCGTTTTTCACGATCAAAAAACCGCCAATTTCTGCCAATCTTCTTGGCATACGCCTGCCTCTTTCGACCGTCCTCGAAACTACCTTTCCAACTGATCTCACCTTTTGCCATATATCTGTTGAGCAGAGTGTAATCAAATAGGCCTAGATGTCGATGCATGACATTCCCAGTAAGTTTTTTCGAGTTTATTCCCGGCTGCGTTCATCTTCTTTTTGACAATCTCAGCGTCCCACGCCAGTTTCAACAACATGCTTGGTCTCGAAATATGGAAAATATCAACAGCTCCGCTTGCTTTTCTCCTCATAGTGTTCTCATCGGGTTGTACGCAGGAAACGCAAAATAAATTCAGTCGAGCCGTTCAAAACTGGACGGGCACCGATGGGGTATTGGAGGTTTATGCGGGGGAGAAGCTTGTGCATCGGTTCATCAAGATAGATAAACTCTCAACCGCCGCATCCACTCAGGGGAAATCGGTTACACGTCCTTATCGGTATGGATATGGAGTGGCAGATCTTAACTACAATTTCAAGGCTGATGAAGGGGAGAAAAAGGTTTATTTCGAGTTCAGTGATTACTCGACCCATTACATTTTCTTTCAAAATCCACATTAACCTTGGTCAATTCTTTCCTTCACATTTTCAGCTTTGACATTAAAGTTTCCCCTTCAAATTGCTTAATACTACTAAACGAACGATTAAAATTTATGGGATCAGAACCGATTGACGCAAAACCAATGGAAGCCCCAGCCTTAACACCCTTGACTTTGAATAATCGCTTGGCCGGCAATCCGGGACAGGCACCCAAATACGCTGTTACCGTCAAGAACAATGCGGGTGATGATGTTATTCTCGGAGATCCCAAAGCCACTCGCGCTCTGGTAGCGCTCATGAATGTGCACGCCGTCAATGGAGGCGCAGCTTGTCACTGGGGAGGTCCTGCTGCTTTGGCGGAAATCATGGCATCTATTCATGGGTTTATGTTCTCAACAAATGATCGTCCGTGGTATGATGCCTATAACTTTGTCAATGATGCTGGGCACACGGAAAACGGGGTCTATGCCCTGCGTGCGAATCTGGGGTTTGATGGGTTGACGTTTGAAGACCTGAGGGGATTTCGAAGTATTGAAAGTAAACTCACTGGTCACGGTGAATCACATTTGAATCCCGAAGGCGTACTCCTCAGTAACGGACCTCTCAGTTCTGCGGTGGGGCAGTGTCAGGGACTTGCCATGGCTGACAAGACCGCCGGGAATGATCGTGTGACGATATTGGTTCTTTCAGATGGTGCCTCCATGGAAGGTGAAGCCAAGGAGGCCTTTTCGGCGATCCCTGGTCTGGCCGCCAAAGGCAGGGTAAACCCTTTTGTCATGGTGCTCTCGGATAACCAGACCAAATTGTCGGGACGCATCCCGGCTGACTCCTTTGACATGGCTCCCTCTTTTGATGCCATGCAAACCCTTGGGTGGAATGTAGTTGATGTCGAGCAGGGGCATGACTTGCAAACGGTTTACCAGGCGATTGATTCTGCTGTTGAATCCGCTCGAGCCGATTCCTCCAAACCTGTGCTCGTGCGGGTTAAAACTGTCAAGGGCTATGGTGTCAAGGCAACGGCTGAGAGCGCCAGTGGCGGTCACGGTTTTCCGCTGAAGGGTGGCGAAAAGATTCTTGATTTTGTGAATGAAATCTATGGCGGTGAAGCACCCGGTGAATTGTTGGTCTGGGCCAAAGAATTGCGAGCCAAATGGGAAGCGGATACCGCGGCCAAAGCCGCTGCATCGAGTGGGGCCCCAGCGGTCAAGAAAGGAAAGATCCAAGGCGGATTGGCTGAAGCTGCAATTCGGGCCGCCAAAGACGGGCATCCCGTTTATTCTGTATCGTGTGATGTTCAGGGCTCTACTGGGATTGCTGCTTTTCAGGCGAATTTTCCTGATCGATTCGTCGAAGTGGGAATCGCTGAAGCAAATATGGTCAGTGTGGGAGCGGGATACGCGAAGGCAGGTTATATTCCCATTGTAGATACCTTTGGTCAATTTGGTGTCACTAAAGGCAACCTGCCATTGACCATGGCTGCTTTGTCGCAGGCGCCTGTGATTGCGATTTTTTCTCATGTTGGTTTTCAGGATGCCGCGGATGGAGCAAGTCATCAGGCAACTACCTATTTTGCCGCTGTCAGTGCCATTCCACACACCGTGGCGATTGCGCCTTCTTGTGCAGGCGAAGCAGATGCTTTGATGTATGAAGCGATCAAGCGTTATGCGGAGGATCGTAAGGCGGGTAGAGACGGTGAAAACTACATTTTCTTTGTCGGGCGGGAAAATTATCCTATCCATTGGATCGAAGGTGCCGAATACCCCTGGGGCAAGGCGCAGGTTATCAGGGAAGGATCGGATGTTGTTCTGGTTGGTTGTGGGCCGCTACTCAGCAAAGCGGTTCAGGCAGGTGAGCTGCTTGCTGAAAAGGGCGTCAATGCCACGGTCATCAGTAATCCATTTATCAATCGAGTTGATCTGGAGACCATCGCTCCGCTCGTCAGCGCAGCTAATGGGCGAGTGGTGACGATTGAAGACCATCAGGTTTCCTGTGGTATGGGTTCACAGCTGTCGCATGCTCTATCTCGCAACGGTAGTTCCCATCGTGTTGTCAGTCTTGGGATCGAGGGCGAATTCGGGCAGTCTGCCTACATGGCGGAACACCTTTATCAGCGCCACGGTCTGACGGCCGAAAAAATGGCTGAAGCGGCACAGGGGTTGATCGTTTCTTGAACTTAAATTCGCTTCGTTAACAAAACAAACAATCTTAGATATGAAAAAATGGCATTATCTGGTCCTTGCTGGCCTTACCTTAGCTTTGGGAACCCAAGCAGCTGATCTGGCTTACCCTCCCGAATCAGCTTTTAAACGCATTGTCCTTGCTGAAAACCCGAAGAAAGACCCCAAGGGTATTGTGGATCCCATGGAGTTGTCGGTGGCCAGCGATGGGCGTGTATTCTTTGCTGAACGACGTGGCTTTGTTAAATATCTGGAGCCTGCGTCAGGTGAAGTGCACACGGTTGGTAAAGTAGATGTGTTCACCGGTTTGGAGGACGGTCTGCTGGGAATGACTTTGGACCCGCACTTCGAAGACAATGGGTGGATTTATTTGTTTCATTCACATCCCGAGCTCGAAGAAAACCATGTCTCACGTTTTACGATCAAGGATGGGCACTTGGACCTCACCAGCATCAAAACACTTATTCGTATCAAGACCCAGCGACTACAATGTTGTCACTCGGGTGGTTCCTTGAACTTTGATGGTGATGGGAATCTTTATGCATCGGTCGGAGATAATACGAACCCTTTCGAATCGGACGGATTCAGCCCCAGTGACGAGCGAGCAGAGCGCTTCCCTTGGGATGCTCAGAAATCCTCCTCCAACATGAATGACCTGCGTGGGAAGATCCTGCGTGTGCACCCTCTGGCGGATGGTACAATTGAAATACCCGATGGGAATCTTTTCCCCAAGGACGGCAGCAAAGGGCGTCCTGAAATTTATGTCATGGGGAATCGGAATCCTTATCGCATCTCCATTGACCAACGAACGGGATTTCTCTACTGGGGCGAAGTGGGTCCTGACGCCGGAAGCCTGAAGCCCGGTCGTGGCCCAGCCGGTTTTGATGAGATTAATCAGGCACGCCATGCCGGTTTTTTTGGCTGGCCTTACTTCATTGGGAACAATAAAGCCTACACGCGCTACGATTTTGACAACAAGAAACCACTGGAGCCCTGGGATCCTGACAAGCCTCTCAACCTGTCGCCCAACAATACAGGTGGCAAAGAATTGCCGCCTGCCCAACCTGCATTCATTTACTACCCGCATTCGCTTTCGGCCAGATTCCCTGCAGTGAACTCAGGCGGTGGACGAACTGCGATGGCAGGCCCTGTATACTATCATGAGGACAGCCTTGAATCATCTCATAAGCTTCCTGCCGTCTTTGATCATCACCTGTTCATCTATGAATGGTCACGCAATTGGATCATTGCCGTGAAGCTCGGTGAGGATGAATCGATTGGGAACCCGCGTAAAGATCTCCATCGTTTCCTGCCAGGTATGACATTCAAGCGTCCAATGGATATGGAACTTGGACCTGACGGCTGTCTCTACGTCATTCAGTGGGGCACCCAGTGGGGTGATAACAGTGATACGCAGATCATTCGTATCGAATATCACGGTGACGCCTCCGCCGGTTAGGCGAGGAACCCTCATTATGGTGCAGGCTTTTGATCATTTGTTGGATGCAACGATTGAACATCTCGGGGCTTTAAAGTCTGATGGGCATTCCTCCATTCTCATGGAGGACGAGTCCATGGAATTACTTCGGAAAATGGTTCATTCCTCTAAGCAGAAGCCGAGAACCACTGTTGAGCAGAAGCTTAAACCAAGACAAAACCCAATCCCTGAAACCCGAAAATTGGACGCCACGGTTTCTGTGACGCCATCCCAAGCCATCGAATTGGCACAGGAAGAAAAGGACCTGATCGGTCGCGTTGAGGATTGGCCAGATCTTGCTCCTGATCAAAAAGAGCTTGCGATGGCAGAACTCCGAAAGCGAGCTGAGGAGTGCCAGCGCTGCAGCCATCTAGTGCAATCGAGAACGCAAGTGGTTTTTGGGGTTGGAACCGTGCATGCCGATTTGATGCTCGTCGGGGAAGCTCCCGGGATGGATGAGGATCGCGAAGGCAAGCCTTTTGTTGGTAAAGCAGGCCAGTTGCTGACAAAAATCATCGATGCGATGGGGCTTTCAAGGGATCGCATTTATATCGGCAATGTTCTCAAATGTCGTCCTGACACTCCAGGACGCTCCTTTGGCAATCGCAAGCCGACCCCGATGGAAATGCAAACTTGCTGGCCTTACTTGATGGAGCAAATCAAAATCATTCGCCCTCGGGTTCTGGTTGCATTGGGGACGACGGCTGTGGACGGGTTGCTGGGGGAAAAGTCCCTTGGCATCACTCGACTGCGTGGCCGGTTTCAAGATTTCCGCGGTATACCTGTCATGCCGACTTACCACCCAGCTTACGTACTTCGCAATCCGGCCAAAGCCATTAAAAGGCAGGTCTGGGAGGACATGCTTCAAGTGATGGAACACTTGGGTATGACTGTTTCGGCCAAGCAGCGTCAGTTTTTTACCAAATAAGATTTAATCATTTTCATTTACTTCCATGAGTCGCGTTTCACCTCTTAAAATAAACCAGCTTGCCAATCGCTGTTCCACCAAGGATCTTTCATTTCGCACGACCAAAGATCTCAAGCCTGTGCGTGATGTCATAGGGCAGGACCGTGCCGTTGAAGCACTCAAGTTTGGAGTGGAAATTGGATCAGAGGGCTACAATCTTTTCGTGCTCGGACCCTCCGGTTACGGGCGGCACTCGGTTGTCCAAAATTATTTGAACCGTCTGGCAAAAACAAAACCGGTTCCCTCCGACTGGTGTTATGTCAACAACTTTGTCGATTCCTACAAACCCCTTCTGTTGAAACTCCCTTCAGGTACAGGTCGCAAATTGGCAGATGACATGGATCGTTTAGTAGAGGATTTCCGTAACTCAGTTCCTGCCGCATTTGAAAACGACAAATATCGGATGCGTCGACAGGAAATTGAACACGAAGTTTCAGAACAACAGGACAAGGCTCTTGAAGCCGTCAAAAAACGGGCCAAGAAAAAAAATATTACTTTGATTCAAACGCCCAGCGGCATCGCGCTTTCGCCGACCAAAGCAGGCGAGATACTCGATCAGGATGCATTTCGTAAATTACCTGAAAAAGAGCGTAAGAAGCTGCAAAAAGATATCACTGCACTGCAGGCTGATATTGAAAAGATCATTCACCATATTCCCCGTATTCGTCGATCTATTCAACGTAAGGTCAAAGATCTGAACCAAGCTGTGACGCGTGCAGCTGTTTCAGGGTTGATAGAGGATTTGAAACAAGAATACAGCGCGATGGATAATGTGCAGGATTATCTGGACAAAGTTCAGGAAGACGTCGTTGAGAGCGCAGAGGAGCTTTTTCTATCCAAGGAAGGACCAGGGCAGGGGGGAGGCAATATGCCTACCGAGGAAATGCAGGTAGCCTCGATGGTTAGATACCGTGTCAATGTCCTTGTTGACCATGGTGAGACCAAGGGTAATCCGGTACTTTATGAAGACAATCCCTGCTACAATAACCTGGTCGGTCGTGTCGAACACATTTCCCATATGGGGACACTTCTCACCGATTTTACATTGATCAAACCCGGCATGCTTCACTTGGCTAACGGTGGCTATCTGGTCATTGATGCGATGCAGCTCTTGATGCAGCCATTCGCCTGGGATTCGCTCAAACGCTGCTTAAGATCGCGAGAAATCAGAGTCGAATCTTTGGGGCAATCGCTGAGTCTGGTCAGCACGGTTTCGCTCGAACCTGAACCACTTCCCCTGGATGTGAAAGTGGTATTGGTGGGAGATCGCATGCTTTATTACATGTTGCACGACCTCGATCCTGAGTTTTCGGATTTATTCAAAGTTGCGGTTGATTTTGAAGATCACATGGATCGTTCTCCCAGGAATGTTCAAATGTATGCGCGTTTGATTGCTACATTGATTCAGAAAGATGACTTGATGCCATTTGACAGAGCTGCCGTGGCGCGAGTGATTGAATTTAGCTCCCGTCATGCCGAAGACGCCGAAAAGCTAACCATGGAAATGCGGTCCGTAGCGGATCTATTGCGAGAATCCAATTATTGGGCCAGACAGGGAAAAGCCACTTTGGTGAAGTCAGATCATGTTCAGAACGCCATTGATCAGGCGGCCCGTCGACTGGGACGCATTCAAACTCGCTGGCGAGAGGAAACGGTCAAGGGTACTTTTATCATTGAAACTGAGGGTGAACGTGTAGGGCAGATTAATGCTTTGTCGGTTATTCAGCTGGGTGGACACGCATTCGGACATCCGGGTCGTATTACAGCTCAGGTTCGCATGGGAGGCGGGGAAGTCATCGATATCGAGCGTGAAGTAAACCTCGGGGGCTCTTTGCATTCCAAGGGGATGATGATTCTTTCGGGGTATCTCATGGGCCATTTTGTTGCAGATAAGCCTTTGTCACTTTCCGCTAGTCTGGTGTTTGAACAATCTTATAATGGAGTGGATGGAGACAGTGCTTCCTCAACTGAACTTTATGCCCTTCTCTCTGCTCTGTCGGGATTGCCGATTAAACAAACATACGCTGTGACAGGAGCTCTGAGTCAAATGGGAGAAGTTCAGGCCATCGGTGGTGTGAATGAAAAGATTGAGGGCTTCTTCGAATTATGCAAAGCACGAGGTTTTACGGGAGATCAGGGAGTCTTGATTCCTGCAGCCAATGTAAACCATCTCATGTTGAACCCAGAGGTAATCGACGCCGTTCGTCAGAAAAAATTTCATATTTATCCTATTTCTCATGTTAACGAAGGGATTTCTGTTTTGACGGGAGTGCCTGCTGGAAAGCGAAATGCCAGGGGGCTTTTTCCCAAGAATACCGTGAACGGTTTAGTTGAGCGACGTTTGGTGGCTTTTGCTGAACAATCCAGAGCCTTTCATGCCAATGATGGCAAGGATGAAAAGAAATGAACAGCAAGCGAATCCTCATTGCTCTGGATTCATCTTCTCAGAGCCTCTCTGCCCTGGATGCGGCTGTTGAAATTGCGCATCAGCGTGGCTGCGAATTATTGGGTGTATTTATTGAAGACGCCGAACTTCTTCGGGTGACGGAGTGCGATGTGGCCCGCGAGGTCGGAGCCTCGGCAGCTCAGTCCAGAGATCTTCAGCATGCGGAGATTGAATCCATATTTCGTTCTCTTGCAGCGCATGCGAGGCAATCCCTTGAGATTGCTGCTGAGCGTAAAAGGATCCCTTGGGATTTTCAGGTGATCCGTGGACAGGTTGATGAGACTTTGACGGAACTCATGAAAGAGGTAGAGGTGACNGCACTGGGATCGTTGAGCTCCCGGTGGCCTGCGACGAGCGGTTTTGGTTCCACTGCGTTGAACGTCCTGAAAAAATCCAAAGGAGGCGTGTTTATTGCACGGAATGGGAATTCGATTCTTTTTCCTGTCACGGTGGTGAGCCGCACTTTGGAGGAAAGTCGTATGGCGCTGGAAACTGCCTTCAGTATGGGTAACTTGTGCCATCACTATTTCAATGTGCTTTATTTGCCGGGAGATGACCCTTTGCAAGAGTTGGAACTGCGTCAATGGCTTACACAGGTAAGTCAGGATAAGGCAGTTTTGTTTCGTATGTATGTGATCACTCCTCCGACCATGATGAACCTTGCAGGGTACCTGCAGGCTTTTCGGCCCGGTACGTTGATCTTGCCCGATATTCCATGGCTCAAGAAGGCTCGATTTTTGAAGCAAGTTCAAACTCTTGATTGCCCAGTTTATCTCATTCGAGGAATGGAAGAAATGGAAGCGAGTTGATTTAGATTTCGACCGCTGTGTTGCTGTAGACCTTTTGCCAGCAATCTCTCCAATGATGCGGGACCAAGTCACAAAGGTTTCCAGTTTTTAATCCAATCTTTCCGTGATTCATCAGTGACTGGGGGCATCTTGCTTCTCTATAAAAAAAACCGCGGCTCTTTGCAGAACCGCGATCAATCTGTGGTCAGGTGAAATCTTCCAAGTTTATTTCACTTCGCGGATCTTCACATTGCGAAAGGCAACCTCATTACCGTGATCCTGAAGGCAGATATGACCTTTCTTTGCTTTTCCGAATTTTGAAAATGCAGCAAATTTACTTTTTGCAACGCGTTCATTCCAGTCTTTGCTTCCTTTCACATATTCACAATACTTCACGCCATTCATGTATTGTTCGCATTTATCAGGGGTAATCAGGATACGTAACTGGTTCCACTGACCGGCTGGTTTGGTGGCATCTTTTTCTGATTTGTACAGCTGATAAAGCCATCCAGACAGTTGCGGGTCATGCCCGTCCACATTGTCTTGAATCTGAATTTCGGGNCCGCTTCGCCAGGGCGTGGATTCTTCTTCGGTGACGTGAAACATCAAGCCACTGTTTCCACCCTTGGAAATTTTGTATTCGAGTTGAAGTTCAAAGCTGTCGTACTGTTTTTTGGTAACGATATCTCCTGCTCGCTTGCCGGCTCGCACGAATGCTCCTTCTTTGACTTGCCAGCCATCACTGACCGAATCTTTTTTGAAGTTGCGCCATTTGTTTAATTTTTTACCGTTGAAGAGTAATTTCCAACCATCTTTGCGCTCCAGCTTGGAAAGCTTGTTGTGCTCGCTCTTTTGAGCTTCTAGGTTTGCTGATGATGCGAAGGTCGCCGCAGCGATAGCCATCACACAGGTCCATTTCAATGCTTTTTGAATTGTATTCATAATGTCGACTGAAAGGACAACATATCCACAAAGTATTTGGTTTTTCAAATCATAATAAAATCAAAAACAAGGCAAGGAATGAGCAGTTGACCAATGGGCGTGGAAAAATAGCTGTAGGCTCTTGTATCGTTGTATAAGACTCCTTCTGAAAAAGCGTATGCGCATACGGTTACTGCCTTAATCATTGGACCTGTGGAAATGAGCGCTCAATGGGCTGGGATTTGATCTCCTTCAGGTATGGATAGCCTGCCTCGCCAAAGTTGACTCAAAACAACCAGCGTGCTGGCCAGGGGAGATGCATGGATGGCATGGATAGCTTCCCAGCGAAACGATTCGTCCAACAATCTTCCGGATTTTGAATTGACGATTTTACTGATGTGGCTTTCTCCATACAGTTTAATTCAAGCTACTTTTGATTCACAAACAACCCTAGAGAGGGTTTGTGAGCGGTTTCGTTCTGGACGATGTGCCTGGGGGCTTTTAGTTTGAATGTGCGCTGTAAAAGACGATGCGTCGTAGAATCATGAAATGCTCCAAATGAAAGAAGATCGAATTGAAGTCATACGTCATCAATGAAATCGAAGTGGACCAGTGTCCAAGGTACCGAGGTATCTGGTTCAAAGAACAGGCAATGCCGGCCATGCTGACTCATGCATCTAAAGATCTCATGTCCCTTTCCCAAGGAAAGGAATGCCCAGGCCTGGATAAAAGATCGTGGCAATGCCCGGTGGATGATTCCGACCTGATGCGTGTATTTAGACAACCGGATCGAAACGTTGTGCTTGATCGCTGGCCCAAATGTCTGGGGTCTGGCTTGATGGTGGAGAGCTTAAGCGATTTGCAAAGTAATTTTGGTCTTCTTGTAAACTTTCCCTGAGTTATTTTCTCGTCGGGGATACATCTGAAAACATATCTTATCAATCTGTTGAAACTTTCGTTGTGAATATTATCATCATTGGCGCTGGCGAAGTAGGGAGGCACCTGGCAGAGAGTCTTTCGACTCAACTCCACAATATCACCCTTATTGAAGCATCCCAAGGCAGATCAGATGCTATAAATGAGAGCCTTGATGCCAGTGTTTTATGTGGAAACGGTGCGGCGGCAACCACCTTGGCGGAGGCGAATGTCGGTGAGTGTGATTTGTTCCTTGCTTTGACGAGTTTGGACAACACCAACCTTGTTTCTGCATCTATTGCCAAATCACTGGGAGCCAAAAAAACTGTTGCTCGCGTGCATGCCAGCGTAGAGCGTGAAGAATGGCTCTTCGACTACCGCAATCATTTCGGGATTGATTACTTATTCAGTACCGAGCGTCTGGCTGCAGTGGAACTGGTCAAATTTGTGCGCAACCCGGAAGGTCTGGTCGTGGAAGATATTGCCCGAGGACGCATTGAACTCCATCAATACAAAGTGTCCGCAGACAGTTTGGCTGTTGGTGTTCCGATTGCTGAACTCAGAATGCCAGAACGCGTGCGTATCGCCTGTATCATGAGAGACGGTGTGAATACCATCCCTGGAGGCAAAGATCAGTTGTTGCCAGGGGACCTCGTGACCCTCTTTGGCGAGCCCTCCCAATTGGATCCGGTGATTTCGCTGCTGGATGCGCGTGCTCAGCGTAAAAAAGACCTCAAGGTCGTTATTTTCGGCGGTGGAGAATACGCGTTTGCGCTGGCCCAAATGCTGGAAGGAGCTTCCATTCACGTTCGTATCATGGAAAAAAGTGAATCGGAATGCCGACACCTTTCTTCTCTCCTGCAGGATACGCTGATTATCAACGGGGATCCCACCTCGCTTCAACAACTGCGCGAAGAGCAGGTGGATCAGGCTGATTTCTTCATCGCTGTCAGTCCGGATGATGAAGACAATGTCATGGCCTGTCTTCAGGCAAAAAGCCTGGGTACCGAATACTGTCTCACGCTCATTCATCGTGCTGATTACGCTGACGCCATCTACCGAAATCGGCAAAGACTCGGAATCCTTGCTGCCGTGAGTCCACGTCTGGCCACCAATCGAGATCTGCTGCGTTTCATGGAAACGGGCAAATACAACAAAGTTTCGGAATTGCAAGGTGGGGTTGAAGTTATTCAGCTTGGCATTAAAGAAGCAGCCAAAGTCGTCGGGCAAAAAGTTGCCGAAATTAAATGGCCGCGAGGTGCCGCCCTGGTCGGTTTGCTCCGTGAGCACATGGCCATCGTCCCAACAGGTGAGGATACTCTTAATGCGGAAGACACTGTGTATGCCATCGTCACTTCCGAAGGACGCAAGCCCCTCGTTAATTTATTGACGAAATCATAAGTTTAACTCCATCCACCATGGAGGACTTCATTCTACCGAAGGACAATCCTTTGGGAAGCGCGCCACCAATCAAACAGACTTGAAAAAGTGCCCGGCAAAAGAGTGATTTTCAAGTGTCATCGAAGTGAGGGACAATGATCATTGAACACAGTTCATGAAAAAGACGTNGTGTTGATGNGATGATCTTTTTAAAAACAATTTGATGAGCGATTCAATCATCTAAGGGTTTGTTCGGTTTACAGGAGCCCTGTAGCGTTTTCGGCGTCATGCTTTCCTATTTGGGGTTCTCATGGTGTTCGATGCTCGCGAATCGCTGTTGGAATCCTATTTCGACGANATCTCGAGTGCGTCGAGCATACTCGTTCGCACTCTTTCTTCTTTTTCGCTCATTACCAGCGCAAACAGAATCGTCGGCTGATATGGATTACCACCCTTGCTTGTATTCTTTTTGTTTTCGTCGCGCATTCAGCCAACAGTTACTGGCTGATGAAATGTTAACCATTTGAAGAATCGAAAGTGCAATGAGTGGCACGATATTCAGTCATTGGCTTGCTCTCCATCCAATGGGCTGTTGATGTCGAACCTTTCTGCTCACTTGATTCAGCCTCTGATCTTCATTGAGAAACATAACCAAAAAAGGTACAAAATATAAAAATAAATAAACGAGCCGTAATAAAATGAAAGAAATAGTAGACAAAAAGTGAACTTAACGTATTTTGTCTATATGTCGGTTTCATTTCGTATTTACTTTTGGTTACTGTGGACTATCTCTGGAAGCATCGCAGTCGTTCTTGGTGATGAGTTCAATGAGAGTTGGCATCAATGGCGGGGACCAGCGCGTGATGGACATTATCAGGGGGGGCAATGGCCTTCCAATCTGCAGCCGGAACAACTCAAGTTATCCTGGTCCGAGAATCTGGAAGCGAGTTACAGTTCCCCAGTGGTTGACTTGACCCAACTCTACACTTCCGAATCCAAAAAAGATGATGTCGAACAGGTCAACGCCTACGACCGTGTCACAGGTGATCTTCTGTGGTCCGCAATGTGGGATGGAGGCATGAAGGTCCCCTTTTTCGCTCGTTCCAATGGAAGCTGGATGCGATCCACTCCTATCATCAGCAACGGTTATCTTTACATCATGGGCATGCAGGAGCGTCTTGTGTGTATAAACACCTCCGATGGCCAAATCTCCTGGGAATTGGACATTCCTTCCAAACTCGACACCCCCGAGCCTTCTTTCGGCGGAGTATCATCACCCATGATTCACAACGGTAGTCTTTACGTGCAAGCCGGGGGTGGAACCATTAAAGTAGATCCAACAGATGGTCAACTGCTCTGGTCATCGGCGCCTTCCAAGGATTCCATGAATTCCAGCCCATTTGCTTCTCCTCGTGTCCACACTTTCGGCGATTCTGAACAACTTGTCTCCCTGGGAAGGGCTTCACTGACAGGTATTAGTCTTACAGACGGCAAAACATTGTGGGAAAAAAACGTACCTGCATTCAGAGGGATGAACATCCTAACGCCCACTTTTGTCGGCAGCGGTATCCTCACAGCTACTTACGGAGGTAAAGCCCATTTTTTCGAGCCCACACTGAGCGGCGATAAAAACTGGCAGGTTGAAGAAAAATGGAACCAGAAGTTTCAAGGTTACATGAGCAGTCCTGTCGTGGTAGGGCAGCATGCTTTTCTTCATGGTCGATCCGGTCGCATGGTATGTCTGGAAATGCAATCTGGCGACATCAAGTGGACCTCCACGGAAAGCCTTGGAAAATACTGCTCCATGGTGACCAACGGCGATAAAATTCTGGCCCTTTCAGCCAACGGCAAGCTGCGACTGATGGCCGCCAACCCTGATAAGTATGAAGTCATTGATACTGTTGAAATTTCCGATGAAGAAACCTGGGCACACATTGGATTGGCCGACAACCAGATCTTCGTCCGAGCGCTCAACAGTTTGAGTGTCTATCAATGGGGTGATCGCTCATCGAATGATCAAGCATCGGTTCAAGACGAATCACGCAGTAACAAGCTGTTAACTCAATTTTGAAATCAGTCGATACGGAGACCCTCATCATTGGCGGCGGGATCACAGGGTTGATGTGCGCCGTCTTTTTGCAGTCGAAAGGCAGGGAGTGTTTTCTGCTGGAATCCAGTAACCGGCTTGGTGGAAGAATACGTACTGACAAATATCGCCAATTTCTGCTTGATCGTGGTTTTCAGGTTTTTCTTACAAGCTACGATCAAGGGGGGGCGTTTCTCGATCGATCAAAACTACAATTGGGGAGTTTTTCTCCAGGCGCCTACATTTCAGACGGAAAATCGATCCAACTCATGGGAGATCCACTCAGAGATTTCTCCAGTTTACTTCCGACACTTGGGTGTCACACAGCATCCCTGAGTGACAAGTGGAAGGTTTGGAAACTTTCCATGCGCTTGAAGCAAGCATCAGATGACGAGATTTGGAATGCCACGGAATCCACCTCGATTGAGTATTTGAAAAACCAGGGATTCAGTGAATCCATGATCGAGCGCTTCTTCCGCCCCTTCTTCGGAGGCGTTTTTCTTGATGACCAGCTTTCTGTCTCAAGTCGATTATTTGAATATCTGTTCAAGCGCTTCGCTACAGGGCTGGCCGCGTTACCGGCCAAGGGGATGGAAGCTATCCCGAAATCAATGAGTCAGCACTTGTACCGTGATTCCATTTTACTGAATACAAGAGTAGCGTCTCTGGATGGTGATCAAGTTGTCCTGGAGACAGGTGAGCGATTACGTGCAAAGCGGACGGTCATCGCTCTGGATCAACACGCTGCGTGTGATCTCATGCAAGATCCGCAGAAACCCGCCTTCCGCTCAACCAAGGTCTATTATTACTCCACTCTTCAATGTGCATTGAAACATCCAGCCATCATGTTGAACAGTACAGGCCGCGGTCGCATTCAGCACCTTTGCTTTCCAAGCAAGGCTCAGCCGGCGTATGCGCCCGCAGGTTACCATTTAGCATCGGTGACATTGTCTCCAATGGCAGATGGAAGCTTTGGTGATCTGGATGCAGATTCAGTGAGAGAAGAAGCGGAAGACTTGCTGCAACTAGGGACCAGTGACTGGGAATTTCTNAAATCCTATCAAGTGCCGCGTGCACTTCCCCAGATGCAATCCATCCCGGGGCCAGGCTTCCTTCAATTGAAAGAGAATCTGTGGCAGGCAGGCGATCACCTTTCGTATCCCTCCATCAATGGGGCCTTGTACAGCGGACAATTGGTGGCGGAGAAATTGATTGATTGAAGGCGCTTTTCAGGCAGAAGGCTCGGAAACAGGTTGTTCAGTGTCATGACTGCACGAATTTCCCCGGATTCAGGATGTTCCTGGGGTCCAGAGCCGATTTCAATGTCTGATGTAATGCCATGCTTTCGGGCGAGAGGGCCTGGTTGATCCAAGGCATTTTTGCAAGGCCGACCCCGTGTTCTCCAGTGATCGCACCATTCCATTTCAAGACCTGTTCAAAAAGAGCGTCCAACACCTTCTCGCCGATGACCTCCTGCTCGGGATCCGATTTATCAATCATCACGTTGACGTGTATGTTGCCATCGCCTGCATGGCCAAAGCAGGCAACGGGGATTCCGAATTTCTTTTGCACACGCTCGGCAAATTTAAACAGAGCCGTCAGGCGACTTCGCGGAACCACTATGTCTTCATTCAGTTTAGTGAGTCCGGTATCCCGCAGCGCATAGGAAAATTCACGACGGATCTGCCAGATTTTCTCGCATCCTTCATTGCCCATTCCTTTGTTGATGAAAGAAGGGGATTCTTCGCGAATGAGTGCGCTCAATGATTTAAGTTCAGATTTCACCGACGCTTCTTGTCCGTCGAGCTCAATAATGATGTGTGCCCTGCAGTCTTTGAACATATCGCTTCCGGTGCGCTTCATGGCTGCTTGTAAGGTAAAATGATCTGCTATTTCCAATGCGCTTGGAAGAAATCCAGCTTGGAAAACACGGCCTAGAATGACGGTGGCTTTGGCAGCGCTTTCTACGCCAATGGAGAGAGCTGCGCGGAAAGGTGGCAGTGGCAATAGCTTTAAAGTAGCCTCTGTCACAATGCCCAGTAATCCTTCCGACCCGACAAAGATCCTGTGCAGATCAAAGCCAGTTTTATTTTTGTGTGTGCGACCTCCTGTCCGGACGACGGTGCCGTCAGCCAGAACTACCTCCGCTCCCAGAAGGTAATCACGCGTTACTCCATATTTTAAACACCTGGGGCCTCCGGCATTGGTGGCGATATTCCCACCGATGCTGCAATGGGCCCTGCTGGCGGGATCCGGCGGATAGAACATTCCTTTTGCTTCCGTTGCTTGTTGAAGCTCCGCGGTAATGACTCCTGCCTGCACCACGGCAACAAAATCCTGAGCATGTATTTCACGGATCCTTTTCATTCGCTCCAATGAAAGGACAATTCCGTTTCGGAGAGGGACACAGCCTCCTACATAGCCGTGACCTGCACCTCGTGCAGTCACTGGGATGGAATGTCGGTTTGCCCATGTGAGGACTTTGGAAACCGATGCCGTTGTCCGAGGCAAGGCAACTGCTTCAGGTGTGGCAACAGCAAACCATTTATCACCCGAATAAGCTTCTAGCGATTTTTCGTCTGTCCTGAGTTCCCCTTGTTTTAGAAGTGAAGCGAGTTGATTCCAGTCTTTCTTTTTCATTCCTCTTTGGAAGGAGCATCTTCAGGAGTGGCTTCCTTTAGCAAGTTTTCTACCAATTCTCTGGCCAGCTTGAATTCCTCCTCCGGAACCTTGACACGAATGCCACCTGTTGACATGGAATATCCTTCCATGCTCATCGAAGCAATTTCATCGGTGACAAATGAGTTAAAGCCCGCCGTTTCCAGGCGCGATTTTATCATTTGAGCCTCTGCAGCACTGAAGCTTTTAAAAACGGTTTTGTGATTCATAGATTACATAATGCCATCTGCATTGGCACTGTTTGCAAATGAATGGGTGATCACATACGGAATCCTGAGCCAAGTCGCCCGGCCATCTTGCCAGCCATCTTTCCTCCCATCTTGCCCATCATTTTCTGCATTTTACCCATTTTACGCATCATCTTCTGCATCTGTCCGAATCGGGTCATCAAATTGTTCAGTTCAGCGACACGCACTCCACTTCCTGCGGCGATGCGTTGACGGCGTCTGGCATTGAGGATTTGAGGACGTCTGCGTTCCTCGGGAGTCATTCCGCAGATCATGGCTTCCATCCTCTTGAATTCTTTTTCGTGTTTGGATAGATCCGCGCCTCCCACCATATCGGTTCCTCCCGGGAGCATTTTGACAATCGATTCAAGAGGGCCAAGTCGTTTCATTTGACGAAGCTGGTCCAGGAAATCATCGAGCGTAAAGACCCCTTTACGCATTTTTTCCTCAAGTCTCTTCGCTTCGTCTATATCGACATTTTCAGCCGCCTTTTCAACGAGACTGACAACATCCCCCATTCCCAGAATACGGGTTGCCATGCGTTCCGGATGGAATGGTTCGAAATCTTCCAGCTTCTCACCTGCGCCCGCAAACTTGATAGGTTTGCCTGTGACCGATTTTAAACTAAGGGCAGCCCCTCCCCGCGCGTCGCCGTCCAGTTTGGTAAGGATGGCTCCTGAAATGGACAAGGCTTCATCGAAATGAGTGGCGACATTGACTGCTTCCTGGCCTGTAGCGGCATCCAGAACCAGCAGGATTTCCTGTGGCTGGATTTTATCTCTCAGGCTAACGAGTTCCTGAACGAGCACTTCGTCAATCTGCAGGCGGCCTGCGGTATCAAAAATCAGTACATCACACTCTTGAGCGGCAGCTTCTTTTTTGGCGAATTCGGCAATTTTCAGCACGTCCTTTTCACCATGGCAGACGATGGTGGGTATATTCATTTGCTTGCCAAGCGTTTCGAGCTGGTTCATTGCGGCGGGTCGATAAACGTCAGCGGCCACCAGAATAGGCTTTCTGCCTTGCTTCATGAGCCATTTAGCAAGTTTGCCACTCGAGGTAGTTTTACCAGCACCGTGCAGGCCGACCATCATCATGCAGGATGGTGATTCCTTCAGTTCAAGCTCTGCATTCTGCGACCCGAGCAACTCAACCAGCTCATCATTGATGATCTTGATGATTTGTTGGCCCGGATGAATGCTTTGGATGACTTTTTGTCCAATGGCTTTTTCTTTGATGTTCTCTATGAACTTCTTGGCCACCTTGAAATTGACATCGGCGTCCAGCAGCGCCAGACGCACCTCACGCAAGGAGTCCGTGACATTGGACTCACTGATCTTGCCCAACCCTCTCAGATCCTTGAAAACACTCTGCAACTTGCCGGATAACGACTCAAACATGTCCCTAACCTACGAGAAAGGCTCTGGCATGACAAGCTGCTTGCGTGGGAGATTGTCCAAATTTATGGGTTTCATTCTGGTAGCTATTCTTTAACGTTCACCATCTCTATCGTGATGAGGAAAATGATAAGCATGAAAAGTAGCAAAGCCCTTTTGACACTGATCGGTTTTTTGATGCCTCTGATGGGGCTGGTTGCCGCAGATCAAGTCTCCTTTTCAAGAGATGTATTGCCAATTTTATCCGAGAATTGCTTTTATTGTCACGGGCCCGATGAAGACCATCGCAAAGCTGGGCTGAGATTGGATGTTGAAACATCCGCATTGGCTCTGGTAGACGGAGAAGCTGCGGTCAAACCAGGCAAGCCGAAGGAAAGTCTGTTGATCAAGCGTGTGTTTTCGAAAAATCCCGATGAAATCATGCCGCCGCCCGATTCCCTCAAGGAACTCAGCCCGGAGGAACAACAGATCCTGCAACAATGGATCGCGGCAGGGGCTCCATGGGGCAAGCACTGGGCTTTTGAGCCACCTGCGAAATCCGAGATACCAATAAGCGGATCTCACCCTATTGATTATTTTGTCCAACAACGACTCGGACTTGAAGGATTGATGCTTGCAGAGGAAGCGCCGCGACACACCCTGCTTCGACGTCTTTCATTCGACCTTACCGGCTTGCCACCTTCCCACGAAGAAGTGCAGGATTTCGAAAGAGATACATCACCGGATGCCCATCTTCGTCAGGTAGAGCGGCTTTTGCGTTCACCTCACCATGGCGAGCGCATGGCGATGTGGTGGCTGGACGCAGCCCGGTATGCGGATACGGATGGTTATCAGGGCGATGCTACTCGAGCCAACTGGCCCTGGCGCGATTGGGTGGTGCAGGCGTTCAATGAAAACATGCCATTCGATCAATTCACGCTGGAACAATTTGCGGGTGATTTACTTCCTGATGCCACTGCGGAACAAATCCTTGCCACAAGCTTTCATCGAAATCACATGACCAATGGGGAAGGGGGGCGTGATCCCGAGGAATCAAGGATTGATTATGTCATTGATCGTGTAAACACGGTTGGCACGATATGGATGGGGATGACGGTCGGCTGTGCGCAGTGTCATTCCCACAAATTCGACCCACTTTCTCACAAGGAATANTACCAGCTAAATGCCTACTTCAACAACATCGATGAGGATGGACGAGCTGGATCTGGTGCCAAGCCTTTCCTGAATTACAAATCGCCTCTCGGCGAGGCTCATTTGAAGGCAGGGGAACGCCAGATAGCGCAAGCCCGTCGGCAGCTGGATCATGCTGTCAAGCAAGCTCAACCTGAGTTTGAAGCATGGCTGACTCTCGCCAGAGAGGAAGTGTCCAAAGGTTTTACGGGGTGGCATCCATTGGAGCCTGAACAAATCGAATCAGTAGAAGGCAGTGAATTCGTCATCGACAGCGGGAACATCGTCACGGCCAAGGGACCGAATCCCCGGCAGGATGATTATCATCTGCAATCAAAACCAAGTTTAAGCAGAGTGACCGGCATTCGTTTGGAAGTTTTTTCAGATCCCGGTCACACCAAAGGCAGGTACGGACGCGGGGTCAGTGGCGAGTTTATTTTAACAAACGTCAAACTGCTTTTAGTCAAAGAAGGCAGTCAAGTGCTGCGCGAAATTCCCCTTGTAAAAGCGATTGCCGATTTTGAGGCGAAACCCGCAGGGGGAGAAAAATACGGCAAGGTCAAGGATACCCTGGACGATGATCCTCGCAATGGCTGGTCCACTCGTGGTGATGAGTTGAGTCCTAGTCGTGTCGCTGTTTTTGCTTTGGAAGAGCCGCTTCAACTGGCGGAGGACGAATCGTTGNATTTTGTTATGATGCACCGTTCGACTCTTGGCGATGCCAACATGGGGCGGTTTCGGGTTTCCATTTCCGATCAGCCCGGTGAGGCGGTTCGCCGGTTTGATCCAATGCCGCTCGCACAATTAGCTTCCGTCGTCAACGGATTGGGAGGTGCTGTGACTCTCGATTTACGCCGTCAATTAGAGCAGCAATTCCTCCAGGATCATCCTTCTTATCAGAAAGAAAAAGTGCGGTTTGAGCGAATGAAGGCGCATTTCAACGAATTAAAGCAAGCTATTGCCTCGCAGAAGGTGATGGTTCTGGGAGAAAGAGAAAAGACCAGAAAAACGCATGTGCTTGTTCGAGGTGTCTGGGACAATAAAGGGGAGATCGTCCAACCGGGGCTGCCAGCCGCCATCCGGGGAGGCGCGTCCAAAGAGGCAGGCACACGTCGAGAACTGGCTGAGTGGCTGGTTTCGCCTGAACATCCCTTGACATCACGAGTGATTGTGAATCATCTCTGGCAGCTCGTTTTCGGGGCTGGACTGGTGAGGACGCCTGATGATTTTGGGTTACAGGGAGAACAGCCGACACACCCGGATTTGTTGGATTGGCTGGCGGTGGAATTGATGGAGAGTGGATGGGATGTTCGCCACATGCTGCGGCTCATGGTGACGAGTCAAACTTACCAGCAAAGCAGTCATGTGGTTCCTGATTTGTTCGAACGAGATCCTTACAATCGACTCTGGGCGCGAGCCTCGAGGCACCGGCTTCCGAGCTGGATGCTTCACGATGCGGTTCTTAAAACCAGTGGTTTGCTCAATCCAGTTTTAGGTGGGCCCTCTGTCAGGCCGTTCCAACCTGTGGGGATCTGGCAGGATATATTCATGGGGCGCTTTACCTACCGGCCCAGCCCCGGTTCAGCGCGTTACCGAAGGATGTTGTATTCCTTCTGGAGGCGAACAAGTTCGCCTGCGTTTTTATTCGATCAGGCCCAGCGCCGTGTCTGTGAAGTCCGGACACGGCTTACCAATACACCGCTTCAAGCGCTGACTCTTTTGAATGATGAAGCCATCCTGGAAGCTGCCCATGCCCTCTCGGGCCGATTTCTTTTGGAGGGTAAAAACGAGGAAGAAGGTCTGCGTTTGATTGGGCAAGAAATCCTTTGTCGTGATCCTCATGACCAGGAGTGGGCGGTCATCCTCTCAAAATGGAAAGAAGCCAGAAAGCATTATTCTGGTAACCCCGATGAAGCCCGTTCTTTGTTGACTATCGGCCAACAAATTCCCATTTCATCGTTGGATGCGGTGGAGCATGCTTCCATGATGTGGGTGGCGAACATGATCTTTAATCTGGATGAGGCAATCACACATGAGTAGTCAAGAGAACATGCAGGCTGCACGAAGGCTGGACATTACGAGACGTTTTTTTCTCGGTAAATGCACGGGTATAGGCCTTGGGGCCATGGCGCTGGCGGATTTATTGAAATCAGGAGCCAAGCTCAATGCATCGACAACCGACCAGGACCTTCATCCAGCGATAGGCCAACTAGNGCCTCGGGCCAAACGAGTCATTTTTTTAACCCAGTCGGGTGGGCCTTCTCAGATTGAACTCTTTGATCATAAACCCGGCTTGAAAAAGTGGGCTGGCAAGGAATTGCCCGAGAGCGTTCGCCAAGGGCAGCGATTGACGACGATGACCTCGAATCAGAAGCAATTGGTCATGCCCTCCCGCACTTCCTTTGAGCGATGCGGGCAGAGTGGGGCAACGATTGGTGAGTGGATGCCGCATCTCAAAAAAGTGGCGGACGAACTTTGCTTTATCAAATCGATGACTACTCATGAAATCAATCATGCACCTGCCATGACTCATTTTTTGACCGGTCATCAAATTCCCGGTCGTCCGAGTATGGGCGGTTGGGTGAGTTATGGGCTGGGAAGTGAAAACAAGGATCTACCTGATTTCCTGGTTCTGCTTTCGAAGATGCGGCGTCCGACGGATCAGCCACTCTACGATCATTATTGGGGGAGTGGTTTTCTTCCCTCCAGGTATCAGGGAGTCAAGTTGCGCAACTCAGGGGATCCCGTACTCTATCTGAAGGATCCAGAAGGATTGCCTCGCCATCTGCGCCGCAGCATGTTGGATGGTTTGTCCGAATTGAACAGCATGCGTCTGGCTGAAACCGGTGATCCCGAGATTACGACTCGAATCCGGCAATACGAAATGGCTTACCGCATGCAGTCGAGTATTCCTGGATTAACGGATCTTAGCGACGAACCTGAATCGACTTTTGAGTTATACGGTCCTGATTCAAGACGTCCGGGAAGTTATGCTGCAAATTGTATTCTTGCCCGTCGCTTGGCGGAACGTAATGTGAGGTTTACTCAACTGTTTCATCCTGATTGGGACCACCATAGTCGGTTGAGTTCATGGTGCGTTGCTCGTTGTCGAGACACCGACCAGGCAAGTGCTGCACTCATTCAAGACCTGAAACAGCGAGGGCTTTTGGATGACACCCTGGTCATATGGGGCGGGGAGTTTGGGCGCGGTGTTGCAGGGCAGGGGAAATGGGACAGTCCCGAAGGTGGGCGAGATCATCATCCTCGTTGTTTTACCATGTGGATGGCAGGTGGCGGTATCAAACCTGGAATGACCTGGGGGGAAACGGACGATTTCAGTTACAACGTGGCTCGCGATGCGGTACACGTAAATGACCTTCATGCCACTGTGCTTCACCTTCTCGGAATCGATCATCAGCAGTTTACTTATCGATTTCAGGGATTGAATTTTCGATTGACCGGTGTGGAAGAATCCAAAGTGGTTCAAAGCCTTCTGGTATGAGGTAGGAGGAGTTCAAGATTTCTTCCAGGCAGGGTTTTGGTGGATCTGATTAGAGAGAGTAGATGCATTCTGTGCCTGTCTGATTGCGCTGCCTGGTCTTTCCGGTCAGGTTATGCTTCACAGTTTTCAATTCACCCCATTGTATCTGCCTTCTCACTGTGAGGCAGCGCAATTTAAGATTGTCTGTTTGACAGCCTTCGTGAATGGTTGAAGTTATTATGGTAACTGACAAAATAAAGGGGATCATCTTTGATCTGGATGGCACATTGATAGATTCTCTGGCGGACATTGCAATCGCAGCAAACGCTGTCTTGGAACAGTTTGGTTTTGCGGTTCATCCTATTCAGGACTACCGCATTTTTGTGGGAGATGGTGTCAATGTCCTGATGGAACGCATCGTTCCCGGCCAGGAATTGACCGATGAGTTCAAGATGAAGTTCCTCCTGGCATGGAAAAAGGAATACTCGAAACAATGGAATGTCCANACCCGTCCTTATGATGGCATCCTCGATCTGGTAACCGAACTCAAAAAAGGAGATTACCGGCTGGGAGTGCTTTCCAATAAACCTCAGGAATTCACGCAGGCTTGTGTGGCTGAGTTTTTTGAGTCTGACTTGATGAAGCCTGTCTGGGGTCTTTGCGAGGATCGCCCCAAAAAGCCAGATCCAAAAGGGGCTCTTGAAATGGCCTCAAAGTGGGGGTTGGCACCGGAAGAAATACTCTATGTCGGAGATACGAGTACGGACATGCAGACAGCGGTCAACGCCGGGATGTGGCCACTTGGTGTTTCCTGGGGCTTTCGTTCCAAAGAAGAACTGTTGGCTCACGGTGCTCGTTCCATCATTGATCACCCCATGGATTTAATGAAAATAGTGTCATAAATCGAAAGCGGTGGTTGACACAGGGGAGGAAAGTCGATTTGAATCGCTGCCCGATTCCAACAAACACTTCCACACGCATTGTTTTGTGGATGATAAATCAAAATCTTGAAGCGCGCGCGAAAAGTGCTTAGTTAAAAATTGTGTCGATTGAAGAGAGCAAAGAACGCAAGCCCTTGAAAATGGTGCAGTGCGGTGGGTGTGGAGCCAAGGTGTTTATCCCTGGCGATCTTGAGCCGCTTGCCACGACACCGTGTTCCAAGTGTGAGAGCCCCATCATGATGCCCATGATGATGCGGCAATTCAATCTCCTGCGTCCCATTGCAGAAGGTGGCATGGGGGTTGTTTATCGAGCCTTCGATACTACTCTGGAGAGAGAAGTCGCGGTCAAGCTGATGAAGGCTGAGCTGGCCGATGACAAGGAAGTTCTTGAGGGCTTTTACCGAGAAGCGCGCGCGTGTGCCTGCCTGAATCATACCAATATCATCCATATTTACGCCTTCGACGAATTAGAAGGAATGCGTTACCTTGTAATGGAGGTTGCTGACAATGGTAGTCTGGACGGACGTATCGAAGATCACGGTGTGATCGATGAATTACTGACCCTTGATGTAGGTATCAAGATGTCATCGGCTCTCGAATCAGCTCTTGCGCAAAACCTCCTGCACCGTGACCTGAAGCCTTCGAACATTCTTTTCAACAAAGAAAATGAGCCCAAACTTGTGGATTTTGGACTTGCGGTGAATGCCGATGCGGATCAAGACCTGCACGGCACGGTTTGGGGTACCCCCTACTATATTGCTCCTGAGAAAGTGAAGCGAGAAGGCGAAACATTCCTCTCCGACATGTATAGCCTGGCCGGGACGCTTTATCATGCATTGACCGGGCACGTTCCTTTTGAGGCGCCCAGTATTGAGGAAGTGGTCGCAGCACATGTTCACACGGATTTAACGCCTCCGAACCATGTGGTGCAGTCGATTACTCAGCCAACCAGCGACGCCATTTACCGAGCGATGGCCAAAGAGCCTTCACATCGATATCAAAGTTATGGTGAGTTCATCATGGCTTTGGAAAATGCGCGAAGTCAGCTACTAGTAAGCCAGATGAGATCCGAGGTGGCTGCAGCTGTTCCTCCCTCAGAAGCGAGTGGTAAAGGCTGGTTTCGTCGCTAATGCTGGATATTATTCGACGTTGGCGACACTGATCCTATCCTCATCATCCTGCCCCCAAGACTACTCTTCTTTTACAGGGAAGGCCTTTTTATTCATCCATAGCTGCGATGAATCGACCACTTTTGCTTGCTCAGGCGGTTACCGTGCTCGAATGCGAGCTTGCTTTGACTGGTTTGTTGATGGTTTAATAATGTCTTATCCGCACCGATTCGCACGGTGAATGAGAAATTGCAGTTCAACGACCAATCAGATTTTTATGGCTACGGCAAATGATTTAAGAAAGGGACAGGCGATCAGCTATAACGGAGACGTTTGCGTGATTTTGGAAATGCAGCACCGTACTCCCGGTAACTTGCGAGCCTTTGTGCAAGTTATCATGCGAAGCATCAAGACAGGAAAATCTTCTGATGTCCGTTTCAGCTCTACCGAAAAGGTAGAAATCATTCCATTGTTCAACAAGAAGATGGAATTCAGTTACAAGGATCAGCAAGACTTCGTTTTCTGTGACCCCGAGACTTATGAGATGGTAACGATTACCCCTGAGATTGTGGGTGACGCGAAAAACTATCTGACTGAAAACGGTCAGGTGAACGTGACCTTTGTGGAAGAACGTGCCGTCTTGGTCGAAATTCCTGCGAGTGTGATTTTGACCGTTTCGGAAGCCCCCGAGGGCATCAAAGGTGATTCAGCGAACAACGTTCAAAAGCCCATCACGCTGGAGACTGGAATTTCCATTCAAGCACCTTTGTTCATCAAGACAGGTGAAAAAATCCGTGTTGATACCCGTACCGGCAAATACATGGAACGTGCCTGATCCAGATCCGGCAGCAGTCTGTGCGCCAAGATGATTCCTTTCTGAATGGGTTCCCTTTTTGCTTGTTGGAATCTACCTCAATCCCGGTTGAGAAGGTTAGGTCGCGGCTTATATTTTTTGCTTAATGCAAGTGATTCAGGCAAGGAGAGAATACCTCCTGTACAAGTCGGATTGGCCAGCGAGGCAGCCGCCGCACAGACGCCTACTTTGAGAGAGTGTTGAATTTCCCAGCCTTCATGGAGTCCAAAGAGTACACCGGCACAAAAGGCATCNCCCGCACCTGCCGCACCTGCAATGTATTTCTGGGGTAGTTTGAGGGAAGATTGCCAGAAATCCTGTCCATCCAGTGTCCGCGCAAATGCTCCTTCGGGGAAATGGATGACCACCAGTTCCCTGATTCCGCATTGAAGGAGTGATCCGGAAGCATGACGCAAAGCAACGGTATCGAGCTTGCCTTCATCGGTGCGAATCTTGAATCCCGTTGTTCTTCCTGCTTCAAATTCATTGAGGACACAGTAATCCGTGTGCTTGAGTGCGGGTTTAACTATTTTTGCAAACCGGTCACTGTCTTCGCTCACCACATCCACAGATGTTTTCAATCCGGCAGCTTGTGCAGCTGCCAATATTTTGGCGGCACAGGTCCCAAACCTCTTATCAGGGCTATCCATCGCGTCGAGTAATAACAAGTATCCCAGATGGAAAATTTTAGCGGAGGTAGCTTCGAAATCGATTTCTTCACCTTTCCACAGAGCATTGGTGCCTCGATAATGAAAGAAGGTTCGTTGCCCCGTCTTTACCTCGGTCATTACATCGGTATAAGAAGTGTCTGCTTCTTTGGATGAACTCAAATGTTTGGTTTGAATCTTATGCTTTTTGCAGTCCGCAATAATGCAATCACCCAGAGCGTCCTTACCCACCAGCCCAGCTGCATGTAATGGGAATTTGGCACCCAGCTTGGCCAGGTCAACAAGGATGTTATAAGGTGAGCCGCCCGTGCCTTGAGACTGCATGCTGATATTGGCCAATGATTCTTTCTTCGGGAAAACATCAATCATTTTAACCTGATCTATGATCCAGTTTCCTCCTGCGAGGATACCCTTTCGCGTCTTTTTCCTTGTTGCCATTTTATGCCTGCAATGTGTGATTAGATGGTCCCATGAAGCACCTTGGATGTCACCGTGCATAATGAAACGGTAGATTGGGTGCCAATACTACAGGTTATGGTAAGAATAATTTTGTGAATCCACCAGAGAAAAGAATGTTCTCCATTAACAGGGCGATCATGGTGCTCTCAATCAATCTCAGATCCTATTTGTTTTCGCAGAGCTATTCATTTTTCTTGCCNTCGTAACTATGTCCACCCGCCTGCCCAGTGCCTGATGAAAACATCGTGGTTAAGTGGGTCTAATGGGNCAGAGGTCAAAGTGAAAAAAGAGTCTTTTTCACAGGAGTTGTNTTCTTTACCCGCTTCATAACCTCCAGCTACTCTTGGATCTGCGGGATTAGAGTGGGTGGTTTGAATGTCTTGTATGAGTCTGAGTATCCGTTCGAGGCTTTATTTCACATACTTGATTCTTGGAGGGATAAGTCTTGGCGAAAATGGGATCGACATGGATATTTGCCCTGTTCGTTAAATTATGTTGAGTGCATTGCTCTAGGACCATGAGTGAAAATCAGCTCAACAATATCGCAACACCATTACCAACAAAATTAAAATTTACGTACTCGAGTAACTTGCAATCTGGATGGTTTGCATAAACATTTCCTCGAATTATGAAATCGTTGTTTCCTGAATACCCTCACGAAAGTTCAGGCTGTAAAAAGCCGGGTAATTCAGGCATGGGAATGCTTACGATTGTCATGAGGCAATCAATGGTTTAGCCTGCTTCCTATGGCACATCGAATTTGGCTTTTTCCATCGATCCTTTTTCTTGTCTGCTCGCTCGCCCTTTTGGGCAAGGAGACGAAAAGTTCCGCGCGTATTTTGAAAGTGCTTCCTCACCTGTTGGATGCAAATGGAAAACATGCTTTATCACCGAGCCTCTTTGAGCGTGATGCGTATCAAACTCATCTCAAAAGCCATCCGGAAGAAGTTTCAACTTTGCGCTTGGATGTTAACTGGATGTTGCGGGAGAGATTTGATGTACCTCTGGAATTGCGAGTTGAAGTAAGATTTGGAAGCGGTAACTCCATTCAGACACTGAAAGCCAAAACGTCGTTGCGACCTAAAAAACTCCGAAAGCGCGGCTGGACCTCTGTTCAGTTAAAAGAAGCACAATACGATGCTGCGGCTAATCTCATTGCATGGCGTGTCACGGTCTGGAATGGGGCACAGCAGGTCGCATCGCAAAAAAGTTTCCTCTGGTGAATCTCATCCAGATGCCAAGTGCCTGTATGTGGCTGAAATATTTCGGTGATGTTGTTTCGAGTCATTGAACTCGAAGCTCTTCAAACACGTTATCCGGTAATTCTGAGATGAATCGAGATGGGGTCTGCATGAAATCACCGGCTCCTCGTTGTGCAAATCGCATCAAGGGATAGCAAAGGTAAAGCTCGTCCATTGCCCGAGTGGCCGCGACGTAAAAGAGGCGGCGCTCCTCCTCTTCCGTATCCTGATTCTCCGTTGATCGTTCGGACGGAAATAGCCCCTCACAAAGCATAATGACGAAAACCACTTTAAACTCAAGTCCCTTGGCCTGATGTATAGTGGATAATTTGATACGTTCCTCATCGGTTGTCGTATCCTGCTGGTTGTTGGGAGTCATATCAGTTTCCAGCGCAAGCTGAGTCAGAAAGGATTCAGGCGTTTCAAATTGTTGCGCATATGCGGCCAGCTGTTCAAGGTCTTCCAGCCGATTGCGATAGTTTGCGTATTCCTCCTTCAGATAATCTTCGTAGCCTGCGTCGAGTACATGGCGAATCATCAGGGGGACGCTTTTGCGTATCCCGGGATCTTCCATTTGTTCGATAGTGGCATGAAATTGCTCGAAAGCATCCTTAGATTTTTTAGGAACGTTTGTTCTGCATGCAGTCAGCCCCGGAATCAAAGAAAGTCTGGGCGCCCAATTGGGATCGTTCTCCTGCGAATCGCTGTTGGCTGGAACTTGATTGCCTTGGGCATTTAACAGGCCGGATTGAAAATATTGCCAAAGTTTTTCGGCGCTTTTGATTCCAATGCCGGGCATTATTTTGATGATACGTTTGAAAGATAATTCATCCCCTGGATTCACGAGGAGTTTGATGTAAGCTGCGACGTCCTTCACGTGGGCTTGTTCAAAAAAGCGTATGCCACTGGTAATTGAAAATGGAATGTTCCGGCTAGTCAGTTCCATTTGCAATTCCATCGCGTGAAAATGAGAGCGGTAAAGGATGGCCATTTCGTTCAGCTCAATGCCCTCATCTCTCAATTCCAGCGCTTTTTGGGCTACGAACATTGCCTGTTCATGAGCGTCATTGGTGACGACTACCATGGGTTCAGCTCCTGTTGGTCGGGCGGGTTCGAGTTGTTTTTCGAATTGCTGATCGTTGGATCCTATGACCGCATTTGCAAAACTCAATATCTGAGGTGTGCTGCGGTAATTTGTCTCTATCTTGTGAACCGTGGCGTCCTTGTAGCGTTTTGGAAATTCGAATATGTTGGCAAAGTGTGCGCCACGCCAGGAATAGATGCTTTGTGAGTCATCGCCTACGACCATGACATTCTGATGACGTGCACCCATCAGGTCCACGAGGTCGCTTTGGATGCGATTGGTATCCTGATACTCGTCCACCAAGACAAACTGGAATTGCCGTTGGTATTGTTCCAGGACGCTCTCGTTCTGACGCAACATGTCCAGCCATAAAACCAGAAGATCGTCGAAGTCCATCATGTTGTTTGAGCGTTTCCGTTTCTGGTAAAGCTTCATCACCATTTCCATTTGTTCGGTGAGGTGTGCAAAGTAGGGGAACTGTCGTTCCAACAGCGTTTCCATCTTGCACTGTTTATTTGCAACCAGTGAAAAAATGTCCGCCAGCACTTTTGCCTTTGGAAATCGAGTCGCTTTGATATCGATCTTGGCTTCACCCACGCAAGCACTCATGAGATCAGTGGCATCTTCTCGATCCATGATCGTGAAATCCTGTTTAAATCCAATGCAATCAGCGTGGCGCCGTAACATTCTGGCTCCAATGGAATGGAAGGTTCCCCCCCAGACAACGTAGGCTTCGTTGCCCAGTAAGTCACCGACACGTTCCATCATTTCGCGTGCCGCCTTGTTGGTGAAAGTAAGGAGAAGGATTCGGTCGGCTGGAATACCTTGCTCCAGCAAGTAAGCGACCCTGTAAGTTAGCGTGCGGGTCTTACCTGCACCTGCACCCGCGATCACCAGGGCAGGGCCTTTTGGGGAAGTGACTGCGGCGTATTGTTGGTCATTCAATTCACCACGATAATCGATTCGCAATTCCACATCGGATTTGACGATATTTCGTTGCAACTGGTATTGTTTTGCCATAAACGCAGTGATTGTGCATGGGAACTTCAAATGCAGCAAAGCAAATTGGTGAATGATGGGTCTTTCGGGCTCATCTCTCACAGAGTAAAATAGACATGCCCTGATTGCAGTCAGCCATTTCGTGTGGTTCATTGATTCGAGGATATGGACTTATCGAAGCAAAAATGCCTTCAGTGGAGCAGATAAAACCAATACGCTTTGTTTCTGTTCCAGGTTGTCATGATGTGCCTTTTATCGCATCATGCACTGATGCCAAAACGCTATGAAATGGCTCAGATGGATAACCTAGACCCAGTGCCTTGTCCATGTGGGTTTGCCAGAAGAGCCTTTGCCTCAGCCGAAAATACCACTGCCACACTGCACGTTGTGGATATTCAATCTGATTCCAAAACTCATTATCATAAAAAGCTGACCGAGATATATTTGGTGCTGGAAGGGCAAGGGGAGATTGAACTGGATGGAGAACGTTTCCCTGTTCGTCCCATGTCCGCCATCATGATCAAGCCTGGCTGCCGGCATCGTGCAATTGGTAAGATGAAAATCATCAATGTGCCGGTACCTGCTTTTGACCCTGAAGATGAATGGTTCGATGATGAAAATGAAACGCATTAAATCAATCCATAAGGCAGCCGCCTGGATTTTTCAAATCGCCCTCTTTTCATATTTTTGCTTTCAGGGCGCAAGTGCCATCGCGGAAGACAAAGGAAGTGGTCACATGGACCGTATTGTGGGAGCATGGACCTGGACATCAAAGCAGAGTGATGGGGAACTGTTCACGAGTGTCATGGATATCAGCCTTGAGGAGTCAGGATCTTTGATGGGGGGGATTCGCAATCCTGAAGGGGAGCGTATTCCGTTTGAATCAGTGAATTTGAAGGGGGATCAAATTCAGGTTGTAGTAGATCATGAAATCATGGGCCAGGCCTTCAAGGCTTCCTACGGTGGCAAGGTGACTGGAAGCAACATAGAGGGTGAAGTTGTCATCCGGTTTCAGGATCGGATATTACGGCGCGGCTGGAAAGCNAGGCGTTTGCTGGAATTTCCGTTGACTGGCGAGTGGGACTGGAAGCTATCCACACCGGATGGAAACGAGCTCAAAGCCACACTGATTATTCATCAGGATGCCGAGGGGGTGAGTGGGCGACTGGAATCTGAGCAGTTTAACATGCCGTTGCGCGAAATTTCATTCAAAGCGGGCCAATTAAAATTTGTCACACAGCGCGAAGAAAATGGTGGTACTTTTTATTCCAGCGGGAAGTGGCACGGCAATCTGTTGAGCGGACAGGTAAGCTCTCCTTCTATTGGTGAGGGGCTCAAGTTGCCTTGGGAAGCCAGAAAGCGGTGATGGCAAAGGTTTGTAAGACTCAGTAGACAGGTTCCCCGAATTCACAATTATAGATGGCCCCGCAGCGCGTGCACTCTGCATCCTTGATGTCCAGGTCGGATGTCCAGCGATAAGATGATTTGCAATTTGGGCAAGTCACCNTGTATCCCTTGGTCGCCCTGCAATTCTTCAATGCCTTTGGTGGAATGGAAGTGAGGTCATCATCAATGAGCAACACCAGATCGTCTTGTTCAGGTATGTCAATGGTAGCCAGCCGGTTTGCCTGTGCATTAACGGCATGCTCGAAACAATTTCTAACCAGCCGCGCATTGCCAAAGTGTTCTCCCTTTTCTTCATAATGAATGTAGAAATGGTGTAAGAGCTGAAGTTTTAGCTTTGGTGCAATGCGAAGGTCATTGCGTCGGCAAAGAAGGCTGAAAATCCTGCAAAGCTCAAGAGGATCATAATCAGGGAATTCAATGAAACGGGTAAAACGGCTGTGAAGCCCCGGATTCGAGTGTACGAAATCCTCCATTTCCTCCGGGTATCCTGCGACAATGACGATCAATCTGTCCCGCTCATCTTCCATTCGTTTCAGCAGTGTATCAATGGCCTCACGGCCGAAATCCTGATCCTGCTTGGCGAGTGAGTAGGCTTCGTCGATAAACAGGATACCATCGAGTGCAGCATCCACCATGCGATTGGTTTTGATCGCGGTTTGTCCCACATATTCTGCGACGAGAGAAGAACGATCGCATTCGACCAGATGTCCTTTTTTTAAGACACCCAAGGCCTTGTAGATCCTTGCCATGAGTCGGGCCACAGTGGTTTTCCCTGTCCCTGGGTTCCCGGTGTAAACGGCATGGTAACTGGTTGGGATTGCTCTCAGGCCTTTGGCCAGACGCATCTGCTGCATTTTCGCGAAGTTAGCCGTTTGCCTGACTTTTTCTTTGACCTCCTCAATGCCAATTAATTCGTCAAGCTCACTCAGCACTTCTGCCAGATCTTCCACTGAGCCTTTGTTCTGTTTGGATGCACGATCGTCATGCTCTGAGCAAACTGTGTCGATCTGTTTGAGTAAGTAGCTTATGAATCGATGTTCCTGTGATGAAAGTGAGCCATCAATATGTGAAAAGGAGTGGCAAACTTCCTGCGTCAGGTGTGCCAGAAAAAGCAAGACAGGGGGCTGTAGTTCCAGTTTCTTCAGAATCCCTGCCATATCGGTAAAGAATTTATCCAGGCCAATTTTGATGTTACCGGCAACGGCTTCATGCAGTTTTGAAAAACGTTCCTGCGAATTTTCGATGTATTCCGAGATGGCATCCTGCAATCGCATGCCTTTTTTCTTTCTCTGTCCTTTAGTCAATTCCGAAAATCGGTCGCGATGAAGGGCGAAAAAATAACCCTGAAAGGACTGAATCATATCTTCCGGACGATTGTTATAGAGGCAAGCCGTCCAGAATTGAGCCGTAGCATCGGCCACCAATCCAAATTCTTCACGTGGAAAAAACACTCCCCAGGCGCCTCCAACAATTTTGCGAAACAGATCCGAAATGTCATGCAGGAGGTCGTCTGTTCCACTGGGTGTTTTTTCATACGAAAGTTCCGGTGGAATCAGAACTTCCATGTATTCCCAAAGCAATCGAGAGGAAAAGAGAGTACGCGCCAGTTGTTTTACTGAAATTTCCTCTGCAGTGGTGACCAGAGCAATCTCCGGGATTTTTTGCTCAAGCTTTGCAAAGGTGCAGAGAAAGCGGTTTTCTATTTGCTTTAACCGATTTGATTGGTCTTCGTTGATAATTTGGTTATCACTCATCCAATGGATGATTTCATCCGTAGACATCTGATTAAACGCGGTTAATTCGGCATGATCGTAAGGTTGGTTCCTGCGAGGTCTAGGTGTGCCTGATATGGATATCAGTACGGAGCCTGGAACCAGAGTGTGATTGGAAAAATCTTTAACCAAATTTTTCATGAAAAAATGACATGAAAAGATTAATTCAAAACGACGGTTGGGTGCCAGTTGAATGTGATAAAAAGAAAGCGACGCAATGACTTGCGTCGCTTTCGTGAATTTAAAAACAGGCGGAACCTGGCTGGCTTTAAGCGTTTTCTGCTTCTCGGTATTCGCGATCTCTGACAATGCCCGGTTGCGGGATTGGGTAGGTACCGTCAGCAAGCTTGCTCAAAGGCGCATCCGACTCCAGTGTTAACTTATCGATGCCTGGCGCAAATTCATGATCACTGTTGTAAATTTGATCATAAGTAATTTCCTGGCCGGTGTGAGCGGCCATGCGACCCATGGATGAAACCAGACTGGCAGTCGCACCTCGCTTGACCTCATTGTAAGGCTTGTCATTGCGGATAGCGTCCAGCAAATCATCCCATTCCAGTTGGTAAGGATTTTTTTCAGGCTGAGGGTAGCTCCAGATCATGTCGCGTCGGGATAGTTTTTGACCGTTGAACGTGCGGCACTTTCCTGGAGAATGTGACGAGGTGGAAACGATTCCCAGCCCCTTGGTTCCATGAGCGTAACTTGCGAAATTATCATGACAACCCAGCATGGTGCGACCATTGAGTTGGAACTTGGACCCGTCTTCAAAGGTATACTCCACTGCATAGCTGTCAAAGTTTTGGTCAATGGCATCTTCTGCTCGGTAATGGCGGCCACCCAAAGCATGGGCTTTAATAGGCCAGGCGTTCTTCATCCAGCAACATTCGTCGACCTGGTGAATGTAAAAGTCATTGTAGAGTCCTCCACTTGCCCAGAGAAAACTGTGAAAGCGTTGGATTTGATACATCAACTCACTGACATTCCCTGGGTTGGGTCCGGAAAATGCAGATCCAACGGGGCCGTGCATGCGGTAAGCACGCATATTGAGAATATCGCCAATTTCACCATTTTGAATGCGGTCAAAGAGTTCCTGGCGCGCGCGGCAGTGTCGCACCATGAGGCCAACACCCACTTTGATGTTTTTTTCCGATGCCTTTTCGGCCAGTTCAATCATGCGCCGTGTGGTTGGCCCATCCGCTGTTAGCGGTTTTTCCATGAAAACATTGACGCCCTTTTCAATGGCATATTTGAAATGAACCCAGCGGAATGCAAGTGGGGTGGTGAAAATAGCTACATCCCCCTTGTTCAAGGAATCGATGGCGTGCTTGTAACCATCGAAACCAATGAATTTACGGTCGGGAGGTACTTCCATCTGATCCTTGAACCTTTTGTTCAAGGTGTTGAAACTTCCATCCAGGCGATATTGGAATACATCTGCCATCGCTACCATCTTGGTCGGGCCATTGGAAACCGAAAGCGCATTTGCTGCCGCCCCGGTGCCCCTTCCTCCACAACCAATGAGTGCTACCTGGACGGTTTCGCTTCCCTGAGCATGCACATTGGGAAGAGCGACTCCAGCCAAGGCTCCAGCCGCAGTGACTTTGCCGGTATTTTTGATGAATTCGCGGCGCGATGACTCATTAGCGCCCGAAGGATTTGATGATGCTTTCATTGTTTTTATATTTGTGACTCTGAAAATAATTCGCTTATGGGATCCGACGCAATTATCTGGCCAAACATTCATGCTTGGCAAGGGATTTGTTGCTGCCACATTTTCATTTACCCATGAATCGAGGTCATTCTATGATCTCTCTCCATGATCCCCAAGATTCTTCTCAAGGAGTCCATCGTTGCACCTCCTGGATTCAACAGGTGGCGTGTACCCCCTGCCTCCATAGCCATTCATCTGTGTATTGGTTCGGTTTATGCATGGAGCATATTCAATCCCGCACTCATACGGGAGCTCGGTGTTGTAGGCGCCTCGGCCAGTGACTGGTCCCTGAGTTCGGTGGTTTGGATATTTTCAGTGGCAATCGTTTTTCTGGGACTGGCTGCCGCTGTGGCAGGTAAGTGGCTGGAACGTGTCGGGCCGAGATGTGTGGGGGTGACAGCGGCGATTCTCTGGGGTGGAGGTTTCCTGATTGGCAGTGCTGGAGTGGCATTTCATCAGCTTTGGCTTATATACCTTGGCTACGGTATGCTGGGGGGATGTGGCCTGGGGCTGGGTTATGTTTCCCCGGTAAGTACTTTGATTCGATGGTTTCCCGACCGCAGAGGGCTTGCTACCGGCCTTGCTATCATGGGGTTTGGTGGAGGGGCGATGATTGGTGCGCCGGTGAAAGAAGCCCTTCTGAAGACCTTTTTCAAGGCTCCTGATTATGTGGGAGCCGCGGCCGATTTATCCATGAAAACAGAGCAAGGCAAACGTTTTGTTCAGATGGATGGTGATTGGAAAGAGGCGGTGGTGGCGACTCAGGCAGATATTGCAAAATTACCTGTCACCAATCTTCAGGAAGGCGTTTACCTTGTGGGCACCGGTAACACAGGTGCCGCTGGAACATTCCTGACTCTGGGCCTTGTCTATTTTGCAGTCATGATGGTAGCGGCCTTCTCTTATCGCGTTCCTGAGGAAGGATGGCGCCCGCGTGGATGGTCTCCGCCTTCTGGCAATGATGCCAACAAGGGCATGATTACCAGTGGCAATGTGGATATGGATCAGGCGCTGAAAACTCCCCAGTTTTATTTCATGTGGGTCGTGTTGTGTTTCAATGTGACCGCGGGNATCGGTGTCATCGGAGTGGCCAAGACAATGATGAATGAAATTTTCGGCACCACTCTTCCCGCCTTTGTCAATGGGGCGTTTGCAGCTACTTATGTAACCATGATCTCGGTTTTCAATATGCTGGGAAGAATCATTTGGGCGAGTGCATCCGATTACATTGGGCGTAAGAATACTTACCACTGTTTCTTCGTTTTCGGGACATTACTTTACTTGTCGATTCCCTGGACAGCTGGGCAGGTTAGCGCCGATCCCACCGTGACATGGCTGGTTATGTTCTATGCTGCTACGATGATTATCTTCACCATGTATGGAGGTGGATTTGCCACCATTCCTGCTTATCTTGCTGATATTTTTGGAATGCGGTTTGTAGGAGCTATTCATGGTCGTTTGCTTACTGCATGGAGCACCGCCGGGGTTCTAGGCCCTTTGGCAATCACTTATCTTCGTCAGGCATCTGTTGAAGATTCCATTCGTTCACTGGCGACCAAAGTTGAGGATACGGCATTTATTCAGGCTTTTGGGGCAGGAAAAGACCAGATCGAATCGCTCATGGCAGCTAACACGGTATCGGTTTCTAAACTCATGGAAATTGTGCCAGAGGGAACCATTGACCCTACACCGGGGCTCTACAATACAACAATGTACGCCATGGCAGCCCTGCTCGTGATTGCCTTTTTTGCCAATCTGGCGATCAAGCCCGTTGCCAGCCACCATCAGATCAAAGAAGACTGATTCCCTTTTACCCTCCGAAAAATCCACTCGACGATTTAAAGATCCTGTGATTTGATTTTCATAATTATTCCCATTGACCTATGAAGATGCAAAACCTTACACGCTGTGCGTGTTTAGTCACCGCCCTGTTACTCGCAAGTTCAGGAGCACTCAATGCTCAGGCATCCAAAACTGCCCGTCCAGGTGGTAAGATTCCTCGAAATCTGGAAGTTCAACTGGAAAAAGTTGCGGGTGGATTTACCGATCCTGTCAATGTTGTCAGCCCTAGGGATGGTTCCGGTCGATTGTTCGTTGTTGAACGCCCCGGTATTGTCAAGATCGTCAAGGACGGTGAAGTCATGCGACGCCCTTTTCTGGATATCAAGGAAACCGTTGTCAGTTCTTTTCTTGAGCAAGGTCTATACGACATGGAATTCCATCCGGACTTCAAGAACAATGGCCTCTTCTACGTGCATTATTCTGACATGTGGTTCAATGGAGACTCTTTCATCGTTGAATACAGGGCTTCTTCGGATAACCCGGACCGCGCTGATCTGGATTCGGTGCGCGTTGTAATGCAGATCGAACAACCCTACTCCAATCANAATGGCGGTGAATTGGTGTTTGGACCCGATGGCTATCTTTACATAGGTAGTGGTGACGGTGGATGGGAAGGCGACGTTCTGGGAGCTGGACAGGACCTCAGCACCCTGCTGGCAAAAGTGCTGCGCATTGACGTAAATACACGCACAACGGAAAAAGGATATGGTATTCCCCAAGACAATCCGTTTGTCACCCCCTTGCAGCAAATGGTACTTTTTGGCGTATCCGAAGAACGGTTTGCAGAAATTCACCCTAACGCCCAACCTGAAATCTGGGCTTATGGTGTTCGCAATCCTGTCAAAATGCAATTCGACAACAAAACAGGTGATCTTTACATCGCTGACGTCGGGCAAAATCACTGGGAAGAAATTAATTTTCAGGCTGGAAGCAGCAAAGGTGGAGAGAATTATGGTTGGAAGTTCATGTGTGGAACCCATCCATTCCCAATTTCCGCAAAGAACGCACCTCAAGTGGGAGAAATGCCCATTGGTGAATACTCGCACGTGACTGATGGCATTTGTGTGATTGGGCTAGGTGTCTATCGTGGAAGCAAATACCCTTCAATGGATGGTGTNTATTTCGTTTCAGACTGGGGATCTGGTAAAATTTGGGCCATGGAGCGCGATAAGGACGGGCAATGGCAGATGCAGGAAATGCTTGATACCCAGGTGCGTCCCACTGGCGCAGGTGAAGACGAGGATGGGACTATCTACATGACATCCGCCACCTCCAACTACGGCGGACCTGTGGACCCTTATGACAATGAGCCGGGTGCACTTTGGCGATTGGTTGAAAAATCCAAAGTCAAGGAAAGTGCTGAGACAGTGCCTTTGGACTAATCCCTCTGAGGAGATTTATACTTAAGCATGTTAATGATACTGCATCCATGAATCAAATTTTGCGAAAGCTCGTTTCTCAAAGTCTGTGCGGAGTATTGCTGTTTTGTCTGGCAATCATCACAACTCAAAGCGTCAATCTTTGTGCGGACGAAGCCGCCCACAAGGACCATCCGTTATCGGGGCGTAAAACTCCATCACCAGGACCTGATGATGTTGATAAGTTCATACGAGTTGACAGAATTGCAAAGACGGTATTCATTCCGCTGGCCGCCACCTTCAACGATGCAAATCACGGCATGAATTTCAATGGGCATTACAAGGGACGCGCTATTTACTCCGTTCCAAAAGGATGGAAAGTCACCATTCATTTCAAGAACATGAGCCCCGTTCCTCACAGTGCTGTGGTGGTAGAGCAAGTCATGGCTCGAAAACTTCAAGTTGGAGAACCTTACTTTGACGGCGCTTCTACGACCGACCCCCTGAAAGGATTGAAGAAGGACGAGAAATTCACGTTTGTGGTGGATGATATTGGGAAATTTGCGATTGCCTGTGGATTCCCTGCCCACTCTGCCAGTGGTCACTGGATTGCCTTGAATGTTACCAAAGAAGGTGAAAATCCAAGCCTTAAATTGCCTGCCAGCCCCCTGTAAAAAGGAAGGTTTTTACCCGGCTATTTGCGCAGATTCAATGANCTGAGGGCACCCATGATGACTTTTTGGGNCTTTGGGTCGCCCCCTTTTGTCGGGGGCTCGCAGTTTGCTCAGTCTGTTTTCTTAACCGTGGTTCGATCTGCCAACCAGATAACATCTGGGTTATTCGGTGAGGCAACGTTCAAGGCCAGAGTATTGGCATTTTCTGGTGGTGGCATTGTGCGAGGATCTCTCCATTTTTTTGTTTCAGCATGCCCATCGGCAAAGGAGATGCCTGCTGCTCCGTTGTGGTAACTTGCGGGAAAGTCGATCATACGCGCAGAGCCCGGGTTTGAGACCATCTGATTCGCGTACCCNCCGGCATTGATGCTATCCGGATGTTCATCCAGCAGAACATACAGGTTGGAGGGGCCAGGATGACTGAAATCACTGGATTTGGTAAAGATTTTGTAGGTTTTCTGGTTTGCCTGGAATCCACTGCCGGGTGGTAACCATCCCCCCGGTCCTCCCATAGCCTGGCTCATGCCCATGCTGCGTATTCTCGAATATCTCTTGCCGCCGATCCTCACGAAACTTTTATCGGCGGGACAGAGATAAATTTTTGCAGTGGGTAGATAGGGCGCGAATTTCGCGCGCTTGGGGTCCAGCAGGTCCTGGATGTTTGTATTGTCTCGATTAGAGGGATTGAAATCTAACCATCCTCCCACCCAGGCTCCTGCCTCGGTTCCGCTGTTGCCGGGTTTCGTCAGGTAATCACCGTTATCATCCGGATACATCAGGTGGGCAAGCTGGAGTTGTTTNAGATTGTTAAGGCACGAGATTCCCTGCGCCTTTGTTTTGGCTTTTGAGAGAGCTGGCAATAGCATGCCTGCGAGAATCGCTATGATCGCAATCACAACGAGCAATTCAATCAATGTGAACCCTGTCGCATGTTGTTTGTTAGCGTGCTTCATCATTCACTAATGGATAGGGGCAGCATCATTGTCAATTTGAAATCCTTTTTTCAGAGCTGGAATTTTCTTCTGGTCGATTGGTATTCAATGCGTGGGATTACTGGCTCCATAGAATCAGAGCCTGCCAAAAATAGGGCATTTTGATTGATGGGGTTCAAGTTCAAATCAGAAGGATGCGTCAGGCATTTTCCAATCTCCGTTATGCTCTGCCCGCTGGAATCTCTTTGTTTTTCCTGCAGTGATGTCCTTGAAAGAGGATGAAGCCCTGCATTTATACTCATAATGTGAGCATGCGATTCCACTTCATATCAATCGCACTCATTGAAACCCTCTCAAACATAAAAAAAGGCCCTGCGCGCAGGGCCTTTTGGATCAAAAGAAAGTGTCTGGTGGACTAATTGGAAGCGGGGCTACCTTCGTCAGAGCTGTCAGTGTTCATTCGGACGGAATCCATCTGTTGGTTGATCCATGCTGAAAACGTTTCGCCTTTGCGCGACTGCCTTAACTCTTCGAGGAAATCCGGAAGCTCTTCGTTCATCTTAGCTTCGTCAACGTCTGCATAGTCTTGTAGGTAAAGGACACCGGCACCATCACTCGTGTCGCTGACATCACTCAATGTTCCCGGATTCATCGCAAAAGCCAGGTTCTGAAGCCAGCTCACAGTCGCTCTGCGGTCCTGGAAGTTTTCCAGTGTCCGTGTTGTCAGAGAGAAGTTAGGGATCTTGATGGGTGTTTGCCCCAGTTCCTTGCAGGCATCTGTAAAAGATTTTCCGCCGTCCATGGCTGCTTTCAGGCTCTCATGAATAGTGTTTGCCTGCTCTCTTGCCTTTATCAGTTGCTGCTCTCGCCTGAAATCTCCGATGACGCGGGTTCTTACTTCGTCCAAAGTAGGGGGATGGTCTGGAATGATCTCCTCAAGTGCCATCACGAAAAATGCTTCAGACGCTTCCAATGGGCTTGCAATCGGCTCCTCCTCAGTGAGTTGGTATGCTGTTTGAGTAAAACTGAAGGGTACTCCCAAGCCTGGTGCGAGTTGATTACGTGAAAATTCAGTCGTCAGTTGTGATTGAAGCTCCATCTCAGTCGCCAGCTGCTCCAATGCTCCCGAAGAATAAGCTTCAAACTTCGCGAAACCACTCATGAACTTTCTGGTGGCTTCCTCAGCAATCTCTAGCCCTTTGGTTTCGAGTTCTTCGTTTCGAATTTGTTCTTTGGCTTTGTCCTCCGCCAGGACTTCACCGTTTTCTGTGAAAGAATTGGTTCCTCGAGTCGTGTAAATTTCGTCGATCATGGCCTGCAGGTTCGTGCTCGCGTTGAGTTGAGTNTCGGCCTCAGCCAGGTAGTTGGTTGCTGCGAATTTCACATATCTGATTTTTCTTTTTTCCTCAACACGATAAACAGCCATATTGTTCGTGAAATACTCTTCCATTCCTACAAGATCCTGACCTGCGGACATGTGGTTCGTGCGCGAAAACAACAATGCCATGGTGGTTGCCTGCTGATTACGTTCTTTGTAGACCCGTTCAGCTTCTGAGGGTGTTACCATTTCACCGCTCAAACTTACGAGCGATGTAAGCTGTCCTATGCCGACCACATTTTCAGCATAACGATCTAAATCCGCCTCAGTGAGGCCACGTGGTTTGATGGCTTCCAAAAACCGGTCATAGTATTCCTGCTGAAAGGTGCCTGTCTCCTGATCTGCATAAAAATTAACTTTCCAGTCGGCGACTGTTTTGTCACTCGTGACGATGCCCATTTCCTTCACTTTGCGCAGCAAGAGCAGTTGCCGTGTGGTCATCTGGTCCTGGTCAAAGCCATATTGAGCGCCCATCTGGTCAGGCCAGCTCCCTGTCTGTGAGAAGAACTGCAAAGCAACATCCTTGTAGGCATCGTAATACTCCTGTTGCGTAACAGGTTGATCATTAATAGTTCCAATGGTGGCGCTAGAGCCGGTTCCCCCGCCTCCGCCTCCCCCTGTTCCAACGCTTGGTGTGAAAAAGACGACAAAGGACACAATCACAACCGCAATGATGACAATGAATAACCATTGCTGATGTTTTCGAATATGTGCAAACATGGCTTATTTAAATGAATCAATTGACCAATTCAGATTTCTGAAACGGTCTTTGTTTTATAATGTCAAAGTGGCGCACAGTAACCATCCTGACGGTCACAGGTCAAATCCAAAAAATGAATCATTTCAGCCCATTGCAGTAAATCCGAAACATCTTTACAGTCATTCCACTCTCAGCTATCGCTTTTCTATGAAGCGTAACCCCTTCTTTAAATGCTTTTTTCTGATTGCCGCCGTCCTGCTGCAGACCGGTTGCTTGAATACGACTGTCGTCAACTTGACTCCCCCCAAGGTGCCCCGTAATGCTGCAGGCAGCTATCGATTTGAAGCCGGTTGGGAGACAAACCAAAGGAGCATCAAGGAGGATTCCATCGAAGGCTACGTTGTGTTGGGTGGAGTCCANCATCCGATGAAGAAAGTTCCCATNGCAGCTGATCGCTGGGAGGCTCTCATACCCTTGGATCAGGTAGCGGAAGGACACAGTTATCATTTCAAGTTTGATTTTATTTACAACAGTCACCCGGAGCCTCAGGCAAACAGCCTGAGGACAGAACCTTTTTCGGTCAAAATTGTTGAGCCGAACGCTCGTTGACCTGAGCGAAATGGTTACTACTTGTCGACTTACGGGGATCCATCAACAGGGAAGGTCCCTCNTTGGGAATAACCTTCAGCATATCGCCTGAAGCCACTAATTCTATTGAGCCCTTCGCGCCGGTATCCCAGACAATAGTTCGAGAAGAAAACGCCTCAGGATGCAATTGCTCCATCCATCTGTCCTTTCGACCTTGTTCGATTCCCGTAACGATGATCAGCTTTGGTGACAATTGGTCCATCCAGTAGATGTTGGGTGGATCATTTTTTCTGGGGCGATTGACCACCAGCACGTCCGCCTTTAATGCTGGATGGGCATTGCCCAGTTCGATCAGCCCCTCACGGCTCAAATCTCCCATCAGGAGTATGGAGCTTTCTCCCAGCGTCAGTGATAGGACCAGGTTTGCATCATCCGCCGTCTGGAANTATCGTTCATCCATGGGATACAGGATTTTTAAGGGAGTTTGAGCCTCCGTTTTGATCCGATTGACTATCGCAATCCCCTTGTTTTTTGCAAATCTAACGATTTCCTTGAAGTAAGGTGATTTGAAATCGCCGGAAGACGTCACTATTTGTTCCGGGCAGAAACGTTGCATGCCTTCCTGCAAGCCCCCAATGTGATCCGCGTCGCCGTGTGAAATCCAAACTGATCTCAAAGTATCCACACCCTGTGATTCCAGAAAAGGGATGGTTTTTCTTTCCATTGCCGGCGCTCTCCCTCCATCAAGAAGAAGATCGTTTTTCCATCCCGATTGATTGATCCAGATGGAATCTCCATGAGGAATGGGAATCAATGTGATCGATCGCTTCCTGAACGATGTGTGTAAATGAGACGCAAAAAGGCAAGCAAGAATGGAGCAGGAAATAAACACCGCTCGGGTTTTCCATCTGGCATTAACTGCTCCCAGAGCTATCAGCATCAGTGTCGCAAAATAAATCCAGAGGAACAGGGGCGGTAAGGGCGAGACAAAGAAATGCGACCCGTTCAACTCTGCCATCCATTCGCTCAAATACTTCATGGACTTCATCCAGAACCAGCCACAGTGATTGAATAATTCCGTAATTCCCGGTGCCCAGATCGCACACAGAAAACTTCCCATCGCACAACTGATGACGCAACCTGCTATCGGTATCAATAGCAGGTTGCCCAGAAGTCCGATGGGCGTAACCAGATGGAATTGTTGCCAAATGATGGGAAGCGAACCCACCCACGCTGCCAGAGAAACCGCAACCGGCAGTGCCAGTTTTTGTGTGACCCATTTCTGTATTTTCTGAAATACCGAGAGCTGATCTCTGATGATCCATGGATCGGGTTGTGTCCATTCCTGTAGTTTTTGGCGCAAAGGGTCTGCAAGGGTGACAAGGCTCAGCGCCACACCGAATGAAAGCTGGAAACCAGTTTGAAATAATTGTCCTGGTTGCCAAATCAAAATGATCCATGCTGCTGAGAAAAGAGAATTCAACATGGAGTTGGGGCGCCGAAACATCCATCCAAAAATCAAGATCGACATCATGATCCCGGCTCTTATTGCTGAGGTTTGCCAGCCACTCATAGCGATGTAGCCCCACATGCAGAGGACGGTAATGTTTCCACTCATCCAGACCGGCAGCTGGCATATTCGCAGACTGCCCAGTAGAAGTCCCGCCACCATTGCGACATGCAGTCCGCTGATTGCGAAGAGATGCATGGATCCTGACCATCTGAAAGGTTCTGCTATCTCATCATAGAGCCAGGTTTTCCACCCCAGAACCATGGCCCACTGCAGCCTGGTCGCATCATCTACCTCGGGCAGTCCTCGAGTCATCGTATGCATGGCCCAGGCCTGAAATGTATCTGTCCAGGGTCGATCAGGTTGTTGGCTGATTTTATGATCCAATGCCCATGACTCAGGCGATTCAGCTGTCAGAACCCGATAAATCCCCTGATGCTGCAAGTAATCCCTGTAGCTGAAGAGGCCTGTTGCCAAGGGGCCGGATGGAGCATTTAAGACACCTGTAAGCTCAATTTTCAGGCCTTTGTAAAATGATCGGGGGACAGCTCCTCTGGTTTGTAATAAGACGACACCGTGAACCGGATGTCTTTGGGATTGGAGGGAAATCCAGGAGACTTCAAGACGGGCCTGACATGATTCTGACACGACGCCCTTATTCTGGTGTTTTCTGTAACGAGGCGTTTCCAGCAGTCGGCCCTCCAATGTCACGTACAGACCCTCCCCGGTGTCCATGTTTCTTATATCATCTGGGTGAGTCGGTCGCGTTTGAATAGCGTGGATGGTGCTCCCGCCAACGCAAATGAGGATGATCAGTAAATAGTCCCTGCCTTGTCTGAAACCCAGAAAGCCAAGCGCTGTGATTGCCCAGATTGACATCCAGCCCCATACAGGGATCGGGATCCTGGAATCGAGCATGATTCCAGCGGCAAAAGCGATCACGATTTTGAGCATCGGGTGAGCCATTTACTNGTCCTTTCGTATCATGCTGCGCCAGCGGATCCAAAGCATGGCTGCGGCAGCTCCTGCAGAATCCAGTGTCACATCGAGCGGGCTTCCGACCCTGTGCGATGTCCATGTTTGATGCCATTCATCGGTAACGGCATAAGCAATACAAATTGCTAGAGAGTAAACGCCGTGCGTTCGTTTCCACTCTTTCAAAGGTGCTTCAGCATGCCGCTGGAAAGCTCGATACCAAAAAACGAATAACAGGGCATATTCCGTTAAATGCCCCGTTTTTCGTATAAAAAACTGGATGGTCGAAATGGTAGCCTCAGCCACTTCGGGCATGAAAAATCGCAGCAAGGGGCCAATGAACCGTGAAGTTTGTTGTCCTGAAAAGTGATCGGTTGAAAAAAGCGAGATGACCAACATCCAAATCAATGGAGGTAACCAAAACCGTGACCAATGACTGAATTGTGACGACATGGACTATCTGGGATATTTTTTTCAGATGAATCTACCAGCTTGGGGCATCAGAATGTGAATTTGTCATTCATGCAACTGCACTGCGGGCATCTGGCACGATCCACTGTAGGGTCATCCGTATAAACATAAGCGCATTCAGAGCAGCGAAACACATTGTCATCTGTTCCTTTGGGTTCGAATCGTCGGCGTCTGATCTCTGTATAAAAAACGCAAAAAAGAATGCCTCCGAGCAGAATTGATACGTAGGCAAAGATCCATTCACTGAGTGCGCTGACATTCATCTGACTTCAATTTCCTGACTGGAGTTCGTCTTTTGATTGGTTTGGGGCGGGGCTTGTTGCCATTGTATCTCCAGCTCACCCCACTGGGGTTTTTCAGATGCAGGATGGAGAGGGTTTTGTATGGGCTGGAACCTAAGTCGTTTTGTGATCCTCACTGCTTGCTTTAGGAAGTTCTTTTGAACTGAATCCGTTTCCGCATGGTTTAAGAGCCGGGCAGACAATATCATGCCCATGGGATTTACCCCGATCTTTATACTGGTGGGCGCGATAGGTTGGGGGCCTTGCCAGAGAGGAAGTTCGGGTAGGTTTTTCGGAATGCGATCCTTTAAATTTGCGCTGAAATTAAAAGTGGATGCTCCGACGGCTTTAGGGAGTTGCATTCCCATTACTTCGAGTTTGATATCCGGTTTTGTCAAAGGCTTCCAGAGGCTTTGAGATGCGCTGTCCACAAAATCACCAAGCGCCCCTCCCCATTCCAGCTCAGGCTTGTCCAGATACTTGGGGGATTCATTCCAGTCACTGTAGGGATTTGGACTCTGAAAGGACTTATTCCACAATCCACCGGTGAACCCCTTTGCATGTGCCCTGGCAAGCAACAAAGGGTCACGCGTCAAGGGGTGCTCATTCAAGCTTGCATTCCATTCGGTTCCGGCCGCCATGATGACTTGAGATCTGCTCACTGGCTGATGGACATTGGCAGGATTGGGGAAAGGCATTTGATAAAACCAGATCATGATTCCGTGCACGGCGGCAATCATCCCGTATAATCTGAGATTCCTTTTTGCAATCATTTATCTTCAGGCCGTTGTCATACTCCAGTGCTTCATGGAGATAAAGGGAAAGGTTTGGTTTGAGTGCCCCAAAGGGTTTTTGAAACGCCTGCTTGTGAGGCTACGTGGCAAATCCTGAGGATGATCTCCACATCTGCTCTGGCATCTCCTTGAATGATAAGCGTTGGAGGATTCACAAAGCGTGCAACCGCGTCTTTCAAACGTTGAGAAAATTCCTGTTCCTTGATGGGCTGGCTTTCAAAATGGATTTTTCCACTTGCATCCACAGCGACAGAAATAACAGGGGGCTCAACGCCGGTTACCGCCTGACCGCTTACTTTCGGCAATTCAATCTGAACGCCCGGCGAGTAAACCATCAAAGTGCTGAAGACAAGCATGAGGCAGAGCAGGAAGAAAATGCCAGCGAAGGGCGCCACATCCAGTTGGCCACGAAAAATTTTTGCATTTCTTGGGAGTTTCATGGNCCTTCACTAATTCTTATTGCCAAAAGTTTCTGTCACGATACTTACGATTTCTGATGAGGCTTTTTCCATATCCAGAACGATGGAGTTGACTCGACTGACCAGATAGTTGTAGGCGGCATAGCTCGGTATCGCGACAGCGATTCCGCCAGCCGTGCAGATCAAGGCTTTCCAGATGCCCGCAGCCATTTCGGGGATTCTTGCATACAAGCCGGCTTCAGCAATGTGCTTGAAAGTATCCATCATGCCCAATGCAGTGCCAAGCAGGCCGATGAGCGGAGCAATCTGAGCGACAGTCGCGAGGAGGTTCAACTTTTCCTCAAGTCTGGGAACTTCCATCAATCCGGCCTCCTCCAATGATTCACGGACGCCCTCTTTGCCTCCTTCACGGCTGAGAATGGCGGCTTTCACAAGCCTGGCAACCGGGCCAGGTGTCGCTTCGCAAATGGAGATAGCCTCCACGACGTTGTCGCGTCGCAAGACGTTTCGGACTCCGTTGATGAATTCCATGGAGTTGATCTGGGAGCGATGGTAGTGAAGCAATCTCTCCACGAATACACTCGCGGCTGCCACACTGGTCAACACAAGAAGCCACATCACTGGGCCTCCCTGTATAATGATCTCCGGCGTTTTCATGATTGTCTTATAGGCAGTGAACCCATAGCCCGCAAGCGCGATCCGATCAAATCAATCAAAGAATCCAAACTGTGCAGACAAAAAAAGATCAAGGAACTTTTATGCATAAGATATCTTTTACTCCTCGAGTATGTTAAAGATTAAGTTCTGACTTTTTCATCTTTGTCATGGATAATGGCTGACCTCAAAGATCAATTCGCGCAACAAAAGGCCCCTTGATTTGAGAATGATGTTTCTTGGATGCTGACCCTATGCTCTGACTTGTTTTTCAAACTTGAAAACCATTCATCTGCAATTAGGTAGGAGAATGAAGGCTTGCAACGCGAACGATTCTTTCCATCACTTTGGCGATGTCGCTTTTGTTCGAATTTTTCCGCTTGTTATCTCGAATTTCCATCTAGTTTGTGCCATTCTCTTCTATCTATATGATATCAATCAAGTATCTTGCTTTCCATGAAGAATAAGACGCTTAAAATGAAAAAATGTTTTTGTGCCAGGTTGTTCGCAGTTCTTATTTTGCTGCCTCCATTAGCTGTCTGCCTTGCACAGGAACAGGCAATCATCAAGACCACGCATGTCGCAGGAAGCGTCTACATGCTGGAGGGTCGCGGAGGCAATATTGGTGTTTCAGTTGGTGAAGACGGTATTTTGATTGTGGATAGTCAGTTTGATAATCTGGCGCCGCAAATCGAAGCCGCTCTCGCTGATCTTGGCAAAGGTGAATTGAAATTTGTTTTGAACACTCACTGGCATGGAGATCATACCGGAGGCAATGCTCACTTTGGTCAGAAGGCTACAGTCCTAGCCCACGAGAACGTGCGTGAACGTTTGAAAAATAAATCTGGCACCCCTCAATCGGCTCTGCCGGTGATCACATTCAAAGAATCTTCTTCAGTTCATTTTAATGGTGAAGAGATTCGACTGTTGCATCTTGGAGCAGGGCATACCGACGGGGACGTGATTATCTGGTTCACCGATTCCAATGTGATTCACATGGGAGATCAATTCTTCAACGGCCGNTTTCCATACATTGATTTGGCAAGCGGCGGTCGTGTGCTGGGATATCAGAGAAATGTAACGAAAATACTCAATGCCTTGCCCGAAGGAGCTAAAATCATCCCGGGTCATGGCCCCTTGGGGGATAAACAAGATCTACAAAGCTTCTCAACCATGCTCATGGAGACCATCAATCCTGTCAGGCAGGCGATCAGTCAGGGGAAAACTTTGGACCAGATCAAGGCTGCAGGTGTGGATGAAAAATACAAAGCGTGGGCAGTTGGATTCATCAATACTCCCAGATGGTTGCAGATTGTATATAATTCGCTGACATCGGAACGGTAATCTGTCGTTGGAGCATTCGCAATTTGATTCGCGGAACTTATACCATAGCAAGAACTTGATGGATAACGTATCTGAATTTTGGTACATTTGGGTCGATACAGGTGGTACTTTTACGGATTGTCTGGCACAAAGCCCGACAGGGGAAATTTCGCGCGTCAAGGTGCTGAGCACTGGAAGACTCCGGGCAACGGTCTCCATGGTCCTCGCCCAGGATCAGCTTGTCATCTCCTGTTCTACGACATTACCCGATAACTTTTTGGTGGGAGCTAATTTGATCGCATCAACGACAGGCATTCAGGTGGGTGAAATATTGCAGCATGATATCCGCTCCGGCAAATGCCAGCTTCGACGGGCCATGGATCATCAGTTGTGCAGTGGAGAGCTTCTGGAGTTAGACTTCGGGATGGAGGCACCAGTCCTGGCTGCTCGATTGATTACTCAAACCCCCCCTGAACGTCCTTTGCCCAGGGCAGCATTTCATCTGGCGACGACCAAGAGCACGAATGCGCTTCTGGAAAGAAAGGGCGACCCCACGGCTTTCGTCGTCACAAAAGGTTTCAAGGATCTGCTGAAGATCGGTGACCAGAGACGCCCAGATTTGTTTGCGCTTAACATCGATCAAGCGGATCCCTTGCACGATCTTGTTTTTGAATTTGATGAACGAATGGATGCGCNTGGTGATGTGCTTAAACCATTCGATGATGAAGCGTTTCATCAATTGTCTGATGCATTGCTTCAGGCTGGGTTTACGACCGTGGCCATTGCGTTTTTGCATGCGGTTCAAAATTCGGAACATGAGCGCAAAGCCCGGGAAATTTTACAAGGCAAAGGAATAAGACATATTTCCTGTTCCTCTGAATTAGCTCCATTTGTCAAAATACTGCCGCGCGCTGAGACGTCTGTCGTCAATGCCTATTTAACTCCGCTGATGGAAAGATACCTTGACGGGGTGGAGAGCGCCCTGAGCGGAGGTGACTTCCGCATCATGACCAGCGCAGGAGGCTTTGTTTCGCGGCGAGATTACCGAGCAAAAGACAGTTTGTTCAGTGGACCTGCCGGAGGAGTGGTGGGGGCATCCACGATTGCTCATCAATGTGGCGAGGGAAGGACCATTGCCTTTGANATGGGAGGCACGAGCACGGATGTTGCGCGGTATCATCATGGTTTTGATTATCAGTTCGAGCAACGCATCAGTGGTGTGCGGTTGATGTCGCCTTCACTCAGGATTGAAACAGTTGCCGCAGGTGGCGGCTCTATTTGCGGTTATGGTGCTGACGGCTTTTTTGTAGGTCCCCACAGTGCCGGGGCTTCACCTGGACCCGCCTCATATGGGGCGGGGGGGCCTTTGACCATAACGGATGTTAATCTATTGCTGGGTCGCATGGATCCGGGACTCTTTGGCATACCGGCCAGAATAGATGCTGCTCGTCAGGCGGCTGATTGTGTTTATCAATCGATTCCGCGCGAACGGATTTCAGATTTAAAAATAGATGCCATGTTGCAGGGTTTGCTGGACATAGCCAATGAGCGCATGGCTGATACGATCAGGGGGATTTCAGTGCGAGAGGGCTATGATCCCAAGGAATATGCCATGACCGCCTTTGGGGGGGCAGGCGGTCAGCATGCCTGTCGCATCGCAGAGATTCTGGGGGCGCAGCGTATTTTGTTTCCAGCTGATGCCGGTTTGCTGAGTGCTTTTGGTCTGCAGCATGCCCGCATGGAACGTTTTGCCCAAAGCGAGGTATTGAAATGTTGGGACGCTTTGGAGCCGCAATTTGACACCCTGGTCAAGAGGCTGGAGGAGCAGGCAGTGCAGGCCTTGTCTGATGAAGGTTTTGAAAAAGATAAAATCCTTTTGGCTCGGCGCATTGTTCAAGTCCGCATCCACGGGCAGGAATGTTCCGAGTCGATAGACTGGTCTCCAGGGCAAGATCTTGCTGCCATGTTCCGATCAAGATATCTCAATGTCTACGGATACTATCCAGCTGAAAAGCCGATTGAAATCGTCACATTGCGCGTGATTGCTGCCACTGAAAAGATCCCGCTGAAAAAAGAGAATTTTTCATATCAGGGAAAAGCTCAATCAGTCAGAACAATTCAAAGTTACGTTCAAAGTGAATGGCAGCAGATTCCGGTGTTCAGGCGCGAAGATCTTGCGGCAGGAGAATTCATGAAGGGCCCGGCTTTAGTTCAGGATGCCTTCAGTACAATGTGCATTGACCTTGGTTGGAAAGCCATTGTGGGAGACATGGGTACTCTGCGTTTGGAGAGAATCTGTGCGAGTCCACCAGAAAAGAGATCAGATGGGCCATCCATGCAATTCGAATTATTCACGCAGAGATTTTTCAGTCTGGTGAAGGAATCGGGCTTCATGCTTGAGCGAGTTTCCATTTCCACCAATGTGAAAGAACGTCTTGATTTTTCATGTGCCCTGCTGGATGCAGAAGGTGCATTGATTGTCAATGCACCTCACATTCCTGTTCNCCTTGGAGCCATCGGTTTGTGCGTCCGAAAGTTGCTTGAGGAGTATCCAATGAATGAGGGCGACATGGTCGTGACAAACCATCCAGCTTATGGAGGGTCGCACTTGCCCGACGTGACCGTTGTCAGTCCCGCCTTTGCCACCTCAGGAGAGCTGCTGGGATATGTTGCAAATCGTGCTCATCATGCGGAAATAGGTGGCATTCGACCTGGCTCCATGCCGCCAGATGCCAGGCATCTGGGTGAAGAGGGAGTTGTGATACCTCCAACTTATTTATACCGCCGGGGAGAAGCACGTTTTGAAGCATTGGAAGTATTATTGAGCCATTCCACGTATCCGTCCAGGAACCCCAAGGATAATCTTGCCGACTTGCAGGCACAGGCGGCTGCCAATCGAAAGGGAATCCAGACGCTTGCACGATTGGCCGATGCCAACGGAGCTCAGACGGTTAAAAACCATATGATAGCCTTGAAGGAGCACGCGGCACAATTGCTGGCGAAGCGTTTGAAAGTGCTTGAGTACGGCAACTACAAAGCAGAGGAGTCGCTGGATGATGGGACTCTTTTAAAGGTATGCATTCATCATTCGAAACAAAGGTTTCAGTTTGATTTTACGGGTACGAAATTATCACATGAGGGCAACTTGAACGCGACCCCAGCGATCGTGAATAGTGTCATTCTTTATGTCCTAAGACTTTTGGTTTCCGACTCAATTCCGATGAATGAAGGGCTTTTGCAACAGGTTGAAGTCGTTTTGCCCCGCTGCTTGCTCAATCCTCCCTTTTCCGCCGACCCCGAACACTGTCCGCCAGTTGTGGGAGGTAATGTAGAAACCAGTCAACGCCTGGTGGATCTTTTGCTCAAGGCGCTGCGTTTGGCCGGCTGTTCTCAGGGAACCATGAATAACGTTATTTTTGGGAATGAATCGGTGAGCTACTATGAAACCGTTTGTGGAGGAGTGGGGGCAACGAATGAACATTCAGGCGCACATGCCATACATTCTCACATGACAAACACTGCAATCACGGATCCTGAAATTCTGGAAATGCGTTATCCCGTCCGTCTGCACCGTTTTGCCATACGGAAGGGCTCTGGAGGCAAGGGAGATTATTCTGGCGGAGATGGAATTGTTCGCGAATTTGAATTCCTGGCACCTGTATCACTTTCGTTGCTTACCCAGCATCGCGTCGAGGGTCCTTATGGCATGCTGGGAGGACACCCGGGGCAGACGGGCAGGCAACAGTGGATAAAGAAGGATGGTAGAACCCAAGAACTGGATTCCATCTGTGGGGTGGAAATCTCGCCGGGTGAAAGGCTGATCCTTGAAACGCCAGGTGGCGGCGGGTATGGTAATNCGAAAGAGAANACCTGAGGATTTTTTGATTACCAACGCATAGGTCCAGCTAGATCCACGATCAATGACATTCTCCTTAAAAAAATGAACAGTATGCGCCTATTCCAATTAAAATTATCAGCACTCCTCTCCTTTAGGATGCATGCGGCCTCCATACGAGCTTTGAGCACGATGCTGGGTTGTATACTGTTTTCTTCAATGCAGATGGTGGCTTTGCTGGGGCAGGAATCTTCTGAACTGACTGAATCCCAGATCGCAGCTGCCACACCGGAGCAACTGCAGGGATTAGCCGAAGCAGGAGATGCGCGTGCACAGTTCAGTCTTGGCCTTGCATATTTCAATGGCAGAGTCGTCAGCAAAGACCTCAGAAAGGCTTCGATCTGGTTTGAGAAAGCTGCTGAACAAGGCCATCTGAGCGCTCAGTACAATCTGGGTGTCTTATTTGTTCAAGGGTTTGGAGTGGATAAGGATTTCGCTCAAGCAGCCAAATGGTTTCGGAAGGCGGCGGACCAAGGCGACTTGACCTCGCAGTACAACATGGGAATATTTTTCCGCAATGGTCTCGGAGTTCCTTCGGATCCATCAGAGTCCCTTCGTTACTTTGCCTCCGCTGCCAGTCAGGGAGATCCCAGAGCTCAATTCCATTTAGGACAATCTATTCTGGAGGGGGATGCTATTGAGCAAAACCTTCCTGAAGCTTATTTGTGGATCAAACTTTCCGCTGCTCAAGGCAATAAAGATGCTCGAGCACTCCTTGATGAGTTGACGCCCACAATGTCCCCTGAGGACGTATTCAAGGGACGTTTACTGAATGCCGAACGCGGTGATGCTGAAGATCAATTTCAGGTCGCCATGGTTTACACGACCGGACACGGCATAAAAACCAACGCCAGTGAGGCCATTCGATGGCTGCGCTTGGCAGCCGGACAAGATCATCCCGAGGCACAGCTGAAGCTCGGTCAGGCTTATGTTTCTGGGCAGGGCGTTGGGCAAGATTATGCGGAAGCCGCCAGATGGTATCGCAAAACCGCATCGCAAGGACACATTCAGGCTCAATTCTATCTTGCCAACATGTATGAGGCTGGCAAAGGAGTCGAACAGGACATGGTAGAAGCGGTGCGTTGGTATCAACAGGCGGCTGAACAGGGCGTGCTGCCTGCTCAATTCAAAATGGGTACCGTTTACTCGCAAGGATTTGGCGTTGAAGTGGACTTGGAAGAATCTCAGCGTTGGTTCCATCTTGCTGCGCGACGAGGCGACATGCGTGCTCAATTCAACCTGGGACTGCTCCTGGAGGCAGGTAATGGAGCAGAACCGGATCAAGCCGCGGCGATTGAGTGGTATCTCCAAGCAGCAGGTCAGGGTGATGCGGATGCTCATTTTCGGTTGGGCCGGATTTATTCTGATGGGCGTGGTGTTCCCCGCGATGTGAATTTGGCGATGAATCACTTTCTGAAAGCGGCTGATAAGGGGGATCCCCGAGCTCAGGCTGAGGCGGGCTATCGTTATCTCAAAGGGGAAGGCGTCAAACAGGATCTGGAGCGAGCGGTAAAATTACTGAAACAAGCGGGGGCTCAAGGTGATCCCATGGCCCTCTACAATCTGGCTTTTGTCTTTGAACAAAGTTCAGCCAAGAACAATCTAGAGCAGGCATTGGACTGGTATCGGCAGGCCGCTGAAAAAGATGTATTGGAGGCCAAACTCAGATTAGCCTCGATCTACCGTGAAGGCAAAATAAGGCCCTCCGATATTCAGGAAACGATCAAGTGGACTACCAAAGCTGCCGAAAGTGGCCATGTTGCTTCTCAGTACAATCTCGGTTTGCTGCTGTCAGGTCAGGTTGATGATGTTGAAGGGATTGAGACTGATCCTGAAAAGGCTGTTACCTGGCTAAAGAAAGCGGCGGATCAAGGACATGAAAAAGCATTGATGCTTTACGCAACTTTACTGGTAAGGGGCGATCAGATTGCGCCTGATCCCGCGAAGGCAGCGCACTTGTTCACACAAGCGGCAGAAAAAGGCAATTTGGTGGCGCAGTTCAACCTGGGCGTGCTGCATGAGTTGGGGCAAGGGGTTTCGCTAGACTTACAGGAAGCTGCCAAATGGTATGATCACGCAGCCAACCTTGGGCATGCCAGAGCCCAGTTCCATCTCGCACTGCTGCATGATCAAGGCATGGGGATACCTCAGGACAGACGCTCAGCCTTCGAATGGTATCAGCGAGCGGCAGAACAGGGGGTGGTCGATGCTCAATGTGCCGTCGGTACTTTCTTTATTGATGGAGATGTTGAGGAAGCCAACCTTGAGAAAGCCCGTAGTTGGTTTCAAAAAGCCGAACGGGGTGGTTCCATCGAGGCTGCTGCATTTCTTGCAAAAATCAAGGAACTCAGTGGCTNGGCTGAATGAGGTGCTCTTTCTTCAAGGCTGGGTCAAGGCAGAAAAAATCCGAAGCATTGCTGCTCCGGATTGTTCAAGATTTTCCAGTGATATTTGTCAGGGCGTCACTTCGCCTTCGGAGTCGAAGGGCCCCGTGAGACCCGTGAGGGACTCTCCTGCCGGAAGGCTTGCTGTTGCCGATTGATTGACTTTTCCGACGTTATAAGTCTCTCCTACCACCGGGTCCGGAAATTCCCCTTTATTAAAATAAGGGGCCAGTTGATCGGTGTTTGCCGTAGCCGAACTGGATTGGCCATTTTCAAGAGACCATTGACTCTTGGCGCTATCTATCAAGCGCAGGTTGTTCTGGATCAAGCTAAGTTGTGTGCGTTCACGTGCACGTATAAGGTTTGGAACCGCGATGGCTGCTAACAGTCCGATGATGGCCACCACAATCATGATTTCCACCAATGTAAAAGCGGCGCGTGTGCGAAATTGTCTTAATTGCATAAATGTGTTTAATTTATTGTTTCTAGGTGCAAGTTCAATCTCAATTTAAATCATCCCTGTCAGAGCCTCTGCTGAAATTGACATTTTGATTATAACGCTTCGTCAGGCTGAAAGTTGCGCCGCGTCAAAATCCCTTCTTCGATAGTTCTGACTGCAGTGCCACCTGAAATTCCATCAAATCCGTTTGCGAAGGTTTGTAACCTTCNTGATCAGGAGANAGGCCCAGTTGTCCAAACTGGTCAAGGTGCCATCCTGCTGTTTGCTGATCGCTGAATGTTACTTTGCCGCTGGCCAACATTCCCGGGCGTGCCAGTTGGTCGAGACTGATCTGAACATTGCCTTCCTGCGGAGCAGTAGCATCATCATCCACCAATTCGCCGAGGTTTTCTTCCGGGACTGGCGCTGCCGGAGGGGGCTGCGGCGCATCATTCGGCGGTGGTGCAGGCTCCTCTTTCTCGACTTCTGGTTCCGGATCTTTCGGAATGACCCCTAGATCATCCACAAGGAAGCGTACTTCCATGTATGTCATGGTGATGTCAAACTCCTCTGCAAGTTTTACTTGGATATCAGCGACTTTGAGTCCCTCTTCAATCCATTGTCTTACCGTCTGTTTTTGTGAATCGTCCAGTGTCATGTATGTCTACTTTCAATATTAAATCGTAAAGATTCCTTATTTCAACTTCTAATAGAAAGAATGCCCATGGGAATCTCATGGACTCCTTTGCTGTGACAAGGCCAGATCGCATTGAATTTCGGTGATATTAAGCCAACGGAGAGCAAAATCGAAAAGTGCGCTTCTGTGAGAGGTTTCATTTTTTGAATGCCTTTTTACTTCACTGGATCTTTGATTGATGCCTCACACTCTTGGTAAGTCAATTTGACTTGGCGGATCAATCGCCTCAAAATAAGAACATGAATTTTTCGAGGCTAAAACAAATGTCCACCCTTATGTTGGCGATGAATCTCTCTATTTCATGTGCTTGGGCTGATTGGTCTTGGGTGGTTCCTTCTGATTACGCATCCATATCACCGGATTTATTCCTCAAAGGAGTGAAGGAGGCTGATAGCTTTCGCCGAAATTTACTTCAGAAAAATGCGGTGGGTTTGACCAAGGCTGATGTTTTGAGTGAAGCGATTGCGCGCTTTCAAAGGCTAGCAGGTGATTACCTTTCGAAAGAAAATGGAGTAAAAGGTTATAAAATCAGAAAAAAAACGCTCCTGCGCGCATTCAAGGGAGAAAAATCAAAATTAAAACCTCATGACGTATTCAAGGCTTTTAACGGAAAATGGTATGGCATTTGGGATAAAATGAAGGTAGATCATCACTGGTTTCCACAAATTAATCAGGATCCTCCCAAAAAGATTCAGGCTTTCCACGATGTGTGGGTTCACGCGGTTCAATTTGCCTGGGTTGGGGATGGTTTTGGGTGGAATGTGGTGGCGACAGAGGAGGAGGATTCCTCTGATTATTTNCTGCTGGGGACGGTGTATCATGTAAGGGACAAGGATCCTTCACAAATCTACCTGCATCGACCGCATGTAGGGATTTCCGCGACCAAAGATCAGCTCATTTGGATGACCAGTCGGGAAGTGTTTCTTGAAGAACGGCTGGAGCCCAAGGGGGAGTTCCCTGAAAGATATGTCATCACCGGGTTTAATTATCAAATGCAGGGCAACACCAGATTGAGCGTTGTGGGAAACAGCTTCCAAGCCATATACACTCGCAAGTCAGACCAGCGTTATCCCTGGAAACAGTATTGGATCAACCTGACCGCGCCCTGATGCCCGGTTCGGTCTGCGTGTTCAAGCTTCCTGAAATTGATACCCCATTTTCTCATGTCTCTTGCCTTCGATTGAGTTCGTCCACGGTGCTGTTCAGATTCCAGAAATCGATGATCAGGAAAATCATGCTGATCAAAATAAGAGGAGGAAACAAAATTGCCATCAAGCTGGATCCCAGAATAATCAAGCCGCTGATTTTACCGAGGTAGAGACGGTGTAAACCCAATGTTCCGAGAAATGTCAGGAGCATCCAACTCACGGTGTAATTGTATCTGCCAGTTGCAAACCTGCGCTCTGCCTGGCTATCCATGATGGGGATTAAAAACAAATCAATCAGCCATCCAATAAGAAAAAGTCCACCCGTACACAACCAGATGGTGCCTGAAATGGGTTTCCCGTAATAAAACCTGTGGGATCCGGTAAAGCCTAGAATCCACAGTAAATAGCCGACTAAAATCGAGTGCGTCTGCATAAGCAGACATTATCACAGATTTTCCATTCAGCATGCTTAATGTGTATTGTGTTTTATAATTGATACTGTGGTTGAGGGAAGTCTGGTTCGACTCACTTTTTTGTATGGAGATGAACCAATTCCTAAAAGACGCGGACGAAGGGTAAACCTCCAATGGTCGAGAAGCCTCGCTTCGGCTGACGTCAAAGTCAAAAATTATCCCGTTTGCCTCCGGGAAGGCACGCCATTGTATCAAATCACTGGACTACACGCAGGGCAAGAAACGTCTTTGTTCTAGTGCTTAAGAGTCCAGAGTTCTTGATCAAGCGCGCCGTCCGAGGTCCAGAGCGGTCCGTAAAAATTCCTGATCAATAAGGACCTGAAAAAGATCTAATGACGGTGAAAGCGACTTATGTCATTAATCGTACAAAAGGGTTGTCAGGCATAGCAGAGGGAATGGATCCGATATGATTGAAATAGGATTCTAGGAATCTGATTGCCTTTTTGAGCACTCAGAAAGAGGATGTCTCTCATTGAGGTATACTAGTTGAACCTGAGCCAATATTGAATCCTGGCCATTTCAGGTTTAAGATATCCTGATCTTAACGAACGAATTCGATGTATTATTTGGACAATAATGGAACGACACAGGTCGCCCCTGAAGTATTGGAAGCCATGCTGCCATTTTACACGCAGCATTGGGGCAATCCTTCAAGTGCGCATCGTAGTTGCCGCCCGGTCAAGGAAGCACTGCATCAGGCAAGGGTATCCATTGCTTCATTAATCAATGCACAACCAGAAGAGATCGTCTTTACAGGTTGCGGCACCGAAAGCAACAATACTGCGATTCACAGTGCCCTATGCCGGGATCCCGGCAAAAAGCATTTGATAACCACGGCAGTAGAGCATTCTGCGAACCTCAAGTATGGACAGTTTTTACAGCGTCATGGCTATGATGTGAGCTTCCTGCCAGTTGAGGAAGATGGATCCATTGATATTTGCATGCTACAGGATCTGATTCGTCCTGATACCGCCATGGTATCCATCATGTGGGCCAATAATGAAACGGGCGTCCTTTTTCCAATAGAAGAGGTGGCAGCCATTTGCCGGAGCAAGGAAGTAGCTTTCCATACCGATGCCATTCAGGCCGCCGGTAAAGTGACTCTGGATGTTCAATCGGCTGAGGTTGATTATTTATCTCTATCTGCACATAAAATATATGCCCCCAAAGGGATTGGCGCTCTCTATGTCAAAAAAGGAACTCCTTACTCTTCCTATCTTTTCGGGGGAGGGCAGGAATCAGGGCGCCGTGCCGGAACTGAAAATGTGGCAGGTATTGNCGGTTTCGGGCGAGCAGCACAGATGGCATTTGAAGATACTGCTCGTAGTCAACAAACAGAGACATTGAGAAACCGGATGGAAAATGGCATCCTGAGCGACATTCCTCAAACATCCCGTAATGGATGTAAATCACAACGACTGCCCAATACTTCGAATATTGCGTTTGATGGAGTGGAAGGAGAAGCATTGCTTCTTCGCCTGGATCGTTTGGGCATCTGTGCTTCTAGTGGATCTGCATGTACAACAGGATCATTGAAACCATCGCATGTGCTCCTCGCGATGGGGGTGCCGGCAAGGCGTGCTTTATCCAGTTTGCGTTTCAGCCTTGGGCACTATTCTTCTGAAGAAGATGTTGATTATTTGCTGAAGCACCTGCCCGAGATCGTAAGCGAATTACGAGGGCAATCACCCAAACCTCAATCTCTGGAAGTAGCCACCTAAGTATTACAGAATTCACATCCCATGGACCCTTTACTTAAATTACTGCGTGAAAATGCGTCTTACCGTCCTGATCAATTAGCCAAAATGCTTCAGCTGGATGAGGCTGAAGTCGTTGGCAGAATCAAAGATTACGAAGCGGATGGAACCATTGTGGGTTATCGCACAATCATCAATGAAGAAAAGATCAACATTGAACGCGTGCGTGCGGTCATCGAAGTCAAAATCACTCCCGAACGTGAGGGTGGTTTCAATCATCTGGCCTCCCGAATTGCCAAGCACAGCGAAGTGCGGGCATGCTACCTGATGTCCGGCAGCTATGATTTGCTGGCCATTGTAGAGGGAGACTCGCTGAAACAAGTGGCCTCCTTTGTTTCTGACAAGTTGTCTACCTTACAGGGAGTCCTTTCCACTTCGACGCACTTCATGCTCAAGCCTTATAAAGAGCACGGAGTGCTGCTGCATCGGGATGAATCGGATCAAAAACTTCAGGTATCCCCCTGAGGCCTCTCCTCTGGAGATGGTGATCGGGAGATTAAAGCGCTAGTTGACCATTTACTTAAAGCCTTATGATCAACGCGTTAATCGACATTTACCTCCTGGCGAATGNCAAATTTTTCGATGCGTTTTCGAAGAGTGGCGCGTGTGATTCCGAGTAATGAGGAAGCCTTGACTTGATTGCCCTGCATTTCCTTGAGTGCTTGTCTGACCAGTTCTCTCTCCACGGTCGGAAGAAGTTTCTGATCAGGGTTGTTGCGGGCCCACTTGAACATTGCATCGGCCAAAGGCTGAATTTCAGAAACTTCTTCGCCCTGGATCTGCTTTTCTTTGGTTATTTCAGGGATTGCCACCTGCATGGAAGAAGCACTTTCCACAGAGGAACGTGCTTCCATCTGGTTGCCTGAAACGATTTCATTCGGCAAATCACTGAGTAGAATAATCTCACTTTTAGTGACCACGAAGGCACGTTGAATCACATTTTCCAGCTCACGAACATTTCCAGGCCATTCGTAATCGCTCAGGGCATCCAAAGCGTCTTTGTTGATTTTTTTAGAAGGAATACCAAACAAATTGGAGAATTTTCTAAGAAAATAATGAACTAGTAAAGGAATGTCATCCTTGCGCTGCCTAAGGGCTGGTAGCTGGATTCGGACAACATTGAGACGGTAAAACAAATCTTCTCTGAACTTCTTATCGAGAACTGTTTCTTCAAGTCTTTGATTAGTGGCGGCAATCACGCGTACATCCACTTCGACTGGTTTATTACTCCCCAGTTTTTCAAAGGTTCCAGACTGTAACACGCGTAGCATTTTGGTTTGCGTCGGCAGTGACATGTCGCCTATCTCATCCAGGAAAAGAGTGCCGTTGTGACATTGCTCAAATTTACCGATGCGTGTCTGGTTTGCCCCGGTGAAACTGCCTTTCTCATGTCCGAACAATTCGCTTTCCAGGAGGTTTTCCGGGATGGCGGCACAATTGATGGCCAGGAAGGACTGCTTGCTGCGTGGGCTGTTCTGATAGATGGCTCTGGCAACAAGTTCCTTACCCGTGCCGCTTTCCCCCGTTATCAAGACCGTTGCATCTGAATTTGCCAATTGCCCAATCAATTTGAAAACTTGCTGCATGGGCTCGCTGCGCCCGATCATGCCGAGCTCGTCATCCAGAGTCTCGGCATCTGTTTCAAAAGAGACAGGCTTGGACATATCTCTGGATGCCTTGAGGGCCTCAAAAATAAGTTTCTGAAGTTTGGGGACATCAAAGGGCTTCAGGACATAATCATAAGCGCCAAGTTTCATCGCCTCGATGGCGGTTTGAGTGGCGCCATAGGCGGTCATGAGGATAACCGGAGTTTTCGTGTCAAATTGCCGAATGGCCTGCAGTGTTTGGAGTCCGTTCATGCCTCCCATCCGAATGTCCATGACAATCAGGTTGGGGTGGAACTCCTTGAGCATGCGGAGACCTTCTTCGCCGCTTGATGCAAGTCGCAATTCTATGTCAGGAGAATCGAACAGGCGCCTAAAGGCGTAACGCACATCCGTTTCATCATCTATTACCAAAAGCTTATCCATATTTATCGCCGCACTCAAGGGCTCCCTTCACTATATCCGGACTGTTTTGAGATGCAATAATCCATACGATGAAACATATGAGGCGAGGAAGGGGATTGAACTTATTTTGCATTGTCTGTTACGGAATCAAAAGGGGGGTACAGTTCGTAATAAGGTATATGAAACGTGCTTACAGGGAGTAACTTGTAAATCTGGGGGTGAAAAAATCCGCTTACAGCCAAAATGTGCATGCGTTGTTTTTCAAATCAGTCCAACATCATGATCAGGCACAAGAAGTCCTACTCTTGGTAATCAAAAGGCCGTTCCTGGAAAGGCATTCAATGCACCTTTGCTCTCTGAATTTTACAAATGCAAGTTGGTCTCAGGTGCACCAACTAATAAAAAATTCCACGAACCACACCTTGTTCTGATCTCCTAGTGTCAGGCTTTCAATCCCTTCGGCACAGTTTAATCTGAGGGGTTTTCGTCGAGACTTTTGGATCGGATGCATGATTCAGTCATTTTAATACGAACTTGGCATTTGCACGTTTCACTGCATTCATCTAAGGTTGAAACATTGTAATCGATTAATATTATGGGAAGTGAAACTGCATCGGGACCAGGTATGACTTGGCTTTATTTCGCGTTAATGACTGTGGGATGCTGGGGGATTTACGGCATCCTGCTTCACAAAGGACAGGTGACAATGGAGGATCCTGTCAATGGTCGCTACAAGGCTTTCCTTTTTGTGGGAATTGCCTACTTTTTGACGGCAGTCCTGGCTCCTCTGGTCCTCTTGATGGCTCGTGGAGTTGCCTTTTCCGGATATACAGGCAGCGGTATGTGGTGGTCATTGGTTGCAGGTATCGCCGGAGCGATTGGTGCTTTTGGAGTGCTTCTTGCGTTCGGAGCCAAGGGAAGCCCTTCGGTTGTCATGTCTATTATTTTTGCTGGTGCGCCCATTGTGAATGCGGTTGTTGCGCTGGCCCTGCACCCTCCGGCGGGTGGCTATGGATCCATCAAGCCCCAGTTCTTCGCCGGTATATTGCTGGCTGCTGTCGGTGGAACTTTGGTTACTTTATACAAGCCCAACCCAGCCCCTCCCAAATCGCAGCCTGCTGCGGTGGCAGCTAATGGTGCAGATGCAGTGAGCTCGGAAAACAAGTGATCCGAACTCCAATCAATAAAGCATGTTTCATGCTGACAGGGTTTGATCAATCACATATGACCCAAGCTTAGCCGACGGTCCATCCTCACCAGCATTTAATTTCATGCAACAGGACAGATTGGCGAAATTGAATCGATTGCTGCAGTTATCGATTGATGACAACGCCTTCTACCAGCCTCGCCTGGAAGCTGTGCGAGACTTCCTTCCTTTGGGTTCACTGGAGGACTTTCAACGCTTGGTACCTCTCACTGAAAAGGGCGCATGGATTGAGGACCAAAAGCTGAATCCACCCTACGGCACCAACTTGGCATTTCCTTTGGAAGCATACTCACGTTGTCATCAAACAAGCGGCACAACGGGCAACCCCATGCGTTGGCTGGATACGCCAACAACCTGGGATCACATGTTAGATGCCTGGGGAAGAGTCTTTCGCGGTGCCGGCGCACAGAACACAGATCGAGTTTTTTTTGCCTTCTCTTTTGGTCCTTTTCTTGGGTTCTGGACTGCGTTTGAGTCTGCTCAAAAGCTGGGGATGTTTTGTCTTTCAGGTGGAGCGATGACTACCGAGACACGATTAAAAGCGATCCGCGAAAATCAATGCACCGTTCTCTGCTGCACTCCCACCTATGCGCTGCGTCTGGGGCAAGTAGCGCGTGATTGTGGATACTTACCCGACACTTTCAAACTGCATACCATTATTGTTGCGGGAGAGCCCGGCGGAAGTCTTCCTGCAGTGCGAGGGCAACTCAAGCAACTGTGGCCCAATGCCAAGGTGTATGATCATCACGGGATGACCGAGGTCGGTCCGGTCTCCTATGAATGCCCTGAACATGCCTGCCGACTGCATGTCATCGAAGATGCCTTCATTGCCGAAGTGATCGATCCCGACTCATTGAAGCTTACTGATCCTGGGGAAAAAGGAGAATTGATCCTGACTACTCTGGATCGTGTGGGTTCTCCTTTGATCCGCTACCGAACCGGGGATCTTGTGCAACCCTTGCCCTCGGGGAAGTGCGATTGCGGTTCGAGCGACCTGGCACTGGAGGGGGGAATCATTGGTAGATGCGATGACATGGTAGTGGTGCGTGGAGTGAATATTTATCCCAGCGCCATTGATCAAATCGTGCGTGAATGTGGGGGTGTTGTCGAATACCGTGTTGAGGTTAAAAAGGTGAGAAATCTTGCCGAGCTGGATGTCATCATCGAACCGGAGGCAGACCTCGAAGATGTAGATGGATTGGTAGCCAGATTGTCCCGTGCCTTTCAATTGTCTCTGGCGCTTCGCATACCCGTCAAAGCGATTCCTTCAGGGGCGTTGCCTCGTTTCGAAATGAAAGCGCAGCGTTGGATGCACATGCAATGATTTAGATGTTCCATTGAAAAAAGCACTCCTCGGGAGCTTTTGACAGGAATTCTTTTCAATATTCAATGCACGGTTCTGCTGAATGCGGGGAATGCTCAATCGCCGGCTGCCTTCGATGCACAGGAACATGTATGTCGCTCCTACTGGTATACTCTCTATACATATGCCCGACTCAAGCGAATTTCACCCCCGTTATCTGAAGATGTAGTGTAGCTTTTTGCTTAACTTTTTCGTCTTGAGCCTCTGCGAAAGGTGGATCGTGAGCGAGGTCGTTTTCGGTCCTGCTTGCTGGCTTCTTTTAACCATGATAGCCCGGATGAACATGCACTAGCTCCGTTCTGATGGGAAATGGGCTGGGACTCTTTTAGAAGATTACCCGGCCCACGCCCCAGCCGATGATCTGCAATCGACCTGGATTTGAAAGAGAAGCTTCAACGCAATGATCCGCTGCACGCTTCATACCTGTTCGCTGTTCATTGCCCTCTGAGGGGGGGCAGGTGAAAATGGATGGCGCCGCATGGCCGCTTTTTTTCAAACTCCATGAGTAATCAAGCATGGTCCAGCCTCATCATTTTTTGGGACAGACCTTCTCGCACTCAAGAGTCCCGGTTCCATGGATGCGCAACTCTATCTCTTGGGTTTCGAGGCTACTTCTGAAGTGAACAGTTGCACTTTACATGAATCGACTTTTTGAGAGAGCCCATCATGNTGGTTGTCATTAAACAAGGATTCAAATCCTTGCGAAAACTCCATCAGTATTGATCTTGCTCTCCCTAGTTTCAGTCTCTAATACTGCTCCATATGCAAGGACAATATCAGGAATGGTCATGGATAAAGGTATAGAGCAATGTATGAATAATAAAACCGGATTCGGAAAAAGAGACTTCTTCCGCCTGGGAGTGGCATTCTTCTTTCTGGTCGGTATTATGTTATTCGCTGCAGTTATTCTTCCAAAAGGATCTGCAATCAGTTTCGAGCTAATGATTGCAGCTGTTATTGGAGGCTACATGGCAATGAATATTGGTGCAAATGATGTGGCAAATAACGTTGGGCCTGCCGTTGGTTCGCGTGCTTTAACCATGACAGGTGCTATCATCATCGCCGCCATCTTTGAGGCAGGGGGTGCATTGATCGCTGGTGGAGGCGTCGTCAGTACCATCAAAAAGGGAATCATTGATCCATCCTTGATTCCAAGCGCAGATGTGTTCATTTGGTTGATGATGGCTGCGCTCTTGGCAGGAGCGATATGGCTGAACATGGCGACCGCGATAGGGGCGCCCGTTTCTACAACGCATGCCATCGTAGGTGGTGTTCTGGGGGCGGGTATCGCCGCTGGTGGATTCGGAATCGCCAATTGGAATCAAATGGGGATGATTGCCGCTAGTTGGGTGATCTCGCCGGTCATAGGCGGTTTGATCGCCGCAGGTTTTCTTTTCTGGATCAAGCACAGTATCACCTATCAAAAGGACATGATTGCCGCTACACGCCGGATGTTGCCTGTAATGGTTGGCCTCATGGTAATGGCTTTCAGTACCTACCTTATCATGAAGGGACTCAAGCAAGTGATCAAGGTTGACATCCTTACGGCCACCCTGATTGGCCTTGTGTTGGCCGTCATCACATTTTTTGCTGTTAAATATCTCACTCTGAAACACTCAATCCGCTTGTCAAACGACAAAAAAAACGTCAACAAGCTATTCACAATACCGTTAATTTTCGCTGCGGCTCTCTTGAGTTTTGCTCATGGAGCAAATGATGTGGCCAATGCTGTTGGACCACTTGCCGCGATAGCAGATGCCATTACTCATATGGGAGTCACTTCCAAAGCCCCCATACCATTCTGGGTCATGGCAATAGGAGCACTTGGTATTTCAATAGGGCTTGCCTTGTTCGGCCCCAAGTTGATCCGTACCGTTGGAAGCGAAATTACCGAATTAGATCAGATGCGTGCTTTTTGCATCGCAATGGCAGCAGCCATTACTGTCATCATTGCTTCACAGCTTGGCTTGCCTGTCAGTTCGACTCATATCGCTGTAGGAGGTGTTTTCGGAGTTGGGTTTTTGCGTGAATACTTGAAAGCCAACTACGCGAAAGCCCTTGAAGACATCGAATATCATTGCTCATGCAAAGCCCCATCTGATACGAAAGCATTCATGAGGGAATTTGAAAGTGCTTCGGTCGAGGGTAAAAGGGAAATGTTGACTCAAGTCAGGACAAATACAGCTGAATTAGATCTGACCAAAAGTGAGCGTAAAAATATCAAAAAACGTAATCGGCAGGAATTGGTGAAAAGATCTGCCTTATTAAAAATTGCTGCAGCGTGGGTCATTACGGTTCCCGCTGCCGGCCTCATGGCCGGGTTCCTCTTCTATGCCATTCGAGGCATGATGCTTCCATGATATCCCTTCATCGAAACTCCCTGACTTGGTTTTCTGTCTGGTCAAAAAAAGAATCATTTTCATCGCTGCCGCAATGTAGGGCGATTTTAGATTTTTCATTGACAGTGAGAAAGGGCTGGCTGGTTCAACGGCGGAAGGCAAAAGGAACTCCTTGTCCAAATCTTGAAAATGGACTGATTTCCGACTCCATGCAGGGCTTTTCAAACCTACCAAGAAACGTCTGAGCGTGTTCTGTTTTTTCAATTGAGGGGCGAGCGGTCTGGAGTGATGGCAACCTGAAGGATCTCAACGGATTTATTCAGATAAATAGGTTTTGTGATGCGGTCCAATAATGCTCAGTCTGTTATTTTCGTTCACTGAATCAATACGGTCGGACTACTTTTTNGGAGAGGTANTCTTTTCCTNNAAAGATCTTTGCAGCCATTGAGGATTGCATTCATTGTCCAGAGATTTACCTATGGGAGCCTGTTTTCACCCCCACCTTACGGGGCACCTTGGCTTCGATTTCATGGAGGACATGGTCGGTCGTGATTCCTTCGGCTTCGGCTTCGAAGTTGGGGATAAGACGGTGCCTGAGAGCAGGCAGGATGGATTGTTGAATGTCATCAAAACTGACATTGAATCGACCCTCAGTCAGGGCCCTTGCTTTAGCCGCAAGAATTAACGTTTGTGCACCTCGAGGACTGCTTCCGAAGCGCAGGTATTGATTGGTGATATCCTCTGCAGTTTCGGTTTGTGGGTGCGTGGCAAGAATCAGCCTTACCGCGTAATCCCTGACGTGCTTCGGCACAGGGACTTGGCGGACCAGTTCCTGATATTCGCAAATTTTGTTTCCGTCCAAGATCTCACTTACTTCGATTTTCCGACCATCGGTGGTTCGATTGATGACTTCGGTAAGTTCATCGCCCGATGGATAGGTCACCACGAGTTTGAAGAAGAATCGATCGAGCTGTGCTTCAGGCAGGGGATAGGTGCCTTCCTGATCAATGGGGTTTTGAGTGGCAAGCACGAAGAACGGGCTTGCCAGTTTTCGGATTTCCCCCCCAGCCGTGACACTTTTTTCCTGCATGGCTTCAAGCATGGCGGATTGAGTCTTGGGCGTGGCGCGGTTGATTTCATCAGCCAGCACAAGATGCGCGAAGATGGGGCCTTTTTGAAATTCGAAAGCCTTTCTTCCTTCCTGCGTCTCGACGACAAGATTGGTGCCAAGAATATCTGCTGGCATCAGGTCAGGAGTGAATTGTATGCGATTGAAGGAAAGGTTGAGCGCCTGACTCAAGGTGCGAACCAGTAATGTTTTTCCCAAGCCTGGCACCCCTTCAAGTAGCACGTGGCCNCCGGCGAATACCGCAATCAAGGTTCCGTCCACAATATNTTCGTGACCCACGATGACTTTTCCAATCTCGGATTTCAGACGGTTGTAGTCTTCCCTGAAAAGACCGATTTTTTCCTCAATACTCATTCGATAAAAATTACTGTTTCTTGATATTAAAATTTATGGCCCCAATTCGTCGAAGTAGTCGCGCACGGTGGTCTGGTAAGCCCTTGGAACGCGTTGCTGGCTGAGTGCGCTTTGGGCATCCGCCTGAGCTGCTGTGACAGACTCCGTGAACTCAACTCGACTTTGGCCTTTTATACTCAAACCCTTCAAAGTGATGCTACGCATGGGAGCATCTGAGTTAAACTGACCTTTTACTTTTGTCGAGGTCAGTCCATCTACCAACTCGCCTTCGCCTCGGTCTGTGGGGCCCTTGCCTGCCATCTCTGGACGCGTGACACCCGAGTTGTCAGCAGCCTGTTGCGGTAATTTGTTTTGCCACGCGCCACCCTCGTTTCCCCAGGTGCCAACACCCCTGCCCGGTTTGCCGCCAGGTTTGAACCCAGGCTTGGAATACTGGCTCCAGCTCATGCCATTGCCAATGCTCATGTTCGCGGTTGCAAGATTCTCCAGACTGGCCATCAAGGATTGCATGTCACCGAATTGGTCCATCAGGCTTTCAAGTTCATCAGCTGCCGCATGCAAGGATTCAGCTGCTCCCGCTTGATCGCCTTGCTGCATTTGCTTGGCGGCTTTCTTAAGAAAGTCCTGCACTATCCCATAGTCAGTCGCCTCTGGGATGGCGTTCTGGAGTTCCTTCAGCATTTTTTGAAGTTCCTCCTCTGATAGCTGCCCGGAATTCAACTTGTTGGATTTGTCTATCAAGTTTTGACGGGCAAATGTGGCCTGTCCCTTTTCTAGTTGTTCTGCAAGATTTTTGCCAATCTGATCCATTTGCATTTGAAGATTTTGGAGTTCGCTGGATATTTGAGCTGTCTTCTCCATATCGATCAGTGCATCATCCAGGCTTTTGAGGAATTTTTCCAAATCGCCTGACTTCAGATTTGCAAGTGCGGCCTCAAGTTGCTCCGAGGATATTCCAGTTTGTGCAGCTTTCTGAGCCATTTCACCTAGTTGTTGAGTCAGGGATTGTTTCAGGGCTTCGTTCATACCTCCTTCTGGACTTTGAAGGGCTGAAGCTGTTTGCTTCAGCTGATCGAGTTCACGTTGCATTTCCTGCAGGTCAGATGATGGAGTCGCATTTTCTCCCATTTGCTGCTTGAGCGTATCCATGCGTTTCTGCATGGCATTGAGATTTTTGGGCGAAGCGGACTCCGCTGGAGTGCGAGCTGCTTTCTGCATGCGCTTGAGTGCAGGTTTTCGGTCAAGACTTGTGTGTTCTTTCTTTAATTTTTCGGTGACCTTGGCCAAGTCCCTGAGGGCATTGCTGCGCTTCAATTTGCCCTTGCTCAACTGCGTGGCGAGCTCTGCCACATCTGTCATGGCGGATTCGGTGGGTTTCAGTGCAGGGGGCCGTTTTTTGATTTCCTGTCGGATGAATGTTACCAGCTGTTTTCCAGTATTTTTAATGATGGCCTCTTCACGTTCTTTTTCAGTGTAGGCTTCGGTTCGATATTCGGGTGCAAAACCAAGTCCGACGCTGACTGCCAGAACGAGGACCGACCATTTTGCTGCAGAGGGCAGTTTAAAACAGACCAGATTTACGGGATTGACCTGTTCAATAAAATGCTTTGCGTCCTTGAGGATGATGTTCCCCCAAGTTTCTTTCTCCTGAAATTCAAGGGCGGCAGTGAAACGTTCTTTGAGTTNGCATTGATCATCCACCCACTGCGCCGTTTCGCCAAGGTCAACAGGCTTGAACAAACTTCGGGCCAGCCCAATGATCGTCATTGTCACCCATGCAACGCCCGACCACGCCAAGACCTCGAAAGGGACAGGGAATAATTTGAAAACAATCAGTGTGCTGAGCCAAAGCAATGCTCCCCAGAAAAATCCTTTCCAAAGACCCATCCAGGATTGTTGCCAGCGACGGCGTTTGCCAGCGTGCATCAATTTTTGTTCAACGAGTTTGCGATCCTTCATGGCGGCCACGTANAACTATGCCCTAAGTCAACCGGAAGACCAGTGAAAATTTATGAAGGTATGGCGTTTTATTTAATTGATTCGGAACAACTTGAGCTGCCCAATTGATCCATCATAATCATACAATTGAATCTATTGTCCAAGCACCGAAAAATCTGCGAAAGCGAAATACAGCGCAAGGACCACGACTGCGAGTCCAATGCCCATGGGCATGGCCCATTTCCATGGTGTNAGATCGACCTGAGCGGAGTCTTTGTGCTCCCATGGTTTACTGAGAGGGCTTATGACGCGACTGATCATCATGATGATGATGAGACCTGCGAAAACGGCTCCAAGGAAATGGAATTCATGCATGGCATCCACATGTTTGCTCAGCGCCGGGATAAAATAGCCCAAAGCAATTGAAATAAAACCTACCATGAGTGCTGCATTCGCTCCCCATGCCGGAATGCGCTTGTTGAGGATACCTAGAAGCACAACCGAGAATATGGGTATGAAATAGAGGCCATTCATTTTTTGGAGGTAGCCAAAAATGCTATCCTGTCCTGCCAGCAGTGGGGCTACAATCATTGCAAGCAGTGCGATGGCAATACCAAAAATTTTTCCGACTTTAATGACCCTGGCGTCATCCGTCTGCTCTCGGCTGATCAGTTGTTTGTAAATCCCTAGACTGAAAAGAGTGGCGGTGCTGTTGAGGGCGGAATTGAAGGAACTCAGAATGGCCCCCACCATGACTGCTGCAAAGAAACCTGCCAGAGGTTTGGGAAGCACATTACTTACCAAGGTGCCATACGCATGATCTCCTTTGATATTGTCCCCTGCGTAGAGGTGAAAAGCAATGATGCCAGGCAGAACCAGAATGATGGGGGCGAGCACCTTGAATATTCCTGCGATCAGAACCCCTTTCTGTCCTTCCTTCAGCGTACTGGCTCCGAAAGTGCGTTGAATGATCTGTTGATTGGTGCACCAGTAGAACAGATTCAGCAGCAGNACGCCGGTAAATAATGTTGAAAATGGAACTGAGGATTCACTGCCGCCGATAGAATTGAATTTTTCGGGGTGAGCTTCTTTCATTTCCCTCAATGCGGCAAAGATGCCGCCGTCGTTCACTGCTGATAGCCCGAAATAGGTAATCAATATGCCCCCAACGAGAAGTCCAAACCCATTGAGCGTGTCGGATACCGCCACGGACCGCAGTCCTCCAAAAATAGCGTAAATGGACCCGATAATGCCAATCATCCAAACCGTGATCCATAGAATGGTTGTATCTGATTGAATCCCAGTGAGTGCTTTCAAATCGAGGATGCCAGCCAGACCGGTAGCTCCCGTGTAAAGAATGATGGGGAGCAGGATACCAGCGTAAGCCAGAATGAATATAAAGCTGGTGATCGAGCGCGTTATGCCATCATAACGTTCTTCCAGAAACTGCGGCACTGTTGCGATGCCGCTCCGCAGGTATCTGGGCAGAAAGAAGAGTGCCATGAAAACCAAGGACAAGCCCGCAATTACCTCCCAGGCCATCACGGCAATTCCGTCATTGAACGCAGCTCCATTGAGCCCAACCAGCTGCTCGGTGGACAAGTTGGTCAGTAGCAATGACCCAGCGATAAAACCACCTGTGAGTGAGCGTCCAGCCAGAAAATAACTGTCCGAGGTAGCTTCGTTTTTTCCGCGGGTTTTCCACCAGGTCAGGAATCCAACCAAACCGGTACAAAAGACAAATGACAATATGGTAATTGAGGGCATCATGATTCTGGGCTGATTAAGTAAAGAGCATTGTTGGTTTTCGTGCTGTAATTCAAGATCAAAGTCCCTTTTGGCGATTCGGACATTGCTCATCGAAGTCCTTTCTGGTACCGGTTGGTGTGTCATGTCTTCTGTTCAAACCGAGATGAATTTGATTGCCTTTCCGCATCAACAGGGTGAAAACCCGGTTGAGGTGGACGGTAAATTCTTTCGGTTGAAAGGAGAGTTATGGCCACTCAAGGGGGTGGCTTATGGTCCATTTGGTCAAGATCCGAAAATAGATGCGTTTGCATCCAGAGAACGAACGCTCAAAGATTTTGAACTCATCAGGTCAGCCGGATTCAACGCACTCCGAGTATATCACTTACCACCGCAGTGGTTCATGGATATGGCTCAGGACCATGCCTTGAAGTTGTGGATTGATCTTCAATGGGGACAGCATCATGCCTTTCTGGATTCCAAGCGAGACCGTCAAAAAATCCGAAAGGATATCGCCTTCAAAGTAAGACAAATAGCGAATCATTCCTCTATTTTTGCTTTATGCATCGGTAATGAGATTTCCTCCGAACTGATACGTTGGCAAGGGGCTGCCAATGTCTCACGGTTCTTGGACGAACTGGCAGACCTGGTGCATCAAATCAGATCCTCCCTGCTTTGCACTTATGGCAACTATCCTTCCACCGAATACCTGCATCTTCAGGAAATCGATTTTTTATCCTTCAATATCTACCTCCATGATCCAGAGGCCATGAGTCGCTATCTGGCTCGACTGCAGCTTTTAGCAGACAGTCGCCCCTTAGTCGTAGGAGAGTTCGGGATGGATACTTTGTCTCAAGGGACCGCCAAGCAGGCTCAGTTTCTGAGAGAACAATTGCAGGCGATTGAAAAAAGTGCCTGTGCAGGTTCCGTCGTTTTTGCATTTACCGATGAATGGTACAAAGACGGGATGAGGGTCAAAGACTGGTCATTTGGTGTTACGGATACAGATCGACAGGTAAAACCATCTTTCGAAGTTTTGAAACAACATTTCAAAGCTCAGACAACCCCCTTGTTAGTTGAAGGTGCCCCCTTGGTGTCTGTGGTGGTTGCCGCCTACAATGCAGGGGGGACCCTCGAGCCGTGCCTGCAATCACTCGAGCGGTTGGAATATCCAAACTTTGAAGTCATCATCGTCAATGATGGTTCGCATGACAACACTTCGGCGATTGCGGCAAAGTTTCCGCAGTTCAATTTCGTTGATTTGGGAAGCAATCGTGGATTATCTGCGGCCAGGAATGCCGGTATTCGAAAAGCAAAGGGGTCCATTATTGCCTTTACTGATGCAGATTGTGAGGTCGATTCATTATGGCTTCGTTTTTTGGTCGAGGCATTTGAGAACCATGACTGGGCCGCTGTAGGAGGGCCCAATATTCTCCCCAACGAAGATGGCCCTGTCGCCGCTGCAGTCATGGTCACCCCCGGAGGCCCTGCTCATGTGATGCTGACCGACCAAATTGCCGAACATATTCCTGGATGTAACATGGCCTTTCGCGCCCAAGCTTTGGAAAGAGTCGGTGCCTTTGATCCTCAGTTTCGAATAGCTGGAGATGATGTGGATCTTTGTTGGCGTCTGCTGATGAAAAAGATGGTCATCGGTTTTGCTCCAGGAGCCTTTGTATGGCACCACAGACGTTCTACAATCAGCGCTTTTCTCAAACAGCAAATGGGCTACGGGCGAGCCGAGTCGCTTCTCTGCCGAAAGTTTCCCTCGATGTTCAACGCACAGGGAGATCATGTGTGGAATGGTCGCATCTATGCAAACTATGATGGGGGGAATCCACTGGAAACCTCCAGAGTTTACCATGGACTTTATGGGTATGGTGCTTTTCAGCCCATGTATGGTTCGGCACCTTCCCGTCTGGTGGCTTTATTGACTTCTTTGGAATATCACCTGCATACCACTTTGCCGCTCTTGATAGCCGGTTCAGGTTTTCCTGTATTCGGGCTACTGGCGGGAATGAATGTGATCGCAACTTTGATGCTTGCGGTGGCCTGCTCTCTGACAGCTCCCGTCGCCTCTGACAAGCGACGTTGGTGGTCTGGTTTCTTGCTGGCATGGTTATATTTGTTGCAACCTTTGGCACGCAGCTCTGCACGATTGCAGCAGTGGGCTCACATGCGTCGCATGGGCAGCGCTTCTCGTGAGCGCATTGAAGCTTTATCTTTGAGTTACACAGACGGGATATTTGACAGGGTTTCATTTTGGAATGAAACCGCATACGGACGTCCGGAGTTCTTTGCCAGTTTCAAAACCAAACTAAAGGACATTGGTTGGGATGTGTCGCTGCAAACTGACTGGACCAGTTTTGATGCATGGTTGCCGGGAGGGCTTGCTTTTGACTTGCACCTCTATTCGGTGGACGAGTATTTCGATGGTGGCAAGCGGCGAGTCTTGTTTCGCTTGAACCCCTTGCCCACCGTGATCACACGAGTATCAGGATTGATGATTGCAGGAGCTTGCCTGGCATGGATCGCAAAACTTGGGCTGGCTGTCACGAGTGTGCTCTTACTAGTTTTGATTTTACTCAGCGTATTTGCCGCTTATAAGTATCTGCGCAAAAAATTACTGGCAGAGTGTCTGGTCGTCATTGTTGAGACAGCGGACAGCTTGGGATGGCGGCTTCTTAATGTCGACGATGAAGTCGCTCCAGAAAAACGCAAACGCACATGAAACATTATTTGGAATTACTCAAACTTGTCCTCGAAGAAGGCAGGGAAAAGACCGACCGAACCGGGACTGGTACATTGGCCGTATTTGGGGCGCAGGCGCGTTTTCCCCTGCAGGATTCCTTTCCTGTTCTAACTACCAAGAAGCTACACTTGCGGAGCATCATTCATGAACTTCTCTGGTTCTTGAAGGGAGATACCAATATCGGTTATCTGAATGAACAACGGGTGAGTATCTGGGATGAATGGGCGGATGATGATGGGAATCTGGGGCGTGTGTATGGCGCGCAGTGGTGTGATTGGAAAACTCCGGATGGACGTTCCATTCATCAGATTGATCAAGTGATTGAAGATATCAAGAAAACGCCAGACAGTCGCAGGCTGGTTGTTTCCGCCTGGAATGTTGGGGAGATTGAGCAGATGGCCCTGGCGCCCTGTCACGCATTGTTTCAGTTCTTCGTGATAGATGGGGAACTCAGCTGTCAGCTATATCAGCGAAGCGCCGATCTGTTTCTCGGCGTGCCCTTCAACATCGCTTCCTATGCGCTTCTGACCCTGATGGTGGCNCAGGTATGCGGTTTGAAACCNGGCACTTTTGTTCATACTTTTGGGGATTTACATCTTTATTCCAATCACCTCGAGCAAGCGAAACTGCAACTCGCCCGTGAACCACGTCCCCTTCCCAAAATGATTTTGAACCCTGAAATCAAGAATATACACGATTTCAGATATGAAGATTTCAGGTTGGAAGGTTATGACCCGCATCCTTCCATCAAGGCGCCCATCGCGGTCTGATTATGCAACATTTCCAAGCGATCGCCGCCATGGCGGAAAATCGGGTGATAGGCAAAGGCAATACGATTCCATGGCATCTGCCGGATGATTTCAAATGGTTTAAAGCAAAAACGATGGGGCATATTCTCATCATGGGGCGCAAGACATTTGAGTCCATAGGTCGCCCATTGCCCGGGAGGGAAACCATTATCCTGAGTCGATCCGGTTACACTGCCACCGGNACTCGGACAGTTGAATCCCCGGCCCGGCTCGTGGAAATCCTTGGGAATGACAAGCGTATTCCCTTCATCTGTGGAGGCGCTGAAATCTACAGACAAACACTTGATTTATGCAGTGATCTTTATCTCACACAGGTCAAAGGTGTCTTTGATGGAGATGCGTTTTTCCCTGAGTTTGAAAATCATTTCAAAGATGCTGAAGCTGTTTTGCATCATGAACAATTTACCGTGTTTCATTACCATCATAGTTGAGCCAGAACGCACGGGGCAGCCACTGCGTCCTGACTGGCAAATGTGACGTTTCTCATCATAGGCAAGCAGGGAGTGTNGACATCACGACTCTGTTGTCCCATCGCTTTCGATGCGATATTCAGGCACGATTGGAACTGTGGGGAGGCGCTTATCATTCGCCAAATGCGCGGCACGCTTCTTCTGATACGAAACAATCAATTTATTCTGCGATGTGGATCAGCTGTTGTCTCCATCAAGTAAGCCGCCAATGCCTCCCAGGATGGAACCCTCACCACGACTCTTTCCCCCTGCTTGCGGGGCATAGGCAAGAACGCGCCCAGCCAGTCGGCTGAATGGCAGTGACTGAAGCCATACCCGTCCAGGGCCTCTTAGAGTGGCAAAGAACAAACCTTCACCACCAAAGATGGCAGATTTGATATTTCCCACATACTGGACATCGAAGTCAACGCCCGGTTGATAAGCGACCACACAACCGGTATCGACGCGGATGCTTTCACCCGGCGAAAGCTCGCGTTCGTACAGCGTTCCTCCTGCATGGATAAACGCCCAGCCATCGCCCTGCAAACGTTGCATGATAAATCCTTCACCACCAAACAAACCGAGTCCTATTTTCTTTTGGAATGCGATCCCAATACTGACTCCTTTTGCAGCACAGAGGAACGAATCCTTTTGAGTAATCATTTCACCTCCCATTTCCGAGAGGTGCATGGGGATGATCTTTCCCGGATACGGCGATCCAAATGCCACTTTTTCTTTACCCATCCCTTGGTTTTGAAAAACGGTCATGAAAAGGGACTCCCCGGTCAGCAGTCTTTTACCTGCGTTCATGATCGATCCGAAGAATCCTGCTCTTTCAGAGGAACCATCTCCGAAGATGGTTTCCATCTGGATGTTCTGATCCATGTACATCATACCTCCTGCTTCGGCGACAACCGCTTCCTGAGGGTCCAATTCGACTTCCACAAACTGCATTTCCGCGCCATGAACTTTGTAATCTACTTCATGCATTCCTGCCATGCTGCTACCTTCCTGTTTTGATTTCTTCTTGAATGGTTTTGATGGATTTCGATCGTAATACTCCGTTGCTAAACCGTCGACAATATCCACCTTCAAGAAAATGTTGTAATATACATTGAAACTCACTGAAACTCACGAATGGCCGTGACCATGCACGAATGGTTGTGACATACATTAAGCCAAGGCATTTCATGCAATAAGTAAGTCACGCCATTTGTCTGTCTTCACTCTCATCGGTATTCTTCTGCCCACTCAAAATAACGGAATATGGCGGTGAATGGAAGAGATCTATCCGCTCATTTGTGGGAGGTTTCTATAATTCCTTTCTCTTGAAGTTCAATCACTTCTAATCAGGGGGCTGCGAGTATATGCGATGGCGTTATCTAGGTGTAGGGGGCAAAATATGAATCGCAAAATAAAAAGCAAAAAATCATTTTTAAATCGTTGAATGTTCATAACTTTAAATTTTTGGTGATAAGTGATATCAACTGCATGGCCGTGGAAACCAAAATGTCGTCCATGCACGGCACAGGTTTTTTGCTGAAAAGTTTATCTCTAAAGGTAAGACAATTGTCGAATATNCAGGACCCTTACTGAGTCTTGAGCAGGCTGAGAAGGCGCTCGAGCAGGGAAATGAATGTATCTTTCATTTAAATGCTAATTGTTCCGTTGACGGTAGCGTTATTTCCAATGCAGGTAGACACGTCAATCATTCCTGCGATCCAAACAGTAAAAGCAGGGTTGTGTCAGGTAGAGTTTGGATAGGGGCTTCGCGTGACATTCAGGAAGGGGAGGAAGTAACCATGAATTGCAATTACGAATTCAATGGTTTCATGGATAGAATTTGTAAATGTGGGGCAAAGCATTGTGTTGGATTCATGATTGTGGGTGATTATTTCGGTGTGAAAAATCCAAAAGATCCGCTCTCCACTATGATTGAAATGTCTCATGAAACGCTTTCACGAAGAGCTACATCATCTCAAGAAAAACAGTTGCTTTTAGGTCGAAATGACCCACGGTTGTCTCAAAAGAACGCAGGCAGGTTCATGGATTGATTTTTTTCAAGAAGGGTTTACCCTTAGCAAATCCATGAAAAGAATTGTCATCAGCCTGTTTTTCGTGAGCCTTGGTACTTTTTTCCTCTCAGCTCAGGATACCCCTCAACAACTGCGTCTTGGCATGATCGGGTTGGACACCTCGCATGTCATCGCATTTACCCGCATACTCAACGACACTTCGATGGCCGATCATGTTCCTGGTGGCAAGGTTATTGCGGCATACAAGGGCGGAAGCGATGATGTGGAATCCAGTTACACCAGAGTCGATAAATTTACCGAGCAATTATCAAATGAATTCGGAGTGGAAATTTTGGATTCCATCGAAAATCTTTGTGGGAAAGTGGATGCAGTCCTCCTTGAAAGCGTCGATGGGCGTCCTCACCTAGAGCAAGCACGGATCGTGATCAAGGCTGGTAAACCGTTGTTTATCGATAAACCAATGGCGGGATCGCTCAGAGATGTCATTCAAATTTTTAAACTGGCCGGTGAGAACAAAGTGCCGTGTTTTTCTTCTTCTTCATTGAGATATTATGAAAGTCTGCAAGAACTCAAATCAGAAGAGATTGGAGAATTGAAGGGGGCAATATCTTACGGACCCTGCAGCCTGGAATCACACCACCCAGATTTATTCTGGTATGGAGTTCACCCAACAGAGGCCTTGTTTTCCGTCATGGGTATCGGTTGTCAATCTGTCTCGCGCACATTTACCGAGCACACGGATGTGGTCTCGGGGATTTGGAACAACGGGAACACAGGTCTTGTCTATGGGTTGCGAACAGGGCATGCGCGGTATAAGGTAACCACGTTCGGTACTAAAGGGATCGCTGAGCAAAATGGAGGAGGCAATTACGTCCCATTGGTGCGGGAAATAATGAATTTTTTCAAAACAGGCACCCCTCCAGTTTCAGCAAGAGAGACAGTTGAGTTATTCGCCTTCATGGAAGGAGCAGATATCAGTAAGTCCAAGGGAGGGTGTGAGGTCAATATACCTCAGCTCATAAAATCCAACGGTGGCGGATGGTTACTTGAAGATTAATGTGACGAGTGAGGACTTTTTCGCTCTTTTGTCAGCTTGCTACCTCTCTTGATTCAGTAAAGTATAGTTGATCGACAAAATAAAAGAATGATGCTTGGCACAAAGACATATCGATTCGTTTTTCAATGGCTATTGCTTTTGATGACGATTTCATACCTTGGTGCCGATGACTCGCAGAGCAGAGATTTCTTCGCTTTTCGAGAAACGCAACGCCAAGTGCAAACAGCACTTCAAAATGCCATGGCCTCCACTGTAGGGGTAGGAGACAGTGGTAGCGGGGTCATCGTTTCGCCAAATGGACTCGTGTTGACGGCTGCTCATGTCAGCGGGGCTCCGAATCGAAACATCACTTGCAGGCTTCCCAATGGAAAACGTGTGAGAGCAAAGACACTCGGAAGCTTTGACTACATGGATGCGGGAATGGTCCAGCTGTCCGGCGAGGGGCCTTGGCCTTTCAGTCCCGTTGGGACTCGCAGATTCAACGCTGCTGGTGATTGGTGTTTTGCTCTGGGACACCCAGGTGGGTTTGACTTGGATCGCGGTTCAGTCCTGAGAGTCGGAATGGTGATCCATGCTCGAAATGGCTTCATGCGTACTGACTGCAAACTATTGCGTGGCGACTCTGGAGGTCCCTTGTTCAATCTAAGTGGTGAGGTTATTGGCATTCACAGCCGCATCGGTGACCCCTTGGATGATAACTACCATGCTCCCATTGGCACGTTCAGTAAAATGTGGGATGACTTGCTTGCCGGAGAGACAATCTCAGGACCTCGACAGCGGTCGGGCCGAGGTGTCTTGGGTGTCAGTATTGAGGCTCATTCAAATGGAGTTTTGTTGAAGGAAATACGTCCTGGTTCTGCCGCTGAAGAGGCAGGCTTGAAAACGAAAGACGTCATTCAATCCATCGATGGCTTTCCGATAGACGATTCCTTCGATTTCAGGTGGGCAATCAGCAAGAACAGTCCTGGAGCGCGCATCAATATTGAATACCTTCGAGGAGACAAACTCAATGAGATCACGGTTGAATTGGGGCAATCAACAGGCCGCAGGGAGCGAGGTGGATTTTGATGAACGCATTATCAGGGCGCAATAGCCTTATTTTCTTGCTGACAGGGATTTTTTATTCATCCTTTTTTACGATTGNTATTGCAGCAGCCGACCTTTCGTATCTTAACAGGGCAGACCGATTGAACGGATGGAGGACCCTGGAAGCTTTGGATGACCTGTTCCANGACCACCGTGCTTCTGTTGTCGAAATTCTAGACAACGACAAACAAGTGGCACTTGGAACCATAGTGTCTGATGATGGATTCATCGTTACCAAGGCAAGTGAGTTCGGTCAATTGCTCGAAATAAGACTCTCTGATTACAGTAAGCATGTCGCTGAGCAAGTCAGCGTTGATGAAGCCAATGATTTGGCTTTGTTGAAGATAAGGGCTTCCGGTTTGCGTCCTGTGGATTGGCTTGATTCAGGCGATACCCAAATGGGGCAATGGGTCATGTCACCACACGAGGACAAGACTCAGGTCAGGATCGGTGTCATCAGTGCATCGACACGTCAGGTGCCAAAACAGTTTGGAGCACTGGGTGTTGTTACGGTTGACAGTGCAGATTATTTAACTGAAAACGATTTGCTTGATCCAAATACGCTGGCCGATCATTTAAATAAGGGGGCCAGACCTATCGACAGNTGGCTTAAAAATGAANTATCGAACGCTGCCAAGTCAGCCTTGGCAGCTGACTTGAATGATCCGATCCACCAAACCCCATTCCTGAGGTTAATCCTAAGGGACCTCAACTTCATGATCTTTGAAAGAATCCTGTATGCGGAAGGTCGGTTTGAGGGAGTTTCTCTGAGCGAAACCACCCAAAAAGCCATCCTCGAAACAGATAATCGCATCCGGCGATCCGTTCTGAACCGGATGCTTCTGGCCGACTGTTTTCCCGGTCTCATCAAANCAGGCAAGTCAGGCGCTCGTGTTCTGGATGTCGTAGCTGACAGTGCGGCGGAGCAGGCGGACCTGGAACCTGGAGACCTCATCATGGCAATCAATGCATCGGGTGTGGGTGGCTCGCAGGATCTCGTACGTTTGATACGTAAGCATACGGCAGGTCAAACTATCACCATATCCCTAGTCCGCGATGGTAGTGCTTTGAGCAAGTCGGTGACTCTCGGTTTTTTTGATGTCACCTTTCCTGATCAGGATGTCAACATAGCGCTGAGCGGCGATATATCTGACCGTCGAACCGGTTTTCAAAAAATCATACAACATGACATGCCTCTTTCTCCCAAAGCAATGGGTGGGCCTCTCATGGACCTTGAGGGGCGAGTCATTGGAATAAACATCGCTCGTTATGATCGTGTAGCCACATATGCGCTCCCGGCTGACTTGGTGCAATCTTTGATTCAGAAAATGAAATAAGTGTGTGTCCTTTTCTGATCGTTGATTCCAATCATCTCAGGCGCTTGGACCAATCGTTGCTCCTCCATCGCATACAAGATTTTGGCCTGTAATTAAATCCGATCCGGTGATCAGAGATACAACTGCAGCAGCAACATCGTCTGGATGACAGACCTTACCCAAAACGGCTTTGGATTCATGCCCTTCTTTGGTGTCTTCGTAATTTTCCTTGAGCCCCTGCTGAGTCCAGTCATCGGCAATAAACCCTGGTGCGACAGAATTGACTCTCACTTGAGGGGCAAGGATGCGAGCAAGTGAAATGGTCATATTGATCAAAGCTGCTTTGGAGGCACAATATGCCATGGAACTACCATTTCCGATCAGTCCAGCAACACTTGTAATATTGATAATCTCTCCCCCATTTTTTGATTTTTTAAGCCATGGTTNGGCAGCGCGAGAACAATAAAAAGGGCCTTTAACGTTTGTTTGAAGGACGCGATCCCAATGCGCATCCGTCAGGAGACTGAGATCAGCAAATGGGAGAAAATCAGTTGTCGCCGCATTGTTCACAAGAATATCCAGGCCTCCGAACTGATCGACCGTTTGCTGGATCAATTTAAGGCAATCCGATTCTTTTGAAACATCTGCCTGGATCATCAATGAAGGAGTGTCTGTTTTTTGTAATTCCTTGAGTACGGACTCGGCTTCTTCTCTGGAACTGCGGAAATTCAGCACAATGCGGCATCCTTGCCTGGCCAACCTGAGTGCTACCGCTCTTCCTACACCTCGACTTGATCCCGTAATGACTGCCACTTTTCCTTGTGTTTCCATGAGACTGATTCTTGCTCGTCATTCATGAATGACAATGTTAATCATGCAAGCATGTTACTTTGTTTGGAATTCAAGTCTGCCATTGCGATGGTTCTTCGAGTGCCTTTTTTAATCTGGCTTTTTGCAACATGTTTTCTCTCGGGCGGGGTATGGGCTGTTGACAAGCCCAATGTGATTGTGATCATGGCAGATGATCTTGGTTACGGTGATCTCAGTTGCTTCGGGAACAAGGTTTTTGATACACCATGTCTCGATGAAATGGCGGCAGAAGGTTTGCGTTTTACAGATTTTCATAGCAGTGGACCGGTATGTAGTCCAACCCGAGCTGGGTTGCTGACGGGTAGGTATCAACAGCGCAGCGGTATCCCTGGAGTCATCTACGCAGCGTTTGATTCCAATAGGCACCATGGTTTGGATTCTGCCGAGATCACTTTTCCAGAGTTGATCAAAGATGCAGGATACCAGACAGGCATGTTTGGAAAATGGCATCTAGGATACAAAAAAAGATATAACCCTTCCCTGCATGGTTTTCAGACTTTTCGAGGTTATGTAAGTGGGAATATTGATTATCATTCCCACTATGATCGAATGGGGATTCTGGATTGGTGGAATGGAGACCAGGTGGAAGACGAAAAGGGTTATACGACATCCTTGATCACCGAACATGCTTTGGCATTTGTAAAAAAAAATAAATCCAATCCATTTTGCCTATATCTTGCCTACGAGGCTCCTCATGATCCCTATCAGGGCCCCAATGATCCTGCCATACGCGTGCAAGGCAAAGTGGTGCCTAATAAGTATGCGAAAGGTCAGATACCACGTGCCTATCGTGAAATGGTTCAAACCATGGATACAGGCATCGGTAAGATACTCGAGTTACTGAAAACAGAAGAATTGGACAGGAACACATTCGTTTTTTTTCTTTCCGATAATGGGGCCAATAAAAACGGCAGCAATGGCGATCTCCGTGGGTTTAAGGGTAGTCTCTGGGAAGGAGGACACCGGGTGCCTGCGATTGCCTGGTGGCCCGCCGAGATACCACCCAACTGTTTTTGTGATGATTTGACGATGAGTTTGGATCTCATGCCCACATTGTTGCAGTTAACGGGTGCTGTTATTCCTGATGGACACCGATTAGATGGTGTTTCACTGGTCCCTGCATTGATGGGCGGAGTCATGCCTGACCGCAAGCGAAAGATCTTTTGGGCTTATGGTTCCAAACGGTCAATGCGTCATGGGCCCTGGAAACTCTTGACAGATCTGCGTGTGGGCGGTGATCCACAGCTTTTTCTTTTAACTGAGGATCTTTCAGAGCAGAGAAGCCTCTATAACACGCATCGGCTCAAGGCTAAGCGAATGTTGTCTGAACTGCAGGCGTGGCATGCTGATGTTCTCATTGGTGCCACGTTGCAGCCTTCTGATCCCTAGTTTTGGGCTGCTTATTCTAAATGTATTTCAAATGGGGGAGATTTGATCCATTGACTGCATCCAAATGGTCCTCAAAATAAAATTCAGATATGTCTTTTTGGCATGCCGGACACCAAATTTCAATCGTCCGCTTGTCAAAAGGCGAAGAGGTTGCTATTCCTCTGGCCATGGGACGTCAATGGCTCCATTCGAAAAAAGCAGTCGCATCAAAGAAAAAAGCGCAGGCGACTGGTAAACTTGTGCGTGAAATCGTGGTCGCAGCAAAATTGGGTGATCCTGATCCTGATATGAATCCACGTTTGGCGCAGGCGTGCGAAAAGGCTCGCAAGGCCAGTGTATCCAAGGACGTGATTGAACGTGCTAAATTAAAAGGGGGGGGCGGAGATGCGCCCACACTTAATTCTCTCATGTTCGAGGGGTATACCCCTCACAAAGTTCCGCTTATTGTGGAGACCCTGACTGATAACCCGAATCGCACGGCTCCTGAACTGCGGGTATTATTTCGCAAAGGTCAGTTGGGTGCCCCAGGCAGTAACAAATTTCTATTTGATTTGGTGGGTATGGTTGAAGCTCATCGAGAAATGGCTGAAGTCGATTTGGAAGAAGCTGCGATTGAAGCAGGCGCCAATGAGGTCGAATCATTGGATACTAATCAGAATGATGATATCCCAGAGGATGCACTGGGGGCTCGCTTCCTCTGCGAGCGAGGTGATATCCATTCTGTTTCACAATGGCTGGCGGGAAACGGGTGGAAAGTTGTAACGAGCGAGCCCGGTTACGTTCCCAAGAACCTATGCAATCTTTCAGATGAGCAGAGAGAGGAAGTAGGCGAGTTTCTGGAAATTTTGGATGAGCATGACGATGTTCACCGGATTTGGGTTGCGCTTGAATAAAAGGTATTTAGATGAAAGAGATGCTGAATGGTTACTTCGATCACGCTTTTTTCAATTCAGTATCAAAAGAAAAATAATCGATAGCCCTTATCTACGAAGGCTACCTCTGGTAGCGAATGTCCATCATAGATGTTTTTTGGATGCGCCATTGTGCTTGCTATCATTCAACTTTCGGCCCTGATCGCCACTGAGGCCTTACTGCCTGATTCGTATTTCTCATGCTCCTTACCTTTGGCTAAGTATTCAACTTGAGNTGCTTCCCGGGAATGGATTTTATTCTTGTCTGTGCGCTTTGGAAGCAGACTCGCCAGTAAATCATGNAATCCTCCAAATGGGCTTTAACCACTTCACAGGGTGTTGGTTGTGCAAGCCTCACAAAAGGATACCAACTAAGGTTCTTAATCGTCGTCCTACTTTCCGTGCGAATTTCGAATTACCTGGATGCCGATACCAGCGTTGACTCATATTAAGATTCCTTACCTCTTTTTTGAAAGTGCGCCGTGGTTAAATGCTGTGTTGATTAGGTGTCTTCCAGCAACGCTCAATGAACTTGATCAATGGTTTAGTATCAGTGAGATGGGTGATATTCATTTTCTTCAGGTTTTAAAAATATTTGTTGGCTTTCATTTCAAGAATCAGGAGGACTCCCACTCTTCTCCAATCCGTTCTATGCAATACACCAGCTTGCTCGGGTCGAAAGACATGTAGGATTGTAAATCAGTCATGTTACAGAAATATTGATACTAAACGTTCTGAGTCCATATTTGCATGACGACCTCGTTACTCAAGTTTTCAAGTTGTTTGAGAAGTAGTAATCCAACCAGCGATCGAACTGGCTGGGCGCCTCCCGGTGTTGGGATAAAGAGNAGCAAAAGCATCTATAAAGCTTTTCAACGCAATGGCACCAGGCAGTTTTTTCAAGGTGATTGGCGAGGGGCACAATGTTCGGCAAATCCTGGGATTAAAAAGGAACATTGCTTTTTAGGCTTTTACTTCGATTTCATAGTATCNTTTGGACCAGGAATTACGGTGGGTATAGATTTATCTGGTCGAAATAGTGCGTTTGAATACTCACAAACACCAATGTTCACATGTGGTTTGTGTGTTTTTCAGGACCGCTCCGTTAGGAAAAGTTCTGAAAGTTACGAATAGAAAAATTACTTTGTTTCTGAATGAATACAAAACCAGATCCATCTTAGCAGAGAATGATCGAAATTTGGGTAAGCAACATACAGAAATAATAAGATCATCAGAAGTAAACTTGGATTATCAAATCTTGCCCAGGAATTAGGCAACGTCACCAAAGCCTGCCAAGTGATGGGTTTTACCGATATATATTTTGCCTCTGCAAATCAGCAGCTGAAGAAGGNGGTGTTGAGAGGTTTTTGGATCTATCCCGACAAAAACTTTTTACTAAGAACCGTATCTACCCCAAACTTAAAGAGACCATTGTTAAAATTGCTCTAGAAAATTTGCCTTCAGGGCAACAGCCCGTCACGACTAATTAATGAAATAAGGTCTTTGCATCACTGCNGCTGGAGTTGGTTTTGTTCGGATACGCCATAAGCTTCTAACCTTTGCTCGGAGACCTAATGCATTGGAACCATNTGCGGCTCATGAAGAAATAGTATTGAGCAAATATCAACGAGCAGCATTAAAAAGGAAAACAGTATAAGAGCAATACTCTGGTGAGATTGAAATTGCTCATCCTNGAGCCTTCTGGCGTAAGGCGAACCTCTATGGGGTAAAAATATATCAACTTTCCCAAACAGGGTGGCCTGTCAGGTCAAATTCTGAATACTATAAATTATCCGAAACATTGGGTATCAGGTTCAGTTGATACTAACTCTCTGTTTTGATTTGGTTNGTTTAAAGGACTGAAATANCCATTTTTGTTACTGAATGTATCTTTCAGATAAAGGGTAGCATTGACTGAGTTAATAGGTGTTGATGTTGAGAAATGATATCCCATGGAGATGAGTTCGCCCAAAATCTGCTTCTTCGTTTTTGGAGTCTTGTGTGTAATCTCTGTGATTGCTTCCTTAAGCGTCAAATTGCATTTTTCTGAGTTCAACTGACCTTTGCTGGTGTTTAACGCTTTATCTATTTTCTGGATTTCTTGAATGAGTGCTGACTTCTTGATTTTTAAGCTGTCATGCAATTCCTGGTATTGTTTTAAGATATCTTCTGTCTTCATTTTTTATTTCTTTTTAATCGAATATTTAAAAATAGTACGGATTTGGCCTTAATCGAAACTAACTATCAGTCATTAAGGAGGTGGCTTTTTTTCAAGTTCACTTTTAACCAGAAACGAGTGCCTTTTCCTTGGTTAGATTCAAAATTTAGCTCACCACCAATGGCAGTGGTAATGGCCTTGCTGATAGCTAACCCGAGGCCTAATCCCTCATATTCACGAGTGGAGGATCCGTCGCCTTGTGCGAAGGGGGTAAAGATCTTATTACGTAAAGTATCCGGAATTCCAGGTCCAGCATCCTCTACTTCGAAGCGGATTGTGTGGTATTCTAAGTTAGATTCCAGTAATTCCGTTCGAAACTTTACTGTTCCACCATGTTTGGAAAACTTGAGGGAATTATTCAAAAGTTTCTGAATTACTTGCCTGATACAATACTGGTCGCCAATCAACCTTCTGGGTAACAATTGGCTAGTTTCGATCTCAAGATTGATTTTCTTTTTATCTGCGCTCTCTTGAGCCTTTTGAAACGTTTTGTCCAGAACAAACCTTAAATCAAAATCAGTTTCCTTTACCAGTAGTTTGCCTGCTTTAATACTTGAGTATTCTAACATTGCGTCGACTGTTTCTATCAATTTACGGCCACAATTGTTAGCTGTTTTGGCATAGTCTTCCTGTNTTTCATTGAGGCCGGTTTCCAGAAGCAGTTGATTCATTCCTACAATACCGTTTACTGGTGTGCGGATCTCGTGAGAAACGGTAGAAAGAAAATGGGTTTTGATTGAAAGTGCATCCGCCAAATTTCGTTGCACTTTCAGCAGTTTATCATCTTTGGCTTTCAGTTTCTGTTCGGTTTGATTCAGTGCTTCGGAAAAGAACTTGTTTTTTACCAAAAAATAAATCAGGGAAACTGTCAGTAAGCAAAAAGTAAAAATAAACGCATAAACCACCTGAACTGAAATTCGAGCATCGGTTTGGGGTTTTGGAGAAGGGGAGAAAACCCCCGCAAAGGTAATGTTCCCATCATGGTTGACGGGCTTAGCGTTTTCTCTGATGCTGATCTTTTTGTCACACTCAACGGCAATGGTTCTGTCGCTGCAAAAACTGGTGAGCGCAAACAAAACAGTCACACAAAGGCAAATAACTATTTGGTTGTCTTTATTGTGCACCACATTCATTTAATCGAATTATTTTATTTTATCTTAGTTGCTTCCTCTGTTTTCACTGAACAAGCCTCGCAATCTGCAAACCGAAACATCAACCAAATGTTTCTAACCATTTGCGAACTGTTCTTTAGATGTTTCAACTTTGAAATCATATCTGTTAATACAAGGTTCTGCTTCTCTAACAATTTCATTTCATGGACTACCTCCATGGAGCGTTTTTGAAGCATCTTGCGAACCTGAATAGGTTCAGTGAATTCATCAAGTAACATTATTACGTCCTGCAGGCTTAATCCCACTTTTCGAAGCGCGCAAATTAACCTCAACCTTTCATAATCCTCTTGCTCGTATCTACGATGGCCAGTCGATGTTCGTTTATTTGGTCGCAGTAGACCAATTCTGTCGTAATACAATAAAGTGCTACGCGACAGACTGAATTTTGAAGCCAATTCAGATATTGTAATAGTTTCGGAAATTTCCACCGGACTTAATTGATTTAATAGAAATTAAAATAGAAAAAATTAATTAATAACATTCAATCACACGCTGCAGGCCATCACAAGCTAGATTATTATTTATTTGTTTAGGCAATTCATTCACTAGCACAAAACTATCGTTGATAAATAAACTCGGGCGTGAACCTATAGTCACTGCAAGTGAAAAAATTCAAAAATCATGAAAAACAGATGTGAACCTTTAGTCGGAAGCGCGAAAACAGTGCTTTATTCACTCTATCAGGATCATTTTGCAATCGATGCGGATGGAATCAAGGAGATTAACAGGAGCGTATTTGTAAAGGGCAGCAAGTCCCCTTAAAGCTTTAAAAAATGGTAAACAGAAGTTTTAGTTCTAAAACGTTCCTTACTAGTCTTTGCAAAAGATTAGATATCTAAAAAAATAAAGGAGTGATGAAAAATTGTGTAAATTATACAAAAATTAGCTGTTTCGACGTTGCATTTCCAATTCCCTATCAATGTTCAGCACAAATAAATTACCTAAAAATGGAAATATTGAAAACGAAACTGTAGTTGGACAATTAGTAACCATCAGGTAAAGGCTACCTCCCCATCATAGCGCACGCTGGTGAATGAAAGGCATGTAATCAACAAGATCATGATTGCAACGGATAACAATTCTCCTGATTTTGATTGTTTGCTATTTACATTTTTATGAGGCAATCCCGAATTGCCTCTTTCATGATGTCACATGTACCCATCCTCCAAGGCATTCGTGGGTATCACAGCTGAGAGCGATGTCATTGTAAGTGCCGTTTCACATCCAAAGAACATCTATGATGGCCATACTCTCTCAGAAGTATTGGACTTGGTAGAAGCCATCATCGGACAAAGCCCGAAGCTCGTCATCGCAGATAGAGGTTACCGAGGAGTGGATGAAATTAATGGAACGACGATCCTAACACGGAAACCTGCTGACAAGGATGCTACTGCGGCTGAAAAGGAAAAGATGAGGGATCGATTTAGCAGACGTTCAGCGGTAGAGGCAGTGATTGGTCATCTTAAGAAAGACTTCAGAATGATGAGATGTTACCTCAAAGTAACCATAGGAGATCAAATCAATCTCTTGCTGGGAGCCAGCGCATGAAAACTCAAGAAACGGGTGAACACCCTTTCCTTTTTGCTAATTTGGGAGCCCATAGCATGGTCGATCAAGGGAAATGAAGGAACCATTTTTCTGTTTTCGGTTACTCAATCGGTCCTGATGGATATGAAAATCATTAACCCGCAGGATTAGAGGGGTACTCAGGATCAACCAGTTAAGCGGGTTTGTTGACTTGGATGGATAGCCCCACGGTCACGTCTCCTCCTACGATACTAAAATTTGAGGGCGCGCCTGCATGCAAGCCAGTGGGTAATCCCATCCAGCGAGAGGGAATTTCAGAGAAATGGTTCCACACATCCCGCCAGTTTGTGTGAAGCATCCTTGCTGCCCGCGTTATTCCTTCACTTGGTTTCAGGGCGGATCCAGCAAAGTTGCTCTGACCAGGTTGACGGACAACCTGATCATCACCTACCTCCACCTCGATGTTTCCAATCGTGTATCTGCCCGGCGCTGCTCCCGCTGCTGACATGGCATCGGTTGTATAATAAATTTGGTTCAGTGGGATCAAATTATGAAGTATACGAAATAGAGCAGGCGATACATGGACCCCATCGGGTATGATTCCAGTCATCCAGCTTTCGCTATCCAGTACTCGAAATATGAGATTGTCGTGTCGATCCAGTTTTTGAGGGCAGGCATTACCTAGATGTGTGAACCCCGTTGCACCTGCACTGGCTGCAGCACTCAAACAAGCGGTATCTGCATTTGTGTGCCCCAAACTCACGCGCATTCCCAGCTGAGATGCGTGAAGTATCGATTCCATGGAGCCAGGTCGCTCGGGAGCCAGGGTAAGGAGAGTGGGATCTGTTTGCGTGATTTCCTTCAACATATTTATTTTTTCAGGGCTTGGATCCTCCATGACTGAGGTGTCATGCGCTCCACAATACCCAGGCTCTTCAGATAAAAAAGGGCCTTCTACATGCCAACCTGCGATGCACTCTCGCAAAGTTGGGTTATTATCACGCCAAACTTTGATGCGCTTGAGTTTGCTTAGAATAGATGGCCAGTCTGAGGTTGTAAGTGTCAAAAAAAAACGTGGGCAACCGTCTCTATTCAAAGCTTCAACCGCCTTCATCAAAGATGCCTCGGTTAAGCTTTGTTTTTGAAAGTCAACGCCTCCATAGCCATTTACCTGAAGATCAAGTAAGCTTGGAGCCAACCATGGAGCGTTCCTTGATCCATGGGCTGCACTTGATACACACAGGATCTTTTTCTGATTGAACTCGATGCTTATCCAATCGCCTGTTTTCCAATGTCTGCCCGTAATGGACTGGATGTGAGTGGACATGCGTTCTTTATGATGGAATCAGGTGCTTAAAACGAGCATCTATCTGAAATTCCGAGCAGGTATTCAGAAAGCGTTCCAAGGTTTCCATGGAAACAAGCTCAGTAGCGCCCGATTGAGTTGCGACCAGCGCACCTAATCCGCATCCGACTTGACAACACTTTTTCAATAGATCCTCTTTCAGATAATGGTCAATGAAGCCCGCAGTGCATGCGTCTCCCGCTCCTACAGGTTCTTTCAATTCGACTTTGAATCCCGGTTGGTAAATTGTTTCACCGTCCTCATCAAAGGCCAGTGCCCCCTTTGACCCGAGGGTGATCAAGCAACATCTCAGATCCCATTGACTCACGAGGTGCCTTCCCATTTTAATCAGGTCTTTGTTATCCAATCCAAAAAAGTTCGCAACCTCATCTGTTTCTTCATCGCTGAGTTTTAATATGTCTGCCTGCAATAATGATTCTTGGATTGTTTGCTTGTTGTAGCAGTTTTTCCGCAGGTTGACGTCATACACTTTGACAGCACAGGGNGGGGAATGATGGAGCAACCAATGCAGAGTATCCCGAGATCTGGTTGAACGTTGAGCAAGTGTACCGAAATAAATAACGTCCGCCTGCCTGACAATCTTTTCGAGATAAGGATTGAGCTCTATTTGATCATAAGCCACCCCGGGGACAATATAATAGTTCGGGTTGCGATCTGCATCCAGAGAGACTTCTACCGTTCCTGTGGGGAATTGTGAAACGAACTGAAGCCCTTCCAACGGCAGGCCAAGTCTGATCAATTCTTTTTGAGCCTTTGTGCCATAGGTATCTGAACCCAGACTCGACACCATGATGCTGCGGTGTCCTGCGTTATGCATCCGGAAGGCGAAATTGCATGGTGCCCCTCCGATGACAGCACCCTCTGGTAGCAAATCCCATAAAATTTCCCCGAATGAAAGAATGGTCTTTTGGTTCATTGTGTCAGGTGGTTTAAATAAATTTCTTGATTCCAGGTATTCTAAGGATCAGGTCTGTTGCGATGTAGGATGCTACAAGGCTTAGGATTGTCAAAATAGCCGCGGCTACCAGGCGACTGGTGTCTGCGATGGAATTGCACACAGGAGTGAAGGCAACCATGATTGGTGAATGAAGCATGTAAACTCCAAAACTCCTTCTTGATAGCCAAACGGCACAGAGTTGGGTGCTGTTGCCTAGTTTACGAAACCAAAACATGAGACCCAAAGCAAGCGAGAGTCCGGTTAATTGTTCCCAGAAACAGAGACCAAAGGCCCAGGGATTCAATCCACCGCTGTAGACAATGATGCCATCCTGCGGTGGAGGCCCGCCTGCTGCGACTAAACCAACCAAAAACGGAGGGCCAATGATGAGCCCCATCCATCCCGCTGAGCGCGCATGATTGGAAATGACCATTGCCTCAAACCATCCTTTTCGGTCCGAAATAATCCCAAGGCTAAACGCTGCAACATATTGCGTGAAAAAACCTAATTGCATGTTGAAAATATTTGAGCCCAGTGGATAGGCAAGTCTTACCAGAAAGGAACAGCATACAAGGCCAAATCCGAAAAGCCACATATCTGAGGGCTTTGGCGGCTGTGATCGAGGTGTCATTAATCGGATTTCTCCATCGAACATCTGTTTTATTGCATAGACACAACAAAAAATCCACAACGCCACGGCAAACCACATGGGCCCGCTCCCCCCCAGAACACTGCCTGACCTCAAATACTCGTACCAATAGCTCATGAACGAGGGGGGTTCTGGACCTTTTGGTTCCTGGAGCGTTGCATACACGATCAAGGGTTGTATGCAAATCATGTAGAGCATGGAGGGNAGNCCAAGCCTGATCCAACGTTCTTTCATGAGTCCTCCAATCCCACGCTTTTTCATTGTTCGATGTGCAAACACTCCGGCAATAAAAAACAGCAAGCCCATGAAAAATGACTGGAGGTGAGCTTGCCAGATAATAAATATGATCTGCTCGAATGCAGAAGGCCCAGGAGGATAATTGATGTACCATCCTCCAACATAACTATAGGTCACACATGCATGCATGCTGACAACAAGAAAAATGATGAAAGTCCTCAGGTTGTCTACCCAGGCCAGACGGTAGTGATTCTGCACTTTGTTGGTTATCTTTTCAGGCATGATTTTCCGAACAGTTGTGAAACCTCCACTGCCTCCAATGAGGGTTCTCCTTGGCGATCTGGTTTTGTTCAACAGACTTAATTCAACCTGATCGGCTTTAGCACAATTATTCAGATGAAACGGGCGTCAGAAACTCAAACATAGAATCACCATGTTTCATGGTTTTTCTGCATTCCCACCATGGGGTAATGGTCACATCATCTCGCTTGGTATGCCCCATCAGGAAAAGGCCATCTGGACTCAAGATCCTGGGTAATTCGGCCACATCCAGTAAACGTTGTGAGAGTGATTGGGAGCGTTTGTTGATGTTTTTCTCGCCAAAGGGTGGATCCGCCATGATCAGGTCAAATTGTGTGCCTTGTTCAACCAGCTGTTTTAGTGCAGGGAAAACATCCTGAACTTTCATCTTATGTCGGTCATTCGGGATACGACATTCCTTGACATTACCCTGAATCCATCGTGCGTGTTTGATCGATTTCTCAATGCTCAATACATACTCTGCACCTCGACTCAAACTCTCAAGGCCCAGAGCTCCGCTTCCACTGAATAGATCAAGCACTCGTGATTCCAGAATTCGAGGGCCAAGGCTATTGAATAAAGCCTGTTTGACCAGGTCTGGAGTGGGTCTTACGCCCAGTCCCTTCGGAACCTGTAAAATACGCCCGGCGGCAATGCCTCCTATAATCCGCATGTGATCAGGTTTCGCGCTGAATGAGCATCCACACATCCTCAAAGGACATGTCCACGATCAAAACATCTCCGCCGTGTATGTGCACAATGCATTTTTGAGGTTCATTGTGATCTGGTGTCACATAAACCACATGGGAGGTGTTGATGATGATGTCGCGGGAAGCCAGATTTTCTCCGGATACCTGCGGTCGTCCTGAAACTCGAATCAATGCCATGTGCTCCTCAATATGAGCATCAGAGAAGAAATGCTCAATCTTTTTAGAAAAGGATTGGTCCATTGCCCAGGAATTGAGAATATTTGAATATGTCGTTCAAAGAGCAAAAACATTTAAGTCCGCTCGAGAGGGAAATCTACAGTTGGCAAGTTGACGTTGATGGGTTCGGGCTCGATGGTCAGGAAAAGCTCAAGAATGCCACCGTCCTGATCAGTCGATGTGGGGGGCTTGGTGGTGTGGTTGCCTATGAATTGGCTGCTGCTGGCGTTGGTAAAATGATCCTGGCTCATGCTGGTAACATCAAGCCAAGTGATTTGAATCGCCAATTATTGATGACGCGCGACAGGATTGGGCATTCGCGAATGAATTCCATTGAGCATCGGCTCAAGGAGCTTAACCCAGACCTTGAAATTCAGGCATGCCCAGAAAATATTTCCACCAAGAATGCCGATATACTTGTCCAGCAGGCGGATGTCGTGGTGGATGCTGCTCCTCTTTTTGAAGAACGCTACGCCATGAATGATGCGGCGGTCAGGCATCGCAAGCCAATGATTGAATGTGCTGTTTTTTCATTGGAATCACATATTACAACGATATGGCCAGGCAAGACTCCCTGCCTGCGCTGTCTTTATCCTGAAAAATCAACGACATGGAAGCGCCGGTTTCCTGTGTTCGGGGCTGTATCCGGCAGTCTTGGTTCGCTGGCAGCCATGGAGGTTATCAAGTTAATTGGCGGGTTTGGTAAACCGCTCCTTAATGTGCTGTTAACGTACGATTTGTCGGATGTGTCTTTCAGACGATACAAGATTCACAGAGATCCTTCATGTTCCGTATGTTCTCAATTGGAATGACAAGTTGATTTAACGGTTTTAACGTGTTAAAATTCTCTCAAATGCACCCAGAGTTTTATCTATTTTTCAGCAAGATAGTGCGTGCCACGGTGTTCTCCATGTGTGTGGCTTCGGTATTGCTGGGGCACCTTGCTCATGCTTGCAAGTATTCTGTCAGAGACGTGGCTTTTGTGGATCTTACACAAGAATCGTACGCTTTTCTTACCATCAGCTCTGGTTCGGATCTTGACGCTATCAAAGCACGGATTCAGCCTGTTGCCACTGCCGTATTTCTCGACTCAAATATTCGTACAGGATGGTTGTCGTCTGAGGACGCTGTGAACCACCCCGGATTTCAATCCAATCAAGGTCGGTCCCTTTTTACTGGAGCATTTCTTTATCGCGATGGCCTGAAACCGTTGCCCCTGATGATCCCTGACGAAGTCAATGATGTTGATACTAACCGCAGCTGGAGTCGAATGGAGCGAGCGGTTCATTCCCCGATTCGTCAGCAAGCGGTAGAGCACTTGCTATCAGCCTATGCCGTGATTCTGGTAGTCGAAACAAAGGATGTCCAAGAAAATGCCCGCGCTAGGCTTGCTGCTCAGTCTGCCGCTGCTACATTGGCAAAAATGATCCCGGAAATGCCCAAGCCTGTGGATGTTCCCCCACAAGTTGTTGTAGTTCCATACGATATGATTCAAGCGGAAGAGGCGATGCTCTGGGGCTTGGAAATGACGCACCTGAATCCAGACAAGCCTCAAGTGGCTGTCTTGATCGGCAGGGGGCGGCGTTTAGGGCCGACGCTCAAGGGTGATGAAATAACTGCAGGCAGACTGCAGCAAATACTCGCAGTTGCCGGTCAGGATTGCGAATGTGATTTGGACCGATCATGGATGCAGGGACCCATGATTCCCTTGCGTTGGGGGCCTGAGCGGCAGCAAAGCGCCTACAACAATCTAGGATTTGATCCTGACAACCCGCTAGTTAAAGCAGAGATCAGTCGTATCCTTGCAAGAGGCAAAAATCCGATCCGCGTCAACGGCACAGACAGCATCGGTAGTGATTTGGACATGCTTCTACTTGGTTACAGTGAGGAGGTTTTATCCTTTGATGAATCAACGATTGAATCCTCTTTAACACCCGCTGAACCGGATGCAACCGAGACAACAACCAGCTCAGACGTTTCGCCAATAGCCGAATCAAAGGGCATGGACAAAAAAACTGTCTCAGGTATCTCGAAGACGGGGGAAAGCCGGGACACTTCCAGCACGGAGACGCATCCCTTGTCAGTGGCGGCAGATGAACAAACCCCCTCCTCAANGCGCAGCGTCCTATTAATGCTCTCCGGCTTCTGCATTTTTGCAATAGTGGGAGGACTCGCTGTTCTGATCACGGGGCGAAGTCGAAAGTAGTTGAAAGCTGATGCTGCCGCTCATTTTCAGAGAAATATCGTTTCGCAAGGGGCATACCACTATCATGCTGTCTGGGCTTATTTCAGTCACGGCTTTGATGACTGCATATCTTTCCACCGAGTCTGCGGCTGAGCGTGAAACGAAAAGAGTTGCTCGCGATTTAGGTTTCAATTTGAGGATTTTGCCCAAGCAAACCGACATGGATCTATATTGGTTCCAGGGGTTCTCGGACCAGACCATGCCTGAGGCAACGGTCGAAAGACTGGCTAATTATCAAGGTGTGTTTATGACCTATAACCATCTCATGGCTTCATTGCGGCAGAAAATCACCATGGGAGGCGGGGACGTGATTCTTGTAGGAGTGGCTCCGACCATCACATCTCCTGACAAAAAAAAGCGTCCCATGGGGTTCACCATAAAGGCTCGAACACTTCACCTGGGTTATCAAGTAGGTCAGCGATTAGGATTGAAATCAGGCGACACACTCCAGCTCTCAGGTCATGATTTCAAAATCGAAAAGGTGATGGTTGAATATGGAACTGAAGAAGATGTCTACGTTTATGGAACATTGAAGGATGTACAGGGAATTGCTGGTAAGCCGGGGCAAATTAATGAAATTAAAGCGATCGACTGTCTTTGTTTGACCNCGGATCAGGACCCGATCAGCATTTTGCGTAAGGAGCTCGAAAAAATACTGCCTGAAGCCAAAGTAATTCAAGATAGGGTTCAGGCAGATGCTCGTGCTCGCCAGCGGCAGATGGTGCAGAGAAAGTTTGAATTCCTAAGCCCTTTTCTGATGGTTTGCGGCGCCATTTGGGTAGCAGTTCTCTCTGCGTTGAATGTACGTGAACGCCGATCTGAAATCGGTATTTGGCGTGCACTAGGGAAAGGGGGAGGCTTTATAGCCGGGCTCGTCATTGGAAAAGCAATGATCATTGGGTTCTTCGCTGGTTTTATTGGGTTCTGGGTCGGTAATTCAATGGCCTTGGAGGTGGGGCCTTCGATCTTTCAAATCACAGCAAAAGCGATCAAGACTGAATGGTCNTACTTAGTATGGTCCCTCATCCTTACTCCATTACTTGCAGCTGCAGCCTCCTTTATTCCTGCCATGCTGGCAGTTACCCAGGATCCTGCTGAGACTTTGAGAGAATCATAAGATCATGTTGACCTGCGAATCATTGTGTAAGTATTACCAATCCTCCAAAGGCATGGTAAAAAGCCTTGATGAGATTAATCTAAGCGTTTCCAAGGGAGAGTTTCTGGAGGTTAGGGGGCACAGTGGAAGCGGTAAGACGACATTGCTCCTGACGCTTGGTGCAATGATGCACCCTACCCAAGGGAAAGTAGTGTTCAAAGGCACAGACCTTTACAGACTGAGCCGCGCGGAACGAGCCATAGTCAGGTCAAGTTCCATTGGATTTGTATTTCAGATGTTTCATTTGATTCCTTATCTGGATGTAGTTTGCAATGTGTTGGCAGGAGATGATGGGAATCATTCAGGTGCGCGCTCCAAATCTGAAGCGCTGCTTCAGGAATTGGGCTTGGGCCACAGGCTGAATCACCTTCCCAACCAGCTCAGCGCAGGAGAAAAACAGCGAGTTGCGCTCGCACGGGCGATGGTCGCATCACCTGATCTTATATTAGCGGATGAACCCACCGGTAATCTGGATCCGGAAAATTCCAAAGAAGTCTGCAGACATCTCAAACGATATCAGGAAAAGGGAGGAACGGTGATTGTCGTCACACACGGTGATGCTGTTCATGACTTTGCGAATCGCACCATTGATTTGAAAGCGGGAGAAATCATCCCTGGACCTTTACTTGATCATCAAGCGGATGAGGCTTGATTGAAGGAGACATTGCTACATATTTAAAAATTATCCATCTTACCTTGAAATGGAACCATTTTATATGAAAAAAAGGACCGAGCGGTGCTTTCAAATCGGGCTGTCGGTGATATCTTTGTTTCTTATTGAAACACTTTGTCTCCACGCTGCAGCCACAGGGGATTGGCCTACTTATCAAGGCGACAATGCCCGAAGTGGCATTCAAATCGAATCGGTGCATCCCCCCTTGAAGGAATCCTGGGTATTCAAAGCCAAGCAACCGCCTCGTCCGGCCTGGCAAGGCGAGGCTAAATGGGATGGTTGGAACAAAGTTTATGACCTCAAAAACCGTCAGGATTTCGATCATGCATTTCATGTAGTGGGTGCCGATGATGCTATTTATTTTGGTTCCTCATCGGAAGACAAGGTGATTTGTCTGGATGCCGAATCTGGTGCCATGCGTTGGGTCTTTTATACAGAAGGCCCGGTGCGACTTGCTCCAACATTGCACAAAGGCGATCTCTATGTCGGATCCGATGACGGGTTTATTTATCGACTGAAAACATCGGATGGTTCACTGATATGGAAGGTAAGGCCGGGCCCGCGTGATTATCGCATACCCGGAAACGGTCGTATTATTTCTGCCTGGCCTGCTCGAACGGGAACTGTCGTTCAAGATGGTGTCGTTTATGCAGGGGTGGGTATGTTTCCTTCCGAAACAGTTTATGTATGTGCATTGAATGCTGAGGATGGGGCCACTCTGTGGAAAACCGAACAAACCGACCTTCCTGCGCAAGGTTACCTGGTATCTTCGAAATCCAGGCTGTATGTGCCTACCGGCCGAAACAATCCGGTGGTCCTCTCCATTAAAGATGGTAAACGGGAGCGCGTGTTGGATGGCGAGGGAGGAAGTTATGCGTTGCTCAGTGATGATGCCTTGGTGTTCGGTCCAGGGAAAACGGGGCAACTTCGATTGGTAGAGGAGGGCACCAAAGATCAGCTTGCTACGTTTCAGGGGAATCACATGATTGTTTTTCGAGGGAAATCCTATCTTCATTCCGATTCCGATATTCAGGCAATCGATCGTCAACAATACCTTGAGCTTGCTCGCAAGCGGCGTGACTTATATCAGTATCGTACTCAATTAAATAATCGTGTGAAAAAGCTGCGTGAACAAAAAGAGAGTGATCATGCCGCCGACATCAAATCGATTCAAAAGGATCTGGTTGAAATCGCAACTGAGTTGGACGCGATAACAGATCAAATGAAGGCGTGTCTTCTCTGGAAAAAGCCTTGTGCCTTTCCTTTAAGTCTCATTTTGTCTGGCGATGTTCTCTATGCCGGCGGGCGCGATGGTATGGGGGCTTTTGATGCCACCACTGGAGACCTTCTCTGGGAAGGTGCGGTCAACGGCAAAGTTCTTGGGTTAGCATCCATCAATGGACGCATTTATGCCAGTTCGGACAGTGGATACATTCACTGCTTCTTGCCTGAAAGCCTTTGATTGGTGAATGGATTACAGGTTGTCCGGTGTTTCCACGATGCAATATAACTGTGACATGGTCCTGATGAAAAGTCTTCCATTTGCCATTGCAGGTGTGGCCATACACATTTCGTTCAGACTGTTGACGTGTGATATTTCGAAAGAATCACCTGCCTTTACTACATAGGTATCGCCATCTTCGCTGAGGCAGAAAATATGATCCCGGTAAGCCCAGGGTGAAGCTGTGAATCCAACGCGACCCCTGGGTTTGAAACGTTGTTTCTCATACACTTCCATCCCGTCAAGGGCTCGCCTGCTGCTGAAAAATCCAAAGTCCCAAAGCACATAAAACCGTTCTTTGTAGAGGATGGGGGAAGGATTGTAAGGGGAGGATTCGGGTTGCATCCAGTCAATGAAGTCACTCGATGAAGTTCCGTTTTTCAGGGAAATGTCCCCGGATCCACCGGGTTTGATTACATAGACCGGTTTGTTGGGGCGTTCTTTGTCTCCAACATAACCCGCAGCAACATACAGACGATCTCCAGCCGCAAAAGGTGTCGGGATACAAATGGTAGACATCCCTTCAAAGCTCCAAAGGGGTTTGCCTTCCAAATCATAGGAGCGAGTCTTTTCAACTCCGGTTGTGATGATTTCATTGCGTAGGCTATTTTTCCAAATGAATGGAGTAGAGAAATTGGTAGGCTCTTTTCTTTTTGTTTTCCATTTCAATTTCCCCGTTGTCTTGTCAAATGCTGCGATGTAGGAATCCTCTTCGTTGTCGTTGACGATGATCACCTTGTCATCATGTAAGATGGGGGAGCTGGATGTACCCCATCCATATCTTGTTTTGTATGGATCCCAATTGTGTTTCCATATGACTTCACCTTCCAGATTCATGCAGTACAACCCCATGTAGCCGAAATAGACATACAGATGTTTCCCATCTGTAACCGGTGTTTCTGATGCGTAGGTATTCTTGATATGAACTGTTGAGGAAGGGGGAGCTTCTTTGAGCTGAGTCTGCCAAAGGATTTTTCCCGTCCTTGTATCAANGGACAAAACCATCCATCGATGCATATCCTTGGGCGGTTCAGGACGTTCTCCTCCGAAATAGAGCCCTTTCTTTGGTGCTTCCACTTCGCCGGAACTGATCACTGTCGTGATGAAAACATGATTGCCCCAGATAATGGGGGAAGACCAGCCTCGGCCGGGGATTTCTTTTTTCCATGCAATGTTTTGACTTTCGTTCCAGAACAAGGGGAGGTTAGAGGNACCTGAGATTCCACGTGCAGATTCGCCCCGAAAGGCCGGCCAGTTCTCCTCTGCCGCAAGGGAAATTGTCAATGTCAGGATCCATGTCCAGACTCCCCATGAAATGTTTGAATATGAAATCATCAGTAGATGTCAGCAGCTTTGCAGTCATTAATCAATTGTGATTCGAAAGGAATCTGGATAAATNATACTATTTATATTCAATCACACTCGATAAAAGTTTTGAGTATTGAGGGATAACACAGATTGACAATGAGCTCTGTATTAATGCAATCTTTTCAAGAAGATCCAACTGGCGCACGTTTTCCAAACCGCCCGATGGCAAACATTATGTTAATTCATCAAAACGGACTCTTAGAAGCTACAAAAAGAGACGGCTATTGGTTGGGCGCCGTGAGCCAAGGGTTATTTAAATCACCTTTGCAGTGTTACGAACATATGTTTTGAACGATGTCTATCCTGGCAGTTTTATTCGTTTTCTTTTTTGACTTGGTCCTTGTAGCAGGTTTTCGTGTCTTTCACAAACAACTCAGTGACCGTTTCTACAAGCGGTGTGCTATAGCGTTTTCTTTTGAAGCCTTATCGACTTTAATACTTTTCTTGCTCCCATTTGAAGAATGGCGATACTTCTCATTCACGCTTTTATTTGACCTCCAGTGTATCAAAGGATTAATGCTCTGGTCAGCAATCAGAAGCCTCGATAGTCCAACATCCCATAAATGGTGGGTTCCTGTTGTTTTTGTTGGATACTTTTTGTTGCTGCTGGCAGCTGACCTATTGGGCCTGGGTCAGTTTGTTGTTTCACAAATAGCAATTACCTTACCTCTGATCTTCAACCTAATGCCCGCATGGACGCTTTATCGAAGCCAATGGATTTCTTGGAAATCATATCAGTTACTTCTGGGTTGTATTTTACTTTCTCAAATCCTGTTTGCAGCCGCGGTTCAAATGGGGGATCTGGATACGGAATGGACGGCTTTGCTCTATTATTTGAATGTGGTGTCGAATGTTTTTGTCGGGCTTTCTGCAATGGTTATTGGGATGAAGCGCTTGCATGCTCGTCTCGAAAAAGCCCTGAAAACAATTGTATCGATGCGGAATCAAACAGAAGCCATTGTCAAAGCCTCGATGGATTCTATTTTAATCACGGACATCGAGGGTAGGATCCTTTTTGCCAATCCAGTTGCTAAATCTTTTTTTATTGGCGGCGCCAAAGAACATCCCAATTTATTTGAAAATGAATTTCATTCTGAAGCAGAAGACGAAGAGTCATTTTCACTGGAATCAATCAATCGAGCATTGAATTTGAATAACAACGCCTTTGTCAAATATCAGTGCATGATGGAACATCAAACTCAAGGCAGAATTCCAGTAGAATTCACAGTTGTTCCCATACTGAATGACGAGGGGAAATTGCTCTCTTTCTATATTCGCGATCTCAGGGAGCAGCGTCAAAATGAGGTTGCCATTGTTCAGGAGCGTGACCGAACGAAGCAACTCAACAAGCAGCTTTGTGTGGCTCTTGAACAAGCAAAACACATGACTGAAAAGGCCGAGCAAGCAAACGCTTCCAAGAATGATTTTCTTGGTGTCATGAGTCATGAACTTCGAACGCCTCTCAGTGCTATTATTGGAATGGCCTCCATGATGGAGCAGGAGCCACTAACAGCTCAGCAACGGCAAAGCGCTGCCTCTATCAATTATTGCGGGCAAAGCTTATTATTGATCATCGGAGATATTCTCAATTATTCGAGAATCGAAGCTGGCCGCGTCGAGCTGCTGAAGAAACCATTTTCATTAAGGCAAAATCTTCAACAAATACTTACTCTGGTTCGTGATCAATGTAACCATAAAAAATTGCGTCTCTATGCTGTATTGCATCCACGCTTGCCGCTCGAAATCGTCGGTGATGAAGGCAAAATCCGCCAAATACTGACGAATCTTGTGAATAATGCAGTCAAGTTTACTGAAAAAGGCCATGTCAGCATCAACCTTCGAGTGCTTACAACCGATCAGAAGCATCTTTCACAATTGGAAATCACAGTTGCGGATACAGGTATCGGGATTAATAAAGAGCAAAAAGATCGATTGTTTGAAGCCTTTTATCAGGCGGACTGTTCAACAAGTCGAAAATATCAGGGAACTGGTTTAGGGCTGGCTATTAGCAAGAGATTGATCAAGGCGATGGGTGGAGAAATTCAAGTCGACAGTATACCGGGAAAAGGTTCCACTTTTACTGCGCTGATTCCATGTAGTCACGTCGATGCGGACTCTTCAGACGTCTTTAATTTTGAATGGAATGTGATTTATGTGGACCCGGATGAGTCTGGCTTGTCTTGGTTCAAAACAAATCTTTCCGCTTATGGGGTCGAAGTGAAATGTTATTCATCTGTGGAAAACTTTCTCCAGGGTGAAAGTGCGAAGCGTCTAAGTAAAACTATTTGCTTGATAGATCAGCAAGCACTTCTGAAATTGGATGAAGAGCCTCAAGTAATGGGCAAATTTAAAAGATTGCAAGAAAGAGTTCCTGTCGTTTTTGCTTTGCATCAGGTGACCGATGTTTTGCAAGAATTTAAATACTCCATTGCCAAACCCTTTTTGATTGAGCAGTTCATGGAGAAGGCAGCAACTATTCCCCTCGAATGGAATCAAAAGGACATTGCAACGGAAGAAATACCTTCAGCCATTTTGCAGTTTGAACCCCTTCAAATCAATGTGCTTGTTGCTGAAGATCACCCAATCAATTGCAAGCTGGCGAAGCTTTATCTTGATAATCTTGGATGCACGAATCGAATTGTTCATGATGGGAACGAAGCCTTAGCTGCGCTGGAAGAAGAAGCGTTTGATGTCGTATTGATGGATTTACACATGCCTGCTCTTGATGGATTTGAAGCAACCAGGCGGTTAATCAAACTTCATGAAGGCAAAGACCGTCCCCGGATCATTGCGTTAACGGCGGATAATTCAAAAAATGAAAAAGAAGTAGCCTTGGAAGCAGGTATGGATGAGTTTCTTTTGAAGCCCATAAAAATTGAAAAATTGCGTGAGGTTTTAATTAAGCAGATGAAAGTTTTGACCCGCAATAAATTAAGACAATAGTTTTTCTTTAATGACTATTAATTGAATTTTCAGCGTTTGGAAGTCGAACGATTGTCCATCCTGTATAGGCAAGGAAAATTCCAATCACAGGCGCAAACAAGTTAAGAAAAGCGTAGGGAAGGTAGTCTATTGGGGAAACCGCCAGCGTTCCCGCCATGAAGGCACCGCATGAATTCCAAGCGACCAGTGGTGAGCTTAAGGTTCCAGCATCTTCAAGTGTTCGTGAAAGGTTTTTTGGATGAAGGCCCCTCGCTCTGTAAGCATCCCGATACATGCGNCCNGGAACAATAATGGANAAATACTGATCAGGAGCCAGTATGTTCATTCCNAGACAAGTGCAAACTGTCGCTGCTACTAATGATCCGGTAGATCGCGCCAGACTAAGAATCGATTGAGCCAAAGTTTTCAACAGCCCGGTTCTCTCCATGATCCCCCCGAAGCTAAGAGCGCACAGGACTAATGAAATAGTATTCATCATGCTATTTAACCCGCCATGTGAAAGTAGCGCGTCTACAGCTTCATTGCCTGTCTTCGAAACATAACCATAATGTGCTATGGAAAAAACGCTTCCGATACTTTCACCTTGAATTCCCATTGCAAGTACACCACCAAGCAGGCCCGCCAACAGAAGTGCGGGTAATGCTTGCCAACGAAAAAATACCATTCCTATGACAAACAATGGAGGAAGGATCAAAATAAAACTCAGGTCGAATTGGGTTTTTAAGGCCTCGGTAATTTCGGCGACTTGGCTTGTTTGAATACTACCTTCAAATCCACGCATCCCCAATAATCCATACAGGATCAAAGCGATGAACAACGCCGGTAGGGTTGTATACAACATGTGCCGGATATGTTCGAATAACTCGGAGCCTGCGACGGCAGGAGCTAAATTTGTCGAATCGGATAAAGGCGACATCTTGTCTCCAAAATAGGCGCCAGAAATCACAGCTCCTGCTGCCATTGGAGCAGGAATATTCAAACCTGTCGCCACTCCCATCAGAGCGATCCCAACTGTGCTGGCTGTGGTCCAAGAGCTCCCTGTCGCCAGGGAAACAACCGCACAAATCAAACAGGCTGCTACAAGAAAAATTCCTGGTGATAAAATTTGTAGCCCATAATAGATCATAAAAGGCACAACCCCAGCTGCGATCCATGTTCCAATCATCACACCAATGACGCAGAGAATCAAAATCGCTTTCATGCCAATGAGGATGCCATCAAGGATGCCTTTTTCGATCGATTTCCAAGAATGCCCCAGACTTAATCCCACTAGTGCGGCAACGCCCGAAGCGAGAATGAGTGGGATATGTGCTTCTCCTTCAAATTTAAGAAGATTGATGGCAATCAATCCAATCAGTGCCACGACAGGGATTAGGGCCTGCCAAAGGTGCACTGTCTTGAATTCTGATTTGTCAGGCGAGCTCATGAAGATGTTCTTTCAGTCGTTGTTCTTTAGGCATCAATGAAGCCTGGTTAACATAGGTTTGCCAAGGATTCCGAAAACCTGATGAACATGTTTTTTTTTGGAACGTCAGACAAATGGGAGTGAGTCTGCCTCCAAACCACTTTTTTATTCTTACACCCGAATCCAAAGTTTTCCCAACTTCTTGCGTAAAGAAATGAAACCACCGAAAGAGGGCGCACATAACCATTCCACTGAAGTCAATTAATGCCTATGCTCTGCTTGGGCGCAAATACAGGCGTACTCATGGAGGTTACACTCAGTGCATGTTTCCCTATTCAAATGAAACCTCTCAAAAAAAGTTTCTTTCATTGTTTCCCCATCAATCTGAAGTACCACGGCCATGTTATTGTCTTGGGGAATAGGGACTGATGAGACAAGAGTATCCTCTTTTTTCTCGAAGCTAACTTCAATTGGATTAGATCTGTCTCCGCCTGTAAGTCTGATTTGAACATCCACAGGAGCGATGGGTTTGTTATCGTCGCCGACAAAAGTAATTTGCGCGTGATTGTTTGTTAGAACAAGGAATTCAAAATGCGGACTCACACCTACAACCAAACGACCTCCGTTGGGTCCTGGGATTTTGGTCTGGTGGTGATCATTGCCGTCTTCATGAGTATGTTCTTTAGATTCACTTGAACCTTGATTCGTAGCAACATGAGTTTTTTCCGAGGATGTTTGAGGTGAATTTTCGGCGGGGCGACAGCCTGACAGCAGGCACATGCCAGCAATCAAGGGGACTACAATAGAAAAAGATGAATTGGTTTTCATGTTGAGTAATAGCTAACATTTTACCGCGTGCAACGCTAGGCAGAAGCAGGGACTTTCTTTTCAACAACTTTCCGCGCATGCTTCCCGCCAAATGCATAAAATATGGCAGGAGTCACCCCCAGACCCAGCAATGTTGAGGTGATTAATCCACCCACGATCACAATGGCGATCGGGCGCAGGATTTCTTTTCCGGGTTCCCCCGCCGCAAGANCTAAAGGGACGAGAGCTATACCCGCAGATAAGGCAGTCATCAGCACAGGTACGAGTCTTTCCAAAGTGCCACGTTCGATCATGGAACGGCCGAAAGTTTCATCCTCATGACGCATCAGGTGCAGGTAGTGTGAAATAAGCATCACACTATTTCTTACCGCAATTCCAGCGACAGCAATGAACCCGACCAGTGTTGCAATGCTTACATTCTGAGTCATCACAAAGGTTAGTAATAGTCCACCGATCAGCGCCATGGGTATATCCACGATAACCTGAATAACAAAGACGGGAGAGCCAAAGTAGGAGTAAAGTAGCCCAGCCATGATGACAAAAACGATGATACTTAAAAAAATGATGCGCCTAGTAGCGGCTTGCTGGGCTTTGAATTCCCCCTCAAAACTTACGAAATACCCCTCAGGTATTTTTACCTCTCCAGCCACTCTTTTCTGAAGAGTCTCGATTTTTGAATCCAGACCCCGTTCCGTTGGGTTAATACTGACCACAAATCGTCTTTGGGTGTTTTCCCGTTGAATGACATTGGGGCCTTTGGCTGCTCTGACGTCAGCGACGAGGTGCAATGGAACTCGCAGGTTACTTTCTGTGTCGATATACATGTTGCGAAGACGGTCTGGGGACTCACGCCAGGAATCTGGTAATCGTACCATCAGATCGACGGTGCGAGGTCCTTCGAACAACTGTTCTACTTGTTGACCGCCGATCAGCGCCGACAATTGACTGTTAACAGCCCCGGGAGTTACTCCGTAAGCCATTGCACGGTCTCGGTTCACTTCGATACGCAACTGGGGGATCGGGGCTTGTTGCTCCACTCGAGCGTCTTCAAATCCCGGGACTTCCTTTGCGATTTTCTGGATTGATTCACCAATTCTTCTGATCTCATCGAGATCCGGTCCAAAAATTTTGATAGCTACTTTAGCTGAAACGCCACTGAGCATGTGACCAATCCGATCGGCAAGCGGTCCACTCAAAGCACTGAAAGTTCCGGGGATGCTGCGCATGGTCTGCCGGATGTTATCCAATACTTCGGCGCGCCCACGCCTGCTTGTGGTGAAATCGATATCAAATTCCACTGTGGAAACCGGCACAACATGATCTCCTCTCTCGGCACGACCGTGACGTCTTCCAACTTTTCTTATCTCAGGGATGTTCAAGAGAAGCCTGTCTGCAATATCTGCTATCTCAGCGGTCTGCTTCAAGGACGTTCCCGGGGCAGTGGTGAGAGCGACCAGAACGGTTTCCTCCTCAAAGGCCGGAAGAAAATCTTTACCCATCATCGGATATATCGTCATTGCGCCTGCGACCAAGGCACCTGCTATGCTGAGAACTACAAAAGGTTTGTCCAGTGCCCATTTCAACCAGGTCTTTTTTAACGCCCATTTGAGACTTCTTACGAATGTGCCATCCTGTTGTTGTTGGTCTTCCTTCGGATACAGCAGGAAGGAACAAAGCACTGGAATAACCGTGAGCGAAATAAAAAATGATGCGGTCATACTGACCATTGTTGCAAGCGCTATGGGGGCAAATAATCGGCCTTCAACTCCTGATAACCCCAATAGGGGAAGGAAAACAAGTATGATGAATAACGTTGCGTATAGTATCGAATTTCGCACTTCAGCAGAAGCGGATGCAATGATTGATATCCTGGGTTTTGGTTTGCTGGACGCAGCATTTATCTTGAGTCTGCGTAATACGTTTTCAACATCCACGATGGCATCATCAACAACCATCCCTATCGCAACTGCAAGGCCTCCAAGAGTCATGGAATTGACACTTAGTCCACATATATCGAAGACCAACAAGGTGGTCGCAAATGATAGAGGGATTGCCATCAGGGTGATGACAGTGGTTCGAACGTTGAAGAGGAACAAAAAAAGAACGATGGAGACCATGATTGCGCCGTCGCGTATGGCTTCTTTCAAATTGCCAACAGCATGATCAATGAAATCAGATTGACGAAACAAGGGTTCAACTAAGATTCCGTCAGGCATGGATTCGTGAAGATCTGCCAGGGTATCTTCAATGATTTCTGTCAATGCAAGTGTATCAAAACCAGGGGCTTTCGTGATGCTAAGAATGACGCCTGGAATGCCGTTGACAGCTGCGTCGCCTCGCATGGGTTCGACGTCCCACTTTACCTCGGCAACATCACCCACAGTGATGGGGCGATCATGAATCTGTTTTATGATAGTTGATGCGATGGCATCAAGATCCGTGGTCATCGCCAGATGACGTACCATGATTTCCTTAGAGGAACCTGTGAGGAAGCCGCCAGTAGTATTTCCCGCAGCTTCATGTGCTGCATGCAAGAGCTCATCAAAACGAACATTCATCGCTCGCATGCGGTCAGGGTTTGGTTGAATATGGATCTGCTTGATTCCTCCCCCCATTGCCAGGACTTCAGCAATTCCAGGTATGCTTTGAAGTCGGCGTCGCACTGTCCAATCCGCAAGCGTGCGCAGATCGCGGGGGTTTGTGTCATTCTCAGGATCGTAGATGCCCACCAGCATGATTTCACCCATCAAGGAGGCAACAGGTGTCATGTAGGGAAAGATTCCTTCGGGCAGGTTTTGAACTGCAGATTGTAGACGTTCCTGAACAAATTGACGGGCTTGAATCAGGTCGGTTCCCCAATCAAATTCGATGTAGACCAAAGAAAGAGAAACATCTGAGGTCGTGCGGAGGCGTGTCACTCCGGAAACTCCCATCAAGGCATTTTCAAGTGGAAACGTAACACGTGCTTCCACTTCCTCAGGTGCAAGTCCCGGAGCTTCAGTCAGGATCGTGACCGTTGGCTTGGTCAGGTCCGGGAGGACCTCCACGGGCAAGGTTCTGCCAATCTGAATGCCCAGAGCAAGAAGGATGCATGCAGCCAAAAGGATAATCACCCTGTGGCGAAGTGAGAATTGGATGAGCAAACTCAGCATAATCGAATTTCTATTCCTCAACGGCTTTCTTCTTTACGGCCAGCAAGGCCAGAAGGAGCCATTGAATCACGCAAAGCACTATCAAAAACCAGGTAAGAGGCCCGTCTCCGAGACCAGAGAGATTTTTGCCTGTTCCTGAAGCTTTGGTCGCTTTTTGAGCTACCGTCATTTCTGAACCGTCCTCGTTGTGTTCGTGACCGTGAGCCGCGTCCAGAGCTTCTTTGAGCGAAATACCCCCGTTGCCTGCGAATGCCAATGGATAAGCCCCTCTGGTGACAACCTCATCTCCGGGGAAAAGCCCCTTTAGTATTTCAACGTGAGAATCATTTTGGGTGCCTGTAACGACTGGGGCTTTCAAAAAGGCATTGGGCAGTTCAAAATCCTTAACGAAAACAAAGGGTTGAAAACTGTCCCCTTGTAATGCCTCCTTGGGCACGGCCATCACATCCTTTTTCGTATTGATGTGTAATGTGAATTCTGTACGCATGTTTGGGCGAATGTTTTCCCCTGGATCGTGGATACGGAAATAGGCGTCCAAAGTGGCGTTACTTACGTCGGCCATCGTACCAAATCTTTCCCAGGTTCCCTTCATGATTCGGTCAGGATAAGCCGCGACTTTGATGTCCGATGGGGTATTAGATTTGATCCATGATACTTTGTCTTCTGGTATTTTAGCGACGGCATATGCCTCAGACAAATCAACGATCTCGAGAATAGGGATTTCCGGAACAACGGGCTCCCCCAAATGCTGGAGGCTTCTGACTACCAGCCCTGAAATAGGGGCATGGAGTGTTAGGCGAGGCGGCGGATTGCCCGGTTGCCTGCTCTCCACAACTGCCACCGGATCTCCTGCTTTGATAAAATCACCCTCATGAGCAGGGACATCAACCAATCGCCCGGCAACACGGCTGCTCACAAAGGCATGACCTCCGGGTTTTGCCTGAATGCGACCAAGGGCAAATAGGGTCTCCCGGAAATCGCGTCTTTCCACTACCTCAGTTTCGATCCCCAGGTTTCCTGCGCTGACAGTATCCAGAATGACGAGATCCGCCTCACGGTCTGCTCTCATGGCATGCATGAGAGCGCTCGTGATGAGCAGTGCCAAAGTGAAGGCTTTAGTTGATTGTCTGAAGGGGAAATGAATCATAGGAAATGGGCAATTTGCCGGTTTCTGATTGGTATTGAATGCGATTGATATGAAACAAAGTGAGAGATTCTGACGCTTTCAGTTTCAGTTTCAGAATCTGATTTCTTGCCTGAATCAGGCGTTCGAATGAACTGAGACCCTCGTTGTATGCGCCTTCCAGCGATTGTTGGTATTTGACTCGTTTGGGCAGAGTTTGATTTTTGATTTGTTTGTAAACAGCGAGTTGATCAATCATGCCGGTGAATGCGGCATCAGCGTGATTGCTGATGGTAATTTCAAGGGCTTGTATCGAACCCATGAGCCGTTCGAGTTTGTTGTTCAGTTCGGCGATTCGGCCTTGATTGCGGTTCCAGAGGGGCAGGGGAATTGAAAGTTGAATCAGTGCCCTGTTTTCTTTTTCGATACCTATCGGCATGTCTTCCACCCTGCTCCATTGGTGCATCAATTGAAGATTGATATCTGAGATACGGTTGGCTCTGCTCAATTGGATCGATTCCCTTGTCGTTTGGACTTGGTTTTTCAAAAGTAAATAATCAGGGCGCGATTCCATGAGGATACTTTCAGCTGATGGGATTTTTGCCTCGGGTAGCTTTCCTTCAATGTGGATTGCTGTGGAAGGCTTCAGTCCCAGGGAAATCCTTAATTCAGATTCCAGTTGTTTGCGCTTCAAACTCAAAGGTCGCAAGCCAAGAGCCAATTCACCTGCTTCCAAGTTGGCCTGCTCGGCATCCAATGACGAAATCTCTCCTTTGGCCGATTGGCTTGAAAGAAATGTTGCCAGCTCCTTTGCCAGCCGTATCTGATCCGCAATGATGAATTGTTTCTCTTGATTGCCAAACCACTGTGTTGCGGTTTGAAGTGCCGATTCGACAATCGATTGTGCGACCATCATGACTTCCGCTCGTGCCTCGTTTACTTTGAGTCGTGAGATATTTTTTTCCAGGCGCAGACGGGAAGTGATCGGAAAAGATTGTTGAAATCCAAGCCCTGTGGAACGTTCAGGAGTTTGTTGATTGTTATTGAATGAGGTGATCAGGTTTGGGTTTTTCAAACGTCCAGATTGAGTCAGTCGACTTGCCGCCTCCTGGATGGTCCACAGAGCTGCTCGAAGTTCTGGGTTGTGTTCCATGATCTTTCCCGGAAGCGCATCATAAGTGAATGATACTGCATGAGGGTGCTCATCTGGGTGTGTCTGGGCATTGACTGCCAGCATGCAAAAGCCAGAGATAAATACGATAATCCAACCGCTTTTCACCATATTAAAGTTCATTTTCATCGATCAAGGTTATGTCCGCAGCACACTCAGGCAGGATGTGATACGACATGGGAGACTGTGTTCATTTTTTACTCCAGCAAAATCCAAGTCAGGAGTTTGCATGTTCAGCTGGGTTGAAGAACCGTAATCGGTTCCTCAGGCGGTATGGAGCTCAAATGATAAGTCGGTTGCAGAGCCTCAGGGTATACCTGCCATTGCGGATACAAGAGTGGCAGGTGGAAAAAGGCTGAAATTTATTTTTCGAGTGACATTCGTCAGAACTGTGAAGGCTCCTGGAACCGAATGGATCCAGAGGGAAGGGTAAATCCACCTGTCTTTTGGAAATGATTGAATCTACGTATTGTTCCTCTGAATGCGGACAGCAATGTTCATGCTCCTGTGCATCACAATAATAAGACAAATTGGGGTCGTCCTGATGTGATCCGGGTTCTTCATGCTCCTCGCCATGACAAAAAAAATCGCACAAACACCCGGGAAAGGTGAGAAGCAACATCAGAGTCCATGTCATCCAAATCTGCATTATCGGCAAAATAGGCCACAAGGTTCATCAGATCAACGCTAAACGCACCTGATCCAGTCCTCACATTTATTTTGCAACTTTTGATTATTGGATGTTTGAGGGAATATTTACAATCTTGTCTCTGGCATTGTCAGCCGCTTGAATTCTCTTCGGTACTATGGATTCCAACTGCGAGACTTTGCCAAATTTGGTGATGTCGATTCAATTTACATCCAGCACACGACAACATTTTTGCCTGATTGTCAGCTCCAGCATTCTCCCTTCATATGCTTTTTGACAGGATCGGATAGCTTTTTTCAAGCGGCTTGGTTTTTAGTCCAGCTTCCTTATCAATTCATCGAAAAAGATAATGTTGGGTTGTGTCAGGTTCCAGCTTCGGATCCATTCATGTCAGAGATTCCTTGTTCTTGAAAGTAATTCTGATTTCGAAAGATCCAACCCTACTAAATCAGGTGTTATTTTACCTTCGCTGCCGGAAGCGATTATTGCCCTGATTCGCTTTTTGCAGCATGCCTGCGAAAAGTCTGCTTGATGGTTTCAGGTTGATCAGGGAAATCTGCAATTATGCTGACTCATCTGGCCACGGCATGCCATTTGAGTTTCTGGTTCAGAACTTTAATGATGGGGGTGTTACAGGAGGCACAGCGTCCTTTCAGAACCCGGCGGCCATTTTTCATGACCTCCTCTTCGCTATTGTTGATATCACGCTTGGTGCGACATTCCGGGCAATAAACTTCTTGCATAATGACGCCCGCCGGGTCGTTCAGGTTTTTTGAATATCGATGACGATACTTGCTTTGGCATAATCCGGAAACTACCGATATTATTTCCGGTAGACCGTTTGAGATTTTGCATTGGAAACCTTGTCCCCGGTCAGGACAGAGGGGATTTAAGCAGGGAAAAAATGCAGGTCAATCCTCTTTTTGAGGGATTTCGATGTGATATTTTGATGTCATTGTGGGTTCTCCATGCCTTCACAGATGGTGTTTTTCCATCCAAATTCGGCCTTATTGATATGTTTTTGACAAGATATCTATACGCTCACGCAAAGGTGAGTCAGGGCCATTGCGTTCTGCTATCTCTGAAAATACTTTTTGAGCTTCAGGGGGATTTATCCTGCCTGCTTTGACGACGTAGTCGAGTTCGATTTCTGACAATTTAGGTTCCTTGATATAAGGTCGATACTGTTTCAGCCAGGCCTTGAAAGACTCTGCATCCTTTCCCATAATGACATCAAGGGAAGGTTGCAGACTGGGCGGTAAGCCCTCGAGCTCTACCGGGATATATTCTTGCTCCTCACCTCCGTTGTCCGGCATTTGATAGAATCCATCCTCATAGGCCTGCTTGTTGATTTGCTGGTCTGCCTCCTGCATGAAAATAACCACGCGGGTGCCCAGGAATCCTACGATGACGAATATTCCGACTGCTGCAACTTTCGCATTCATGATTCTTTACCCCTCTTAACGCGTGCACCGAGAGAACGCAATTTTTTATCCATGACTTCATAGCCACGGTCCAGATGGTAGATTCGATTCACCTGAGTGCGACCTTCGCACATCAGGCCGGCAATCACGAGAGCGGCGGATGCTCTCAAATCACTGGCCATGACCTTTGCGCCACTGAGCGGCATTCCGCCGCGCACGATGGCACTGGGTCCTTCGATAGCAATATCCGCGCCTAAACGGGCCAATTCGTTGGCGTGCATAAACCGCGATTCGAAGATACGTTCGGTGATGATACTCAATCCCGGTGCCTTTAGCATCAATGCCATGAGTTGAGCTTGTGCGTCTGTTGGAAATCCAGTGTAGGGTTGAGTGCTGACATCGACCGGCTGAATATTACCACCGGACAAAATTTTCAGGGAGGTTCCTTTGGCTTCAAATTGCACTCCCGCCTCTTTTAATTTATCCAGAACTGCCGCCAGATGATCGCAGCGCATGTCTTTTAATGTAACTTCACCATTGGTGGCCGCCGCTGCGATGGCGTAAGTGGCCGCTTCAATGCGATCAGGAATGACATCGTGCTCTGCACCATGCAGTTTGTTTACGCCTGTGATGGTCATGCGAGGCGTGCCAGCGCCCTGGATTTTGGCCCCCATTGCGATCAGGAAGTGGGCCAGATCCACTATCTCAGGTTCACATGCGGCACTTTCGATGATGGTGACCCCCTCAGCGAGGGTTGCCGCCATCATGATGTTTGCGGTCCCCAGCACCGTTGGTCCCACCCTTCCTCCAAGAAAGACTTCCGTTCCTTTTAACTGCTTGGCTTCAACCTGAACGTATCCCTCTCTTACCTTCACCTCAGCAGACAAGGCTTTGAGTCCCTTTAAATGCAAGTCAATAGGGCGAGTGCCTATGATGCATCCACCAGGCATGGAGACATTTGCTTTTCCCTTGCGTGCAAGCAGAGGGCCCAATATACAAATCGATCCACGCATCTTACGGATCAGATCATAGTCGCCTCTTGCCTTGATACGGTTTGCATGCACAGCCACCATACCGTTTTCATAGGAAAATGAAGCGCCAAGGGATCGAAGGATCCTGCCCATGAAATGCACATCACTGAGGTTGGGGACGCGCCTTATCACACATGGTTCAGAAGTTAATAAAGTTGCGGCAAGGATGGGTAAAACGGCATTTTTTGCGCCACTGATGGCGACTTCTCCGTAAAGAGGCACGCCGCCTTTGATGATGAAGGTGTCCATTTAGTTCTGTTGCAAGTTGGCTTTATTGTACCGGATCTCCGGGATTGGGGGTGGTGGCCCGCCGGAAAACCAGAATTCGTTGGACATTATTGTAATCTCGAACCACTTGATCCGCAAACCACGATGCGCTTTTAAACAATATTTGTATGGCCTGTGCCTGATCTTTGCCGCATTCAAGAAAGATAAAGCCACGCTGAGTGGTCCAGCGGCCGGCTTGATGGGCCAGTATGCGGTAAATGTCCAAGCCGTCCTGTCCGCCGTCCAGAGCCAGTTTCGGATCGTGATCACGGACCTCCGGTTCCAGTTCTCTGATTTCATGACTAGGGATGTAGGGAGGATTTGAAATGATGTAATCCCACTGTTGTTGGGGATCTTTGATCCCGCTCCACATATCGGAATGAATCCACGTCACGCGCTTTTCAAGGCCACTGTTGGAAGCATTGTTGCGAGCCAGAGTCAGCGCAGCTTCGGAGATGTCCAATCCCCAGACTTGCGCCATGGGAAGTTCCTTTGCCAAAGCCAGCGCGATACAGCCTGTTCCCGTGGCCATATCCAGCAACTTGACCGGTTCGTTCTGCTTCTGCTGTGAGTGGATGGTCTTGATCACTGTTTCCACAAGTAACTCTGTCTCCGGACGTGGAATCAATGCGCTTGGGGAAACCTGAACATCCAATCCATAGAACCCGACGCTGCCCACCAGATGTTGAAGAGGGATTCGTTGACTGCGTTTTTGAATCAGTCCACCAAGTTGGTTTGCTTGTTGCTCGGAAATTTTTTTACGGTAGACGCCCAGTTGCCATTCTTCAACACCCAGCACATGAGCGAGCAGTAATCGGGCGTTGAGTTCGGCAGAGTCCACACCACTCTTGGAGAGTGTTCGGGTAGCCTCATGGATGAGCGATCTGATGGTTCGTTGTTCGGGCATGCTTTTATTCACGACTCTTCGGAAGGTGGATCGTTATCAAGTTGCTCAACGGCATTGAAAAACCCCTCCCAATCCCCTCCATATTGTTGTTGTAATGCCTCAAACATGGGCACCCATTGATAATAAGTGTCGATGGAGGTCAATCTGGCGTTATTGAGAGGCCGTGACATCCAGCCATCATACACGCTCAGGGAAGGATGGGTTAATTTTGCCACATCAAAACGATGACGAAGCGACTCGAAAACGGACTTTTTCAGCTGGGCCTTGTTGCTAGCTTCAGGTCTGTATGTTCCTGGTTTTGAACGCGCTGAATTATCCCTTTCGAAGGAGCCATAAAGTTTTTCCAGTTCATGTTTTGTTTCCAGAACCAGTCGAATGAATACTTCCTCCAATGCGATCTCGGATTCGTACGTTTCTAATTCTTCGAAATGTGATTGGGAATCGAGCCATTGTCTGACGGCGGCACGGGCGGTGACCACGGCAAAGGCTTCGTTCCATTCTGTTTTTCCTGAGAGAAAGACTTTTTGATGTGCCAATTCGTGAAACAGCAGCTCTGCAATGGCCCTGTCGCTCCAACTCATGAATGTGTCGAACACAGGATCCCGAAACCATCCCAGAGTGGAGTATGCGACGACGCCTTCGACTGCGACGTCGTAACCACGGGTGGTGAACGCTCGGGCATATTGATCGGCATCGTCTTTGTCGAAATAGCCTCTGTATTTCAACCGGCCCAAAAACGGGTACCACCAGCGGTGAGGTTCCATGGAGAACTCAGGGCAGGCGGTCACATTCCACACAACATAATCGCGCTCAAGTTCCACATAGGTGTCGTAGGCATCCTCGGCCGGGAGTCCAAGATGCCAGAATGCATATCGACGTATTTCCTCAATGCGTTCGAATTTTTCTTTGAGCGCGGCATTGATCTCCTTGGACTGCTTCAGGTCCCGGATGGATCGTTTGCTGCGTTCGATCTGCCATTGTCCGGCTGCCGCCTGACGGTAATAGCTGATCGTTCCGCATCCTGATCCTTGAATCGCCAAAAGAGCCACCAAGGCCGTCTTCCAATCAAATGGCAACGTGGTTTTCAGAATGTTTCTAAGATGCTTTCTCAATTGTTGCATGTAATGCTTCTGGGTTCTGCGCTTGACAAGCGATGGTCATATGAGGAAGAAAGGAACCTTAACGTTTAAAAAAGTTGATTTCATATGGCGATTTATGTTTACGAAACCATCCCGCAAAAGAAAGGCCAAAAGGCCAGGCGGTTTGAGGTAGAGCAAAAAATGAGCGATGACGCNCTTACTCACGATCCCAAAACAGGGCAGCCCTGCAAACGCATCATTGTCGGCGGAAGCGGCTTGGTCACTCATGGAGCGAGCATCATGTCCATGAATGTCAAGTCTGGTAGGAAATAACCTCCCGATTCTGTCAGGGATCTTTGGTTTGATTCTGTGATTCCAGTCTCGGAAATGTGGCAATTTGCCGTTTGCAGCCAAGAAGTAAACAGCAAGTACCTGCATCTTTCATACACGTCACTCGTAGTCATAAGGTCTTGTCTGGCAAAAATGCGCCGGGAAATTTGTGGAAAGCTGTCCCAATCCTTCCGACAAAACGGTGCCAGCTGGATTCTATGAATCTTCTCATACAGACAATACGCAGAAACCCAAAAGCTTCTGCCGCCAGTGAACAAACAACACGCTCCTCGGACTGAACCTTTTTCTTCAAAGACGAGCCCAAGGAATCAAAGTACCAATCCTGCCCAATGACCGGAGATTGTCCTTGTAGTGTTTTTCTTCGATCATCCTCGGCGAGCATCCGCACAGTTGCTTTTCTCAGCCTCTATTCGGTCACAAGATTCAAGCGATAGAATCTGGTTTGATCCTTTGGNTTCTGATCGGTGACTGAGATGATTGCGCTCTCAGCAGAGGCTGGAATGAGTCTCAAAGTTTGCCAATCCGCCCCTGCGAGTGCGGTGGTGTATTCCATTATGTAGGTGATGCCGGCTTCGGATTGGAATGCAATCGAAACGGAGTCATCCACTATCTGTATCGATTCCAAACTTACTGAAATGTGACCTGCATCTTTGGTTCCTGGTGTGCCATGTAGCACCGAGCCCTGTCGCCAGGCTTCCTGAGTGGCGCCATCGGCTCCTGATCCATCCGCGTTGGCCACCACGAGTGAAAATCCATCTCCATCCGTGGCTGGATACCAATTGTCTTCGTAGCGGAACTCCGTCAAGGTGCTCCCTGTGCTGTTCTGAATGGACAATGTCTCTCCTCCATTGGAAAGATTACCATTGAAGGGTCCGGCCAGATACCCNTCATATGACGGGTATCGCGCGCTGAAAGCATCCAGATTTTTCGCAATGGTGATATACGTACCTGCTGGAAGGGCCCATGATTCATTGATGGGGAATCGGAATCGGATGCCGCTGGAGAACTCGGTGCCTGCCAATTCAAGTGTCGAATTGCTGACGTTTTTCAATTCGATGAACTCAAAATCCTCATTGCGGAACGAGGGGTTCAGGAGTAATTCCTCTTTGTTCGCAGACTGTGGATTGTAGTGAATCTCGCTGACGATCAATTCGCCCGCTCTTGGGGGAACGCTCAACGAAATNAATCGTGTGGATGGCCCCGACCACAAGCTTGANAAAGGAGGGTTATTGGATCCAGTACGACTCTGGTGATTCTCATTGAAAACGCGTGCGGTAATGGTTGTTGAAGTGCTGAATTCGATCTTACTCTTGTAGATGGAAGCTTTCCTTGAGGGGTTTCCGCCTGGCAGTCGTGGATCGGTGCCATCGGTTGTGTAATAAATCACGCCGCCATCTCGGGAGGTCAGGGAGACAACTTTGCTCTCACCCAGTGAAGAAACACCCACGAGAGGAGCGTCAACGAACTCACCGTCCATGAACTCCATTCGATCCTCAAGCCAATCTTTCATATAATCTATTTCACCCTGATAGGTTCCACCATTGGAACCTCGGGGACGTTGGTTCCATCGTGACAAATTGCGCTTTTGAGCCTCGCGAAGTTCATCGGCCATGGAATCAATGATGGCATTTATATTTCGAGTGCTGAATTCAGAGCGTCGGAACATTTGATAGCGGTCAATGTAGAGTTGAAAGAAATCCAAATCCCTGAACATGTCCCTCCACCAGGGGTAGTTGAAAAAATCCGTGCCTCGATCTCCGCTGGTACTTCGCCAAGTACGTGGGTTGCGGTCCCGACCATCGGTGGAACCCAATGCGCGGTCAAAATCCCAGATGGGACCAAAAGTAAGTTTGCCGCCTCGTGGTTTGTGGAAATAACCGCTCAGCCGCAGTGCATCCACATTAAAGGCGAGTACGTTCAAAAGATGATGATCAATCGCAGCATCAACGTCTATCAGTCCGGCATAACCTTCTTCTCCGTCAGTCAAGGAAGACCCTCTGAGTCTACGATTCATTTCCTGAAAGAAACTACGAATATAGCTCTCCTGATCATTACGCTCAGGGCGTTCGATGTCTACTTCCTTGGGGTAAACGTAGCGGATGCTTTGACCTGCTCCACCGAACCCTGAGTCACCGGGATCGGCTCGATCAATTTTGAAAATATAACCACCTGTGACGCCGGGCTCCTGATTGTGTTCAGGGAAAATCCTTGCCACATCCACACGATCCTGATCGCGACTGATTTTTTCCATCAACGCATACACTCCATAATAATCATTGGAATCCAGTGGCCCTCCGTCTGTGTTCAAAAAGACCTCCACAAAACGTGTGTGAGTTGCGTATCGGCCTATCTGGTTGCTCAGTTCGTAGATAAACGGGTTGTGCATCAAACTGAGATCAAAGTTATAGGGACCCCATAATACCCAGTCTGATTCACTCGGCATACCCAGCAGTGCAATGTTTTTGTTCTGATCAAACTCGTCCCATGCTTCCATGCTCATTGAAGGTTTAGGGCGCCCTGATGTGCTGGAACCGCGTACTTTAATGCCTGAGCGTGTGCTGATGGTGGGTGCTTGATTAAATCGGGTACGGCCTTCAGATGGAACGCGGCCGAATTCCTCATTGGGCTCGTAAAGCATCATGAAAGAAGCCTGTTTTGAATTTTGAGGAGGACGCCCACCTTGATAGTTCTCCAAAACCACGACGGGTAAATTCGAGTTAAAACCGCGTGTTTGAGCATTGAGTCCAGTATAACTTTCGCTGGTCACGGTGCTTTGGCCTTTACTGGGTAAAACCGAGATAGCCCTGATCTGAATGGTTTCAGAAACCTCTAGTGGGGTTGTGTAAAGCTTGGATGAGGAATTCGGCCGCGTTCCATCTTCCGTGTAGCGGATTTCAGTCCCGGGTAATGTCTCCTGAGGGAGGCTCAGTTCCAGAGAGAAGGGCTCGTCAAACACTTGGCTGGCGACTGAAAACTCAACAGATGGAGTGATTCCCTGAATGGAGTCGTTGTTGGGGAGGCCCGGTGAGGGAGCTAGCATGAAACCAAATGTTTCGGGTGCGTCTGATTGAAGCTGGGCGATCAGTTCGGGCAGGATCAGAATATCCGAGCTATTGATGCCCTGATTCAAACCGTGAATAGCCAGCACATTTTCACCGGTCTCCAACAAATCAATGGCGGATGAAATGTTCACATCGACTGCATTGACGGCGATGTTGTCGGATCGGTTGAGAGTAGCAGCCGACTGCCAATCTGGATTGCTGGGGGCGTTGTCTCTGGCAATCGCTGTGCCGTTTAAATAAGCAATAAAACCGTCATCATAACGTATGCGTAAAATCAACGTATCCAAATTTGTGTTTTCTTCGAATGCAAATGGGATACGTGCATACACTGTTTCGTTTTCCCCCCGCATGTTACGTACGTCTAAATTGATCAACCCCTGGTAATCGTATCCAATTCCTGTTCGCCCAGATTTCCAATCACCATCATCAAAATCAGGTTGTGTCCAGCTTCTGCCGAGTGTGCCATTGGCAGGGATCATTGCCTTGGCGGGTGCTCTGTTTGGAATGATTACGATTTCATCCGCTTTCACCACGCCTCTGCCATAGGAAACATCTGTGGTCTGCTCAGGATATGCCGGGGCAAATTCGGTTGAGGGGTTTCCGTCCGGATCCAGGAGCGCCAGGTATTCTCCCTTCCTGTTCAGATTGAAGCTTGTGTGCAACGGGGCTCCCGGGGCTTTCCGGTCTTTGTTAGAGGCAAAAACGACCAGATAGCTGTTAGGAAAGAGTGTGATGGATGGGAAAGTCCAGATGTCCGTGTGAGTCGGGTCGTCCGTCAATGCCCATCCTTCCAGGTTGATCGCACTGAATCCGGGGTTATGCAGTTCGATCCAGTCAGAGCGATTGTCTTCATCGTCAATGGTCGTTTCACCATTGGACGCCATGAATTCTGAAATGATAATCGTTTGGGCACGTGATATCGGAAGGCCTGCTGTTGCAAGCATCAAGGTGACTAAAAATGTTAAACTGCTTGTAGTCATCAGTCTTGAAACTTGGTGAAATAAAATCTTAATCATGATTGAGCATTACTATTAGCAGGATTTGATCCAAATTTCAGATCTGAATATATGAAATTCTTTTGTTGTTTATGTCCTGCTGCTGAACTGTTATGTATTATAAATCCAATGAATGTTCCATACCGTATCTTTTTGTTAGCAGCCTTGTGTTTTCTTTTGCAATTGAAAACGGGTTCTGTCCAGGCCTCAGGGCATGGGAGTGATTTGATTCGAGTTCTTTTTCTCGGGGATAATGGACCTCACCGTCCTGCCGAGAGGTTTGAACTGCTCCAGCCTGCTCTTTCCTCCAGGGGCATTGAGCTTACCTATACCGCTGACATGCGTGACATCCATCCGTCCAAGCTGGCTGGATATGATGTACTTGCCATCTATGCCAACGTGACCGAAATAAGCGCTGAACAGGAATCAGCCATGCTTGACTTTGTATCTGCTGGTGGTGGGTTGGTGCCGATTCATTGCGCGAGTTACTGTTTTCATAATTCCCCAAAATATATCGAACTTGTGGGGGCGCAGTTCAAGCGCCACGGCACCGGCGTTTTTAAGGAATCCATTATCGATCACGATCATCCAGTGACCCGTGGCCTGAAGGAAATCGAATCCTGGGATGAATCGTATGTGCATGCAAAGCATAATGATGATCGTACTGTCCTATCAGTCAGGAGAGACGACGAAGGTGCAGAGCCATGGACCTGGGTGCGTGAGCACGGAAAAGGTCGCGTGTTCTATACGGCATGGGGACATGATCACCGAACCTGGTCGAATGAGGGATTTCACGTGCTCATTGAAAAAGGGGTTCGCTGGGCTTCTGGTCGTTCGCACAACGTTTTGAAACCTGTCGAGGGATTGGCTGATTTTGAATATGAGAAATCATCGGATCGTTTGCCTAACTATACAGCAAATGCTCGATGGGGAACTCAAGGCGAACCCATCATGACCATGCAGAAGCCCTTGAGTCCTGAGAAATCTCGGAAGCATCTTGTGACTTTCCCTGAATTCGAGCACAAGCTCTTTGCTTCTGAGCCAGAAATCATCAAGCCTTTGTGGTTGGCATTTGACGAGCGAGGTCGCTTGTGGATCGCTGAATCTGTGGATTATCCCAACCGTCTGCAATCGGAGGGAGAGGGCAACGATCGATTGAAAATAATCGAAGATACCGATGGCGATGGTAAGGCCGACAAATACACGACCTTTGTTGATAAGTTGAGTGTGCCCACCAGTTTTATTTTTGCCAATGATGGTGTGATTGTGATTCATTCTGGAAAAACAGAATGGTTTGCCGATACCGACGGAGATGATCGTGCGGATCAAAGCAAAGTCCTTTTTGAGGGGTGGGGAATTCGCGATACGCATGCGACAGCAAGTAACTTGCGCTATGGATTCGACAACTGGATATGGGGTGTTGTGGGATACTCCGGGTTCAATGGCAATGTAGGGGGGAAGGACATGCGTTTCGGGCAGGGAATCTTTCGCTTCAAACCGGACGGCACGGCGCTTGAATTTGTCAGATCCAGCAACAACAACACATGGGGGCTAGCTTTTACCGAGGACAACGTTGTCATTGGTTCAACCGCGAATGGTAATGCGAGCATGTATATGCCCATTGCCAATCGATATTACGAGGCCGTGAATGGTTGGTCTGCCAGTCGTCTGGAGTCCATTGCAGATAGTCAGAAATTTTATCCGATCACACAGAAGGTCCGACAAGTCGACTGGCATGGGAAATATACTGCTGGCTCGGGAAGTGCCGTTTATACGGCACGCCATTTTCCGGAACGATATTGGAATCGGGCACAATTTGTTGCAGAACCTACGGGACACCTCTTGGGGATGTTCCTTCTTGAGCCGAGAGGTGCGGATTTTGTGGCGCATAATGTTAGGAATTTCCTGGCGAGTGATGATGAATGGACATCACCCATCTATGCTGAAGTGGGGCCCGACGGTGCCCTTTGGGTCGTTGACTGGTATAATTACATCATTCAGCACAACCCGACACCCATCGGTTTTGAAACCGGCAAAGGCAATGCTTACGACACACCTCTGCGTGACAAAACGCACGGGCGTATTTACCGGGTAACTCACAGGGGAGCTCAATTGGGTGCTGGGCCTGAAGGTGGACTTGTGGCATCGGGTGCGTCAGGTCCATCACTAGTTACCGCTCTGAAAAATGACAATTTGCTTTGGCGGATGCACGCGCAGCGCCTGCTTGTTGAGCGTGGNCTTCGAGATGTTACGGATGATTTGCATGCTTTGATTCGGGATACAAGCCTAGATGCCCTGGGCCTGAATCCTGCGGCTGTTCATGCGCTTTGGACATTGCATGGACTGGGCTTGACGGATGGCTCACACACCGCTTCCACCGAAGCGATTTTTGATGCACTGGATCATCCTTCTGCCTCAGTGCGCAAAGCCGCTGTCTCCGTGCTGCCGAGGAACCCTCAAGGATTGGAGACGTTGCTGGCAAGTGGTCTTCTGGAAGACGAGGATTCCAAGGTGCGCCTGGCGTCACTGTTGACTCTCTCCGAAATGCAAGCAAATCTGGAATCCGGGCATGCGGTTTTTGAGATGCTTCAATCCTCTGAGAATGCCGGAGATGTCTGGATTGCGGACGCTGCGACTGCCGCAGCTGCCCGTCATGACGCTGGCTTTCTTCAAGCGATGTTGTCTGATTTCAATCCTGCGGGAACCCAGGAAGCGCCCGGAAAAACTTCTAACTTGATTCGCAACAGCTCCTTTGAGTCTGAAACTGATGGCAATCCGGCCCGATGGGATCCGGTCACGCACAGTGGGCAAGGAACCTTCTCGCTGTCTAATAATGCACATACAGGAGGACGCGCGGTCCAGATCTCATCCGAGAAAGGAGGAGACCTCAGTTGGGCAACGCGCATCCGGGTCAAACCTCACACTGACTACCGACTCAGCGGCTGGATCAAAACCGAGGGTGTCGTCAAAATAAGCGGTGCAAGAGGTGCGATGTTCAACATTCATGAACTGCAGGATCCGGTCGTTGGAGGAACTCCCGCGGTAACCGGGACTCAGGATTGGACTCAGGTGGAGTTGACATTCAATACAGGAGCGCTCGAATTCATCACCATCAATTGCTTGTATGGAGGCTGGGGGCGCTGTAGCGGAACAGCCTGGTTCGATGATGTCACATTGGTTCATGCCCCGGGGAGTGGGTTTGCGGGTGAGCTTGGCCGTGTGATACGTGTGGTGACATCTCACTACGCCCAGCGTGGTCCCGTGGACAGTATTGTAGGTACTCTTACTGCCCTGAAGAACGCGTCTCCTGATCTTGCAACCTTGGTGTTGGATACATTGCGATCCAGCTGGCCGGAAGGGGTGGCTCCTCAAATTACCGAGTCTCACGAGGCGGCTCTTCAAACTCTCATGCTGTCTTTGCCTGCATTGACCCGAGACCGTTTGCTCGCCTTATCCGTTCGGTGGGGGAAAGAAGAAATCTTCAGGGCGACTCAGGGCGCGATCATCAATCATCTCATGGCTCAGGTGAAGGATGCTGAAACAGCTGAAGAAGACCGAGTCGCAGCTGTCAAACGATTGATCGAACTTGAAGATGTGCCTGAAGTCATCAAGCTAACCCTGACTCAGGTTCAGTTATTAAGCACGCCTGCTTTAGCCAGCGGATTGATTGACGCTTTGAGTGTGAGTCGTCATAGCGACACTGGACGTCTTCTTGTGGATGCCTGGTCTAGACTAACCCCAGCAGCGCGTCGGGTTGCTGTTGGAGTGTTGATACGGCGTGCAGAGTGGGCGATGGCGCTGCTGGACGGGGTGAAGGATGATCGTATCAGTCGCACCGATCTCGCTCCCGAGCATTGGTCTCAATTACGCCAGAACCCCGACCCTCGAGTGGCTCGTCGGGCAAATGAGATGGCAGATACAAATGTTGNTATTTCNCAAGATCGCGCTGCATTGGTCAAAGCCCTCCTACCGATTGCAAAAGAAAAAGGGAATGCGCTGCGCGGCAAGACGGTGTTTGCAGAAAACTGTGCCGTCTGTCATTTGCTCAATGGCCAAGGCGGTTCTGTCGGTCCAGAACTAACAGGTATCAACGCCCGTGATCGCTCTGACATTCTACTCGAGATTTTGGATCCGAACCGTTCAGTGGAAGCCAATTATCGCATGTGGACTGTGGAAACCGCCGATGGAGAAGTCATTTCCGGCCGACTTGAAGCTGAAACTCAGACAACGGTCGAAATACTGGATGTCGCGGCACAGAAACATGTGATACGAAGAAACGATATCGAGACTTTGAAGGTATCCAACAATTCGATCATGCCTGTCGGTTTTGAAGCCTTAGCTCGAGAAGATTTGAAGGCGTTGATCGAATATCTGGCTCAGCCATCCGAATAAGAAAGCATTCTACAGTCAAGACATATAGCCACTCGATCAATCGACAAGCTACTTTTTCTGTGCGTGATTGGTTGTGTCTTGCACCTTCTGTCGCACTTCGAGATGAAATTTTGTATGCTCTAAGATGTTTATTTAGGTAACCGGAAGCCCAATCTCTGTGAGAATCAGTATAACATGACCATTGAGAATGGCTTCTTTTGGACTGGCTGAAGGATGGGGGGACAGTTATCTTTTAAAAACTAACATGAGGTCCATTTTTGATTTATTTCGATCCACGAGTGTTCTCATCCCGCTGCTGATCACGCGCATGGTGTCCGCGGTGGATTATTCTCTGAGCCCGGATTCCAAACCCCAACCGGGCGTCCCCAGGGGAGTCCTGCATCATGATGTCTGGCACAGTGAAATTTTCCCTGGTACGGTCCGCGATTATTGGGTCTATGTGCCCGCTCAGTATGATGCGTCCAAGCCCGCTTGTTTGATGGTCTTCAATGACGGTCGAAGTTATGTGAATGATCAGGGTAGCTTCCGTACGCCAACGGTGTTCGATCATCTTATTCACCGTGGTGAGATGCCAGTCACCATCGGCTTGTTCATCAATCCAGGGGAAATTCCTTCTTCCGGCCCTGGTCAAGTTGCCAGAAAGAATCGAAGTTTTGAATACGACTCTCTGGGGGACCAATATGTCCGGTTTTTGCTGGAAGAACTCCTGCCTCATATTGAATCCGACTATCTAATCACAGAGGCCTCATCCGGACGGGCGATTTGTGGTATCAGCTCCGGAGGTATTGCGGCATTCACGGCTGCCTGGGAGCGGCCGGATGCGTTTGGTCGAGTGATCAGTCACATTGGGAGTTTTGTGAATATCCGAGGTGGACACGTCTATCCCTACTTGATAAGAAAAACGAAAAAGAAGCCCTTGAAAATTTTTCTTCAGGAAGGTTCAAATGACCTGGACAACCTTCACGGACACTGGCCCCTTGCCAATCAGGAAATGGCTGCTGCTCTCCAGTTCAAAGGTTATGAATATCAATTCATCATGGGTGAGGGGAGTCACAGTGGTCAGCATGGAGGAGCTATTCTGCCCGACACACTGCGCTGGCTCTGGAAGGATTACCCTATTCCCTGATGCACAGCCACTCACCCAATCAAGAAATACTCGACTCCATTCGGCACTGCGAAGTGGTGGCTTACTCTGGTGAAAAACACTCAATTCAACCGCGTGATCCTGTCGCCATAGAAGAACCTCTCGAGATCCGGGTGCAAGGGAAGGCGCTGGTTGTCACCATGCGAACCCCTGGCCATGATACTGAATTAGCTGCCGGCTATCTCTGGAGTGAGGGAATTATTCAAAGTCCGCACGATATTCTTGAGGTGGCGCATTGCCAGCGAGGTTCAGGTCTGGATAATAATATCCTCAATGTTTTCCTGCGCCAGGATATAGATCTCGAGGATCATCAATTTCATCGATTCAGCTATGCCGCTTCGGGTTGTGGGCTTTGCGGTAAATCAACGATCGAGAGTATTCATACGAAGTTTCCAGCAGTGCAATCGGAAGTGCGACTTTCTGTGCGAGTGATGAATGGATTATTGGATACAGTTAAAAAATGCCAGCCACTCTTCGAAAAGACAGGAGGACTTCATGCAGCGGCTTTATTTACCATCAAAGGTGAATTAGTCGAAATCCTGGAGGATGTGGGGAGACACAATGCGGTAGATAAGGTGATTGGTTCAAGGGTCCGCAAAGGTCACTCAAAATTGGAAGATCACCTTCTATTTGTAACCAGTCGAGCTTCTTTTGAGATTGTTCAAAAAGCCTTGTCAGCCCAGATACCCGCGATCGCCTGCGCTTCGGCTCCCTCGAGTCTGGCAGTGGAATTTGCAAAAGCAAATCAGCAGACCCTGATCGGCTTCATGCGCAGCGGCAGGTTCAATGTCTACAGTCGCCACGATCGCCTGGTGACTGGTTAGCGAAGGGGACGGTGATTTTCTTATTTCACGCCAACATTCAAGCTCATCACTCCTCCGAGGAACAGGCGCGTGCGCACATGTCGGCAGTTCAGGCGAATCATTGCCGCCTCGATACCTCTCTGTGCCGGGAAATGTTGCAGGGAAGTTAAAATATACCGATACGCTTCCGCGTCACCTACCAAGCTCCACCCCATGACGGGCACGATTAATTTCAAGTAGTTAAAATACATCGATCTCCACCACGGATTGGGAGGTTTTCCAAAATCCAGGATAAGCATTCGCCCCCCAGGGCGTGTGACCCGATGCATTTCTGCCAAACCCAATTTCCAATCCTTTAAATTTCGCAGACCATAGGCCATGGTCACGACATCAAAAGTATCGTTTTTATAGGGTAGTTCACTAGCATCCCCTTGCTGGAACTCAGGCAGAACAGTATCGGCTTCTGGTTGCTTCCCTAGAATCTTGTCTCTGGCCTGAGAGAGCATTTCAGAGCTGAAATCCAATCCAGTCGTTTTCGCCCCTCGCGCTGCCAGGGCGAAAGAGAGGTCTCCTGTCCCGCAGCAGATATCAAGCGCTGTCTTATTCTGAAGATCACCTGCTTCTTTGATGACAGTCCGTTTCCACCACCGATGGAGTCCCCCGCTTTGAACGTCATTGATGAGATCATAACGGCGCGCGATGCGGTCAAAGAGATCCCGGACCCGATTGGCTCGGTTTTCACCAGGATCGTAGTAGTCGTTTTCTTGGATGCTCTTATCAGTCATTTGCGATCAGGTCTTCACGTTCCGCTATGCATTCAATAGATGCAATCCAAATCCGGCAGGACTCGAAGCTTTCATCTTCATAGTGACACACATTAAGCTTCTTCCATGCTGTTGTCCATGGAAGAAGCTTTGGATCGAATCCTGGTGAAGATGAATCCGCTGGGATCGGAGTTGGTTCACATCTCCGAGACTGAAGGAAGGGTTGTCTCAGAGTCTCTGATTGCCGGTATTTCGTTGCCTCCCTGGGATAATTCTGCAATGGATGGATATGCCGTAAAGGCTTCTGATCTTACCTCCGCCTCAGCGGAAGCGCCTGCAGTCTTGAAATGTTTGGGAGAATCGCCTGCGGGATCTGTTTCCGACAGTGTCATAGTTCCCGGGACTTGTCTGAGAGTATTCACTGGCTCCCCGATGCCCCAAGGTGCTGATGCAGTAGTGATGCAAGAGGACACCAGAACATTGGGCGAGAGTGATGAGCAGGTTCTTGTATTGGATTCCGTGCGGCCCTTTGAAAGCGTACGGTTCAAAGGGGAAGATGTCAAAGAAGGGGATGCATTGGTCAGTCCTGGAACCCGTGTCTCGGGTTTTCAGGTTTCACTTGCCATGGCTACCGGGTTGCAAAGGTGCTCTGTGCATTGTCGTCCCCGTGTTGGTATTCTGGCCACAGGCTCCGAATTATGTGAACCAGGGCAACCTTTAACTCCAGGGGGGATCTATGAAAGTAATCGTATATTGCTGAAATCGTTGGTTCAGCGTGCCGGGTGTGAGCCGGTGGTTTATCCTATTGTTGAAGACAGCTTGGAGGCGACTTGTCAGGCATTGTCCAAGGCTGTTGAGGAATGCGATGCAATAGTTACAAGCGGCGGGGTCTCTGTTGGTGATTATGATTTCATAAAACCCGCTTTTGAGTCTCTAGGGGGTGAGATAGATTTTTGGCGTATTCGGATCAAGCCCGGAAAACCTCTGGTATTTGGGGAAATTAAATCTGTGCCCGTCTTTGGTTTACCCGGGAATCCCGGCTCTGCCACGGTTACCTTTACTCTGTTTGTGCATCCGGCTCTGGTAAAGATGGGAGGCGTCAGCAAATATCAGCATTCCCATATTCAGGGCATATTGACAGAGTCCATGAACAATCCAGGGAACAGAAGGCTTTTCCTGCGCGTACAATTGAATGCCGACCGAGAGGTATCCATGTCCGGCAGAAATCAGGCATCACACGCGCTTGGTTCACTGGCCACATCCGATGGTCTATTGAGCGTGCCTGAAGGAACAGTTCTGGCTCAGGGAGCGCCAGTTTCTGTTATGATGTGGCCCAAGTTATCTTAGAAAGATCTCTTCGGTATATTGAANAAGATGGGTCTTTGTTGAGTTCTGGNGGCTGCTGGGGCTGTGTTGAGTTGGCGGCTGTTTCCTCCCAGGCCTGAAGGAGCCAGTCCCGAGGTGCCAAAATTGATACCATTGCCACTCAAGGAGCGAGTGGCGTTTAGTGATTCCAATGAACGATTAATGTTGTTTCCAGAAAACGCACTATTTAGTTGGCTTCCGATATTCAGGGAGGTGCTTGAGCTATCCAAGCTGCTGATCAAGCCTTCTGCTCTTGGAGGTGCGCTGAGTCCACTGCTTGATNGTCTGCCGAGCCCGGTCTGAGTGGAAGTTCCGGGGTTCGATTGACTGAGAAGATCCTGAAAATTTTGAAGTCTTTTGGTGCTTGGATTATGACGGCTGAATTGTTCGGGAACCAGATCTCCCATACCGAGCATGTTTGCCGCAGTAACTTCACGAGAACTCATCCTGGTCAGAGAATCAGGTCCTCGGTCAGATTTCAAAGCATTCGCGGCTTGGAATAAACCGTCGAATTGGCCCTGATAATATTCAGGAGTCGCTACGCCATCTTCAGCCAGAAGCTCAGCGCCTGTCAGCTGATTTTCATTGTCTTTCCTCAGGTTGTCTTTGCGGTCTTCGAATTGGCGGTTGGTGCGTTTTGTTTTGGATTCAGTCTTCCTTCGGTTTCCGTAAAAGATCCGCTCAGCCAGTTGACGTGATGACTTTGAGTCGAGGTCTGTTGTCGTGAAATTGTCATCATCTGCCTCAAGGCCATCGAGATCTGTTGATCCAAGGTATTCGTCTGTCGACTGAAAAGCCCAGTTATTCTTTTTGTCCAATGCTTCCAAAAGAGCTTTGCGGCGTTTATTATCAATCTTCCCTGAGTTGAAAGGATTCTGCCAAGGAGCGACAACTGCCTCCACCGAACTTTTTTTCCCACCCCCGAATTCACCGTTTTTTCCCAGTTCATAAGGATCTAACTCTTCCTTCGGGAGAATGAGTTTGGAGCTGTTATCAAAAATAATGGGTTCACCCGCAATGGCAATCGCGATGCACATGCTTGAAAGCAGGCTTGTGATGGTTGTGAATTTCCAAGTGTTCATCGTAAAATAATCTGTGCCTTTCCTAATCATATATACGCAAAGTCAGACATGAGGTCAATGGTTCCGTTCAAAACAAATCCATCACAGNAGGGGAGCCATCTTAATGAATTACATTNCAATTTGATGAGAAGAGAGAGCAATCAACCTCAGGAGGATATATCAATCTTCTATGATTTTATCCAACGGATAAAAATGGTCTTGTTCCTCGAATTTAGCTTGACCTAAGCTTGTGGATTAACGCGGAATTAAGACCAATGACAAAGAAACACAAATCGCGCACGGCAAAGGTGCCGAACAAAGCTTCGATCGCCAACTTTTCGAAAATCATGGCTGCGAATCGATCTGAGATTGCGATTCGTGTTTTCCGTGCTGCGACGGAACTTCGCAAAAGGACGGTTGCCGTTTATGCTCAAGAGGACCGTTTTTGCATGCACCGTTTCAAGGCTGATGAAGCATATCAGGTGGGCAAAGGAAAGGGACCTGTTGCTGCCTATTTGGATATCGACAGCATTATTCAAATTGCCAAGGCCAAGGGTGTCGATGCCATTCATCCCGGCTATGGATTTCTGAGTGAGAACCCTGATCTTGCTCGAGCCTGCGCCAAAGCTGAAATCACTTTCATTGGCCCTCGTCCAGAGCTTTTGGACATGATGGGTGACAAGACTGCAGCGCGTGCTGTTGCTCAGCGGATTGGAATTCCCACCTTGCCTGGCACGGATGAGCCTATTGCGGAGCGCAAGGCCGCTATCAAAATGGCAAAAGCAATCGGGTTCCCTTTGATTATAAAAGCTGCTTTCGGTGGGGGGGGCCGGGGCATGCGGGTTGTCAAAACCGAAGAAGAGCTGCCATCTCTTCTCGACGAAGCCCAGGCAGAAGCTGAGAGAGCCTTTGGCAATGCTGCTGTTTTTCTTGAGAAATTTATCGGCCGCGCCAAACACATTGAAGTTCAGATTCTTGGAGATCAACATGGAAATGTCGTCCACTTGCACGAGCGTGATTGTTCGATTCAACGTCGCCATCAAAAGGTGATCGAAGTGGCGCCAAGTTTTGGTTTGCCGCCCTCCCTTGTTGATAAAATGTGTTCAGACGCAGTCCGGCTGGCAAAAGAGATTCGTTACGAGAATGCTGGTACCGTCGAATTTCTCTACGATGTGGATGGGCAAAAGGGCTATTTCATCGAAATGAACCCGCGTATTCAGGTCGAGCATACGGTCACTGAAGAAATTACCGGAATCGATCTTGTGCGCAGTCAAATATTGATTGCCCAGAATCATTCTCTCACTTCTCCTGAACTCGGCATTCCAACGCAAGAGCAGATTCCTCGCAATGGTTGGGCTATTCAAGCCCGTGTCACCACCGAAGACCCGGCCAACCAATTCATGCCCGATTATGGGAAGTTACTGGCCTACCGATCTCCAGGGGGACTGGGGATCAGGCTCGATGGTGGTATGAGTTATTCCGGTGCGGTGATCACGCCTTTCTACGATTCGATGCTGGTTAAATTGATCGCTCGGGGTGGTAATTATGAATTGTCAATGGATCGGATGCACCGTGCCTTGAGCGAGTTTCGAATCCGCGGAGTAAAGACCAATATTCCGTTTATCGAAAATGTTATTTCCCACGAGGACTTCCGGTCAGGGCAGGCGACGACCCGCCTCATTGATAGTTCTCCAGAACTATTTGAGTTTCGTCCACGTCGGGATCGTGCATCCAAGCTCCTCAAATTCCTTGGCAATGTGACCATCAATGGGAATCCGCACGTCAAAACACCCCACGCTGATTTATCCGTCGCGACGCCCTCGAAGATGCCTTTTCATCCCGATGCACCATGTCCCAAGGGAACACGTGATCTCTTACTAGAACTGGGGCCCTTGAAATTTTCAGATTGGGTAATCAGGCAGCGGAGGTTGCTTGTGACAGACACCACGTTCCGTGACGCACATCAATCTTTGATGGCAACTCGCATGCGCAGCTACGATCTTGTGGGGTGTGCGGACTACATTGCACGCGAACTTGGATCGGAAAAAAACGGCTTGTTCTCCATGGAAATGTGGGGTGGGGCAACTTTTGATACTGCGATGCGTTTTCTGAATGAAGATCCATGGCAGCGTTTGAGGGTGCTCAGACAGCATATCCCCAACGTATGTTTTCAGATGTTGTTCCGTGGGAGTAATGCCGTTGGGTATTCCAATTACCCCGATAATGTTGTTGCCGGTTTTGTTAAACATGCTGCAGATGCCGGGATGGATATTTTTCGCATCTTTGACAGTCTGAATTACCTTCCCAATTTGAAGGTTGCCATGGAATCCGTTCAGGATACGCATGCCATTTGTGAGGCTGCTATTTGTTACACTGGGAATATTCTGGATTCAAGGCGTGATAAGTTCTCACTGAAATATTACGTACAACTTGCCAAGGAATTGGAACGGATGGGGGCTCACATGCTTGCCATCAAAGACATGGCTGGTCTTTGTCGTCCCATGGCTGCGAGGAAGCTGGTCAAGGCACTTAAACAGGAAATTGGTATTCCCATTCACTTCCATACGCATGAGACAGCCGGTGTTCAAACGGCCACGATTCTTGAATCAGCGCAGGCAGGTGTGGATGTCGCTGATCTTGCGGTTGCCTCCATGTCGGGAAGCACTTCGCAGCCCAATATGAATTCGCTTGCGGTGGCTTTGGAAGATTCATCCCGGAAAACCAAACTCAATGTTGATGCTCTGAATCGTGTCAGTGATTACTGGGATCAAGTGAGGGATGTATATCGTCCTTTTGATACAGCACCCAAAACAGGGAGTGCGGATGTGTATCTCCATGAGATGCCCGGGGGGCAATACACCAATCTGAAAGCCCAGGCCAGCAGCATGGGGGTAGGGCATCGATGGAACGAGATAGCCAAGACTTATGCAGATGTGAATCAGCTCTTCGGGGATATCGTCAAGGTGACACCCTCAAGCAAGGTTGTTGGCGATATGGCATTGTTTNTATTCAGTCATGGCATCAAACCGGATGACGTCGTCAATCTGGACCCGCGGGAGCAAAGCTGGCCGGAGTCGGTGATTGACATGTTCAAAGGGGGGCTCGGTTGGCCTGATGGCGGTTGGCCTCAAGATATTTGGAAGGCGATCCTTCCACCTGAAGATTACAAGAAGGCAAGGCAGCGGTATCGACAAGATGTGAAGCGGGGGCGACCAAAACCACCCAGATCGCTTGATCTGGAAAAGACCCGCAAGGAGCTTGGGCAAAAGATCAAACGCAAAGTGTCCGATGACGATCTATACTCTTACTTGATGTATCCAAAAGTTTTTCTGGATTTCGAGAAACATCGCAAGGAATTTGGAGAAGTCAGCGCTTTACCAACACCTGGTTACCTTTATGGATTGCATCCAAATCAAGAGATTGCGGTGAGTATTGAGGAGGGTAAGGATCTGTTCATCAAGTTGATCAATGTCGGTAAACCTGATGAGGATGGCCAATGCGCAGTAACCTATGAGCTGAACGGTATTGCACGTGACACAATGATCACCAATGAAAGTATCGCTCCCAAACGTGCCCAGCGGATCAAGGCGGATGAATCAGACCCGCTGCAAGTTGGCGCTCCTATTCCCGGACTCATTGCTGAAGTTCACGTGTCCGTGGGTCAAAAGGTCAAAAAAGGGGAAAGATTGATCATGATGGAAGCGATGAAGATGCAAACGTCGATCAATGCACCTTGCGATGGTCATGTGGCTGAGCTGTCTGTAAAGTTTGCGGACAATGTTGATATCAAGGATTTACTGGTCAAGATGAAAGCTTGAGTGACTTCAGGAATACGGGAGCCCTGCGTTGCTTNAGCGGGTTTTCATCTCGATGCATCTTGCTGCTGCAAGCTGACCTTTACAACGAGTGGAGGCTTGGAGCATTCCAGAAAATTCAGCCACTAGTTTTGTCGGGCGTCATGTGAATGCATGTGAGCTGCTTGAGGTCTTTCCCTTTCAATCCGTCCCTTGTCCAGCCCAAATGACTATCGCCATACGCGGCCGCTTTGTAGAGTTTCACTTATTTGGTATAGCCAGCGTGACTATTCACGAAAAGAAGGGGCAACCCCTTGCCTCCATGGGCCAGATTCCTGTTACCAACTTGACCATTTCTCGGTTCCGCATAACAGCTGATGATTGCCTTCAGGGAAGGCAGGGAGACTTCAGTGGTTCTGCGCTGTGTCAATTTTGGAGCGGGTATTTTGTCGCTGCTATAGAATTGATGTTAGTAATAATAAGAACTGGAGAAAGCCAGTTCCTTGGTATGGATCCCGGTTTCGCTCCGCGCTCCAGAGGTCCAGGGNTATTCCAGGCGGACGGATTGTCCGCGGGGCAAAGGTAGAAAGTCCTTGCGTTGGTATTGATGCAGGGGACGAACAAAGTCACTAAATCGATCAGCGGCATCTGTGGCCATTTTCGGTTTGAGAAAGGAAATCTTTCATCCTGGTCCGAGATGTAAATCTGCATGGTGATACCGATCTGACGTAAATTGGAAACACACCTGGTTGAATGAGCTTGTGATTTGGCCCGGGTCTATGCAGGCAGAAGCATGCCAGCCAGCATCGCAATGATGGCAATCACTACGAAAAGCTCGATTAACATGAATGCTGTAATTTTTTGAATGCAGCTGCTTCGAGGCATCACCCGAGTAAAGTGTTATCGAGGGTGGAACAGGCTTGGCTTGTATTTCAAAAAATGGATAGAGATTGGTTCGGCCCCGCTTCCCTCGATAAGCATGAAATTCTGATCCGTGTTGTTTGTGAAGGAACGATTCGTATCTTCTTTGAGTTTTTGAGAATACTACAGGATCTGGAAAGGTGCTTCGCTGTAAACCCGCTTGGGCATATTTCAGCCGCGATGAAAATCCTCATCTGAGAAGCGGTTCATTTGCTGAATGTTGAATATTTTGATGACATCATCATATTTCCCTTCCATCATGGAGGCCTATCATCATGAACATGCTTAGACCCAATCAGAAGGCTGATTTTGACCGCGATGGTTATATCATCATTCGTCAACTGTTTTCGACGGAGGAAACGCGACTGTTAGGAGAAACAGCGCATCATGACAATGCCATGGACCAGGCATCCTCTTCGATGGATGACGGCAAGGGGAACGATGTCAGGCTGGCGCTCTGGAATCACCCTGGTGATGGTGTTTATGGTATGTTTGCAAGATGTCATCGAGTGGTGGATACCGTCGAAGCATTGCTGNCGGACGAGGTATATCATTACCATTCAAAAATGATATTAAAAGATGCGCGCGTGGGAGGAGCCTGGGCGTGGCATCAGGATTATGGATACTGGTATCAGAATGGAGTGCTTTTTCCAGATCTATGCAGCGTCATGATTGCGGTTGATCAGGCGACTCGAGAAAACGGTTGTCTGCAGGTTTTAAAAGGATCGCATAAGATGGGGCGTATGAATCATGTATTGTCGGGCGAGCAGGCAGGAGCCGACCTCGAACGTGTAGAGGAGGTAAAAAAACGACTGGAACTTGTTCACGTCACCATGGCGCCGGGAGATGCCCTTTTCTTTCATGCCAACCTTCTTCACAGTTCCGCTGCAAATCACAGTGATCGGTCAAGATGGGCATTGATCTGTTGCTACAATGCTGCAAGCAACAATCCGTATAAAGATTCACATCACCCTTGCTATACGAAACTTCAAAAAGTGGATGACTCCAAGGTACGTGAAGTGGGTGAAGACGATGCGCAACGAGCCAAGGTTGATTTTGTGAATCTCATGGCCGAGGACGCCAGCGCTAAAAGTCTTCCTGAATGACTGGCAGGATCATCGTCATCGCCGACAGATATGGTTTTTAGATTTCAAACTCAGATTCTCAAATAAAAAAGCCTGCTGATCAAAGATCGGCAGGCTTTTAAATTAAATACGGAAAAAATTTCTAGGGCTAGAATGTACCGCGGATAGCCGCCTCAGTAATACCACTCTTACGCTGAGTGCGAAGTGCCCACCACAAAGCGTCTGCATCTCGTTTGGCATACGCTCTGATGGCACCCAAATTACCTGTGCCAGCTGGAAGGATCACGAAAGGTGCTCCGCCCAGATTTCCCTTCCACTTGTGAACTTCGGAGTGACCGTCAGCAAAAGCGATTCCAGCTGCTCCGTTATGATAGTTGGCGGGCACATCAACCCAGCGGCGTGCAAAGGGTTCATAAGTAAAGTTGCCCACGTCATTGATACTGTCAGGATGCTCATCCATATAGATCCAGGTATCGGATGGCCCTGGGTCAGTCAAGCCGGACGCCTTAGCAGTGAATCGAGGAAATGCTTTTGTATCCCAGGCGTTGGAATCATCACCAATTCTAATATTCCCAGAAATACTGCGAACACGCTCTGTAAAACCTGCACGTCGTTGTGCGGCACTCAAGAAGTGATCGGATGGGCACTTGAAAATGTTTTTCGCACCTGAGAAATAAGAAGCGAGTTTAGAATACCTGGGGTCCAGCAAATAAGCCACGTTTGTGTTGCCCTGATAAGTGGTCCAGGTCATTGATCCAGTAACCCAGGAACCTTCGTTCACTTCGCTGCCACCACCATGACGTGTTTTTGGGAAGCTGTCTTCGTTGTCTCCCGTATACATGTGATTGGCAAGCATCAGCTGCTTGGTGTTGTTCATGCAAAGGATTCCCTTTGCCTTTTCTTTGGCCTTACTTAAAGCAGGCAGGAGCATGCCAGCCAGAATGGCGATGATGGCAATAACCACCAACAATTCGATTAAGGTGAATCCGTTTCGCCCTATCGCAAGCTGGTTTCTTTTTATCTCTTTTATCTTCATAACAATCGTTCCTCAGTGAGGAGGCTAATATATTTAAGGAAAATGTGTGTGGAAAATAAGCCTTCGGGTTCTCTTTGGCAAGTCTCTAATTGATGAATTTCAGTTCAATTCAGATATTCACCTCATCTTTGTCTCCGCGCTAAAAAAGGTTTGGGGTAAGATACCCTCTGCTCTGGCCCCAGAACGGGAAGAAATAAAGCTGGCTTTCAAATCCATCAAGGCTTGTTTCCTTTGATGGAAATTATCATGCGAATGTGCTTACATTCATGCTACCCTTGCCTGTTTCGTTGAAGGCCCATTGTTTTGGAATCAGCCCTTTTTCCGACAAGCTGCAGTCACCGCATACCTTTTGATAACGTTCCCAGACCAATGTCTGCATGAAGTCAAACCAAGCCCTTGAACTAGGCTGCAAGCGCTGAATGACGTTTGGATTGATTTTTATTTTCCTGGTTCCCGAGGAAAGTGGAGTTGAAAGAAGTTCTATCCATCTGTAGCAGACATGTGTCACGTCACTTGTGACCTTTTTTACCTTGCACAGATCATGNTGATACTTGAACCCGATGGCGATCTCGGGTGGTAATCCCCAATGTTCTGCAACGATTCCNCCTACTTCGACATAATCCGCNTCCAAGGCCTCCAGTTCAGCATGAATCTGGTCTTTTCCACTTAATCTGCATTCAGAAATGTAGCGTTTCATTTCATCGGAAATGAACNTTGAAAGGATAACTTTTCCTGCATTGAGCAGCAGGGCTGCACATGCTGTCTCGGGCGGTATTCCAAGTCTGAAGACCTTGGAGCATTGCTCTGCCGTGATGGATGCAATTACGGAATCTCGCCACAATTAACCTTCTACTTCTTCATATGCAGGTAATTTGGTATTGCGCAGAGGAGGTTGAGCGTTTTGAATTTTCCGATGAAATAGGCGGCTTCTTGAACATTCGTAATACGCGAAGCACTTCCTGCATGCGCCGAATTAGCCGCCTTCAATAGCTGGTAAGTGAGTGCTTGATCATAGGAAATGAGTGAAATGATTTCACCTTAATCTATCTTCGTATCAACCAGCATCGAGCTCAACTTGACAATCGTTGGGCTCAGTGGCTCAAAATTTTTGGCGGCATTGATCACCTCATTNCGATTAACTTTTCTCGAAACTTCTGGCTTTGATCCAAGTTTTGAAAATGTGGCTTCCATTCTACGGATTTTATTTTTTCTACTAAACTCTTGAAGCAAACATCAGTCAAGTTGGGGGGGCTACCGCCGTGACATCGGATCTTTGCACTTTAAACTTAAGCAGAAAGAAAGAATTTGGCTAAGCGTTACCGAATACCAGTTGGCTTGCCAAACTGATCGCCTGTTGGGTGGTTTCCTCCATGTGATCACCTATTAATGTGAGATGCCCCATTTTCCGACCTTTTCGGCTATCAGATTTTCCGTAGATATGCAGATGTACATCAGCGTTTTGCAATGCCTCATTGATGCCTTGAGGTAATGGTGGCCCCTCACCAACTCCCAATAAATTGATCATCACAGCAGCAGGCTTGACCAAGCTAGTGTCTCCCAGAGGCCACCCCAGAATAGATCGAATGTGGTTTTCGAATTGAGAGCAAGGACACGCCTCAATGGTGTAATGACCGGAATTATGGACACGAGGAGCCAATTCGTTAATAAGGATTTCACCTTCCCTGGTTAAAAACATTTCCACCCCGAAACACCCTAAAGCCTGCACGGCTTCAATGGCACTTCGCGCCAATGCAGATGCTTTCTTCTGCTGTGCAGCATCGATGGAGCAGGGGGCAGTGACGACATGGCAGATGTGATCTTTCTGAACGGTTTCTACGACTGGGTATTCTGTATGATCCCCGGATACCGATCGAACCACCATCACCGCCAACTCTTTTACAAATGGGCAAAAGGCTTCCACATATAGTGGGTATTTCCCGCTTCCCATTGCTGACCAGGCCTCCTGTATGGATTCGGGATTGCGGATCGTTGCATTTCCTTTTCCGTCATATCCCTGCTTGCGTTTTTTCAAGACCAGAGGCCACCCCAGTTTTTCGCCAAACTTTTTAATACACTCTTGAGATGAGACCGATTCAAACACTGGGACTGGTAATCCTTGCTCTTTAAGTCGCTGTTTTTGTATCCACTTGTCCTGAACGGCTGCCATTGTCGCTGAGGTTGGGATGACGGGGAATCCAGATTCTTCGAGCTTTGCTAGACTTTCCGCTTCCACGAATTCATTTTCAAGCGTGATCAAGTCGCAGCCTTTGGCCCATTCAATCAAAGTGTCTGGATCATTCCAGTCTCCGACCTTATGATCATGCACTACGCTGGCTGCAGGGCAGTCCGCGGTTTTTTCAAGAGTGCGAACCTGGCATCCAAGGCGACTTGCTGCCTGTGCTTGCATGCGTGCCAGCTGGCCTCCACCGATAATACCGATCAGCGGTAAACGTCCTTCTTTTTCGTAATTTGTGCTCAAAATGGTTGTCTTGCTTATGTGAATCAGTGAACAAGTTGTGGATCATTTCCAACTTCCTCAAATGCGCTCAACTGTTGTGAGATCAGAAGATTCGGATATTTCCGCTGAATGACAATCACAAAAATGTTGCTTCCTCAAAGTCAGCTTGCGATTGATTTCATTCGTCATGACCGTGACAGGTTTCCGAATGGATAGACAGTTCGCTCATAGCTCCAGCTTTGAACAAGGCCAATGGGGTTTCCTTAGCCGGTTCTCTTCGAGATTTTTGATGCAGGCTGCCTTGCGGCTGCAGGCAAAACAATGGAGAACCCAGCGAGCAATAAAGTGTCTTTGCCTCACGTCAAAGCGTGGGCAAGGTAATTGTTGTAGTGGACAAAGTTAGACGAGGATCAAGTCATCAAGTTGACTAATTAATTCAGCCATAATTCGAAGGGAGGCTCCGATCTCTCCCAAGCGTTTTTTGCACGGAGATAACAAGATCAGTGTCCAAGCGGAGACAAAATACCCCATCAAAATATGATGTTTGTCATGATATACCTCTTCCTCATCAGCCGTTTTCAAACATTCAGTTCTTTCAGCAATTGATCGCAACCGTCTTCAAGCATATTCAAGACATGATCAAAGCCCGCCAGCCCGCCATAATATGGGTCAGGTACTTCCGACTCTTCAAACGCCGAAACATAGTTACAAAATGGGCGGATCTTTTGATTAAAAGGCCCTTGCGGATCGAGCTTCATGACTTCGCTGTAATTTGCATCATCCATCGTCAAGATATGATCAAAGTGCTTCAGGTCTGAAGATGTGATTTGGCGGGCTCTGCTGGTCATGTCGTATCCACGCTTGGTGGCGGCCTGACGCATGCGCATGTCTGAAGGTTGCCCTGTATGGAAATCAATGGTACCTGCAGAATCGCATGCGATGAGGTGTTCCGATCCCATTGTTCGTAATTTGCTCTGCATCACGGCTTCGGCAGCGGGGCTCCGGCAAATATTCCCCATGCAGACAAATAGGATTTTCACAGGTTCACGGCTCATGCGGTTGAAGTGGTGATGAGCTTGAAATGGATCAAGGATTTACCAAGCTTTCATAATAGCCCTTGGCGCTCCTGATAAAATCATCTGGCTGACGAGCGAAGATGGGACTGTCTGTTTCGACGGCAAGAACACCATCAAAGTTGGTTTCCGTCAAAGCTTCTACCAAACCTTTGATATTGGCATCCCCCTTGCCAATGTGCGCGCTGATGCCGACCAATTTTTGGTTAGTCACTTCCACTGTCTTGTCTTTGAGATGAATGTCATAGACCCTGCCTTTGTAATTGCGGTAAATTTTTGCGGCATCAAAACCCGCCGCTGTAATCCAGCCGACATCAAGGCAGACCCCTATACGCTCGTCACGATGTTGAATGATATTTCGAACAACAATGGGGTTGCCATACAAGGATGTCAGGCCGTGATTGTGGATCGCAATGCGGATATCGAATTCTTGCACCAGTTTTTCCAGTGAATCAAAAATGGCAAAATCCCGAGGTTCGACAATGATGACCTTGATCCCCATGAATTTGGCAAATTCAAACAAGCGACGGTTGAACGCGTGGTCCATTGAAGTGCCTGCGACTCCGAAGGTATAGGCTCGAAGTCCATTGGTATCCAGGATGGCTTTTTTGGCTTTGATCTCTTCCCAGTCGGCATGGGGATCGATGTGTTTGCCGATAACCTGAAGATTTCGAATACCATGCTTCTTTGCAAAGGAGACCACCGCATCAAAGTCAAGGTTTCTCAAAGTCCACGTTTGGATGCCCAATTGAAATGGAGCAGCGTGCCCGCTGGCAGCAGATCTGGGTCGTTCCAGTAAAACATCATCGTAATGAATGGCTTTACCTGAATAAGGTTGCCCCCACAAGCTGGCTTTTCCCTGAGTGGGAGCGAGCTTGGTGGTGGTGTTTATTTGCCATGATTTCGGCTCGATCGCACCCTCATTCCATGCCTTGCCTTGAACGGACCAGGTGTTTTCATTTTGTGAGGATACTTTTAAGTTCAGGTGTGTCCATTTTCCGGATTCCCAATCGAACGGGGTTTCCATGACGGACGTACGTCCGCGGAAAAGCTCCAGACTTTTTTTAGCAGGAGATACTTTCAGGATGTGGCCGCCCAAACCGTAGAGGCCAATACCAAACGATGGATATAGCCTGCCCTTTTGCTCGGATCGGATACGTGCAGATAAAACCAGGTCGCCATCATTGTCTGGACCGAAAATGGCGCCATGGCTGTCCAGAGGTGCGCCAGGCAGTGTCAATTGGTGATTTGACGAGGCCTTTCCTACCGCAAATTTACCACTCAGTAAGAGGAAGTCACCGGGAGTCTTCCCGCTTTCAGTCGATTGGAAGTCCTGCTTGTAAAGGCTTTCGGCTCGCGCGCCTGAAATTCCCGATACCAGGCAACACAGGGCCACGAACGCGCAAACTTTGGTTTGCCAAAAACGATTCATGCAAGCTTCGATCATATTCATCTCAATTTCATTTAATTTGATTGGGTAAGGCACGATTCTGCTTCACCCTCTCATTTAGGAAAAGAACTTTGTTCTCACTTTCATTCGTTGAGATTGTTCCGTTCCAAGCAAATTCAGGGATAGACGCATTCGTCTCAAGAAAGTTTGCAGAGGGTAGACCGAGGCGTCCTTCATCTGACTCGCTTTCTCATGAAAGACGATCTGCCAAGGGGGGCTTACAGGTTTCAATGGGGCGTGTATTAGATGGATTGAAATAAGAGTGATTGCGCGTCGGCATACCCCGTTGCTGCCCTCACCTGAGAGTCCGTTTGCAAACCAGACAATAACAGATTCGGCTCTGCAAAGCCCTATGCAATCCAGTGGATCTTGGTCTTGTTGGATTATTTTTCTTCTATCACAATATGCTTAGGATCATTCAAATCCGTCGGATTTGAATGAATATACTGACATCGGCTGAGGTAAAATTGGCACGGACCATCATCAGGGCATTCTTTCAGGATGGAGGAAAACAGCTCCATGGCAGATAACATGTCCCCTTGATCATGCTTTGCCATGGCTGCATTAAAATCCTGCTGAAGTTTCTGGCTCGATGAAAAAGCATTGTTGGTCTGCATTAATTCGTAGATTCCGATTTTCTTTCCAAATCCCGATAATCTGAATTGACCGAGGTATCGCACCGCCTTCAGTCCTTCAGCAGCCTTTTCCCGTGTTTCTGCGCTGATGAGGATATTTGTTCTGAGATACTTGTTTAAACCTTCGATACGGGATGCCAGATTGATATTTTCGCCTATGGCGGTGTAGTCCACTCGGTTATTGCTTCCGAAGTTTCCCACATTGGCAACACCCGTGTGGATGCCAATGCGAGTTTTGATGGGGTGGTCTTTACTGAACTCAAAGGATTGCTGANCGAGTGCGAGTGCGGCATTGCAGGCTCGCAGAGCATGGTCTTTTTGTGGTTCAGGAGCATTCCATAGCGCAAAAATGGAATCTCCAATAAATTTGATCACCGTNCCATCTTGTGGATGAATGCCATTTTCCACCATGCGTTGAAAATACGCNTTCATGGATCGAGCCAGTTTATCTGAGTCCATGCCTTCGGTGGCGGNCGTGAATCCAGCAATATCACTGAACAAAATAGTGACTTCTTGTTTTTCCGCGCCGGGTTTCAGGAAGTTTCGATTCTTTTGATTCAAGAATGCTTTCACCAGACGAGGAGATAAGTAGAGGTTCAATGATTGTCTCAATAACTGCCGTTGCACATACAAACGAGCTGCATTGAAAGTGATTGACCAAAGCATCGCTGCGGGTATCTGAACGATGACAATAATGAGCCAGGGAAACCAGTAACGGTGTTGCTGGAATAACCATTGCGATAAACCGATGACAAGTGCCATCGAGAGNAGGGTAACCGAAATAGCTNCCAGGGGACGAATTCGTCCAATCCCCAAACCGAAGACCAATCCCGTCAAGGTAAACAAAACCGCCTGATAGCTTAAGGGGACTCTGCGTAACCAATCCCCTCTGACAAGATTCAACAAAATGGTTGCGTGTACCTCCACACCCGGCATGAAGCGATCGGTCTGGCTTACGTANNCCCAGTCAACGAATGGATTTCTGAATTCATCCTTGCGTTGAGTGCTTTCACCTGTGCGGATATTGGCCCCGATCAGAACGATTTTATCTCTGAAAAAACCTTCAGGTAATTGATCCTCAGCGACGGCTTGGCTGTAACTCACCGAGGGNAGTGATCTGGGTTCGGCGTAGTAGTTAACCCAAGCTTGCTGTGCTTCTCTANCGGAGGCACTTTCTCGGGATTCAATATAAGGAGACTCTGACCACATCGCGGATTCCCAAGTCATGCTGGTGATCTCTGGATTCAAACTGCCACTGTGGTAATGCCTTCTGACCATGAAATCAGTGTCTTCGTGCAATTGAACAAATCCTGTCGATGCAGCTGCAAATTCGAAAGGTTCGTAAGGTGGCAAGAGCATCTCAGCTTGTTTCATGCTGTAGGAAGATCCTGCCGTGACGTAGTCCGCGCCCAGAATGACATTGCCATTGCGTTCGATGGCTGCTTCAAATGCGGCGTCTGCCTCTGGGTTTTCCCCGTTTGCCTCAGAAAAAATGATATCGAAGACAACGATCTTCGCACCTTCGCTCGTCAAGCGGTCCAATAACTTGGCATGAAGCGCTCGGTCCCAGCGTGTGTAGCCAGGATTGAATTCCTGATACGACGCATCATCCATATAAACCAACACCGCTTCTTCAGGGATGATTCTTGGTCTGAGATGAAAAGAGAGGTCGTAGCTTTTGNGGCGCAAGGCCTCGGTGANCGGCATNATGGAATCAAAACAAAACAATCCCAGTATAATGCTTATCGTGGCTCCCAGGACAGGGCCCAGCCATGTTGATCTTTGCAGGGAATCCGAGATTGACATAATGGATCAGGGCAAAACGTGCTCTCCTTTGTCTCGACCCTAACAAGCAATGGATCAAAAGCTAAGCCTAAATCTAGCAGTAAAAGTCCGTTCGCGAGGTAATTCGTTGTAGTAATGAATGGGGTGTAGCTGGTAGTCCTGATCGCTGATGTTCAAGATGCCTGCGCTCATCTCTGCCCTTCGTTGCCAAAATCGATAGCCAGCCCAGAGGTTCCATTGCCAAAGTGATTCGTTCGCAGGCCGTATCGTTCCCTCATGCGATTGCCGGTTGTAAACACCTTCGGCACGCGCGAAAAACCCAGAGGGATGCTGGATGCCGGCAAACATCTGGATTTGATTCAGGGTGGCATCCCTTTGAGCATTTCCTGTTGGGAGCACAGTGGTTGGAATGCGATTCAAGGTCGTGTCCAGTGATGCATAAGACAGGCGGTAATTGGCACCCGCAAAGAACCAGGGGTCGATCAAGCGATTGAAGGATAGCAGCAATGACCTTTCTTCGTAATCGAGTGATTGAGGTGTATTTGCAAGGTTGGCCGGCAGACTTGAGAAATCAAAAGTGCCCAAGGACCTGGCTCCATCGGAATGAAGCCATTGTCCGGATAGGGTCAGGAACGTTTTGGGGCCTAACTGCTGATCCCATGCCATGCCAGCAATGTCCTGCTCAGCGCCAGGTAAAATGCCTGCAGCGGATTCAGGCAGGATGCTTCTGTAAGCATTGACGAAGCCTGCCATCTGAGTCGGTTCCAGCCGGATGCTTTGATCGAAAAACACGCCACCAAGACTCTTTGAATAGGCAGCCCTCAGCGTCGTTTGATCTAAAGGGCGATATCGCAATCCAAACTTGGGTGACACCTGAGCCTTTGTTTTTTCATTTGACGAGACCGGTGGTATTTCCGTGTTCTCTGGATAGCGCTGAGTTTCGGCTGATGCACCGAAGTAAGACATCAGCTTTTCCGTCAGTTGATAGTAGTGGTAGCCATAAACTGAAAACCGGTCGAGATCAGGACTTACATTCTGGTTGGCCGGTGGAGTCGAAAATACGGGAGGAAAGGCGGTGCCCGGGCGGTCTAATCTTGCGAAAGTGTCCACCTCTGCCCATTGATACCGCGCTCCACCTATGATCGTGGATTGGTCGGTTTTGAAAATTTGTTGCAGCTCCGCGCTGAAACCCTGCAGCTTGCGTTGGTAATTCAAGTCAAAGGTAAAGGGGTTGACGCCCGTGATTGCCCCAGACGCATTTCGATCAATGACCGGAACGATACTTCCAGGATCCCGGCGCCTGAAAGTATCGTCAAAATAACTGGCAAGAAAAAGCGTGTGACTACCAGGATGCCAGACACGGTGATAGCCTAGAAACAGCAGGGGTTCCTGGTCTTCCTCAACCCGCTGGGTCGTGCTTCCGTTTGCCTGACTGTGGTATTGTGCAGCATCGCCCGATTCGTAGTCGGAGTAGACGGCTTGAATCATTAATTCGTCCTGAGGCGTCAGATTGAACTTTGCTGAAGTCCAAAGTGAAAGGTTTTCCACATCATTATTGGGTCGTTGCCCCGGGTCGCGCAGATAGTCTACATCTAGAGCATAGCTAAATCCGGGCATATTACCAAAGTGGGAAGTGGATTGATCCCAGAGCCCGCTGCTTTGATACTCTGTTGTGTTGATCAGATGGAACGGCTGCTGATCGAAAAGTGCCGTGTATTCGTTCTGAGAAATCTGACGTGACAAACTTGCGGAGCCTGCTGGCATCAGGAGTTGCGCCAGGAAAAGTTCACTTGCCCAGGGAGTTTCGTATCGGAGATTCAATTGACGTGGATCTCTCATGGCATCGTAACTGTTCGCCAGAAACAGGTGAGCNGACGCGTTNNTGTAATCATNCTCGATAGACTGGGTGGCTTCGCGTTGACTCCACGCATGCATCTGGGCATCGCGATACATGACCGCAAGGTTTGCCTGACGAATGGACTGGTCCTTGTCCAGGAGTGAGCGAGAGCGGTAGATGCTGCGGTTGTTGTTCAGCCTGACCGATTCCTGCAATTCTGTGATGGCAGGAATCAACGCATTTTTCTGGTATTGAATCAGTGCGCTATAGAGCCAGGGAGTGGGGTCGTTTGGATCCAGTATCTTAGCACGGTCCAGTTCTCGTATTGCGGCGATCCATTCATTGTCTGTCTCGTAAGCCTTACCGAGATAGCTGCGCAGCAACGCNCGCTGCGGCTCGAGGATAGTGGCAGCCTGCAGGTCCTGGCGGGCTTGCTCAGTCTGGCCTAACTTGAATTTTGCTAAACCTTTCCCGAACCATGCGTTGGATAATCCTGAGTCCAGTTCAACGGCTTTCTGCATCGAAGCCAGTGCCGCTTCCGGGTGCTTGTTGGCGAGTTGAATGAATCCCTCAAGGATTCGGGCCTGAGCATTTTCGGGGGATATTTCGATGGCTTTTTCCAAGGCTTCTTTTGTTCTTTGATGATTGCCGAATGAGAATTGCAATTCCGCGAGCCTTGCCCATGCATAGCCAAANGTGGTTGACTCTTCAGCTGCCCTTTGTGCCCATTCCAGNGCCTCTTCAANATGATAGGATGCTTGCGCATGATAAGATCTTGCCANCATGAGCGTGCGCGTGCCACCCAGTTNAGCCTGATTGTNATTGTCTTTTGAGCGGCCCCCGAGTGATAACTTTTGGATCAAGCTCTTCAATGCCNCACTTAATTCAGCATGCCGTCCCAGATTCCAGTTTTCGTCGAGTGCATTTTCAGTAATCGAAACTTCACCGTGTGCAAGCCAGATGGCTGCCCTGAGTAAACGGGCAGCTTCTTGCTCTCCTTGATCAGATGCCTTCGGCATGGATGTAATGGCTTGAGGCAGGTTGCCGAGATTGTAGGCGTTCAAAGCAGCTTTCCAGATTTCAGGGGGGGCTACCTCTGTCCATTGCAGTTCCGATGTGTCCAGTATTCCTGGGTAATACAGTGTCCATTGAATCACGGATTCTGGATTCAGCATGGGGGTCTTGCGTGGTGATTGATCAGGCTCAATGACAACTTGCTCTCCTCCTGTTGCCGACACATTTCCCATGGGTGTGGATAGGTCGACCAGTCCATCGACCATGGTCAGGGTGGATGAGCCATTTTCGATTGCTGTGAGTTCGAATTCCGTTCCTCTGATGGCTCCCGAGCTGAGGGAGGTTCGAAAAGGAACTTCTTTCGGACTTTCTCGACTGAAAAAGAATACCGAACCTGAACGCAAATTCAGCAGCGGCTGTTTCCCCTTACTTTCAGGCGCTTGAATGACCATGCTGGTCAGCTGCCGGATCTTAATTAAAGTTTTATCAGTCATTTGCAAAGCCGCTTTGCTACGGCGACCGGTGCGCACGATATCTCCAAAAGCCAGCGGCATGTTGACCTTTGCTGGGATCCATAATTGCGATTCTCCCCTGAAGATATCCACTGTGCCTTGTGCGGAGAGGATGCGTGTCTGCGGGGTGGGCATCTGAGCGTCAGCTGCCTGTAAAAGAGGATGAACGAATGCGCAAAGAATCACGTTGCAGAAGATGAAGCAAAGGATCCAACCCCATCTATCAGGACGTCTGGCCAATGGATGAGGGTGCTTTTCTGTTACATTCATCATAAGTTCAACAAAAACAGGAGCAGAAAACGTGCCGGTTCTCAATCATGATAATGTATAAAATCATCACTGGTCCATGGGTTACCATTTTCCTGCAGGCTGTAGCAAGTGTCTCAGGCAGGCTTAAAACTCGGCGTTTCCGGGTGTTCTAGCGAAAGGAATGACGTCGCGTATATTGGACACGCCTGTCACAAACATCAACATACGTTCGAATCCCATTCCGAAGCCGCTATGAGGGACGGAGCCAAATCTTCGCAGGTCAAGATACCATCCGTAATCTTCCTTGCTCAATTCATGGTGCTCCAGATGTTTTTCAAGAACCTCAAGCCGTTCTTCCCTTTGGCTGCCCCCGACGATCTCCCCAATCCCCGGGACCAGCACATCCATGGCAGCCACTGTTTTACCATCGTCGTTGGCTCGCATGTAAAATGGTTTGATGGTTTTTGGATAATTGTAAACCGTTACCGGACACTTGAAGTGTTTTTCTGTCAGATAGCGTTCGTGTTCTGATTGGAGGTTCAGTCCGTAATCGACGGGATACTCAAATGTCTGTCCCGACTGGAGCAGGATATCAATTGCTTCCGCATAGCTGACCCTTTCGAAGGGACGATCCAGGACCCACTGCAATCGATCCTTCAAACCTTTGTCCACAAACTTTGAGAAAAACGTCATGTCCGCAGCACAATGCTTGAGTATGTCGTCGATCAGGTATTTGACAAAAGTCTCTGCCACATCCATGTCTTCCTGCAAATCACAAAAAGCCATTTCTGGTTCAATCATCCAGAATTCACTGGCGTGTCGCGCGGTGTTGGAGTTCTCTGCACGAAAAGTGGGGCCAAATGTGTAAACGTTCGACATGGAGCATGCGAACACCTCTGCTGCCAGCTGGCCACTCACTGTCAAGTAACTAGGCTTTTCAAAGAAATCCTTGCCATAGTCAACCTGCCCGTCTTTCAAGGGAGGTTTGGCAGGGTCGATGGTGGTGACCTTGAACATTTCTCCAGCGCCTTCACAATCACTGGCAGTGATGATGGGGGTGTGGATGTAAATAAAATCCCGTCCTTGAAAAAATTGATGCACGGCATGAGCCAGTCGACTTCGGACCCTGAAGACGCAGCCAAACAGGTTGGATCGCGGGCGAAGATGTGCAATCTCCCTGAGGAATTCCAGACTGTGCCCCTTTTTCTGTAATGGATAGCTTGCGTCGGCTTGTCCAATGACTTCGAAAGCAGTCGCAATGACCTCCCAACCCTGGTTCTTACCCTGGGAGATTGTCAGTTTCCCGTGAACACGGATTGCTGCACCTGTCGTCACTTTTACAATCTCCGTTTCGTAATCGGAAAGAGTGGCATCAATGATGATCTGCAAATTCGCGAGGCTGGTACCGTCATTGATTTCAACAAATGAAAATGCCTTCGCATCCCGCCGCGTACGAACCCATCCCTCAATTCGGATTTCCTCCTTTGGTTCTTTTGCGTTGAGTGCTTTTTTTACCAGTGTTCGGCGTATCATTGTCTCACCCCATCATGAAATTTCATACTGTCAGATGATAAGAAAGATTTGATCATCTCTACCAAATCTGGACACGTTCTTCCGGGGCTAGCCACATGCTGTCTTTTGCCTTCACATTAAAGGCCTTGTAGAAGTCGTCAAAATTTCGGACAGGTCCATTGACTCTGAACTTAGGTGGTGAGTGGGTATCGGTTTTTAATCGGCGTATGGTTGTTTCCGTGCGTTGTTTGATACGCCAGATTTGAGCGAGCGACAGGAAAAATCGTTGTTCTCCAGTGAGACCATCCACCATCGGAGGCCATTTTCCTTTCATTGATTCAAGGTATGCGCGGTAAGCGAGCGTGATACCTCCAAGATCGCCAATGTTTTCACCCAGCGTGAGTTGTCCATTCACGAAAAATCCGGATTCAGGTTCAAATTTTTCATATTGTGCAACCAGTTTGGAAGTGCGTGCCTCGTATGCCTTGGCATCCTCCTCTGTCCACCAATCTCGCAGGTTGCCGTCTCCATCGGATTTGCGGCCCTGATCATCAAATCCATGACCTATCTCATGACCAATCACCATCCCTATCGCACCGTAGTTGACCGCATCATCTGCCTTCATATTGAAGAAAGGCGGCTGGAGGATGGCGGCGGGAAACACGATCTCGTTCATGGAAGGGTTGTAATAGGCGTTGACCGTTTGCGGTGTCATGAACCATTCGGTTTGATCCACAGGTTTACTGAGTTTGCTGATTTCCCGCTCGTGCTCAAAGCCGGCTGATCGAATGATATTGCCTACCAGATCATCCGGGGCAATCGTCAGGCCGGAATAATCCTTCCACTTGTCCGGGTATCCGATTTTGGTATTGAATTTTTTGAGTTTTTCGAGTGCCGCGACTTTGGTTGGAGTGGTCATCCATTCCAGGTTCTCGATACTCTGCTTCATGGCTACTTTGAGGTTGCCTACCAGATCCAGCATGCGTGCCTTGGCCTCCGGCGGGAAATTGCGTTGCACATATTCCTTGCCGATGAGTTCGCCCAGTGACCCATTGACCAGATTGACCGCACGTCTTGCCCGAGGTTCAGGTTCTTCCTGGCCGCCCAGGGTCTTATTGTAAAATTCAAAATGTGCTTGAGCGAAGGATTCGCTCAGGTAAGGAGCAAAATCAATAAGAACACGTGCTTTGAAATAATCTTTCCAATCACTCAGGGAGGCTTCCTTGATGGTTGCATTCAATCCTTCAAGGAATGAGGGTTGACGGACAATGAAGGAGGATTCATTTGCTACACCGCTTACTTCCAGGAATGTCTTCAAATCAAAAGATGTCAGCATGCCTTTGATTTCTTCCCTTGTCTTTTTATTGTAGGTTTTGATGCGGTCCCGGTTTTCGACTCGTGTCCAGTGAGCGCCGGCGATGCGTTTCTCCAGCTCAAAGATGGTTTCTGATTTTTTCAACCCGTCACTTAATCCTGCCAGATCAAACATTCTTGCGAGCATGGTGCGATAGGCCTCCTTAAGTCCGGTTGAGCGTTCGTCATCCTGGAAGTAGTAATCGCGATCGGGCAATCCCAAACCACTTTGAGTGAAGTAGAGTGCATAACGAGTGGAGTCTTTGCCGTCTTGATTGATGTAGGCTCCGATGGGGTTGGAGATGCCCAATCTGCCTGCCTCTGCCCAGATCTTACCGAACTCGTTTTTGCTCGAGATGCCTTCAATCACCTGCAGATAGGCCTTGATGGGAGCAACGCCGAGTTCGTTGACGCGTTCCTCATTCATGAAACTGCGGTAAAGGTCGCGAATTTTTTGTGGGTTTGATCCATTTTTCAACCCATCTTTGGCACTCAGTTCATCAATGATGGTCTGCACCGCATCCCGGCTCTCCTCCGCGAGGATAACAAACGACCCCCATCGCGTCTTGTCGGAGGGGATCTCTGTGTTTTTTAGCCAACCGCCGTTTGCAAATTCAAAAAAATCGTCCTGTGGGCGCGTGTCTCGGTTCCAGCCAGATATATCAAGCGCTGGTTTGTCAGCGCCGGCAGCCGACATGATCAGGCAAAAGGCTGACAACAGGTAAACAAATGGATGCATCGTTTCGAGCAATGGTTTCTTTTGCATGGTTGCAGTGATCATTTCTAGTTTTTGTTAGGCACCCAAAATAGAACTGAACGCCTTGAATGCAAGAGTCTTCTTGCTGGATTGCGTTTTGTGGATTCCAGGCTCACTAGATCGTTGGTCTTGCAGATAACAAAAAGCAAATGAGCATCCAGGTTCCAGTCGCGAGGACCTCATACATTTGAGTGGATTGAGAGGACCGTCGCCACTGCCATCTCGCCAGTACTATCGATAAAATCAAACTCAGACCAAACATCACACCATACGTCATTGTGAATTCACTGCTGGAAGCCGCACCTCCATCTTTGTCCCGCAGGAAATACGATCCCCATGATGCAACCATATCGACTCCCAGAGGAGCTGATGAACCTGCAAGGCAGGCGTTGATGACTCGTCGTAACTGAGTGGGTGATTTGCAGGCCTCCATGGAACTACTATAGCTGGGATTGTTCTTACCGTCCAAGATTCTGTCTTCAAACAAGGTCTGCAGGCTTCAATCCCACTCCCGGAATGGGAGGGCAGCGCGCTCCAGATAATCACGGCATCTCGGGCATCGCCCCGGCTCCTTCCAGGAGCGGACCCGATGTGTGATCTTGATGGGGCATTCCAAAACGAGCTGGTAGCAAAGCTGCGTCAATCGGTTTTGAAACGGAGAGGCAGTTTTTATTTTAAAATGCAGCTCCTTCTTGCGAGGCAATGAGCCTGAGATAAGGCTGAATCTATGCTCAAGCTCTCGCCATTTGCTTTCTGCGAGATGCAAATGGCCTTCAGGATGGCCGTCTTTTGTCCCGTCAGCAACAGGTCGATCCAGCTCGACCCGACTCAGGACATCGTAAAGACAGCGACAATCTTTACAGTGGATAGTGGTCATCTGAAAACCGGACGCCTCTACGTGTGCTCCGCAGACATCCGCTCTGTAGCCGCATCGTTCGCAATGATATCGGTATGCTCTGCCCATCGCGGCCTATTACCTAGCAACCTATGTTTAAAAACCCAATTAAAAATACAAAGGATTGCCAAGCTCCTCTGGTTTGTTTTATATCCACACAGACCCTGTCAACAGCAGGTCCGGACAGGCTATCATGAACATTCCAAATCAACTTACCGTCGCTCGTTTTGTGCTGACCGTTGTTTTTCTGGCAGTATTGTTCTCTGGAATACCTTATCACTACAGCCTTTCATTGATCCTATTCGGTATTGCCAGTCTGACGGATTATTTGGATGGGAAAATTGCTCGTCGTGATAATCTGATCACCGATTTTGGCAAATTGATGGATCCGCTGGCAGATAAAATTCTTACCGGATCGGCTTTTATTGCCTTTGTTGGATTGGACCTCATGTCTGCCTGGATGGTGATCATCATCGTTGCCCGAGAGTTGGCAATCACTGGGTTACGGCTTCTGGCTGCCTCAAAAAATATCGTACTGGCTGCTGAACGTTTCGGTAAACACAAAACCATCTCGCAGATAACGGCGATTCTCTCCGTTCTGTTGATGATCAGTTATCCAAGCTGGGGAACACTCGGCCAGGTTGTTTTTGGGTGGCACATCGGGGAACAGCCTTGGATCGTTTCCTTCACCGTGTTGGCGCAATGGGTGACTGTCTCCCTTACATTCTATTCTGGTATGGTGTATCTCTGGAAGAATCGAGAGATTTATCTCGATGATATGTGAGGGATGATCCCACCTATCTCTCTTATACCTTAAGCATGAGTTCCTTCAAAAAAACACACTGGACATCAACATTGGCATGCCTGGGCCCCATCGGTCATCTTCCCAAGGCGCCGGGTACCTGGGGAACTCTGTTTGCGATTCCCTTTTCTATCGCTTTGTTCCAGTGGGCAGGGATATGGGGAGCGCTCGCCGTCAGTATCGCGCTGATTCTCTTCAGTGTGTGGTGCTGTGGTGCCGCAGAAAAAGTGCTTCATCAGCGCGACCCCGGATGTGTAGTGCTGGATGAATTCGTAGCGGTGCCTGTGTGCTACCTGGGTGTTGCTTTATTCAACCCTCAGATTCAAATGCAACTGACGGAGACGGGCAGTCTCCTGTCGTATCAATCAATTGGACTTCATCTGGCTGTCTTCATTCTGTTTAGGATATTTGATATCTGGAAACCATGGCCGGTTGGCCCGAGCCAAAAATGGCCACGAGGCTGGGGAGTGGTCATGGACGATATCCTTGCTGCTGGATACGTCAACCTGGTCCTGTGCCTGATCTTCGTTCTGTTTTGATTCTGGATCTGAGAATTCCATGACATACACTCACGCGCATGCGCATTGTCATTCAACGTGTTGCCGAGGCTTCCGTCACCATTGAAGGGAAAATCCATGGGAAAATAGGGTGTGGACTTCTGGTTTTGCTCGGCATTGAGTCGGAGGATATCCAGGAAGATATCGATTGGCTTGTTGGAAAAATAGCTCGCCTCAGGATTTTTGCTGATCTTGATGATAAAATGAATCTCTCACTTTCCGACGTGGAAGGCGAGGTGCTGGTCATCAGTCAATTCACGCTTCATGCCAGCACCAAAAAAGGAAACCGCCCTTCCTACATTCGATCGGCTCCCCCCGAAGTCGCCGTGCCGCTTTACCAAGCCTTTATTCAGACCCTGGAGGTAGCCATCGGCAAAACTGTCCCAACCGGGATTTTCGGTGCCGATATGAAAGTTGCACTCATCAATGATGGCCCCGTTACTATTTCAATCGATTCCAAACGCCGCGAATAAATCATGAGTCGGTCCCAACTATTGATATTTCCTTACCGCTCACCAGGTCGGCTGTTGTCAAAACCGCTCTCATCAAGGCTTTGATTCGGACTTGCATCTCAAAGTCTGATGGTGCCTCCAGAGTCAATGAATGGTCGGTCTTGTTGTGCATCATGTAGAATGCTTCCGGCCAGTCCTGCCGTTGCTCCTGATGGTAGGCGGGGTGTATCAATCCGCGATCGGCTTCATGGCCTTCAACCAGGGCGTTTTTTTCGATCGGGCAAACCTTTGAAACGGCATCAAGAACAGACCTCCCAAACCGAGGAGGCTTGTTCGGCTGGGTGAGCTCATACAAGTAAAATCCGTTCGCCTCCCAATCCTCATGCAGTAATATGGCAACTTCAAATGATTCGAACTCTCGAAGTTTTTTCAATTCTGTTCGGACTTCTTTTGTTTCTACTTTCAGGAAGTCACGATTCAGGTCCACGCCTTCCGGTGTTTCACGGCGGGATATCCGCATGCCGCGCGGATTCAGGCATGGGAAAACGGCGTAAGTGATGTTTCTCGGTAAAGCATCCTCCAAGATGAGTTGGCACAGGGAAACCGTTGTGGCGGGTTCGTCGCCATGAATGCCTGCCGTGATCAAAATGGAAGGAGCTGCCTGTGAAACCGCGGAGCGATGCATGAACATCAACGAATCATCATGCCCAGTAGGAAGCGATTCGGTTCTCCAGCCCAGATGGATGGATTGATTCTTCAGTCTGGTCAGCTCCCGTTCCACCTGAATGGTCTGGCCGAGATATCCGTCCTTGTTCCTCCCAGATCTCCCTGAAACATCTGCCGGCATGCGAGAGATAGAAAAAGGTGTGAACGCTTGAGCTCAGGCCTTGACCGGTTCTTCTTTGGAAGCGCAACCACAGGCATCATTGGATCCACACCCATCGCTTTCCATATCTTCGTGAGGCTCCCAGTCAGGATCCAATCCCANATCCTTCAGCATCTGGAGATCCTGCTCCGCAGGCTGGTTCAGTGTCGTCAGATAATTCCCCACCATGAGCGCGCTTGCGCCTGCCATGAAGACCATGCTCTGGAGATCCCTCAAATTGACGGTCCGGCCACCTGCCACCATGATTTCCTGTTGGGGGAGAATAAACCTGAAGCATGCGATTGTTTTCAGGATTTCCATCGGAGCCAGTGGCTTCATCGTTTCGTAGGGCGTACCTTCGATGGGGTTCAAAAAGTTGACCGGTACCACACTCGCCCCGATCTCGCGCAGTTGCATTGCCATATCGCAACGATCTTCCCGCGTTTCCCCCATACCAATGATACCGCCGCTGCAGATTTTGATCCCGGCATTCTTGAGGTATTTGATCGTTTGCAAGCGATCCTCGAAAGTGTGGGTGGTGCAATGCTCAGGGAAGAATCGGCGCGAACTTTCCAGATTGTGACCGTAACAGGCNAGNCCAGCGTCTTTCAGGCGGTCAGCTACCTGCTGGCTGTCGATCAGCCCAAGGGAGGCATCCGGCCTTACCTTGCCATCCGCAGCCATTTCACGGATGCGGTCACAGACCTCATCCAGGACAGGGCCTTCGCGCAAGCCTTTCCACGCTGCGACCAAGCCCACGGCGGTCACGTTGTTCTGTTCGGCTTCTTTAGAGGCCTCACTGACAGGTTCTGGATCAATAAAACCATAGCGCGGAGATTCGGTGGTGTAGGCAGCAGATTGAGAGCAGAACTTGCAGTTTTCCGAACACCCGCCGGCTTTGGCATTGACGATGGAGCAGAGATGAATTTTGTTGCCTTTAAAATGCTCCCGCAATCGGTTGGCCGCCGACATCAGATCGGTGACATCCGCCTGACTTTCAAGATCAAACATCCAAAGCGCCTCGTCGCGATCTACCGATCCGCCTGCCATGATTCGATCGGCCAAAGCGTGAATCCGATCTCTGTTAGTGACGTCAACCATTGATGTCTTCATGGTTGACAGACTACAGGAAATAGCCACCGAAAAGCAAGCCGTAACAGCGTCTCAAGCCTCAAAAACTACTTTACCCATGAGGATGGTTGCTTTGTTGCGCCCCTTCAATGGCCATCCATGGAAGGGAGAATTATTCGCCTTGCTGGGAGTATCCATGCGATCGTAGATCCATTCCTCGTCAGGGTCGAAAATCGTCACATCACCATCTGCTCCAACCGAAAGCGTCCCCTTGTCCAACTTGACCAGTTTTGCGGGCGCCTCGGTCCAGCGACGAATCAATTCACTCAGGCTCATCATATCCGTGTGATAAAGACGCATCACACCCAACGCCAGTTCCGATTCCAGCCCTGTGATGCCGAAAGGTGCGCTGTCAAATTCCACTTCCTTTTCGAAGCCGCAGTGTGGCGCGTGGTCAGACCCGAGGATGCTCAAGGTTCCGTCTGCGACTCCCTGCAACACCGCATCACGATCGGAACCTGATCTCAGGGGGGGGTTCATCTTGAACAAGGTGTCGTAGGATTCCCATTCAGGACGCTCGAAGTCCATCTTGATGACATTCAGTAGATGCCTGCCGTCTTCTTCCCAGAAGGGACGACTTCCTGCCAGTGCCGCATCAGTCAGAGTGAAATGATGGGGGCAGGCTTCGCCAGAAATAGGAATGCCTTTGTCTCTAGCCTCTCTGATTAAACTGACCGCGCCGGCTGAACTCATGTGCTGACAGTGAATATGAGTACCGGTCAACTCAGCCATCTGGATGTTACGGGCGACAATGATCTCCTCACCTGCCGCTGGCCACCCGGGGAGTCCCAGCACATTGCTCCAGTGCCCTTCGTTCATGACACCATTGCCGACCAGATCATAGTCCTGGCAGTGATCCATCAAGGGAAGATCAAACATCTTGGCATATTCGCAGGCACGACGCATCAGTTCGTTGCTCTGCACGCAACGCCCATCATCAGTGATGGCGACAACGCCTGCACCGTGCAGCGAACCGATCGGCGCGAGCTCGTCTCCCTGAATGCCCTTGGTAATAGCCCCAGTCGTGAACACATTGATGACAGCACTTTTTTCCACTTTATCCTGAATCAAGGCAACCGTCCCCGGTGAATCAATCGAAGGTGTGGTGTTTGGCATGCATACGACTGTTGTGAAACCACCTTGTGCAGCGGATTTTGTGCCTGTCTCGATGGTCTCCTTGGCACTTTGACCTGGTTCACGAAGATGCACATGGATATCCACAAGGCCAGGGCAGACAACTCTTCCTCTGGCATCGATGACCTTGATTTCACTAGTAGCTCTTGTATCAGCCTCGGCACCCAGGGCAGCCACCTTTCCGTTCAGGATCAGTAAGGACTGATGGGNGTCAATACCATTGGCTGGATCGATGACACGACCATTTTGAATCAATAAATCTTCCATTGATGAAAAAGATAATCAACAGGGAATTGACAAGGCAAGCTTCGTCAGTAAACTATGTCTCCCTATCGCGGGTGTAGCTTAGTGGTAAAGCTCCAGCCTTCCAAGCTGGCTACGAGGGTTCGATTCCCTTCACCCGCTCCACCTCTCCCCCCATCATTCTGAACCAGTTTACGGCAACGATTTATTTGTAAGCATTCTGTTTCTCACAACGGATTCAATTTCGAATCTTCCGTTCATCCTTTAATTATCGATTCTCCGAAGGGGATAGCCACTGGATTTTCAGTTTTTTTTCTCGGAAAATCTTAATGAAGAATCAATGTTTCTTAGATGAGCTTTAAATCATCCTTAACTCAAATATTCACAACAATCGCAGCCGTGGTGCTGNTGGGNTGTGGAAACTCTGAACCAGANATCTCAATTCAGGATGCTGCCTATGAAGGAAACATCGAAGTTATTAAACAACACTTGGCTGCTGGCAAGGACGCNAATGCGAAGACTGATTGGGGATCGACGCTTTTGCATGAAGCTGCCCTTAGGGGGCACAAGGAAGTCGTTGAACTGCTAATTACCAAAGATGCGGATGTGAATACGAAGGATAGTAACGGAGGAACNCCTTTGAATCGTGCGACTGCTGAAGGTCACAAAGAAATCGTCGAACTACTAATTGCCAAGGGTGCGAATGTGAATGCTAAGGATAATGATGGCAGGACATCTTCAAATTGGGCTATGCTAAGGGAACGTAGAGATATTGCCGACCTCCTCCGCAAACACGGCGGCAAGACGGGTGAAGAATTGAAAGCTGAAGAGAAATGAAAATAGCGAGCATTGTCACAGTGGTCGTACTTTCCNTAATTGGAGTTTGCACATTTAACGGAGATGAATTGTTCGGTGATGAAGACAAGGAAGACTCGAACGACAAGAAGAACTGGGGTGACGACGATGTGAAGAAGGCGGGCTTCCCGAAGACCGCCTTCGAGTACGCCAAGATGTGCGAGTCCGAACTGGGTGTCCCTCCAAGGGTCAACCTAGACAAATCCGTAGAAATACCTGTCTATGTCAATGGTGTTCAAACCTATGGAGAATTTTTTTCCTGCGACAATCCGGTTTTGATTGGAAAGGGCACGGTATCAGGATCGACGCTACAGAGATACGAAGGCAGGACTGTGGATGGCAAACCTCTGCCGGATGTCATTTGGGTTGCCTTTGGTCGCAACAGCAGTTCCAGTCACAAGCATGTTGTCGGATCGGTTCAAATGATCGGCTACAACAAGAAGACGGGCGCAACAGCTTTCTTTGAAAGCGGTGACCGCATCGGTCCATGGGTGACACTTGACAAAGACACTCTCCGGATGCGAGGAGAAATGCCATGGATCAGCAACCCCGAAGAGTTTAACCGAGCCTTCGTCACACCTCCCGCTCAATGTGTGCAATGCCATCAGAGCGATCCGTTCATAACGAACTCATTTATCAACGCAGCCAAGATCCCCGGCACCAACAAAACTGTTGTGCCTAAATTAGACGAAGACTCACCATATTACGTTATCGGTGGTGAAAATTGGGATATGAGAACAATCCATATAGAGGACAATGCTTGCTTCGATTGTCACCGGGTAGGCATGAAAACAATTGAATTGTTCATGAACGCCGGTTGGGAACCAAACAAACACATGCCGCCGCGCAAACCGGGTAGTTTGGCCGTTGACTTCCGTGAATTGTTAGATGCATGGAAAAAAGGCCCCGAAAATGTCGAGGGTGCCGAGTGGATCATTCCTCCGGCGAGGGGCAAGGACCGTCAGGTTGTGGGAGGTGACTACCCTTACAAAGCGGCGTTTAATCGGACGGGGACAAAAGATGAGAAGGCGGGTCCGAAAGCCGCGAATCTGAAAGATCGAAATGAAGAAGTAGAACAGCTGCTAAAGCAACTTCGCGACCCCTCCGTTAGGAGAGCCTTTGAGGACTGGATCGAGGAGAATGGTGTCACAGAAGATGCGCTGGAAAAGCTCCGCTCCGTGGCTGAGGGTGACGATACCGACGATGGCAAATCGTATGATAAAAATCCCAAGGATGATTACGGAAAAGCTGAAGGGAAATGAAACACCTCCTACTCACAACAATCGCATCTGTGCTTCTGTTGGGGTGTGGTGAGTCGCAGCAGTCAGCTCCTGCGCAAGAAGCGAAACCAGTGAAACCCGTCGCCGAAGCCGAACAGGCAGACCCGCCGACGGCCAAAGCACCAGACATCTCAATTTGGGATGCTGTTAAAACCGGAAACATCGAAGCGGTTAAACAGCACTTAGATGCTGGTGCGGGTGTGAACGGGAAGGATGANGATGGATACACACCGNTAGATTGGGCCATCTTTATNAAANANACCGAAACCGCAGAGCTCCTCCGCAAACACGGCGGCAAACATGGAACGATTCATAGTGCGGCTTACGGTGGTGACATCGAAGCAGTAAAGAAGTTCTTGGCNGCAGGTGCGGATGTGAATGCGAATGGTGGTGGCAGAACGCCGCTAGATTTGGCCATCCAAGTCAAGAATACCGAAANCGCCGACCTCCTCCGCAAACACGGCGGCAAGACGGGTGAAGAATTGAAAGCTGAAGCGAAATGAAATACTCACTAATCCCCTCACTGAAACTTTGTGAGATTCATTGAGAAAAAGGGAGACACAGTGGGATTTGCACTGTTTAAGACCGTTCTCCATTAGGGTTTAGAGTGAGTAGAGGTTTCGATTCCCTTCACTCTTAAATGATTCCACTTAATTATTTAAGCAATCAGTCCAGTAAGTCCATAGCCTTAAAGTATTGATGTACGGTAAAAAGGAGTCTAAAAATCGCAAAAGAAGGGGAGAAGATTGGGAGAATTGGGGTTCTCAGGGTTTTCTGAGCGATCTCCTTGAAGTGTAGCAGAACTTATTTTGAGGTGTTCTTATTTTTGATGGTAATGGTCGTCATATAACCGTCGTGATCGCTTAAGCGTATTTCTTCTCCGTTTTCGGTTTTAGCCGAGGTTAGTAACCGGGTGGGCGATGCGGTATATTCCCAATTCGCTTTTCGAACTGCAAATACATGATCCCACTCCGTGGCTACGGTTAACATTCTTTGAAGATCGGCTTCTTTGACCAGAAAGTCATACTCCTTCATCCCTGCGGTACAATTAAAGTCTCCGGCGAAGATGGCCGGGTTTTTCGGATTCGATTTATTCTTCAGAAAATCACGAATCTCTTTCATTTGCCCCATCCGAACATCGCCATACTCATCACTTTCTCCTTCCTTGTGATAGGATGCCTGGGCATGAGTATTATAGA
>NZFL01000005.1:0-195985 GCA_002690655.1 Pedosphaera sp.
ATGCGCAATACCTCTTCTCCGAAACTGATCGCTTGAATCAAATCATTGACCCTCAAATCACTGCCATCAGCCGTGATTTTGACGCGATGCTTGACCCTCGCCCAATGGCCGGCAGTCCTGCACTGAGCAATGCGCTCTTTGCCCTGCCTGCAGGTGATGACTTCTTCGTGAATGTCGATTTCCAGGGCGCCTTCGGTAGCGGTAACTGGGCTGCCAAATGGACAGCTCTTGCATCCGGTGGTTACATCAAGGACGAAGGATTTGGTGTCCCTCAGTCCGGTAGCGCAACCATACAGGTGACGGATGCAAGTATTCAGGGTAACACGACCTGGACGGCTGATAACGAATATGTTCTCAACGGTCTGGTCTTCGTCGAAAATGGTGAAACACTCACCATCGAACCCGGCACTGTCATCAAAGGCAAACCCGGTCAAGGTGCTGATGCCAGCGCTCTGGTCGTTGCACGTGGTGGCAAGATCATGGCTGAAGGAACAGCAGAAGCTCCCATTATCTTCACTGCCGAAGAGGATGACGTCAATGATCCCGAGGATTTTGGCAGCACCGATCGTGGCATGTGGGGTGGATTGATCGTTCTTGGTAACGCTACCTTGAATAGTCCCGCTGACAGCGGCTCTCCCATTACCGACAACATCGAGGGAATCGACATCAACGAGCCCAGAGGTATTTTCGGCGGTAACGATGATGCCGACAATAGCGGTATTCTCCGTTACATCTCCATCCGACATGGTGGCACGCTCATTGGAGCAGACAACGAAATCAACGGACTGACCCTCGGCGCTGTTGGTAGCGGAACAACCATTGAGTTCATCGAAGTCTTCGCCAACCTGGATGACGGAATCGAATTCTTCGGAGGAACCGCTGAAGTCAAGTTCGCCTCGGTAAGCTACTGTGGTGATGATAGCTTTGACTACGATCAGGGGTGGCGCGGTAAAGGTCAGTTCTGGTTCACCATTCAAGNCGGTGACGGTGGAGATGCCGGTGAACACGATGGAGACATCGACGATGATACCAAAACTCCTCTTTCCAAACCCACTATCTATAATGCAACGCTGATCGGCGCTGGTAAGGATTCCGGTAACAGCAAACGCGTATTCAACATTCGCGATAACGCTGGAGCCATGTATTACAACAGTATCTTCACCGATTTCAATGGCCGNGCCATTGATGTTCAGGATGACAGTGCTGGCAGGGCTCAGGCCGGTGATATTGACTTCCGCAACAACATCTGGTGGAGCTTCGGTGCAGGCGAAACGGGCGAAAGCATTGCCAATGCCAATGCGCAATACCTCTTCTCCGAAACTGATCGCTTGAATCAAATCATTGACCCTCAAATCACTGCCATCAGCCGTGATTTTGACGCGATGCTCGACCCTCGCCCAATGGCTGGCAGTCCTGCACTGAGCAATGCGCTCTTTGCCCTGCCTGCAGGTGATGACTTCTTCATGAATGTCGATTTCCAGGGCGCCTTCGGAGCGTGGAACTGGCTTTCGGGGTGGACAGCCATGGCCAGTGGTGGATATATCAGCAATGAAGAAGGAACCATTCCAACAGTGGATCCTTTACCTGTTGCCATCAGCATTCATGCGGAAGTGGATTCATTGATATTGGAGTTTGTATCCGAATCAAATGTGACTTATCAGCTGCAGTCCACCACGGATTTCAGTTCATGGGCGGCAGAAGGCGAAGCATTGATTGGAACGGGCGAATCAATCTCGATTGTCTTGCCAGCTCAGGGTAGCTTGAATTTCTTCCGAATTCTGGCTCAATGATGTTTGCCCACACCTATTGAGGTAAAAGCAAGGCTCCCCAGAATTGGGGAGCCTTTTTTGGTGAACTACTCAGCAACTATTTGAGCTGCTGTTTATTTTTGATTTTCCGAAAGCACTGTCATTCATACTCTGGCTGAGCCAGGTCTTGACCACTTGCAAGTTTGACCATCTTCTCAACGAGTTCATCCGTGTTCCAGGTGTTACCGATAAAAATTTCCTGAATCTTGCCCTTTGGATCCACGAGGACAGTCCGTAGATTATGGTCCCAATCCATCACGGTATTTTCGCTACGATAAAACATCAGTCCAAACTGTTCGGTGAGCGCGTCAATTTCGATCATGGCCCCCGTCGCAAAAGACCATTTTTCAGGATCATACTGATATGCGCTGGCGTAGAACTTGAGCCGCTCGGGCGTGTCATTGACTGGGTCGAAGCTGATTGAAAGCAATTGCCAGTTGTCGGGACCATCTTGAAGCGCTTTGAGCTTTTGCTGCGCATCCAAAAATTGTTTGTTCATTTTAGGACAGAAATCCGGAAGCGGACAACGGGTGTAGATAAAGGTAATCGCCAGAGCCTTGCCACGATATTGCTCAAATGAAATAGGCTTGGACAACTGATTGGTCATGGGGTAATCAGGAATTATGTCTCCTATCATCAAGGGCTCTACCTCGCGGACCCGGCGCCACGGAGCTGTCTTTGAGAGTTCATCAAGCGACGGCACTTCAGCACTTAATTTCTCCACGCCATCGATCCAACTGCGTCCATCCGTCACATGAAGCAGAAAACTGATGGTATCATCCGTCTGAATAGATGCCCATTCATTGGTGTTGCCAATATTGAAAGGCATCGTCATCTCTTTCATGTAGTCAGGAATCTCTTCGTGGTGAATACGCGCTCGAGAGAGGTCGGTTTCGATCGATTTGACAACCCCGGAAACAGTGAACAGCTTGAGTTCACTGACAGTTGCTGCGACAACCTGATCGAGTTCGGGTTCTTTGGGTTCAATCGGGCCTGGCTCTTCGATCGTCTCAGTGGCAGCACTCAAAGCCTCGGGCGATTCAGATTGAGCAAAGGCAGGCTCTCCCTCTTCAACCTGCCCGCAACCAGCCCAGAAAACAATCTGGTGAAGGAGCAGCGCTGTGAGAAGTCCTTTGGAGTAACGATGATGATTCATGGCTTTAGGTGACATAGATATCTCTTTATTTCCAATCAATTCAACAAAACATGTCCTATTAAATTGATCTTGAAGCACGTTTTGACCTCATGGACTGAATCAACTATTGTGAGGAACGTGAAAAGTGTCAAAGTCCCATTGGGAGAAAGATCCTACCAAATCGTTATCGGTCCATCGCTTTTGAAGGCCGTGGGCCGGAAATGCAAACAATTGAAACTTGGTCAATCCTGTGCGGTTATTACCGATGATCGAGTTGAGCCACTTTACGCAAAACCTACGATCGATTCGTTAAAAGCGTCGGGGTTCAATGTGACGTTGATCACCATTCCGGCCGGAGAAAAATCAAAAAATCTACGCTTGGTGCAAAACTGCTATGATCAACTTGCGCAGGCACGATTGGAACGGAATTCATTCGTGCTAGCTCTGGGAGGAGGAGTTGTAGGCGATCTTGCGGGCTTTGTTGCTGCAACTTATCTAAGGGGAGTGGACTTTGTACAGGTGCCAACGACCTTGTTATCTCAGGTAGACAGCTCGGTGGGTGGCAAGGTAGGGGTCAATCTGAAAGCAGGCAAAAACCTGGTCGGGGCATTTTACCAGCCCCGCCTTGTCCTTTGTGATCTGGATACGCTACAAACGCTACCACCTCGTGAATTCAAAGCGGGACTCGCCGAGGTGATCAAATACGGCATCATCGATGATGCCCGCTTGTTCAAAAAACTGGAATCAGAAATGGAGCGGATACTAAAACAGGATCCTAAAGTCCTTGGAAGTATCATTGCCAAGTGTTGTCAAATTAAAGCAAAGGTGGTGGGCGCTGATGAGAAAGAAAGCGGATTGCGCGCGACCCTCAACTACGGACACACCATAGGTCACGCCATCGAAGCAATCACTCGTTATGGTACGTTTCTTCATGGCGAGGCAATATCCATAGGTCAAATTGCCGCAGGCGTTTTGTCCCATGCACTTTGCCAATTTCCCGAAAAAGATATGGAGCGCATCAGAGCCTTGTTTGAGAAAGCCAAACTGCCGACGTCCCTTAGATTCACTGCGACCCAAAGAGAAAAACTCATGAAAGCAATGCAGTTGGACAAAAAAGTAAGTAACGGCAAAGTGAAGTTTGTTTTGGCATCACGCATCGGTAGTGTTTCTCCGGGACATGTCGTGCCAAATGATATGATTCACGCGGTATTGGAGCAGATAGGTCTCGAATCATCTGAATCATGAAAGTCAATGGCCTCAGTAAATGATCAAATCATCAGGAGGTATTTTGAACTCCACAACTTTCTGGTGCGGCAAATTCGGAAGCATGTCCCTTCTCAGGTCCAAATGAGGTGGAAGAATCTGACTTTCAGGATTCAAAATGTGTCCTGAAGCGCCAAGGCAAGCATCGAGTCGCTTGAAATCAACCATGGAAACATCCGTAAAATCGACTTCGCTTTGATTTTTTTCAAACCCAGGCAAACGGCGACATGTACTCAGGGGGGGATATTGAAAATGATCAGGAATATTTCTATCGACTCAGCAGGCCTGTTGCGGCAGGTGCACACGAATCCAATTTGTGAAGAGTTCAGGAACCATTGAAAATCCTTATACTGTCCAAGTCAAAAAACTGCTGGGTAAAAAGCCGTTCAACAAATCCACCAAAAAGAGTTCAATGAACTCTCACATTTACTGAAATCCTGTCTGAGGCGGTGAACCACGTCGCCATCAATAAAAACTACCACCGCTCCGATCTGCTTCAAACCTTGCGAAACATCAAAACCTACGAGCTGGTTCGCTCTGTTCAACTGGAAATTTTTGGGGATCCTCTCCCCCGAAAAGACAGCAGGTAGAAACTTAGCAGAATTTTTTTAATACAAGCGGCATCATGACGATACCAATCGCCCCAATGGATGCGATTTTCCTTTTAATCTGCAGGACTGAGGTTAGTTTCTGTGATTTAGGAGGACCACGAAAACTTTTTTTGAAAGTATCATTTTAAGAATTTAAAAGAAGGCTTGCTTACCTTTTTGAGATGAGAAATGTGTCAAAATTCTGTCTATTAAGTAATGAATAAGGTTTTGTTTATTTGCACCGGCAATTGGTATCGAAGCCGATTATCGGAGGTGTTGTTCAATTATTACGCGATGATGTGTAAGCTGGATTGGCGGGCTGATTCTCGAGGTATGACAGAGACCCAGATTAGAGGCATCTCGCCGGACGCCATGCAATACCTTGAGAAAAAAGGCCTCCATACGTATCTGGACGAACCTCGCGATCCTGAAGCAATTAAAGTCTCCGACCTGGAGGAGGCGGATCTTGTTCTTGTCCTTTGTCGTGATGAACATGAAGGAATGATGCGCGAACGTTTCGGGCAAATCCCGAAGATCCTGGAGTCGCAAGGCAAATTGCGATTCTGGAATGTCTTTGATGTTCCCGTGGAAGCACCCTCCGGACTGAAGAGTCTGTTTGGAGTCAAAAGCGCGCGCCAATCGCAGCCATCGAAAAGCAGTTGTGAACATATTGATCTTGCTATCAAATTGCTGATCCACGAACTTTCCGAAAACCAGATGAAAGTCACCCTTGATCCCAGTGAGGTCGAGTAGAGACTCAACTTTCACCTACGGTTTCAGTTCAAATCTCTCCGCTTGGCAGGCGTTTTGAGTTTCGCCGTCGTTTCAGCCAATTTGGCAACATTCCCTGGCTAGGACTGAAAACCCATGCAACACAGAATATGCCCGCACCTGCAACAACCATGCAACCTGCGGTTGAGCTATTCAACCAGATCGCCAGATGAAGTCCCAGCACTGAACTAGCAGCGGCGTGCAGCAGAGATAACATAAGCACGATCGGGAAACGCGAGGTTAACATGGATGCAGTGGCACCCGGCAGAATAAGCATGGCAATGACCAGAATGGCACCCACTGCCTCAAAAGCACTTACCACGATTACAGAGAGCCAGCACATTAACGCATAATGGACAAATGTTGCGTTGATCCCCATTGAAGAGGCCAGCCCGGGGTCGAAGGAGCTAACGAGCAGCTCCTTGTAGAAAACTACCATCAGACCTAGCGTTAAAAAGGCGACTAATCCCATACGAATCACGGGAGAGGGCGCGAGTTGGTAGGTTCCTATTGTAAAAAATGGCTGAATGCTGACAAAAGCAATTTCACCGTGCAAGACGCAATCAGCATCCAAATCAACTTTGTCTGCATAAACACTGATTAAAACCACACCGAAAGCAAACAAGGTAGAAAATGTGATCCCAATGGCCGCGTCTTGTTTGATGCGCGTTCGCGTATGAATGATCTCGATAATCAGAGTGGTCAGCACACCGGCAATCAACGCACCCATAAAAATGGAAAAACCATAACTGATCCCATGCCCAGATGGCTCCACTGCTAGATCGATTCCCTCGCCAGCAGCTTGGCGATTAGTCCATGCATTCGCGGCAAGAAAGGCAATGGCCAGGCCGGGAAGAACGCTATGACTGATGGCGTCACCAACCAAAGCCATGCGACGCAGTATTAGATAATTCCCCGCTAATCCACATGCCGCACAGACAAGGAAACCCATGAGGAAGATCCAACCATAAATTGAAAAATCCGTCGTCCAGGGAGCCACAAAAATAGCTTGCCAATCCAATGCCGGTATCATTTCGCTCATGATGGTTTTCTATATCCAGTCGCAGTAGGCGGCGATGATTGGACCGTTCCGTGTGCTGAAATAATTTCCTCAGCGGATGGAATGGGTTTCCCATGCGGATCGCGATCGGCAAAATTCAACTGGCGCTCAAGTTGCCGTACAAGGTCTTCGCCCAAAATATGTTCAATTTCTTCCGCGTCATCATGCACATGATCAGGCGAATAATTAGCAGCGTCCGTTAAATAGAGTTCCCACAAACGATGGTTGCGGACAATCGTTTGTGCACGGCGCATGCCTTTTGGAGTCAGATAAAAAGCTTTTTCACCCGGTGGCATGGTCCCATACCCAAGACGCACCAGTTCTTTGCAAGAGGCTTCCGTGTCATCAAGAGTTTGGCGCCTCAACTCTGCCAATTCTACCAAGGTCACTCCTTCCTGACGGAAACCCTCTTTTTCCAGAACATGGAAAACCGCCTTGAGTGTGTTTTCTCTTCGGACACGACCAGACCTGGAAAAACGCGTCCACCACTTTATGACAACCCCATGCGAGGGGGCAAAGAAGAAGGCTACAGCAAAAAGAACAGCGGCAGATAAGACCATGAAGGGCCCGGTCGGCAATTGATGTCCAAGGAAAGAGAAAAACGCCCCCATGATCCCTGCGAGCATTCCTGTCAGGCAAGCGAATAAAAGCATTCGATGCAATCGATCCGTCATCAGATAGGCAGTGGCAGCAGGAGTGATCAACATGGCGGAAACAAGAACCACACCCACGGCCTGTAAGGCAATGACCACCGAAAAAGCCAGAAGTAGCATGAAGCCATGATGCACCCATGCTACAGGTATCATCGCACTATAGGCAAAACCTGGATCAAAACTGACGGTCAAGAGTTCCTTATAAAACAACCACACCAGCCCAAACGTCAGCAGGGTGACAAACGCCATCAATTGGATATCGGATTGACCGAGTGACGCAGCCTGCCCAAACAGGAATTTATCAATACCACTCTTGTTTCCTGAAGGCAGTCGTTGAATCATCGTAACCAGGCAGATACCGACTCCAAAAAAACAGGCAAGCACCATACCCAGAGCGGTGTCTTCCTTGAGCTTGGTGGTGGATGTGATTCGGGTGACCATGAAACTTCCCAGCAGACCGGCCACAGTTGCACCGATGAAAATGGCCACTGGATTCTTGTCCATGTCCCACAGGAATCCAGCTGCGACACCCGGCAGAACCGCATGCGATAAGGTATCGCCTAACAACGCTAGTTTTCTAACCACCAAAAAGCTTCCGAGCAACCCACAGGTCAATCCCAGCAAGATGGCACCAGTGAGGGCATATCGAAGTGAAGGGTCTTTGAAGCTGAAAAACCTTACAGTTTGATCCCATACTGATATTTCAGTGATATCCCCGATACGCGCGGCATGCACAGGAGTCAATGCCGCCATGAAGAACAGTAGGATCCAGCCAATCAAATTTAACCGCAAATACTTCATGGCTGCAGGGTTACCCTTTGTTCTGTCGAACTGCTTCGGCGACTTCAGAAAGTATGGTCAGACGACCCCCATACGTTTTCTGAAGTTTTTCATAGGTGAAAACTTCTTCCGTGGGTCCAAAATCTACAAGCCTCATGTTTAGCAAGACCAGCATATCGAAATAATTGCGTGCCGTCGGCAGATCATGATGAACCACCAGTATGGTTTTGCCTTTTTGACGAAGTTCGTGAAGCAGCCCTATGATGGAGGACTCGGTAGCTGCATCCACTCCCGCGAACGGCTCGTCCATGAAATAAAGATCACTTTCCTGCGCCAATGCCCTGGCAAGAAACACTCTCTGTTGTTGCCCTCCACTCAGGTTGGCTATTTGGCGGTCGGCATAAGGCATCATTTTTACTTTTTCCAGGCACGCAGAGGCAATATCCCGATCTTCCTTACCAGGTCGTTTGAATAATCCCAACTTGCCGTAGCGCCCCATCAGCACAACATCCATGACACTGACAGGAAAATCCCAGTCAACCGATTCCCTTTGGGGCACATAACCCACTCTTTTTAGATTTTTTCGATTGTTTTCTCCAAAGATTTTCACCCATCCACTGTCTGAAGGCAGAAGCCCCATGATGGCTTTGATGAGGGTGGATTTACCGGCGCCATTCGGGCCTATGATGCCAATCAGCTTCCCGGGGGGAACCGCGAGATCAATTCCATAAAGCACCGGTTTGTGGTGGTATGCCACGGTTAAATCGTGGATTTCCAGCGGAATATCCTCAACCGCAAGACCCTTCGTCCAACGATTGGCCGGCGGAGGCGTTGTTTCTATCCGAGGTATTTTGTCTTTTTCCTGAACCATAAACGAAGGGTGAAGCATGTTGATTAACTGCTCTAATCCTTATAACAGCATAGAAAATCTGCTTCAGTAATCAAGTCAATAAGTTAGATGAGGCTAACTTTTATTTAGGCACCGATAAACTTTTTTGAAAAAAATTTGAGCATTCCTGAACAAGGAGCTGTCGAAATTTGTAGTAATCCAAATTAACTCTGTTAGTTCTCTGTTTTGCTCAGTTCCCTGGTCCTCTTTCATGTTGTGCGACATGGAGGGGGACCTTCTCGTTTCCAACCTTTTGCACTTGCATCTCAATGAAAAAAAGATTCCTCTGAATTGATGAGATCCAAACAATTGATCACTCGCGGACCCTTGTTTTTAGGATATTTTTTTGTGTTGCTGACCTTTTGCCTTCACAATCAACCGGTTCAAGCAGACTTGAAAAAAGTAACTTCTGTCGAAGGAATCACGGAGTATCAAATGGACAACGGGATGCGTGTCCTGCTCTTTCCTGACAGTTCTCAGCCCAAATTCACGGTCAATATCACCTATTTCGTGGGTTCAAGACACGAGGGACGTGGAGAGAAAGGGATGGCACATTTGCTGGAGCACATGCTGTTCAAAGGGACTGAAAAGTATGGAAACATCATCAAACTGCTGTCAGCGCGTGGAGCGCAGTTCAATGGCACCACCTGGGTTGACCGCACAAACTATTACGAAACGCTACCCTCGGATCAAAAGGGAAATCTTGAATTCGCTCTTGAGCTTGAGGCGGAGCGGATGGTCAACAGCCTGATCCTCAGCGAAGATCTCGAAACTGAATTCACAGTGGTTCGCAACGAATTCGAACGAGGAGAAAACAATCCAATACAGATCCTGTATCAGCGCATGATGTCATTGGCTTTTGACTGGCATAATTACGGATTTTCCACCATCGGATCTCGCAGCGATATCGAGCGCGTGCCAGCAGGAAATCTCAAGAAGTTCTACCAGACATATTATCAACCCGATAATGCCATGCTGGTCATTGCAGGTGATTTCAAACCGGAGGAGGCGCTGGCATTGGTTGAGAAACATTTTGGTACCATCCCAAAACCTGAGCGCCTGTTGAGCGACACGTATACGGTTGAACCCGTCAAGGATGGAGCCCGGCATGTCACGCTGAATCGCAATGGAGATGTGGCGGCAACAGGTGTTTTGTATAACGTGTGCGCAGGTTCTCATGCCGATACGGTCACCCTGGATGTCATTGGCACGATCCTCACAGACGCACCCTCGGGAAGGCTCTACAAATCCTTGGTCGAAGAGGGACTGGCCAGTTTTGTATCTCCCCTTTTCTACCCCACGCGCGAGCCGGGCGCCTTCATGGTATTGTCGGAAGTACAGAAGGACGTCGATCCAGAGAAGGTGCTCGAGAAGATGAAGGAAGACATCGAATCGTTCTTCAAAAGCAAAATCACTGAGACGGAAGTCAATCGCGCAAAAACGCGTCTTCTCAAACAAATCGAACTCTCCTTCAAGAACAGCAATCAAATCGGCATCAACCTGACTGAAGCGGCGGCGGTAGGTGATTGGCGTTTGTTTTTTCTATCGCGCGACCAATTGGAACAGGTAACCGTTGAAGATGTCAAACGTGTGGCTTCCGTTTATTTTAAGAGCTCCAACCGAACGAGTGGTATTTTCCATCCAACCAAGGAACCCAATCGCACGATCATTCCTGAGACGCCGAATGTGACCGAGCTGGTCCAGAGTTACAAAGGAAAGGAAGCCATTGCTGAAGGTGAGGATTTTGAGGCCACACATGAAAATATTGAAAACCGTGTAAGACGGGAATCCATTGGCCAGGGCATCAAAACAGCTCTACTCGCCAAAGAAACTCGTGGCAATAGCGTGACCGGCAGTTTCAATTTTTACATGGGTAACTTGGAATCACTGAATAGCCCTGTCACCCAGACGGCCGCTGACATGGTACCGAGCCTCATCATGCGGGGGTCTGAAAACCATTCTTATCAAGATATCAAAGATAAATTGGATGCACTCAAAGCCAACGTTTCAATGAGCGCAGGGGAACATGGAAGCTCACTCAATGTTCGCTTTCAGACGGACCATGAACACCTGGTTGAGCTGATTCATTTTCTGGGTGAAGTTCTGACAACTCCGACTTTTCCTGAAGATGAGTTCAAGGTGCTCAAGCAGCAACAATTAACAGGCATGCAAGGAATGCTCTCTGATCCGCAGTCGCTCCTTTTCAGACGGCTGCGCCAGCGACTCAACCCTTATCCCGCTGAGTCCATTCATCATATTCATGATCTACCTGTTTTGATCCAGCGAATGGAGGCTTTGAAACTTGCCGATATTCAATCTTTCTACAAAAAACACTACGGAGCTGGCCATGCACGATTGAGCATTGTCGGAGATATGGAAGAGGAGAAGGTAATCAAATCGCTGAAAGAGGCATTTGGTGACTGGCATTCTCAAACCGTCTTCAAGAGAATCAAAAAACAACGATTACCTGAGATCAAGGTTGATGAACTGATTCAAACCCCTGATAAAAAAATGGCTGTTGTGGCAGCAGGTGCCTCGGTGGCAATGGATGACACCGATGGCCGATACCCCGCCTTACTCTTGGCAAATTACGTGTTGGGAGGGTTTGCAGAATCACGGCTGTTCAATCGATTAAGACAAAAGGACGGTTTGTCCTATGGTGCTTACTCAGGGTTTAACGCACGTTCATTGGATCAAGTTGCCGCGCTGTCTGCAATGGCAATTTGTGCGCCTGAAAACGCAGAGAAAGCTCAGAAAGCTCTTCATGAAGAATTGAACCGATGGTTGTCCGAACCAATTCCTGCAGAGGAATTGGCAGCGGCAAAACAAAGCTGGGCAACTTCACAGAAGAACAGTTTGGCCAATGATCCAGTTGTGGCGGGTGAATTGGCAAGTGGACTTTACCTTGGACGGACCATGCTCTTCGACAAACACATCAACGACCGCATTGGAAAACTGACATCAAAGGAATTGCTTGAAGCGCTTCAATCGAGTTTTGAACAGGACGGTTTTGTTAAAATCAAAGCAGGCGATCTTGAAAACCAGTGAAGTTGATCAGGCCTGAGCAAGGAATGACCCAGATAACACGTTGAGGACTGATTTTCCGGCTGAACCTGCTGTCGTTGCCCGCAGCCTTCCTTGACTGCGAATGAAAGTTTGAGGTGTGGCACTCATTCCATCCCAGTCAACGTATCACGCCAAACGGGATAAGGGCAATCCAATCGACCAAGCAAGCCCCACCGCTAGATACGGGACATCCTGGCACGCAAGCTCAGCTCCCCCCCACACCCTCAGCTCGTGCGCAAACGGGTCCAACGAGAACCATCGAATCCCACGCATATTCACGCAACACGAATCGGGAGCAATCCGACCCATACCATTCAATTTCCCTGCATGGATTATGTCCAACGAGCCTCACCACGGACGGTCATGAAAATAGCGGATTCTGGATCTGCTTGCTGGCACCTCTTCAAGGAAAGCTTCTGGAATTTTTAATAGCTCTCATGAGCCTCTTCTGTTCATTATGGACGCATGTTCACTTTAAGTCACTGGATCAAGGCGTGCATGGTTTGGGTTGTGGCAAGCAACCTGATTTTGCGGGGAGATGACAGCGCAACTCACCAACAAGAAACCGAGGAGGAGAAAGCATCATGGAATGTGAACCATATCCAGGGCCCTGGCTTTGAACAGATCATCGACACCCGCGAGGGCACATGGATGAACCTTGATGTGAGCCCTGACGGAAAGCACGTTGCTTTTGATTTACTCGGGGACCTTTACATGATGCCTATTGAAGGCGTGAACGATAAAAACGCACAATCCCTCATTCACCTGACTGAAGGTATCGCCTGGGATATGCAGCCTCGATTCAGCCCGGATGGCCAACATCTGGTTTTCACGAGTGACCGTACTGGCAACAACGAGAAAGGCGGCGACAACATATGGACGTTACATATTGCTACCGGAGAACTGAATCAAATCACTCAGGAAACCTTCCGCCTTTTCAACAATCCAAACTGGTCACCGGATGGAGAATACATTGTCGCACGCAAGCATTTCACCAGCCGACGTTCTCTGGGCGCAGGAGAAATGTGGATGTTTCATCGCTCTGGAGTCAAGGGCGGAGGACATGCAGGCGTTCAGCTTACTTCCAAGCCAACGGATCAAAAAGATGTGAATGAACCCATATTTTCGATCGACGGCAAACATCTTTACTACTCTGAAGACGCAAGCCCGGGTTCCACCTTCGAATACGACAAGGATTCCAACGGACAGATTTATGTTGTGCGCCAACTGGATTTGGAAACAGGCAAGACACTGAACCTGATCAATGGTCCCGGAGGAGCCTGTCGCCCCACCCCTTCCCCTGATGGAAAGACCCTTGCCTTTGTGCGCCGCGTAGACGGGAAGTCCGGCCTTCACGTTTTCGATATCGAATCAGGAGCCATTCAGTTACTTTATGACAATCTGGAGAGAGACATGCAGGAGACCTGGGCCATTCACGGTGTCTATCCAGCATTTGCATGGACACCGGATGGTGAATCCATCGTCTTCTGGGCTCGTGGAAAAATATGGAGATTAAATGTAGCCGATACCTCACTTCATGAAATTCCGTTTCGCGTCAGAGATAGCCGTCAAGTAGCAGAACCCGTTAGATTTCCGGTGAACGTTGCTCCAGGCAAATTCCCTGTCCGGATGTTGCGTTGGGTGCGTGTTTCCCCTCAAGGCGACAAGGTCGTCTATCAAGCCCTTGGTCACATCTACATCAAAAACCTGCCTGATGGTGAACCGACCCGATTAACTTCTCAGAATGATCACTTCGAGTTTCATCCCAGTTTTTCTCGAGATGGTCAATATCTTGTTTACACGACGTGGAATGACAAGAGCCTGGGTCAAATCCGGGTAACTTCTCTGTCAAAAAAAGACGACCACGAAAACCGAGCCATCACGAACAAACCTGGACACTATATCAACCCTGTCTTTTCACCGGATGGTTCCAAGGTCGTTTTTCAACGCACTGGCGGAGGTTGGTTGACGAGTCCTTTGTGGTCCAGAGACCAGGGAATTTACGCCATTGCAAGCCAGGGCGGTCAACCTGTGAAAATCACTGAGAGCGGATCAAACCCTCAATTTGGAATTTCAAATGAACGCGTTTTCCTGCAACAGACAGCTTCCGACACCAACGCGGACAACCGAAAACTGGTTTCGATCAGTATGGAAGGCAAAGAAGAGCGCACTCATTTCACCAGCACCTGGGCAACTGACTACCAGATCTCACCTGATGGTAAATGGATAGGGTTCGTTGAAAGGTTTCACGTCTATGTCGCACCTTTTGTTCAAACCGGGAAAACCATCACACTGGGCCCTGACCAAAAAGGGCTCCCCATGTTCAAGGCAAGCGAAACGGCAGGTGACTGGATACAGTTTTCAGGGCCTGACTCCAACCTTTACTGGTCTTTGGGGTCTGACCTTTATTCGTTGCCTGTTTCTCTGGAGCAAATGACCGCTTCAGATGAGGACACCTTGCCCGAGCCGAAAATAAACAACATCAGTTTCGAAACGGAGCATGACAAACCTTCGGGCACTCTCGCTCTGACAGGAGGTCGCATGCTTTCCATGGTNCATCCATTTATCGAGGAAAAGACCACTCTCATTATTCAGGAAAATCGTATCGTCGATATCGGACCGGACGGAAAGGTTTCGATTCCGGAAAATGCGCATGTCCTTCCATTGGAAGGACGCCTGGTCATGCCAGGATTGATTGATACACACGCACATGGCCAACAGGCAGCTTCCGGCTTCATCCCTCAGCAAAACTGGGTTGATTATGCACGTCTGGGCTTTGGCGTCACAACGGTTCACGATCCATCGAATGACACTCAGTCCATTTTTGCAGCCAGCGAAATGACCAAAGCCGGATTGATCACTGCGCCCCGCACTTTTTCAACCGGACGCATCCTTTACGGTGCTGCCGGAAGTTACAAGGCGGAAATTGATTCCCTGGATGATGCGGAATTCCACCTTGAACGCATGAAGGCTGTGGGTGCATTCAGTGTCAAAAGTTACAACCAACCGCGACGCGATCAACGCCAGCAAATCATCAAAGCGGCTCGCGAAATGGGCATGTTGGTCGTGCCTGAAGGCGGAGCCACATTCATGCACAATTTGACCATGATCGTGGATGGCCATACCGGCATCGAGCATACGGTTCCGGTTGAAATGATCTATGGAGATGTCCTCGATTTGTGGCGGGGAGCTGCGGTAGGTTACACCCCCACCCTGAACGTAGCCTATGGTGGCCTGGGAGGTGAAAATTACTGGTATGACGTGGATGAGGTCTGGCGCAACGACAGAGTCATGGCCTTCAATCCTCCCCATAAAGTCATTCCACGTGCAAGACGCCGAACCACAGCGCCTATTGAAGATTACAACCACATAAGGCAGGCACGGATCACCAAAAAGCTGATTGATCAGGGTGGGCTGGTTCAGGCGGGCGGACACGGTCAACTCAACGGTATTTGCACACACTGGGAATTATGGAGTTTTGTTCAGGGAGGAATGACACCATTTGAAGCCCTGCGATCTGGAACCCTTCACGGCGCAAAATACCTGGGTATGGACCATGATCTTGGAACGATCGAAGTTGGCAAACTGGCTGACTTGATTGTTTTTGAAGAAAGTGCCGATCCGAGCATCGACATTCGCCAATCGCAAAACATCGAATGGGTCATTGCCAATGGCCGCCTTTACGATGCAAAAACAATGAACCAAAAAGGAAATCATACGCTGGATCGTCACCCCTTTTATTGGGAGCAATCTCCATTGGCCGCAGGTTTAATGATGCAGGATCCAGCTACGTGTGCAGGTTGTCAGCGGGGCGCTCAGCGACACTGAAAAAAAATCAGGATTGGCGATGGAAGATAGTATTCCCAAGCCATCCTCCAAGCACTCCCCCTCCCAGTGGGGCCACGATGTAAACAACCCACCAGCCGTGCCCGTTGACGGCGAAAGGAACGGCGCCCCAACCCGCGAATGCGGAGAACAACCTGGGCGCCAGGTCTCTGGCCGGATTAAAGCAGGCCATGGTCACTGGACCAAAAATACATATGAGGACGGTTAAGGTGATCCCAATGGCAAAAGGAACACCTCCGCCCAATCGCTTCTGAACATCTGTGGAAGTAAAACCAAACACAGCGAAAGCCAGCAACCCTGTCCCGACAAGCTCTGCGACAAACGCACTGGACATCGATAAGGTGGTCTTGTGTTCAGCACTTAAAGGTTTTCCTCCTGGATTTGGAAAGAACTCACCGAACACCATGGCAGTGGCTTCGCTCCCTTTTTGACCTCGTTGGATGCCCTGCGCCTCTTCGTGGGCTGACAATGGTTCACGAAAGATAAGAAACAATATCGCAGCAGCCAGAAAGGCGCCGATCATTTGGCAGAACACATAACCCAGAGCCAGACGACCTTTCATCCCTCTGAAAAGAAACATGGGGAATGTAATGGCTGGATTGAAATGAGCTTGACTGTGACCTGCCGTCAATAAAATGGCCACGATCAACCCGGCACCCCACACCGCCGCTACCTGAAAAACCCCCTGAAAGGCATCAAACGCCACCGCACCAGCGACCGCTCCGCACCCAAAGAAAATCAATAAAAACGTTCCCAAGATTTCCCCTATTGCCCATCTGGGTATCATTTTTAAGAGGCAGCTGAATCAGCAGGTTTGAACAGCTCAGCGCCATCGGTAAATCCGGCTGCATACATATCAAATATCAGTCGGATCTGATCCCTTACCTGACGAAAGAACTGCAGCACTTCATCCTCGCTGCCTTCCATTTTGGCAGGATCAGGGAAAGGCCAATGATATCGCCGAACTTGCCCGGGAAACTGAGGACAAGCCTGGTCTGCATTGTCACAAACCGTGATGACTACCTTGATATCCTTGTCGAGAAATTCATTCATGTGTTTTGAGGTGTGAGCGGAAATATCCAGCCCGATCTCATTCAACACCTGAACAGCAAGAGGATGAACTTCACCCGTGGGATCGGAGCCTGCACTATGCACAGTAGCCGTATCTCCCACCGCATGCCTCAGCACTCCTTCAGCCATGTGGCTACGACAGGAATTCCCTGTGCAAAGAATCAGGATATCAGGTTTTTTAATACTCATAATCAATGGCAACATGTCATGCCATTGAATCCCCTGAAATGTCGAGAATAATTGGCCCGAGAAGGGAAACGATTCTTGCAGGATATCAAGGGGATCTTACACTAGGTGACCATGTCATGGAAAATCCTTATCACAGCACGCACCTTTGAAGTCGTCGGCAAGCCCGCCATCGAATTTTTAAAATCCAAAGGTTGTGAAATCACCATTCCGCCCAAGTGGGGGCCCCTTTCGGGTGCTGAACTGCTGGAGCAATTGAACGGGCACGACGCGGTTTTATGCAGTCCCGATGCATACCATGCTGATGTGTTCAACACTCAGGAAGGAAAGGCCTTGAAAATCATCTCCCGATGGGGGGTCGGGTATGACTCGATCAACATTCCAGATGCCAACGCTGCCGGCATACCCGTCGCCTACACTCCTGGACTCCTTGATGAAGCAGTCGCTGATTACGCATTCGCTCTTCTGCTGACGATGGCGCGCAGGACCTTTAGTGTGCATCAAACCATGCGTGAGGGCGGATGGAAAGCCGAGTGGGGTGTGGACCTTGGCAGTAAAACGCTGGGGGTGATCGGGTGCGGGCGGATTGGGCGAGCTGTCGTCAAAAGGGCTTCAGGATTCAACATGAAAGTGCTGAGTTATGATGTCATGCCGCACCCGGATGCAAAGGCCATGGGTGTCGATTTCGTGGACCTGGACACATTACTCAAGGAAAGTGATTTCATCACCATCCACGCGGCATTAAACGAGGAAAACAAAGGCATGATTGGTGTGGAGCAATTAAAATCCATGAAGTCGGATGCCATTCTGGTAAACACAGCCCGAGGTGCACACGTCAACGAAGAGGCACTTGCCCAGGCATTGAATGGGGGTTGGATTGCAGGAGCAGCTTTGGACGCCTTCATCAAAGAACCATTACCAAAGAATCACCCATTCCGATCTGCACCAAACCTACTACTTTCACCTCACCAAGCCTCGAGTAGTCGAGAAACAGGGGAACGCGTAAGCATGGCGGCAGCAGAGGCGATTGTGGACCTCATGGAAGGCCGTCGCCCCAAATTGCTGGTCAATCCAGAGACACTCGACCAACCGCAACTGCGCGCCAAACTGAACGAACTTTAATCAAACATTCCGGATAAATATGAGAACCAATCACGTCAAAGCAAAACTCAAGCGAGGAGAGGCAAGCATTGGAAGCTGGCTATCCATACCAGATCCAACGACAGCATTACTGATGGCCAACGTTGGATTTGATTGGCTGAACCTGAATATCGAACACATGCCAATCGGCGTTGAAACTGCATCGCTTTGTTATTCAGCCATCGCCGGAACAAATACAGTCCCTATGGCTCGCCCCGCCTGGAACACGGGAGAAAATATCAAACGTGTCCTTGATAACGGAGGCTGGGGGGTCATCCTGCCGATGATATGCAGTAAATCCGATGCAGAATTAGCTGTGGATTCGACCTTCTATGCCCCCAGGGGATCACGCTCTGTGGGGGGCATGCTCCACGCCGTCAGTTTCCAAACCGACCCAGCTACCTATTACGAACGAGCCAACGAAGANATCCTGCTTGTTCTCCAGCTGGAACATGTCAAAGCCATTGAAAATGCCGATGAGATATTAAGCGTACCCGGTATTGATGCCTTCTTTGTAGGGCCGAATGATTTATTGAAATCCATGGGAGAAAAACCCAAATGGGACAGTGACAAACAGGAATTCATTGACGCACTGAAACATCTCCAGACCGTTGGGAAAAAATACGGTGTCGCCTCCGGAATTCATGTGGCCGATGTGGAAGCGGCCAAGCGTCGCCGCGAGGAAGGGTTCCAATTCATAGCCGTGGCGAGCGAAGCGGGCATGATGCTTTCAAAAGCCTCGGAAATGGCAAAGGCACTCGGCTGCGGACATGAACGTGAAGTAGCCAAATATTAAGTAATCAACATAGAGCAGACTCAAAAAAGATAAGTGTCATGAATCCATCCAACTTTTCGAGGAACCTTTCAAGGAACGTCTTGCTGNTGTGTTGCGCTTTGATCGTAACGACTGCTATGGCCAAGTCACCCAACATTGTCCTGATTTTCACTGACGACCAGGGGTATGAGGACATTGGTTGTTTCGGTGCCCCCAGGATTCGTACCCCCCATCTGGACAATATGGCGCTTGAAGGCATGAGGTTTACGGATTTCTATTCGGCCAATTCAGTTTGCTCTCCGTCTCGAGCGGCATTGTTGACCGGGTGTTATCCAACGCGGGTCAACATTCCCGGGGTTTTATTTCCTCGTCACGAAATAGGGCTGAATCCCTCGGAAATCACAATGGCTGACATGCTCATGCAAGAAAACTATGCAACCGCCTGCGTAGGGAAATGGCATCTCGGACATCACCCTGAGTTTCTTCCAACCCGTCAGGGTTTCGATCGGTATTATGGTATCCCATACAGCAATGACATGACCATCGATCCTTCCATGCAATTAGCCCATAATGTGGTTTTGCGTGAGGGCATGACTGCAGAAAAAATCAAAACGGATAAACCTGTAAAAAACTGGGTACCCTTGCTTCGAAACGAAGAAGTCGTGGAGTACCCGTGTGACCAATCCACACTTACTCAGCGTTACACCCAAGAAGCCGTTAAATTCATTGAGGAGAACCAGAAGAAGCCTTTTTTCCTCTACATGCCACATACATTACCGCACATCCCATTGGCAGCTTCACCAGAATTCAAGGGTAGGAGTTCTGGTGGTTTTTATGGGGATACAATTGAAGAAATTGACTCGAGCGTGGGCGAGATACTCAGCACTCTGAAACGACTCAAGCTTGACAATAACACACTGGTTATCTTCACAACAGACAACGGCCCCTGGAATTTGAAGAATGGTCATGGAGGCTCTGCTCTGCCTCTTCGCGGCTATAAATTTCAAACCTATGAAGGCGGCATGCGGGTACCATGCATCATGCGCTGGCCTGGCAAAATCCCAGCTGGCTCTGAATGTCACGAGATAGCTTCCACGATTGATCTGCTTCCCACCTTCGCCAGAATCACCGGTGCAACGGTACCCTCAGACCGAGTCATTGATGGAATGGATATTTNCCCTCTGATGCTTGGCCGTGCGGATGCACGATCTCCTCATCAGTTCTTTTACTACTATCGAGGGCGAAAGCTGGAAGCCATGCGCCAGGGTTCATGGAAAATCAGGTTTAATAAAGAAATCGAACTTTACCATCTGGGCCGCGATCTATCGGAAACCAAAAACCTGGCTGTAAAACACCCACAACGTGTTAAATCGATGCTTCGAGAGATGAAGATTTTTGATGAATCTTTGCGAGCTAACAGTCGCCCTGAAGGCAAGCTGTAGCACCATCAATCGAAGCTTTCCCCGTAAGGATTACCCATTAGAGCGCTACGATTTTCCATCAGAATCCAGCATTGAGGATCCAAAACAGCACCTGACCAAGTCTCGGCATCAAGCACCAATCGACCTTGCTCCATCTTGTGTTGGGTGACATGACCCCCAAGTTCTACCTCAAGAGGCATGGGAAAAGAACAGCCTTCTGGGACTTCCCACTCCAAGATCCATTGGGCGCCTTGCAAACGCTCAATGAGGCGTGGGAGTGGTGCATTATATAAATACACGTCGAAAAACCAATCCAGATTGCGACCTGTGACTTGATGTACCGTATCGATAAAATCTTGCGTGCCCGCAAATCGAATGGCTTGCCCCTCTAAAGTGGATTCCAAATCTGAGTCGGGGTATGCAAAACGATGCAATACTTTCTCAATATCCTTTTTACCAATCAAATATCGCAGGGTATGCAAAATCCATGAACCCTTGAAATAGACATCCTCTCCAACTTGATCGTCCATTAAATCGAAGGAAGCAGGCTCTGCGGGGACAAGAGTGTGTTCGCTTTTGATACGCTTGCGGTCAACATACATTGCATGATGATAAGCCATCATGCCTTGCCGCTCTTCCGCATAAAGAATCTGCATGTAAGTGCATAAACCTTCGTGCAACCAAAAATGCCTCCAGTCATTGGCAGTCACTAAATTTCCCCACCACTCATGCCCTAATTCATGATGATGGAGCCAGTCATAACCATGAGGACCTCTTCTAAACTTGTTTCCGTAGGCGATAATGCTTTGATGCTCCATTCCTAAATGAGGTGTTTCAACCACTCCATATTTTTCATTCCGAAATGGGTAAGGTCCAAGTATGCGTTCGTAAAAAGCCATATGTCGTTTGAACTCAGGTAGAGCTTCTTCAGCTTTCTTCCTTGATTCAGGCAGAGCCCAAAAATGAAACGGCATGACAGTCCCGTCTATACAGGTGTATTTAGATTCAATCCATTCGTAGGGACCAATATTGAGGGCGACATTGTAATTACTGATCGGGTAAGAAGTCCGCCAATGNAAGGTCGTCCATCCATCGCTATGCTTTGACGAGGAGATTAATTTACCGTTGGCAGCAACGACCAATGGCTCTGGCACGGAAATTTTAAGATCAACTCGTTCCGCTTTATCAGATGGGTGATCCTTGCATGGAAACCATAAATCACCCCCCTCGCCCTGCATCGTTGTGGTAATCCATGCATGCCCATCCTCCGTCGCAGACCATGTAAAACCACCATCCCAGGGAGCTTTTGCCGCTTTGAGGGGCTGCCCACCGTACACGACGTTAACACTCACGAGAGATTGTGATGGAAGCAACAAACTGGGGTAAACATGTAATTTGCCGTCGACATGCAGAAATCTCGATGGGATGGAACCTGTACCTTTAACGCTCAAGTGCACCTTTGATACGNTCAATAGAGAATCAAGGTCCAATAATATTTCTTCCAAAGGCTCGACAACGAGAACATCTAAAAGAGCGCTACCCTCAATTGATTTGGATGCAGGCAATATTTTCAATTCGAGCTCGATGTGCTGCATATCGAACCGAGCCTGCAAAGAATTTAACACTCCCCCAGAATCATTGGATCCACCATACTGGAGATCATCCTTAACCAGACCATTTTTATCGTTCACATGTTGAAAGTCTGTGAAGCATGCCGATGTCAGCAGCAAGATAAAAAGCGTCCCCATTAGAGTAGAGTTGGATGGATTCTTTTTTAAGCATGGAAGCATGGTTCCCATATTAACAATGAAACCTAGGTCCTATGTCAATAATGGCATGTGATTTATAATTTCGAATGTGAAAGTTGTTTCCATATTCCAACAAATCAGGCTACTTTGAAGGGGTATGGACGTGGTCAATTTGGATCAAGTGGAGCCCTTTATCACCAAGGACGGTTCGCAGATACGCGAACTGTTGGCGCATCGTAATTCGGCAATCAAAAATCAAAGCCTGGCAGAAGCAACCTTGCCTCCCAATGGCAGCACCGATGAACACTATCATGCCAAAACTGAGGAAATATACTATATCATTGAAGGTGAAGGTCGCATGCGAATTGAAACTGAAATGCAAAAAGTGCGAGTAGGTGACGCGATTGCGATTCCACCCGGAAAGAAACACAAACTCTGGAATTCAGGATCTGCTCCCCTACGCCTGCTCTGCTGCTGCGTACCGTCTTACGAACACCTCGATACCATCATCACGGAACCGGAATCATCCGACGACCATTGATATTTTTTTCTTATGCCTGATCGAACATTGAAAATTCGTTTATTTACCAAATCCTATTGCGGCTGGTGTCACGAAGCCATTGATTGGCTGGAATCGAAGGGGCTGACATTCGATAACCTTGAAGTCATTTCAGATTCATCTGCAATGCAGGAACTGCGAGACTTGACCGGACGCGACATGACTCCAAGCATTGATGTTAACGGGGAGATCCTCGCTGATTTTGGCGTCGATGAATTGGAAACATGGTGGAAATCCAAAGGATTTGACAAAGCCATTTAATTTTTCACCTTAACGGCAGACATGGAGTCTATTGCAACAAAAACAAAAGAGCGTCAAAGATTACCCATCTGGTTGAGGAGAGCTTTACCGACGACAAATACTTTTGCTCAAACACGCGGACTACTGGACGAACTGAATCTCCACACGGTTTGTGAAAGCGCGAAATGCCCTAATCACTGGGAGTGCTGGAGTAAGGGAACAGCTTCATTCATGATCGCAGGAGACCGTTGCACGCGAGCCTGCGGTTTCTGCGCCATCTCAACTCAAAAACCCAAGGCCCTTGATCCACAGGAACCTGAGCGAGTAGCTGAGGCTGCTACCAGAATGAAACTGAAGCACGTTGTTATCACTGCCGTAGCTAGAGATGACCTTCCCGACGGGGGAGCAATACACTTTCGAGATACCATTGAGGCCATACGCCTCAGGAGCAGTGAGATGATCATTGAAGTATTGACTCCCGATTTCCTTCTCAAAGAGAACGCAGTGGATTCGGTACTTTCTGCAAAACCTCACATATTCAATCACAATATGGAAACCGTCCGACGACTCACGCCGGAAGTTCGATCACGGGCAACATATGATCGATCATTGGCTGTTCTTAACATGGTCAAACAAAGAGCAGATTATCAGGTATTCACAAAATCAGGTCTCATGCTTGGTCTGGGGGAAACAGAAGCGGAGCTGGAACAAACCATGCATGACCTGCGGGAAGCCAATTGCGATATCCTGACTTTGGGGCAATATCTGCAACCAACGGTCAAACACCTATCGGTGAAAGAATATGTGCATCCGGATACTTTTGATCGCTACGGAAAAATGGCTGAATCATTGGGGTTCATTCACGTGGCGAGTGGCCCNATGGTGCGCAGTTCCTACCATGCTGACGCATTCAACGCTAAGGACGAATCTGCGGCAAAGCCATCATTGCCCTGATGGTGTAATAAATCAAAATCACCATGAAAAAACCCGTCAGGGAAAAGGCAATGACTCTTACAATCCTTGTCTTCTTCCCGAATGTGACCTCTTCCTCTTCACGAGCCGCCTGAAGCTCCATGATTTTGTTTTCAATCATCCGCTCAGCTTTCAAATCCTTAAGCGGATACACCAATAAGGCGNTACCATCATGTCTGAAATCGGCAGGAAATTTTGCACTCTCTTCTTCTGTCGGTTTTCGGAACCCGATCTGCTTCCAGAAATCCGCTTTTTCGCATGTCCAGACCCGGTGTGCACTTTGATTCCCAAACAAAATCTTTAACCTGTTCCAGAGTTTTGCTCTAACAGCAACCTCAGCTTCAGGATGGACAAAGACTTCATGATGCACCCACGCCTCTTCACCCTGAACTCCTGCACCCAGAGCCCCAAATATACGTCCATCCATTCCTTCCACGATCTGGAACTCCGTCAAACGTTTTTCAAGCTCCTGTATGGGAAACAGGGCAGTTTGCCATAATTCCCTGAGGATTTCGATGTCCTCGAGCGTGGCGCGTCGAAAATAGAAGGTTAGTTCTGACATGGNTTACTNNGATACCTTGACTCGATTCCGTACGCTTGGCAACCCTTCGAAATTTTTTAGATTCATTTTGGATTGGGAGCAGCAAAGCAGGAAAAGCCAACTGATCAGCCTCAATGTTTTCATGCCATCCACCAAAGGGCCAATGCTTTCAACGGGGCTTTTCAAGCCCAGGATTGGAGACTTCATACAACTAGGATCAGAGGGTCTCCTGTCAATCTCATCGAGTTTTACCTTCGGATTTTGGGGTTTCTCCACCGGACATTATGGGTTAGAATNNTANCAATATGAACACCATGACACGACAACAAGTGTTGGATATGTATTTTATGGACGCCCGCCACAAGTTGATTGATCTGGCGGCGTTTCTGGATCGAGTGGATCGCGCACCTGGGGAAAATGACTTCCGGATGGACGCCCTCAGGGAAGCTGTAAAACATCTCGAGGCAAATGAAAAACATCGAGCAGCCAAGGTTCTGATGACTTTCAGCGATCCGACAAATGTCCCTATTCAAACAGCAACGACCAAAGCTGCTTGCGGAGCATGGCCCGGTANTACCCAAGGTTAAAATACGGAACAAAAGAAAACAAGATGCGTTATATCGAACCACATGGCCACATGGTCAGCCGAACCACCGACGATTACATAGCCATGGTCACCTCGGGTTGCCAGGCAGTTTGTGAGCCTGCATTCTGGGCCGGATTTGACCGAAGTTCAGCACAGGGTTTCTACGACTATTTTTGTCAATTGACCGAACATGAACCAAAGCGTGCAGCTAAGTTTAATTTACCTCACTATTCCTGGCTTTGCATCAATCCCAAAGAATCGGAAGATTTGAAACTCGCCGATGATGTTCTGTCGCTTATTCCAGACTTTATCAATAAGCCCAATGTGCTCGGCATTGGCGAAATCGGTCTGAACAAGAACAGTAAAAACGAACTGACTGTTCTGGAAAAACACATCCAGATCGCAGCCGAACATGATCAATTGATCCTGGTGCACACGCCTCATCTGGAAGACAAGTATAAAGGAACGCGGATGATCTTGGATGCCTTGAAGAATGACTCCCGCATTCGCCCCGAACGATGTGTCATTGATCATGTCGAGGAGCACACCATTGGGATGGTATTGGATGAAGGATTCTGGGCAGGAATGACATTATATCCTGAGTCCAAATGCAGCCACAGCAGGGCCATTGACATGCTGGAGAATTTTGGTACGAATCGCATCTGGATGAACAGTGCCTGCGATTGGGGAATCAGTCGCCCACTTGCCGTTCCACACGCGGCACTGGAAATGAGACAACGCGGACATCAAAATGATTGGATCGACAAAGTGACTTTCCAAAACCCAATTTCCTTCATGAGCCAGTCACCCAAATTCAAAATCAAAGGCTGATCCACCCTGCTCATTAAACTTGTTGCAACCCATGATTGAGCACATGATGTCAGCAACAAGGAGTTAAATACACAGATTATGAGACTGCAGCATGGGCTTCATCTTGCTTATTGTACGAATATTCACAGGGGAGAATCCTGGGAAGAGACATTTCAGAACCTCAAGCAGCATACGCTGGCTGTCCGCCAGAAAGTGGCGCCTGATGAACCTTATGCAATTGGCTTGAGGCTGGGGCAAGAGGCAGCTAAGGACCTGAGTCAACCGCAGAATCTGACCGCATTCAAAACCTGGCTTGAAAAAAACAACTGCTACGTTTTCACGATCAACGGATTTCCATTTGGCAAATTTCATGGCACGCGTGTCAAGGAGGATGTCTATCGCCCCGATTGGACGACGCAAGAAAGACTGACTTATACAAATTTACTGTTTGATATACTGGTCGAACTTGTCCCTGAAGACGTAGAAGGCAGCGTGAGCACTGTTCCTGTTTCATACAAGGAGTTCATCACGAACGACCGTCAAGTACGAGAAGCTCGCAAAAACATTTGGAAATGCATTGAGCACATTGAACAATTAAGTGCAAGAACGGGTAAAAAACTCCATCTGGGCCTTGAACCGGAACCTCTCTGTTATTTGGAAACCACGTCGGAAGCCGTTAAATTTTTCGACCAAATGCGACAGGATCGCAAAGGTGATTTACGCATTAACGAGCATTTGGGAGTGAATTACGACTGCTGTCATCTTGCCATCGAATACGAAAACCCACATGAAGCTCTGGGACGCCTGAAGGGGCACAAAATCAAAATCAGCAAGATCCATCTTAGTTCAGCACTCAAAGTGTATCCGACCTTGGAAGTCAGGGAAGCGCTGAAGGGTTTTTCAGATGACGTTTATTTTCATCAGGTTCTTGAGCGAAGAGTAGGAGGAGAAATCATTCGATACCGAGATCTTCCCGATGCATTGGCATCCAATCCAAATAGCCAACCTCATCTAGCGGAGGAATGGCGCATTCATTTTCACATACCCCTGCACCACCTCCCAACCGGACTATTTGACAGCACTGTTGACCACCTGCTTGGAACCCTTGATTTTCTCAAATCCAACCCGGGCATTTGCTCTCATCTTGAAATGGAGACCTACACTTGGGAAGTAATGCCGGACTCCATGAAGCAAAGGAGCGTCGTCGACCAACTGGTCAACGAATACATTTGGACAATGGAGCAAATGTCGCGCCACGGATTACTGGATGCGAAGTAGATTCAGACAAGATCCACGAAGTTCTTCAAAAGCTGAAGTCCCAATACCTGACTTTTTTCCGGATGAAACTGAGTCGCAAAGACACGGTCCTTCCAGACAGCCGATGAGAAATTCCTGCCGTAATGTGTCTGCCCGGCAACAATTGATTCGTCTTCAGGTTCAGGATGATAGCTGTGGACAAAATAGAAATGGCTGTTATCCGGAATACCCTTGAAAATGGGGCAATCAGGGTGATTGTATCTGACTTGATTCCAGCCTATCTGAGGCACTTTCAAACCGGGCCGTTCAGGAAAGCGCACAACAGACCCCTTGAATAAGCCAAAACCGGGCGATTTACTTTGGAACTCTTCACTGCGTTCAAATAAAATCTGATACCCTACACAGATTCCCAGAAACCATGCCCCTTCGTCAATGCGTCGGCGGGTTGCCTCCATTAAGGCCTGGCTCTTCAAGGCAATCGAACAATCATCAAAGGCACCTACGCCAGGAAGCACAATCCCCGGGCATTCATCCAATCCATCAGGCTCCGTAACCAAGCGAACCTCCACCCCAAGGTGGAGCAGGGCCTTGTGGACACTTCTTAAATTACCGGCGCCATAATCGATCAACGCAATCACGAGNTCAATGTAAGCCCCACCGAGAGCAGAAGAAAGTTAAAACGTGTCGGAGTGGCAAAGACTCTTGGATTGCCAGCTTTTGATGATAGGTGTTATACCATCATCATGTTCCGATTCATGAACCATGTTCGAGTATGGCAATGGCTGCTGGCCAGTTTCTTGATTCAGATCGCTGGACTTTTTTCCATCCAGTCAGCCACAGCGTCACGTCCTTTGAAACCCAATTTCATTGTCATCTTTTGCGATGACCTTGGATATGGTGATATTGGTCCATTTGGTTCGAAAGCAAATCGCACCCCTCATCTCGATCGCATGGCAGAGGAAGGGCTTCGCCTTACCAGTTTTTATGTGACTTGCAGCGTGTGTACGCCTTCAAGATCAAGTCTGATGACCGGCTGTTATTCACAACGGGTTGACATGCACGTCAATGACCGAAATCTATGCGTTCTTTTCCCTGGTGACAAAAAAGGATTGAATCCCTCGGAAAGAACCATCGCAGAAGTCTTGAAAAACCAAGGCTATGCCACGGCGTGCATTGGAAAATGGCACATGGGCGATCAACCGGAATTTCTGCCTACGCGACAAGGGTTTGATACCTACTTTGGCATTCCATACAGCAACGACATGAAAGGCAGGAAGGATGGCTCGCGTCCACCACTGCCTTTGATGCGAAATGAACGGGTCATAGAAGCGCCTGTTGATCAGACAAGACTGACAGAGCGCTACACGCAGGAGACCATTCGCTTTATCCAACAGCATCAGAGGGACCCTTTCTTTATTTACCTGCCTCACACCTTTCCACACGTACCACTTTTTGCAGGCGCGCAACATAAAGGCAAATCAAAGAACGGCCTTTATGGAGATGTCATCGAGGAACTGGATAGCTCGACTGGCGCCATACTCAATACTCTGAGAAAACTGGGGCTTGATCGGAGAACCATGGTAATCTTCACCTCAGATAACGGTGCAACCGGCGGCAAAGGCAGGAGCAATGGACCTTTGAGAGGCACAAAAGGAACAACATGGGATGGCGGCATGCGGGAACCATTTGTGGCATGGTGGCCAGGGCAAATCCCATCATCAAGCACCTCGGACGCGTTAACCTCCACGATCGACCTGCTCCCTACGCTAGCCCATCTTGCTGACGCAGGTATACCAACAGACCATACCCTGGATGGATTAAATATCTGGCCGATACTCAACCGCCCCGCTCAAGCAACTTCTCCACACGACTACTTTTATTATTACCAGATGCAGCAATTGCAAGCACTTCGTGATGAACGCTGGAAACTGCATTTACCGCTGGTTCCCAAACTACGCAACTGGGGAAAACCTGAGGCCGAGTCACCCTTGATGTTATTTGACCTGCAGGCGGATATTGCTGAATCCAGCAACGTAGCAAATGAACATCCGGATATCGTGGAGCGAATGCTGAAACAGGCACAGCTGATAAGGCATGAACTTGGTGACATTGATATTCCCGCTCTTGGACGACGAGCTTCCGGCTGGAATGAGAATCCTGAATTTTTGAGAATGGGAAAACGTTAAGGTTGAAGCCAGCGATAGGTCACACTGCGAAACCGCTTGTCGGACTTTCCGTTCCAATCCTTACAATCTTTTCCGTTGGATCGCCGACCTCCGTCGTCACTCAGCACAAGCAATTCCTGCAGGCCTGTATCGGGAAATATAACCACCGATTCAGGGTCAATGGATCGCAGTTCAGGGGTATGCAACTGGGTTACGTCGTTACCTTGTTCATCCCAAATATAGATGGCAGGACCAAGGTCGTCTCTGTCCGTATCTGCCACAAAGATGATATGACCGCCAAAGTTATCCGCTCCCCGAATGGTACGTCCCTGAAGATCTAATAATTGGTNTTTTCCAAAACGAGGCCTGTCACCTGCCACTACATCACCAGGATTGATCATCGGTATCAGCAGGGCCCTGGCTCCTATACGAGGGCCTCGAAAGCACAACCACAAAACACCATCAGAACCACTACAAAGACCTTCAATATTGAATCCCTCGGGGTCACTCCCCGCTTCTCCAGCACTTTGCTTGAGCCCCAGCTCATCGAAGGCATCGTGATTTTCCAGGTCATCCATCAAATCTTCATAAACATCACCCAGAGGCTTGAGATCGAATACACCACTTTCCGATCGTAAACGAAGTGCCAATAATTTCCTGCGCTCCTTCTGTTTTTTACCATCCCGGTCACGCGAATGAGAACCAAGGACAAAAAGGTAATCCTTCACGAGGGCGAGAGCTTCCAGATCACCTTCTTCCTTTTTTTTCAACTCAAGGGGCTTCCTCAAATTGATTGATTGAATGGGTTCACCCGGGTCATGGCGCTTGTAAATCAACAAATGACTCGTCTCATCATTGACCACGGCAAAGTGATCTTTATCGAGAGCAGCACCTCCTGAACCGTCACAGGAACCTCTGAAATAAGCGGTGTGCTGCATGAAATAATCGACTATCAAAAGAGGTGATTTGTCATCCGGTTTCCCTGGAGGCGATGGCCTTTTCTGATCGCCGGAAGATGTCACACTGGCTACACCACATCCTGTCAGCAAGGGCATCAATCCCATGAGGAAAAGAATCCCCCTGAGGGTCTGTATGCAGCTTTGCTTATTCATTCTTGATTGAGTGTACNTTTCACGAGCAAAGGGTGTANGANCAAAATAATTCCACGACTTTCAGGGAATGACAATGAGGTATTTCTTCAGAAAAGACTTCACGAGATTCAGTCGATGACCATCATAAAACAAAGCCCCNCCATGAGCCGCACCGTGAATCACCTCCATGGTGACGACNGCGCCCGCTTGCTGATACACCCCAACAAGCTCGTGCGATTGATTGATGGGCATTTGAGGGTCCTGATCACCGTGTATCAATAACAGCGGTGGATCTGAGGACTCGACATGAAATACAGGACTGGCAAGTTCAGCTAATGAAACATCATCTTCAGGCTGCGATCCAAGCAAAAGTTGGAGGGCTGGGATTCTAACGCTCAGGCCATGCGGTGTTGATTGCGAGAGAATGGAGGTAAGATTGGATGCACCGTAAAACGAAACAATAGCCTGCACATCTGAGGAAGCATCGGGATGTTCACCCAAATCACCTTCCAGTAATGCATGGCCATTGGTCACCCCCACCAGAGCGGCCAGATGCCCTCCTGCGGATGCACCTGCGATGATGATTNTCTCCGTATTGATTCCAAGCCGTTTACTGTTTGCCCGCAAGTATCGAATCGCAGCCTTGATGTCATGAACATTGGCTGGAAATCGAGCTTCGGGGGTCAATCGATAATCAACACTGGCAATTGAAAAACCATCCTTGACGAGAGACTTCAGTGGCATGCTGGATTTGTTACCCGCNCGCCATGCACCTCCGTGAACCCAGACTATCAATGGCTTTTTATTGGAGGTATTGGAGCCATATAGATCCAATTTCAGAAAGCGGTCACCAACTTGGGCATAAGTGAGGTCCTGTTGCATCTTGGTATTTGATGGAGCACCCTGCATATGCAGAGGAATGGAAACGATGATGATGCACAACCACGCGACACTCCATCGTTGAAGTGTCTTCCTTGTCGTTGGTGGCACATGATTCATGTTACAATTGAAACGTGAACCCGCTCAGTCTTCAAGGAATTCATCAGGCCAAGGATAAGTTCCTGGCTTGGGAACGATTCGAATCAATGGGGTTTCGCAGGGAAGCAACTCCGGGACACCTTCCTGAGAACTATACATCACCTTGAATCGATCGCAGTATGGCTTCCACAAATCATTAACCTGGTTAGTGGTCTTGTTTAAGCCTCGTGCATGCGCATCGATGGCGACGACTTCGGAGTTGGAGGATGTGCGTGGAGAGGTAGAGGGATTGATTCACTGGGAGGATGCATTGGAAGGACATAAATCCATTATTTCGCATGAGGCACATTGCGGACTTCGGGCAGCACATCGGCGTCGGCCATGCCAGATCAGCCAGTGACTGAACATTGTCCAATGATGCGATGGCACTAATTTCTGTAAATCCTGTTCAACCTTCTCTGCCGAATTTGCCTTGGAAAACCTGAGACGTTCCGACAGTCGCTTCACATGTGTGTCCACAACGATACCCACCTGTATCTCAAATGCATTTCCCAGAACAACATTGGCGGTCTTGCGACCAACGCCGCCCAACTTTACAAGTTCTTCCATGGTTTCAGGAACTTGTCCCCGATGATCTTCAACCAGTTTTTGAGAACATAAACGGATATTCCTGGCCTTGCTTCGAAACAATCCTATGCGCCGAATATCATTCTCCAATGCTTCCTGGCTGGCAACAGCATAATCCTGGGCTGTCTTGTATTTTTCAAACAGATCGCTGGTTACGATGTTTACCTGCTTGTCGGTGCATTGTGCGGATAAAATAGTGGCGATAAGCAACTCCAGAGGATTCTTGTAAACAAGCTCACAATGGGCATCAGGATAGGTTTTCCTGAGTGCCCGGATCACNAGTTGCATGCGATCTTTCTTGGATTGAAGAGACTCTCTGGGCATGAGTTAGATATGAGATANGCGAATATCAGGAAAGGCAAAGGATGGTTCAGAGCCAGAAGGAAAATATAAAAAGATCCTGATTCTATGCTTCCCCATGAACCGATGAGCACACCTTNATGGATGAAGCATCTTCAGGTTCATCAGCAACCTCGGGGTATTCAAACACGCGGCCTTCGAAGTTACGGATCACCACTCGTTCGTTGTTATGACTCAGGATATATTCCGGATTGATCGGCACCTTGCCACCGCCACCGGGAGCGTCGATTACATATTGCGGCACCGCATAGCCTGTTGTGTGGCCACGCAATCCACGCATGATCTCCAGACCTTTTCGAACGCTGGTACGAAGATGGGCTGAACCCGAAATCAAATCACACTGATAAAGGTAGTAGGGACGCACGCGGCACATCAGTAATTTGTGAATCAACGCTTTCATGACAGGTACTGAATCGTTCACCCCTCTGAGGAGCACAGACTGATTGCCCAGCGGGATCCCGGCATCCGCTAAGCGACCCAAAGCTTCTTTGACTTCAGTCGTTAACTCTCGGGGATGATTCGCATGCACACTCATGAACAGGGGGTGAAACTGTTTGAGCATCTCGCAAAGGTCGGAAGTGATGCGCTGAGGCAGGAAAATAGGAATTCGACTGCCAATACGAATGAATTCTACGTGGGGAATATCCCTCAGCGCCTTCAACAAACCCTCAAGCTTCGAGTCACTCAAGAGGAGTGGATCACCGCCACTGAACAAAACGTCGCGGACCTCTGGATGCTTTCGAATATAATCCAGCTGCTCCTGATAATCAGGTTGGAACCCATAGCCTGAAGCATTGCTCACCAGACGAGAACGAGTACAGTAACGACAATAAGCCGCACAACGATCCGTCACCAGAAAAAGCACACGATCAGGATATCGATGCACCAAGCCGGGAACGGGAGAATGCTCGTCTTCTCCACATGGATCACTCATGTCCCAAGCAGAACTGACAGTCTCCTCAACGCGGGGTACTACTTGTCGCCGAATGGGGCAAATTGGATCTTCGCGATGGATCAGATTGGAAAAATAAGGCGTGATTCCCAAAGAAAGTTTGGTATTGGCCAGCTCTGCCCCTTGAATCTCTTCATCTGACAAATCCGGAACCACAGACTCCAACTGGTCAAGGTTGTTAATGCGGTTTTTAAGCTGCCATCTCCAATCCTGCCAATCGGAATCAGACACAGCATGCCAAGGGCCACGTCCTCCGGAAGTGAACCGCTTGTGCGATGAGAGAAGCTCCGAAACCTGAGCAGGATCTTGGTAGGGGTACGTTTCGTTAGCCATTGTTGGTCAAATATAAAGTTCTATCGCCCCCTGTCAAGGAACCGCAAGTCACTGATTGACGCAAAAAACAATTGATACCACTTGAAATGACTACTCCAGGGCTTATCGAGTCGTGGATTAGTCATTTCAATCTACAAGACTCACCTCCGTAAATGGTATCGTTCAAAAATTCATATGGATAATTGCCAGCTATTGCATCCAACATCCATCGGGAAGTGCGGCTATTGAACGCGCAACCAATNTATTTTAATGGAATGTGAAATTGAGAGTCTGCGCCATGGAAAGCTTAGCCACCGATGAAGCTCATGGTGCGGTCAGGCTGAATGAAATCCTCATGGCCAATTTTATGCCCAGATTCCTTTCCCCAAACAACCGTTTTTAATTGGTCGATGATTGCCTGGTCTGCCGACCCAGCTCTCAAATGAGCTTTAAAATCGTGCTCATGATGGCTGAAAAGGCAGGTTCTCAGTTGGCCATCCGCAGTGAGGCGAAGTCGATTACATTGTTGGCAGAAAGGTTCGGACACAGATGCAATGATCCCCACTTCGCCTTGTCCATCTTTGTGCTTCCAACGCTTGGCAGTTTCGGATGGATTGGAAGGAGGAACCTGTTCGATATCAAAGCTTGATTGTATNCGTTCAATCATTTCCCTCCCTGTAATCACCATTGTTTTTTGCCAGGCTTTGGCATGATCAAGGGGCATATACTCGATGAAACGCATGCTGATCTGGCGATTTTTCCCAAATTGAACAAGATCTTCGAGCTCGTGATCGTTTAGATTACGAATAATGACTGCGTTGACCTTGACGGGATCAAACCCAAGCTGTTTGGCAAGATCAATACTGTCCAAAACATCCTGCAAGCCTTTTCTGCCGGTCATTTTTTCGAAATTATCAGCATCAAGTGAATCCAGGCTGAAGGTCATGCGAGACAAACCGGCGTCCTTCAACTGCTGAGCATATCTGCGAAAGAGGAAGCCGTTGCTTGTCAATGCTACATCTTTGATTCCGGGGATAGCCCGGATGTTAGAAATAAGATCGGCAATACCAGACCTCAGGAGGGGTTCACCACCTGTAATACGAATCTTTTCAATTCCCAGACCAGCTGCAATACGAGCGAATCGTTCAATTTCTTCGAAAGTCAGGATATCTTTTTTCGGTTTCCAAGGGTAACGAATAAGCCGCTTGGCTGTTTTGGAGCCAGCGTCTTCTTGCTGGTGACGATAAAAATTGGAAGCCTCTTCGGTGTCAGGAAGGCAATATAGGCAGCGAAAATTGCATCGATCAGTCACGCTGATCCGAAGATCACCCATGATCCTTCCAAAGGAATCCTGAAGCCCTACTGCATTGACTGGGCTACCCATGCGTTTCTTTTCCAGGAGAATTAAGGCTGTTCCGAAGGAATAACCTGAACGCCACCCTCCTGATTTAATTCTACATTGAGGTCGAAATTAGGTTTGTTTTCCCTACGTTTGAAGCCTCGCTTGAGCAAGGTCGCTCCTTTCGGAGTGGAGCCGGCTCCCATGATTCCTTTACGAATCCACTCAATACGACGGGCAATCGAAAGCTCGTCTTTGAGTTTGCGAATCTGTTCACGCATTACGGCCAGATCATTGAATTGACGTTCCAGATCAGCTTTCTCGGCCTGCATGCGCTTCAGTTCTTTGAGAAGGAACTCCCGATCACCCTCCGAGGAAGCCAGTTTTCTTTGGGTCTCAAGAATTTGGCCTTCAAGCGTTTCCATGTTGCTGTTCAGTTCAGTCATTTGCCCTGTGAGCGCATCCCGTTCAGTGGATAATTCAGTGATGCGCTTATCTTGATCGGCAATTGTTTTTTTCGCTTCATTGGCTTCGGTCGTAACCGCAACTACCGTGTTTTGAGCCTGTTCCAGCTCTCCAGTGATGGATTTATAACGGTTCTCCAAGCTCTGGAGTGCTTCTGATTTCGTGTCCAATTCAGCTTTGAGAACCTTGTTGTTTTGAGTTTGAGTGGAAAGCTTCTCCTGCGCTTCGGTAAGGCTGGATTCGACAACTTTAATCTTGTCCTCCTTGGCCTGTTCCACTTTGTTCGCTTGAAGATGGCGGACTACGAGCCCAACTAACAGCAGGGCACAGACAATTCCAAGAAGGATCGTAATCTTGCTTGTGTTATTCATTTCTTATAACATGGTGGCTGAAACTTGTTTTGGCAAGCCTTCAGAAGGGATGCTTCGATGATAGTTTTCTGCTCCTTGATATCAACAAGTTGCAACGACTGGTTTTGTAAAACCGAGTGAGGTCCTTGAATTGTTGCAGACACTGTTTAAATTGATCATATGGAGTATCCAGAATCCATTCCGGTGATGATGTTGCCAAACACTACATTGTTTCCAAAAACCATGTTACCTCTTTTCATTTTTGAGCCGAGGTATTGCAGCATGCTGCATCGAAGTCTCCAAAGCCATCGATTAATGGCAATTTCGATGCGGAAACCTCAGACGGCACGCGAAGTTCCTCACAAAACGGCAGGGTTAGGCATGATCAGGGCAGCAGTCAAACACGCGGACGGCAGTTCACACATTATTCTGCAGGGAATGTCACGTATCCGGCTCAATAAGGCGACCGCCTACAAACCATTCCGTATACATGATTTCGATTTGCTTGAAACAAAACGCAGGAGCGAGAAACGCATCCTGTCACTGAAGCAAAAGTTGGTGGATCTTATCTCGATGCATTTGGAACAGGACAAAGGCATGCTGCAAAAATTTCAATCCTGTTTCCCTGAGTGTGGGGCTGAATCATCAGGTGCAGGAGATCATTTACCTGTTGAGGAAGCACTCCTGAAGATGATCCAATTGCAGGAGATCGAGCATCTGGCAGACCTCGTATCATGCACGTTCATCAGCAAACCGCAAGCCAGGCAACTCATCCTTGAAGAAGCAGACCTGGAGTCCAGATTAACACATTTGATAGCCTTTCTTATGGGTGAAATATTTTGCCGCAAACGTAAGGACCCCTCATGACTCCCTCCAAGCTCAATGAAAAGGAACTGAATCAGGCAGATCGTAAGAAGATCATGTCAGCCCTGTTTCAGGATTTCGTAATTCAACATGGTCAAACGGCCCTGGTAATGCTCGGGCGCATGCCCGGCACAGATGGTCAGCTGATGACAGATCCCGATCCAGAGGCTGCTAAAACGTTGATTGATCAACTGGAAATGTTACGCGATAAGACTCGCGGCAACTTGATACCAGAAGAACGCGACTTGTTGGACAGAAGTATTGCCGTACTCCAGAAAGATTTCGCCAGAACAATGGAATCCATGACGGAGGCAGGATCTCAGGAGCCTATCAAGGGTTGATGCGATTGTAGCAGAACGCCGACTGCCTGATGAAACGCTGGTTTCAAATTTGATGAGTAGACGCCCTTCATGACAATGGATCTAATACGAAAGGCTCAAAGAAGGTTATTTAGTGCCCGCCTTTGCTTGACCTGAGAAGNATGGTTTCCTAGATGTATTGGTAATGTTGACACGTCGATTATGGATCTTCGCGCTTATTGCATTGGCTCTTCCTTCAATAGCCAATGCAGAACTGGAGCGATTGAACAGCGTAGCCGCAATTGTTGGGGATACCCCGATTACATTGAATGACGTGAAAACGCAGACTGCTCCTGTAGAACAAGTGCTCTACCAGCAATACGGATCCGATCCTGCAGCATTCAGGCAGCGCATCCTGGAGGTCAGGCAACGGGCACTTGAATCGCTCATTGAACGTCACCTCATCCTCACGAACTTTGAGAAACAAGGCTATGTTCTACCTGAGAAAATCATTGATGAGCGAGTGCAGGAACGCATTCGCTCGGATTTTGGAGACCGCTTAACATTAACGAAAACCCTTCANGCTCAAGGCATTACATATGAGTCATTCCGTAAGGAGATCAAAGAACAAGTCATTGTTGATTTTCTGTCTTCGAAAAATATTTCATCGATCTCGCTGGTCTCACCTTTTGAAGTTGAGAAATATTACAATGCAAATCAGGATAAATTTCAGCAGGATGAGCGCATTAGATTGAGCATGATATACATTGCTACAACAGAAGGGGACGCTGATTTTTCCTGCAAAATGCTGGAAGATATTCGCCGTAAGGTAGTTCAGGGAGGAGATTTCTCCGACCTGGCACGAATCTACCATCAAGGTAGTCAGCGAGCTAAAGGCGGTGACTGGGGTTGGGTAGACAGAAGTGTTTTACGAGAGGATTTATCGAACCTTGCATTTACTCTGAATGAAGGTCAGATGAGTGAAGTAATTCGCAAAGATGAAGGGTGCTACCTGATCCTTGTTGAGGAACGCCAAGCACCCAAACCCAAGCCACTGAAATCCATACGTGAAGAAATTGAAAAAGCCTTGCTCGCAGAGGAACGTAACCGCCTCAAGGCTGAGTGGATCGATCGACTGAAAGAGGATTCCTTTGTGAGGTACTTCTGATGCCTGAGTGCATCAGAAATAAAGAATTAACTGAGCCTCAAAAAACAAGCTGCGTTCTCTATTGAGCGATGCCTCTTGCTCTTCTGAGAGATCCAGAAAATCAAGCAAGTCAGTCAAGGAAAGTGTATCAAAGCCCTTTCAACCCTGATATTCACTATCGCAGCAATTCCGAGCGCAGGAAATTCTACCCCAAATGTAAGCAAGGGAATTGCTGCATGATTTGAACGGCCTGTATCTGCGAAGGTGGTTTCAGGTGTTGACTCACCTTGATGCGACCTCATCAGGAATATACGAACCCACTTTGGAAATGCTGATTTTTACTTTGCTTGATAATCACAATGCTATTTACCTTCAGATTGAAGTCTCCGCCTCGATAAAAACTGCTGATGCAGGTGGCACATCCAGCTATGATAAAGAAGATGTCATATTGCGATCCGAATCTGGAATATAAACGAACCGGCTCCTCAANCTCTTTTCAAAACGGCAACCATCAGGTTGCCGTTTTTTATTTCTGTGCTGCTATGGTTGACTTTTGAAGCTAATTCCCCCAAAGAAAAGGAATGCATTTTTACCTTAACAAGAGAAAAGCCATTTTTGCAGGTGTGTTTATTCTCCTTTTGCACTCGTTTGATGAGGGATCACTGTTGGCTGATGCTCCATTAGTGGCTGGATATGAACGCCTCAAACAGGATGACCAATCCACCTCTATCGAGCGAGGTGAACTTCTACTGGGCGAATTAAACTGCACATCCTGTCATGAGGCAGATGCAAGCATCACTGCCCGAATCTGGCCTCGCACTGCTCCGGATCTGAGCACAGCAGGAGCCCGTCTGACGCCTCATTATCTACAATCTTATTTATCAGATCCTCAGTCCAAGAAGAGCGGCGTAACCATGCCGAATATATTTCATGCGTCTGAAGCGGCCGCCAAGGATGGTGCTATCGATTTCCTTGTACATTTCCTCGCAGCCCAAGGCGGAGGCTTGAAACCAAATCGCATGGGAGGGTCCGATTCCTTGGTCGAACAAGGGCGCAAACTTTTTCATGGGATTGGCTGTGTCGCTTGTCACGGACCTGAAGAAGCTGCAAACGACGGAATGCGTTACCAGTCTTTGGATTCCTTAGCTGAAAAAACGACTCTTGATGCGCTCGTTGAATTTTTAAAAAATCCCCATGCAACACGGCCATCAGGTCGCATGCCTGATTTACGATTGGATGCGTCAGAAGCTCGTGCGATCGGAGCGTATTTGTTGAGGGATCAGTTGAGCAACCCTCAGTCGGTAAATGCGGACCCCGGGGAAGAGCCTGGCATCGCCTTCGAATATTATGAGTTAGATAATCTTCGATCATTACCAGACTTCGCCAATCTAGAACCCAAATTTCAGGGAGAGCTGGATTCAATTTCTCTTAATCTGCCTCAAAAGGGCAGGAACTCTAATTTTGCGGTAAGGTATTTCGGTCATATAAAAATACCTGCAGCAGGGAAATANCGCTTTGGAACGGCGTCTGATGACGGTTCAGCCATTTTGATCAACGGCGATACCGTTGTGGATAACGACGGTATTCATGGTCGCAAGCTGCGCGTGGGGGAAGTAGAGCTAAGCGCTGGCAATCATGATTTTGAAGTTCACTTTTTCAACGGAGGTGGGGGAGGCGAACTCAGGGTCTTTTGGGCGGGCCCCGGCATCGAAGGCCGACGCGGCAGCCCCATTCCAAAGGATGCACTCGTCCGAAATACAGGCAAACCAATGATTCCTCTTGGCACGCAGCCATTCACACTGGACTCACAAAAAGCGCGTATGGGTGCACAAATGTTCACGGCATTAAGGTGTGTTTCATGTCACCCCATGAATGACTGGAAGCCCATGCGCCCATCCACGCCATTGAACGATCTCAATTTGAATAATGCTGAGGGCTGTTTGGGCGATTCAATCCGCCGCGGAGCCCCGGATTATGAATTATCNGATAATCAACGTTCTGACATCATGGCTGCATTGAAGTCATATGAAAAACCGGTGCTCCCTTTGTCATCTGCAGAAACCGTTCAAAGAACTCTCGCTTCNTTNAATTGCTACGCCTGTCACGAGCGCGATGGAATAGGTGGACCGTCAGATGAGGTTGCGTCGAAATATTTCAATACCGCCATCGAGATTGATCTTGGTGAAGAGGGTAAGATACCACCTTCTCTCAATCATGTCGGTGCCAAGTTAAAACCTGAGGCAATGGCAAGTATCCTGACTTCAGACAAATTTCATGTTCGTCATTACATGGCAACGAGAATGCCAGCCTTCCCTGAGCCCGTTGCCCAATCCTTCGTAAAAGCGGTTGGAGAGGTGGATGATCAGCCCGCATTTGCCAAAGAGTCCGATTTTTCCGAGGAAGCAGCGGGGATAGGCCAGAAATTCATCGGAGTCACTGGCCTTGCGTGCATCACTTGCCATCGAGTGGCTGGACAAGATTCACTGGCAATTCAAGGCATTGACTTATCGAGTGTTTATGACCGTATTCAACCGGGCTGGTTCAAAGCCTTCCTTTTGGATCCAGCTTCATTCAAGAAGGATACCCGCATGCCTCAATTTTGGCCTGAGGGGAAGTCCGCCTTCCAAGATATTCTAGACGGTGATGCAGAGAAACAGATTGATTCGATCTGGTCTTATCTCTCACTCAAAAACTCAATGCCATTTCCGGTAGGGATCGTACCCAAGGGCGCGATTGCAATGGAATTAGTTCCTGCGGATAAACCGATTGTGCATCGTACGTTCATGAAAGACGTCGGTCCCCGTACCGTATTAACGGGCTTTCCTGAAAAATTGAATGTCGCCTATGACTTTAACGTCGTCCGCATGGCAAAAGTATGGCGTGGTCGTTTCTTCGATCATTCAGGGGTTCAGAGTGGCCGTACGGATACGTTTCTGGATGCATTAGGAACAGACGTTCTGGAATTGCCCAGCGGCCCAGCATTCGCCTTTCTGGATGCTCCTCAGACTGCTTGGCCTCAACCTGAATTGACAAGTAGAAATATAGGGGGGCAATTCAAGGGTTATTCTCTGGANCAGGAAACCGATCGCCCCATATTCAAGTATCAGCTTGAAACGGCCAGTATTGAAGAAGCACCTGCGCCAGTGATTCAACCAGGAGGGGCAATCCTGAGGCGTATCTTCAAGATAAAAGCAGATAGCGCATCCAATGGCCTGCATTTTCTTGCGGCTGAGGGAGACGAAGTGGAGCAATTGTCCAACGACCGATTTCGAGTGGGTGACAATTATGAAGTTCAGATCAAAGGTTCCTTTCCATTGAAACCCATCATTCGAGTTCAGGGAGAGAAAACCCAGATATTGATCCCTGTTCCATTGGATCAAGGCGAAGCGTCAGTGGAACAATTCATTGAATGGTAAAAGGGAAAACAACATGCAAAAATCAAAACCAGCTTTAAATACGAAGACGATTATGGGAACTCATTGGAAGCCTGGATTGACAGGTAAATTAGGAGCACTTGTGCTTGCCGGTCTATTCGCGTTTAGCTTTACCCAAGAGGCCGAGGAATCCGATTATTATCAAATCGAGACCTTTTCTACGGAAGAGCTGCCAATGGAGGTAGGAGCGATGACATTGATGTCAGATGGAAACCTACTTGTTGGCACACGCCGAGGGGATGTCTATGTGCTTGAAAATCCATACGGGGATCCAGCTTCCGCAGTCTTTCGACCATGGGCCAGAGGACTTGCACAGCCATTGGGATTCCTTGAGCACAACGGATGGATCTACACCGCACAACGTGGAGAACTGACACGCATCAAGGACAGCAATGGCGATGGGAAGGCGGACATCTTTGAAACAGTGTGCGATGCATGGGACATATCCGGCAACTACCATGAATACAACTTTGGTCCAAGAATGGACAAAGAAGGATTTATGTGGATCACTCTCAATAAACCCTTTGGTGGACAACCTTATGCTGACCCTGAAGTCAAACAGGCACATTGGCGTGGTTGGGCTGTAAGAGTCAATCCAGAGACAGGTGAAATGTTTCCGATGGCGGCAGGGCTCAGATCTCCGGCCGGAGTAGAAGACAGCCCTTGGGGAGATATTTTTTACACGGATAACCAAGGCGAATGGTGCAACGCCTCCAAATTGTCACATTTGGAATTCGGTGATTACCATGGACACCCTTGGGGGCTACCTACTCAAAAACTTGCTGGGGCTCCTTTCGAAACGATGCCTCAGCCCATCTCTGGAACGTTCATGAAGGACATGCACCAACAAATCCCTCAATTCAAAATGCCTGCGGTTTGGTTTCCTTACGATAAAATGGGTAAAAGCCCGAGCGGTTTGAGATGGGATTTGACCGACGGAAAGTTTGGTCCCTATGCAGGGCAGTTGTTTGTGGCTGATCAACACCACGCTACGGTGATGCGGGTCAATCTTGAAAATGTTGATGGTCACTGGCAAGGAGCATGTTTCCCATTTCGTGAAGGTTTTCAATGCGGCATTATAAGAATCTGTTTCGGAAGTGATGCATCTCTGTTTGTCGGTATGTCGAATGCCGGCTGGGGAGGAAGAGGAAATCGACCCTGGGGTTTGCAACGCTTGAAATGGACAGGGAAAATACCTTTTGAAGTCCACGAAATGAAGGCACAGCCCGACGGATTCAAACTAACCTTCACCGAACCTGTCAATCCAGAGGCAGCAGCCAATTTGGATTCCTACAAAATGGAAAGTTACACTTACCGATTGGAAAGCCGTTACGGTGGACCCGAAGACGACAAGAAGGAAGTCAAAATCACCCATGCTCAGGTCTCAAAGGACGGCATGAGCGTGCGCATAAAAATAGATCCAATCAGAGCTGGCTATGTTCATGAACTTCATATGGAGGGATTGACCAGCAAAAAGGGAGATTCACTGCTGCATGACGAAGCATATTACACACTNGTGAACATTCCGACTGACGCACACCTTTGAGTCGAGTTTGCGTTCTCAGGTTTTCAGCAATTCATTCAATAAATTCTCAGGCCGATCAGCTTCCATGTTGACCGGCCTGTTTTTTATTTGGTGCCTGAACCACGTGCGCTGACGCTTGGCAAATTGCCAGGTTTTTGTTTTGATCCATTGAATCATCGTATCACGTGAAGTCTTCCCCTCCAGGTGTTCAATGATTTGACGGTATCCAATAGCCTGACTTGCGGTGCTGTTTCCTTTCAACCCCGAATCGATGAGCCGCTGAGTCTCTTGAATCCATCCCGACTTCATCATCGCTTCCACCCGTTCGTCGATACGATTGCGCAATGATGAAGAGGAATGTTCCAGCACCCAAAACCGAGAGGCGTCAACAAGTTCAGAGCGTTTCCAATCGGTCTTGAATGAAGTGAATGATGCACCGGTGATCCGCACTACTTCTAAAGCACGCACCAATCTTCGCTTGTTATGGGGATCNATACTCTTTACTGTCAGGGGATCCTTCTCTTTCAGCTCTGAAAAGAGATCTTCAACCGGCATGATTTCCAGTGCGTTCCTGATATTCGGATCGGAGGGAGGGCCATTGCCCACTCCATGAATCAGGGCTTGAAAATAAAAGCCCGTGCCGCCGCAAAAAATAATTCTACGCCCCCGTTGTTGAACCTTCTCGGCTTCCAACAAAGCTTGCCTGCGAAATTTGGCGACATCGTATGATTCGTGAATTTCCGCTAGATCGAGCATATGATGCGGGATACGTGACCGTTCATCAACCGAAGGTTTGGCGGTACCAACATCCATCCCCCGATAGACCTGCATTGAATCCACCGAGATGATTTCACAACCCATTCTTTCAGCAAGCTTAAGGGCAAGCTGACTTTTCCCAGATGCCGTAGGCCCAGCAATCCAAAACGCTGATCTTAACAATGAATCCAAATTGGAGGGTTGGTTCTCCATGGCAGCTGACATGCNTCTCAAGGTTCAAGGTCCAGTTCAGATTGCTTGGGTGGAGCTGAAGAAATCAATGGTATGGATTTCGATTCATTATCTTTTTGCAAGGTGATGATAAAAAGAAGCCCAACGCCAACACATATGGCAGAATCGGCAACATTAAACGCTGGAAAACCAATCTCTCCACCGGCTTTTCGATAGGTGAAGAAATAGATGAAATCGACGACATGGCCAATCCTGAATCGATCAATCAGATTCCCGATGATTCCCCCGAACATCAAACCAAGTGCCACTTGACCTATCAAACGATGAGCTTCAAAATGTTTGCGCGAAAAGAAAAGAATCACTAGAGCGACCAGAGCGATGCCCGCAAGCACGAGGTTATTGTCTCGAAACATACTCCATGCAGCACCGGTATTACCCCAATGAACGAGTCGGAAAAAACCAGCAATCCATTCCCGTTGTTCTCCAAGTTTTAAATGTTCCATTACCATGAACTTGGTCGATTGATCAGTCAAAATGACTGCGAGGGCAATGAATAATAGACGAAGAAACGGAGATTTCATGGTTAAATCAAAGGCCTTATTGCAGCTCAGACAGTTCCATAGCTCGAGTTAAAGCCAATCGAATATCTTGTTGTTCGGCTTTGGTTGTGATTTTTTTACCCTCTTCATTTTGAATATAGAAGCTATCGATTGCAGCACCTTTTTCAGTGAGGATTTTTGCGTAAGATAAATCAATGTTTAACTCCGCAAAAACCTTGGAAACAATGTAAAGCAAACCTACCCTGTCTTCGGTTTCAATTTCAACAATCGTGCGCCAGGGCATGCGCTCATTATCAAAAGTGATCCTAGTGGGAATGGAATCTCGTTCGACCGCCTGATACAGCGGCGGAGTCTGAGAAGCTTTGTCGACAAGTATGTCGAGATCCGTCGCTTCGTTCAGAACGCCTTTGATGATATTACTAAATTTGTCGCATTTGATTTTTTTCACCAGACTTCCTGTGCCAGCATCGACGACCTCGAAACTATCAATGACAATCCCATCTTTTCTAGAAAAGATGCGTGCACTCAGTATGTTTGATCCAGCAGCTGTTAATGCTCCTGTAAATTTCGTAAAGATCGCATGACGATCCCAGGTGCAAAGTTCTACCATGGAAAATCCGCGATCACGTTGATGACGCCACTTTACGATGGGCTCCAGCGCCCGATCTTGTCTACTCACTTGCCGCCACATAAAACGATGCGCCAGATGCATATCCTCAACCATTAGATTGCGAGGGCGGGTTCTGAAATATCGAGGAGGCATATTCTCAACATGAGCCTCAATTTCATCGTCTTTTATGCTGGGCTTGAGTTGGCTTCTCAGCCATGCCTTGATTTCATTTTTCTCACCTTCAAATTCGCCCTCATCAACCGCTTTACCAGCCAATGTGCGGCTCGTGCGATCATAAAGAGTCCAAAGAAGAGATTCTTTGAAGCCTGTCCACAAGGCATCGCTGGTGCCCATGGAATCTGAAAAGGTCAGCAAGGTAAGCATCTTGAGGTGCTCTTGATTGCCAATAACTTCAGCAAACGCTTGTATCTCATCCTGATCCTCCAAATCATGACGCTGAGAAGTTTCAGCCATGAGAAGGTGATGTTCTACCAGAAGAGCAAGCGTCTTTTGATCTTTTTCAGGTAATTCAAGCCGTTGAGCAACCCTCAACGCAATGTCGATTCCAATATCAGAATGAGTGCGTCCTTTTTTCTTACTCGATTTCCCAGTATCGTGAAGCAAAAGAGCCAGGTAAAGAATGTAAGGCGATTCAAGGTCATCGAAAATTTTGGTGTAATGCTTGTGAAAGGATTGATCTGCATCCCAGATTTTGTCCAGATGTTCAAGACATCGCAGCGTATGCTCGTCGGTGGTGTACATATGGAAAAACTCATGCTGCACCATGCCGGTGAGACTCCCGAATTCAGGTATGTATTTCCCAAGAACTCCGACTTCGTGCATCATGCGCAGGATCTGACTGACATTGCCTCGCTCACTGATGATTTCCAAAAAAGTTTCACGAACATGTTTATCCGTTTGAAAATCCTTTTTAATAATCTTCAATCCGTGACGCATCATTTGTGCGGTCTTGGGATGAATACGCAAGCCACGCTGTTGCGCTTGCAAGAAGATGCGTATCATGCGACGAGGCTGCTCACGGAAAACACGCCAAGATAAAGCCCTAATCCACTCTCCTTCAAAGATGAACCCGTCAACTGGCTTGGGCGACTCTTCTTCTGGACTGGGAAATATTTTTTGCCATATGGACTTTGGTTTTGGTTTTGGGTCGAGCGCAAGACTTTGCTCGAGCTGTCTGGTCAACAAGAAGATTTGACGCATATGGAAATACACCATTTGCATGAATGCCTCGATACGCTTGCTTGGAGAGGTCTCTTTGAAACCAAGACCATAGGCGATGGCTGGTTGAATACTCTTGTAAAGTTTATCCTCTGCGCGGTTTTTGCGATAATGCATTTCATTGCGAACGCGCTGGAGGAAATCGTAAGCCTCGGTCAGGTGACGATATTCTGCGGGATTGATGTGATGGCCTTTCAGTAATTCAGCGAGTGACTTGACGCGGTATTTGAAATAAGCCATCCAGATTAGATTTTGATAATCGCGAAGGCCTCCACAACCGTTTTTGATTTCCGGCTCCTGCATGAAAGGAGTATTGCCATAGCGCATGCGACGAGCTCGTTGATCTTCCAATCGTGCGGCAAGGTAATCATCTTCCTGCCCATTGACGCATTTTTCAACCATGGCCTCCTGCATCTTAAGATACAAGGCTCCGTTACCAGCAAGGAGACGTGTTTCGATCAAGGATGTCTTTGTTTTGACATCCTCATTGGAGTAATGAACACAATCGGCGATGTTGCGCGTGATGTAGCCGAGTTTAAGTTTTAAATCCAACAGGCCGGTGTGGAAGGCAGCACAGAATTTTTCCATCCAGGGTTCCGCACCACTCCTCTTAAATCCACCTTCGCTTAGAATCATAATGTCCACATCGCTCTGTGGATTCAGCTCATGGCGACCATATCCGCCGAATGCCACAGCTGCAAGTTGCGCTTCAGCCGGGATTTCCTCGGCGTATAAAGTCGTTATATCGTTGAAGAGATGGGTGATGATCTTATCCATCATATGGGATCGAGCGTGAACAATTACCAACCCGTCCGTCCCAACGCGATGCTCAGTTCTTAATTTCAAGGTCACTTTTTTCAGGAAGGACCGGAAGGGTGAGATGTCCACAGCGCCATTGCGGATATTATTTTTTTTACCGAGCTTGGATTCGGCTAATTCGTCGATTTGTTCATGTAAAAAATTCATCAGTTTAGGTGAAACCGGCAAGAATTGGGATGGCTGATTCATTTCCCCAAACGCAACCGTTCACAGATCAAGACTTGGATTAGATGTTGTAAAATTGAGCAGCAGTTCCACCAAAGACCAAATCCTGATCTTGAGTTGAGAGCTGGTTAATGTAATGCGTTGCCAGATCAATGACTCTGCAGTAGTCACCTGCAAGCAAACAAACCGGCCAGTCCGAGCCATACATCAAACGGCTGGGCGCAAATGTTTCCATGACTGTCTCAAGATAGGGTTTCATGTCTTCCTTCTTCCAGTTTTTCCAATCCGCTTCCGTGATCATGCCTGAGATTTTACAGTTCACATTAGGAAATTCAGAAAATTCTTTCATGAGCTTTTTCCACGGTTGCAAGGAACCATCCTTGATGGAGGGTTTGCCAATATGATCTATGACAAAAGCTTGTTCCGGAAATTGCGCAACTAATTTAAGTGCTGCTTCCAACTGTTGCGGGAAAATCAAAATATCATATTTGAGCCCATGGTTTTTGAGCCTGTCGATACCGTTCAAAAAATCGGTGCGCAGCATGAACGAGTCATCCGGCTCGTCCTGAACGACATGCCTTACTCCGACAAATTGAGGATGCCTGGAAAACTCAGCAAGCTGTGCATCGATGTGATCAGAGCAAAGATCTACCCAACCAACAACACCAAGTATATGGCTATTTTTTTCCGCCAGGCTTAACAACCAACGAGACTCATCCAAGGACTGCCTTGCCTGAACAGCGATCGATCCGTCGAGACCTGATTTAATCAGCTCAGGTGCCAGATCACTTGGCAGAAAACTCCTGCGGAGCACCCCCAATTCTTCGGTGATCCATGGATACTCTTCCGGATGGTATTCCCAGAAGTGTTGATGAGCATCAATTCGCATGCATTCATTATGGGAAATCCTTCTCCCTGCTGTCAAAGACTTCAATCTTCTATACGTTGGATGGCTTTTTTAGCCTCATCCCTCACAAGTCGATATTTATCGCTCCTTGCTTTCTTGAGCTTGGGAAGCGCGGCTATGGCATCACTACCCAGACGGCCAAGCGATCGGCATCCAAAGTGTCGCACACCGGGATCTTTGTGTTCCAATGATGCCATATAATCTTCGATAAACTCAATTTTTGACGGCATGAAGCGGAGTGCTCCAAGAGCAAGATCCTGATCATCATCATCATCCAGCCGATCGATCAGATGTGGAATGGCTCCAGCGGCATCCTCCCGCATGGAAGCNATGGCTTTTAGGCTTGCGTGCCGCATCGACACTGACTCATCGTTAATGACCTTTATCATTGCGACAAGTAATCGTTCATTGTTTTTTTCAATCGCAATATACCCCTTGAAGGCGGACTCACGGATACTATCATCGGCATTGCTTAAATTCGATTCAAATAGGGAAAGATAATCAATGGGGCGATCCCTCATGCGCCCGAGAGAGTTTAACACATTCAGTAATACAGTTTCATTGCCACTGCGGGCCAACCAATCCATTTGTCTCAGGGCCAAATCAGGCGCATCTCCAATAAAACCCAAGGTGTCGATCGCAGCCATTTGCACCGCAGGTGTGGAATCAGCAAGAAGCATGGCTACTTCTTCAACAAGATCACTTGCCTGATTGCCCGTGCTGGCTATGGCAAGGAGGGCATTTTCTCTCATGCCCGGATTCGGATCATTCAGCAAATCATTTAACTTGCCGAGCTGTTCAGCCGCAGCTTCAGGAGATTTGCGCAAGGATGCCACTGCTGACTGCCGCACAGTCAGGTTTTTGTCGTTCAGGAGGGGTTCAATCAAAGAAGATAGTTCAGCGGGTTTGATGCCAATGGAGGCAAGAGATTGAGCCGCTGCAGCTCGAATTGAGGGAGAGGCATGCTGAGCCATGCGCACGATGCTTTCTTCAGCATCAATAGCAGCAGTGCCCATTGCAGCAAAAGCTTCCATCACTGCCAGGATTTGTCTGGGATTGTTGACTTCGATCGCTTTTTCAAGATTTGAAACACCCACCATTCCATATTCGGCAAGGAGATCAACTGGCCACAAGGAATCTGAGCCGGATTCGACAAGCGCAATATACTCCAGCAGCACAGGTATCCCCATGGGACCTATGCTTACCAATGCGCGCTTGAAGGCATCTGCTGGCGAATTTCTCGCATTCGAGTTTTCAACAACATTGATCAGGGGCTTGAGTGCGGGAACTGCCGGCGAGCCAATATGCCCAAGCAAATTCGCAGCGCGTATCTGTACACTTTCATTCTTTGATTCAAGGAAGCTTATGAGCATGGGAACTATTTCTGCCGGAGGCAAGGAAAGCATGGCATTGGCAACCGATTGCTGCAGCTGCGTCTCTTCATGCTCAAAATGGTTCGACAGAAATGTAAAAAATGCACGATCCTTTACTTCCATTTTTGCCAGGGCATCGATTCCAATAGCCAACAACTCGGGATCTGCTTCTTTTTCAATGCGCTGGAGCAAGCTCTGAGAAGTTCGCTTTGCCCTCAATCCTGCTTTACCTAATGCGATATAGGTCATCTTGCGCGTTGCAGCCGACTCATGATGAATGGTTTCCTGGAGGAGTTTCAATGCTGGTTCTGGTAACAAGCTCAAGCTTTCCGCTGCAATTTCCCTGACGGCTTCATCCTCATCTTCAAGTAATTTGATCAGCACTGGTGCCAGTTGAGCGGAAGCTTCAGGTATCCATTCCATCGCCTTTGCCGCGCCGGCCCTTACGCTGGGCCTTGAGTGATCACATGCTTCCAGGATGGGTTCGACCGCTGCTTCGCCAATCTGACCCAATGCATAAGCACTTCGATACCATTTGGCATTCACATTCCGTCGCCGCATCTCTCGAAGGTCATTGATCAGCTCAGGGATTGCAGGTGAAGCATCTGGCCCCAGCTTTGAGAGCGCAGTGATTGAATGAAACCAAACCTGCTGCTCAGAATCCCCCAATGCCTTGATCAATGCTGGAACAGCTTCAATCACATCACTTGATGTGGCGGCTAACTGACTCAAATAGAGGGCCGCATCCCTGCGAATACGATTGTCGTCATGATTCAAATCTTGAATGAGCGATTGTACGTTCTTTTCTTGAGCAAGGACCAATTGAAACGATGTCAGACAGACCAATTTTAGAATCAGGACTGTTAAAAAGCTGTTTTTTACAAACGCAAAAATCGTAATCTTCTTCATGAGTGTATGCGGGTCGACAAATCTGATGTGTTCTCGTCTAATTATCGCTTTTGAAGTTTACAGAAAAAAGGCGGCACCATTCCACCAGAATGATTACCGCCTTCAAAAGTGTTGCCGAAAAACTAAGAATTAGCAGAAGAGGGTGGCTCATCCATTCAGGCCTCGAAGTAGGCCCGTACTATCTCCAAAACGGTCAGCCTTGGCTCCCATTCCCTGAATCATGGATAGAAGTAAATTCGCCATTGGAGTTTCGAATTCATAACTAAGATGTCTTCCAGTTCTGATAAGTCCGTTGCCTTGGCCTGCAATCATGATGGGAAGGTTTTCGTTATTATGACGATTTCCATCACTGATACCCGCACCGTAGACAATCATGCTGTGATCCAATAAGGTGCCATCGCCTTCAGGTATGGATTTCATCTTTTGAATCATGTAGGCAACTTGACGCGCGTGAAATTCGTTAATCTCACTGATTTTCGCCAATTTAGCGGGATCGTTTTGATGGTGAGAGAGAGAATGATGACCTTCGTTCACTCCAATATGCCGATAGCTTCGATTACTACCCTCATTGGCAAGCATGAAGGTTCCGACGCGCGTGACATCCGCCTGGAAAGAGAGAATCATCAGATCTCCCAATAGCTTGATATGTTCTTCGTATGAGGATGGGATACCTTCTGGGGTTTCAAATTCAGTCAGGTAATCGGGCCGATCCTGCTTTTCGAGATCCGCACGTTCAATGCGTTGCTCAATTTCCCGAACCGCGGTCAGGTATTCGTTCAACTTTTGCTTATCCCTGTAACTCACCTTTTTTTCGAGTCGACGGGCATCTTCAAGAACGAAATCAAGGATACTTTGACGAAACAATTTTCGTCTGGCCTGCGATTCGGACTCTTCGGATGGGATTTGGTTACCGAAGAAGCGCTCAAAAACGAGTTTGGGGTTGACTTCCTTGGTCATCGGCGTTGCTTCATCCCGCCAGGAAATGTTGTTGGAATAGGCACAACTGTATCCGGAATCACATTTCCCGGACTGACGCCCTGTTTCAGCGCCCAACTCGAGCGACGCAAACCTTGTTTGATGCCCAATGGCTTTTGCGATCACCTGATCCGCTGAAACACCTGCTCTGATTTCCGCCCCCTCGCTTTTAAGAGGCTGCACACCCGTCAAAAAAACCCCTGCGGAGCGAGCGTGGTCACCTGCTCCATCTCCGTTGCCTCGGCCTTTGTCGTGTGTCAGTCCACTCAAGATTAACAGATCTCTTTTGACATGTTCAAATGAACTCAGAATTTTGGGTAGCTCGAAATATGAACCGGTGTTCTTCGGAGTCCAGTCAGGCATGTGCATGCCGTTCGGCACAAACATGAAAGCTGTTCGCAGGGGGTATTCTGAATTCGCACCTACTGCAAGTGCTTTTTGCGGATGAACGGATTCAAGAGCTGGCAGCGCAAGGGCAGTGCCCAATCCTCTAAGGAAATTTCGTCGGGTCCAGGGTCGCATATTTTTCATGATTCGTTGCCTTCCTGATTTCTTAGTTGAAACGGATTACTTAGCACCACGGCTTTGACCAAAGCTTGAAATTTAAGATGGTTGTCAGTCACCTCTTCGAAGATGGACTCCGTGGTACATTGATCATAGTATTCTAAACCGCGTCCCAATGCAAAGGTCAACATTTTCTCGATGACGGAATGGACAAAAGTATCTCTGGTCTTGAGCTCGGCAATGAGATCTGAAGCACCCTCGAATTCCGTGCCATCAGGGAGCTTTCCTGCCGGATCAATCGGAAAACCCGCATCAAGGTCACGCCATTGGCCAATGGCGTTAAAATTCTCAAAAGCAAAGCCGATGGGGTCCATTTTCTCATGACACGTCGCACAATCCGGTTTTGATCGATGCTGCTCAAGGCGTTCACGAAGCGAGCCGGAAAGAGCAGCTTCCTGAGTTTCTTCCAACATGGGGACATCTGGTGGTGGCGGTGGAGGCGGCGTCCCGAGGATTTGTTCAAGTATCCATTTACCTCGCAGCACAGGCGAAGTGCGCGTCGGATTAGAGGTCAATGTCAGGATGCTCCCTTGGGTGAGAACCCCACCGCGTCGACTGCTGGCATCAAGGGAAACGCGTTGAAAAGTGTCTCCATGGACGCCTTCGATCCCGTAATGATTGGCGAGTGTTTCATTGAGATAGGTGAAATCAGCATCAAGAAAATCGGTCAACTCACGATTACTGCGCATGATTTCAGTAAAGAATAATTCACTCTCCTTAAGCATGGCATCCCTTAATGCGGGTGTGAATGAGGGGTATTTGGCTGGATCGGGTGTCACGGTATCCAGGCTTCGAAACTGGAGCCACTGACCAGCAAAGTTAGTCACCAAAGCATCCGACTTGGGATCCTGCAACATGCGCTCGACTTGATAAGTCAAGACATCATCATCACGCAGTAGCCCTGCCTCAGCCAGATTGAGCAACTCGTCATCAGGCATACTGCTCCACAGAAAATAAGAAAGCCGAGAGGCCAATTCAAAGTCATTGAGCGCGCGAGTCTCATCGCCTTGCTTGTCGGTAGGGGCAAGTTCCCAACGAAACAAAAAATGAGGAGATGTCAGCACTGCCTGGATGGCAACTTGCATCGATTTCTCGAAGGTGGCTTTTTGAGTCATCGCGTATTCAACGAGACCCGTCAATCGGTCCAGTTCGTCCTCAGTGGCGGGGCGACGATAGGCTCGCTTGACGAAGGGACTCAATATTTCCCTTGCGTAAGCTAGTTCTTCGCCAGGTTCAGGCTGCGCGGGAATGATACGAGCGTGGGTTTTCGGCAACGAAGGCGGCTGAGAGTTGATCGGGCCTTTAATTTCCACGTAGTCTACGAACAGGTTCCGATCACCATTGAGTTCTGCTATGGGATGGTCCTGCACATTGTAGTTGTTGAGGTAGGATAATTTGAGATTCACCGTTCCTTTGGAGAGTGTCGTTTGGATCGCGTAAACCTTAGGTTGATCAGCAAACGCATCCACGTCGATCACGTGTTTGTCATCATCTCGGAGAGCTAATTGCAGTTTGGCATGATCGGGGCCCGCCTGCTGCCCATAGGCGCGTACAGAGATTTTGTATTCGCCTGCCTGCTCAATCTGAAGCTTTTTGAGTGCGTTACCTTCTCTGTAAAACCCCATAACAGAGCCCTCCGCCCGCACGATGTCGCTCTGGTCGGCCGTGAATTTCTCTGCTTGATGCTGGTGGGACGGAGGCCAGGCCGGTAATTCAGCAAGAAGAGCATTGGTAACTACTGATTCTGCAGCGTTGAGGTATTTTTCCATCAAGATGGGTGAGAGCGATAGCACGTCACCGATGTTGTCGAATCCATAACCAACTTCATCCAGCGGAAAATCATCCGAGGGATGAAAGTCAACTCCCATCAAATCGCGGATAGTGTTGTCATATTCCGCTCGGTTAAGGCGTCGAATCGTAACACGACCGGGGTTTGATATGGCGTCGCAATCAAATTGATCCAACTCCTGACCAATCAACTCAATGATGCGCTGCCGATCTTCCGCGGAGGGTTGATCGCTTTTGGAGGGCGGCATTTCGTCTTCCAATAATAAGTCGCGAACGAGCTCCCACAAATCTCTGTCTTTATATATCTCGGTATTGGGCGAAAGGGTCTGAAAGTTTACATCAGCCTTCTGCTTTTCAACTCCGTGACAATTATAGCAATACTGCTTCAGGAATGGGGTGATATCTTGCTGAAAAACAGTGGCATTCGCTTCCACAGATTGCTCGCAGAAGCCAATGATCATCAGGATAGCGACCAGCAAGATTACGGTCGCTGATTTTACTGTAGCTTTGGAATGTTTGATAAACATGAATCAATTATTGATGCTTAACCAGCAAGGATTGTATTGAAACTCATGATGATAGTCCACATTTTTGGATTGATAAATCAAGGGGTTTATTCAACCGATTACCAAAAATTTAATCCTTTCATCCCTTTGATGAGCCCAAGCTAAATTTAACATCCATCCATGTNTTGAAACAGATTCTACGATTTTATTGCAGAGTGCGCCCAATTTGGTATAAAACTTGCCTAATTGCATCAGTAAAACATCTTTATGAAATATTTTTCCACCGCTTTGATAGCATCCTTGATGTGGTTCGCTACGGCCCTCGCAGGCCCGCTTTTACCTCTATCCGTCCAAGATCTCGCCACAGCTGCCGACGTCGTTCTGCATGGAAAAGTGATTTCCAAAAAGGTAGGTCGAGACAACGATGGACGCATCTTTACGACCGTCAGACTTAAAGTTCAGGATTTGTGGAAAGGAGAGGTCGACAGCGATATTTTTGAAGTCGTGCACGGCGGGGGAATTTTGGGTAACAGAAAAGTGACCGCCCCATATCAGGTACGTTATTCCATGAATGAAGAAGCAGTCATTTTCTGCCGTATCAACCCCTCTGGCAAGGGGGTAACGATAGGCTTGCTGCAAGGGAAATTCGAGGTGCAAAAAGCGGTGCAGACCTCAAAACGCTACGTGCGCAATTTATTTCACGGAGGTCTTCCACCTGAAAGCGGTCACGCCCAGCTACGCTACCGAATGCCCCATCAACTTCCGCTGAGTATCGAGTCGTTGAAAACACAGGTACAGGGAGGTGTAAAATGAAGAATCTTCACTGGGTCAAGCGCATGTCCGCAGTTGTCATTTGCACACTTCTAGTGGTGTTTGCCATGCGATTGGAGGGATTTGTCGGAAGTTACAGTGAAAATGGATTGCCGCAGCTATGGTTCAAGCCAGCATCCAGCATTTTTGTGAGTAAGAATGTAATCAATGCGGGAAATAAAACGATACGTTACTATATTGATCAAAACGCATTTTCGGAGGATAACAGCGAGAATGAACTCGAGGCAATCCGTTCAGCATTTGATCAGTGGGAAAATATTCCTGGAACGAATCTGCATTTCGAGGAAGTCGGTTTCATTGAAGGCGAACCGGAAATCAATCTTTTTGATAATACCAACATGATCTTCTGGGAAAAGGATTCCACATTGGTTAACGGTGACAGAGATGATATCCGTGGCTCGCTTGGATTGACCTTTCGCGCTTTTTTCGAGGACTTCAATCTGGTGGAAGCTGATATGGTGTTCAATGGCGTCGAGCGGCAATGGTACACGGATTACGACGCAGATATTGTCCAGTCCGTTTATGTGGAAGCTGTTGCCCTGCATGAAGTGGGTCACATGATTGGCATGGAACACGCCACTGTAGGCACGTCAACCATGATGTATCAGGCACAACTTGGTATTAATTCTCAGTTGAACCTCAGCAGGGACGACATTGCTTTTACCCAGACCTACTATCCAGCCGACGGAGTGCTTAAAGAGTTGGGAACCATTGAAGGTCATGTCATTCGAGATGGGGAGGGTATACATGGGGCAGTAATCGTTCTCGAGGACATGGAAGGAAATGTGATACGTGGAACCATCAGTCGCGGCAAAAATCAGGATTGGAATAGTGGTTTCTATTCCATCACAGCTGTTCCGCCTGGATCATACCAGCTGCGTGTTGCCCCTCTGGATGCNGCCGATGCAAACCAGTTTCTGCTCAAAGGGAGCGTTGTTAATTTCAATGCCTATCAGGATGCTTCGACGGATTTCCTCCCAAGCGCTCCAGTAACCGTGAATGTCTCGGCAAATGAAACCACTTCCGAGGAACTCACTGTCCGGGGCGGAGAACCTGCCTTTCGAATTCATGGCATACAGCCCAGAGCCGTTGACTTGAGCTTACTTTCCATTGATAGAGCGCCGACTCGCCTGAAACAGGGAGATCAGAATGTTTACGTTGGAATATACGGTGTGGACTTACCTGCAGACGCAAATTTCACTTTGCGGGGAAGCGGCATAACCTCCGGCATCACTCAGTTTCGCGATGATATCTTTGGAAATTCCGATGCTTGGTTCATTGAAGTCTCTGTTCATGAGGATGCCACTCCAGGTTCAAGATCCTTCGAATTGCGTCAGGGAGATAATGTCGCTTATGCGAATGGCTTCATTGAAATTGAAGCCAAAGTCCCCGATGACAATAGGGACGGTCTCGATGATATTTTCCAGAGAGTGAATTTCACACGGTGGACAGCCCCTTCGGCCGGGCCTGACCGCGATGCTGACGGTGACGGATACAGTAACATGCAGGAATACGAAGCAGGATCCGATCCGAACAACCCGGCATCAACTCCACGAACTGCCGTTTCTCCTTTCTCATTGATCAGCGTTGAGCTCACGGAATCGGGGGCTATGGTTAAGTTCGAAAGTGAGGTGGGAGCCAGTTATCAATTGTTCAGCCGGCGTGATATCATAGGAGATCCTTGGGAGAAAAGGGGCCAACCGGTCACGGCAGAAGGTGAAACCACCATCATCACAGACTCGGAAAACGCGGAGGACTTCAGGTTTTACAGGATTGAAACCATGCCTTGATTATTCCATGTTCAGAGGAAGAGGAGGCAATCCTTGGCGATTTGTACTTCGCGGGATGGGAGGCAGATAGCGACTTCGAACCGGCGGAAGAGGTGGCAGTTTTTTTACAACTTTTTTCCAGACTTCGTGCTCAGCGTCAGGCATTAACTTCCAAACCTCTGCGTTAACTTTGAATAAAACACGCTCATCAGGAGTCATTTGCGCGTATTTAGCGAGTGCTTCAAGACACCGCTTTTTGGCAGCCGGAGAAAGGTTCTCAATTTGCTCGAGTTTTGATTGAACATTGAGGCGTTGAGGCATGGGAATTTTTGAGAGGACACGTTTGCGTTTCTCATCAGCAAGACTGAAAAATTTCTGATAAGCAAGGAACATGGATTTACGACGGGACGGGTTCAAAAGCCCCCAGTCGGAGGAAGCCATATCAGGACGGTTTCCTTCTGCCAAAGAGGCACTCATGGCTTGCTGTCTTTCCTGCGGGGTTAAGGTAATCAAGCGACCAAAATACCTGAGCACGGGCAAATGCGTCATAATGTCCACCTGCATGGGTTTTGACAAATCACTCCATTCCTTGAGTCGGTTTTGAATCAATCCCCTGTCCGCTTGAGGAATTTGGAGTAATTTCGTGTCTCGGTCCTCGACAGGAGACCGGAGTACCAGAAGCAAATACCAATGCAACTGAGCTTCTCTCATTTTTTGATCACGCTCAATAGAGTCCATCGAGCTATATTCATTCACTTTCCTTTCCCAAAATGCTCTTGCAGGAGGATCATGCTGCGCGAGCATTTGACGCCGTTTTTCCTGACTTGCATCCAACAAGTTGTGCAAGTGACTGATGGGTGAATCTTTGACTTCAGGGAGNGCTGAAGAGGTCTTACTCAGCGAAGCCGTCCTCAAGGGCGGCAATGACACCGCCTCCTGCCCAATGGTAGCCAACCAACCCGTAACAAGCAGGCCTACTATTATGGAAATGGAAATGAGACGGATCTGCTTCATAACAATTACTGAGACATTTAATCCATTGCCAACACGAGTTCCCAATCAATTTCTGCATTGGACTGGGCTAGTCCGTGAATTGCATCAAAATCCTGAAGTTCTTCGACGCTTGGAACAGTTTCGGCTTCTGTAATGGTGATGACACTTTCAACCAAATTAACCGCATTGGGATCCCATTGCCAAATCGCAACTCCCAGCAACAACATGAGACCAACCCCCGCGGCACGCATGAGGGGGAGCGACCAGAAGCATGACCACCGGGATTCCGTTAAAACTTCTTTTTCTGGAAGAGGATTCAACGTGACGGGCTGAACATGTTCGACAGAGCGTATGACACGCGAGGTGAAATTATTGGAAAGAGGAATATCGTTTAAGGAACGCACTCCAAGAAGTAATTGCTGATCCAAATGCCATTGAGCTGCGAATTCTGGCTGGTTTGACAAAAAAGATTGCCACTGCTGAGCTTCCTCCTGAGTTAACTCCCGTTGCCAATGAAGGTCAATCCAGTCTTCGTAACTTCGCTTTTTCATACTGTTACTTGGTTTTAAAACATCAAATACTAAAAAGTTGCGTTTTGTGGGCATAAATCAGGCAAATCGACTCCTATTCGACCCAGTTACCAGATTGCATGTACTCCTTGATACGTGGCTTGAGTGTTTCTCTTGCCCGAAATAATAGGGATTTCACCGCTGAAACGGAACAGCCAAGAATTTTTGCTATTTCGTCGTAACTGATATCCCCTTCTTTGCACAANAGAATGGCAGCTCTTTGATTATCAGGCAGATCAGCAATCCCTGTGTCGATGCGTTCCAGTAACTCGCGTTGCATGGTCTCTTCTACTGCATCGCGCCCTCGAGCATCTTTATATTCTCGAGGAATAGCATCCCCTTCAGGCTCTGCAGCCGCATCAATGGAGTCCATGTTGGGCTTCCTGGATCTCCGCCGGATCTCATTGAGAGTCAGATTACGGGCTATCGTGAAAATCCAGGTGGAAAATTGCGCTGTGGGCTTATACCGGTCCGATGCCTTGTAAACCTGAATGAAGACTTTTTGGGCAATGTCTTCGGCTTCATTGGCATCACGCAACATACGGAAAATCATGTTGTAGATAGACTGTTTGTAACGATCGATCAGACTCTCAAAAGCCACGAGGTCGCCCTGCTGCACTTGCAGCATGAGCTCAACATCAGGATCATCCATCGCGGGCATCGATTCGCAGTTAGAACAAAGGTGGGGATTAAAAGTTGCTTGCCGTATTGATCAAAAGGTCACCTATCATCAACGAAAATCGCGCCACACCCATCTCATGGTCTGCGGGAAAATTTGCCCGCCATGCTTTGAGCTGTGCCCCCCTGTTCCCCAGACCATACGATAATCGTAATCCATGAATCGAAGCGCTTTTTCCATTTTCTTATTGGCTAATGGCCAGTTTCCGTGGGCGTTATCCAGNTCATTCATGCCTTCCTGTAGAAAAACGCGCAATGGTTTGCGCTCTGTTTTGCGAATCATGGCGGGATAACTATGCCCGCCACGAATATTGACAAAACTGCCTATATGGCTCACCACCTTTCGGAAAGCATCCGGACGCTCCCAGGCAGCGGTGAAGGCACAAATACCTCCTGAACTGTTCCCGCAAATGGCTCTCATGCCAGGGTCTTTGGTGAGTCGGTAACGCTTGCTTATCTCCGGCAATATTTCCTCCATTAAAAACCGGACATATGCGTCATCAGGTGTGTCATATTCAAAGCTGCGGTTATTGAAGCGCCGCTGTTTGGGCGCCGGCATACCNTTGTTGCCTGGATTGATAAATATCGCAATAGTCACCGGCATTTCACCTTGATGAATGAGATTGTCGAACACTGCTGGAACGCGGAAATGCCCCTTGGGGTCCATGAACCTGGCCCCATCCTGAAAAACCATCACCGCCGCTTCACGATCAGGATCATATTGAGCCGGCACATAGACCCAATATTGACGCCAGGTGCCAGGAAACACTTTACTTTGGTCCCACACATAATCCGTGATTGTTCCTTTCGGAACGCCAGCCCGATAAGAGGCTTCTGAAGGCAAGGTGCTTGGTGTGGCAGCCGGCATGGTCCCAGCCAACCGCAGAGCCATCATGCTCAGGCAAGTGAAGAAACACAACCGGTTGATCATCTCTCAAGCATGCTAAACAACCCCTTGCCTTGTCAAAGATTTGGTTGATCTAATGGGTTATCAAGCGCTTTTTTCTTCACAAAAATTCAGGCGCGATATGAATNCACATACGAGCCCTTAATAATTGATATGAAAGCCAGAGTGAGAAAGAGGGAGATCCGTGAGATTTTATCTGGAGAGCGTCACTGAAAGACTCATTTTAAGAGGATTTAAAAACCATGCTTCTGTGGCTGAAATGCCGGCAAACAACAAGGAGATCTTGAGCAAGTTACGCAAGCAGAACATTGAATCTGAAATTCCAAATTAGGAACGGTTCAGGTATTTTTTTACGGTCCTGCGATCCACATTCATGATTTTGGACACAGTCTCATAATTGCCATTCAAATCGTATAAATGCCTGGCATAGCCGCTCGCCAACTCGGAAGCAGTCAAAGATCCATTTTTTATTTTTCTGGCAAATTCATCAACCTTGTCGATGGAATCATCAGGCTCTTTCCATGGTGTGTAATGCTGAGACATCAGGATCTGACGAATCGATTGTTCTAATTCTCTTACATTTCCGGGCCAATCATGCCCTTTCAGAGTGGAAAGAACCTCCATCACCATACCCTTGAGGCCCTGATCGGACATGCCTGTAATTTTCCGAATCAGATATTGAACCATTGCTTCCAGCTCGGAGGGTAATTCTGAAATGCGCTGTCTCAGAGTAGGCAACTCAATGCGGTCAGAGCATAATCGATAGTAAAAATCATGCCGGAATTCACCATCGTTCAAATGCTGATCAATGGATGGGTTGGCTGCAGCGATAACTCGCCCACGAAACCCCAGAATTTGACGCCCTCCGACAGGTGAATACTCACGCTCTTGCAGCAGTCTCAGGAGTTTGATCTGAGCAGTGAGGGGCACGTCTCCAATTTCATCCAGAAAGACCGAGCCAAATGCCCTGCACCTTGCAAACAAACCATCATAATCAGACAGCGCTCCGGTAAATGCACCCTTTCGGTGGCCAAAAAGCTCCGATTCCAGCAGGGACTGGCTATATTGTGATAGATTGGCCGCCACGAAAGCATCCTGAAAATCAAATGCAAAGCACTTTTTAGCCAAATCATAAGGCACAAAACCGGAATACCCCAGAGCAGAAGCGGCACTTCCCTTCCCTGACCCCGTTTCACCTACCAGCAAGACAGAAAATTCTTCCATTCGATCCCACATACAGGTCTCGTAGTTGCCGATGTCATGGGTAAACAGATTGTTCCAAAGCCGTCGCTTGAAAGCATGCATGCATGGACTGGAACCAATTAAGTTTCGCGATATGAAGTAATAAGCGCGTCGGATTTGATAGAAGACCCCTACATACCAGACGGATTCCTCTTCAGAAAACCCATTCCGGCAAAGAGTACTTACGCATCCCACCCCATGCCTGAACGGGATTGTCTTGCCTGGAGATTTCAGCTGACTTTCGATGTGCTCATCCATCACGTAAAATATCTGATGATAGCAGCTAAAGAGAAGAAGCATGCGAATCTTTTCTGCGTCGATTGCCCTGAATTTCCGATAATCAAGAATGCCGGCATTCCCCATACTGATGCGCGCTTTTTCCACAGTTTCAGACAGTGCGTGAAAATCTGATTTATCCGAATCATCATACTGACGACCAATCAGTTTGGAGTATAGTTCCCTCCTTGTAGGATCGAAGGGGTTACAAAATGTTGCAGTGGCAACACGATCACAGATTTCCTTGAAGGCATGAGGTATTTTTTCAAGCGGCATACATTATTTGTTAGCCAAATAGTCAAATAATGTCCACAAAACATCGCTTAAACCCTTTCAATAACAATCCATCGAAGCTGCACAAGGTATCCTTCAAAAACTCATGCATGTACGACGCATCTTGTTACATATGTTTAAGTAACAAAGCACATATCCTGAATTTATTCTGTAAAATTTCATACTCAGGCTAATCTAAGCCGCAATACAATTTTGATTGGTACAAAGAATGTTAATCCGAGTGATGATTCAAGATATCATCATGACCAGCAAAAGCGTAATCAAAGAATTGAATCCAAAAGGAACAAAGAAAAAGCAAGGGGCGAAAATCTTTTGCTCGCATGCAACTTCAAAACCGCCCAAATTACCTGCCAAACCCATGAAAACAAATCAACAAATTCGTTTAGGCCGTGATTTTCATTTGTTGAACATCACTCAGTTTTTAGGTGCTTTTAACGATAACGTTTTCAAGCTTTTTCTTATTTATGCCCTTATCGCCATAAAAGGCGAAGAAGCAATAACTTCTATTAACCATTTGGCAGGGGCTATATTTGTTCTACCCTTTTTGATTTTTGCCTCATCAGCCGGTTTTCTTGCGGGCAAGCTTCGAAAACAGACAATTATAAAACACATTAAACTCGTCGAGCTTGGTATCATGTCGGCTGGAGGTCTGGCTTTCTATTTCCAGTCGGAGTGGGGGCTTTATAGCATACTGTTTTTGATGGCCACCCAATCTGCCTTCTTTGGCCCTGCAAAACTTGGCATCATACCAGAAATCCTCCCCGCTCATGCACTGTCCAAAGCAAATGGGTGGCAGCAGGCGTTCGTTTTTATGGCGATCGTTCTCGGTACTGGACTGGTGCCTATTTTCAGCAGGGTGGCTGGAGAACAATTCCATTGGGCATCTCTTTTCTGCATCGCGATTGCATTCGTGGGGTGGTTGCTGGCTTGTGGTATTAAATCAACAGAACCAAGTGGCACAAGTCAATCCTGGCATCTCAACCCGCTGTCCGGAGTGGCAAAAACTTTCTGGTCTATCAAAAAGGATCGTCCCTTACTGCTGGCCCTTTTGGGCGCCGCTTTCTTTTTGCTTATTGGCGGATTCTTGCAGATGAACCTGATTCCATACGGAATCGAATACACCAACCTCGAGAAAAACGAGGATGCCTCCTATTTATTCCTGTTCGTTGCGGTGGGCATTGGCATTGGCGCACTCACCGCAGGCAAAGCCTCAGGGCAGAACATTGAATTCGGTTTGGTCCCTTTGGGGGCACTTGGCCTTTTCCTAGGACTGACTCTTCTAGGACTCAAGGTGGGAATCGGAAGTATTGCAGCCATAGGATCTATTTTGTTTATCCTGGGACTGAGCGCAGGGTTTTTTATCGTCCCATTGGTCGCATTTATTCAGTTGCACAGTCCGCGTGAACAGCTCACGGAAATACTGGCGCTCGATAGCTTTTTAAGCTTCTTTGGAGTGCTGATTGCCGCCTTTTTACTGATGGCACTTGATGCCTTGAACCTGGATCCAGCTGCCTGTTTTCTCGTCGCAGCGGGGCTCACTGGAATCTTAACTGTTCTCGCGCTTAAATCACTCCCAGACTTTCTTATCCGCTTTGTAGGGTCAGTTCTGCTCAAACTCGTCTACCGGGTCCGTGTTGAGGGTCTGAATCATCTTCCTGCCAAGGGACCCGCTCTTTTGGTATGTAATCACATTACCTATGTGGATGCGCCGCTTTTGATGAGTCTCTATCAAAGGAGAATCCGCTTCCTTATTTATCGTGATTATTACGAAAATAAATGCCTCAAGTCTTTCCTGAAGTTGATGGGAGCCATTCCAATTTCGGAAAATGACCCTCCTCGTCAAATCATGAAATCCATTCAAACAGCTCGTAAAGCGCTTGATGATGGGTATCTGGTGGGGATTTTTGCAGAAGGCAAACTTACAAGGTCGGGATTGATGAGCGCGTTTAAACCCGGCTATCAAAAAATCACAAAAGGCACGAACGCCCCTATCATACCCGTATACCTTGGCGGCGCTTGGGGAAGTCTTTTCAGTCACGCAGGAAAAGGGCGTTATCGAAATCATCGCTTGCGAGTCCCCTACCCCATGCATGTAAACATTGGAAATCCAATGCCTTCAAATTCCCAGACACATGAAGTCAGACTGGCGGTGCAGGAACTGGGAAGTGCCTATCATGAAAAAGCTGGATCTCAAAAAGGATCCCTGTCAACCGCAATGATCCGATCCGCACGACAGTTCTGGAGACAGCCATTTGTATCTGACACAACGGACAAGAGGCTTACACAAGGCAAAGCTCTCATTTCAAGTTTACTTTTGCGCGATCGACTCAAGGAGGAGCTAAATGCCGAAGATGAGGCTGTGGGCATACTTTTACCTTCCTGCGTTGGAGGAGCTCTTGTTAATTTCGCATTGGCTCTGGATGCCCGCATTGCAGTTAATTTAAATTTTACGGCATCATCTCAGGCTTTTGATTCAGCGATTAGGCAAAGCGGCATCAAGGTCACGATTACCTCCAGGGCGTTCCTTGAGAAAATTGAGATTCAGGAACTCACCGATCGCGTGATCTTTATCGAAGACTTGGGTAAGGACTTCTCAGCACTGGATAAAATCAAAACTGCTCTCAAAGCACGCTTGTATCCGATGCCTTGGATTCTCCCAACAAAGTGCTTTGATCGAACACGGACCGCATCCATTCTTTTTTCATCGGGTTCTACCGCAGAACCGAAAGGGATTAAGCTCACCCATCACAATTTAATGTCGAATGTGGAGGCAGCAATGGAAGTAATTCCCCTGAGCAGTCGTGATGGGGTGGCTGCTGCACTGCCCTTTTTCCATTCCTTTGGCCTGACCGGTACTATATGGCTACCCGTCCTAGCAGGCATCAGGGTGCATTACCACACCAACCCTCTGGAGGGAGCCAAGATAGCTGAAATGGTGCGTGAGGAGAAAAGCACCGTCTTGTTTGCTACACCTACCTTTCTGATGGGCTACATCAGGAAAGCAAAACCGGAGGACTTCAAAAGCCTAAAACTCATCATTACTGGAGCCGAAAAATTAAAAATCAAACTCGCAGATATGTTTGAAAAAAAATTCGGTATACGTCCTTTAGAGGGTTACGGCACAACGGAACTTTCGCCTATCGTTTCACTCAACCTGCCGCAACCACCCCAAAAAGGGGAGTTCGCTCCAACGCATAAAACCGGTACGGTCGGCCATCCTATCCCCGGTGTTAGCGCAAAAATCGTTGACCCTGAATCTCGCAAAACGCTGTCATACGATCAAGAGGGCATGCTGCTGATCAAGGGGCCCAACGTAATGCAGGGCTACCTCGGGCCACAGGAGAAAACCGACAAGATACTGCAGAACGGATGGTATGAAACGGGGGATATCGCAAAACTGGATGAGGATGGTTTCATCACCATTACAGGCCGTCTATCCAGATTCAGCAAAATTGGTGGAGAAATGGTGCCTCACGAGGCTATAGAGCAGGTACTCCTGGAGAGCTGTGCCGATTATAGCGAACCGGTTATCGCGGTGACATCAATCCCTTGTGAACGCAAAGGAGAGAAACTAATTGTCTTGTATGCTGAGGCACTTGGAGATAAGGAACCATTGCTCGAAAGCCTCAAACAGTCAGATATTCCAAATCTTTGGAAACCTCATCATCAGTCATTTTACAAAATCGCCAAACTACCCGTTCTGGGAACAGGAAAATTGGACCTCAAGGGGATCCGGACCACAGCCGTAGAAATGGCGAACCGGACTTGAAATTATAAAAATGGGTCCAGTATCCGGAGATACTGGACCCTCTTGGCGGTGTTTTGCCTCCCGTGCAAGGAAAGTTTTATGAGCAACCCAAGCTTTCGCCACAATTAAGACACTTGTAACAAGCGCCATTACGCACCGTTACATGACCACAATTCGGGCATGCTGGGGCATCACTTTGATTGACAAAGGATTGGCCTTCTATCAAAGATGCACCTCTATCCGCATGCGCTGAGGAGGTTCCATTTTCACCTCCAGCATTGATTTTCAATGTGGTTGTCGAGCGACTGGCCTCTTCACTCAATGGCAATTCGGCGATTGGGCGGTTGATCGATTGCTTCTCCGCTTCCTCCAGTCCTGGCATCTTCAGCTCAGGCTGCGGGTCGGCAGACTCAGCTGTTTGAGACTTTCCCGGCGCAAAGGTCTGCGACATCCAGCGAAATACATAATCTGGAATGGAGGAGCAGTTGCGTATATTTGGATTCTTAGTGAAACCCGAAGGTTCAAAGCGCTGATGTGAAAACTTCCTGACCAGGGCATCCAGCGGAACCCCGTATTGCAAGGCCATGCTTGTCAAGGTAGCCACACTATCCATAAGCCCCCCAATCGTGGAACCTTCTTTGGCCATGGTAATGAACAATTCACCAGGGCTATCATCTTCAAACAGTCCCACAGTTAGGTAACCTTCGTGTCCGGCAATATCAAACTTATGAGTCACCGCCTTGCGGGTTTCTGGCAATCGACGGCGCAATGGCTGTGTTGCTTGTTTTCCAAGCCGCTCAATTTCTTTTTCAAGTGATGTGATCTTGTCTTCAACCGATTCGTTATCTGACTCCGTAGAGGATTGATTTGTGTTAAGAGGTTGTGAGCGTTTTGATCCGTCACGGTAAATAGCCACACATTTCAGCCCCATTTTCCAAGCTTGCACATAAGCATCTTTGATATCTTCAACCGAGCACTCATGAGGCAAATTTACGGTTTTCGAAATAGCTCCACTGATAAAGGGTTGAGCAGCCCCCATCATTTTCAAGTGAGCCATGTAATGAATGCTTCGCAAGCCTTGGTGAGGTTTGAAAGCGCAATCAAAAACACTCAAATGTTCCGGATGAAGCCCGCTTTCAATCACTTTCCCATTTTCCGTCACATCCTCAATAGTATCATGTTTTTCAATGTGACTGATGATACGGTCCATTTCGGTCTGAGTGTAATCAAGTCGCTTCAACGCCTGAGGCACCGTTCGATTGACGATTTTGAGCATACCGCCCCCCGCAAGCAATTTGTATTTCACAAGTGCGATGTCAGGCTCAATACCAGTGGTGTCGCAGTCCATCAGGAAAGCAATCGTTCCCGTTGGAGCCAAAACTGTGACCTGCGCGTTACGGTAACCATGTTCCAAGCCATGTCGTTCAGCATGTTCCCAACAATGACGAGCTTCCTGTTTCAGGTAATCAAATTCCTGACTGGGCTGAATAGTTTCTGCTTCCTTTTTGTGGAGGCGAATCACTTCGAGCATCGACTCGACATTATCTTTTTTCAAGGGCTTGCTCACGCCAGCACAACGGGCGTCTTTATAGCCGGGGAAAGGGCCCATGATACGTGATATCTCAGCCGATTGTTCATAGGCATGCCCCGTCATGATCGAAGTGATGGCCCCAGCCAGTGATCTTCCTGCATCCGAGTCATAAGATAATCCGTAGCTCATGATCAGTGATCCCAAGTTTGCATAACCAAGCCCCAAAGTGCGGAAAATATGCGAGTTTTCCGCAATATCTGGAGTTGGATATGAGGAGTTGTCCACCACAATTTCTTGAGCGGTGATAAACAAACGTACGGCAGCCTTGAAGCGGTCCACATCAAAGCGTCCATCTTCGCGCTTGAACTTCATGAGGTTCAATGAAGCAAGATTACACGCAGTGTTATTGAGAAAAACATACTCAGAGCAAGGGTTGGTTGAATGAATCGGCTCNCTGCCCTTGCATGTGTGCCAGTTTTGAATGGCTCCATCATATTGCAAACCAGGATCACCACAAATGTGCGTTCCTTCAGCAATGCGATTCAGCAGATGATNNGCACTTTTCTTTTCGAGCGGTTTACCGGTAGTTACGGATCGGGTCCACCATTCCTTGTCATTCAAGGCAGCATCCAGAAATTCGTCACTGACACGGACTGACAAGTTTTCATTTTGATACATGACGCTGCCATACGCATCCCCGTTGTAAGAGCCATCGTAACCCTGCTCAATCAGTGCCCATGCTTTTTTCTCCTCAAGCTGCTTGGCTTCAATGAAATCTTCAATGTCACCATGCCAATCTTTCAAAGTGTTCATCTTGGCTGCGCGTCGAGTTTTACCTCCAGACTTCACGACGTTGGCAACTTGATCATACACTTTGAGGAAGGACATTGGCCCGCTTGGACGTCCACCACCACTTAGTTTCTCCCTGCTTGAACGAATTGGAGAAAGATCTGATCCCGTGCCTGAACCATATTTAAACAACATCGCTTCGCTGTAAGCCAAGCGCATGATGTCTTCCATATTATCATCAACCGACTGAATAAAGCAGGCACTGCATTGCGGATATTCATACTGAGTAGGTGCTCGTTCACTGTGCTGCGTGGAAGGATCGAAATACCAGTTTCCCTTTGCAGAATTACGACCAACTCCATATTCGTGGTAAAGCCCGACATTGAACCATACGGGAGAGTTGAAAGCACCGTATTGATTCAAGCAAAGCCATGAGAGTTCGTTGTAAAAAATTTCGCCGTCTGTTTTGTTGAAATAACCATCTTTGATTCCCCAGTCGGCAATTGTGCGAGAAACACGATGAATCAACTGTCGGACAGAGTATTCGCGTTCGTTTGTATCTTGTTCACCGTAAAAATATTTGGAAACGACGACATTCGTTGCAAGCATGGACCATGTCTTGGGCACTTCCACATCTTCCTGCCGAAAGATCACTTTGCCTTTCCCGTCTGTGATCTCTGCAACTCGCTTGTCCCACTCTACTTGATCATATGGGCTCACCTGAGAGGAACTGAAAGTTCGTTTCACTTTCAGGGCGTTTTTCTTTTTGTTGGAACGTTTGGTTTTGGGAGCCTTAGTGGCTCGCATTCTGTCGCTCGAGCTGGCGGTGTCTGGTTGGTTTAATGTTTCATCCTGGGCGTTGATCATTGCTTGCTCTTTCTACTCTGAGATATGTTAAAAGTGTTTTACTCATTAAGGACATATAGGATATCGTACACGGATACCATTGGGATTTTTTGGAACGACATTACGCAGCCCTACTGCGCTTACAGAATACGACAATTTTTCCCCTTCGAACCCCTGAACACTAGCTGTAGGATACTGNNATAAACGATACCACAACATTTAGTGCTTTCAACTCAAAAGGGCACAATTATTTGGAAGGCTCCATAAACTACCTTCCACCCAAAAAATACCGGTCCTAGCCTATTCTTTGAGAATCGCTTTTGCAGACCGATTGGCCTCTAAATCAAGGCCATCATCACTCACACGGGAGGACTGCAGGGTTGCTTTTGAATTCGCTAGGCGCCCGGAACTTTCCGGTCCTGCAATTTTATTTTCTTCCCTGTTAAATTTAACACTCACGATTCGACTTACGCCGCGCTCCTGCATAGTGACTCCATAAAGGATGTCGGCTATGGAAATAGTCCTCTTGTTGTGCGTGATAATGATAAATTGTGAATGATTCAGGAATCGCTCAAGGATCATGATGAATCGATTGATGTTGGATTCATCGAGCGGTGCATCGAGTTCGTCCAATACGCAAAAGGGACTTGGGCGTACCTGATAAATAGCGAACAACAAAGACACCGCCGTCATGGTCTGTTCACCACCGGAGAGCAAGGAAATACTTTGCAGCTTTTTTCCGGGAGGACGTGCAACGATATCGATACCACTCTCCAAGACATCTTCGTCATCGTGCAGTTTCAAATCAGCCATACCTCCATCGAATATTTCTGTAAACATCGATTGGAAATTTTCACGGATCTGATTGAAAGTCTGAATGAACATCTCTCGAGTTTGAGTGTTAATACGGTTAATCACCGTCATCAGTTCATCCTTTGCTTTGATCAAATCATCATACTGCTGAGTCAAGAATTGGTAACGCTCCTCGGTCTCTTCATATTCCTCGATAGCGACCAGATTCACTGGCCCCATGCTATCCATTTTCTTCTGAAGAGCCTGGACCCGCTCGCTCACGGCGTCCCAATCGGTATTCACATCAAAGATTTCAAGGTCAGGTCGAGGCTCGGCCTCAGTGGAAGCCTCTCCTTCCGGAAGTGAATTCAATGGGACATTTTCTGTTTCAACCTGATCGAGAGCAATCTGATAACGCTCCTCAATGCGATTGCATAAATTCTCCAATTTGGAAAGTTTCTTGGCCAGCTCAACCTCGAGCATACCCTTACGGTTCTGGACTTCATTCAGTCGCTGACGATGTTCGGTCAAAATTCCATCGCGCTGCTGAATGGCTCCATCCTGTTCACGCTTTTGCGCAANCAAACCAGCAGTTTGTTCACTGACAATATTGCGTTCGTGGCTGAAGCGTTCTACAGAGGATTCGGACTCGGCAATTTCAGATTCACACTGTTCCCGTTTTTGCAGCACCGAAGCAATTTCAGCCCGCCGTTGTTCGAGGGCTTGAGCCAATTCACGATTACGCTGCTCCAATGGGCTTTTTTGCCTTTTCTGAGCCGCCACGGACTGTTCTTCNGAGGCCAACATAACTTTGGATTCTGTTGATGCCGCTTGTGCNCGGTCNCGTTCTTGACGAAAATGATCCAGCTCCTGATTGAGTTCATTGAGCTTTTCCTGAGCCGTTTTCTCTTGTTCAACAATCTGATTTAATTGAACTTTAAGATGCTCTCGTTTTTCAGTTAATTCCTTATCCTGATCAGAGAGACTTTGAATTTCATAGACAACAGTATCGATCTTCTGCTCAAGCACCTGACTGGAGGTCTTCAAAGCGCGATACTCACCTTCACTGGTGGCAATGGCAACCTCGCGGGCTTTCAACTCGGATTGAGCTTCCTGGAGGCCGGCTTGGATAGAGGAAATTTCTGATGCGATCTGACCTTTCTTCCGGCTGGCTTCAGACACTTCAACCTGAACGAGAGCTACCTGCTCTTCCAGCTCAGCAATTTTATTTTTCCGCGCCAAGATGGAAGTGGTCAGGTTCTTGCCATCTGATAGCGCCCCACCACCTGTGAATACACCACAAGGGCTCAGGGTCTCCCCCTGACTTGTCACAAAACTGACACACCGCCCAGACTCTCGCCAAAAAGATGCTGCCGACTCAAGATCATCAACAATGTAAACTGAACCTAAAAGACAATCGAGCAGGGGCTGAACAATTGGGTCGCACTCGACCACGGTCAATGCTGCCAGCCCGTATGGACTGTATGCAGGGTCGTGCGTTGTGGGGCTATGGCTAAAGGAACACTCAGAGACTTTCTGCATCATACTCACTGATGCCACGCTGGCACTGCCTGCTTTCTTGTCGCGCAACAACCCAAGAATCTCCCGAGCTGCCTCTGGTGATTCAGTTAAAACGACCTGTAAGAAATCTCCCAGAACCGATTCAATGGCTGGTACGAATTTCGACTCCACTCGCAAATGATCGGCCAGAGATCCCATCAGCGTGTCCGCTTCCTTCATGGCAGCCACAGCGCCTTCACTGAAGCCCTCATGAGAGGATTCCAGATCCTTCAAGACCCTCAACTGACTTCGTTTCTCCGCCTGAGACTGAAGCACGGAATCTAGCTTCTCTGCAGCAGCTTGAATTTCTTCCTGTAAGACTTTCAAGCGAGCCTGACGTTGCTCAACTGTCTCACGCTGATCATGCGCCGCCTTTTTGTCGGCTTCAACCGTGTCTGAAAATTGATCCAGTTTTACTCGCTGGCTAGTGCGTTCTTCTTCAAGCTGAATTTTTTCAGAGGATAATTTCTCAAGTCGCTTGGCATGACTTTGACTCTGAAAATCAAGGGCACTGATTTCATTCCTGACCTTACCAACCGCTTGAGTTGCAGTGAACGATTCGCTTTGAACCTGTCGAAATGCTTCCTGCCTTGATTGAATGGAAGACTCAACCTGACGCACAACCTGCAAATGTTCTTCAACTGCATCTCGCTTTTGCTGAAGGTCTTGATCGGCAGATGCCAGAGAATGCGCCAGCGCTTCAAGCTCTGCTTCCACCTCGAGCTTGCGACCCTCCGCTTGACTTATTTCACTTAGGGCTCGCTCATTTTGATGGTCCAACTCGACCAACCGCTCACGATTGAATTGAATGCGTCCTTCGTGGCGATCTGCCTGATTCTTCAACTCCATTCCCTTTTGCTGGGAAGCGCTGATCTCAGCATCCAGTTCAGCAAGCCGTGATCGCAACTGCCGAATCTCTTCCTCATTCTTCAGAACAAATTGAGAAGACTCTTCATATTGCTGCTGGAGTCCCTCACAGGCAGAATGGCGATCTTGAATTTCATTTTGAAGAATATCGTATTCATGACGAGCCAACTGAGTTTCTAGAAGTTGCAGCTCAGTTTGCACCTGCTTGTAACGTTTGGCTTTGCCTGCCTGCCTTTGCAGGGATCCGATCTGACGTTTTACCTCGCCAACCAAATCTGCCACCCGCAGCAGATTCTGATCTGTGTGGTCCAGCTTTCGGAGAGCCTCGCGCTTTTGAGCCTTAAACTTGGTGATGCCTGCAGCCTCTTCAAAAACAATGCGGCGATCTTCAGGTTTACTGCTGAGCAACTGCGTAATATTACCCTGAGCCATGATGCTGTAGCTTGCGCGCCCCACACCCGTACCCATGAAAAGCTGTTGAATATCTCTCAGGCGGCACTGTGTTTTGTTGATATAATATTCGCTACCACCATCTCGTAGAACTCGGCGAGTCACCGTGATTTCAGTGAAAGAAAGATCAACACCCGCAGCCTTTAGTTGCTCCTCATCCACATCCGACAAAGTCAAGGAAACTTCGGCCATGCCATAAGCTTTACGCTTGTCAGTACCATTGAAAATCACATCGGCCATCTCACCGCCACGCAGCGCCTTGGCCGATTGCTCACCAAGTACCCAGCGGATCGCATCCGCTACGTTGGATTTGCCGCAACCATTGGGCCCAACAATAGCGGTAATTCCAGGTTCAAAGTTCAGGGAGGTCTTATCCGCAAACGATTTGAACCCCAATACTGTGAGGTTCTTGAGATGCACGTGTGAAAGAATGCGGATTCTTTGCAATGTTGTAAAGCCGAAAACCACCATATATTGTGCACTTGCCCATTCACACCCCAACAGACGGTAGGAAGCATCTATTCGAGATAACAATAAAGTAGAGGGTTTTATAAGGGGCAGTGAAGAAAGTATCAGCGTGAGTGATTGAACAATGTTTAAATAAGCATTTCACTGAGTGGCCTTGCGGAGGAAAATTTCTCAGCGAGCGACATAAGACATCGGTGACGATTTAAAGACTAATTCTTTTCGGCAGGTAGAAAAACGTTCTGGGTTTGGCCGTTTCCCATGCCTGGCACGCTGTCGGAAATCCGGGTCCATTTCTTCAAAAATGGCGGATTGAAGTTCCTCCTTGGAGGGTAAAAGACCGACTTACTCGGGAGTCTTAAGAACGATCACCATTATCGAAGCTGATCTGCACTGCATTTGCTGCTTCGCCCAGCAAAGTTCGCCCTGTCCATTCCCTCCCAAATAAGGCATCTGTAACTCTTCTCCAGCGCTTAGGGATGACAGAACTTCCTTGCTCCCTGAGTGATGAATTTTTGTTTTCCCGTCAAATCAAAAAAACTCGTTGCCTTTCTTGCTTAAAAACAATGAAATCTCACTATGTTTTCACATGTTGTCATTTTTTGGACGGACCCAGAGCAACCAAATGCTGCGAAGGACCTAATGGATGGGGCCCACAAATATCTGAAAGATATTCCGGGTGCAGACCATTTTCACGTGGGCTATATGGCCACAAGCGAGCGACCAGTGGTTGATCAAAGCTATCAAGTCGCGCTCAATATCGTATTCAAAGACAAAGCGACTCAGGACGCGTATCAAATACATCCCGATCATGTAAAATTTGTGGAAGAGGTCTTCAAGAAGGTCGTCACCAAAGTGGTGGTTTACGACTTTGGCGGATAATTCGTTTACTTGAATTAATCCACGAACAAAAAAGCGTTCATGTTGAGCATCCAGCGACATGTGTTCGCAAGACCATGTGTTTTGGCATAATCAACCCATCGTTTTAATTCCACCGCATCAGGCTTTTTACCCGTCGCTGCTTCAATGGCAGTTTGGATTTGACCCGGTAAATCCAAACTGCTTTTTTCTAATTTCCTTCCCCACTCTTTGGCCATCGCCACCATGAAGGGGTTGTTCAGAAGCGCAAGGGATTGAGAAGGAGTCAGTGTTTCATTGCGCCTTCCCACCATCAAGGATGGATCCGCACAATCCAGTGTCGTCATGAATGGCTGCTGCTGAGACCGGACAATAAACCGGTAAATGGATCTTCGGTGAGACCCGGGGTCCATTGGATCGTGCAATCGATATTCGTAGTGGGGTGAATGCTCGGGCTTTTCAATCACAAAATCCATGAATGCAGGACCGCCCATTTTCCTGTCCAAAACCCCGGCCAATGAGAGCACCGAATCCCTCACTGCTTCCGCTTCAAGCCGGCGCCGGTTCATGCGCCACAAGTAGCGATTTCCCGAATCAATGGATGCTTTTTCAAGGTTTGCATTGGAAGTTTGGCGGTATGTGGCACTCGTCAGGATCATGCGATGCAGTTGCTTGAATGATTGGCCTCCGTCACGAAAAGTAACCGCGAGCCAATCCAGTAATTCAGGATGTGTCGGCTCGCTACCCATGAGTCCGAAATCATTGGGACTATCGCAGATACCAGCTCCAAAATGGTATTGCCAGATTCGGTTCACAATGGAGCGCCAGGTCAGAGGGTGCTTTTTTTGCAGAATCCAGCGGGCCAACGCCACACGACGTTCCCCTTCATCATGGTCCATTGGCAATTCAAAGCGAGTTTCCTGCCCATAGATCACGGGGATAACACCGGGATTCACTGTTTTGCCGGGCTTATCAACGTCTCCTCGCGAGAGTACATGTATCGTTCTTGGCTTGCCTCCCATGTGCCCTGTCCCGCGAAAGGCACCACTGCCTTGATGGACCGTACCAGCATACACTTTGGACGGTGGAGGCAATTGATCTAAGCTGGATTGCAACATCTCCTTTTCTTCCAAGAGGATCTGTTTGCGCTGCACCCATTCAGGTTGGGTCGCTTTCTTGAGCAATGCATTCTTTTCAGCCACTAACTGAGCGAGGGTCTTAGCACCCGCCGTCACCTTTTCATCACTCACGAATTTACCATCCACCAAATTCGCCTTTGCCCATCGAGGTGAAGCCTCAATGCTGTCTTTTGAGGAAACAGTCTTACCCAATGCGACATTATTGCCTCCCGAGTTCTTGATCTCCAATTCTGCCAGTGAAAAGATATAGTCCTTGGATCTGATCGCCAGGCGCGTGGCACTCACACGCACAAAGCGAAACATGACAGGAGGATTGATTTCAAACGAAAGCGGAACCCGCTTGGGGTTCGGAACATCCTCTGGGGTTGTATCCACTAGCAAAGCGGAAGCATTGATAAACGCAGGATCATTTGAGGCTTCGATTTTAAAACGCAAAGGGAATCCAAAGCCCGCACCAATACCATTGAAATCATCGTCACTCGCTCTCAGAACCAACTTCCGTATGTCTTTTGGAGCCCCCAGGTCAACTTGAACCCATTTGGTCTCATCTTGTGATTGAGCAATCGCACTGTGATAACCGTAAGCATCCGGTTTGCTCTTTTTTGANCCCTCAAGTTCTTTGATGGATGACTCCAATTCAGGTAATGAGGGACCTGCCGCTTCTCGGACACGCGCGGTGAGCTCATCCAATTCTTCCTGAATTTTATCCATAGAAGACATCCATTGTCGACGCTTCCTGCTGACACTCGCATCGGCATCAAAGGTTCGATCTGCTCGATCCAACGCAGAGAAAACCGACTGCAAACCATAATAATCCTCCATGCGAACTGGATCGAATTTATGGTGGTGACACCTCGCACACTGAACCGTGGTGCTCGCGAAGGTATTCATGGTGACTGCGACCATGTCGTCACGATCAAGATGACGAGCGACTTTGCCATCCAGTTTGTCTTCCGAAACTTCGGCATGGCCGATGAAATCCCAAGGCCCGGCAGCAATGAAGCCGGTGGCCGTTATGCCATCCATGCTGTGAGGATATAGGACATCTCCGGCGAGTTGCTCTTCGACGAATCTGGAATATGGCTTATCCGCATTGAAAGAACGAATCACGTAATCTCGATAGGGCCAGGCATTTGGGCGGGGCTTGTCTTTATCATAGCCATGGGTATCGGCGTAATGCACAACATCCAGCCAGTGCCGCGCCCAGCGCTCACCATATGCCTCAGACGCCAGCAACCGGTCGATCAGCAATTCATAGGCATGAGGGTTTTTCGAATGAACGAATGACTGAATTGCTTTTGCCGATGGAGGCAGGCCAATAAGGTCGAAATAAATACGCCTTATCAATGTCACGCGATCAGCCTCGGGTGAAGGACTCAGTCCATGATCGAACATTTTTTGATAGACGAAAGCATCCAGCGGATGACGCACCCATCTTGCTCCAGCATCATTCAATTCTGGCAACCCAGGTTGCTCAAGAGGTTTTAATGACCAGTGCTCATAGGCTTCTTTTGGATAGGGAGCTTTGGTCTGCTGAACCAGTTCGGCAGCCCCCGAGTTCACCCAGGATTTAATCTTTTGAACCTCTTTGGGTGTCAATGGGGATTGCTTCTCTGGAGGCATCCGTTCTTCAGGATCACGGTGAAGGATTTTTTGAAGCAAAAGCCCTTTATCGGAATGCCCGGGAACGACGGCAACCCCGGAGGAACCACCCAACGCCAACTGATCCAAACCGTCGAGTCGCAAACCTCCTTTTTGAGATTCAGATCCATGGCACTCCACACAAACGCGATCAAACACCGGTTGAATATCCTGCTCATAAACTACCAGGGGATCGGCGCACATTTTGAGTGATCCGTGAAACAAGATCGTAAGCAGGACGATTGAAGCATGATGCCTTGATCGCATGCCTGCGGTGATGCCAAGCCTGAGNTTCATNTTTTTATTTTGATAAAAACAGGCCGATTCGTCAATCAAAGCCACTTATTTAAAAAATGAGACAGAATGCCACAAAAAAGCCGTTTCCCCATCAACTGGGAAAACGGCAAAAAGTATCGAATCAAATTCAACGCGAACTTACCACACACGCCTGAAGACGAGGGTCATCNCTCCAGCATCAATGTAGGCACGGTGGTTTTTACGGACCACGACAGAACCACCACCAGAACTGCTCTGGATCTGGTAACGTCCACGGGTCTTTCGATCCCAGCGACCTCCCGAAAACTTGAGTTGAGGACGACGCGGTTTGGGAGCCTGCGCTTGAGGGCGCCTCTGACCCTGCGCGCCTTGACCAGGAGGTAACCCGTAGCGTGCAGCCATCTCAGCGTCCATTCCCTGTTGAGGAGCAAAACCCGCATACGGGTCCTCGTAAGCGTCAGGTTCCTTCTCCTCGGGTTTTTCATCTTCCTCTTCTTTACCATTGGATAACGTATAGGTCTGGTCAGGGTAAACCACCATCGACATACCGAGCAGCCAGTTGGTGACAACCTCCTTCATTTCTCTGATTTGCCGGGCTTTGACTCCGATGGTATTTTTCTTGAAGTAATTGATCGTCGCATTGCCATCCAATTCCCAGCGGCCAAGGAACAATTCGTCGGCGTATCGCGGGGATTCCCCGGTTTCCAGATAAGCCCGCAAATCATCCAGATCGGTAGCCAGCAAACGATCCGTTAGTGCTTGATCGCTCATCAACTTCACGGAGATTGGGTGTTTGATGATTTCATCCAGACTGGCCTGTTGAACCAATAAGTTGTGGTATTCATCGTTACTCCCCATTTCCTCGATAGTGGACTCCTCTCCCAGATTCAGGAAAGGTGGATAGTTGCGATANCGCACTTCCAGCAGAGGCGTTTTGTGAGACATACCGAGGATGTCGGCTACCTTGAAATATTTTTCAGGCACGGGACTAATGCTGCGTGCAATCTTGCCTAATCCGGAGCTGTCCAATCCGGCGGCAAGGGAATTGAGGTATCCGACAGGACCTTGATCGTTTTCAGTGGCAACCTGAGTCGTCAAGTAGCCTCCCACGTATGTCAACATGCCGACCAGAACAGTGTAGATGCCCCCGACCAACAATCCAAGGGCTGCACCGGACCGCTTGTTCATACGCTCCCAAGTCAGGCGAGTGACTTCGTCTGCACTGAATTTGTAGTATTGTCCTATTTTGTAATGAACTATGAATCCGACCACTACAAATACCAATCCCACAACAAGGAATGCAGTAACGGGGGGTAGCAAAGACAACCATAAAAGGTTGGTCATTCCAGAGGCTGTGTAGATGGGAGTCATCATGGGAGCCATGGGTTTGGCCAACATAAGCCCGACAAACAGGCCCGCCAATGAAACCGACATGCGAATGGCACCTTTGAGATAACCAACGCCAGCAAAAATCGCCAAGAGTAGAATTGCAACTAACCAGATCATAATTTGTAATTTTGATTGTCAACCCGCGAAAGGAACTCAACTCCTTTGGACGGATCGAATCTGAGTAACAGACAACTTAAGTCGAAGGCCATGAATAACAAGAGCAAAAACAAGAGGCGCTTACCTCTATCTCAAAATCTTTGAATTCAAGCCCTGCACACTGATACAAAGGGAGCAGGTTACAGGCCATATCACACAAAAACAATCATAATTCCTTCCTCATCTCAGTTGAGAAAGAAAGGAGTCAAGAGCACCTTTTACTGATCCTGTTCACCCAGATAACGCTCGGCATCGATCGCTGCCATGCAGCCCATGCCCGCTGCAGTGATGGCTTGACGATATACCTGATCGGCGCAGTCTCCTGCTACAAAAACTCCTTTGGAAGATGTCTTACTACCCCCCCGCGGCAGCACGTAGCCCGCTTCGTCCATGTCGATGTGACCGGTGAAGATTTGAGTATTGGGCACATGACCGATGGCAACAAAAACACCCGCACAATCAAGTCTGCTTTCCTCACCTGTCTTGGTATTTTTCAGCTGAACACCTGTAACTTCATCATCTTCCACACCATGTATTTCTGTCACTACGGTATCCCATACCATTTCTATCTTATCATGATTGACAGCACGCTCGGCCATGATTTTACTTGCTCTCAATTCATCGCGTCGGTGGATGAGGTATACTTTCGATCCAAATCGAGTCAGGTAAGTGGCTTCTTCGCAGGCAGAATCACCGCCGCCAACGACAACCAGTGGCTTATCCCTGAACATAGGTAATGCCCCATCACAGGTCGCGCAGTAGGTCACTCCTTTGTTTTCGAGTTTTTTTTCATTCTCGAGCCCGAGGTGACGGTGCCCTGCACCAGTAGCAATAATCAGGGTCTGGGTTTCGATTTCCTTACCGTCGACGATTAGTTTGGGATGATCTCCGGAGAGATCGGCTGATTCTACAGTCCCGAACTGAACGCGTGCGCCAAATCGTTCGGCCTGTTTCTGCATGTGTTGCATTAATTGAAACCCATCTACCCCCTCGGGAAATCCGGGGAAATTCTCCACAGTGCTTGTGGTTGTCAATAAACCACCTGGCATGGTTCCGGTAAGAACCAAGGGATTCAAATTCGCACGCGCGCTGTAAATAGCAGCTGTCAAACCTGCACAGCCTGTTCCAATAATAACTACTTTTTCCATAATTTAGATTGGGAACTTAGCGACTATGATCAGGGTTTGCAACGAGAAGTCTTTTTGGAAAACCATCGAATGTTTCAATCTTGCTTGCCCTTCTGGATCAAGATGGGGATGATGANNTNANTTCACCNCAGACAATATATATCCGAGAAGGCGTTTTATGAAAAAACCAATTACACGCAGAAAATTTGTCAGCACAACAGCTGCCACAGCATTTGCATTCAACTTTTTCCCCAGCCGTGTTTTCGGCGCTAACGATCGCATCCTCCTGGGTGGCATCGGCGTTGGAGGAAAAGGGCGCGGAGAGATCAATGACAACTCCAAAGCCGGAGCTGAAATCGTGGCTTTGTGTGACGTCGATGACAATCGAGCAGCTGAAACCTTCAAAAAGTTCCCAAAGGCGAAGCGCTACAAGGATTTTCGTGTGATGCTGGAAAAGCAGAAGGACATTGATGCAGTCACAGTCAGCACACCTGACCACACACATGCAGTCGCTGCGGTCATGGCCATGAAAATGGGGAAACATTGCTACTGTCAAAAACCATTGACGCATTCCGTCTATGAAGCACGTGTCATGACCGAAGTTGCACGTGAAAAAGGTGTGGTCACTCAAATGGGGAACCAGGCTCACTCAGGCGAACCCATCCGCAGAGCTGTGGAATTGATTCAGGCCGGTATCATTGGCGATGTCACCGAAGCACATATGTGGACCAATCGGCCGGTCTGGCCACAAGGTGTCAACCGACCTGCTGGCGATCATAAAGTGCCGGACACATTGGATTGGGATCTCTTCCTCGGGCCTGCTCCATGGCGACCTTACCACCCCGATTACGCACCCTTCAAATGGCGTGGTTATTGGGACTTTGGAACGGGAGCTCTGGGCGACATGGCTTGTCACATTATGGACATGGCCTATTGGTCGCTCGAACTCGGTGCACCCGATTGGGTTCAGGCTGAGCAGCAGGGCATGACTCAGGAATCAGCCCCCACATCGTCCATCGTGACTTATCAGTTCCCCAAACGTGGGAAAAAACCGCCGGTTAAATTCGTCTGGTATGACGGAAAGAATAACGGCAAGCAAAACTACCCGCCAGCCGAAGTGGTCGATGGTGAGGATATTTCAAAATATGGCACCGTCTTGGTAGGTAAAAAAGGCACCATGTTCTTCAACCGCTCGAGAACCAATTGGCTGATCAAGGCCAACGGTGTCATGGCCAACACCACGGAGATACCAAAGACAATTCCACGCGTCAAAAACGAAGATCAGGAATGGCTCGATGGCATTCGCAATGGCGATCCGGATCAACCCTTATCCAACTTCAACCGATCTGGTCCATTCAGCGAAGTCGTCCTGCTGGGCAATGTAGCCATCCGTTCCGGCAAGAAAATTGAATGGGACAGCAAAAACCTGCGAGTCACCAACGCCCCCGAGGCAAATCAATACATTCGGCGCGAATACCGCAAGGGGTGGAGTTTGTAATTGGGGTGCTTCACAATCACGCTCAACACTTCATGCATCCAACAATGCATGAAAAAGACGGTTGATCAGGCTTAAGCGTGGTCAACCGTCTTTAAGGAGTCATCATCCGGACGCGCAGAAAACCGGGAAGTGGGACGGGCTCGAGTCAAAACCCCTAACTCAAGGCCAGTGAGTAGAGAGAACGATAATCGGCCTGAGTCATATCAACGGGATTGAAGTTACCCGTCCATTGCTGGGAGGCACCTTCAGCCAGTTGATCAAGATCCTTCTCACCGACTNCATGAGAAGTGAGGGTCGATGGGATTTCCGTGACTTCAAGGATTTGCTCGATGGCCGTGACGAGTTTGTTCACCGAATGAGGGACCGAATCATGAGAAGACGCCACACGCGTTTCGCGAGCGAGTTGAGCATAGGAGTTTGCGGTGGCTTGACAGCTTGCGTTCCACCGAATCACATGTGGCATCATCACCCCCACCGCCATGCCGTGAATCACATCGAAACCAGCCGTCAAAGGGTTAGCCGTGGCATGCGCTGCGCCAAGCATGCTNTTCTCAATGGCAATACCGGCCAGGGCGGCCCCTAGCTGCATTTTACCTCGAGCCACAAGGTCTTCGGGTTTATCCAGGACGATAGGAAGATTCGGAAGCAATAGTTTGAAAGCCTCGAGAGCGTGCATGGAGCTGTAAAGCGTACGCTTGCGTGTGACGGCTGTTTCAAGCGCNTGGGTTAAGGCATCCATACCGGTGCAAGCGGTCACACGACGTGGCTGGGATACCGTAAGAGCCGGGTCAAGTATGGAAACTTTGGCGGCAGCTTTCGAGTCGCCACAGGCCATTTTCTGGTGAGAAACCTCATCGGCAATCAAGGCAAATGACTGGCATTCACTTCCCGTGCCGGAGGTGGTGGGAACCGCCACCATGGGCAGCATGGGATGGGAAGCCTTTCCGATGCCCCAGTAATCCTGCATACGACCGCCATTGGTCAGAATAAAATTACATCCTTTGGCGGTATCCATGCTGCTACCGCCACCTAAACCGACGAACAAATCAATTTGGTTGGATGAGGCAACCTCTACACAAGCTGCTACATCGGCAGTGGTCGGGTTTTCGTGTACTTGATCAAAAACAAATACCTTTAATCCAGCTTCCTCAAGGATCTTGAGCGTAAGGTCGAAATGTCCAGCGGCAACAATTCCGGGATCCGTGACAATCAGAACACGCGCACCCTTCAGGTCTCGGACAATGTTGCCCAATTCAAAAATCTTACCTTCGCCAAAAACCAAACGGGTTCTTGGTTGAATATCAAAAGCGTTCAAATGCCAGTCCAATGAGGAGGACCGGTTTGTTCCCGCTTGTTTCAATGACGACTCAAGATCCATGGTGTAACACTGTGAAGATGCAACGGACATATCCGCCTTTCATCAGGAGGAAGTCCCAAATACCTTTACACCCTGTGACAACTGATAGCGATCAAAGGTTACTCCTCTCTTTCGATGGACCGGCGCTTGTAGAGGAATTCAAACATGTTGCCTTCATGCGGCTGATCCCATGATATTTTCATGGTTGGAATCGCACCCAGATTGAGTCGTTCAATCAAATCCGAATCAAGTAACATTTCGGTGAAATCAGGATCTTTGGTAATCGCAGAAACGACTAGTGAAGGACCTATTTTGCCCAGCATCTCAGCTTGAGGAACCTCGACCACACTTGCGTAAGGACATAAAAACTCACGGTTGGCAAGAGGGTGGGCAATCGAATCGCAATGAACAATCGTTGGAGACAAGTAAGTCCCCCCTTCAAATTCCAACTTGCGACTACCTTCCCGATAGTGCGCAGTCACATCCTCAGCGCCGGGTTCTTTGAGATCCTGTTCGATTGCGGCATCAATGTATTCTGCCATTTTCGGGTTGGCAAATCCGGAAAGACGCGCGCCTTGGTCATCCGGGCGGGTTGGTTCATAGGGGCCCAGTTTTTTCGCAAGTGCATCTGCAATTTCCTTCCCGTACTTTGGAACCACTACCGCGGAGGCATTGATACAACTACGTCCGCCATTCTCCGAAATGGAAGCGGCCATGAGGTCGATGAAGTCCGGCCAATGCTCGATTTGATCATCACCCACCAGAATCTTACTGAATCCGGGTCCATGAATTTGAATCCCCGGGTTGTTGGCATACTGAGCCGTGGTGTTTTGATCCCCAAAAATCAGGGCACGCCCACAACTCTCAAGAATCACACCCGCGCCTTCGTGATCGGTTGGATAAAACCCGAAAGCCTCCGCAGGGCACCCGGCTGCAATAAAGGACTGTATCAACCGATAAGGCGTCCATGGTTCCTCGCGCCCGGGTTTGATGATGACAGGTGTCTTGAGTGGAATGGCAGGCAACCAGAGGGAATTCACAGCGGGAGAATTGCTGGGCATGACCAAGCCTAGAGCTTTGGCGGTTGAGTAGTAGCTGATACGCGTGCCAAACTGCGCTCCGTAACCTTTGTCCAGGATGGAAAAATCAAGTCCGCGGGTAAGCCCTGTCAAGACCGTCCTCATGTGGGTCAAGGCATGATGGATTTTATCCATGTTGCGTTTGACCATCACATGCGGCAATCCGGAAGTTGAGGACAGTGTGCGTATGTAATCTTCGGGAGACTGAGTATGACCTTTGTCACCAAGAGGCAATGAACCGTTTAAAAATGCTTCTCCAGCCTTTGCTGAAATATCGATCAACTGGTCAACGGTGAATTTTCTCAGGGCCGCCTTCCCTTGGTCGATTCGACGCAAATCTCGGCGGATGATTCCCCCATTAACGGTGCTCACACTAGCAAGGGTTTGGCCGTCGCTGTAACCTTTGATCTCTATCTGGTCGAGGCTTTCGTAAGGCGCGCCTTTTCTCAGGCACGGAATATGTGGTATGGAACTCATAATGTTAACCCTGCTTGACTAATAAACACCTTCAACAATTTTTTTCTCCATGGCCCCGAAAGGACGAACCTGAGCGACGCCATCCCATGCGTATGGCGCGCGAGGCTCCCGCCGCAATGCTTCGTCACGCTCCAGAAAACGGGGCATGAAAAACTCCTTGGTCAGGGTGGTCAATTCCACTCGTCCCCATTGATCATACTCCTTCACCTCATCTGTCTTTTCAGCATCCACAACGCGCAGGACTGCACGTGGTTGAGGTGCGTAGTAGGTGATTGAGAAATTGTCTTCTTTTGTGACGGGCACGCTGGCTGCCAAACCCATCAACGTGTTGCCATAAGTCGGGTAGAATCCGATGCGATTCTCCAGAACTTCCTCTAGAAGAAAGCGAGTATACTGAGGATCCATGGTGGTTCCACCACAGAATACCCCACGAATACCAGCTTCCCATAGATCTATCTTTTCCGATAGCGCTTCCAATAATTTAGGGGTAGTAAAGACACCGCTGACTTTTCGATGCTTGAGAATCGTCACAGCCTGATCGATAACATGATCCATGTAACTTCGCGCTACATCAAATTTCTTATCCGCAATCAATTTCTTGACGAAGCGAGGATCCAGGTCGATGAAATAACATGAGCAGCCGCGCACATTGGCTAAATGTTCAATGGCAAGTCGCAATCGACGAGGACCGGTGGGCCCCATCATCAGCCAATAGTGATCTCGGGGAAAATGATCGTCAGAAATCTTTTCGGAAAACTCGCTGTAATCGACTTTGTAGTCAGTCCACCCAATACGCTGCTTGGGCATGCCTGTGGTACCTCCGGTTTCGAATACATTGAAAGGTTGGCCTTTGAATGCTTGCGGAACCCACACATCAGGTTGGAGATCACGAAGCCACTCGTCTTGGAAATGTGGAAAACGGGCAATAATGTCATCAAAAGATTCGATCTCCTGAGCTGGATTCCACCCTGCTTTTTCCGCCCAATCCAACCAAAAGGGACTACCGGTTTCGGGGGAAAAGTGCCATTGAACAATCTCACGGACGTGAGCATCGAGTTGCTCTCTGGCCTGNTGGATTGCTTCGTTTGAAACAGTTTCAGTACTCATCATAGTGCATAGTCACATTGACTCAATAATTGAAAAACGAAAGTAAAAATGCTCAAGAAGCTTTATCGGGAAAGAATTTCTTGATGGTTTCCTCGCTTGGAGGGCGCGTCATCAAGGAAACAATGATCAATGCTGCGGTGGAAATGAGAAAGCATACTGCTACCGGCATGATTCCAGGTCCGAGTATTAGCTCGGAGCCGAAACCGCTTTTGGCAAAAAAGTAAAACCAACTGAGCGTGGCTGCCGAGATACAGGCATAGGCACCTGCTTTGGTGACACGCTTCCAAAAAACCGCAGCGAACACGAGAGGGAATAAAGCACCAAAACCACTGAAACACCATACAGCCAGGTCAAATACGTTTTGTGGAGCGACCAGCGACAAAAGATAGGTAAGTGTGACAATGCCAACAACAAACCCACGGGCGATCAAAATCACCTGACGATCGCTGAGTTTACCACTACCCAATTTATGGATGACGATATCATTGGTAAACATCGTTCCCAGGCACAAAAACTGAGAATCCAGTGAAGACATGATGGCCGCCAGAATACCTGCTATGAGAAACCCACTGAGTATTGGGCTTGAAACCAGTCGCGCGACCATCTGCCCCAATACTCCACTTACTTTGGTAGGATCCAGCGGGGGCAAAATACCCGTCGCCCAAATACCGATCAGTACGCAGGGCACCCAAACAATCAGGATACACAATGGATGCGCAAAAACCGTCAGTTTGAATGCACGCGCACTTTTGGCGGTTAACCAATGCTGAAATAAATGAGGGAACATCCCCACACTGAGTGGGATAAATAGATATGTCAGGAACATCCATGTGGACATACCATATTCACGCGTGAATGTTTTAACTTCACCTGTTTTCTTGTTTACATTCTCCAGTTCAACCGTGGTCACTTGACGACTCAGCAACGGACGCGGTGAATAAGATCCCGCTGTGTCGCTTTCCCCCTCGATGATCCGCCCCACCACCTTGGGCGGATCATTGACTACCAGTTGATTGTTGGCAGTATCCCACCTGTAGGGCTGAACCACTTCACCTTGATCGTTTATTTGAATGGCGACTTTGGAAGCATTGGTCAGTCCACCAAGGCTGTTTGCAATGAAAACGAAAGCAACCAGCCCCATGACCATGAAAACTATCGTTTGAAATGTATTCGCCCATGCCGCTCCACGCGAACCACCAAGAAACACGTAGGTCATCACGACTCCGCAAATGACTAAACCCGTAAGCCAGACCGGAATACCACCGGCCCACTGAGGTGTAGCCGCGTTGGGGAATAGATCGGGAAATGCGCCAGCAGTAACCGGCAACACGGTTTTGCCAGCACCAATGATCCCAATCAAGAGGTAAGGCACGACCAGCATGGCTAGTATTGGAAACAGGACGTATCCAATACGTTGAGAATCAAACCTGGCTCGGAAAAATTGAATTTGCGTAACAAATCCATACTTTTTCCCGTAAACCCAGAGTCGAATGCCTATCAGGAAGAAAACGGCTGCATGGACCAGACCGCTGATAGAAGCCATCAGCCCATAGACACCGATTCCTCTTTCGAAAGCCTTCCCAGTGGAACCCACCAAGGCAAAAGCAGTCATGGTCGTTCCGAAAACACTCATCAATAGGAGGAATGGACCTATCGAATGGCTGGCCACAAAGTAGTCCTTGCTCGTACCGCGGAAGGATCTGCTACTGATGATTCCCAGAGCCAGCAAAAGCCCCAAGTAACAAACAATGATAATAAGGGGTGTCATGGTCGTTGTGTTGAGATTGGTTCTTCCTGTTCTTCAGCCAGAGCTTCCAGATGATGAGGCCACGCAAAGCTCATGACAGCTCCCCACCATAGAGCAGCGACAATGGAAAAGCCTGCATGGTAGGCCAACCCAATGGGCATGAAGCCAAAGACCTCCGTTTCGTAGTTATCCCAAAACCAAAAGTCCTGGTGCAGGAGTAAAAGGGCGAGGGTTCCAAGCCAGACAATCCAACCGTTGTTTTTCATTTTATCAGGATAAGGGTGTGAACAGAGGAGTTTCGTATTTGCAAAATTCCGAAGGTGGCTTTTTCGGGAAATCAGGAGAGGCGCAGGCCACTCTCCTGATGACTAAAAATGATTATTTACCGATGGCATAGAGATGAGTCTGCGTTCCNACGTACAATGTGCCATTTGCAACTACCGGAGTTGAGTAAATAGGGGCACCAAAATAGACTTCGTTGAGAACTTTCTTTTCCTTGGTAGCAGCAAGGACAACCAGATCACCGTCCTCGTCTCCAAGAAATACCTTGCCATCGGCAACCAGGGTCGAGCCCCACATATGTGCTTTCATGTCATGAACCCAGTATTCCTGACCGGTTTCAGCATCAAGGCAGTATACAAACCCTGAGTAATCGGACATGAACAACAGGCCTGTTTCAGGGTCTATCGAACAGGTTGAAATAGTGCGGTTGATTTTATCGTAACTCCAAATCGCCCCATCTTTGGTAATATCACCTTTCTTGGACGCATCGATACAGACGAGGTTACCAACACCTTCACCATGCTCAGGGTCTTGACCAATCGCNATGTAGACCCTGTTTTTGTAGAAAACGGGTGTCGAAATCAATTCGCTNGGACCTTCTGCTGCCGGATACTTGATGGGTTCACCATTTTCCATTTTGTATTTGTCGGGCACACAATCAAATTTCCAAACCTCTTCCAGTATGGCCAGGTCACCATCGGGGACGGGCTTTGGATTGAATGCGTAACAGACACCATCTCCTGCTCCAAAGAAAACCATGCCATTTCCGTTTATCTCACCATAGCCCGGTGAAGACCAGTTGCAGTGCATCAAGTTCCGACTGATTCCGGATGACTCTTCACCTGCATATTCGCCTGTGTTCTTGTCCAGTACCACCAGACAAGGAGCCATGGGAGAAGGAATATTGAGATGAGACCAATCCTGTCCATTGGATGTAGTGGCATAGACATAATCACCAGCAACGACGACAGAACTACTGGCAATATTGTGAGGGAAAACGCCAAGCTCCTCTCGCATGTCAAAGACCCACAGAATATCTGCGTCGGTTACACCGGGAGCAATGGGGGGCTTGCCGGGGCCGGCCATGTAGGATGCTTCATCTTTGAAGCCATCGTTACCATCGGCCAGACCTTTGGCGTCCAGACACAAAATCTCACAGCGGTTCGATACCACATACAGCTTCTCTCCATCCACTGCCGGAGAAGAACAAATACCTAAAAACTCCCAATCACTGACCTTACCGGCACCCAGTTTTGGGACGACCAGTTGCCATTTGAATGCACCTGTTTGTTCATCCAGACAATAAACAATACCACGATCTCCCTTGTGCTTGGGATCTCGAAAAGTTTCGTTGTTGGTGCCGGCGTAGACATGGCCATTGGCAACAGTCACATTCCCGTAAGCTTGCGAACCCAACTTGGAAACCCATTTGACGTTTTCAGTTGTGGATAGATCTATTTCCTCAGTCCCTGATTTGAAATCCCCGGGAGCAAACTCATGAGGAATACCCTTTTCAGGGCTGTAGAAGTTTTTATTGGAGGTTCGACCCCACTGGTTCCAGTCACCACCCAATGCAGCCATTGAAACTGAGGCCAGCATGGCGGTCGTCAAAACGATCTTTGAACTATTCATAAGACTATTACCTATTCTTTTAAAATTTAGATACCTTAGATAAGACGCATCCCTATTCATTGGGATACACGGAAACATTGTCGACATAAACGCTGTAGCGCGTTTGAGGTGAGAAACCATAGAGGCCCGGTGCTCCTTTGGGATGAGCTACCTTGTGCGGCACTTCGAGAGTCCACTTTTCAGGCTCAGCTTCGTCACGTGCCCAGGCCTTGGCTCTGACCACCCCAGAACCGTCGCCGCTTATATCGACTCTTGATTTGATACGATACCATTTCTNGGTGGACCACTTGAAAGGTACGGAAACTTTGATACGGTCATGGTTGGAGCTGATTTCCAGCTCCTGCCAGTTCCCGATCAAAGCGATCACATAGCGTTGATTGATGACACCCACGTTGGATTTCATGCGACGGTTCCCGTCGGTCATGACGTCAACTTCGAGGGTGTAATTGGAAGAATCGGGATGGCCGATAAACGAAGTCGCCCTCTGGAACAGAACATTATCAAGAGTTTTGACCAAGACCTTGTTGCTATCCATATCACGAATGTCCCACTTGAAGCGGGCCCCAATCCAGGGCAATGGGGGGTAAGCATAGTTGACTCCGGCCTCCCGATGGCTTGAAGGATAGGTTTCATTGATCGTGAAAGACTCGAAATCTTCTTGGAATGGCAGCCCCGGAAGAATGCGAGCACGCAGGATACCGGAGGCATCACCATCAGTGCCCTTGAAAGCACCTGCAGATGTGGATCCCTCCTTGTCCGCACGAATCCGGTTTCCGCGAGCGAAAGAGGCATCCGCTTTTGATTTTACTTTTGCGGTTGGGGGAATGAAGGCATCCCAGTCCGGACGCACACGACGGTCAACAACCCAACCATCTTTATCCAGACCGGTGACCCTTACTCGGGCATTGTCGCCTGGAGCAAGCAATACATCGGGAGGCACTACCTGCAACTTAACGACCTCACCCTTGCTTATCTTGGGTTTGATTGTCTTGGCCATCACTGGCTTGGCGCGTTTTTCAGTGCTCCCAAAACAATAAAGTTTCTCCATCGAATGCACGTAGATTTTCCCGTTCCACACCGTGGGAGCTCCCAGGCATCCGCCTGCCAATTTCACTTTATCCAACACATCCACTCCATCACTTTTCAAGCGAAGGATGTAGAAGTTACCATTCCCCATTGGCACGTAGAGTTTACCATCAGCATAAAGTGGAGACGCGTGCAGTTGACCATTCTCAAGTTTGTGATGCCATAGTTCTTTCCCTGAATTGGCATCCACACAGATCAATTCACCTGTGTGGGTTACCTGGTAAACCTTATCTTCGACGAGCACGGGTGAGCTGGTGAACATGACGTGAGGTAGACGCCAGAGCTCCTGTTCTTTTGACAAGACAACAGGACCGGACTCACCATTTAAAGGTTCGGCACCAATCTTTACAGCGGCCATGCGGCCGACCTCGGATGAGTCCAGATTTTCCTTACCATGAATGGCAATGATCTTGTTATTGTCATGAAGCAGCAGCGAGGAATTCACACCACCATACGAAAAATGATATCTCCATAAAGGGTCACCTGTTCGTGCGTTGACGGCGACTAGATTGCCGCAACCAGTCCCCGCATAAAGAACGCGCTTGTTGTTGTAATACCCAAGAACCGGTGAACTGAAAGAGCTGTCTTTGGGTGGGGTACCAGGTGTGCTGGACCAGACCAAATCACCTGTNCGCTTGTTAAACGCAAAAAAACGATCCCGAGCGGGGCCTTGAGCTCCCCAGTAGCTGGTAATACAATGGTGAATTACTAAGTCTCCATCAATAACTGCTGCCCCTCGGCGACCATTGGGAAACGTCAACATTCCAAAACGCTCCATCATGGAGTGCTGCCAAAGCAGTTTGCCATCCCGATCAAAACANGTCATTTCCCCGACAGTAGACATCAGATAAACATTACCTGTCTCTTCATCGACGGTAACTGCCCCAACCGTGTAGCGATTGTAAACCGTGTCGCTGAGGAAATCATTGAATCCATACTGCCAGATCACTTTTCCAGTTGATTCTTCCAGACAGGTCAAATATTCGCGTAGATCAGGACCTGTACCCTCATAACCCCAGGCATAAACACGTCCATCAGCGATCACAGCCTCACCACGTCCGGGCATTTCAAAAGACCAAAGATGATTTTTCCCACCCAATTCGATATCTTCGATAAGATTAATTTCATCGGAGGTGCCATTCTGGTGGGGGCCGCGCCAGTGAAGCCACCCCTTGACCGATGCAGCCTGCATACTAAGCACAAGCAGAAAAGCCGTGCAGGCAACAAGCGGTTTGAAGTGAGGAAATTGCATATGTTGAGTATTCATAAGACTATACTGAATTGATGCTCGGGCGAGCATGATAGAAACCTGAATTTGCTTCCCGAATGTTGATGACTATTCTACATTCAACACTTTGATGCAATAAAAAATAATACCTACACGTAATAAATTAGACAGTCGCACCATGCCTGACCTGGATGAAATTCTGTTAAATCCCCCCCCAGACCAAAACGGAGCATTCCCCAAGGAGAGATCAGTGTTTCCGATGCTGCTCAGGAGGGCTTGGTATGGCTTGAACCAAGCATTTCGACGAAGGGTTGCACACCTGAATATGACCCCGGATCAGTATACAGTCATGCGCACTCTGGCTCAGGGGAGTAAGGAGGGACTGACCCAGAAACAACTTACCTCTCGCATGTCAAGTGATCCAAACACAGTAGCCTCGTTGCTTGATCGAATGGAGCGCGCTGATTTTATAGAACGAAACATTGATCCAAATGACCGAAGAGCANGGCGTATATTGCTGAAAACCTTTGGTTACGATAGTTTTCAACAAGCAAAGGATATCGCTGTGGATCTTCAGCGCGAAGTACTTCAATCCCTGTCAGAGGAAAGCAAAAAGTTGTTCCTTCAGGAATTGACAACGATTGCCGATGCATGTCGCGAAGCAGCCGAAAACTCCCCCAGAAAGTCACTCAGGAAAGAATGAGGTTTCAGCAGTCTGCCCCTTTTACCGCTAAAAAAGATCATGACGGTTACGAATAAACGCGTGAGAATTGATAAGTGGCTGTGGGCTGTTCGTCTTTACAAAACGAGGTCGCTGGCCATGCAGGCCTGCAAGGCCGGACACGTCAAAGTGAATGGCCACAATGTCAAGGCCGCCCGTTTCATCCATATCGGGGAAACAGTAGAAGCGAGATGCGGGTTTGTGCAACGTAAGGTCAAGGTATTGGAATTACTTGAACGGCGTGTCAGCGCCAAGGAAGTAGCAGACTATCTCGAGGAATTAACACCCCCGGAAGATCTAAGACCAAAAACAAATGCGAAAGCACTTCAACCTCTTGTCCTGCACAGGAAGGGAACTGGCCGCCCTACCAAACGTGACCGCAGAAAACTGGATGAACTGGATTGGGGTTAAGAGATGAGCCGTTCGGCAGGGGCAGTTTGTATTTTTTCGCGAATGACTTCTGGCAGAGAGGAAGCGCTCAAACCCCCATCAGAAGCCTTCCGGACGCAAACGATGGTAATCCGCCCCTGAGCAACTTCCTCCATGCCTTTGCCGCCCTGAAGCCGGTAAAAACGAAATTGGTAAGTAAGGGATTTGTGCTTCACTGATTCTACCAGTAGATGTATTTCAACTTCATCTTCGAATCGNAGGGGGCGTTTGTAATCGCAATGCGCATGGACTCGTGGCAATCCAAGCGCATCGTCAATGTCGGAAAGAGTCACACTGTGACCGAGAGAGCGAAAGAACGCATGCTCGGCAGATTCCATGTAACGGAAGAAATTAGAGAAATGCACGATCCCCGCCATGTCTGTCTCCGAAAACTCCACTCGACGTCGATGCTTCCATTCGTATGCCATGGCTGAAATATGATGGAAAAATCCATCTTAGACAAGTCGCCAAGCAAAGCGAGCGAAGGGATCGTTCAGCCTTTATCAGGCGAATCAACCACCTTGCCTTACTTTAAATGATCGTCTGATCTCTTGGCTCTTGATGAACCTTGCCTGGGCCAAGCTCCTGTAATCGAAGCTTGCCTCCCCTGAATGAGGAGGATTTCTGGAAAAATGCTGCAGAATTATNATAGACTGCTTTCATGCAAAAGGAGACCGAGCGCTGCAAATGGCCAGAATCAGACCCATTGATGCTGAATTACCACGATAAAGAGTGGGGAGTCCCCGTGCATCACGACCTGAAATGGTTCGAATTCATACTGCTGGAATCCTTTCAAGCGGGCTTGTCATGGCGAACCGTGCTGCATAAGCGGGAGGCGTTTTGTCAGGTATTCAAAAACTTTGACCCTCAAAAAGTCGCAGGCATGTCAGCGGCCGAGATTGAGAAAGCCCGCACCAATCCAGCGATCATTCGCAACCGTCTAAAGATTCAGGCAACCGTCAAGAATGCCAAAGCGTTTTTGAAAATTCAGGAATCGCATGGTTCGTTTGACTCCTATATTTGGCGTTTCACCGAAGGTAAAACCCTTCAGAACCAATGGAGATCGATGGATCAAATCCCCGCATCAACCTCGCTATCGGACCAGGTTAGTAAATCCCTCAAGGCCGATGGGTTCTCTTTTGTAGGCTCAACTATCTGCTATGCACTCCTACAAGCCGCAGGTGTTGTAAATGACCACATCGTGAGTTGTTTTCGTCACCTGGATTTGGTAGATTAGCCAAATGCAGCAGGTTCTTAGCAAAGCATTTTTGGCGCTTGTCTCACTGACGACAGGTTTTAGGGTTTTGACCTTGCAGGCTCAACTCGAGCCAATCCAGATACCGGGCAAATTTGATTTGTCAGGAAGAACTGAATTGTCGCAGCCTGGTTTCCAAATACGCATCCATCAGGCCAACGAAGATTTATTGAATACGGAATTAGAACGCGAAAAAGTGCTTGCCGGAATGCGCCCTGATTCACTTGGATTTCCACTGGAAAACTTCGCCAAGGAAACGGGAGCAGCAAGGGAGGATTGGATTTTAGGACACACTTTCCTGGCTGAGGGAGCGGTCGATCTGGAGCAAGACGGTAAAGCCGCAGGTGCAGCCAATGAGGAACAGATGATTCCAGGCATACCGGGGTTCGAAGAAAAAACCTCATTCCTGACAGCCGAAATCCTGATGCTGATCGAGATTCCCGAATCTGGAACCTATTCATTTGGCCTGAATGCAAGCGGTGGATTCACGGTTGCCACCGGCAATGTTAATGACGTGATGGATATCATCAGGATTGCTGAAGTGGACGGACATCAGGAAGCAATTACCACGCGATTTGATCTGAAATTCGAGCAAGCTGGAATCTACCAGTTCCGTACGCTCTGGTACACCGGAGATGGCAATGCGAGCTTTGAGTGGTGGACGCTTGATTCGGAAGAAAACCGCATACTTTTAAATACAGAGGGAGGGTTGAGAACATTCAATAACCAGCCCGATCCATTGACTAGTTTTGTCCGGTCAACCCCTTCTCCCGATGCCAAGGGAGTGCTTCTGAACCAATCTGCGCTCGAAATAGAAATCAAACATGATCTTTCGAGCGTTTCCAACGACTCGATTACTGCCACACTCAACGGCGAACCAGTAACACCTCGAATACAAGTGACAGGAGATACGTTGAATGTCTCCATCGAACTCAACGAACTGAGTGCGTTTACTCAGTATGATTGGACACTGAGTTTTGATTCAGAGTCAGGCTCACGTGAGATTGCATCCAGTTTCACCACTGCGATTTTTGGCGCTGAAGGTTTACTTTTTATTGAAGCCGAAGACTTCGATTTTGGCAGAGGGCAGTGGGAACAACGGACCCCAACCGGAATGACAGGAGCCTATCCTGGTGGCGCGTATCGTAATCGGGGAAATGGCGCTGGTGAAACTGATGTGAATGCCGACACTGATTTTGGAGTGGATTATTTTGAAGATCCAAGCACCAATGGAAAACCCCTCAGCGCTTATCGCCCGGACACGGGTGTTGAAACCGTCAGAAGAACCAGCCAAGAAGATACAAAGCGTGGCACCTTTTCCGTTATCACTAATCACTCTGTCACAGATAATAACGAGGGGGAATGGTTGAATTACACAAGGGATTTCCCATTGTCAGCCAATGGCTCAAAATTTGAATATCATATTTTTNTCAGAGCTTCATCCGGGGACAAGCCCATACATGCCTCACTTGGCCTGGTCAGCCCAAATCCAGAATCAGGCGAGTTGACAGTAAATACCGTCGCTTTATTGAATCCCGGGAGAGCGACGGCGGACTCGAGCACATTTGAACTTTTTCCCCTGCGAGAAACAGATTCCCAACCCGGCGAAGGAAACGCTTTGGCAAGAGTCGAACTTGGAGGAACGGAAGTTCTCCGTATCACGACCTTGGCCGAATCAAGTCATGATCTCGATTACTTCGTCTTTCTTCCTGCCGCCAGCGCCGTTGAGCCAGGTGAAATCATCTCATTTGCCAGAGACGGCAATCATTTGGTGATTGAGTATACGGGAACCCTCAAGAGCGCAGCATCTCTCGCGAGTGAATACACCCCTGTGAAAGAAGCAAGTTCACCCTTTACGGTGATCCCTGAGGATTCACAGAAATTTTTCATCGCAGAATAATTTAACGGGAGCGGTCGGAATGCCCGCCCATTGCAGTATTGGAGTGCGTCTTATCCTGCAGGTAGAATTGGATACATGAAACTCGCATCATACACGAGGATACAAAAAGTTCGATGAAATCAAAATCTGGTGTAATATCTAAGCATGCGAAAACCATCATTTCTAGTTTGCTTGTGGTTACTCATTTTTGGAATTTGCGTTCGGGCAGAAGAAAATAAAAAGACCGTTCAGCAACCCAATATCCTGGTAATCCTGGTGGATGATCTTGGTTATGGAGATTTATCGAGCTACGGGGCCAAGGACCTTCAAACCCCCAACATTGACTCCTTGATGGATGCGGGCATGCGCTTTGATCAGTTTTACGCCAACTGCCCTGTATGCTCCCCTACTCGAGCAGCCTTGTTGAGTGGACGTTATCCAGATTTAGTGGGCGTACCTGGCGTCATACGCACCCATCCCGCAGATAGCTGGGGATATTTGGACCCGACGGCTAAAATGCTGCCAGAGCAATTGAAATCGGCGGGATATCATAACGCACTCATTGGCAAATGGCATCTAGGGCTCGAATCTCCCAACACTCCCACTGAGCGCGGGTTCGATTTTTTCCACGGGTTTCTGGGAGATATGATGGATGATTACTATAACCATCGCAGACATGGAAAACATTACATGCGACGCAACAGGGATCCTATCCACCCCGTTGGACATGCGACGGACCTCTTCTCACAATGGGCATCAGATTACATCCTTGAGCAGAAAGACCAGCAGAAACCCTTTTTTCTTTACCTAGCATACAACGCTCCACACACGCCGATTCAACCACCCGATGCCTGGTATCAACGAGTCAAGGCACGAGAAACCAATATCACCGACAGAAGGGCTAAGCTCGTGGCTCTCATTGAGCATATGGACTATGGCATTGGAACGGTCATTGAAGCACTCCAAGTTTCAAATCAGTTGAAAGAAACGCTGATCATCTTTACAAGTGATAACGGCGGGCAGTTGAATGTCGGGGCACATTGCGGCCCCTTTCGCGGAGGAAAGCAGGACATGTATGAGGGAGGTATCATCGTTCCAGCNTGTGCGGTTTGGCCGGGAGTCATTGAACCAGGTGGCCGATCTGATCAATTGCTGATGACCATGGATATTTATCCCACTCTTTGTGAGGTAGCCGGAAAACCTATCTCTACTCAAGTGGAAGGGCANTCCTTTCTCTCGACTCTCCGCGGAGAAAAGTCTCCGCAAAGAACGAGAGACATGGTTTGGGTAAGACGTGAAGGCAATATGCGTTATCAAGGTCGTGATTATTACGCCTTTAGAAGAGGAAATTGGAAGCTGGTTCAAAACTCACCTTTTACCCCTTACGAACTATACAACATCGAAAAAGATCCTCGGGAAACCACCGATCTTTCCAAGGATAACCCGGGCATCCACCGCATGCTGGTTCGAGATTTGATGGATCACATTCAGGAGGCTGGGCGGGTAGACTGGCAAAAGCCATAACTAGATTCTATCCCCACTCAACAAGGCAGAACGGGACGGCTTCAGCAGATGAAAATACATTGGACCTTCAAGGAAACGATTGGAACCTTGTTCCTTCTCGGAGCGGTCATTTATTTACCTGTGCTGATTTCTGATTATACTTCTCCAAAGGTGATGCCTTTCAGGCCAAAAGCTCCGCGCCAACAAACGATCAGGGTATTTCCAAGCGATCCACCCACCCGCAGGGCTGTCATGGATGTTCTGGCAAAACAACTCAATGCGATCCGATCAGAACAATTTGATGAGGCCTACCAATCTGCATCCCTTGGAATTCGCAGCCAAATTCCGTTGACCGAGTTCGAAAGAATGATTCGAATTCAATTTGAGCCCATGCTGCGCTATGAACAACTGGAGTTCAGCGAAGTTTATGATGACGGATCGCAGGCTTTGGTACGAACGCGCCTGAGCATGGAGGGGAGGCCCACTGCAGTGTATTCATATGTCATGGCAATGGAAGAAAATCAATGGCGCGTCGGCGGAGTTCTTCCTGAAGACGCCATTCAAACAATTGTTCCACCGCCGAAAACAGCTCCCCCTTGAACCTACCACAGGGGATTGGCGTTGAAGGCAGCATGTCCCCATGGCGATGCCTGAGGACGATCCTCAATAAGCGGACCCTGATGTTTTTCCAGATAATCCAAAAGCATGTTTCGGATCACATCCGAAGGTGAAGCCATCCCGTTGGATTCCATTTTTATCATCGTTTTATCCCAATCCTCACGGGAACGATGGTGGTGTGTGATCAGATAAGGTGAATGACAGCTGCCACAGTTAGCCAATACCAATCCCATCGCGGGATCTGAATGGAGCCCCCATGGATTGGGTGAAGCTTTGCCTTCCTCAGCGGCAACATATGAGGCCCATACGCTCACTGCCATCCCCAGGCCCAGGGCCCCTCCCAGCAATGACGTGAAGAACGACGTGCCGAAGGAATGTTTTAAACACTGCATCATAGGTTTATCCTTTCTTAAGCAACACGGACCGCAATTCGGTGGGCAGCATTATTCAAGTAGCCTTTGGGATTCCAGCCAGGAACAAGCATCGGTTGCATCCCTCCAGTGATGTCAGTAGCACGGGCCCATATTTCATAATAGCCAGTAACAGGCAATTTCAAACCTAACTCCCAACGCTGCCATGCAAAGGCATTGACCGGATTCGATAGGGACGCCTGCGTCCAGGTGGCCCCGAAATCATAACTGAGATCCACCCGAGCCACGCGCCCCTTGCCACTCCAGGCATGCCCACGCAAGCGCACATTTCTACCATCCTGAGATGAGTTACCTGTTTCCGGATAAGTGATGATGGATTTGACAGGCATGGTTTGGATGATTTGCATATCCTCGGTCGGTACTTTGGCTCCCGGAGCGACAGGATGTTTCGGCACACGGTATGAGGTTCCTGTCATTTTGGTTCCATCATGAATTTGGTCACGCACTTGAATTCGTTTCAACCACTTACCCGAAGTGGAACCTGGCCAGCCGGGACAAATAAGCCTGAGCGGAAATCCATGCTCAGCGGGCAAGGGCTTGCCATTCATCTCCCATGCGAGCATTGTATTTTCATCAAGCGCTTTTTCGATAGGCACTCCACGCGAGATGGGGAATTTACCTGACTCACGATTCAGCGTGAGATCTTCACCATAATATCCGATGTAAACAGCAGATGATTTAACTCCTGCATGACGCAACACATCCTTCAAACGAACTCCGCGATAGCGAGCACAACCCACTGCACCCAGGGTCCACGGATTGCCTCCTACCTTGGGGTAGTATCCCGCTCGCCCATTACCACCACACTCAATCACCAGAGCGGCCTCGTGAGGTGAAAAAGTATCCTTCAACGCATCGAGATCAAACTTCAACGATTCATTCACCTCGCCGTCAATAGTCAAAGACCAATCACCCAATGTCCCCTGCCTGGCTCGATCAGGAATCAATCCGTTGTTACGGACAAAGTGCCTGGAGTAGGGGGTTATCTCATCATCCAGAAGTTTTGCAGTCGCTTCGGCGTTGAGAGGTTTATCGCTGAGCATCCTTAATTCTTCTTTACCAGGCCAACCTTTCAACAATGCTTCTTGAGNCAGAGCACTGGGGAAAATGCCTGTTTTAAGTAAAAGATCCTGAAATACCAGGGGTGCACCAAGCGCGGTTGCCAGGCTCCCCAGGAAACGTCTCCGGTCAGAAGGTCGGAATGATCTTGAATGATCAGGTAAAGGATTTGGTCGGTTCATATGTTTGATACATGCAAAATACTGAATCCTGGTAGGTTTGTCCAATGGATCAAGGCAATTGGGTGGTTCGACTATGCGTTCTGATCCAGCAAGGCGGTGAAACCCGCTTCATCTACGATCTGCACCCCTAGCTTTTGAGCTTTCTGCAGCTTGCTGCCTGCCGATTCCCCCGCCAACACAAAGCTTGTTTTTTTACTGACACTTCCTGTGACCTTGCCTCCGATCGCTTCAATTTTTTCTGTGGCCTGCTGTCGTGAGAAATTTGGTAGCGTACCGGTTAAGACCCAGGAAGAACCACTTAAAGGATGTTCACTGTCCTCTACATACAGTGAAGATTTCATGCTCAAACCAAGCGCTTCCAAGCGGTCGATGAGCATCTGATTCCTTTCCTTGGAAAACCAGGTCACAAGACTGTGGGCAATGGTCTCACCTACTTCGTCCAACGCAATCAATGCGTCAACATTCGATCGCATGAGATCCCGAATGGTTTCGAAATGCCTGGCCAGNTTTTTCGCAACTCCTGCCCCCACGTGCAAAATACCCAAACCAAATAGCACCCTCCAAAGATCTCTGGATTTGGATTCCTGAACTCCTTCCAGAAAATTTTCTGCTGACTTGTCGGCCATTCTTTCCAGAGAAACAATTTGCGCGCGGGATAAACTATATAAGTCAGCCACATCTTCCACCAACGCCTTGGCAACCAACTGCTCAATCAATGCCGAACCACCGCCTTCAACATCCATGGCCTTACGCGAACACCAATGCTCTAATCGGCCCCGAATCTGCGCCGGACATGATGTGTTAGGACAACGCCAGACCACTCCCATTACACCCGAGGATTCCTGCTTCACAGCAACGGATTCACATTCAGGGCAAACTGAAGGAAAGACAAAAGCAGTGGAATTCCTGGAACGCTTTTCCAGAATCACACGCACCACCGCTGGAATAATTTCTCCCGCTTTTTCAATGACAACGGCATCTCCTTCCCGGATGTCCTTGCGCTTGATCTCATCTTCATTGTGCAAAGTTGCCCTGCTGACTGTAGAACCGCTGACCAATACAGGTTCGAGTTCAGCCACCGGCGTCAGCGCGCCGGTTCTCCCGACTTGAATAAAGATTTTTTTGAGTCTTGTCTCAGCCTGCTCAGCGGCAAATTTGTAGGCAATGGCCCAGCGAGGCGCTTTGGCGGTTGCTCCAATCCGCTCCCTGAGCCTGATGTCATCCAATTTGATAACCGCGCCATCGGTTTCATAATCCAAATCATGACGCAATGCATCCAATTCATTGAGCACATCGCCAAGGGACTTTGCATGATGACAGGTCCAAACCTTTGCCGGCCCTTGAAACCCTATGTTTTGGAAATATGCGAGTAATTCGATTTGTTTATTCGGAAAACTATTACCAGCTGCCTCGATCTGCCCCAGACCATAGATCACAATATCCAAAGGCCGTTGAGCAACAATTTTAGGATCCAGCATTTTGAGTGAGCCTGCGGTGGCATTCCTTGGATTGGCAAAAGGTTCCTCGCCTTCATCAAGACGGCGATTGTTCAATCGAAGAAATCCTGCGCGAGTCATAAAAACTTCACCCCGGACTTCGATTACACGGGGAATGGGCACGCTACTGGAATCTAGCTGAAGAGGAATGCTTCGAAGCGTACGCAGATTGGAAGTGATGTCGTCACCGGTAGCTCCATCTCCCCGTGTAGCACCATGAACCAATTCTCCTTCTTCATAACGCAAACTGACAGCCACACCATCCACTTTGGGCTCTACAGTCCATACCAATTCCTCTTCCGGCAACAGCTTCTGCACACGATGAATAAATGCAATCAGTTCATCTTGAGAATACGTATTGTCGAGGCTCATCATCGGAAGGGTGTGGGCCACCGTTTTGAAGCCTTCCAAAGGCAGTCCCCCTACTCGCTGCGTAGGCGAATCCGGGGTAATACATGCAGGAAAACGACGTTCAAGATCGATCAACTCTTTGTAGAGTCGATCATACTCGTGATCGGAGACGGCCGGCACGGCCTGAACGTAGTAGGCATAGTCGTGCCGACGAATGATATTTACCAGTTCACGGTGCTTGGACTGAGTTTCACCTTCTGTCATGTTTAGTAAAAATATGATCAGAGATGAAATACAGGCAACTGATTAATGAATCTATTGGTCAGAAAAATAGGATTTGATCACCTCGGCAACTCGAACAGAAGAAATACAATCATCATCGGGGATCAAACCAGAGGTGTTTGAAAGGATCACGGGAAAATGACGTTCATCGGCAGGACGCGTTCCATGAGACCCCTTGACCAAAGTAGCATCCAATGGAATCACGTCCATAAGCATACGAAATCCAAGTTTCTTCTGGAGCAAACGCTGTACGATTTTTAACTTTGGAAATTTCAGAGCAGGATCCAAAAACAACTCAACCGGATCATATCCGGGTTTTCGATGAATATCCACACACCTCGCGAAGTCGGGCGCTTTCTGATCATCTAACCAGTAATAATAAGTAAACCATGCCCAATCTTTAGAAAAGACAACAAGATCACCCGAACGCCCATGATCAATGCCTTGCTTTGCTTTATCTTCACCACTCCAGATCCAATCCACTCCTTCGACAGATTCAATCACTGTTCTCACCTGACGTATCATTGTTGCATCCTGAATGTATACATGGGCTACTTGATGATCTGCCACTGCGAATACCTTGGATGCTCCAAAATCTATTAACTCATGACCCAATTCTTCTTTGATGGTCAGCCAGCCCTGTTCGCGAAAAAGGCGATTAAGGTGAATCGCTTTTTCCACCTCGGTAATTCCGTACTCTGAAAGAATCAAAGCGTCAACGCCCTGCCCAAGCAGAAAATCGAACAAATCACCAACAATATGATCAATACGCTTGAGATCATCTGGAATAGATGAATGACCAGGTCCATGGCGCTGTAAATTGTAATCCAGGTGAGGAAGATAAATCAAATTCAGGGAGGGTTTATGATGGGATTCCATCCATTTGGCAGCATTTGCTATCCATCGTGAAACCGCATCAGGTTCTCCCTGAGGCGAATGAACTCCAGCAGCTGGTCCCCAAAAAGCNGGAAAAGGAAAAGCTCCCAGGTCCCGAGTGATTTCCGGTCGTATATTATAGGGCCATGAATAAATATCAAAAAACTTCCGACCATCTGCTGGATACATAGGACGCGGAGTAATACTGAAGTCCGCAGTGGAATGCATATTGTACCACCAAAAGAGTTTAGCACATGTGAAATCTGGTATCTGCTCTCTGAGTTGCTCCCAAACTTTGGGGGCTTGAACAAGCTGGTTGGGTTGCTTCCAGAACTGAACTTCGGCAAGGTCGCGGTCATACCACCCATTGGCAACGATTCCGTGTGTGGAAGGTTTTGAGCCAGTGAGGTAATTTGACTGGGCAGTACAGGTAAGCGCAGGTAAGGCAGGATCAATATGAGTGATTCCACCTTGCTGCGCGATGGCTTTGATGCGAGGCATCCCTCGATCAATGAGATCGGCAGTCAAGCCAACGACATTGATAACAGCCAGACGATTCATTATAGCAAAAGGATAACCGGATCAGGGATGTGCCAAAACAATCTTGGCAGAATCAGATTGAAATCGGTCTCGTAAAATATGCATTGCTTGATTCATTTTGGGTAAGTTGATTTCATGGACCTCGGTGCCTTTGCCGATTCCCTCTAAAAGTGTCACAGTCAACTCTCCACCTAGATGCTCTCGGAACTCTTCGAGTCCTTTCAGAACGGTATAATTCCCCTCACTCGTGGTATAGTGAAGTTCGTTGGAGTACAGTTCAAACCCAAGCNTTTCTATCAAGTTCAAGACGCGATCCACTTCGGCTTCTTGCAGCATACCAACCAGTCCTGAGTAAATCACATCCAAGCAGATCCCAATCGCAACCGCTTCTCCATGTCGGATGGAATAACTCGATAACTGCTCAAGTTTGTGAGCCGCCCAATGACCAAAATCAAGGGGACGAGCGGAGCCAAACTCAAATGGATCCCCACTTGAAGCGATGTGATTGACATGCAGTTCAGCACACTTATAAATCAATCGTTCCATCGATTCATCGTCAAAGCTAGCGAGTTTTTCAGCAGATTCTTCCAATTCTTCAAAAAATGCCTGATCTCGAATCAAAGCAACTTTAACAGCCTCAGAGTAACCACCACGCTTGTCACGCTCGGACAATCCTCTCAACCATGCCAAGTCGTTGACGACGGCAAATGGGGGAGCAAATGTACCGACAAAATTCTTTTTACCGAAGGCATTAATTCCGTTTTTCACCCCAACACCGGAATCTGCCTGACTTAAAGTCGTTGTCGGAATGCGGATGTGTCGNACACCTCGATGAGCTGTCGCTGAAGCTAGACCGACCATGTCCAGCAAAGCGCCACCACCAATNGCAATCACATAGGAATGCCGGTCAATGTGGTATCGATCAATGGGTGATTGTATTTCTGAAACATGAAAATAAGAGTTTTTCACTCTTTCTCCACCTTCAGCAATGATGGCAGGACAAACGAGGTCAATATCCGAATATTGATCAAAATATCGATGAATCTGGCCGGAAAGCTCCGGATAAGCACGAACCAATCCGTCATCTGCAATTACAAGCACTTTGACGGGATCAGATTTAAAACCTTCCAAGAGTANATCACGAAGAACCGGGTTGCTTGCCTCAAAAACGCCTTTTGTAAACAACACCCGATGCCGATACGATACTTGAACTTGACGTTCGATCTGGATCACGTTGGTTAATCTGACTTTAATTGAGAATTATGGCCAGAGAAAAATAAATTGGAATCTTCAATCAAGATAGTACCGAAAAAAGATCAAGTTGCGGTGAAGGTTCAAGTTTTTTCAATTTTTCGCGTTCAGCTCGATGCCTTGTTTTGAGTTTGGCTTGACCAACAGGGGATAACTCCGCTTCTTCAAGATTATTCAAAATCTGTTTTGCCCGTTGGATAACGTCCAGTGGCACACCAGCCAACCTGGCAACCTGAATTCCATAACTCTTATCGGTGCCCCCCGGAAGTATCTGATGCAAAAAAACCACTTTATCATTCCACTCTTTGACGGCCACATTATAGTTTCTAAGACGCTTTAACTTTGAAGCTAGNTCCGTCAATTCATGGTAATGGGTTGCAAACAATGTCTTTGCACCAACTTGATTATGTAAAAATTCAACGATCGACCAAGCAAGGCTCAGACCATCGAACGTACTTGTTCCCCTTCCAATCTCATCTAGGATGACGAGGCTTTTCTGTGTCGAATTATTCAGGATGTTGGCCGTTTCGCTCATTTCGACCATGAATGTCGATTGTCCCCTCGACAAATCATCACTGGCACCAATACGAGTGAAGATACGATCCATTACACCGATACTCGATGATTTAGCTGGAATGAAAGAACCTGTGTGAGCGAGGATTGCCAGTAGCGCTGTTTGTCGAATAAAAGTACTTTTTCCTGCCATGTTGGGCCCCGTGATCAAGGCAATCTGNTCATTTTCTTGATCCAATGAGGTATCATTGGGAACAAATCGCTCGCTCTGTAACGATTGTTCCAANACTGGATGCCTACCCTGCTCAATAAAACACTCACCGTTTTGAGTTATTTTGGGCGCGGTGTAGTCATGAGTCTGAGCTAATTCTGCAAATGCACTTAGAACATCTAAATCCGCAATAGCAGCAGCGGTTTGCTGAACTTGTTCAAGATAGGTGAGCACCTTTTCGCGGACGCGCAGGAAAATCTCATATTCCAATTTCACCGATCGTTCTTCGGCCCCCAGAATCTTTCCTTCGACTTCTTTTAGAGATTCTGTAATGAAACGTTCACCATTAGCGATGGTTTGCTTTCTGACATAATGGTCGGGAACTTTATTAAGATGTGTTTTGGTTATTTCAATAAAGTAACCAAAAACAGAATTGAAGCGAACTTTGAGCGAAGCAATATCGGTTTTCTCAATTTCTTCAGCCTGGAATTGTGCAATCCATGCTTTACCATCTCGTTTAGCAGCATGTATTTCATCTAATTCTTTGTTAAATCCATCACGGATCAAGTTACCTTCCTTGAGTATTGATGCAGGTTCATCCACTATGGAAATACTGATTAGATGCACTAAATCCGGCAATTCGTGAATCTGTGATTTCAATTCATCTATCAATAACGAATGTGGACCGACGGTCATGGATTCGTTGAGTCCCAATTGAGGACCATCTGAATCATTGGTTTCTTGAATGGATTCAATAAGACATTTCAAGTCAGGCACGCATTCCAGTCCTATTTTCAGAATATTCAAGTCTCGTGCATTTCCAACTCCCATGCTCAGACGACTCATGGTTCGCTCCAAATCCCGAATGGATTTCAGAGAAGATCTGAAATCAAAAAGTTTTCCAGGGTTTCGCAGCCATTTACGAACAGCAGCTTGCCTGCTACAAATCCCAGCATACTCTGCAAGTGGAAAAGCCAACCATTCTTTCAGTCGCCTGGCCCCCATGGGTGTAACTGTATGATTGACTGCACCATACAAGCTCACACCCTTCACATTTGAACGATAGGCAGGTTCGAGTATTTCCAAATGCCTTAGCGTCACTGAATCTAAAATCAAAAACTCAGAAGGCTCATAACACGAAATGCGAGTCAAATGAATGACGCTTCTTCTCAATTGATGAGTAAGATAATGCAGGACGGCACCTGCTGCTCCAACAGCAGCAGCTTTCCCCTTCAAGCCAAAACCATCCAAAGTTTTAACCTTNAAATGCTCCAGTAAGGTAAACCGAGCTGTATCTTGGTCGAAAACCCAATCCTCATATTCACTGACGATAAATGTTTGACCTTCGAGAACAGATTGTAATTTAGAATTATCCGTTGGCACGATCACCTCGGATGGTTGGATACGCTGCAACTCGGTTAAAACTTCCTCCTCTGTCTTTATAGTTGCAGTTTTAAAATCACCCGTTGTTAAATCCACATAGGCAATACCATACGAATTCTGCACACAAAACAGACTTGCTAGATAATTATGAGATTCGGAGGAAAGAAGCTTTTCATCAAAATGCGTACCTGGACTGAGAACCTGAGTAACCGCTCGCTTGACGAGTTTCCCTGGTTTTGCTTCTTCTACTTGATCGCATAAAGCAACCTTTTTCCCTGCTTTTAGAATCTTAGATATGTAATTCGAAGCGGCATGGTAAGGGATTCCACACATCGGAGTCATACCACGCTTAGTGAGTGCGACGTTTAAAATAGCAGCACCATTTTGAGCATCTTCAAAGAACATTTCATAAAAATCTCCCAGTCGGAATAACAAAAGAGTATCCCTCGGCAAACTCTCACGAATATTTCGGTATTGCTCCATCATGGGACTGGATGATTTTGACTTAACCATAACTATGAAATTAGCTGAAATACCAGAAACAAAAAACACAAAAAAGCGCGAGGTATATAACCTCGCGCTTTGCAAATCTTAAGATTTAAAAATCAGCACATCAGCCTGTTTAACGGCGACGACGCATGAAACCAAAGAGTGAACCAATTCCAATCAAAGCCAGAGCAACTGTTCCGGGTTCAGGAACAGCAACAACCTGAGCTGCTAGGTTGGCAGTAGTTAAAGGGATTTGGCGAAGAGCCCAGTCACCATTGTCAGGACGGACCCAAACATCATCGAAACTACTTCCAACAACTGGGGGATTGCGTAACAGCAAGCCAACGTTCTGAGTATTAGGAACGTCACTGAATTCAATGGTAAAAGTAAACATGTCAGAAGGCACGGGAACTGAAAGGCCTGTTATTTCAAGTGTATTGAAATCAGCTTGCAATGGGAAAGAAGCACTTTCATAGAGCACGGTAGAAGGCTCGAGCTGCCCGGTTTCAAAACCACCCTGGAGATCCACAGCACCGTCGTTGGCACGAAACCGAATGACGCCAGTACCAGCAGCATCGGAAGAGAAATATTCGAGTCTGAACTCAGTAACAATGCTCGCATCCCCTGATAACGAAATTTGATCGCCGAATTCAAGCGATGTGTCCTCAGGAACAAAAGTGCCTAGGACTGGATCAGAGGAGTTGTCATAAACTACATCACCTTGAGCGAGGGCTGACGTGATCGTTGCTACAACTGCAATAGCGCAGATCAGTTCTTTCATTGAGTTTGTTCTGGTTCTCATAAATGCATTCAAATTTTAAGTTGTCAGATACTAATCTAAGTCAGTTTGTATACTACTACTAAGAAATTGTTTAGTTTTAAAACAGGTTTTCACCTAAGACACCAAAAAAATAAGCTAACTCGGGCAAAGATGTCAATTCTAAATTTTAAACATTTTACTGATGGCAATCCCTATTAATNATAGTGNCTGATTANNGCCATNTTTCAAAATCTAACAACGAAACTAAACAAATGTCAATTTCATTATTCATCATAAAATACATCTCACCCTTTATTCATGAATAAAAAACTGTGAATCTTGTTAGAAAAGAATTAAACCACTGCAAGAAAACAACTTACTTATAATAATCAGGTTTTGTTGACCCTGCCAAAAATTAATGAGAAAGTATTGCAACATTGCTTGAGATTTCCCTTATTTGCACTTGTTTTAAGAAAAAAGATTTAGCTGTATGGTTGGATGAATGAGTGGCTAGCAATTTTTTTACTTGGTATTGTTGAGGGCATCACAGAATTTCTTCCTGTTTCTTCAACTGGACACCTTCTNCTTGCGCAACAAATCTTTGGAAAGTGGATCCAACCTCAATCCGATCTATTTAATATAGTCATCCAATCTGGAGCCGTTTTAGCGGTGATTCCTTTATTTAAAAATCGAATCATCACCACAATCAAGGAGTGGAAAAATAAGGAAACACAGATTTTCATTACCCAGATTGCTCTGGCATTTTCCATTACAGGGATTGGTGGACTGATTCTGGAAAAGAAGGGGTTTACATTGCCCGAGACTCCAATGCCCATTGCCCTCGCACTGTTGATTGGGGGTGTATTATTTTTGGGGATTGAAACTTGGTTGAANGGACGACCAACAACGGAGGCCATAACTTGGCGTATAGCGGTAGCGGTTGGATTGGGTCAGTTGATTGCAGCGGTGTTTCCAGGTGCATCCCGCTCTGGCACCACCATACTGGTTGCATTGATGATGGGATTGAGCCGCTCAATGGCAACAGAATACAGCTTCTTGGTAGGCATTCCTACCATGCTTGCCGCCGGTGGTTACAAAATATTCAAGGAATTGACAGATCCCATTGAAGGGGCGCCTGCTGAAGACTGGGGAATGGTTGGATTAGGATTTCTAGTCTCCGGCATCATTTCCTTTATAACAGTCAAATGGCTGCTTAGATATGTACAGACGCACACCTTCAATGCTTTCGGTTACTACAGGATAGGAATAGGACTTGCGCTTATGTTGGTGATTTTGAACTAAAAAACCCCAAACGCCAAAAGCGTTTGGGGTGCGCAAAATGCTTATTCTTAACCTCAACCAGCCTTAAGTTCTGGGCTCGAGCAANTTTTCGACACGTTCCTTTTCGAGACGGGCAAACTTGGGTAAACCATTTTCGGTTGGAACCGGGTGACTACCCTGAATGAGGGGGGTGACATATTTAACAAAGTTTTCATTCGGCATGAAACCATCCTCAGAAATCCAGGCACGAGGGATCAGATGCTCAACATTTGCAATATCTCCGAGTGGTTGCAGAGCAGTCCCCCACTGATATGGCTCGTTGGCGAGTCTTACCAGCTTGACCATGAATCCACTCTTTCCTTCAAGAGCCGCTTTCACTGCTGCCACACCGCAGGCAAGTGCTTCATCAATATCTGTCGCACTTGCATGATGTGCTGCTGCACGTTGAGCATATCCCAGCTTCACAGTTCTGGTTTTCAAGTTTAATTTGCCTTGAATTAATTCCTTAAGCGACTCGGCAGCACCCGATAAAACAGCGTGGCCAAAAGAGTCTATTTTGGATTTGTCAGCTCCAATTTCTTCGCCAGCCGCATTTTTGACTCCCTCTCCAGCGACCACGATACAATACCCGAGGCGATCGATAGTTTCCTTGATTTTGGCTAAAAAGGCTTCCTCATTTAGTCTAATTTCCGGCAAGAGGATGATGTGAGGGGCGTCATCTTCGCTTCGTTTGGCAACCACAGTGCCTGCTGCGATCCATCCGGCTGCGCGCCCCATGACTTCGACAATACAACAAGAGCCATCATCCGTAGCCATGCTTCCAACATCTTCTCCTACTTCCATCACTGTAGTTGCGTTGTATTTGACAACTGATCCATATCCCGGGCAATGGTCGGTGTGAGGCAGATCGTTGTCGATNGTCTTGGGCACCCCAATCACGCGAAGCTCATAGCCTCGCTTGACGGCCTCCTCATGTATTTTGTTGGAAGTGTCCTGAGAGTCATTTCCGCCTGCATAGAAGAAAAACCGTATGTTGTGAGCTTCAAGCACCTGAAACAAGCGATCCATGTCTTTTGATGCCTGCTCAGGGTTGTTTGCAAAGTCAATCTTGTAACGGCAGGTACCTAAAGCAGCCGCAGGCGTATGCTTAAGAGCCCCAATGGTTTTAGCTTTTTCGTCGTTAATATCAATCAGATCTTCGTTGAGAATACCGTAGATGCCGTTCAAACCACCATATATCTCTTCAATTTCCGGATGTTTACCGGCTTCCTGTATGACGCCGGCCACACTGGAGTTGATCACGACGGTCGGCCCGCCGGATTGCGCCACCAGCAGATTCCCGGTAAATTCATTTGATGCTTCCGTATTTTCCATAAGTTTCAGTTCGCTTCTAAATCAGGCGCTAAAGGTTAAATTCCAATGTCTTTTAGATATTGAATGCTCTCTTCAATGGTCAGCCAACATGCCAACTCAAGCCAAGAGTGTCAAAAGGGAATTCCCTTTGAGGGCCGCAATTCGAACCGGATAGAGTCTTTTAAGCACGGCATATCATGCATCAAAAGAAATAACGTTTTTAATACCTGATGCCTTATCAAGCAAAAGTGATTGACTATCTTCAATTGAAAACCTTTTGGTGATCAATGCCTTCAATGATTCAGGCCACCGTTGCATGAATACATCCAAGTCCTTGATAGCCGAGATGAAGGAAGACTGATCGGCATTGACTGTGCCAATAACAACCTGATTCTTTAAAACCACATTACGCATAATGGTGTCGGCATTGACTTCAATCGGAGCTTTGGGAGCAGGGATTCCTGTGAACACATAGATACCGTTCAGACCCAATATGCTCAATACTTGATAGGCAATGGTTGAAACACCTACAGCTTCGTATACGAGATCGATATTTCCCACCTGGTCAAGCAAGCCCTCAATTGGGGTATCCAAAGCGGAAATATAAGGCACACCAAATGATTCTACCAATTCCGATTTGGGATTCGGAGCCTTGCTGCGAGAATAAACAAAGGTATTGAAGCCTTCGGCTTTTAATTTCATAGCCCCCAGGATACCGACAGGACCCGCACCAAGAACCACTGCATTAAGACCTTTTCCACTTGGCCCACCGTTTGCATTTTTGTGTTTCACCCAAGGCAATCGACTTTGCGTGGGCCAGACCTGCGACATTGCCTTTTCAACAATCGTCAAGGGTTCGACCAACACTGCCACGTCCCGCAAAGAAGTTGGGACAAAATTAAGAAACTGTTCCTGTTCAGAATAATATTCGGTCATGAATCCATGACTCATTTTGATACCACGTTCAACAAAATGACCGGTGGAACAAAAATCCTGCCGACCGGCCTGACAAGGTGCGCAGTAATCAAAGACGCACGGCCGTCGCACCGACGGAACGACCAGATCGCCGGGCTTCAAATGCTGCACAGCAGAACCAACCTCCTGAACTTCCCCCATGGATTCATGACCAAGCACAAGATAGTCTGATTCCTTGGGGGGATCTCCATAGACAAAGGTGCATATCTCTCGGTCCGTTCCACATATGCCAACATCAAGACTTTTGATGATCAGGTGGTCATCAGATTCCAAGGTTGGCATCGGGTGGTCAATGATCCCGACTTCTTTCTTCTTCGGTATGGCGCCGACAGCTTGCATTAGTTTACTTTTTTGTCGTTGGTTTANTTGCGATTAAAGGTCCAGTGAATGGAGGAACATCTTACATTTTTGGGTGTTCCCGCAAATCATTTTTGACAGATTATGCCAAATTTGTTCATTGAGCCTTAAATCGGCATTTTCTGAGAGGCTTTTGGCGTTATTTAGTCGATCGATATTNTTTGAGTGCTNCGATTACGGTCAATTTGATGCAGCGATTGCCGGCCGTCAGGCCAAGCCACCTCAATATGGTTGGCACCTCGAACGGAACCCAGTATTTGCAGCATGCCATTTTGGGAGCCACAGGCAGCCCCCGTTTGGATCACTTGCCATGGACCATGAATTCCCTCGTCCCCAAGTAACCTGATCTGCGCCCCGAGAGCCCACGGATTTTTATTGGCTCCCTTGAGTCTGACCATTACACCGGGCTCGGCGGCTTGATTGCTGAACAAGTGCGAAACACCGTTGTTTTGTCCTACAAGCAAGTCAAGTCGACCATCGCGATTCCAATCGCCGCTAGCCGCTCCCCGCTGTTCTCCTGTCAACTGAATTCCAGACTGAAAGTGGGCCAGTGTTTTAAAGTCCCCTTTTCCAGTTCCCAGACACATCAATCCGAAACCCGCATCCATTCGTGGAGTCATTCCTTCAAACTGAAAATGGTTCTGTGCCAGAAAAACATCAAGGTGGCCATCTCCATCAAAATCCCCAGCAACAACGCCAGCTGCTGTCGACCATTGCGCTTCCCGTGGAAGCGGGGCAGCCATGAAACGACCGTTATGATTCAAAAAAAGCGTTGTTTGCGGCCAGTTCAACTCAAGAACCGAGGGAGTTGCTCCCAGGTTTTCAAATACCTGAGAAACAGTTTGCTGCCCGAATACCCGATATGATGTGTAATGATCAGAAACAACAGGAATACCACGCGCCAAGGCGCCTAGCTGTAAATCAGGCACATAGGCACCGATTTCTTCTTCGTAATGAGATCGGACAATGTCTATGACTTGGTTACCGTCCATATCTGCATGGTAAAGTCGCAGGGGGTGATGAAGGTATTTTTGGTGCGGACCGTTTACCCCCAGATTGCCTGCGACAAAGTCGATGGTTCCATTTTCGTCAAAATCTCCAAAAGCCATTCCACTCCACCATCCCAGTTTTTCGCTTAAACCAACCTCAGCCGTCTGGTCCACTAATTGTCCTGAATCATTTCTGAAAAAGCATATGGCCCCCCATTCCAATGCAACGAACAATTCAGGGAAACCATCACGATCGATGTCCACCCAACTGGCACTTTTTACCATGCCAATACTTTTAAATAATTTAGAACGTTCTTCATCCAATTTAAAAACTCCATTTTCGTTCAAAAATAAAAAAGAGGAAGGGGGAGTTGGGTAACGCCCGGGCATTGCTCGCGCTCCCATGAACAAGTCGAGGTCACCATCACGATCGACATCCCCCAGAGTAAGCACACCAATAGAAGCTTGTTGCCCAGGAAAACCATCTACCGTTTTTTTCTCCTTAAATCGGTATTCCCTCACAGGCGAACCAAGATCAAGTCCGTCTTCATAATTGTAGGAAGCCATCAAAAGACGCACCTCGTTTGCTGCATCCTTCCAGGCAACCAGACCTGTCTGATCTCTGGAGACAGGCAAATGAAAGGGAGGCTTGTCATAAGGCTCTAAAGCTCTACCTTCCTGATTGAGCCAAACAGCTGATTTTCCACCTCGCGCACTGCTCACCACCAGATCCTCCCAACCGTCTTGATTTAAATCCACCCAGGCAACCGCAGGACCTTCATGTGCCAGAGAAGCATCCATCAGAGGCTGCCTGGCCCAGTCATCAAACATCAAGTCGTGATGCGCCGGTTCCAACTGGATGACCTTGTCCGAAAAAAGCTTTGGACCCGAAAAGCCTTCTTTCTGAGGGCTGCGAGTGGAATTTGAATAGGGCTGTTGAATTTCATACAGGCAGTTGGCTTGCAATGAATCGATCTCCGTGACATTTCCTGCCGGCCATATCACACGCAGGGTAGCATCATCACTATCAGTCCTCTTCCATGCAAAAGTCCGCACTGCTTGATCACTTGAAAGATACTTGCCGCCTGCAATGATTTCTTGCGATTGGAGTACATCACCATTTTTAAATTCCAGACGTGCTCCAACGCCCTGACTGTTCCCATTGAGCCCTTTGAGGGAAATGGCAACTCGAGGTGCTTGAGCGTGGTTTTGATATACTGATGCTGGCTCATTCAAGTTGTTGACCACGACATCAAGGTCACCATCCCTGTCCAGATCCGCCAGAGCGATCCCGTGAGAAACACCGTTGAAATCAAAACCCCATTCTCGGCTGATCTGTTTGAAAGTCCCATCACCTTGGTTTCGATAGGCAATATTGGCAGTGTTGAACCGGGGGAATTTCAGGCGATTTTGAAAAATCTCACTGTCGCTTAATTTTCGAGCTTGCCGCAGGGACTTAAGTTGGTTCGCCACATCAATATTCCGCCCATCGCGCTCATGGCCGTTGGTGATGAGAATATCTTCATAGCCATCCAAATCGACATCCAGAAACGCAGCGCCCCATGCCCAATCAGAGCTGGCAAGACCAGCCCATTGCCCCACTTCCGCGTACGTAGTGTCACCCCTGTTCATCTGGAGTGTGGTCTTCATGTATTGAGGACGATGACTTGCCTGACGGATCAATTCCATGACAGGCTTAACATCGCCCAGCTGATTCATGCGCGTTGCATGTGATCGTGCCAGCATATCCAAGACAAGGATGTCGTCGTCTCCGTCCCGATCTACATCTGCCATGTCTACCCCCATGGCAAACCAGCTTGTCTGGCGAATTGCATCAGCAGGTAGCGCAAGGAAACTCCCGTTTCCGTCATTGATCCAAATACGATCCGGGGTATCAAAATCATTGCAGACATAAAGGTCCGGATAGCTGTCATGGTTCAGATCCCGAAACATCGCAGCAAGCCCCCAATCCCGGGGTGTTTCGGACAAGGTTTTTCCAAACTCATCCTTGAAAACACCTCCTGTCCAACTCATTTCTTCAAAAATCAGATCACCTTTATTTCGGTAGAGAGAATCAGGCTCGCCATACTCGCCCACCCCGCCCCGGACATCGACATAGAATCGATGCTTCAAGTCAGGCTCAGACGTAGATCTCCCGTTGAATTGCGTGACGATACGCTTCCCCTTGTCGGTCTTTATGCTGACGTAAGCGTTCGGTACGTCCATCAATGCGGCCGCACGATATCTGGAGACATAAATATCAGGAAGCCCATCCACATCAAAATCCCCGATGGCAACCGTCATTCCACCTGGCGCCGGTCTCAATCCCGCTTGTTGAGTCATTTCCTCAAACTTAAAATTCCCGAGGTTACGAAATAATCTCAGCCCTTGATACATGGTGTTGACGAGCAATTCAGGCAGCGTATCACCATTGAGATCCGCTAGAACGCATGCAGTTGCGTCAAATTCACCGCATCCCACTCCAGCACTCGCTGTCACATCTTCAAACCNCCAGTCGCCAAGATTTCGAAACAGCCTGTTAGGTGCATCAATCGAGCTGAAATAAAGATCACAATGCCCATCACCATCCACATCACTTGCTGCAACTCCCGATCCATTCAATAACATCTGGTTTGTCATGTGGCGCGCTACAGGAAGCTGATTGGTGAATGCAATACCCGTATTCACTTGCGCCATGAGCGCAAATCCGGCTTGTATTCCCGGCGACTTTGCAACGGAAAGAAGCTTGAAGCGATGGTGGTCTCCCTGCTGCCAGGAGGCAGGTTCTTGAGCATGATTGGATCCCCCCACCAGCAAGAACAGGTTTGTAATGAGAAAAAACAATCTTTGATTACACCAGCACAGCATGGGGCCATTTTAAAACATGCAAGGGAGTGATTCAATACTGCGAATGATTGAGCTTTGCTTTCTGATCAGATATTTGAGACAATAGAAGAATCCAATTTGCTATGAAATCTTGTCATTTATCAATTCAGCGGTTTGCTCTAGCTACGGCTCTCTTCGTTTCAAACTCACTTTTCGGCGATGATGGCCAATGGCTGCATTTCGAGGGTAAGAAGGGACCAGGCAAGGGCAAGCATGTCGTATTTGTCTCCGGCGATGAAGAATATCGATCGGAAGAAACAAATCCGATGCTTGCCAAGATACTGAGCCAAAGGCACGGATTCGACTGCACGGTCTTGTTCTCGATTGACCCCGAGAATGGGTATATCGATCCCAACAACCAAAAAAGCCTTCCGGGGCTTGAGGCATTGAAGGGGGCAGATTTAATGATTATTGGCACTCGGTTCCGCCAATTATCAGATGATCAATATCAGCTCATTGCCGATTATTTGAATGCTGGCAAACCTGTCATGGGTTTCCGAACAGCCACTCATGCATTCACGGGTAAGGGAGCCACCGGCGATTTTCGCTGGGGGCAGTTTGGCCTCAAAATACTCGGTGAAACCTGGATCAGCCATCACGGCCGGCACAAGGGGCAAGGCACGCGCGCTGTGCTCGAGCCCCAAAACGCCAACCATCCGGTATTGAACGGCGTAGGCGACATCTTTGGACCAACGGATGTGTACGGCATACGAAATCTTGACCCAGCGAAATCAACCATTCTTTTTCGCGGAGCGGTCACTGCCACTCTGGATGAAGATTCCCCGGCGATTGAAGGGCCCAAAAACGACCCCATGATGCCACTGGCTTGGTTCCGCACTTACACAGCACCAAACGGAACGAGCAAGGGACAGGCATTTTGCACTACTCTGGGTGCGTCTGTCGACATGTTGGACAAAGATCTGCGCAGGTTATTTGTGAATACGGCCTATCACTTGACGGGACTGAAAACGAACAAAGCCGCGGATGTGCAGTTTGTGGATCACTTTCAGCCCACATTTTATGGTTTCAACAATGTGAAAGGTTACTACAGAAAACGTAACCTTAGGATCAGTGATTTCAAACTGGGAAGTAATGCCTCAACAGGCCTGGCAAACCCAAAATCAGCACCCGCCTGGCGCCCAATGCTGCCATTTTGATGTCCATTGATACACCTCTCGATGAATGTATTTCATCGAGAGACTTTTTGTGCGAGGAGTCACCAATCAAGGAAGGATTACTCGTAGAAAAGGAAACAGGCTCATCATTGGGTCCTTTGTCGAGAAAATCATCAGTTGGCGTTTACCTGAGAAAGCAGCTCANGCCGGTTCATGGTCTTATTACCAGCATCAAATCATGGAAGTAATTTTATCCTGACTGCCGCTTGGTCATCTGATTATTCGACATCTGATACTTCAATTAACTGCGTGGTCTGAACAATACTGGCCTTGATGGCAAGCGGTCCGGGCGCAGCTGCGGCAAGTGCTTCTGGCAATTGCATGTTCATGGTCATCTCCTGTTTGGCGCTGGCATGAACGATGAATCCTGATGTTTGATCCACAAAGATTTGACCAGAGTTCTTCCCATCGGTCATCGACATTTCCATACCCATCATGTCTGCATTTTGGGCCGCATCGGCAACAATGGAACCCTCGTAGGCCAACACATTAACCTGTCGCCCATCTCGCTCAGCCTGACCTTTCAATGTGTAAGTATTATCCACTTCCATAGCACCGCTTGCCCCAAATACTTGAGTGTATTTTCGCTTCCACTCATCTCCAATCTTAACCGAAGATTCCGGCCAGAAAGGGTAACCAGCAAGCTGCTTGAACTGATCTTCTTGAATAAAACCTTGAGCAACAGGGGCTGCTTGTGGGGGGATCGCATTGGTGATTTTATCATACATACTGTCCAGTCCCTTGACCTCGGTGACCTCACCCTCAGGCGAATATGTCAGAGTCAGTTTTTCTCCAATCAAAACATTCAATCCTTCCAACATGGTGTGCATGGGGTCAATCGAACCTGCTGGTGCGGGGTTTTCACTATCAAATGTTAATTTGTTACCCATCATTTCCAAGTTGACCATCGCAGAAAGAATTTCCATTTCCAGAAGTGTGTTGCCAGAGTCCTCATCAATGTTGGCAGACACCGAATATTTGAACTTTTGACCGGCAACGCTATCAAGGGCAGCGGCAAAACTGCCCTCTCCCGCAGAGGTGATTTGGTCAATCTTAACCTCATACACAAATCTTTTGCCATCCGGCCAGGTAAGCCCCAATGTCTTTGGCCCCTGTTCAGCACTCGGACCGGTTGCAACAGTGGAGCTCGAATCTGTTTGAACCACATTAGCGACGTTATCGGCTCCCTCATTGTTATCCGAACTTTCACTTGGAGTCCTGGAACACCCTGTGACCAGAGAGCAACTCAAGAAGGCGAGAATCAAGTGTTTGGCTGGGTTATATTGCATGAAAGGACATTTTCACATGGGGCTTTGATAAGCAAGTAGAACATCCCGAACCCGACAGCGCCCACATCATCGAATTGAGTGGAATACCGGTTTGCTCAACAAATAAAAATAAGATAAAAATCTTCCATGAAGTTACTTCCACTCCTGCTCGCATTGGCGATTTCATGCGTAATGCCGACAGTAGAAGCAGCCGGTTTCAAAGCTGGCGTTGCCGTACGCACCGTTACCCCATCTCCATTACTCCCGGTATCCGGAGGCATGGGACCATCCAGCAAGGCGAGTGAAAAAAAAGGAGATTTAACAGTGCGCGCACTTGCTCTGGGCAACACTCAAACGCAATTGGTCATTGTATCCTCTGACTTTCTGGGGTTTCCCGCTGCGTTGGGTGATAAGGTCCGCGCACAAGTAATGTGGATCCCGAGTGACCATATTCTCATAGGCGCTTCCCATACACACAGTGCGCCGGATTGTTACGGCTTTCCCGATGGTAAAGGAGGCACGGATGCCGATCTGGAATATCTGAATTTTGTCTGCGATCAAATGGCAGGTGCCATTCACAGTGCCTTGGCTTCCATGCGCCCCGCTCGATTGCGGATCAATACCGGAGAGGCCAGAGGCAAGATCGCTTATAACGCATACGCCGATGCGCTTTATGATCCGCGCTGCCACGTCATACAAGCAATCGCTCATTCAGGAGATACAATCGCAACACTGGTGAACTACGCTGTCCACCCAGAGGTATTGGGTGCCAATACGGGCATCTGCAGTCCTGACATGATTTGGCCCATGACCCAGACAATTGAGCGAAGCATCGGAGGAGTTGCCATGTTCATGAACAGCGCCCTGGGTGGTATGGTTACCGCAGACAACCGTAAGGCAGACGGAAGCGATTCGCGGATCTGGGCAGAATGCGAACGAATCGGTGGGCTCTTGGGTAACGAGGCACTTCGTATCATTCAAGAAGCGGAATTTCAGGATGACACTCAATTAAAAATTCACTCAAAACAAGTCTCCTTCCCAGTCAAATCGCCCGAAATGCGTGCTGTACTCGGAACTTCGCCTTTGCCTTATGAATTGGACAAGGAGGGGTATATCGCAACCACGATGAATTTGATTGAGCTGGGTAATACCCAAATCCTTACTATTCCCGGCGAAGCTTTGCCAAATATCGGCTACTACTTGAAACGCCAAATGAGAGGTGAACATAACCTTCTATTCGGTCTAACCAACGATGCATTTGGCTACATCATGACGCGTGTGGATTGGGGAAGNTTTAAAAGATACGAATACATTTCAAAANTATCTTTAGGTGAAAACACAGGAGAAATCCTGATCAAAGAATCTTTGAAATTGATCGATCAAACGCAGGCCAAAAGATAGCTCTGTTATGAAAACACAATAAAACCATGAGGGAAACAGCCTTAGATTATTTTGAATCCAACCGCACGATATTTGAAAGTGAAATGGACGTAAGACCTGATGATATCGATATGTTTCAACACGTACATGCCAGTAAATATCAGGACTACGTTTTAGCTGCTCGCTTCGATCAGATGAAGCGATGCTATGGCATTTCGATGGAAGCATTCATGGAAAAAGGGCTGGGCTGGTTTGTGCGAGATTTCAGCATTGAGTATAAACGTTCACTCGGTTTGGGAGATCGTTTTAAAGTGAAGACCTGGATCCAGGACTTTTTCCGAACCGGGGTCTGTGTTCACTTCGAAATCATTCGAAAAACAAGCGACAAGCTCTGTTGCAAAGGCAAATCACATTACACCATGATCTCTTTGACTACCCAACGACCAGAACCCATACCAGAATGGGTTCTCGAGAAGTATCGCATATGATCAAGACTTGTTGCGCTCAATCGATTGGGTGACTTCTGCGAGCAGGTGATCGTCCATTTCAACAAGATGGGAACGTTCTGGAAATCGACCTTCCTTCACATCTGAGACATATTCACCAAAGGCAGTAATCCGCTCCTGCTGAAGCCTTCGATTTTCTTCAAGGAAATTCCGATATGCTTTTGCATGCCGCGGNAGTCGCTCATCGTAATCGCCAAGAATGTCATCGGAGAATAGAAATTGAGTATCACATCCACCACCCGATCCAAGGGACATCAGAATCAAAGTAGTCTGGGAGCTCAACCAGGAAGCAAAGTTGTGNGGGACACATTCCAATTCGGCGGCATAAGCACCCGCACTCTCCAATTCTTTCATGCTTTGGTAAAGACCCTGTGCCTCTTCCGCAGATTTACCGATGGCCCGATACCCTGTCCAGGTCACATGCCGAGGTATCATTCCAAGATGCCCAACTACAGGAATTCGCTCACGTGCCATGGCTTCGATGATAAAAGGGCTAGCAGAACAGTAAACCGAACTAGCTCCCATTTCCAACGCCTTGAAACCGACTCGTATGGCTTCTTCAGGAGTAGCCATACCATGAGGAGTCGCCCCGGATAAAAAGCTGTTCGGTGCTGCCTCGACTAGGCTTGGAAATCGCTGCTGCGCTGCTGGCGAATCAAAACTGCAGCTCATCAAATCGACTCCCGCCTGCTCCGCAGCAGTTGCCTCTTCAGGTGATTTGACATGGATATGTGTTAAACAGCGCTTACCTTTCAGTAATTGAAGATCACGCACAGTATATTTTTTTCTTGGTCGAAGCATGCGTGGAAGATCGCAAAATCCAACCAGGCATTCAACCTCATTTGAAAAACTTAATCAAAGCANGGAAGCCCAGATTCTAAAGNCTGAATTCCATGTGAATAGTGCCAGAATCTATCTCCAGTCGAGGTAGCATTGGGAGGAACCCACATTCAATGATGAGAATCTCGTTAAAGAAATGTCAACGAAGCCGTTTGATCGAAGGCGGCCCGATGAGCTCAACCACAGGTATTTCAGGAGGCATGAGCGTAGCTGCGGAAGTACTCTCCAACCGAAAAAAAGCAAGCGCCTGATTGAGAAAGTCATGCTCGTTTGCGCCAACAAGCGCCAGAAGCAAGGCGTCGAAATCGCCAGGATAAGGCTGCAGCCCCATGGCACGAAAAGAGTCAACCATGGCTACTTGCCAGCTAGTGCGGATCGCCATGTAGCAAGCAAGTGGAATGAATGGATCAAACGATAAAGGAGGGGTCGTCCAGGTGTCCCAGTCTTTCATGTGCTCAAAGTCGAGCGAGTGATTTTTTTTGACCATGTCCAATACATGCTTGATACGGCTGCGGAGCCCATCGCGTCCGTTTTCCGCACCGAGCAAAAANGGCAATACTGCTGCAGCACCCTCGCCGAACCATGGCGGGCAGTAATCGGGCTCGGATACAGTCCCCCCAGAGTTCCTTGATTGGTAGTTATTCATCATCTGATGCCACATCATGACATGGTGATACTCATGAATGACCGATGAAGTCAGCCGGTCACGAAGACAGCCCTCGGATCGAGGGCAATATTCGTCATCAGGAATGCGCGACATGTGCAGGGGAACTCTCCATCCATCATCATTGATATGCATGCCTGAAATACCCGTGAAACCGTCTTTGGTCATGTTCACGTCTCCGCCGATGATTCTCGCCTGAGCAACGATGCTATGATCGTCTGCATCAAAACCGTGGTAATCGATAAGGAAATAATAATGTTCATAGGCACCGATCAGTGGGAAAAGTTTCTTCCTAAGCAGTTGTTTTGTATCCGTCTTCCAACCATCCCAATCCCAATCGGCATCGCGACCTCTGTAATTGCTGGGCAAGGCTTGGGCAAAATGGATGTGGATCGGCGCAGTGGCTTTAACTTTATTGTAACCAATTTCCCAGAAGAGCTTCGTTTGCGGATCTAAGCTACTTGCCCCAAAGTCTTCAAATTCATTTTCATCGCTGACCAATGATCCCGCTGGCAGAAAAATGGCCGATGATATTCCAAATATGAGGACTGCCTTTTTCAAAAAGCTTTTTGCGGGCAGCGTTCCGCTGATGAATCGAATAATGACAGAAAATTGTCGGGTTTGCTTGATGTATGTTTTCATATTTGGGCATGATNANNGAGTTTCTCAGAATAGGGATCTTTGATTAATGTGACTATTCTATTAGANGCGTTATGCGCACTCTTCACATTCTCTCAGACTCACTACTCTAGTCGATAGGTTTTATTGAACTCCTCCGGAGATCAAAATTCACTTTGGCTTGAACCCCTGCCTGTAAAGTTTACGGTGTACTCCAAATGAGCGATACCCCTACCCCACGTGATCCGTTTGCGGAGGCACGCCGAAAAGATGGCGTTTTGAAATGTCCTTTCCAAGGTGAATCCGTGCCCATGATTCTGCGTCATGCCGATGTNCGTCAGGCAGCAAAAGATTGGAAAAAATTTAGTTCCGATGCCCCCTTTCGAGTGCCTATTCCTTCGGAGGAAGACGTACGCACCATGCGGCAATTACCGATTGAGACTGATCCACCAGAACACTCTGAGTATAGAAATATTGTAGAGCCTTTTTTCCAGCGCTCTAAAACGCCTGAGGTCGCTGGTAAAGTTGAATCATTGATCAAAGAAAAACTCGACGACGCCACAGAGAGGGAATCCATTGAAGTAGTGAACGAATTTGCACTCCCCATTCAATCACGCGCCCTCACCTACTTGTTGAACGTGCCTGAATCAGAAGCAGACACATGGATCGATTGGGGCATACACGTTTTCAAAGTGGACGGTGCTCTGGCCAAGAAAGGAACCGCGCTCGAAGATTATTTACACGCACAACTGGATCGTGCCGCATCAAACCCCGGTGAGGATTTTTTCAGTGCTCTGACACAGGCCAAGTTTCGTGGCCGTTCGCTGACAAGAGAGGAAATGATGGGNTTTGCTAACCTGACATTCGCTGGCGGAAGAGATACCATCATCCACAGCATAGCCTCAATCGTAGCGTACATAGCTGAAAACCCTGAGACTCTGGATTACCTGCGCGAAGATTCAAAACGCATCATCCATGCCAGTGAAGAGTTTTTTCGAGTCTTCATGCCGCTGACTCACATAGGGCGAATCTGCCCTGTTGAGACCGATGTTCAAGGAGCAAAGGTAAATCCAGAAGGCCGTGTGTCATTGGGGTGGGCATCAGCTAATTTTGATGAAAACGTTTTTGAGAGACCTGAAGAAATTCGACTCGACCGCAAGCCGAACCCACATATCTCTTTTGGCTTTGGGACTCACCTTTGTCTTGGAGCACCGCATGCTCGGTTAATTGTGCGTAGTTTATTGAAAGCAATGACTGACCGGATTTCAGCAGTTAACGTTCTGAGCAGTAAGCAGCACGTGGAGAAAGAGGAAAAATACCAGCGACCCAATGGATATGATTCTCTCAAAGTAAAATTATCAACTCGGAGATGATCTTGGACCTTTTCATCCATGAGGGGTGACTCAGCCAGAACACACCTCTAACCAGTAGATCCAGCAGCAAAATAAATCGCTGAGCATTCTTGGCTAATGTAGCCCCAGAGCCTCATGCATCGCCTGCATGGAGTGCCCATACAAAAAACAAATAAAGCTACCACTAAGATGAAAGTCCTTCAATCCAGCGACGCAAACTTGATGGGAGCTTTTTATCAAATGCAGGGCGGCACAAAAAGTAACCTTGATTTTATTGGATATCAATAAAGCAGAAAGATAATTAACTTGGCTTGATTATACATGTGCCAATTAAATGAGCATAATGTTANGATGTTTAGCACTTCTTGGGGTTTTGGTTTTTACCGCTGCAGGTGCGGATGCACCTTTTATTGGGGATGCACATATCAATCAAAACGGGACGCTTGTCTTTTCAGTTGAATATCAAACAATCTCTGAGAATCCGGAGTTTCAAATCCTCACTTCCTCATCAGTCTCTGCCTCTGAGGCATCATGGGTTAAAATTCCCGCTGCCACTATGCCTGCGCCCGGCAACTCGAAGTGGATAATCGAACTTTTGCTTCCCGGAGCCAATATGGCGTTTTATCGGGTCGAAGTAACAGACGATATCATCTCAACGGTGAATTCAAGGGTGATAATTTCTGAAATTTGCTCTGCCAACACGAGTCTTTTGGAAGATATTGATGGTGATTTTTCAGATTGGATCGAACTTTATAATTCAGGAGATGAAAACGTTTCTCTCCAAGGTTGGTCACTATCGGATAGTGCCGATGAACGCAATAAGTGGATTTTTCCGGACGTGTCACTGAAACCCGGAGATTTGAAAATAATATTCGCCTCCGGAAAAGATCGCCTTGATTCAGGGTCAGAAATTCACACCTCTTTCAAAATCAGTGCGAACGGTGAACCTCTCATGTTAAGTAACAAACATGGACAGGTAGTCGATGCCATACGGATTGGCAGCTTGGATGATGACACCACATTAGGACGCGCTGAATCAACTGGCTCCGAGTGGTTTCAATTTCAAAAAATCTCAGCCACTCCAGGAAAAATCAACGAAGCCGAGGGGATTGTTTTTGTGGAGGCTCCATCTTTCTCCAGTGAGCCAGGGTTTTACCCGCTTTCAACCGGACTTGAATTAAGCACGCTCTCAGAAAACCAGAGTATTCGTTATTCAATGAATGGTGATGATCCTTTTGAAAATGGTTTGGATTATGACACAGCCATTACACTGAACTCAACATCGGTCCTGCGGGCCATAAGCGTAGATCAGAATGGAAACCAGAGTGACGAAGTGACGGGCACCTTCTTCATTCGCTCCCCTCATTCCATTACCGTGATTTCTTTGGCTGCACCCGCACATCATTTCGACATTGAAGATGGCTTTCTTTATGGATTTGGGGATCACATGTTCAGCAATCGAGGGACCGTTAACGCCAATTTCCCCTATTCCGCCTCGAATGCATGGCGTGACCGGGAAACCCCAATCTCCTTGGAACTCTACGAACCTGATGGTGAGTTCGGATTCCAACAAAAACTGGGCGTCAAAATCTTTGGAGGATGGGGCTCACGTGGCTATCCACAAAAATCCCTCTCATTCTTCGCGCGAAGCAAATACGGAAAAGGCAAGGTTCGATATCCTCTTTTCCCGGAAATGGGCTTGGAAGAGTTTGAATCATTCATACTACGAAATTCAGGAAACGATAATCAAAGCACCCATCAGATTCCACCTCGATCTGAAATCAATGCTTTTGGACGCCGGCGTTCAAACGGAAGCTATTTTGTGAACGGAAATTATACATTGATGAGGGATGCCATGATGCAACATGCAGCCGATCATTTAAATGTGGATCAACAAGCTTACCGACCAGTCATCGTTTACCTCAATGGTGACTATTGGGGGATTTACAATCTGCGTGAAAAATTAAATGAACATTACGTCGCATCCCATCATGCCGTTGATNCCGATCAAATTGATTTAATTGAAGGGTATGGTTCAGCCAATAAGGGCACTTCCACTCATTACAATAGAATGAGAAGTTATCTGGAAGGAGGTTCACTAAGATCCAACACGCGCTATGAGCATGTGATCCGGGATTATATCAATGTTTCCAGTTTTACCGACTACCATCTCGCCGTTATCTATTTCCAGAACTTTGATATTGGCAATATCAAGCAATGGCGTCATCGAAACGATGGAACCTTCAGATGGATGCTTTATGATCAGGACTACGGGTTCAATCTCTGGCCGCCCGATGTCTATCTTCCGGCAATGAAACGCGATTTTTCTGATTATAACAATATGTTCGATTTTTACACGAACACTTCCGGATCAGGCACAGGATGGCCCAATGCATCAGGACGCACCCTTTTGTTAAGAAAAATGCTGGAGAATGATAGCTTCAAAATCCAGTTCATCAATCGATGTGCAGATCTTTTAAACACCGATTTCGAAAGCCAACGCGTCGTTGACATCATTAATGAGATGGCATCCGTGATCAGAGGCGAAATTCCTGAACACCTTGCGCGCTGGAGCTGGTTTTCATTATTGGAACGCAATCATGGTTCCCCTTTTGATGAAGAAGATGTGCCATTCAACACTCAACAATGGGAAAAGAACATAGACGATTTGAGGGAATTTGCTGAGAGTCGCCCGGATAAACTTCGACAGGATTTAATGGATCATTTCAACCTCAAAAACGGAACCTGTGAAATCATCGCAACGGTGGAACCGCAGGATGCCGGCCATATCCTGATAAACTCCATCACCAGCCAATCCCTGCCAAATGATCGTGGTATTTATTTCAAAGGAATACCAGTTGTGGCTACCGCCATTGCAAGCGAAGGCAGATCCTTTCAACAATGGTCAAACAGGGAAGCGATCACTCGACAGATTACGGTTGATACCACCGCGTCCGATCAAATCCACCTGCATGCCATTTTCGATTAAAGGACTCCCCCCCGCTAATCATCATGCCAAGATGGGAGTAACGACCTCACCTGCAACGTCGGTCAAGCGGTAGTCTCGTCCTTGAAAACGGAAAGTCAATTGCTCATGATCGAAGCCTAATTGATGCAAGAGGGTTGCCTGCAGGTCATGGATGTGGACAGGATTTTCGGCAACGCTGAAGCCCAATTCATCAGATGAACCATAGGTCATACCCCCTTTGATTCCGCCACCCGCCAACATCATCGAATAGCAATCAGGGAAATGATCGCGTCCCAAAATATCGCCTTTTGCAGTGCGCCCTTCTCGAAATGGCGTACGCCCGAATTCACCGCCCAATACAATCAATGTCTCGTCCAACATACCTCGCTGGCGAAGGTCTCGAATGAGTGCTGCAACAGGTTTTTCCATGGTGGCACATTTATTGGTCAACCCGTCACGAATATCTTCACCGGGCCCAGTTCCGTGAAAATCCCATCCCCAGTCAAACAACTGTACATAACGCACCCCCTGCTCTACCAAGCGACGAGCCAAGAGACAATTGTTAGCGAAGCTGGCTTTTCCAGGCTGAGCTCCGTAATCCTCGAGTGTCCCTTCTTTTTCCTTGGAAATATCCATTACTTCGGGAACCGATGTCTGCATCCGGAAGGCCAGTTCATACTGAGCCATACGAGTCAACGTCTCGGGATGCCCGTATTCATCGGCCTGAAGGGCATTCAGTGCATTCAGTGTGTCGAGGCTACTTCGACGTAAATCTCGTGGAAGCCCAGCCGGGTCGGATGCGAATAGGACAGGGTCTCCTTTGGATCGGCATTGAACACCTTGGTAGACAGACGGCAGGAATCCGCTTCCATAAGAATTGCGCCCGCCATTGGGCTGCACTCCACTTGAAATCAAGACGACAAATCCTGGAAGGTTTTGGTTCTCGCTTCCCAGACCGTAAGTAACCCATGAGCCAATGGATGGACGCCCCGGACGAGGAGATCCGGTGTAAACTAATAATTCCGCAGGTGCATGGTTGAATTGGTCTGTGTGCATTGAACGAATGACACAGAGTTCGTCGGCCACTCCCTGAAGATTGGGCAACGCATCTGATAGCCAAACGCCACCCTGCCCGTATCGCTTGAAAGTTCGAGGTGTTCCCATGAGTTTGGGCACACCTGAAGTGAACGCAAATCGTTTCCCTTTGAGAAAGGCATCAGGACAATCCTGATCGTTGCGTTTGACCAGTTCAGGTTTGTAATCAAAAAGATCCAAATGAGGGGGCGATCCGGTCAGGTGCAAATAGATCACCTGTTTTGCCTTGGGAGCAAAATGCGAGGGCTTCAAACGCAGAGGGTTTTCAATCCCTTTTGCGGCGGATGCCGCTGTATCATTCGAAAGCAAATCAGAGAGCGCGATGGCACCAATGCCTGCGGAAGATTCTTTGAAAAAATGCCTCCTGGTACGACTTCTCAAAAACTGCTGAGCTGGATTCATGGGGGGTTCTGTTTGCATAAGTGTGTAATCCAATTTCCATTTACCGTTTCATTAATACCTCATCAAGATTCAACAATACGTTGGCAACCAATGTTAATGCCGCAAGATCGCGCACGTCCTCTTCGGGGGAAATCTGATCCACCATCTGTCCCGCCAGGGTAAAGGCCTCTTTTTCAAGGTCCACGTAAGTAGAGTAAGCCTCGCTGTAGAGCTTAAGTAAATAGGATTGTTCCTGTTTGGATGGAGGTCTTGTCAGACAAAGTCGAAATCCATGATTGATCTTACCTGAAGGATTTGCAGCCGATTTTGACATGCGCCGTGCAAGAGCTTGGGCCGTTTCAACAAAAGCAGGGTCATTGAGAGTGACAAGTGCCTGCAATGGAGTATTGCTGCGGTCTCTTTTCAAGATACAAACCTCACGGTTCGGAGCGTCAAAGGTTGCCATTGAAGGGTAAGGATTGGAGCGCCGCCATGTCGTGTAAAGGCCGCGTCTGTAGCGATCCTCCCCTTCACTCGTTTTCCAATCAATTCCGCCTCCAAAAGCTGCACTGAGACCTAGTTTAGGTTGGGGAGGATTCACCGATGGGCCAAACATTTTATTGCTCAGCAAACCGCTCGCAAAGAGAGCCTGATCTCGAATCGATTCAGCCGAAAGNCGCACTCGAGGGCCACGTGCCAACCACTGATTGTCCCGGTCAGCAGCCAGCTGCGAAGGAGTAACTTTCGAGGATTGACAGTAAGTTGCCGAGGTCACGATCAATTTCAGCATGTGCTTGATATCCCAGCCACTGTCCATGAACTCGACAGCAAGCCAGTCCAGCAAATCAGGATGCGAAGGCAGGTCGCCTTGGGCTCCGAATTCCTCACTACTACGCACCAACCCAAGGCCAAACAAGGATTCCCAAAGTCGATTCGCAATGACGCGGGCTGTCAATGGGTTATCGCGACTGACCAACCATTTGGCGACGGACAACCGGTCACGCGGCACTTCAGAAAGGCTGGATGCAAATACCGCCGGAATGCCGGGCTCCACCAAATCTGTTTTGTCCAAGTAATTTCCTCTTCGCTGAATGCGAGTTTCACGGCGCTGCTTCTGATTTAAAGCTTTCAGAACGGGGACGGTGGTGTAGGGCTTGATACCATTTATTTCCTTTTCGATGACTGCCAGTCGCGCACGTTCATCATCCAGGGATGGTGCTACGGTAAGATAATAATCAAGGATGCGCTTTTGATCTGCTGATTCGCGGTCCTGAACAGGCTTTTTGACCAAACCGAGAATGGTCATGGGTGTGATTGCCATGAGTAAGGCTTCCTCATCAGAGGTCATGGATAATCGAAAAGCACCCAGATTTGAGTTTGCGATGTTGGCACTGTGACGGAGACTGATGGATAATTTACTGCCAGCCGTGAGTTCAACCGGGGTATCAACGAGTAACGTCAGATGATGAGGNTGGTTGACATGCGGAGCAATAGCCCAGCCTCGAGATTGTTGATTTTTCTCTTCAACCAGGTTGGATGCATGAAACCCCTTTTGAGAAAAACTCGCATGAGCTTTTGCAAAAGTAATAACTCGCGCGCCATCCAGTCCGAAAGAAACGCTTTTTTCGGGGGCCTTAGTCAGCACTTCAGACCAAACTTTATTGCGAGAAGCGTCCAATAACTCAATCATCGCACCATCCAGTCGANTCTGAATGTTACCGTCGGTCCGATTCCAGACAGCAATACGATCGATCGATTCTGATTTACCCAAATCAAGTTCCCACCAGGGATCGTTGGAAATGGCAGTATGGGTAGTGCTCTTGGCACCTGCGTAATTTCCATCCACATTGCCATCAACCGCCAAATCAGCGCTGCCTCCAAAACCAGTCGTACTCTGCGATGCCTCGCCATTCAGTGCCAGATTGGTATCTCCCCGAAAAACCTGCACTTCAGCCAAGGAGAGGATCTTATTCTCCCCCTTTAATCGCAATCGCAGGTAACGCCCTGAGATTTCATTTCCTGATGGAGGCAACAATTTGACATCAATGCCGGATAAGACAAAATTTCCATCCGCAAACCCTGCTCCGCCTTTGGGTAAATCTTCCTGCGGTATGGTTTCCAATTTCAAGCCGGTGAATGCTTTGTCCTCGGAAACCGGAAACTCGAGATGATAGTCAACATGTTGATTTGTTGAGGGAGCACGAATCACGTGATCATCATCAACTCGGAGACTTTCTCCCGCGCTTACAGACCAGCGGTCAGGATCCAGAACGGACCACTCCGGACTCGATAGCAGCATTTTTTCCCATTCACGCCTGCCTGCATCAATCTCGGTTGAAGAACTTTTCAAGATTTGCTGAAGTTTTGTTTGCTCGCCTTTTAATTCTTTCATCCGCTTTTTGTGTTCCTCAGTGTAAAGCGTAATCAGAGGAGCTTCGTTGCGTTTATCCGCATCTTCAGTTTGATTGAGGATATCGAAGAACCGAAAGTATTCTTCCTGCGAAATGGGATCATATTTGTGGGTGTGACACTGAGCACACGCCATGGTCGTCCCCATCCAAACCGCCCAAGTGGTGTTGACACGATCCACAATGGCAACATTACGAAATTCTTCATCATTGGTTCCACCTTCGTTATTGGTCATGGTATTGCGGTGGAAAGCAGTCGCNATCAGTTGTTCTTCAGTGGGATTAGGAAGTAGATCTCCGGCAAGTTGCTCGATCGTGAAGGTATCGAAAGGCTTGTTGTCATTGAAGGATTGGGTCACATAATCACGATAACCCCAAATCGTCCGGGGAGGGTCGTCTGCATAGCCCGCCGAATCCGCATAACGCGCCTGATCCAGCCAATGACGGGCCCAATGTTCACCAAAAGCCTCCTTTTTCAGAAGGCGATCCACATAATGCTCGAAGGCCTTCACATCAGTGTCTTGGACATACCGTTCGGCCTCTTCCAAAGTGGGTGGAAGGCCGGTTAGATCCAAGGCTACTCTTCTTGCGAGGCTGTAGCGATCAGCCATTTGGGATTGTTCCAATCCGTTTGCGTGCAATTTTTTGAGGATAAATTGGTCGATTGCATTGGAGATCAAAACGGAATCAGCTTTNATCACCGGAGGCTGAGGAGGTGCTGGTCGCTCGTAAGACCAGTGAATTTGGTAATCTGCACCCTCTTGAATCCATCTTTCAAGCAGCCGTAGCTCCTCAGCAGAGACTTCCTTACCCGTCTCAGCAGGCGGCATGATGTCATCCTTATCATGGGTCTTTATTCGCGAAACGAGCAAACTTGCTTCAGGTTTGCGAGGTACGATTGCAGCGCTGCCTCCCAGATCCTCGGTTGCACCTGCAAGAGTATCCAATCTCAATCCGCCCTTGCGCTGAGCTTGGTCTGGACCGTGGCATTCAAAACAATTCTCGGAGAGAATCGGGCGGATATCACGATTAAACTGGATATTTTCTTCCGCTTGAATCAGGAGTGACATGTATAAGCAAACACACCCACAAGCCCATCGGGAGATTATGGTAGTTAAACCTCGCAACCACAAATTGAATGATAATGTCATAACACGAGAAATTCTTGATGCTTAACTCTGCCTCAAGGAGGGAATTCAAGCAATGAGAAAGGTTTTTGACAAAAAAGAAACATGATGGACTCGCAGCGAATTCTGAGATAAGATAATTTGGTGGCCAAAGCACCCAAAACAAGCAAAGGTAAAGAAGGAAAGCGGGATGAGCTTTCCTTTGAGGAAGCCCTGAAGCAACTGGAAACCATTGTGGATGCAATGGAGAAAGAGTCCTTACCTCTTGAAAAACTTCTGGAATGCCATGAGGAAGGCATTCGTTTGCAGCAGGTGTGCCAGAACAAACTGAAAAAGGCTGAAGAACGTATTCAGCTCTTGGAATCCAAAAGTGAGGGTGAATTTGGACTCAAACCATTGACACTGGAAGAGGATTCCGAATAATCATCCACCTTATCAATTAAGTCGTATATGAGTCGTTATTTGGACATGGTAGACAGCCCGGAGCACATCAAAAAGCTGACTTTGGATCAATTACAGAGCTTGGCGGATGATGTCCGACAGGAACTAATTCAGGGTTTATCGAAACACGGAGGCCATCTTGGCCCAAACCTGGGGGTAGTGGAATTGAGCATTGCCCTGCACCGCTGTTTCAGTACGCCCCATGACAAGTTTGTCTGGGACGTGAGCCACCAGACCTACGTTCACAAGCTCTTTACAGGGCGAAAGGAACGCTTCAACACCATCCGAACCACGGATGGTCTGAATGGTTTTGCTCTCAGATCCGAAAGCGAGCATGACAGCTACGGCGCCGCCCACGCGGGCACTGCACTTTCTGCTGCACTGGGAATCGCTGTCGCCCGAGATCAGCGAGGCACCGATGAAAATGTCGTTGCCATCTTTGGGGATGCAGCACTCACCAACGGAATTTCTTTCGAAGCCCTTAACAACATTGGACACTCCACCAAAAAATTCATTGGCATCCTCAATGACAACGAATGGTCCATTGCGAAAAATGTGGGTGCGATCGCTCAATATCTCAACAAATTGATCACCAATCCTTCCTACAATCGATTGCAGAAGGATTTCCAGCGTTTGATGAAGAAAATCCCCAAGGGGGATCTGGCATTGAAACTGGGCCATAAAGCCGAAGAAGTACTGAAGGGAACAGTCTCCAACCTGGTGCTTGAAGAATCGGCCAACAAAGGTGATGTAGATGGACGCGGTGGATTTGGCAGCAGCCTGATCTTTGAAGAAATGGGCCTAAGATACCTCGGCCCTATTGATGGCCATAACTTACCCATGCTGATAGCAGCACTTGAGTTTGCAAAATCATGCGATCAGCCGATCGTGCTGCACGTCATGACCCAGAAGGGCAAAGGATATGAAGCAGCCGTCAATCATCCTGAAAAATTGCACGGTGTCGGACCTTACGACATCAAAACCGGTGTTGCCATCAAAGGAAAGAGCGGCCCACCTGCCTGGCAGGATGTCTTTGGCAAAAAACTGGTCGAACTCTGCAAAAAAAATAGCACTCTGGTTGGGATCACTGCAGCCATGCCCACCGGCACAGGTTTGAAATTTCTGGAAAAAGAAATGCCTGACCGTTATTTCGATGTAGGCATCGCAGAGGAACATGCCGTCATTTTTGCCTGCGGAATGGCTACCATGGGGCTTCATCCTGTCGTCGCAATTTACAGTTCATTCATGCAGCGGGCCTTTGACTGCATTATACATGATGCAGCTCTGCAGGATTTGCCTGTCATTTTCTGCATGGATCGTGCAGGCCTTTCCCCTCAAGATGGTCCTACTCATCACGGACTTTTTGACATAGCTTACCTGCGATGTGTCCCCAACATAATCGCCATGGCGCCAAAGGATGAAGATGAGTTGGCTGATATGATGTTCACTGCAACGCACTGCAAACATCCTACCTTCATTCGCTACCCACGCGGAGCTGCAGAAGGCGTCGATATCAAGGATGAACCCAGGTTACTGGAAGTTGGCAAAGCCGAAGTCATCCGTAATTTCGAAAACAACAATCGACTCAAGATTGCCATCTTTGGTCTGGGCAATTTGAATTCCATGGCCCGTGAAGCAGCAGACAAGCTAGTTGAAAACAACTATGACGTCGCAGTCATCAACCCACGATTTACCAAACCAATCGATGAAGCGACGACCCTTTTCTATGGACAGGCAGCGGATTTGGTCATCACGATGGAAGATCATAACTTGCCTGGNGGCTATGGATCAACTGTCATGGAACTTTATGGTGACAAGCAGGTTACCACACCAGTTATGCGCGTCGGGTGGCCTGACCAGTTCGTCGAGCATGCGACGTCTGTTGCTGACCTGAGAAACAAGTACGGATTGACAGCCAAAGACACAGTCGAAAAAGCGATGGAGGTTTGTCCGGCAAGCTCTCAAAAGACCAGAAGCGAAGCAGTGGCCAAATAGGTCAAATATTCATCTTTTGTTAATCACATGGTTGTCCAAGAGTAGCGCTGTCTTGTTTGGAGAGTCCTTTTAAATAAAAAACACCTGCTGTCCGAGCANGTGTTTTTTATTGTACACATCTTGCCTTACTGATGGAAAACGAGGCGCATTACCAAGAGTTACCAGCAGGAATCATCGTTTTTTGTGAGACTCTGCCTTGGAAAGCGCTTGAGAGAACCAGTCATTGGTGGGTGGTTTTGATTCTCCTCTTTTGGGCCGGGATGTTTCATGCCTGACACCTGAGCGTTCGCGAGATCTTTGAGGGCGTGAGGCACTACCGATTTCAGGGTTGGATTTCATCGATAGGGCAATGCGTTTACGAGCGAGGTCCACCTCCAGCACGGTCACATTTACCTTTTGAGCCACTTTTACAAAATCAGCGGGATCTTTGACAAATTGATCGGCCAGATGACTTATATGAACCAGACCGTCCTGATGCACGCCTATATCGACAAAGGCACCGAATGCCGTAACATTGGTCACAATACCGGGAAGTTTCATCCCAGGTGAAAGATCTTCAGGTTTCTCGATACCTTCCTGAAATTCAACCGCTTCAAACTGACTGCGAGGGTCACGTCCGGGCTTGGTCAGCTCTTCCATGATATCCGTCAATGTGGGCAGTCCGACCTCATCGGTTTGATAAGCTTCCAGTTTGATTTTCTGGCGTAAAACTGGATTCTTCATCAAGTCCTCAACAGCGCAATTAACATCGGTCGCCATGGATTTTACCAGACCATATCGCTCCGGGTGCACAGCGCTGCGGTCAAGTGGATTGGATGCATCACGAATACGAAGGAATCCAGCCGACTGCTCGTATGCCTTTGGTCCAAGTCGTGCGACCTTCTTGAGCTCGCTGCGAGATTTGAAAGGGCCATTTTCGTTGCGATGACACACGATGTTATCTGCCAATTGAGGACCAAGACCAGAAACGTAGCTCAACAACTGTTTACTGGCAGTGTTCACTTCAACGCCTACTTTGTTAACACAACTCAGCACCACGTCATCGAGTGAGCGTTTCAGTGCATTTTGATCCACATCATGCTGATACTGCCCAACACCTATTGACTTGGGGTCAATCTTCACCAACTCCGCAAGCGGATCCANCAGACGCCTGCCGATGGATACCGCACCACGTACTGTTAAATCGTAATCTGCAAATTCTTCACGAGCAGCTTCTGATGCACTGTAAACCGAGGCCCCGCTTTCGTTCACCATGATGATGGGAAGACCTTTGGGGAGAGGAAGGCGTTTGAAAAACTGCTCTGTTTCCCGACTGGCAGTTCCATTTCCAATGGCAACCGCTTCAAGTTTAAATTCCTTCATCCAGCGGGCAACTTTGCGTGCTGCCTCCATTTTCTCACCTTCTGAGGCAGTCAAGTAAATCACGTCATGATTCAATAGCTTACCCTGCGCACTGAGAGCCACTGTTTTACAACCGCTTCGATAGCCAGGATCCACCGCAAGCATGGCCTTTTCACCCAAAGGTGACGCAAGAAGGAGTTCACGAAGATTATCGGCAAAAACTTGCATGGCTTGTTCATCTGCCTGTTTTTTAGAATCCATCCGCATCTCCGTTTCAATGGATGGTCCGAGCAATCGCTTGTAAGCGTCTTCAGCTGCCAATTTCACCTGTTTGGATGCCGAGCTCACTCCTCTGACAAAATGGCGTTCGAGCTTGTAGTGGGCATCTTCTTCTTCTGGATGAACCCTCAGTATCAGTATCCCCTCCGCTTCTCCTCTTCGCATAGCAAGCAAACGATGCGAAGGGACTTTGGACAGCGGTTCGTTCCAATCAAAATAATCCCGGTATTTTTGTCCCTCATCCTCCTTCCCTCCAAGCACTCTGCACCTTATCAATGCTTTGGACTTGTAGAGCTCACGAATTTCTTCACGGGCACCGGCTTCTTCATTAATCCATTCAGCGATGATGTCCCTTGCTCCAGCCAACGCTTTTTCCTCATTGATGATTTCCTTTTCCGGATTGATGTATCCTTTTGCCTCGCTCATGACATCAAAATCCAGTTGTTCAAACATTTTGACTGCCAACGGCTCTAGCCCCGCTTCTCTAGCGATCATGGCACGGGTCCGGCGTTTTGGACGATAGGGCAGGTATAAATCTTCCAACGCCGTCAGAGACTCAGCCTTTAGAATGGCATTTTTTAATCCATCCGTGAGCAATTCACGTTCCTCAAGCGACTTCAAAATTGAATCGCGACGCTGATCCAGCTCGACCAATTGCTGCATGCGATCACGAATATGAGTCACTGCAACCTCATCCAACATCCCGGTTACCTCTTTGCGATAACGCGCAATAAAGGGAACAGTCGCCCCCTCAGAAATTAACTTGGCGGTCGCTGAAACCTGACCTGGCCGTAGATTCAACTCCTTACAAATGGTATCAATGTATTTCGCTGCGTTTGTCATTTACGGAAAATGCTTATTTGATGAGCAGGATGTAAAAGCATCTTCAAGAGGCTGTAAATCAGATTTACTGAAAACCTTTTTCAAATACATCGCCTGAGGGTCAGTCCCAACTATCCTGACTGGAACTCATGGTTGTTGGGACTGACCCTGAGAACAGGAGAATGATTGTTATTGGGAAAACCAGAGAAAAGAAAAACCAGGGCTACCACAGCATATGCAGAGCAAACTACCGTTGCTGCATTCCTGCCCTGGCGGGGTTCGTAAGTCCACAATCCATGGGCCCTGGCAGCACTATTAAGGGCCAGCTCTTGACTCGGTTCAAGCTTTATTACTGAAACCTCATCCAACCAAACCGATCAGGTTTATGAAATGAGCCATGCAATGTGGGGTTCCATGCAAGAAATCCCTTTCAAGTGGTATCCATTCGGTAAAAATTAACAGGCCAGCGATCACCTTTGTTGGGCATGGCATCGTTCCCCTGATCTGCAATAGCAGCCAGTGGAATCTTCATTTCAGAACGCCAGATATGTGTTTCCTCATCGACATTGACAGCAGTCGCCCACTGACTGGACCAGTCAAAATCGCGATTGGGTAATTCCAAGGACAAATCCAATCGCTCACCCGTAGGTGCCACCTGGAATTCCTTGTATCGTCCAATCTTTTTCGGTTCCGAGCCAATGAACATTTCTACCACATCTTTTTCCCAGAGACCGATGGGTTCGCCTGTGAGATTTGGTGGTTGAAACGTATTCAATATCTCAAAGGGTGCCTTAAATCCTACGTAAAGGTATTGATCTGTCCATAAGGCCCGGATTTCGGTTGAAGATTCTTGGAGTACTTTTCCAGTTTTCGAGCCATGTTCTAAATAAGTCGGTTCTGCCTTGTAGCAGGCAGGATGACTCAAATCTCCGGCGAGCTTAAAATCCTGCTCAATAGATCTGNCTGTCACGGTCCTGCGCGGCAGGGATCCAGCCAATAAGTGGCGCGCATTGTGGGAAGGCATTACCCACCATCTATTCCGAAAGGAAGATCTGGAAATACTGGCCCACCAACTCTCTCAGATGTCCTTCATTCCTAAGTTGCAGCGTGCGCTGGGAAGGGAGCGTGCCATACATGTCGCTGAAATATTACGAATTACCAAGCACCGAGCTTATTTTGCTAGAATTTCGAATACCTCAAAAATGGAAGCTCAGGATTGGCCCTTTCCATGGACTTATCACTCCTATCCTTACCTCGCGCCCAAAGGTTGGATTAGAAGGAATCTCCTTGCCTATTCCAGGGATCTTACCAGCCCGGAAAAAAAGTAAAGCAGACGTCCTGAGGATTGTTTTAAACAATCCATTTCTGAAAAACCGACTTGGCCCGTGATCGTTTACAATGTCTTGAGTCGATCGTGGACTTTCAATGATAAAAACATTTTCGCCAAGGCGCTTCGTGCGAAAGCAATGGTCCGTCTCGCAAGAACAGCCCTTGCATTAGAACAGTTTTGTCTGGATCGATCCACCTATCCTGCATCCCTATCCCAACTCGTGCCACAATTCTTACCTGAAGTTGAATTCGATCCCATCGACTTCAGAATCGATGCGCTACCAGCGTAGGCAAGCAGATCGATTCCGACTTTACTCCATCGGATGGAACGAAACGGATGATGGCGGCAACTTTGAAAAGGAATACAAACAGGGAGACTGGTTATGGAAGTGGCCCGTTGATTCAAAGACGGAATAGGACTGAAAACTTCTATCGGCAGACTTACCACTGTCCAGTAACGCCATGGTGTATTCAGAGCATCAAGGCGATAGCGTCCTATCTGCGAACCACCTTGTTTACAGGAAGTGATGACCACAGCTTGAGGAGCCTTATTGTCGCATTGAATTGGCATACTTTTTGCTNTTAGTTATATTCTCAAATTTAATTCTATTACCAAGTTAACAAGAACCATCGAAACCATGGCTATCCTGCCCGATGAATCAAAGGTGAAGGAATTATTTACTTTGATAGGATGCAAATACTTAACGAAAGCAATGAAGGTTTGTATGATGCCCGGGATAAAGTAAAGGCATTGTGGTGTGGAGCCTTTATGGTCAATGAGATGGGCAAAGCCGGTGATGCTTGGACGTCACTGGAGTCGGCTTTTGCCGGCAATCACCCGGAATTTGAAGCTATCGATGCGCCATATCACGATTTGGGTCACACATTGAAAGCCACCACTTGTTATGCAGAAATGGTCTTCAAAAATCTGCAAACGCCAGATTACGGGCCACTACCATTAGAGATAGCAGAGTTGGGATTCATCGCCATTCTTTTTCACGATACAGGATATCTCAAGAACAAGGGTGATTTAAATGGAACCGGGGCCAAGTATGCCTTCCAACATGTCGAAAGAAGTCAGGCTTTCGCAAATCAATGGATGCTTCAAAACAGTTTCGATCAAGAAGCCAGGTCTGCAGTAAAATCCATGATCCAAAATACGGATTTCAGCAAAAATACCACTCCTGTCCTGTTTACGACTTCAGTTCATGAATTGGTGGGATGCATGGTAGGAACAGCCGACTTGCTGGGTCAAATGGCATCCCCTGATTACGTCACCAAACTCCCTCTGTTGCATCGAGAGATGATAGAAGCTCTGAAGCAGGGCCAGTCAATGGGTATCCCCATTGAAATCCCGAAAACACCTCAAGACCTAGTACGATCGACTCCAAGTTTTTTTAAAGAGTATGTCATTCCAAAGCTGGTGAAGGACTATCAAAACGTGTTTCGCTTGTTGAACACACCCTACCCGGATGGCCCGAATCCTTACATGGAACAGATTCAACGTCACCTTGAGTCTGTTTCTCAAGCAACGAGGTAAGGATTGAATAGCTCATTCATTCGCAAGAGCCTTTGCGGCCACTTCCCTTACGAAAACATTCTCTGACTTTAAGGCCTCCCTTAATGCTTCTTTAGACGCGGGGGCCTTCGGAGTGAGACGTTCTATCATGANGCCTGCTATCCGCCGGATTTCCTTCTCATCATCTTCCAACAACAAAAGAAGATCACGAATGGCAGGTTCCGTGAAAGGAACACGTTGATTCAACAATTGCACAACGCTCAATCTGACCTCGGCTTCTTCGTCCTTGAGCAAGGGAAACAAAAGCGCAGCCACCCCTGCATGCACTTGACCTCCTGCCATCAAGGCCCGGGCCGATTCAGATCTGATTTTGGAGCTGGGATGTTTTAAACCAGCAATGAAATGATCGCGATATGGATAAATAGAATTCCCAAGCGACACAATGGCTTTGAGCAAACGAAACCTCTTGACGACATTAGTTGTATTCAATGCATTACCCAAGACCTCAGCTGCTTCTGGCCCCACGCGCTGGAATACCTCAAAACTCAATGGGTCCAAACTGAGATCCTCGTTGATCAACAAATTTTTCAAAGATTCCAAAGCAGGACTTGCTTCTGGTCCCAGGAGATAGACTCCATAGAGCGAAGCATTGCGAACACCACCTCTTTTATCCATGAGAGCAGGCTCCAATATCTGCAGAGAATGCGCTCCTAAGGCCGCGAGAGATTTGACAGATTCCATCCTCGTTTGACGATCGTTATCGTAAAGACCGACCTTGAGTGCTTGGATCTTTTTCTCTAAAGGGACATCCAAAACACCGAGTGCAAGGGCCGACATCGCTCTGATACGCAAATTAATCCTCGGGTTTTTCACCCCAAGTTTTCGGCCTATGCGAGTAGGAGCAAGTGCACCTTGGAGGCTTTCGAGCCAAGTCTGGATTACGTTGGATCGCCTTGAGAGGATCCTCAANCAATAAGGTCCGAACTCAGCAGAGTGAGCTTTCACATATTCAAGGCTCGAGGCACGTATATCAGAGTGACCATCTTGAAGTTTAAGCAGGTGATGTGAGAGAGGTTCACCACCCAGAGATGGTTCTTGCTGCTGAAACAATACCCAACCTATCAACCCCACAAGAAGAACCAGAGGAAGATACAAACTGACCAGCAACCATCGGCGTTTTCGATTCATGATCATGAAACCACTTTCAGGATAAAAAAAGCCTCCTGCGCTCTTCTGAAACAATCTTGAGCTTATTTAAAATAATATATGAATGTACTACCCTGCCGGGAGGCCAATTATTTGATCCCTTCAAGACGTTCTTTCCATATTTGATAAAGGCGATTGGTTGCATACACATCGCGCAGACAATAATCTGCAATTTCACGATAACGCCCCTCCTCCATCAACTGGCCAACGTCCATTCCTGAAATCCCCTGACTCTTTGGGGATTCAATCCCAAACGCCTTACAATAGAAATCCAGGTTGAACTTCCTCGCTGCTCCGTCCCGTCCACTGACGTTGTAAAAGCTCAGTTGCTCCATCAGATCACAATGAGGTGTCGTTTGAAATCGGTAACCTAACCAGTCCTTACGTGAAATAGGGACATTCAGCACTGCGGATCTCAGATAAACGAAGGGCACATCAAAACCACGACCATTGAAACTGACAATACGATCAAACTTAGGCACGACTTTCCAGAACTCTGTCAACAGCTCATGTTCATCAGGAAAAGGCAAAAACTTCACACCCTCTTGCCCAACTTCATCGACATCAAAATCATCTGCCAGATAGAGAACCTGCCCTTTTTCGGATTCAGCATTGATCATGGCAATACAAACGCATTGAGACGTCAATGGCCACAGACTCATCATCCGGGTCAGTTCCTCACGTCGCTTTTCACGGACTTCTTCATCCTCGATCCGTTGTAGTNCCCGAAACAAGTACTCCTGTTGGGTTTCATCAAAGGATTCCACCGGGAGCCCCGATGTTTCGATATCAAATACCAATGTCGCCATATGATCTACTCTTCAATGATTTCTAGTTATCTGCGGGCCAGTATGAAGGTTGGTCAGCTCAATCCAACAAGAAAAGCGCTGGAAAATATTGAAGTTATTCTGTCGCATGTCCCGTTTCCCAAGCTTTAAACCCAAAAAAAGGCCGGGTGAACCACCCGGCCTTTTCATTTGCAATTCAGTAACTGGACAAAAATCCCTATTGGGATGATCGATAGAATTTCTGTGGTGAATCAGCAGTCACAGTAAACGGGCTGGCAGCACCAGCAACCTCACTGTAGGCACCGTTGACGGTATCAGCGGATTGCAGTACTCCTTCGAATTCAATCGTGATACTTCCATCATCCGCACTGGTAATGGATATGGTCGGGTCAACCTCGGGAGCAGCCTTGCTTCCACCTTCGCGTCCAGCAGTGAAATGCTCTTTCACACGCTCTGCAGGGATGGCTCGGTCGAAGATTGCTACCTCGTCCAATCCCCCTTCGAAGTGATTACCGCTCCCATCATAAACACCGCCGCCACCAATTCGAACGGTGAAATCTGCAGCCCCATAATCGGAGGTAGCGCTGCCAGCACTGTTGATCAGCTCACCATCAAAATAGTTATGGATCTGAGATCCATCGGCGATAGTTGCAATATGATGCCACTCGTCATCAGGAAATTCATAAGTGGTATTCAGAGCACCGCCACCAGGGGTCCAGATTTGAATGGTCGTACCATTGATGAATCCGTATTCAACAGCATCATTCTGTCCGACAATACCAACGCGGTTCCAACCATTACCTTCACGGTTGGTGGGTTTCACCCAATATTCCAATGTGAACGAATCGAGATTACTGAGCCACTGTCCCTGTGTTTCAATCCACAGCAGATCCAGGTCGCCATTGAAGGAAGCAGCTAGATTATCTTCACCGAACCCCAAGAAACCTTCGCCAGGATTCGGGCCTTCTTCATTACTGACTTCCCATTCGATGGAATCATCTGGACCAACACCGGACATCCATAAACCATCAGCGTCCGATCCAAGTGTACCGAAGTTCTCAGCGACCATGCCGCCTGTTTCTTCAAACCGATAGAAGGCGATTGGTTCATCCGCAAGAATAATGTCGGTATAGGTTACGACACTGACCACGAAGGATTTGGAAGTGCCCGCAGGAACGGCATTGCCATAGAGGTCCTTGACGCCACCCACCGTCAAAGTGTAAGTCGCATCAGAAGTCAATGAACCTGTTTTAAGCAGGACGGACTGTCCTGCTGCACTCGCAGAACTGATGGAGACACCATCAGACAAACTGAAGTTACCTGCTACTGCACCCGTTGCGGCATCGATTCCCTCGTTGAATTTGACGATCAAGCCATTCAAGGAGTTGGCAGTCACACTTGCAATCCTTGGAGGTGTGACATCTTTCACGACCGATAAGGTCGCCACATCACTTGTGGCGCTTAAAGTAGGGACAGACAATTGAACACGAAACTGAAGGCCACTGTCACCTATCACAAGAACCCCTGTCTCATAGCTATCTCCAGTCGCACCTGGGATGTCAGTGAAATCATCACTTCCAGCTGCTGCCTGCTGCCATTGTAAATTCACAGTGTTTCCGTAGGCGGATGTTCCTTCAGCAACAATGCTCAATGTGGCTGCCGTGCCTTCATCGACATCAGCGTCGGCAGGCTGTTGTATGATATTGACAGAGGCTCCATTGGGATCCAGATAAGTACCAATCAGGGAGCCCGTCAATGTTGGGGCATCGCCACTTGCTGGATCTGCATCATTTGAAGCAATCACGGTCGCGCCCACACTGTCACCACCACCACCTTCGGTGTGCAGCGACTCCAGATAGTAACGCTCGCCACCTTCCAACGAGATGTCAAATGTAGGCCACTCGCTGTCGGCAAAGAAGTCAGAACGTTTGTCATCAATATTGGACGCACCTCCCCCGGTTCCCACCCAGTCACGGGCATTGGACCAGCCCGCTTCACGTGCGATGAGGAGTTTATTTGCGGGATCATCGTCCGTGCTGAGGAACAGATCGGATGGATCATCAGAGCTGGTGAAGAAGATATATTCACCGTCTGAAGGAGGAACAAACCAGCCTACGAGCTGATTACCATAGTTACTTCCGCTTTCATTTGAACCATCTGGACCATATTCCCAGAAAGGCTCCAAAGTGACGAAATCAGGGCTGTTTGGGAAACGTGGATCGTCGATTAATCCAGCAATGTTGTTTGGTGTACCCTGCCAGAATTTGTGCAGCACATAGCCTTCCTGCCAGATGAATGTACTGAATTCCATGGAAGCATCAGCAGCAATCGTATTCCCGAAAAGATCAGTCACATTATTGACGGTAATGGTCAGCATGGTCCCTTCCTTTTGAGAACTGGTAGTCAAAGTAACGATGTGATCGTTGGGTGCAGCACCGACTGTAGCACCCGTCACATTGACACCGCCAGACAAAGAATAGTTGTCTTTATTGCCACCTGTAACCGGGTCAATCGGCTCGCTGAATGTCACTCGGGCCAATGCAAATGATTCGGAGCCAGTAGCTGAAACCACTTCGGGAGCCTCGCTGTCCGAGTTAACAGCAACAACAGCAGCATCACTGGTCGCAGAACCTTCAGCCCCTGTGACAACAGCGGTGTAAGAACCAGCATGAGTGTTGTCGACACGATCGATAGCGTAAGAAGAGGCGGTGGCTCCCTCAATATCGGCACCATCTTTTTTCCACTGATAGGCATATGGCGGTGTTCCGGCAACTTCAACGGAGAGCGTCAATGGATCCAAAGCATTGACCGTGGCGCCCATTGGCTGAGTGACAATGTTGACAGGGCCAGATGGCTGAATGGAAGAAAGATACTCACCGGGAATTGGCAGTGTAGGATCAATCTCTCCATTGGGGTCTTCAACAGCTACGGCAAGGTTGTCACCGCCCCCGCCTTCTTTCACGATGGCTTCGATGTAGTATGCTTCACCAGCCTGAAGGGTAATGGTGTTGCCGCCGGGCCATTCAGTCGCAGAAAAGCTGCTGGAGTTCTTGTCTTCAACAACACTGCCACCTCCCACAGAATCCCAGTTGCGGGCATTCGACCACCCGGCCTCACGCGCAATGACGTGTTTATTGGCTGGATCTGAGTCCGTGCTCAACCACAGGTCAGCATTGTCATCTGCAGAAAGCCAGAAGGTGTAATCTCCGGAGGCAGGAGGGTGAAAATAGCCCATGATTTGAGCAGCGTAATTGTCTCCGTAAGCATTATCAGCGGGGGCAAAGATATCACCCTCAGGGCTTGGATTCCACTCGAAATAAGGCAGATAGACCTCTACATCGAATCCATCAGGAAAGCGTTCACTGCCTGTGATTTCAGCCAGTCCTGTACCTCCCATTTCAAGCCACGCTCGACCGGTGATCGTACCTTGGGGTTCTGTGGGTTGTGCCTTCGCTAGACATAAAGTCAGCGCAAACATCAACGCTCCCGTCAATATCTTGGATATTTTGTTAATTTTATTCATGTTATCTTTTTTTAACGATCCTGCATCCAGTTTTGCTTGTTTGGCGGGCCAAATCCAGCGTCATTGCCACTGAAAGAAGCTCGACAATACAAGCAGTATCGCTGTCAGATGCGATCCGATTTACTTTTGGGGTTATGTTTTTTGTAGTTAATTTCGGACTAGGATGTCAAATTGATTTTGTAACTATTGTGGTCAATGTGCGTGTTGGTTCATTTATACACAAAAGCCGAAAAAACTGTTATCCTGCGGCAGACTCAAAAAAAGTTGGGGGCAATATTTAGTTCAAACATCAAACGTGTGAACCGGAGATAAGAAGCGGAAAAATCCACATCTCTTGATGATCCAAACGCCCGAGATCATGAAACGCCTTTTTACTGGGCAAAAAAAGGCCGGGCAAAAAATGCCCGGCCGTGATTGATTTAGTTATAGAAGAAGCGTCAGGCTTATTCCGCTATGTAGAACTCCGAAGCCTTGGTAGGCTCCACTGAGTATGGTGAACTCGCACCTGCGACAGAACTGTATGGTCCAGTTACGCTTTCAGAACTCTTCAAAGTTCCGGTGTATTCGATGACGACATTACCATCTTGCAATGATAAACCGCTGATGCTTCCTGAAGCAGCAGGGATATCAACACCTCCACCGATAACCACTTCGATACCATTGATTGGAGCGCGAGGAGCTCCACCTGTTGTTGGGGTACCTATCAGAGTGAAGCTACTACCTGTTACACCCTTGAATACGATATAATCGCCAGTAGAACCGTAGTTGTAGGCACCACTGAAGGAACTCTCTGTTGAATGGGTGATGACACTATCTCCGATGGAGAATTCACCACCACGTCCAGTCATACCACCTTTGGCATAGACAACCACATCGTAAGATGCTCCATCAGGGAGTCCACTCACTGTAACAGTTGTTTGAGAGGTATTGTTGGTATCCAGATAACCGGTCATCATATTCCTGTCATTGCCGTCTGGAGCCTCGTTGTTCTCTTCGCCGCGACCCTGACTCGACCAGGTGTTGTTGGAGGCCCAGTCCACGGATATTGAGCTATCAGCTGCGGAACCACCATTATCTACAATTAAACCACTGGCTTCACCCGTTGAACCGTCAACATTGTTCCAGTTGGAAGTCCCGAGCACACCAGCAGCACCACTGACGTCTGAACGATTGCCATCAGGCTCATCCGCGCCGAAGTTAATGGCGACTACTGAACCATTACCAATACTGGATACGGCTTCATTGAAGTCCCAGAAGGCGACAAGATTATTAACAGTCCCAGCAGACTTTCCGCCAGCTATTGCCTTGAGATCTGATTCAGACAAGGCCTTGGAGAACACGGCAAAGTCATCAAAAACAGATTTGTCGTTGCTTCCGCCTGATCCGTTGGATCCAATCCACATACTGGTGATGTCACTTGGCAGAGGATTTTCATTGAATCCATCGAAGAACAACTCACCGTCGATACGAATTTCCTTCAAGTCACCTTTCTTGGAGAATGACCACAAATGCCAGTCAGCCCAGAAGGCATCGACATCTGCTGCAAAGTCCGAAAGAGGTGCGTTGATGCGCTGGGTAGCAGCATCACAGCAACCGGCCGTATCAAAGTAGATCGAGCCATCGCCCCATGGTGTGTGAGCCTGGAAGCCTCGTTGTCCACTGGGTGAGGACGGGCTGTTGATCCACACAGAAGAGCTGTTGGAGATAGAATCTTTCTTGAGCCAGTAAGCCACGGTAACCTCATCGGTTTTAAATACAGGGTTGAGGAATGCAGCGTCCAATACTGCTACAGATCCACCGGCCGTCATGTCCATGCCATAATCACCGGCTGTGCCAGTGTGACCACCCGCATCCTCGGTGGATACAGCCTTACCGAAGACGAATCCGGGGTAAGAACCTACTGAATCCAAGGTAGGCCCCATATAGGATCTAACTGTGAAGGACCAATTTTCAGTGGCTGGGTTGCCACCCGGATCTGGATAGGTTAAAGAAACCGTATGCTCGGAATCACTTCCAAAGATAGCTGATGGAGTATGTGAGATCGTCACAATGCCGCCTGAATCTTCAAAAGTGACCTGATCTGCTGAAACAGTCACGCCATCGACAGCAAGGCTGGTGTTCTCAGCGGTCCATTCAGCAACGCCCGAGCGGTGACTGACTGAAATGGATGCATTGGGGTTTGCATTCTTTCCAATGGGGCTGCGAGCAGTAAAGGCGCCGTTAGCAGGAGACAATACGGGAGTTGAAGTGGATAGAAAACCACCAGTGATAGGTCTCAATGCGCTGGCTGGAGTATCATCACCTTCCTTGCGCCATGCAACTTCACCCCAGTCACCACCGCCACCTTCTTTATAGCGGAACTCAATGTAATATCTTTTTCCGGCAACCAAGCTGATAGGCTCAAATGTAGTCGTATCATCTATGCCTGGCTCCTGGAATGCATCACAGCAATCCAACTCTTCGGTCAACCAGACNGCATTGGCAGGTTTGTCATCCGTACTTAAAAACAACTCTGAGGCGTCATCACTGCGNGTNAAGAAATGGTAACTTCCACTTTCCTCGGGAGTAATGAAACCATACATGCGAGCAGCATAATNATNGTTNCTGTNGTCAGGGAAAGCATCTCGCGTATTGAATGAATAAACAGCACTCACCAAGTCTGGTGTGTCACCGCCATTTGTCCCGGGCAAAGGAACTCTCTCGTCCTGCAAACCGTCGATGGATGCGCCGCCAATACCAAACCAGGCTTCGAAGCGAAGTGCACCTTCAGTGACCTCCACGCAAGTGTAGAGGTCTGCAGAAGTATTCGCAGCAATGCTGTTTTTGGAAAGATCCACCAAGTTGTTGATGCTCAATGCATGATGCGCACCAGCAGCTTGGGTTGCGGTAGTCAATGTCACTGTTTTCTTTTTGACCGTCACCGCAGTGATGTCCAAGGCAGGCTCAAAAGAGTAATTGCCAGCATCACCGGCAACTGCTTCGTCAAGTGCTTCAGAAAATGTCAGTGTCACTGTGGTCATGTCACAGTTTCCTTCCATGGATACCAGGAATGGGTCTGTCGTATCGGTAGGATCGGTACCCANTTGGGATTCAACGAGATTGGTATCTCCATCTCCATCGGCATCCTGATCGGCATCACTTGGATCGTTTGGATCAAATCCCCATGATTCTTCCCAGCTATCCGACATGCCGTCACCATCTGAATCAGCTGCAGGCTCACCCAATGAACTGCCTGTAAAAATAGCTGCTACTTCAGCTTCTGACAGAACGCGATCCCATATGGCAATATCATCAATGTCACCATTCCATGTGCGGTTACCCGTGTCCGGATTTCCACCAATCATGACGTATTTATCATTTTCACCCAAGGAAGGTGCTGAAGCATTTTCAGAGTAAATTTCACCGTTGATGTAAAGACGCGTACCGAATTCTTCGGTATCAGCATCGGAAACGGCGACCAGATGATGCCAAACATCCAAGTCAAGAGGATCACCTGCACTACCTTCACCGACTCCACCGGCATGAGCAAGACCAGGCTCGCCACCGCGCCTGTGAACACGCCATCTGTTGCCTTCACCTTTGGCAATAAGTGCCTGCCAACTCTTGTCGAAGGCACCTATGCGGAACCAAGCAGAAACAGACATGCTTCCACCCTCAAAGGTAAGGTCAGAAGCGTCTCCCCCGACGATTTGAACGTATTGATCGACACCGTCAAGTGCCAATGCCTGCCCAAATCCCGGACGACCTGTTGTAAATTCTATAGGATCTGTTCCCATTTCTTCACCATGAAACTCACCTACAGAATCCTGAAAATTCTTGTCATCGAAACTCCATAGAGCCACGAGCCCATTGTTCAAGTCCTGTCCTTGAACACCCATATTGAAAACCGGCAGCAAGGAGACGATTAACGCCCACCTGAGCCTGCGCAGGTATTGATGTATTTTATTCATATCGATTAATTGTTGTCTTACTTTTACGTAAACAAAAGCACACAAGGATACATGCATGGGCACGTAGGCTTGCGTTGCCTATGTTAGGGATTGGTTCATTACATACACAGCTCCTTGCAACAATCAAGCAATAAATTCTCGTATGAATGAATGTGGGGTTAATGCAAGCCCGGGCAATGGCACGCAAGAAAAAGAGNGAAGTTCAGTCTCCGAGCGATCAAGAGCAGTCACGTTAGGGGTTATTTCGAGTCATTCATCACACACCGGGAACGTCAGACCACCCATTCAGCCCCACACAATGAAGAAAAAGTATCGTCTTTCCGNCTAGAACGGCAGGGCGAAGGCNACTCGCTGAGATAATGTCGATTCATTGAGGAATAGAGAAGGATCACCTCCTTGATGCGTGTTACTGAAGCTAGTTGCGCTTTGCGATCCGTATGAGCCATCAGCTTGACACCAATGAAACTGATTTCTAGGGTTGTTCTTCCTGAACTCGATCCAGTACGCCTTTGTGGAAATGAATTTTAGCGGGATAAGCAACGCAACTGAAAACGCTGCAACTGACTTTCATGGCGCCATCAAAAAACGTATGCGTTTGAAAACAAGCAATGCAAGGTTTGGAAGCAACATTGCAATATATCTATTTTTTACTGGCCTGTGGCTTTGTGAGGTGATGTGTTTCAGCCAGATTACGGCACAACCACCAATAGCTCTCTTCAATCCAGAAACACGATCAGAAGAATCAGAAGCCACCCAGCTGAAAGCTCATGCAGTGGCCATGGCAAAATCCATAGCCACGGAATATCCTGAAAACGCACTGATACACATTTTGTTGGGTTCCGCTTATTTCAATACGGGACAAACAGATATGGCTGCTACCCACCTTAGAAAATGCCTTGCCCTGGATAACAATATTCTGGAGGCCCACGAAATCCTGACGCGCATTGCCTATGAAAAGGGGAATCCTGAAGAAGCCGTACGACTTTGTGTCGAAGCAAGGAACAGAGGATTAAGCAGCCCGAAACTTCTCAATCGTTTAGCACGTGCGCAAATGGACCTAGGTCAAGCCGAGAAATCCATTCAAACCCTACTCGAAGCTATCAAGGTTTCCCATCCATTGGCAGAGAGCTTTTACTTATTGGGACAGGCGCGCATGCAAGCCCGGGACTATCTGGAAGCAAAGGAAAGTTTCATTCAAACAACTGAACTCATACCTGACCACACGCAGGCCTACTTCGGTCTGTTCACAGCATGCCAAAGGCTCGGTCAGATGGAGGAAGCGATGGAATTCCGTAACACATTTGTCCGACTTGAATCGATCGATCGAAAAGATCTCAACGATCGCAGCAGCCAAACGGAGTCACTGAGTGGAATAGCTGCAGTGCGCGAAACGACTGCCCGTACCCTCTTCGGTGCAGGACAGATTCATCAATCACAAGGAGCTTATACCGCAGCAGCAGATCTTTTTTACCAGTCAGCTGCACTCGCCAAAGAGGACTTAAAAAGCCGAGCAGCTCTGGAGGCGGTGCATGTGCAAAATAAAAAATTGGCGGAGGGTGCTACAGCATTTGAGCGACTCGTCACCAATCAACCAGAGAATGCCCTGAATCATTTTTTTCTCGGACGACTGAAAACGAGACTGGGCAATTCTACTCAGGCGGAATCAAATTACCAAAAAACCTTGTCATTGGCTCCAACATGGGCAGCAGGGCATCATGCATTGGCAGAACTTTACATGCTTACCAATCAGCACCTGGATCAAGCTGAGAAACTCGCTCGAAGGGCTGTTGAACTGGAACCCAATCATGCCCGCTATTACCTGTTGTCGGCAGCCTGCATCAAGAACCGCCATCTGCAGGAAGCATTGAAAGCCATCAATCAGGCGCTCACCATCACTCCAGAAGATGCAAAATACCGGAAACTTCGCAATCAACTCGAAAAGGCAATGGCACAAAAACGTAACCCATGAATACGGCTGAGATCCCGGAGACTACCGCCCGAAAGCAGCCGTCCTGTTTATTCATGGNATGCCTGGCGGTAATGCTGATCCATGCGACTCCGTTGAAGGCAAATGATCATCACGCCATCCAGCTCAAGGATGTCACCACTCAAACTGACGTTGATTTCATACACACCGACGGAAGTTCTGGACGTCGCTACATCGTAGAAACGGTCGCCTCGGGACTGGCCACTTTTGATTTTGATGGAGATGGACTGATAGATATCCTCTTCTTGAACGGGGCTCCACTGCCTGGAGCCACGCCACCTGTCCAACCTCGGAATGCACTCTACCGNAATGAAGGCCATTGGAAATTCACGGATGTCACCACCAAGGCAGGCCTGGATGATTCACGTTACCATCTGGGTGTGTGCGTTGGCGATTATGACAACGATGGCCATTTGGACATATTCCTGAACAACTTCGGACCCAACATCCTTTACCGAAACAACGGTGACTCCACCTTTACCGATGTCACTCACGAAACAGGTCTGGGAACAGGTCAAGAAGTCGGTGCGGGCGCCTGCTTTCTGGATGCCGATGGGGATGGCGATCTGGATTTGTTTATCGCCCAGTATGTGGGCTTTGGTTTTGACAAGCATCATATCTCGCAGATGAATGGTTTCCCCGCATATGTAGGCCCCCTGAATTATCCACCAACAACAAATGCGTTTTACAGAAATAATGGCAACGGAACCTTTACGGATGTCAGTCGAGAGTCGGGGATTGGCTTGTTGAAGGGAGCGGGCATGGGCGTGATTGCCTGTGATCTGGATAATGACAGGGACACGGACATTATCGTAGGAAACGATCTACGCCCTGATTTTGTCCTGCGCAATGATGGTCACGGAAAATTCAGGGAGGAAGGCACCTTACTCGGTTTGGCTTATGATGCGTTTGGTAATGTGCAGGGATCCATGGGCGTTGAGTGCGCGGACTGGAATCATGACGGCTGGATGGACGTTTATATCACGCCTTACCAACGTCAGATACCCACATTATTTCAAAGTCAGAAGGGCCTTTTTTTTGAAGACGTATCGCGCCAAACGGGTGCCGGCAAGGACGCTTTTGCTGATGTCAAATGGGGAGTTGGCATCATCGATTTCGACAATGATACTCATCGAGATTTATTCATCGCCACCGGTCATTTGATCGACAACGTGGAACAGATAGACTCCAGTATGCGTTACGCTGCGTCCAACATCCTGCTTCGCAACACCGGAACAGGGAAGTTTGTGAATGTCTCAGAGCAATGTGGCGACGGAATGCAGCCTGTNAAAAGCAGTCGTGGTGCCGCGTTCGATGACCTCGACAATGATGGAGACATTGACGCCGTGATCCTGAATGCGCGGAGCAGCCCCACCCTGATCAGGAATGATTCCGGCCAAGGAAACCACTGGTTACAGATTCAACTTCAAGGAACCACAAGCAATCGGGATGGCATCGGCGCACGAGTCACGGTGCGAACGGGCAAGCTCCAGCAAATCGACGAAATTCATAGTGGACGCAGCTATCAGAGCGACTTCGGAAAACGGCTCCATTTCGGACTCGGCAATCAAACCCATATTGACGAAATCAAAGTTGAGTGGATTGGAGGAGACGTTGACACGCTTCACCATATTCAGGCCAACCAACTATGTGTCATCAAGGAAGGACAAGGCCTGACACAAGGCCGCTCATCAGATCCAAAACCATGAACATCGCATTAAAGATCGGCCTGCTTGGATCGATTCTCGGAACAATTGGGATCCGTGCCGCTGCTCCAGTCTCTCCTATTCAATTCAAGGATGTCTCTCAAGAGACAGGGATCACTTTTGTACATACAGACGGAGGACAAGGGAAGCAACGCTACATCGTCGAAAGTGTCGCATCGGGCATCGCTACGTTCGATTATGATTTGGATGGCAACATCGACATCCTGTTTCTCAATGGATCCCCCCTCCCAGGCTCGCCCGAAAACACTCCATCATCAGGCAACGCACTTTACCGNAACCAGGGAGAATGGAAGTTTACCGACAAGACCACAGACGCGGGGCTGGATGATACGCGCTATCATCTGGGGGTCTGTGTTGGAGATTACAACAACGACGGTTTCCCTGATGTCTTCCTTTCAAATTTCGGACCGGATATTCTTTATCGAAACAATGGAGATGGCACCTTCACAGATGTCACCCTGACTGCAGGTGTAAGCAATGGAAATCAAGTAGGCGCCGGAGCAAGCTTTCTGGATATTGACGCAGACGGTCATCTGGACATTTTCATCGCTAACTACTGTGACTTCAATATCAAGAAACACAAGCCGCGACAGATCAATGGTCATCCTGCCTATGCTGGTCCCATGATGTATGGACCTGTGCCCGACACCCTCTATCGCAACAACGGTGACGGCACATTCACCGACTTCAGCCATAAATCAGGTATCGCGTCCGTTTCAGGAACCGGGATGGGTGTCGTCACTTCGGACTACGACGATGATGGAGACATTGATATCATCGTCGGCAATGACGCCATGGCAAACTTCGTCTGGCAGAATGATGGAAAGGGAAAATTCAAGGAGGTTGGACTGTTTTCAGGTTTGGCATACGACTCGAACGGCATCGGGCTCGGAACCATGGGTGTGGACTGTGCGGATTACAATAATGACGGGAAGATGGACTTTTACATGACCTCCTATCAGAAGCAATGGGGCATCCTATATCAAAATGAGGGCGCTGGTTTTTTTATGGATGCCACCCGCATCACGGGAGCAGGTGCCGGCACCTACAATGAAGTAACCTGGGGATTAGGTTTGGAGGATTTTGACAATGACGGATTCCGTGATCTTTATGTTGCTTGCGGACACCTTCAGGATAACATAAGGCATTGGGACGATACGGTTCATTTCGAAGCTCAAAACATTCTTCTCCGCAATATAAAAGGGAAAAAATTTATGGATGTTTCTTCCAAATCCGGAACAGGCATGGCTGTCAAACTGAGCAGTCGCGGCGTGGCCTTTGATGACCTTGACAACGATGGCGATATTGATGTGGTCGTCCTCAACACGCGCGAAGCCCCCACGATCTTGCGCAATGACAGCTCCACTTCAAATCACTGGGTTCGCATTCAACTGGAAGGCACTCAAAGTAATCGGGAAGCCATTGGTGCTCGTATCAAGCTTATTGCAGGGGAACTCACCCTCATCGATGAATTAAAAAGCGGCCGTGGCTATCAGAGCCACTATGGCACTCTTTCCCATTTCGGCTTGGGCCAAGAAAAGAAAATAGATCAGGTAGAGATTTGGTGGCCAAGCGGGAAAAAGCAAATCTTCAAAAATATCCCCGTTGACAGAGTCGTTAAATTCACTGAAGACAGGACACGGTAATCTGTCCTTGAATCACCAAATCAACCGAAATGCGCTGATCTGATGAGCTACAAACGACGCAGACTCGAGCTTAACATTTCGGTTCTTTACGGAATATTGCAACTTGTTTTCATCGATAATGGAAGCACGGCGCAGCCATCGACTGCCCTGACATCAAGCGCGTTTGAAAGCACAGCCCTTGCAATCAATTCACCTCGAGTTAAAAAGAACCAAACTCTCCCGCAGGGATTTGATCTCAAATCAGGCGCAGCCACGGGAATTACCTTCACGAACCGCCTGAACACGGACTTGTCAGAGAAATCTTTCAACCTGCTCAATGGCAGCGGAGTCACGCTTGGTGATTATGATGGAGACGGGCGGTGCGATGTGTTTTGGCGGCCATGTCGGGCAAAAACAAGTTGTTTCGAAACCTTGGTAACTGGAAGTTCAAGGAAACTACTCGCGAGGCAGGGCTCGATCGTATCATTCCCTATTCAAGTGGCGCTGTGTTTGAAGATATTGACGGGGATGGCTGGCTTGACCTGATCATCTCCACATTCGGCTCCGGTGTGCGCACTTATCTGAACTCGGGCAACAGTCGCTTCAAGTTGCTTGGGAATCCCGCATTGGAATCTCCTTTCGGGAGTGCCACCCTCGCTCTGGCAGATGGGGACGGGGATGGGGACATTGATCTATATGTCACTAACTACGGTCTCCATACGATCCAAACCAAGCTCAAGCTCCGCATTCGTACAGTACGTGGGAAACCTCGGGTCGTGGGCCGGTATCGAGATTATTACAAGATTATCAACGGTAAACTGGTGGAATATGGAGAACCCGACGCTTTATTCCTCAATAACGGTCAAGGCATCTTTGAACCAGTTTCCTGGAGTGGAGGTACTTTTTCAGATGAAGAAGGCAAACCATTAGCCCACGGATACCGTGACCTGGGTCTAAGCGCCATGTTTCGGGATATGAATCATGATGGACTACCCGACCTATACGTCTGTAATGATTTTCAAACTCCCGATCGATTGTGGATCAATCAAGGCTTCGGAAAATTCAGACTGATCAAGCGTTCCGCCATCAAGGTCTCGAGCTATTCGTCCATGGGAGTGGATGTCGGAGATCTCAACCGTGACGGCATGGATGATTTCATGGTGGTTGACATGCTGAGCAGAACGCATCGATTGAAGATGACCCAGCGAGTGGAAGCTGCGCCATCAATCCAGACAACCGGCGAGCAAATCTGGGACAGACCTCAAGTCAGTCGCAACACTGTTTATGTGAGTGAGGATCATGGTCAATACGCAGAAGTCGCGCACTACGCAGGATTGAGCGCGACAGAATGGTCCTGGGCTCCAGTGTTCATGGATGTGGATCTGGATGGTTATGAAGATATCCTTATCGGGAATGGTCACGCTCAGGATAATCTCGATAAAGATACCCTTCAAAGTAGATCTCAATTCCCTAATGATTCACCTCAACAACTCGCCATTGCATTTCCCGCGCTGAAGACACCCAACCTAGCGTTCCGTAACATGGGTCAGATGCGGTTCAAGGAAACGGGGAGTGCATGGGGGTTTGAATCCAACCAGGTTTCCAATGCAATCGCTCTGGGCGATCTGGATAATGATGGGGATCAGGATGTCGTCATTAATTGCCTGAACGCTCCAGCCTTGGTCTACGAAAATATCAGTCAACGCGCAAGAGTCGCCGTCAGACTCAAAGGGCGTCCGGGAAATACACGCGGGATTGGAGCACGTATTTCCTTGATTGAGGCTGCCTTCACTCAAAGCCAGGAAATCATAGGAGGTGGCAGATATCTTTCAGGGGATCAGGCACAGCGCACGTTCGCTCTCACGCGTCCATCCAATGAAAAGAAACGTATCGAAGTTCGGTGGCGAAGTGGTCTACTGTCAACTATTCAAGGTATTGAAGCCAACCACCTGTATGTGATCCATGAACCTGAGTCCTCAGTCGCCAAGAGGCAAGGCGAAGGTCCCAAGGATGCTCGAGCAACTTTATTTAGAGAGGTCTCTTCCGTCAATAAACAGCATCATGCCACGGTAAAACCGGATAGCCGCCAGTCACAGCCTACATGGCCTCTTGACCGTTCTACATTAGGCGANGCNTTGGCTTGGATTGATATGGATNCTGATGGAGATGAAGATCTGGCTGTNAGCGGCGGAAGCAANGCATCTGCGTGGNTTACGAACAAAGGCAAGGAAAACTTTGAGANCAAGATCGAGAGAAAAGGCATGAAATCCAGATCGGGCGAATCANGCTTTGCNTCCGCTNCTTTGAATAACTCNCCTGGNCTATTGGCNNTTNCTCAACAATCCGATCCGACTGCAGCGAATGCCTTGATCCACTGGATGGCTGATGGCGCTGAAAAAGAGATCACGAAATTACCTGCCGGAGCATATGGNCCTTTGGCAGTTTCAGATGTGGACAATGATGGCGATCTTGATCTGTTCGTTGGGGGACAATCCCCGTGGGGTAATTTCCCGGTTTCATCAGACTCCCTTCTATTGAAAAATGAACACGGGGATTTTGAAGTCGATGAGACCAACGCAACATCGATATCCCGCTTGCACAATATTCAAGGCGCCATTTTCTGCGATTGGGACCTGGACGGGGATTCGGATTTAATCACAAGCAGTGAGTGGGGCAAGATCCGTTGGTTGATCAATGAAAAAGGAACCTTCAATGAGCAAAACAAGGGGATTGGATCAGAAAAATTCCGAGGCATATGGCAAGGTCTTGCATCCGGTGATTTCAATGAAGACGGGAGACCCGATCTTGTCGTTTGCAACAGGGGGGAGAACACGCAATGGGCTCAATGGAGGACCGATCGTTTCCGGCTTTATTACAGCAAGACAATCCGCAAGCATGAAACAATCACCTTCCGATCCTATTTCAACCGAGATCAGTGGTTACCCATCAGCCCACTGGAGGATGTATCCACATGGTTGACGGATGCAAATATGCGGTTTGCCAGTCATGCGGATTACGCCTCCAGAAGCCAGGAAGAAATATTGGGTGATTTTTTGCATGAATTTGAATATCTGGAAATCGATACACTCGAGACAGTCATTTTACTTAATTTGCCAAACGGTATTGAAAAAGTGGCATTAAATCCAGTAGCACAGTGGGCGCCTTGCTTTGGCCCAACGGTGGCAGACTTCAATAATGACGGACATGAGGATGTTTTTCTAAGTCAAAATCTGGACACCGGCAATCATGAGTGGGGGCGCATGGATGCAGGCCACGGGTTACTGCTTCTCGGCGATGGCGAAGGCAGTCTGAATGCCATTCCATCCACAGCAAGTGGCATTCGCTTGAAAAACGAGCAACGTGGCACTGCAACTGCTGATTTCAATCAAGATGGTAAAATGGACCTTGCCGTTCTCGAGAGAGGGAAAGGAGCTCACCTTTTTGTAAACCAGACTGAACACACCGGAGTGACTGTTTCACTCGAAGGACCATCTGCCAATCCACATTGCATTGGAGCAAGACTGCAAAAAATCAATCTACAAACAGGAAATGTTTATGGGCCTGCAAAAGAGATTCAATCGGGNTCTGGTTACCGATCGCTGAATNCTCTCAAACATGTTTNCGCACATCCGGGAAAANCGTTTCAAATCCAGGTTACCTGGCCCAACGGCAAGATAAGCAGGCACTCTATTCCATCGGGAATCACCAAAGTAACCCTTCAACAGCCTTGAGGAGTTTTCAACGAGCCACCCAAAAACGAAATGAAAGCAAGCGTTATCAGATCCGTCATGCATCTCCGAAACTTGACAAAGCCACGTCAACTCATCAGCTTGCACATTGATCAACACGCATTACATGCCTGACCAAATCAGCACGATGAGTTGACCGACAAAAAAACAAGGAACAGCTTTGAACCAATAAACCTCGACCAGTCATGGGAAAAAAGAAAAGAAAACAACAGCTTACACCGAGCCATCAGCAAGCTAATGAATCTTTGACCGGGACCTGGATCCATTTCGTTCGCGCGCTCCTCGCAAGTGCTATGGCAATTACAGCCTATCTGGCATTTGTCAGTTTATCCAGCGAGGGAGGAACCCCGGGATGCGGTCCGGATTCAGGATGCGATCAAGTGCTGACGAGTCCTTGGGCCTATTGGTTGGGCATTCCCGTTTCCCTCCCCGGACTGGCCTTGTACGGTGTATTTCTGTTGAGCACTTTTTCTTTGAAGATGAATCATTTGGGGAAGGCCAGGCGATCACTGAATGCACAGACTGTTTGCGCGTTCAGCGTGCTTGCGGCAGCCATTTGGTTTGTAGGTGTCCAAGCTTTCAAAATCAGGGCATTCTGTCCTTACTGTTGTACCGCACATTTACTGGCAGGTATGGCTTCTATTCTCTTTTTAGCAAAAGCGAATTCTATCGGCTCAAAACTATCCGTAAGACTGAACTTCACCAGAGGTGCAGCTGCGGGTGTTGGTTTGGTAGCCGTGATTGCATTGATCCAGATATTGTTCCCAAAGGGACAAAGCGCACCAGAAATCGTCGATCTTGCAGCAAACCCTGCTCCAGAAGGTAATCAAAGCGCAGCCCCTGCGGCAGTGATTCAGAATAAATCANCTCCCGATGATGAGCCAAAAGGCACCATGCAGCCGGCAGCCATGAGTCAGTCCACCATNGCNAANCGNANATTNTCCAAACCTTTATTGATNCCACGAAGCAATTTNAAAATGGAGACCACCGGNTTGCCCACACTTGGCGATCTGGATGCACCACACAGGATCGCTTGTATCTTCGATTATACTTGCCATCACTGTCGTAATTTACACGGATTCATCCGCCAGCTTTTGGTGAAATATAATGGACAATTCTCAAGCCTGATGATTCCCATGCCTCTGGATGCCAAATGCAACCGATTGATGAAAAAAACTCCAAAAGATCATCAAAATGCATGCGAATACGCCAAGCTGTGCCTTGCAGTCCACCATGTAGCTCCCGAAAAATATGATGCATTTGACTCATGGCTGTTCAGCAACCACAGATCCGTCAAGACGGTTGGAACGGTCATGAAGCATGCGCAACAATTGGTGGGGGCCCAAAAACTGAAGGAAGCCTTGCAAAGCACAAGGGTCAAAAAGCAGTTGGAATCCAATGTGACTGCCTACGAAACCACTTCCAAAACAGGTCGCAAATCGTCCATGCCGCAAACGATCATCGGTTCTCAAGTGGTTTTTGGCCCACCTCCCAATGTAGAAGCATTGGACAAAATTCTAAGGCAAATCCTGAAGCTCAAATAAAGCAGGCAAACGTTTTAATAGACAGCCTCAATTTCTGACTGATCGCCTTTCAATGGGTAGGTATTCACCTTGCCACCCGGCCATTTCACCCAGAGAGCTCTGACTTTGTTTTTTCCATGAAGCACAGTGACCGGACTGTTTTGAGAATACCACCCATTTCCTGCCTGCACTTCTCTCAAAGGTCCCATCGAATCATCGTAATCTACGAGTCTTAATTGCGATCCAGTACCATGGCGATTTACTCTTGTATGATTTAAACGGACTCTCACTCCTTGCTTGGAATCCGATTGGTTGAGATACAATTTGGTCGCCCCTTCATTCTGGGTCACAACAAAATCAAGGCGGCCATCCTGATTGAAGTCAGCCACTGCCAAACCTCGCGCATTCCCATGCACTTTCACTCCTGATTCTGCTTCATCCAACACATTAAATTGGCCATCGCCCTTACCAATCAAAATCATTACCCGTCCCTGATTCTGAGGAGGCATGCCTTCTCTCACATGCGATTGATTCTGACCAAGGACCACATCTTCTATCCCATCGCCATTAAAATCTCCCACCTGAAGCCCAAACACAGGAGCCCATTGAACCTCATCGGGCAGAAGAACCTGTTGAAAGGCCCCGTTACCCGAATTCAGAAACAAGCAAGTATCCAGTGTGGACGCGCGCAGGGCAGTGAGAGAGTCCCAATAATGGGCAAATAACTCACGAACAGTTGACGAGCTGTAGCGAGCATTATTACCTGCAAGCTTAAAAAGAAACGGTAGTTGAGCTCCCAGTTCGGACAGGTGACGNTTGGGAGAGATAAGCTTTTGCTGATGATATTCAGTTTCAATAATTTCGCGAACACCCGTCTTGAGAATATCCCCATGATACATATTTAATGGAGATTTCCCTGTTGCCTGCCAGTCACTGTTTCTCCCCCAGTTACCTACGATCAAATCAGGAAAACCATTCCCGTCCATGTCACCTGAAACAACCCCTCCCCATAATCCCGTNTACGNNCNCAAACCCCACGCATGGGTTCGATCCTCCAGCTTGCCTCTTGTATTTTGCAGCACTCTGACAAGTCCCCATTCTGTTGTAATAATCAATTCGGCAAACCCATCTCCATTGAGATCACTCCATACAGCACCTCTGGATCGCTGAATGGAGCGCAGCAAATCTTCATGGACTGAATCAAGTCGCCACCCAGTTTCATCCTGGTGCACCAACTGTGAAGGATGAGTCAACGGATAATGACGACTGATATATGTCCCTCCCATGAAAACAGTCAAACCACCTTGACCATTCAAGGGAGCTGCAACCATCGGCCCAACACCGGTGAGCGCGGTGGAGAACAGGCTTCGGTGCTGCCCCTTTAGATTCAACTCCATCAGGGCTGGCTGCCTGATTGTCTCATAGCCGGTTTGTGCTAGAAACAAATGCATTCGATTTCCAGGCACAGGCATCCCAAGCATCCCTGAGGAATCATTGATCAATCGAAAGTCGAGTTCTTTGGTTTCAAATTCAACATCTCCTTTCCCTATGTGCAGGGTTGGATGCTGACCTTTTTCACCTCCAATCAAGATATCTGTGATTTTATCTCCATTGACGTCCATGCAGATCACGCCGGGGCCATGATGACTCAATGCATAGGGAAGCAATGGTTGCTTGGCGAAGTCATCGGAAAAGGCGGATCTGGAAATATGACTCAACTGCGATGAAGCATCACGGAACAGAGGAATCAAGGCGGCTTGATCCGTTGGGATATCCACCAAATCGCTCCATTTATCAGATGCTTCTGGTTGATGAANGGTATAACGATGGTTACGTTTGATTCCCTCCAAAAATGAAGATGTTCCATCGGGCCAGACAATCGTCAGGGTTGATGCTTCTTTCGAGGATANCATTGCAAAAACTTGCTCGGTATCCCCGCCTGACAAATACCGACCGCCCGATACAATGGATCGCGTCGCACTGTTCGACTTGCCATCATTGAGCACCATTTTGCTACCTATGGCCTGGGTGTTGGAAGGAGTCCCTTTAAGCCGGATAGCCACTCGATCTTTGGAGGCATCATTACGGAATAAACGTGCAGAACCATTCAAGCAGTTGAGCACCAGATCCCAATCACCATCACCGTCAAGATCGCCAACAGCAAATCCCTGATGGATCCCCTTTTTTCCTGTCCCCCAGAGATGAGTCACTTCTTCAAACGTGCCGTTACCTTTGCCACGATAAGCGACAACCGGCATTTCAAGTCCGGGGTAAAGTTCAATATGTTGCATCATTTCATCCGTAAATGCCTTCTGCCGGGCAGCATCGGTGGAGTAGCGATCCCATGAATGCTGGCGCGATTGAATCAGGCGAAGGGTATCAGAATCCTGCATGTCGTGGGGGTAACCTGCCGAGATAAGCACATCATCGATCCCATCNAGATCGGCATCCATGAAGATAGGACACCAGGACCAATCCGATGCCTCCAAACCGGCAAAATGCGAGGTTTCAGTGAATGCCCCCTTACCATTTCCCGTGAACAAGGTGTTGTATGGTAATTGAAGTCTTGGACCGTTCAATGATGGTATGCCACCAACCATACTCTCGGCAGGTTGCTGCCTTTTCCTCAGAACAGGATCACGACTGAGCATATCAACCACGAATAGATCCACATCTCCGTCCCGGTTTACATCTGCTCCATCTACTCCCATTGAACTCAGTGAAGTGATATTCAAAGCCTCACCGGAAAGTGCGTCAAAACTTCCCTGACCATCATTGATCCATATCCTGTCAGGAGTCCAATAATCGTTGCAAACATACAAATCGACGTGACCATCTCCATTCAAATCCCTGAACATTGCAGACAAGCCCCAATCCTTGGGCGCCGCTTTCAAAGCTTGCCCATTCTCACGAAAAGCGCCTGAGGTCCAATCCACAGGGGTCATTTTCCCTGAACCATTATTAAGGTATAAAATGTCAGACTCGCCATATTCATGAATTTGCCCCTCATGAATAAAAACCCGATCAGTCAACTCTTCGGACGGCATCAACCTCCCCCTCACCCGCCTGACTGGTACCCGCGCTTGATCACGAATATCATTGGAACGGTAATTTGCAACGTAAAGGTCAAGGGTACCATTTCCATCGACGTCCGCCAGCGCCATGCTTGTTGCCCCGAATTCAGATCCGGTGCCGGCCTTTTGCGTTGCATCTTCAAACTCGAGTCCGCCTTGGTTAAAAAACGATCGCACTCCCATCCCAACGGTACTCACGAGTAAATCAAGATATCCGTCGCCGTTTAAATCAGCGAAGACAGCACCACGGGAAGGAGCCCCTGGGTTTTGAAGTGAAGGAGGAATCGATACTTTCTCAAACTTCCATTGACCGAGATTTCGATAAAGGTGATTGGACGAATCGATTCCACAAAAAAACAAATCAGGAAGTCCGTCATTATCCCAATCACCCACAGCAACGCCAGAGCCATTGAACAAAACACGATTGGCTGCCCCTTTCCGAGGGTCCAGATCATTACGAAAGGAAACCTGTGTTTCCACAGCATTCATCAAGGTAAAGCCAGGACCTTGATCACCTGCAACTTTTAATGATGTTATTTCGACTTGTAGTTCTTCCGCAGACAGCCCTGACACACAGGGAAGACAAAAACAGAGGAGAACACCCCAGAAACTTCGATTCAGGACATGAAAAAACATTTTCACCAAATATTCGCCACTGTTAAAAACGGAGCATTAAAATTCCCTTAACCTGGGATGACACCAGTGGTTAATAATCCTTTTTTGCAAGACTTACACAAATAATCTCTTTGTCATTTCGAACATAAATATTCTGATGTGCAAATGCGGGATGGCTCCAGACAACATCACGCCCGAACGCTTCATTGGTCGGATCCAGAAGATGGGCTCGGCTGATTTCGTGATATGATTCAGCTGTGAGCCGGGCAAGGATCAAATCGCCCGTCTCACTGAATAGAAAATAGCGGTCTTCATGTTTGACGACAAAGGCAGTCCCATGGCGCCCTGAATTCCCTTCACCAATCGTAGGCTGATGCGTTTCCCAGAGGCGCTTTCCATCTTCAAGTCGTACCGCCATGAATGAACTTGATTCAACATCGCAGCCATAAATAATGCCGTCTTCAATGAAGGGAGTCACATTGACAGAGTAAAGAGCACTCCGAGCATTTCCCCTCCAGGCAATCCTGGCAGCGGGCTTGAGGGGGTCCAACTCAATCATCGCCCCGACATTTCCAATCGCACTGACGAATAAGGAATCTTCATATAATCTTGGAGCTGCGATGGAAAGATTGTAGCCGGGTTTCAGAGGAATGGACCAATGGGATTCGCCTGTTTCGGGATTGAGACTGTTCAATGATTCGGGGTGCCAGATGAGCAACTGTGAAACACCTCCGTGCTCAATCCAGGTTGGAGGACCGTAACCAGGTTCAGGAGCCGACAGAGCACGCCATTTTTCATCCCCCGTATCCGCATCAAATGCCACCAAGACACTCCCCGCTCCTCCTACTAAACTGTAGAGAGTATCCCCTTTGGCCAGAGGATGACTTGAAAAGCCCCAGATCGGCGTTTCAATGTCATAGTCTTTTTTGAAATCCTTGTGCCAAATCAACTTTCCATCTTTCGCAGACAAGCAACTCAATCGCCCCTCGGCACCAAGAATATAAACTTTGCCCTGATGCACCGTAGGCGTGCTGCGTGGACCAGCCGCATAGGATATATTGTAGTATTGTAGATAATCGTATACCCACTCAGTGGCACCTGTCGCGGCATCCAGACAAAGCAAGCGTTCGCGACCCTCCAACAGGTTTTTACCACTGGGATTATTTTTCAGTTGTCCCTCTCTTTTGACGTAGTCGAAAAGATAAACCTTTCCATCAGCCACGGCCGGCCCTGAGTATCCAAGCCCTGCTTTGACACGCCAGATACGCTTGAGCCCGCTCTCAGGAAACGATTCAACAATTCCCTGCTCCTGCCAGATACTGGCACGGTCAGGCCCCATCCACTGTGGCCAATCCGTCGCGTGAGAAAAATGAAGACCTGAAACTAAAAGGGCCAGGAGACAGATCTTGAGGGAAAACCATTGCGTAGGCTGTGTGGTAATTTGAAACATGATCTCGGCAGCCTAATCGGCTTCTACTAAAAAATAAAATGAAAGATGCGTGTATTTCTGTGCGGATGTACTTGACGTGGTTCAACGACTCGAGGCGTTTCCACTTGTGAATGCCGGAGTACATCCAAGGAAACCAAACGAGGCTCCCATTGGCTGAGAACAGGCGTTTTGGCAATCACGTATCCGCCTGATCCCGACTGTGTGGATTGACTGATCTGAGCCGCCAATTCCTCTGGAGATACTTCCCAACCCTGAAGCACTGTGATGAGTCGTCTGGCTTCAACGCTCGACCGATCATAACGTTTCATCTCGGTTTGAAAACTGCTGATCGCCGATGAAACCCATCCTGCCGTTTCCTTGTAATGATCCAGATCCCGCCCCAGATCCTTGTATGTGAGCAGGGCACCCATGACAACAGGCAAAACAACTCCGAGCATGAACCCGATGATACCGCCCCCGATAGACAGACGATTTATGTTCATAAAAATTTGATCTTTAGTGAATCATAATTTGTAAAAGAAGAATTGCCTTCAAACCGAAGGAACGCAACTCCAAGCAAGACTCAACATACCTCTTTTTTGAATACATATGCGAACAAGATGCGGATAACAGTTTTTGCTTTCGCTCAAGTTTATTATTCCGTCATATCTGACACTTGAGATCTCAGACTGGGGCTGGTTCAGAAATGAGTGCTAAGGACATAAGAATGGTATCGATGATCGATTAGCATGATAGATCTTTGTGTTCGATCGATAGAAAAAATAAAAAAAACTCGCCAAAATTCCCAATACCGCAAGGCCTGGCGTTCCAGGCTCCGGTATAGCGATGTGCACTCCTGAAAAATTCGTGGGCAAGGAAGCAGGTTTATCCATGTTACCAAGGATCACTGAAAAAGGATCTGAAACCCCCTTCAAAAATGGATTATTTGAATTCCATGCAGCGACACTCAAATCCACCTTACCGATAATACCATCGATGATCCGGGGCCCTGATGCGAAGAAACCCGCCCCAGAAACACTACCGGGACTGCCCAGCAAGGTTCCGTCAGGCAATGCAAATGATACCCGCCATGCGATTCCTACCGGTTTACCATTCAAGGTCACAAGCCCACCGCTGTTGATGTTGGATAATTGGATAACGCCTTGAGCGCTGGCGTCAGCAAACGCAATCAGCAAAAGGAAAATTGTGACTACTTGTTTCATGATGAAATGGATTGTAATCATTTATAGATCCAACATGAGCCATTGAAAAGTATGGAACAGCCGATCACACAGAAAGCGTTTATTGGTCACAAAACCGCTGTGCTGGTACATCGGTAAAGCTCAATGAATTTCACATGGAAAACGCCATCTACCCTGATCAGGCAAATGGCGCTTTGAAAGAGTATTTACAAACCCATAATCTACCTCTGGCGTGGCTCAATACATACCCATTATTTGATAACCACTGTCCACGTAAAGGACTTGTCCAGTGATGGAAGCAGAGCCTTCACTAGCCAGGAAAGTCCCTGTGGCTCCAAGCTCTTCAGGGAGCACATTGCGCTTCAATGGAGAATTGGCCTCATAATGTTTGAGCATCGCTCCAAATCCGGAAATCCCTCGGGCCGCCAATGTGTTCATGGGCCCTGCACTGATGCAATTGACACGGATTTTTTTCGGCCCAAGATCGTAGGCAAGGTAGCGTGTGGATGCTTCCAGTGACGCCTTGGCAACACCCATGACGTTGTAATGAGGCACCACCTTTTCAGCCCCATAATACGACATGGCAACAATGCTGCCTCCATCCGTCATCAAGGGAGCAGCACCTCGTGAGAGAGCCACCAATGAATAGGCCGACACATCGTGGGCTACTCGAAAGGCTTCCCGACTCGTACTCAGAAAATCCCCTTCGAGTGCATCCTTGGGCGCGAATGCGATGGAATGCAGCAACAGATCCAGTTTGCCATGCTTTTCCTTGATCTGCGCAAAAACTTGCTCGATCTGTTGGTCAGAACTGACATCACAAGGTAACATCAACGTGTCTTCACCAAATGTTCCCACCAGCTGTTCGACATTGTCCTTCAAACGTTCACCCTGATAAGTGAAGATCAATTTCGCACCAGCATCTTTCCATGCCTTTGCGATCGCCCAGGCAATCGAGCGTTTGTTGGCCACTCCAGCAACCAAACCGATTTTTCCTTTTAACGTACTCATAATATATACTGCCTCATGATTGTCCCTGAAAGGTTCGCAAGTCAATGATAGGCTTAAGCAGAAATAGCCAGACTCATTTCGAAGGAATCACAGGAAGCTTCAAATATGAAGGGTGAGCGGCATCATGATAAATGGTCTGATGCGCGGGAAGTAGCTTCACATCCGTTCCGAAGGGCAGGCCGGAATTGGGATTACGATCATATCTTGGAAAATTGCTGCTCGAAACTTCAAGCCGAATACGTTGCCCCCGCAGGAATACATTGCTGGTGACCCACAAATCTAATTCGTATCCCACGATACTCTCAGGCTTGATCAACATGGCCTGATTAGTATCGTGAGAAAAAAACACTGAAGCTATTCGAATAAAGAAATAAAAAACGAAAAGGCAAAGGGAAGGATGCTTTGAGCTTCATGACGCCTTTGGCTTTGAACACGCACTTCCCGAGGTTCAAGAACATAAGCAAAGCATGGGAAATCAGGGAGACAACAGAACACTCGCTCGCCCCGCATATGATGAAGACACATAAATATACATCATCTCGATTGATCCTTGCAGGCATTCCCGGCTGCCTTGCCTGAGCACGGTCAATTTCCCATGTCAGTGCTCAAGACAAAACGTCCCCGGAGATCAATCGCTCCGAATGGAGGTCAGAATATACATTTTGACTGGTTAAGATAGATCGCAGAGGCAAGGGTTGCCTTTAACGAAATAGGATAAACCAACAAGCACTCCTAAGATCTGGAACACATGATCAAGGCTGAGGATCTGTTGCGCCTACTGCGTTTTTCTTTACCCGAACGATACGTTCTGCCCTGTGCCATTTCCCGTTCACATCGGTTGCCCTGACCTGCAAGGCATGAACTCCCACTCCTATGTCTGGATTCAGTCTCCCTTTCCAAAGGTGCCGTGAATCGACTGGCGCTGAAATCCTTTTATAAGGAGAAGGGGGAGTTTCTGGTTCACGATCAAACACGGCTTGATGATTCGGATCTTTTTCGAGTGATTTGTCCATAGTCTGCCAGTTACCCTCACTATTCCACCGCACCTGAACAACCGAGTCATCCCAACCGTTGAAAACGTTGACGTAAACAAGGGTTTCTTTGACATTTCCCAGTTCAATGCTGTCCGGAGCAAACACAGACATTTGAAATTCTTCAGGGCCACGAGCTGCTTTGAAAACGATTTCAGGCTTCCGGTTTTCGGAGAATTTAAGAATCGTATAACCGTTCGGTGCACCGTCTCGCATGGTGGTGTGCGGAACACCCCATTCATCAGGCAAACCACTCCACCAACTGCCACTGACCGTTACATTGATCAAATGATGGTGCGGCTCGGCCCCCATCCAACCATCTTTTTTGCGGATCAATTGATGCGCTTGCCAATGAGTGTGCCCAGAAATGGAAAAGGTATAAGGACGATGCTCGATGAGTCGATACAGATCCTCACGGTTTGCCACGTTGGTCAATGGAATATGCATCATGAGGACGACCAGCTTATCTTCTGAAACCAATGCAAGATCGTTGCGAATAAAATCCAGTTGAGTTTGTTCGATACCACCACTGTAACTGCCTGAACCCTCCGGCTTGGCTCCACCCCAGAGAATGTTATCAAGCACAAGGAAATGCACCGGACCATAATCAAACGAATAATAGTTTGGACCATATGTGCGTGTGAAGGTCTCATCCGAATCGGCATCCACTGCTGAATCGTAGTTAATATCATGGTTACCGATCACGTTGTACCAGGGTATTCCTATCAAGGCGATGGTTGCGTTCAGAGGCTCGAATACCGCCAAATCATCAAATACGATATCACCCAGCGTCACACCAAATTTAGCAGAAGTTCCTATTAATTCTTCGACAACGTCATGCCCGATGTATTCCACTTCACGGACATTTCTTGGTTGCGGATCACCAAAAAATACGGCTTCAAATTTTTCTGGTTCCTGAGCCTGTATAAGCGGAAAATCAATGGAGGAAGGTAGTGGTCCCGTAGGTGCAATACCCGGAAAACTTTGATCAGGTGAGCCTGCTGGTTTGTGGGTGTAGAAAAAGCGCGGTAGTTGATGCCCATTTACAGGCGTCATCCAATCACGCGGTTTGATGACAAAGAATGTGACATCCTCATCACCCGGCAATTCCCATCGTCCCTCTTCGTCCGTCGTAGAAATTTCCAGTTGATTTGAAACCTGAACGCCGGAAACCCCTGGTTCGCCTTGATCACGCTTTCCGTTACGATTTTGATCATGATAAACCACACCTCGTGCGAGATCAGCTTGTGCGGCCAAGGTGCCAAGCCCCAGGAAAGCAGCTGTGATGATTTCGCTCATTTTACTGAAGGAAAAAAATCTGAGTCTCATAAACATGAGGAGCATTATGGACAGGCAAGGTATTCAGTCACCAATAATCTGAGGGAATACGGAAAAAATCAGGAAGCACACACAACAGGATAGATTCTCGGAACTCGGCAGGTAATGAAGGTGAGAATGTACCATGCTATGGCATGAGTCTGATCAGCCAAATCAGGCGCCGTTATGGATTGTTTCAATTGATTCACTACATTCACTTCGGACAGGCTGGTCGCATCTATCCATCATTGGTCCATGGTAACTCGGCCAACAACCGGACAAAGCTGGCCGCGAATCAGAACGCTGGCACGATTGGAAATACTCGATGGGTAACCATCACCATAACCGGGTGTAACAGTGCCAATTTGCATTTTTGATTGACTGTAAAGGTCCTGCCATAACCCAAGCTGATTCCTTTGCTAATCCATTTCAGATAACTGACACGGCTGTGGAAACTGAGAGCAGACCGCATCTGGCGAATCAATTTCTGCTTGGCTTTACGCTTCCCGGAAGGCATCACACCATACACCATTAAGCTTGGTCCAACCATGTTCCCGATAACGGAACGGTCATAAATAATCGAGCCGCTATTGCTCGCATGTACATCTTCCGGTAATTGAGAAAATTTCGAAATGATCCACAATGCCCCTGAAAATTGTTTCTTTTGTTCGAGGGTGAACACGTGATCATTCTCAGCATCCGCAAAAGGCGTAAAGACCCCATTGATTTGGATCATCGGTGATTGCCTTACAACCGTGTGAATCTCTTCAATCAGATTGGTCGAACATCCAAGGCGCCCCACCCCTGTGTCGATTTTCAAATGAAGAAAAGCAAGTCCATTGCATTTTCCGGTAGCTTCTTGGATGTGCAAAAGTTCACGAGTCGAAGAAACGGTCATTCGAACGCCCCATCCAATGACGAATCCGTGGCAGATTGTTTTGCAAACAATCCAGGTTCACTTCAACCCGGCATCGTTGATTGTGAGTCACTGCTCTGAACTCGCACCATGGAAATGAATATCATCGGGCAGAGAAATACGTGCAGGGGGCGCTTTGACAAAAGTCGTTGGACGGAGGTAGATGGGCTTTAAATCTGGGGATCCCGGCCCGCACAGCATATTTTCTGCTTCTTGAATTAAAGTTGCAGCATCAGGGCTTCCTTCCAGCAAGGAAAGATCGCCGTGAGGTCTTCCGTGGAACCAGCGTTGAATATCCGCCCCCACAAACACATCACCTTCAGATTCCTGCCGAATCAATTGTTCCGGGTTTGCAATGGACAATGCTTGGACAGTGTGTATCGAGTCCTCTTTTCGCTTTTCATACAGGGCATGATAACATTCACCTCGTTGAGCATCGATGAGCGTGTGCACGCGCGTAATCGAATGATCACTGAAGGTTTTCCGGGCAAGAACACGATCACTGGGAATCCCGATGAGTTTCGCTTCGTTGGCAAGATGCCACCCGTAAGCCACCGAAATCGCCGATCGAATACCAGCATATGATCCGGGTCCCAAACCAACGACCACCGTTTCGATATCACCTTTCTGAACCCCTGCCTGATCGGCAGCGCGCTGAAATGCTTCGAAATATTTGGAATCCCTTCCTCCGGAAAGTGCTGCAGTCGCGAGTATGCGGACACCCTTTCCTTCGGCCCAATCACCCAAGGCCAGCGTTCTTTTTTGAGAGGACCATTCAATCCCTAAAATCTTCATAAACAATCGTGCGTTCCTGTTCCAGATCCCCCTCGATTTGTATCCATCGAAATGGTTTATGGACATCGGGAACTTCGGTTCGGTCTTTCAAGGAAATTTGCGTCCATCGATCAATCCATTCGACAATCACCCAGCCTGAGGAAGGCGATTGCAAGTATTCCGCAAGACCTGCATCCCAGATGGCATCGGCTGATTCCAGTCGATAAAGATCCATGTGAATCAATGGCTGGGACGCCGTTGCGTGCTCATGCATCAAGTTGAAAGTCGGGGATGCGACGCGCCCTTTAATCTGCCAACCAGCTGCCAGGCCTTTCACCAGCTGTGTTTTACCCGCCCCGAGGTCACCTGTCAGACCGACAACCCAACCGGGTTGCATCTCTTTCGCCCAAGTTAAACCTAGCTGAAAGGTTTCTTCTGGACTATTGGAAATGATCGTAACCATGCCAGGTTAAAGGACGAATTCCCTGCTCGTCTTTCAGGTGAATGCCGGGTTGCTCCATTATTTTACCAATACAACTGATGAGCGTCTCTGGAAAAGCTTCACGCCACTGATCCTTGAGCTTTACGGCATCAACCGGATCAATCGAAAAAAGTAATTCAAAATCCTCTCCATCAGTCAGCGCTGCAGCCACTGCAGGTTTGGCAGCATCACCTTGTTTGGCTAGCAATCTGGCAACTCGACTCACTGGAAGATAATCAGCCCATACCTCAGCTCCCACTCCACTTGCCTTACAGATATGATGCAAATCCCCAGCAAGCCCATCACTGAGATCAATCATGGAGTGCAGGACAAAATGCTCGGCCAGCCATTGCGCTTCTTTGATCCGCGGAGTGAAATCCAGATGCTTACCCTCAATCGAACCACCCAATTCGCCGGTGACAAAGAGCGCATCACCGACGCGCGCATTCTTTCGCAGCACGGCTTGGTCTCTACCCACTTTTCCAGTCAGGGCCACGGAGCAGAAAATACGTTCCGGTGAACGCACGGTTTCGCCTCCCGCGATAGCAACATCATATGCACGAGCAGTGGCGTTCAGGCCTTCATATAGTGTCTCGACCCACTGCTGATCAAAATCCCCGGGCAATCCCAGTGTAATGAGCGCACTGTTCGGCTCACCAGCCATGGCCGCAATGTCACTGAGGGCGCGCGCCAATGCTTTGTGACCTACCTTATCTGCCGGATCATTCTTTTTGAAATGAACCCCTTCGACAATCGCATCCGTCTTTAACAAGATCGAGTGGTCTGGACCATTGTCGATCACTGCACAATCGTCGCCCACACCGACAAGGGTATCAGATCTTGTCGGCAATTTGGCAGTAATGGTTTCTATCAGATTAACTTCCCTATTCATGGTGTCTGCGTTTCTATCAACTCTGGAAGCCATAGCATGAGGCCCAGGTTGATGGAATTAAATATTGCATGGGCAAAAATGGGCGCCCAAAGGTTACTCGTACGTTCATAAAGTCGAGTTAGTAGAACAGCCAACAGTGTCAATGGAATAAAGCTCATTACATTCACATGGACCAACCCAAAAAAAAGGGCGCTTCCCCAGATCGCGATCCACCTGGGCAGGTATTGCTTCAATGCAGTGAACAACACACCTCGAAACATCAACTCCTCCACGAAGGGAGCAAAAATAACTGCCATGAGAGCCAAAAGCAGTTTTTGGGCGGGGTGTTCAGCATTTTGAAACGTGTTCACAACCTCCTGTGTAGACACTTCTATGTTCATCGCTTCCAGAACATTGGCCACGAGTGCGCCAACCATCGCAGCCATGAAGAAACCTGCAACAGCAGTCAAGGCTCCCATCAAAGCTATGCTCATCAGGTTTTCGGAGCATAACCCAAAAGCATCTTTCCAGCTTAAGGCATTCTCCTTTAGAAACATCCACGTGACAAACAGGATCCCGACATCAAGAAACAGGATATTGATCATGATGAGCCCTGTTTTCTCATCCATAGGGAATCCGGCATCGATGGCCTTGTTCAACCAATACCCGGCAATACCAGCCATCCCCAAACAGAGGAGTAGCATGGCAAAAAATCTCAATAGGGAATCTGGCCGCCACTTTGTTTCCAATCGCACGCCTGCAGCTTATCAGTGGAAGGAAGATATGAACCACTGAAAAATATCATATTTTAGAGGCCTTCAAAACTTCGATACGGGTGAGCTTGCCTGAATCACAAGTTTGATTTAGTGTTAGAATCTGTTCGCCTGATTTCAGGCACATTTATAGACCCAACAAACGCACAACTTAATGAGTTCCATGAATTTATCAAAATCAATCGGCTTGAATACATCGGCACAGGTTTATCCGGATGAGCATTTAGTTGAATACATCAATCTTAAGCTGGCTTCCATGGGATGCCCCGCGGTGAATATCAAAACCGATTCACCTTTCAAGGACGTCACTGAATCATTGATTGCCAAGCACCGCGAACAAGAAAGATTGCTTTCCACTTATCTTTGCCCTGCAGACTGGCGCGTCCAGCAGTGGTTGAACAAGTTTCTGGGTGAAACCGGCGATGTGCCACGATTGCCTTCCAAATCCTTCGTATTGGATCGGCACGGTGTCGCCAGAACGCTGTCACTCCCCCTGGAAGGTGATGAGTTTAAGTCAGATATTATCCATTCCTATCGGATCCGCCAGGGAGTGCTGCATAACCCGGTCAACGACCGCCGCACAACCAAAGGTGTCTTTCACATTGCTGATGCAGGTTTTCCGGTACCGGCAGACAAGATTGCTGCGCCTCTGAAGACTTTCAATCGCATGCTTGGATTTGCCCTGCAGCCACCCTCTTCACTGATGGAATTACCCTTCACCAGCGAACAGGAGGCAAAGGCGGAGTGTTTTGTTTCGCTTTTGCTGCGGCCACTTGTTGTGCCAGCAGTGCCTGGTGTGATAGAGGAAAAACGAAGTGAAATCCGATTTTTTGCACCCGGCAATTTGATCAGTAATCTGGATTTTGTAGAAACTATTTTCGGCAATGCGGGAGACCCCAACCTGCCAGAGAATGATGCTGGGCTGGACGTTCACCATTGGACCGGTCACACAGGCTGTGTCATCCTTGCCCCCCACTTGACGAGCATCAAGAAAAAGGATGCCGGACTGCCTCATTATGACGAAGCGAACGAACGTCAGCGCAATGAAGGAATGTGCTGGAAGGATGCAAACGAGATCTACAACGGAGGCACGGCGTTCAAATTATGCGCAAGAGACGAAAATGGCGTGATGGTGACTATCATTGCTGATAACTACTTCGGCTATTGCAAAAAAGAAGTCAAAACACAGATCAGTTTTTCTGCCAATCTTTACGGACTGGCCGAGGAAGAGCATGCAGGGGGTGCCATGGTGTATCCAAGTTATGATCTGGGAGAAGAGTTCAGTGGACACTTACACGTCAAACGCAGAGGCCACAATTTTGAGGATATGGCCGAACGTTTTCAAGATGTGATGGAGTTCAAACCCGAAGGCTATGCGATTGACCGAAAATTCCGCGACATCATATATGTGTCCGAGGACGTTGACTTCAATCTGCATGATCAGTCCATTACCTGGCTTCACGAAGGAAAGAAGCAGAAAATAAAACTGCTCGTAGGTAAAACATACGTACGCCCGTCTGGATACAAAGTCCATCTGGAAAAACCCCCGGGGAATCGCTCGTGGAGACTGATTGGAACTACCGCAGAAGGTATCCTTTGTCACAAACCCTGCACGGTATCGGGAGGTGGAAAATCTGAAATTTCAAAACCGGTCACAGATGCGGTGATTCAAGGGCCTGTCATTGTCGCCGATATCAAGTCAGACATGGAAAAAGTGGAGCAAATATTGCAGCACGATTTTTCATCTAGATTCAGCGATAGTCAGCGCAAGGACGATAGAGCCATCCTGAGCCCTGAACGCTCACTCGGTTCTGTCATCAAATTGCTGACTCCCTCAAACAAGGATTACAACGAGGATTACAACGCATGGTTGAGGTCTGTGCCTCAATACATCAAGGAATTGGTGTTTGTGCTCAAAAGATACTACATTCCAGAATGGGGCAAACAATGGAAAGAGCATTTCACGGTGGACATGATCAATGGCAAACCGGGCAATGAACTCAAGTGCGACAATCGAAAGTTGGTGACGAATTACATGCGGGTCGGTTTTCAGGATGACGGCCTCTGGCGCACCTTTGGACTGCGCAAGGATTTCAATCCAGCCATCAAGCAGTCGCTGGAGGATGACATCACTGCCAGCGTGGTGGTGGCATCCGGGGATCTTGAAGGCGTCATGCCTGATCATTCTCAGCGTTCTGTTAAATTCCTGCAGAACTGTGAATACCGCTTTTTTCAACGACCGGATGACGCCATCATTCGTGGTTATGACAAACTCGCAGAGTCTGAGCTGGCCCAGACCGGTAATTTCATTTCCAACTTTGAACCGCTGGAACAGGACGACGCAAAAGAAATTATTGAGGACGCCATCGGGTATTATGAATACACCCAACCTATGCAGGACTTGGTGAAGTCTGCTTCAACCGGCGATAAGCCGAAGTTTTTTGTCAGTAGTGCGCACCCTCGTATTGTTGACGGAAAGCCGACCAAGAACCCTCGTTACCTGCAAACACGTCCGGATTTGCTGAATGAGCGTGCACTCTACCTGGAACAAATTTCAATGCGCCTGCATCGCAAACTGCAGACAACACATCCGCTTTACAGTGTAGTGGACGCTGTGGTTCCCGGCAGACGCAATAACCCCGCAGATGTCAAAGCTGGTATTCAACCACTGGCTGTTTATAACCCGATTCACTTCATGGAACTTCCGGAATTGTTCATGGAGTATATCTGCAGCATGACCGGTAAATCACCTTCCACCACCGGAGCCGGATCCGAGGGAGCCCTTACCAAGGGACCTTTCAATGCACTGCCTCCTATCATCGATCTGAATAATGCGCTGGTATCCATGATACTGACTGGTCACGATGGATTCGTCACCTCGGCGGGTTTCATTGGACCGGATGTTCAGGTTGCCCATGACATCAGCATGCTCATTCCCGAAGTGTGGTGTCGCATGGAAGACGAGGAGCGTCATGCATCCTATTTGATTGCAAACGGTTATCTTGAAAAATGCGAGGACGTAGAGCACGATGGCAAAACGTTCGCTTTCAGCCGATTGGGTTATCGAATTAACCATAAGTTTGTCCGGGATTTCTTTGGTCGAGTCTTCAACCATCCGCACGCGGTCTTCACAAATGAAATGCTCATGCCCGAACTGCAGGGACGGGAAACGTTCATTGATGGCCTGGAAAACATCATGACCACTCAAAAACGTGTGGGAGAATTGTATTTTGCTGATAAAAGTGTGGAAGCCGCTTGCCCTCCCCTGAAAGCAATCATCACCATCATGGTAGAAGGGCATTATGAAGGGAAATCCCTGAATGATCCTGAAGTAAGAAAATTGTTTAACCGGGACTACCTGAAGGAAAGTGACTGGTATCAGGAGCGCCTCGTTTCCAAACAAAATTTGGATATCCAACTATGGGATAATCATGTCGACTACCTGCAAGCTTTTCTTGAAAAGAAGGGTTATCAGGAGGAAGCGCGTCGATTGAACATAAGCAAAAAACTGGACGCAGCTCGCCTGGAACGCGAGAAAACATCCAAAGCGGATTATTTGAATTTTCTGGACGGAACCATTGGAGTCCAACCCATGTCAGTATTTTCGCAGTAAGAGAAACAGATCGGGCATGCCTGGAATGATTCAAAACCTCCCCTCCCCATGTGGTTGACAAAACTCAACCCAGAGCAGAGAGAAGCGGTTCAAACCACGCATGGCCCGTTACTGATTCTTGCTGGAGCTGGAACCGGCAAGACACGCGTTATCACACACAGGATTGCCTTTCTTCTTCAGAAAGGTGTGATGCCCCACAACATCCTTGCGGTCACCTTCACCAACAAGGCTGCAAGGGAAATGCAGGAACGCGTAAGAAAGCTACTGCCCAAAGACAAAAAAAAATCAGATCCATCCTCAGAGGCCAGACCAAATAAACCAACCATCTGCACCTTTCACTCCTTCTGCGTCAGAGTGCTCAGGAGATACATCGACAAACTGGGTTACAAGCGTAATTTTGTGATTTACGACCAGTCCGATCAACTTGGAACCATCCGCAAACTGACAAGCGATTGGAGCAAGAGTAACATCAACATAAAACCCGCCGAGTGGCTTGGTTTCCTCAGCCGCTTGCGCAATACATCATCGCTTGAATCCTTGGGATTGGATGCTGCGACGATCCGTTTGGCTGAGCGCTTGATGACACGCTACGAGACAGCGCTCAAAGCCTGCAATGCGGTGGACTTTGATGATCTCATCATCCTGACATTGAAGTTATTCAACGATCATCCGGAGGTTTTGAAATCGTGCAGAGAAATGTATCGATATGTCATGGTGGATGAGTATCAGGATACCAACGGCAAACAATTCCAACTGATCCATGCACTGACTTCCGAACATCGTAACTTATGCGTGGTGGGCGATGATGACCAAAGTATATATGGATGGCGAGGAGCCGAGATTGCAAATCTGCTCAATCTGGAAGATCACTTCCCTGAAGTGCGCGTGGTTAAGCTCGAGCAGAATTACCGATCTACAAGCATCATTCTCGATGCGGCCAATGCGGTCATCAGACATAATCCATTACGCAAGGACAAAACCCTCTGGTCACAAAAAGGCAAAGGTCCGCTGATTCGTCTGATGGCATTTGAATCAGATGAAGCAGAGGCCGACGCAATTGTAGAGGAAATTGAAATACAGCGAATGTCTTCAAAAATCCCATGGAAGGACCAATCCATCCTTTTTCGAACCAACCTTCAGGCACGTCCCATCGAGACGGCCCTGAGAAAGGCCAAGGTTGTATACCGGCTCGTGGGAAGTCAGAGTTACTTTGATCGCCGTGAAGTCAAAGATGTACTCGCATACCTCAGAGTCATGCTGAATCCTGACGACGATATCAGTTTACTCCGCATCGCGAATGTTCCCGCACGTGGATTGAGCGCCAAGACGATGCAGACTCTTCTGCAAATCAGTCAGGATCGCCGTACTTCAGTATATGCCGTGATGCGACACACCGATGTTCAGGAACAATTGCACAACGCAGCTCGTAAAAGTATGCAGTCATTCTTGCAATTCATGGACGAAACCCGTGCATTTCTCTCCGGTGAATCCACGGACAGCATCAGTGGATGGGCCAGAGAATTCCTTGAGCAAACAGGTTACTTCATCGACCTCAAACACTCGGAAAAAGATCCTAAAGCAGCCGAAAATCGCTTGCAGAGCGCCATGGACCTGTTGTCATCCATTGATGAACTGACCAACAAAATAGTGAACAAACCAGGGGACGAAAAGCTCGCACACTTTCTCGAAGAAATCAGTCTGGATCAGGATCGATTTGAAAACGAAAATGAACAGCCTGATGCGGTGACGATGATCACCATGCACAGCTGCAAAGGCCTTGAATTCCCGCATGTGCATATCGTAGGGATGGAACAAGGATTGCTCCCCCACACACGCTCCGTTGAAGAAGGAACAATGGATGAGGAACGCCGCTTGTTTTATGTTGCTATCACACGCGCCATGGAGTCACTGACGATTAGTCACTGTGAAACTCGAAAAAAATACGGTCAGATTACCTCCTGCGAGCCTTCAAGATTCCTGACCGAACTGCCTGCGGAATGTGTGGAAGTCGTTGATGGCGTTTTCCAGCGACCCGCAACACAAGAAAGCGGTGCCGCCATGTTTGATGCTTTAAAGGCATCACTGGATTTTTGAACCATTCAAATCCTGTTCATCCAAATGACTACCGAAGGCGAAGCACGCACCCGAACGATACCGGATCGCATCCGGCTCACACCGACTGGTTGGGAATCGCCTGAATTGAAAGGCATGCTTGTCAGTGCGTCGGAGATCCAGTCTCGCGTCAGGGAATTAGCAGACGAAATTCAATCACAACTCCCCGTTGACAAGCCAATTGTGATCTTACCTGTCCTCTCTGGATCCTTTCTCTTTGCAGCTGATCTCGTACGTCACTGGCGATTTGCATGTGAACTCGATTTCATCGGACTATCCAGCTACGGGGCCTCAACACAACCGGGTCTCATCGATTGGACCCACAAACTAAAAACTGATATTAAGGACAAACACGTATTGGTCATCGACGACATACTCGACACAGGACAGACACTTGACGAAATCAGAAAAGAATTGAGCAAACATCACCCGACAGCCATCCATACCTGTGTCTTGTTGCACAAAACCTTGAAGACTTCCGGTTCAACGCGTTTTCAAGCGGATTATACAGGTTTCAAGATACCAGACCACTTCGTCGTAGGCTACGGACTGGACTTTGCCTTGAAGTTTCGTCAGCTTCCTTTCATTGGAATATTATCAACGAATTGCCATGGAACAAATGCCGATTGATATCAAAGTAAATTTCTTTTCTTATTTCAGGGATTTGACGGAGTGCGAATCAACTGTTCTGCACTTACCTCAAGGAACAAACCTGGATCAAGCCTTGAGCGTCATCCGCCAGCAATACCCAAAAATGGAGAGAATGGAACGATCCACATTGGCCGCGGTTGACTTGGAATATGTTGCTAAAAACCATATCTTGAAAGCAGGTGAAGAAATTTCCTTATTCCCTCCCGTGCAGGGAGGCTGACCCACAAACGGAGGCTATGACGCAGGTATGAAAAGATCCATTAAACTGACACTCGAACCCATCGTTGAATCATCCTTGATCGCCGAAAGAAAGATGAGCCGCGAAATGGGAGCAGTGAATTACTTTTCAGGTATCGTGCGAGAGGGAGAAGAGGGAAGAACGATAAAAGCCATCAACTATGAAGCTTTTGAAAAGATGGTCCTGCATCAGTTTGAACTGATTCTCAATGAAATAGAAGAACGCTGGCCAATCGAATCCATAAGACTCATCCATCGCACTGGTACGGTGAAAGTCAATGAATCCTCCCTTTGGATCGAGGTTATATCACCGCATCGAACTGAAGCTTTTGAAGCTTGCCAGTGGCTCATCGACGAAATGAAAAAAAGGGTTCCTATCTGGAAACACCCGATCTTTACCAAAGTGGACTGAGACGAATTCGCAAAAGGATCATGACATCCCGCTGAACATATAAATAAACGAACGGACACTTATGAGAGAACTGACAAAAGAAGAATCAGAAAGTCTTTTTCCTACCGAATGCCATTTCAAAGTTATTTGCCTCGATTTGATAGGGATACACAAGAATTTGAATAAAGTGCTCGTCGATACAGGTTTGCAAGGAGTCGCTTTTCAGCCTGGATTAAAATCTAAAGCGGGAAAATATATCAGCTTTGAAATTTCATTGCAGATAGAAACCCATGATGAAATGCTGGAAATTGATCAGGCCATTCGCTCAGTTGAGGGCGTGAAAATGTTACTGTAATCAGTAACAGGAAAGCAAAAAGCCGCATTCCCAAAAAGGAAAGCGGCTCTCTGAAATTTCGTGGAATTGACTGACTACTCAACTATGTCGGCTTTGAAACCAGCGGTGTTGATGACAGCGGCAATTTTCTTGGCATCCAACTTTTCAGGGTCGAAAAGAACGGTTGCCTTATTGCTTTCGTGACAAGCTGAACCATTGATGACACCGTCCAGGCTGGTCAATACTTTACCCACTTTGGAGGAGCAGGAGCCACAAGCCATTCCCTTCACAGGAAGAGAAACTTGCTGCGCTTCTAGTTTGTAGCCGGCTTTTTTGATGGCGGCAGCAATGTCACAGGATTTCACTTTGGAAGAGTCATAGGAAATCTGGGTCATATGAGTTTTTGAACATGACTCAGTCTTGTTCACACCGTCGAGACTGGCCAAGGTTTTGACAAGTTTGCTGCAGGATTCTTCACAAGCAGCTCCGCCTACTTTGTAGGTCAATGTTTTTGTACTGGCGCATTCGGTTTTGGCCTCTTCGCCAACAGCAGTTTTTGCTTTTTGACAGGCGCTACCTTCGGATGCAGCGACTGCACCAACCTGGGTTTTGGCTTTATCGCATTGCTGGGCACAATCGGATTTTTTGCTTCCGCCTACGACCTGCAAGGAGGCGACGACGGCAACAACAGACAAGAGAGCTAGAATATGCTTCATAGATTTAATAGGTAATACGTTCTATTATTATTTAATCAAATCAGAACCAAGACGGAACTGAAGATTCTTTCTAAATACAAGACAGTGAAAATCCGAATAATGCAATTTATTTTTAACAATACGTAATGGTAAAAAAAGCTGGCCTGAACAGTTACGATGCGACATATATCTTGAGATGAATCCTGGCGCCTATTGTCGCATCTGCGTTATATCCCTTGTCATTGTTCAAACTTTTTCCATGCTGGGGACATCTCTGTTAAAAGCCCAAAGGTGGAATCAGTTCAGGGGGCCCTCTGGCTCAGGTATTTCTCATGCCAGATCCCTTCCCACTCAATGGAGCGATAAAGAAAATATAATATGGAAGACTCCCATTCATGATCGAGGCTGGTCTTCCCCGATTATAGCAAGTGAGAAGGTGTGGTTGACTACTGCAAGTGAATCCGGCCACCAACTCTATGTGATGTCTGTGAGCCTGAAAACAGGCGCTGTCATTCAGGACACTTTACTCTTTAACGTTACAGATCCGCAATACGCCCATAAATTTAATTCATACGCCTCCCCAACGCCTGTTGCTGACGAAAAAAACGTCTACATCACATTCGGATCTCCCGGCACAGCATGTCTGAACTCAGCAACCGGTAAAACCTTGTGGACACGCGACGACATTGAGTGCAACCATTTTCGAGGAGCTGGATCTTCCCCCATACTCTACAAAGATCTCTTGATCATGAATTTCGACGGAAGTGATCATCAGTTTGTGATCGCACTCGACAAACATTCAGGGAAAACAAAGTGGAAAACGAAACGATCGATCGACTACATGGACCTCGGACCAGATGGAAAGCCAGAGGCAGGTGGTGATTGGCGAAAGGCCTTTTCGACTCCACACATAGCTTCCTTCAATGAGATACCCACCTTGTTGAGCATTGGTTCTAAAGCACTGTATGCCTACCATCCTGCTACCGGAGAAGAGTTATGGAGAACAGAGTCACGTATCGGTCATTCCGCAAGCACGCGTCCCACGGTTACTAGTAATATGATTTTCTATTGCACCGGGTTTTCTAAGGGAGAAATCTGGGCGGTCAGGCCTGGCGGAAAGGGAAATGTCACCGCGAGTCACGTCGCGTGGACTTTCAAGCGCAGTGTTTCCAACAAACCATCGCTAGTATCGAAGAAAAACCGGCTTTTCATGATCCATGATGGCGGCGTTGCATCATGCCTTGACTCATCCAATGGAACAACCATTTGGCAAGAACGCATAGGCGGCAACTATTCAGCGTCTCCTCTTTTGTGGAACGATTTAATCTATTTTTTCAGCGAGGAAGGTAAAACAACCATTATCGAAGCAAATGATGCATTCAAAATGGTGGCAACCAATGAGCTAGACTCAGGATTCATGGCTTCACCAGCAGTCGCCGATGACAGTCTCATCTTGAGAACAAAATCCCACTTAATGAAAATTTCGGACTGAAGCATGGATTCTTTCTTATTTTTAATCAAAGAAGGTCATCGTGATGTCAATTATTAGGCTAGTCTAACTTTTTTACTTGCACCAATTATTTCTGGGGCTAGTTTCATATTCATGGGTATTTTTAGATCTATGATCCTATTGATGACGAGAATTCTTGGAAGCTGTATGGTAAAAACCTTCGTGCTTGTCTGCCTGCTCTTTGGGTTTGTCACAGCAGAAGCTGAGAAGCTCAAGGTGGTCACAACAACGACCATGATTTACGACGCAGTGAAGCAGATCGGGGCAAACCGGGTTCAGGTAGAGGGGCTTATGGGGGCTGGAGTAGATCCTCACCTCTACAAACCGGCAGCAAGTGATGTGATCAAGTTGACCAAAGCCGACATCGTTTTTTATAATGGACTGGCGCTGGAAGGCAAAATGGCCGATCTTTTTTCTCGTCTGCAGAAACAAGGAAAGCCTGTTTATGCAGTCACTGAAACGATTTCCAAAGCCAAACTTTTGAAACCCGACGGAGTTCAGGGACACTGGGACCCTCATGTCTGGGGTGATCCAGATTTGTGGATTGAGTGCGTTTCCCTGATAGCTGAAAATTTGATGAAAGCGGATCCAGAGGGAACAACGGCATACCGACAGGCAGCGCAGGCTTACACAAAAAAACTGAGCGACCTGAAAGCCTGGGGCATCAGGAACGCCCATAAAATCCCGGAAGAAAAGCGCTTCCTGATCACCAGTCATGATGCCTTCAATTATTTCGGAAAAGCTTTCGGCTTTGAAGTCATTGGGGTGCAGGGAATCTCCACAGTCACTGAGGCGCCTCTGGCAGACCTCATTCATGTTGTGGATTTTATTAAATCTAAGAAAATTCCTGCCATCTTTGTGGAATCAAGCGTTTCACCGACGACGATCAAGCGTATCAGTCAGGATTCAGGGGCTAAGATTGGGGGAGAACTTTTTTCGGATGCCCTGGGAACAAAAGGCGAAATAGAATCATTTGATGCGCTTGATTTCGATCTCGGCACCTACGAAGGCTGGGTCGCACACAACATCGCAACCATCACATCAGCCTTACGGTGAGATCGAAACCGCATAAACTCCCCAACCGTTAAAAAAATACCCGGATAGTCCTTTTCAGACTAACCGGGCTTCAAATGGGGTATCGACAATCTGTTAGTAAATTATACCTCAGACTCCGATTTCTTTGCAGTCTTGTCCAATTGAACAACCGATTTGCTTTTTTTATTCGGTTCAAGTTTCTTTTCGTTGCTGTAGTAAGAGGCGTAATAACGATTCTGATAGTAATAGTAGGAATAGTAATAAGAATCCTTACCTTCGAAATCAATATCGTTGATAACCGTTCCAAGGATATAGATGCCAGCGTCCTGAATCCGCTGAATTGTTTTGCGNGCATGGTCCCTGCGGATCTTGTTAAATTTGCTCACGAAAACAATCCCATCGGAACGGGAAGCAATCATCAGAGGATCACTCACCGCGGAAACAGGCGGACAATCGACGAAAATACGGTCATATTTACCACGAACGGCTTCCAGTAATTCCCCCATGCGTGTCGAGCCCACTAATTCTGAAGGATTGTTGGGGACAGCCCCACAGCAGATGATGTCCAGGTTTGGAACCTCGGTCTTCTGCGTGATTTCTGCAATGTCACTGACTTGGTCGGTTAAGTAGGAAGAAATCCCAATGGGGCTCTGCATTTGAAATGCTTTATGCATCGAGGGACGGCGCAAGTCAGCATCGATCAATAAAGTTTTGACACCTGTCTGTGCAGTGACAATGGCAAGGTTTGAAGTAACCAGCGATTTACCCTCGGAAGGAATCGTACTGGTGAATGCCAACACCTTGAATTTGTCCGCCTTGTGCACAAGAGAAATGGCAGCACGCACCGTGCGAAAGCCTTCCGCGGCATTCGACTGAGGATGCAAATGAGCCTGCATGTCCCTTTCAACGAGTGAATTCGTTTTGATATTGGGAANATAACCCAGAAAATTCAGTCTCAAGTGCGTTTCGATATCATCCTGACTCTTGATCGAATCATCCATGTAGTTGGCGAAGAAGGCCAAGGCGAAGCCCAGGCCAAGTCCCCCTATGACCCCCAGGGCAAGGGTCAGCGATTTACGCGGTTTGACCGGGTTGATGGGTTCGAAGGCTTTGTCGACGACCACCAGATTTTGCATCATGTCCTTGGTGCTGAGATCCATTTCTTTCGTCTTTGCCAACATGCTGGTGTAAAGCTCCTCGCTCTGCATTTTCTGCATCACAAGGTTATCATACTCGACTTTGAGTTGATTCAGTCGATTCATGTCCGCTTGACGGGCGTTGAGTGAATCAAGAGCGCGGACTGCTCTGGCTTGTTGATATCGGGCCTGCTCCCTGAGAAGGTCGATTTCATCCTGGGCCACTTTCTGGATTTCTTCAGTGAGCTTGACGATCCTTTCCTTGGCTTCAATCACGGCAGGCCATTTTTCGAGGTATTTGACCTGAAGCGCGGCGAGATCTGTCTTGGCCATCACCAGATTGGCACGGATGGTTTTGATGATCTCGGAACTCGCGACAAATGGAATCTGAGAAAGGTCCAGTAACTGACCCGACTCCCCAGCTTCCCGTATCATTTTATCGACTTCATCAATCGCCTTCTGGGCCTGCTCCGCTTCGTCATTGGCTAATTGATGGCTCTGGCTGGCTGCAAAAAGNGCTTTGCTCACAGTATCCTGACTCTCCTCGAGAGAAGGCATTTTGTTTTTTTCTCGAAAGCGGAATACAGCGAGCCTTGAATTCTTGACTTCCTCCTGCAACCCATCCACTTCAGTATCCANCCACTGATAAGATTGAAAGGCTCTCTCACGCTTCTGATCCAGATTACGAGCCAGAAAATTATCGAGGAGCTTGTTCGACATCTGGGCCGCGACACGCGGCGAGGGGTGCTGCACGCTGATTTCAACAAGTCGACTCAGCCGAACAGGTGAAATGGTGATGTCATTGCGAACAGCATTGATCACGTCCAGGGACTGAGCATAGCGACCCTCTTCATCCAGACCGAGGTCTCGGACAACCGATTCGATCAAGGATCTGCTGAGCAAGTTCTTGTACTGGGTCTGCAGGTATTCCTGATCATTGGAATTAAAAACGATGGGCGTTGCTCCATCCATCATGCTGGTGGATTCCTTGTTGATCTGCAACACCGTCTTGGCCTCGTAAATGGGAGTGGCTTTGAACAGATAGAGGATACTGAGAATAAAAACGCTGATGAATGCCACGATGACCAACCATCGTCGTTCAAGAACGATGTGCCAATAATGTCGAAGATTCAGATTCTCAGCAACGCTCTGATTCTCCATTGAATGTTGATTGTTAGATTCCATTGTTGATTGGGTCACTCAGATCAGAAAAATCTGGCAGGGACTTTGATTTTGTCTCCGGGTTGGATGAATATTTTCTTTTCCGGGTCTTTGATTTTGAAGAGATCGTTAAAATCAAAGACCCGCTTTTCACCATCCCGGAAGAGTTCAATTCTGGAATCCTTGGCATTCGGCGTGAAGCCTTTGGCATTGGCGATGGCCTCCACAAGATCGATTTTCTTTTCGGAAGGAAGTGGGTAGATGCCGTCGATCATGACCTCCCCCATGATGGTGTAGGATTGCTCGTTGTAGACGATCACAAACACCGAAACACTGGGTTCCTTGAGGTAACCATCTCTCAGTCGACGTTCGATATCCTGTTCGATTTCTTCCGTCGTTCGACCTTTGACGGGAATATCCTTGAGCAGCGGAAAGGTGATATTCCCCGTACCCGACACTCTGAGTCCTTCTTGTGCCAGAGATGGCTCGTCGAAAACAAGGATACGAAGCACGTCCTCGGGCTGCACTTTGTAATCTGAAGCCACACGGCTCTGCGCATGCAGACCTCCGAGCGATAAGAGGATGCCGATANAAATGATATGTTGGAGTTTGAGAAGAGAACTCATGATCTAAAAACCAATGTTTGCGGATAGACTAATCATATTGACCTGATAGTCAATAGAACTCAGCGGTTGAGAAGGTATGTCTGCCGAGAAATCGGCAAAAGTGTAGGTCAGATTCGAGGACAACCACTCCTGTATCTGGTAATCGAGGCTGCCACCAAAGGAGAAAAATGTGTCGGAACGACCATTAAGGCTACCAGAGGAACCGGAAAAGTCGTTTTGAAGGTAGCCGCCAAACACGGAAGCAAACCATTTTTCACGATTTCCCAATGCACGGCGCAAGGTCAGACGAATGTTATCCGATACGGAAGCCGTATCCGCCGCGTCCGGATTCACTTGATTCGCACGGGTATAGGTCAGCGCNAGCATGGTGCGATCTCCAAGCAACTGCTCCAGCTCAGCCATGACGGTGGGTGCTCCGGCGCTGATGCCCGTCAGGTCCGAACTGCGTTGTTGATATCCGAATTGAAGCGTGCCCGTCAGTTTTTCAGTAAACTCACCTTCAGCACCGATGCTGCCCCCGACAAGGTCCCAGACCCTTTCAGTGCCTCGACCTCCTCCACCAACCGTCGCCTGCTGCCCGTAACTGAGCTGAGAGAAAAACCGCAGCCCTTCACTGTATTTGAAGCCATAACCGGCAGCCGTATTCCAGTTGGAAATATCTGCAAATANGGAGGTTTCTGCCTGATCAGTCTCACTGTAGGACCCACTGAAATAAANATCGCTCTTGGGCGTNAGATNCAGNCTGACGCGNANTTGATCNGANAANNGNANTCGATTGCNTTGNTCGGCNATCANTTGNTTNCCNCCCTGAATCCCCGTCANNTAGCTCAAGCTGTGGCTCGTGCTGACGCGCACCTTGCCACTGGTGACCGCTGCCAATAATGCTGCCGCATGATCACCCGAACTGACATCGGAATGATCCGCGTAGAACCGATGCAGGTAATTGTAGGAAAAGGAGAGGGTATTGATGGGGTTTTCGCCAAGGGTGAAAGTAACTCCCGGTCCGATTTGGTTGATCAGGTCACCTTCCCTGGGACCAGCCAGCAACTGACGCGATGNATCATCACTTCGAAAGAAAATATTATCATTGTAGACCATCCCCCCCGTAAACTGAGGTCTGATATTTACATTACCCACGCGGTAGTGCAGCAAATCCTCTGATTCCAGGGCGCTCAATGGAGCACCGAAACCGATCATGCCGGAGAAGAATGCTGCCCCGTGTTTCAAGCACGGCTTGAATGTGAATGTCTTTTGCATGCGTAAGAATGTTAATCAGCAGCACAAATAGTGCCTATCTGGGCTGAAAACTGTAAATCAAAATCCCTGCCTTGCTCCTTAGAACGGCGAATGACAGGTTAAAATACTCAGCGCACAGGTTTGGATGATTGTTCAAGTCGCCTGTGACAGTCTTGCCAAACGCCTGTGACAGTCTTGCCAAATTGCTTCTGAACGGATGATATCAGTCATATTCTCAGAATATTTAACCCAATAAGATAGCACGGCTTGCGACAAGTCCGAAACGGAAATCCCTAAATTAATCAAAAACTGTGAGTGCGCCCTTGCCTGACGATAGGCAGGTTGCCTGGATGGAAAGGCAAGCACCTCATCGATAAGCCCCAAATCAGCGTTGCAAAGAAAGCTGCCGTGAAACAAGACGCTGGACCGGCCCCGACGCTGAGCATTACCGGATACCTTGCGTTCTCCAATGACCAGATCAGTATATCCCCTGAGTGCTACTTTCTGCCCCAGACATAACTCCAGCATGCGGCGCTGCTTTTCCATGATGTATTGATTGGCCAAAGTCACTGAGGCCATTGATGGGTGATACGCAACAGGCAGAATCAGACTATAATTGAGGCATCCCGCATCCAGCAGGACGGTGCCTCCTCCGCTCGTACGTCTCAGAACGGGTATGTCCCGTTGGCGGCAAAGCGCCATGTGAACCTCACGATCAGGTCGGTTGGAATAGCCCAGCACCACCGTTGGTTCATGGACTACCCATGTCCGGATGCTGGGCCCGATTTGCCCGTCTTCGCAGGCCCTCAAAAGGTATTCATCCCAGATCAACTGCTCCTTGACCGTGGCGGCCCCCACGTTCACTTGGCAGATTTCGTCCCAGTCCATGAATATTGCGGGTAAAGGATCACTCGATCGTGCACGATCAGGCATAGATCCAGCAGTCCATCTCCAGTAAAATCGGCAACGATCCCTTCTTTGGGTTCGGGAAAGGCCGCACCCTGATTGCGATAGCTTCGCTTCTCGAAAACAGACCATTGATTCAGTATTGAAAACGACTGATCTGGTTCGAGCTGAAAGCATTCGACCCGATGCTCACTGGTTTCCAGAGCAAACACCTCGGGCATGCCGTCCTGATCGAAATCAGCAGAAAGCAGAGATTGTAATCTCGCTTCTCTGGCCATGGAACGTTGCTTGCCCATTGCTTTCAATAGCGGAGCCTGACCTCCCATCGTATTCACCGTTGCACCATCTTTACCTTCGCAAAGAAGCAGAATCTCCTGACTTCCTTCATTCTCAAGTTGTTGTAAACGAACCAATTCATTCACGGCCATGTCCTGACCATCAATCACTCTCCAAACTCCCTTGGAATCTTGCTCTGCTACATGCAAGCGCGATCCAGAAACATCAAATAAAGCCACATGTGTTGCTGCCCCTTCATCATCTTCCAAAACGACGCCCGATCGCAGGCTGGAAGCATTGGATGGCCCGTTAATCTGCCCGACAACTTGCAATGCCCAGTCCAATGTGGATGCATCCGTATCATTGGACAGAGTTCGAGATGTCATATTGTAAGCTCGCACCATGTTCTTGAAAGGCATGATCAATTCCGACCGGCCGTCCGCGTCTAGATCCCCACTGGTAGCCCAACCTCCCTGCCAGGAACCTCCCGGTGGAGTTAACTCAATCGTTTCGTAAATACCCTCTGTCTGCTGACGGAGGCAGATCAACGGTTCATAGGGCGTGAATACGAGGCAATCCACCCTATCATCCTGATCCAGATCATGCAGCATGAGTCGCTCAGGAATGCCCTTCAAGCTACCTTGGAAAGATTGAGTCTGCATGCTCAGTTCAGATCCAATCGTGGAGACTGCCCAGCCTTGATCGTTTTCGTGCAATACCACAAGAGAAGGCGATGAATGTCCCGCTCCAGACGTTTGGCCCTGCATCACGAGCGGCTTGCTCAGGGAGGGAAGCTTTTCGGGGTAGGACATGATCTTGCTCACGGAATCCCAATGAGCATGCCCTATCTGATCCTCATCTTTGCTGAGTAAAAAAACCTCCAAACCTCCATCTCGCCCCCAATCCATCACAGTCAGTTCCTGCACTCCTGTCAAAGAGGGAAAAATGCGCGGCTCATCCCAGCCTTCCTGCTGGTTGGAGAGAAAGACGTTTAGAAGTCCCGCATCGGGGTCCGAAACAAGGCAGTCATCCCGACCATCCTCATTCATATCTGCCCAGCAAACACCTCGTTTGATGCCTGAAAATTCAGGAAAGCGAATCATCTGTAGTGCGCCTGAGTCCGTTTTTTCTGTCGATTTTGCGCTTGGTCGTAATCCCAGCTCATAGGCCATGAGCTGGTCCAGATGATCGGATATCGCAAACATTTGCACCTTGCCATGATAGGTATCATGCTGCCAAAAAACCTTCGCAAAAGGAATCGAAGGCACTTGGATAAAATTACCGAAGGATCTCGCGTTTCTGAGGCAAATATACAGACCGTCTTTCCGATTCGGGACATGAAAAACAAGATCCAATTGATGATCCTGATTCACGTCGACAGGTTCAAAGGATGTAACACCACTTGGAATTTGAATATTTCGGGGCTGATCAAACGCTCTTCCTCCCTTGTTGTAAAAAATCGACACCTGAGACTCGCCCAGCAGAGCGATATCAGGCAGGGCATCCATGTTCAAATCTTTGATCATGAGCGATTTCAAACCTGGAATACCATCTGTTACACGCCATGTTGTCTTTTCACTCCACGCTCCCTCCTTCCCGTTCCATAGAACCGTCAAGGTTTCGCGATCATCATAAAAAATAATGTCAGGCAGGGCATCCTGATCCAATGCACCCGTGGCAAGGGCTTTGGGACGGCTTTGAATCAGAATGGATTTTGTTTTGAATCTGGCATCTGGAGGCAATCGATTGACCCCATCATTGACGTTTTTCAAAACTTGCCGGTTCCCTTCCGGGTTTGCACCCTCATGGCCCGTTTGGTTGAGGAGTAATGTCAATTCGGATTTCCGTGGATTGGAGACAATCAGATCGCTCAGGCCATCATTATTGGCATCCAGTGGGCTGACCAGCTGAATCTGGGATTCAATTGGAAACATTTCCAGAGGTCCAAAGCCCCAATGTTTCGCTTCTGCGCCTTGCGCGATCAGGCTAGTGAACAACAGAAAGAATGGACCAAAAACACAGGCAACAGCCTGAGCAACGTGCACTTTACTGACGGGAAAGCTCATATCAATCGCCTACCAGATGCCCAACGATCTGCCGATGGTGAGGATGAGTGCGATGCTCCCATAAATAAATCCCCTGCCAGGTTCCCAACAACAAGCGCCCGTCCGCAAAAGGAATGCTCAGATGCACGGATGTCAATGCCGCCCTGACATGGGCTGGCATGTCATCGGGCCCCTCAAGGGTGTGGTCGTAAATGGAGTCACCATCGGGACATAATCTTTTGAAAAATCGTTCGAGATCAACCTTCACATCCGGATCTGCATTTTCCTGTATGAGCAGCGAGGCAGAAGTGTGCCTCAACAAGAGGTGCACCAGGCCTTCTGTCATTTGACTGGCTTGAACCCAGGATTGGACATCTGAAGTAATTTCAAAAAGACCACGCCCGGGAGTGGACACATCCAGCCGCTTTTGAATCTGTTTTAAAGACATCCGGAAACCCAAAAAATACTCGCAAACCAGGACCGGCTTACTCGGCACCTTCGATCAATCGCTCGAGACGAGGATCTTTGCTGTGACCGGCCTGAAGCGCCAATTGGTAATGATATTTTGCCAGTTCTTTGAAAGGAGGATCCTGCGAAGCGTATACCACGGCGAGATTGATATGCGCATCGGTGTATTCAGGCTGTAGCTGAACGGCCTTCCGCAAGGCAGCTTCACCTGATTCACGCTGTCCCAACTCGCTGAGAACCACACCAAGATGGTTTTGGACTTCTGCATCATCAGGATCAAGCTTGGCTGCCTGTGAAAGATACTCCAAAGCACCATCAAAATCGCTTTGGTTAATCTTCAATAATCCTGACAGGAAAAGGGCATATGTTTGCTGAGGGTCAATGGACAGTGCTTGCTGCAATGTCAATTCAGCGTCGCCAGTGGCGTTCATTTGGATCTGGATCAAAGCTAGATTTGCCAGAGTGGATACATCTTCAGGGGCTAATTTCAAAATTGCCTTGAAACGATCAGCAGCCGTTGTCAAGTCCCCTGATCCAGCAGCCTGCCTTGCCTGAGCTTCTAGTCGGGCAGCAGATGCAGTTTGCTCGGCGTTTAAATTGCGCATGGGAGATTCGCCAGCTGCCTGCATTTTTATTTGATCCGGGCTCTGCTTCTGCATCAGGGCAAGTTCTTCGGAAAGATAAGGCACTCTTTCAGCTTCATAGGCGGCAAGCTTTGCCTCAAGCCAGGGGTCATTGCTCTTTTTATCACGCCGAGAAAAAGGCCACCATCCCCAAGCACCACGCCGTGCTTTTTTTGGTGTGGAAGTTACTTTCTGGGGAGCCGGCGAGGGAGTTTTACTGGCCATATCCTGCGACTTTCTGCGAAGAAGCGCATTCTGCTCCATTAATTCCTGAACCAATTGATCTCGATTTTGACCCGCTTCAGAATCATTGGTTCCGGAGGGCGGAGTCATCTCCTTGCGCAACGAGGCTATTAAACTTTGCTGCTGCTCTATGGTTCCCTGAGCAGCATCTAATTGCTGGCGCAATGCGTTCGTTTTCGAGGAATCTTCTGTCTGACCGGAAGCTTGAGAAGCATCTGCTTCTTGCTCCAATTTGACCATCAGCAGCTGCTTTTCTTTCTGCAAGTCCATGATGCGGTTTTCAGCCTGCTGCAATTCTTCAGGATTGAATCCAGCAGGTTTGGCGGACATGGCCTCTCGCAGCTTCGATATGTATAATCGGTTTTCTTCCTGCAACTGTTCTACGCGCAGATTCAGTGCCTGCACTTGACCGCCAAGCTCATTTGTTGCTTCCGCAACAACGGCTTGAATTTTCTCTTCCTGATCATCTGTGAAATCATCGCTTTTGGCTATAGGCGTGGACTGAATTACCGCAGGTTTGGGCAGGCTACCCATCTGCCGCGCAACGTATCTTGTGCGGAATTGAATGACACGCTGGTTCCAGTTCGGATTGGTTTTCTGAAAAGTTTGCAGCTGTTTTGCCGCCGTTGCGTATGCGGCTGCAGCCTGATCAGAGAGTCCCGTATCACGGTACTGATCGGCCTGTTTAATTAGCTTGTAAATGGCAATGTAATCTTCATCCGCACTTTGCGCCCGCGCAGTGTTGAGGATCATCGTAAGAGCAAAAAGGCAACACACCGACCAAGTAAAAATTTTGTTCATATTCTGTTTTATAAAATCATCGTTAGCCCACGCGATCAAGTCGTGACAATTGCATCTTTGTTCCACTGGACCGCTCTGACGGAAAACCATTACATTTATGGACGGCGAATTGACAAACGTCAACGCCTCTGTTACCTATCATTGATCTCGAAAAGAGTATGGCGACCGTTTTGGAACAACCTGTATTGGTGCTCAACCGTCTCTGGCAGGCCGTCAATGTCTGCTCGGCTCGCCGGGCAGTCACCCTTCTTTTTGAGGGCAGGGCTCAAGTAGTCAACGAATCCTCCTCTGGAGATTACCAAACGTATTCCTTTCACGAGTGGAGGGATTTTTCCACTGATTTTTGCCCAGCAACAACAGAGCAAATCCATACGATCTCTTTCAAAATAGCAATCCCCAAGGTTATATTGTTAATGGTTTATGACCGATTTCCGAAGAAAGAAGTCAAATTCACACGACACAACCTCTTTGAAAGAGACCACAACACATGCCAGTACTGCGGCAAGACACTGGGCAGAAAATTGCTGAACCTGGACCACGTTGTACCTCGAGACCACGGAGGACCTACCAGCTGGGAAAATATCGTCTGCTCTTGCATTCCCTGCAACACGCGCAAGGCCAACCGGACTCCGCATGAAGCGGGCATGCACCTGATAAGGCAACCCAAACGCCCGAAATGGCGACCTTATGTCCAAATCAATCTCTCATTCCCGGGACATTCAAGTTGGCGTCACTTCCTGGATGTTGCTTATTGGAATGTTGAAATTGGAGAAGACACATGATCATGCAGCTTGCAGGGCGGTCTCTTTATTTCGAAGAACCGGAGCTGACATCCATGAGTTCCCAGAACTTGGGATTTTCCTGCAATGCCTCGTCTTCCCCCAGAGGCAGGCTGGATCGAAACAGGAAATCCTTCAGCGTGTTCTTGTTCAAAATTCGGTGAATGATGATTCCCAGCTCGCAGCGCTCAAAATAAACACGGTAATCTCCTAACCGATAACGATATAACTGCTTACCCTGCCGTTCCAATTTACCAAAGCGATCCAAATCCTTGGAGCGTACGTCCTGTGGAAAACCACGAAAATCACCAAGAATGTCCAATTGCAATTCTTTGGGCATTTTCGACAATTCATGCGAACTGGTCGGGTTGAAAATGATTTGAAATGGAATCATGCGCTTTTGGATTAAAAAAAACGGACAGACATAAAGTCTGCCCGGTCTGAAATTGTTATCATGGGGTTAACTCAGCTCGTCACGTACCTTTTCAAGAAGGTTCTTGGTCGCCTGGATTCCCTGCATCTCGGACAACTTGCTCCCTTCATATTCGATACCCACAAAGCCGCTGTATTTGGCAGCAAGGACGATCTTCATCATCTTGCGATAATCAGTGTGCACTTCATTACCCTCACCATCAAAATCGTGAGATTTCGCACTCACTGCATGCGCGTACGGCATCAATTCCCTGACTCCTTGATAGCGATCATACATCTCATCGTTGCTGACGCGGAAGTTCCCAAAATCCGGAAGTGTTCCGCAATTAGGCAAATCAACTTTCTTCATCACACCCGCCAACCAGGCACCATTTGAGGACAATCCTCCATGATTTTCCACAATGACACCAATGCGGTAAGACTCTGCAAAGGAGGCAAGCGCAGAAAGCCCTTCAGCGGCTCGGTCCATTTGCTCATCGTAAGACCCCTTGTTACCAGTGGCCGCATTCACGCGAATGGAGTGACATCCCAGGAATTTGGCAGCTTCCACCCACTTGTGGTGGTTTTCCACGGCCTGTTGACGTTGGTTATCGTCTGCATCTCCAAGGTTGCCTTCTCCGTCAATCATGATCAAGAGGCTACGAACCCCTTCACCTTCTGCGCGCCGGCGCATTTCCATCAAATAGTTACCGTTGGTAGCCTTGTCCTTGAAAAACTGGTTTACATACTCAACGGCCTCAATGCCAAATTCTTTTTTGGCAACTTTCGCATAGTCGAGATGATCCATCTTGCCTGCAAAAAGCGTTTTGTGAAGGGACCATTGGGCGACGGATATTTCGAAAAGGGGTCCTTTGGCTGCGCTGAGTGCTGGGGCCGTTGACAATGCGCCCAGAGCCAGTCCTGCTTGTTTGATAAAATGACGACGATCCATGGATATATTGAAGTTGAATGAATGGTTGTTCTGTTATTGAAGTTGAATGGTTGTTCTATTGAGCTGGATTGTTTGGGTCTTCTTCCTTGTATTTGTCCCAGAAAGTGATGGCAAAGACCAAGGCAATGGCAAACGCCATGAAACAGGGAAACATCCAGAATGTTTTCCATCCCTCCATGGCTGCCTGAGTAATGGAGGCATCCACTTCTGGCTTTTGCGCCAAGAACATTTTCCCGAAGGATTCCCAGAAGCCAAAAGTAGTTGTCTCGATAGCCGCACTCAGGGCGTCGGATTGTTGACGCAGTGCTTCAAACTTGATCTCTGCAATCCAGTAGCCAAAAAACATTCCTAGACCTTGGGTGAAAAACACCAGCAAGGCCTGGGCTTGCCCTCTGACTTCCTTGGGCGCCTTGTTATCCGTGTACATGAAACCCGTGACGAAAAAGAAATCGTAGCAAACGCCATGGAGGATCACTCCTGCGAGTATCATCCACACTACTTGGTCTGGTGCCCCCATTGCGAAAAGTGCGTAACGAGCGACCCAACCAAGCATCCCTATCAGGATCATGACCTTGACTCCCAATTTCCTGAAAAAGAAGGGAACCAGAAGCATAAAGAAGATTTCTGAGATTTGTCCCAGCGCCATGGTACTTGCGGTTGCTTGAAAGCCGATTTGCGGCAGATAAACGGCCGTGTAGGCGTAGTAATAAGCTAGAGGAATGCAAACCAGCATTGAACATATGATGAACACAGCGAAAGGGATACTCGTCATGAGTTTGAGGGCATCGACCATGAAGAGGGTCCCAATACTGATGGGTTTGTCCCGGCTGGGCGGGGGCGTTTTGGGTAGCGCAAAACACAATAACCCTAATAGGACGCCGGCAGCTCCGGCCATGATAAAGATTTTTGGACTGCTCGACATTCCCAGGCCTCCAACCACCAAGCCAGCAACGATCCAACCAATGGTCCCCCAAACCCTGAGCGCCGGAAAATCATTGCGGTCCTTGATGTTGGTGAACGCAACTGTGTTGCTGAGCCCTAAGGTGGGCATGTAACAGAGCATGTTTGCCAAAATGATATAACTCAAGGTATCCCCTTGCTTGTTTGCGATGAGCGAAGGTCCAGCAAAGAGAAGGGCTCCCCCAATAAGATGCAGGATGCCCATGGTCTTTTCACAGTTGAAAAACCTGTCTGCGATCAATCCGAGAAAGAGTGGAGCGATGATGGCAGCCAAGGGTACCGCTCCGTAAGCCNCTCCAATCACCCCGCTCATGTCCTGAGCAGTCAGAACGGTTCCTAATGTTGTGAACCATGCGCCCCACACAAAAAATTGCAGGAACATCATGGAGGATAAAAGAAGCCTAACTCGCGAGGTCATGATAATTATAGTATTTTTGTGAGATTGTTCCTGCTTGAATTGNTCGTATAACGATATTGATCAAAGCCTATGAGTGGTAATTCGCATAAAGT
>NZFL01000005.1:195990-229746 GCA_002690655.1 Pedosphaera sp.
CANAATAGGTAAAACTGCCATGACCCGCAAGCTCATTGATCTAAAAATGCTTCCACGGCCGCGAGCTCAGGCAATGCGCTTCGGTTCCCTGGTTTTTGACATTTCAAGGCAGAAACAGCCGTTGCAAAGCGAAGTTTTTCTCGCGGGGTCCAAGCGGCAAGTGTCCCATGAATCATCGCACCATTGAAGACATCACCCGCTCCATTCGTATCAGTTGCCACCACAGGAAAGGCAGGTTGATGCAAGCTTGCCTCTTTGCAAAAGTGCCATGCTCCTCTGGCACCCTGCGTGATGGTTACTTCCAAGGGCCCAAGTGAGAGCAACTTTTCCGCACAAGCAATCAGGGATTGGTCTGGAAACAACTTATTCAGCAATCCCTCGGGAAGATTCAGATAATCCACCTCGGAAACCAGATCTTCCCACGATGGCTTGGGCGAACCCAAATCCAAAAATACTTTTCCGTTCTGCAATTTAGCTTGCTTTGCCGCTTTAATTGCTGCCGACCCTGACCAGCCATCCAGGTGAATGGCGTCTGCTTTCGTGATACTTTCAAGATGAAGCGCTTCAGGATCTATGACGGAATCTCCTCGGTGGCAGGCGATCGTCCGNCGGCCAGTCGTTCGCTCTATCCAGACATGAGCAAAACCACTCTTTCTGCCAGCCTTTGCAACTGAACCCGCCATATGGATCCTTCTTTCCTGAAGATCCTTCTCTATCATTTCACCGTAGGCATCCTGTCCCCAAGTTCCCTGAAAGGAGGTAGAATGCCCCCATTTAGAGAGAAGAGCCAAAGCCGTTGGAACTGGACCGCCTACCTGGAATCTATCCTCAATGATTTCACATTTGGTATCCGCATCCGGGAATTGATTCAGATAAACCTGATGATCCACCACAATCGTTCCCAATCCAAAAATTGAGGATTTCTGGCTGGTTGTGGTCATCGAAATATCTGACAANGCAGTCTACCGATTGAATGGAGCGTATCGACCGCAGACTCTTATTGAAAACACTCCAGCTTTTATTCACTGACGATACGAATGGAATGAACCACGGGCTGGAAAGCATCACGGATGGCACTGACGAGTGGTTCACGCGTTTTTTCAGTCAACGCGGCCGCCATCTCTTTGTCAGCCCTTCCTTCAGGCCCATGAAAAATCTGCTTTATCTGGCGTGTTTCATAAGCCTGCTTGGTCGCAACCGCCTGATCTACTTTTCTAAACGCTTCTGAAAAAGGATTCTCTGGGAAATCTGCAGCAAGATTGACTCCCTGACTCAGTGCCTCACTGGAGTAGACTTTTTCAAATGCCCCCCAGTAAAGCCGATACCTGGCAGCAGAAGGATTTTTTATTTTGAGGGTCAGTCGATTCAATTCTTCCATGAAAGGCACCCACTCCATACCGGATCGCATACTGGAATCATCCCCCAATGCCCCGGTCGCACAAAAAGGATACTGACGACTTGAAAGAGTCAGCCGCCCATCATTGTATCCTTGAACTTCATGTCCCCCCATCGTCGATGCAGACTTATTTTCAAGATCTATCGTGATTTGACCCAGATTACCCTCCAGGCCAAATGCGTTCAAAAATGAATACGCCATCACGCATTGGCCCGCCCAGTCAGGGTGAACACCATCTTTTCCAGTGATCATGTAACTGGCCCCGTACTTTTGCTGGGCAGCACGCCCCTGGATCAGCATCGGTAAGAACAGATCTGCAAAAGTCACATTTTCTTCGCGAGCCAGCTGAACATCAATATTTCTCAATTCAAGAAGGCCAAGGTTTAGATCCTGCACATTCCCTTCAGCAGTTTGGACCCAGGAAGGCATTTTACCTACCGTCCCCGCAGAGCCCTGAACCACTCTAACTCCATGTGATTTAAAGGCCTGAATGATGGCCCGTGAACTCTGCGAATAGACATCTCCGATTTCAGCGGTGAATGGCTGATACCGGTGATCATTCATTCCATAGCAGGTTGTGGCAATAGTAGGACGAAACCGTAAAACGTCATTGGTCATTCTCGATAAAAAACCGGGCGCACGTTCACCACTCCAACCAAACTGCCTGACAGAAACTCGCAAATCAGGAACGCATACCGTCAAGTAGGTTTCAATGATACGTGAATACATCCTCTGTTCCGTAATGGAGTCACCACATATAGCCAGCCGATCCCCTTCTCGCAGAATGAGCTCCTGATTCGGAACCGAAAGGTGAGGCCGAAAAGGCTTGAAAAAATCCCCCTCTGGCAAGGGAACCAGAGTTTGAGATTGGATGCCCAAGGCAGCCGAGCAGGCAATCAGTGCGGGTGCCATGCGATGAAAGAGGTTCATATGATAGAAAATCGAGTTTAACTTGGGTCAAGCGATCAATCCGTCGTCATGCTGTGAAGGACTATGCCTTTTTACCTTTGGTATCTTTTTCTTCAGCTTCCTTGCCTTCAGCCTTCTTATCTTCAGATTTTGCGGCTTCTGGATTTCTCTTGGCCATGATGTCTTTGACAATCTGAGCCGTCACTTCGGGTTTTTCAGCCATCGCGGTTCGAGCAGCCTCTTTACCTTGACCAATCAATTCACCATTGTATTGGATCCAGGCACCGCGCTTCTGAACCACGCCATATGACAGCGCGACGTCCAGAATACTGCTCTCTTTGTTGATACCCTGATTGTACATGATATCGAATTCCGCTTCTGCAAAAGGGGGAGCAACTTTATTTTTAACGATCTTGACTTTGACGTGGTTACCTATGGCGCTTCCAGTAGCATCTTTTAAAGTTTCTTTGCGCCGGATATCAATTCTCACACTGGCATAAAACTTCAAAGCCTTACCACCTGGCGTTGTTTCGGGACTCCCAAACATGACCCCCACCTTTTCGCGTAATTGATTGGTGAAAAGGCAAGTTGTCTTGGCCTTGTTAAGCACTGAGGTCAGTTTTCTAAGGGCTTGACTCATCAGCCTTGCCTGCATCCCCATCGTTGCCATCCCCATGTCACCTTCAAGTTCAGCTTTTGGCACAAGCGCAGCAACAGAGTCCACCACGATCACATCCAGAGCGTTGGACCGGGCAAGGGTTTCGCAAATCGTCAATGCCTCTTCTCCACTGTCTGGCTGAGAAACAAGTAAATCATCCAGATTAACACCCAGTTTGCGGGCATACCCCGGATCAAGGGCATGTTCAGCATCAATAAAAGCGGCGGTACCTCCGGCTTTTTGGGCATTGGCAATCACATGCAACATGACGGTGGTTTTACCTGAGGATTCGGGACCATAAATTTCGACGATGCGACCTCGCGGCAAACCGCCGACCCCAAGTGCAAGGTCCATCGACAAGGCCCCGGTTGGAATGACGTCAATTTTCTTTTGAGAAGGTGCGTTACCAAGGCGCATGATACTCCCATCACCAAACGTTTTGGTAATGGACTGAATAGCAGTGTCGAGATTGCGCTCTTTGTCAGCTTCGCTTGAACCAGCGCCAGCAAAGTTGGGCTGTTTTGATCTGGAGGATGCTTTTGTTGCCATGTTTTTGTGATTGATATTAGAGGGGAATAATGCGGGACGATTGGAACTTTAGTCAATGATGGTTCGCATCGTGCCAGATAATAGGAAGAGACGAAGTGCATGAGAAGTGATTCGTTTGATTCATATCCCTTGACTACGGATTGGAAAAATCATGTTAGCGTAGATTTTTTGAGCTTTTTATTTCTGATGAAATCTTGAGAAAGGCATTGGATGGAGACTTTTTCATGCCTTCTTTTTTTTACATTCCAATAGTAAAAACCAAAGAGACCCAATGCGATCCATGTGGTTCCAGAAACCTCTGGCACTGGAGTAATGACTCCGAATAAATCCACATTATCCAAGCGCCAGGTACCACTGCTCGATTCAGCATTGTAACCATAAAATCGAAATTCAATGGTGCTGGTCAAGTCATCGAACAGGCCGCCTGATAAATCGATCGATTGATCTCTGCGATACGAGGTGTTATCAGGAAGAGAGAATGCAGTTCCTATATCTGTTGCGAACGTATCCAAGCTTGATCGAAGAGACCAATCATGAATTCCTGTAGCGGAACGCCGTTCATCAAGTTGCAAGCCGCTTATTGATAATTCAAATCCGGGGTCAGGTGTGAGGGAGAATGTAAAGTAATCATTCACATCCAGACCATCATGACTCCATGATTTGGCGCTGAAGGCTCCACTCGCTAAGGAAGCATTGACCCCATTGCCTCGGCTCATATCGCTCGCACTTCCATTGGCTGGTTGGCTATCCACACCAAAAGATAACTCATTACCAGCACTTCCGTTGAAGCTGAAAGTGATTATTTGAGCGCAAAGATTTTGGCTCATGAAAATGCATGAAAATAACAATAAGATTGAATGACGAAACATGCTTTGCCTTTCTGTTGTTTGTTTAATGCACAAGAGGCGCTTGCATTTTCACGCCAGCACTCCCTAAAACATCCACTCACAATTTCAGGCTTCATCCAACACATCATATTTAAATGTAATGGATTTGTATGATCATGTTGGTATTACGTTTTTTATTCAATNTATTTATATGTATTTTTTTTAATTTTTTGTTATTAATTTCCGCCACTTCATTACTTTTGAAGTGAAATCTATTTATTTTCCTGTAAGATTTTGGAGATTTTTTTATTCCTAGCCATGCGAAACCAATCTTTGTTCACCTTTTCATTTCCTTTATTTTTCCTGATGATGGCTTGCTGNGGTTTTATTGCCTGCCAGACACCTTATCGNCAGGCAGTGCCTCAAAAAAATTTAACTTATCGTTATACGGGCTGGCCTGAGAAATCTGTGGAACGACTTCTTTTTCAATATCTTGATTCCAAGAATTTCCTGATTTCGGAATCGCGAGAGGGGACCATGCGCTTCGATCGGAAAGGATCTAATTGGGATACTGTAAAATATGGTTCATTTCTTGAACCAGCTGTCTGGTTGAGGCTTGAACCAACTTTCAATGAGGACAAGGAATCGATGCAAACAACATTNAGTATCAAGGTCAACCTCATCACTCATCGTCTGAGCAGTCTCGAGGAGGAGATAACCCCAGGGAAACATCATATGGAAGAAGCGAATGAGATACTGGCCTATTTTGAAATAATGATGCTTCAATCTATCAGTTCGAATACATCTTCNCCCACATCTGAAGAGTAAAATTGCTTGGCAGCTCTCGATAATATTACTGCTGCCTTCCAACCATTTATCGGTCAAGGAACAGATAAACGCAGATAAATTGACTGATGATGAACACACCTGTGAGGATATAGACACATGCCTCTTGCATCAGGGAATTTCTTTGTAAACACGGAGACAAATCAAACCGAAGCATTATTTCGCCTATTTTTAATATGTCCCCCGATTTCAAGACGTGGGCGCCTTGAATAACACCGTCGTTGAGCAAACAGGACGCTTGTTTACAAATCGAAAGGACGGGCCTTCCGTCTTCATTGAGGGAAATCAAAGCATGGTTCTCCCATATGCCTGCCCCCTCCATGTGGAAGTCAGCCGAATCATGCCGACCTATGGAAAAAGGAAAGGCCTGAATTTCCACTGTGTGGTGATCCAAGCCTTTGAAAGGACTGAGCGAGGTTAACTGAAACATCTATCAATAAAGGCGCCTCGGAACATCAATAATGTCTTTAGGATAAATCGGAGGGTCTAATTGTGAATCACGCCGCGCTTTTTCATAATCAAAGGTGATTTGTGAACCGTTTCCCCTGATGACAGAAATTTTACGTTTCTTGGCAAAATCTGTCAGCCCTCCAGCTTGTGAGATAGCTTCGACAGCAGTCGTTTCGCCGACGTAGGGATAACGCCCGCTTCGAATCACTTCACCGTTGATTGTGAATAGTCTATCTTCAGTGATGACAGTGATCGACAGTGTAGAGAATATACGCGGAACATAAGCTTCCTGCAGTTTTCCTTGCAGCTGAGGCGGTGTCAGCCCCTCGGCAGTTACAGGTTTATTCAGATAAGGGGGATGAATCGTTCCATCATCCCGAACCCGTTCCTCATGGGGCGGGGGCGGAGTGGGAATTCCAGCAAAGCGAATGGTGACCTTTTCACCCACTGACAACCCTAAAGGCGGAGCAACTTCCTCACCAACATTGTAGTCACCCCCTTTTCCTGATCCAGTCAAACAACCGGTCAGAAGAATTATTACTGACGCAAAAGCTACGCCCCATAATTTACCGTTCAACATATTTAAAAGCCTGTTCATCCTAAAATCATTTACTGCAAACCAAGATATCTGATTAGAATTTATTTTTCAATTCCAAGTCACCTCTTGCGGAGGTCTTACCAGATTTCCCGTCACTTTTCTTCTTGGAACTGGTGTTATCTCCATCTTGCTTTGAGTAATAATCGTAGTAATAACCACTGTAGTAGTAATAGTAAGAATCTTGTGAGATATTAATATTATTAAGAACAACACCTAACAGATTTCCACCCACTTTTTCAACCATCTGCTTGGCACGAACCGTCATGGCTTGCGGGTATTTACGATACTGGATGACCAAGATAGCCATATCCACTTCACTTGCGAGAATGGAAGCATCACTCACACCCATGATTGGAGGCGAGTCAAAAAAGACATAGTCATAACGCTTGCGCGCTTCCGCAATGAAGCTTTTCATCTTGGAAGAGTTCAAAATCCCCATGGAACTACTTGGTAGTTTGCCACTGGGCAGAAAATCAAGGTTTTCATGTTTAGTGGTTTGAACTACTTCTTCCAATGATTTGGTAGCCAGAAGGTAGTCNGTCAAACCCAGCGCATTGGAAACTCCAACATGCTTGTGTAGACTGGGTCGCCGTAAATCAGAATCTACAATCAGTATGCGAGAANCATTTTGAGCAAAAACAGTTGCCAGATTGAAAATTGTTGTGGATTTCCCCTCACCNGCACCGCCACTAACCACGGTAAGTGTNNTGGCTTTTTCGNTCTTGCGTGAAAAAAGAATATTTGTTCTCAAAACGCGATAGGCCTCGGCGTGCGGACTATCTGGACCTTCCATCAACAGAGAGTGAACATTTTGTGGAATCACTCCAAGAACAGGTGCATCCAGGGCTTGTTCAACATCGTCGATAGTCTTGACACTGGTATCGAGATATTCAATGAAGAAAGCCANACCAATACCAACGACCAAACCAACCACAACACCCAGAGCAATATTTAGGAAAATTTTTGGTCTGACTGGATCAGGGTTGGGTTCCGCAGGGTCATAAATTTCCACAATAGAATCTGTCGGCAAGGCAGCATCTACCGTCTCCTGAAGGATTCGAATCATGATCATATCACTGATTTTGGACAGATTCTCCAAGTCGCGCTTTGCTGTGAAATAAGGACGATATTCAGCTGTTTTTTCAGCATCACTGGCTTTTGCAGATTCTACTGCGGAAGTCAGTTCTGTCAGTTGGTTACGGGCTGCGTTCACCTGGGTTTGCAACCCTCTCAGGACTCCCGTTATCTCCTTTTTGATCTGGTCGTTCAGAGTCAAAAGCAAACTGTTGGATGCTTGCATCTGTGGATGGTCAGGGCCGTGGATCGCTTTCATCTGTGATAATTGCTGATGACCTCTGTCAAATTCATTGAGCAGTGAGGTAAGACGCAAATTACCAGGCATTGCCGTAAGCAAGGTATTACGTAGCTCTTCCAGAGTAAGCGATGTCAATTCTTTAAAAAGGGTTTCGTAGCGGATGAGATTTGCTTCCGCAACCGTTCGCTCCTGCTCCAGTTTCATCACGATCTGGGGCTCGGTGGTCATTCCAATGGAACTTCCCTCAGCACTGTAAATGTCAGAAATATTTAAATCTTCACGCAGTTTATCAAGATCCTTTTGCTTGGTTTGCACTTTGTTTTGCTGANTCAGATATTCCTGTTTGAGGACTTCAATACCACTGTTTGCCATGTCCTTCAGGTTTTTTTCACGAACCTTTTTGTATTGCTCAGCAATTTCTTGCGCGATAAGGGCAGCCTCTTCCTTGTCCTTACTATATGCCTTGATCTCGATTAAACTGGTATTCCGATATTGATCAACATCAATGGAATTCTTTAGAACCTGAAATGTTTCATTTGTAGTGAGAGGTGTATCCGTCTTAAAGCGTTCCATCCATTTGTGGTTCAGCCCAAGCNCATTGATAACAGGGTGGATAACTTTTTTGGATTGGATTTTTTCGTATTCAGTAAGCACCCAATAAGGATCATGCTGTTGAGCAGCCTGTAANCCCATGAGCGGCGTGATATCGGAATTATCCTTTTCAATCGCAATCCTTACTGAACTTGCATAAGTAGGCTGTATCAGAAATGTGATGATAGCCGTCGTAAGAACAACTAACAGGAAGACAGCCAAGATCACCGTCTTACGAATTCGGATGATTCGCCAATAATCTAAGAAGTGAAGCTTAGANTCTGATTGCTGCTGTGGCTGTTGACTAGGTTTCGTTTGCATGGGTCAAAAGAGAAAAAAAGGGAGGCCAGAATGATAAAGTTCCAGCCTCCCCGTAAAACATGTAACTAAATGAATATTAATAGGATGCTTTCAAACCAAGATAGACGCGATTACGATCAAAACTTCGATTTCCGAGATCGGAGTCCAAGTCATCAAAATTGTAACCGGTTTCAGCAAGCAAATACTGATTGATCTGGTAGCTCATGTTGAAACCCAAGCTCCAAAAATTGTCAGCAGTATCTGCCAGGCTGTCACCAAACGAACTATTGGCATACATGCCTACAAANTTAGCAGTGAGTTTNGCTGTGAGCTGATGAGAAACAGATGCGTAAGCCGAAGTCGTCTCTTGGTCAAGGATTAAGGAGCCTCCTACCTGAGCGATGTCAGTTTGGTTACGTTCGTGACGTAAACCAACGGCGATATTACTTCCCTTGGCATATGCATAGGATAAGTTAGCATCTATGTAAGGACTTGTGGTTGAATCGTCTACTCCAGCAGCAACATTGTCATAGGAAGTAAATTGAGCACCCGCTCTCAACGAACCAAGCAATTCAGGCGTAAAGCTGTGGTCAAACCCGGCATAAACATAATGAGAGTCACTGTTACGCACCTCAGGGTTGAGGTAAGGACCAAAAGTCAAACTGTCATCACTGGTGTAGTCGACAACGCGGTATTGATAACCAAGGATCCCTGTTGTTCCGGGGCGAAGCTGCGAACGGAGATTAGCGGTAACGCGGTGTTCAACACGATCGAGCAAGGCAGAAAAACTCCCAGCCCCGCTTTGGTCGTAATTGTAAAGATCATTTCGGTAACCAGCCATGAGACTGTAAGTACGACTCAACTGGGTAGTAAAGTTAACGTGGGCACGGTTGCGAATGGCGTCCATATTGGAACGCAAGCGCGACGCACCAGTAGGTTCAAGCACTTCGGGCTCCTGAGCGATGACGAATTCATCACCCAAATCCACGGACATGTTCTCATTGAAATCATGAGTCAGATCGAGGGAGAAACGATGCGAATGATCTGAATTGTCTGGATCACGATCTTCAAACCATCGAAGTTTGTATTCGTAACCAAGGCCCAGATACGTTTGATCCTTGAGCAAATTCAGGCTGATAGCTGGACTGAACTCAATACCAACGCTGTCTTCAGCGATAGCATTNGGAGCAGTTGTGATGTTGTCATCGTAGAAGCCCCTCAGGTTTGCAGATAAACTCCATGGTTTGGAAGTCTGTGATGGGGTTAGACCTACATCGGGAGCTGCCTGCATGCTTACTACCCCTAGGGCGGCCAATCCGGCTGTTGTTACAATCTTTTTCATACCTTCGTTAATCGCTTAATGCTGCTACGTGCCCAGCTTGAGTATTGATTTGCCCCGAATAATGGGGGTGAACTCTTATTTTTGTCAAACACAAATCGACCCATCGCCGGGATTTTTATTGGGTTAGTATTCTTCANATTACGAATATCCAAAAACCTTTACCTTTTTTGCTTACTCCTGAAAAACCGGCAGCCAACGCTGTCGGTCGGATACGAAGAGTTGATCAGGCATAAAGCCCGGGTGTCCATATTTCAAGGGAAAACCTTTGGGTAAATTCTGCCGCAACTGCACATCCATGTAAAATCGAGCCCAAGCTGCGTCCGGATCTTTGAGCACTTCGGACATAAAACGCAAATTTGTTGTGACAGGTGTCAGATAAACTGACTTGATGGGCGCGTATTGGTCGTGAATTTTGTAAAAATCAGGTTCAAGGTTTCGAGTTGTCCATAGGCAGGACCGATTACCATACCAGGCCACCGCCCATGGAATATCGCTCATCATCAATTCTCCTGGGTCATTCCAATAGCCTATTTCCTGAATCAAAGGCGGGCTGTAGGGCGGATACACGATGGGAGTCGTCTTGGGGGGCAGCAATCGAAGTATCAACGGAGANCTAACAACCATGAAGACCCCAATGATGACAGCATTCCTGGCTCCATCAAAAGAAAACGGAAGCTGATCCAANAGCGTGAAAAAGAGTGCTGCTCCAAACATGAAAAAGACGGGGGAAAGGAGGATCAAGTGATTCTGCCCGTTTATCAAGGGGCTTATTTCGCTCATATGTGTGCGTCCCAGCGCCTGAACAACGACTAAAAGCCCCATGCAGGCCACTGCAAAAAAACGCAGGTGTCTGAGTCCAGGGTTACTGAAAGGGACCATCAAGCCCACGAAAAAAAACATCGACATCCAGCTACCGCCAAGTGTCGGAAGTTGCTCTGTGATGATTTCAGGAGCGTTGACCAGNAATTTACGCAGGTAACCACTAAAATCCGGGGAGCTTATTTTCGATGACATACTACGCTCAATTCGATCATTTTGAAAATCACTTGTATCCATCACCACGTTGTAGGAGCTAATCCCAAATAGCGTGCCGCTTGCCTGATAATTCCTGACAAGCCAAGGGCCAACCAATACCAGAGTCACAACAAGCGTGGTTAAAATAACGGGAACTTTATGCGATTTCACATAAACACCAACAAAAAGTAACGAAGGAAATAGTAACCAGAGGAAGGAATAACGCGTTAAACCACCTAATCCGATGATCAAACCAGCCAGTGCAGCAATGCCAAAATACCAGGCAACAGAGCGCGGCCTAGGGCGCAACGCAATCCCTTCTTCTTCATCGTCGTCCATTTCTTCGAGAGAAGCTCTGGATGCACGCTCCATGACCACGAGGCAGGTCACTAGAAGAACAAAAAACAAGATCGACAACATTGTCGTGAGCCCTGAAATACTAAATCTCCACAGAACATCGGATCCGAAGAAAACCGCTGTGGACAGCCAGGCAACGGAAGAATCGAAGAGCCCTCGGGAAAGGAAAAACAAAACAATCCCAGTGATAACAAAAAATAACTGATTGAGAAAACTGATCATGACCTCAGGCTGATATCGACGAAAGTTTTCAGCCCTCTGGGACGGGATGTCATATTGAAAAGGCATCACCTTCATCCAAAAGCTCAAGACAAAAGGATAGACAGGAGGGTGCGTCAAATCTGGATGAGGCTGCTTTAACATCATTGGGTCATCCTTGTCTTCGCCCCGTTGACTGCCGACCATGGCAAGGCTGAAAGGACGAATGCTCTGAGTGGTAAAACCCTTGCCCTCGGAAACATTCCGCGCCAACTGGGACAGTTCCATCGCTTCGGGCGAAGAAAAATTGCGATATTCCCGCACGTTGTAAACAATGAGCAAGGCCACAAAGGCAAGAAGGATGGCCAGTTTGGTGATGGATTTTGTTCCCTCACCTTCCTCGAATTTATGAATTAGTTCCTGTAAGGACGGCATTACTGCAATGGTTAATTAAGTTTAAATCTTGCCATTTTCCGGTGAAGGGTTCGCCGACTGATGCCAAGCAACTTGGCAGCCTCTGTGCGGTTCCCGCTGGTTCGCTTCAAGGCTTGAATCATCAACTGTTTTTCATTTTCTTCAACGGATAAATTAGAAAAGGGACCTCCCAGAGCATNGCCACCAGGTAAAGCACCCAGAGCCGATGCTTCCCCAGCCGGCTCAGCATGGACCAACCCCGCTTGCGATCGCATGGATGCAGGCAAATCGAAAAGCTCCACCTTTTTGCCCTTGGCAAAGACAAGCGCGTGTTCTACGGCAGCTCGCAACTCACGAACATTTCCAGGCCAGGAATGGCGCACGATGGCATCCAATGCCTCTTTGGTAAATTCTGTAACTTTTTTCCGGTTTTGTTCCGCGAATTCTCTTAAGAAAGTCATCGCAAGGGCCGGGATATCGGTCGGGCGTTCACGAAGTGACGGAAGTTGAATTTCCACGACTCGCAANCGATAATATAGATCCTCCCTGAATTTGCCCTCTCCCATCAATTTGGGCAGGTTTTTGTTCGTCGCTGCCAAAAGGCGCACATCAACTTTGATGGTTTTTGTAGAACCCACCCTTTCGAAAGACCTTTCACCCAGAATCCTCAGCAGCTTGATTTGGGTAGAGGTGTCAATTTCACCAATTTCATCAAGAAACAAGGTGCCACCATCTGCTTTTTCAAACCGCCCAATTCGTCTCTCGTGTGCCCCCGTAAAAGCTCCCTTCTCATGCCCAAACAACTCGCTTTCCAGTAAGGTGGGAGACAAACCCGCACAATGAACGGTCACCATGGGATGGTGAGATCGATTACTTGTTTGATGTATTGCCTTAGCAATCAATTCCTTACCTGTCCCGCTTTCTCCGAGAATCAAAACCGTAGCCTGAGTCGGAGCCACCTGTTCAACCGTGTCAAAGACATGACGCATGACAGGTGATTCACCCACAATATTTGAAGTCCTGAACTTTGTGCCAAGCTGCTGTTTCAGAACAGTGTTTTCTTCCTCAAGTTTCTGTAATTTGAGAGCTCTTTGAATTTTCTTCTCCAGATCTTCGATAAGCATCCCACCCTTGGGAATGTAATCGTCAGCCCCTTCCTTGATCGCCTGAACGGCTGTTTCCTCGGAGCCAAATGCCGTCATAAGGATACATACGGGGGGGTGGCCCAGGCTTTTGGCGCGCTTGATGAGTTTGAGGCCGTTTTCACCTGGCATTCTGAAGTCGGTCAGCAGCACATCAAAAGGCTCACTTTCCAATAATTCAATTGCTGAGGCGGCGTTGTCGGCAATGTAGACATCATAATGGTCTTCCAACACAGCGCGTAATCCCTCCCGCTGTGTCTTCTCGTCGTCTACAATGAGTAGTAGTGGTTTCATTGAATGAGTCGTGAGAAGCTCCCTTTTTGCTCCCCTGAACTGATAACGCCAAGGATTCAAAGGCTTGTCAAAAGGAAGTTTGATCCTCACCTGGCTGGATCAGGCAATTTCAATGGAAAGNTATCTCAAAAAATTTCATGCATCTCTGGATTCCATGCAGGAATTCACAACTAAAAAGTGCAAAGGCTGAATGATTCTATAGCTTGCTTCGCCATGCCGCTTGAAAAAATGCTCAAGGGCATCCAGCCCCAAGCAGGCGCTTCTGTTTTTCAAACAATGGCAGCCAAACTCTAAAAATCGTTCCAGTAGGATGATTGGGCTCCACCATGATACGACCTCCATGATCGCGAATGATTCGATGAACGATCATCAACCCCAATCCCGTCCCTTTCTTTTTGGTGGTAAAATAGGGTTCAAAAATACGTCCTATCCTTTCACTGGGTATGCCAGAGCCGTTGTCTTCAACACATACCATGATACCCTCTACTTCTCCCTTGGTACGAATGGTTAAAACCCCATTATTGGAAATGGCCTGCATCGCATTTTTGATTAAGTTTACGAAGACTTGCTTGATCTGGGAACGATCAAAAGGTGTGTCTGGCAAGTCATTATCCAATTCTGTGACCAATTCTATGCCACGGTTGTCCAGCTCGGGGCGCAGCAAATCCAGTGTTTCCAGAACCACTTTATTGGGCTGATCCGTTTTACGGTCTGGCGCACTTGGTCGAATGGCTTGCAGGAATTGAGTGATAATGTATTCGAGCCGGTTAATTTCACCTCGTGACGTCTCTATGAATGATTCCAAACGGTTGAAGCCCTTGTTCAAATCCAGATCGGCATCTTCTGATTCTACGCTTAAACGGGGCCTTCCCCTCCCCCTTTTCTTTTGCTTNGATTGCCTTTCGAAGGCTTCTCGGAGCTTGGTCGTTTCCCGCGCGATAAGTTGAAGGTGTATGTGCAACGCATTTAGTGGATTACCAATTTCATGCGCCACACTGCCCGCTAAAAGTGTCAAGGTGTGCACGCGTTCACTCTCGATAGCCTCATATGTCTGTTTGCGAGTTTCTGTCACATCATGGAGCACCAGCACATAACCAGCATGCTCATCGCCTTGACGCTCGATGGCGGATGCAAACAGGCGCACGAACCTTGATTTGGGATATCGAATATCGAATTCCAATCTCACCATTCGAGAGGATGAGCCCTCACCAATGGACTGAACAAGCTTTTCCCATTCAAGGTCTGGAATGAAACGCGTCACGGGCTTGTTCTCGTAGCCGTCAAAGGGTATCCCGAGAAGTTCAAAAGCAACCCTGTTGCAATACAAAAGCTTGCCCAGAGGATTCAAAACCAGAATACAGTCTTCAATCACATTGAAGACCGTTTCAAAGAATTGCCTTTGCTCTTCAAGTCGAGCCACGACCGACTGTAAATCCTCGGCATTGAGGCGGTCGATACGCCCTAAAACCTTGTCGAGAAAACTGGAATTAAAACCTTCCATCCTTGAGATTNCCTTCGCCAAACGATNTTTCTAAAGCCACTTTTTCCGCTTGAAATAGATATAAGTTCCCAATGTTGACGCAACCATAACCGAAAGTGCGAGGGTGTATCCATGAGATGATTTCAATTCCGGCATAAATGAGAAATTCATTCCATACCAAGTGCCAATCATCATCATCGGAGTGGTGATCAGGGTGATCATGGTCAATAACTTGACAACCTCACCAGTTTGATTGGACGACATATTCAGATACAACTGAAGGACAGCGGTCAGAGAGTCCGTGTAAGTTTGAGCGAGCTGATGAATCCTGAATAAGTCGTCATAAACATCACGATAATAAGGGATTAACTTGGGGCGGATTAATTTAAACTCACCGCGCGCGAAACGGGACANCACCTCGCGCTGAGGACCAATAATACGCCTNAGGTGGTGCACTTCCTTTTTAATCTGTGTGATTTTGTTGAGCACCTCCGGTGTAGCACTCTGCAGCACCTTGTCTTCGATTTCCCCAATCTCAAATGCAAGCTCGTCCATCGCGGGTCTGTAGTTATCAACCATGCTGTCCAAGAGGGTGTGCGCGACACGATCAGGAGCTCTGGCGACTTGTTTTTTCAATCGCAGGCACTGGTCTTCCGTATGCTGTATGCTTCTGAGATACTTGGAGTGACAAGTCACCAGGAAGTTTCGCCCAAGAAAAAAATTCAATTCACTGGTCGCAAAGACACCATCTTCCTTACTGTAATCCACCCCATGAATGACCATGAAAAGATAGGGAAGGAATTGATCTTCCTCCTTTGGAGCATATTCCTCAACTTTTGGTGCACCCAGATCTGAAATACAATCTTCAATGGAAAGAGGATGAAAATGGAATACGCCTTCAAGCAAGGTTTTCAGCTCTTCTTTGGTCGGCGCCTCCAAATCAACCCACAGGAATAAATTCGTATCCTTGAGCAATGTAGGCATCAGGAACGTATCCATGTCTTGACTATGGAGCTTGCCTTGTGTTGTAAATGCGAATGATCGAATCATGGCCTGGTGTTGTTTTTACGCCCGTTGCATTCTGGTCTCACAGAACTCCAGATAGCAAGCAATGAGGTAATGAAAATAAACCAAATGGAAAAAGCCGCTCTTTTCTCAACACAAGCATTGACAATCCTGCCAGGATCATTAGTTTTGCCAGCTCTATTGATGCAAAAGTCTTAGTAAGTATCAGGATATGCCAAATACAAAATCCGCAATCAAAAGAACACGAAGCACGGAACGAAAACAGCAAGTGAATCGAGCCGTGAAATCTAGCATAGGCACCTTGGAACGAAAGTTTAAGGCCTTGGTGAAAGAAGGAAACAAAGATGGGGCTACCAGCGCTCTGAAAGATGTTTCCTCAGCTTATGATAAAGCAGCAAAAAAGGGAGTTATCCACCGGAACAAGGCAGATAACAAGAAATCCCGTTTGTCCAAATTGGCTAAGACACTGAGCTGAAGCCAAGCCACTCAAACCTGTCATGGGAGTTTGAGAAAATTTCAAGAACCCTTCCATATGGAAGGGTTTTTTTATTGGGGAAAGCTAGACAATTTCCCTACCCTTTGTAAACGATCACGACCCCGAAGTCTGAAAGCAGTTGTTTACTACTCAGATCGACGTAGGAGTAGTTGATGGTATTGATGCTCACGATGTTGCTTTCTCCAATTTGATTTAGAATCTCTGTCACACGCTCGTCGAAACCATCGTGCCCCACTTCCTTGCAATCCGTATGACGTATGGTTTTGATACGAAGGATCTTACCCTTGTCTTTTTGAGCCTCCAGTGGTGGAAGGGCTTTGGTAATCAGGCTTTCAGCAGGCTTGTCGTAAGTCGGAACTACGAATGGTTTTTCGACACGATTGGCTGCCGTTTGAGACTCGCCATGTAACTTGACATTGGCAGCGTCAGCTTGCGGCACANTCAATTGCTTCTCGCAAGATGGGCACTCTATTTCGGAACCGACACCTTGTGCATCAACAACAAGTTCCTGATGGCAGCCGGGGCAACTAAAAACGATATCCATAAGTCAAAATTTAAGGTTCGAAAAAGAGTTGAACCGTATTACGCGATGCTGGGTTTTACCAGAGGATTTTAAAAAACCACAGCTAAATGGTGCTCAGTTTGATCAGTGGTAATTTGCCATAATTTGAGAAGCCATGGGTAAAAACTCTGTCATCCTTGCCTTTTAACTAGTAAAAACAATCCAGGACATAGATATGCCTTCGATGATACCAGCGCCATCCGAACTTTTTCGACACTTGAATAGAAGTAAAAACTTTTTTCTCATTGCAGGGCCTTGCGTGATTGAAGATGCCGGACTCTGCCTTGAAATAGCTCGTCACCTTAAGCGGACATGCCNCAAATTGAATATTCCCTTCGTCTTCAAGGCGAGTTTCGACAAAGCCAATCGATCCTCGGGAAAAACTTTTCGAGGCCCGGGATTCGAGCAGGGGCTCGAAATTCTGGCTCAAGTCAGAAAGGACATGCAATTACCAATCCTCAGTGACGTTCATACCGAATTTCAGGCGCATGAAGCTGGAAAGGTACTGGATATCCTCCAGATACCTGCCTTTTTATGCCGCCAAACCGACCTCTTGTGGACAGCTGCACGGACCAAAAAAATCATCAATGTCAAGAAAGGTCAATTTTTAAGCCCCAACGACATGAAAAACGTGGTTCACAAAGTTCAAGAGGCTGGAAATAAGAAACTTTTACTTACCGAACGAGGTTCAAGTTTTGGCTATAACAATTTGGTGGCAGACATGAGATCCATTCCTATCATGAATAAATTAGGCTATCCAGTGGTGTTCGATGCAACGCATTCTGTCCAATTACCTGGTGGCCAAGGAGATCAATCNGGAGGCCAAGGAGAGTTTGCACCTGTATTGGCTCGAGCGGCCATTGCCGCTGGCTCAAATGGGATTTTCATCGAAACGCATCCGGACCCAAGTCAATCCCCAAGCGATGGTCCCAATATGGTGCCTCTCTCAGAAATAAACCGTCTGCTCGGTTCACTTTCAAAAATAAAAGCAGCCCTCAAATGAGAGATTTCAGCTTAAGCAACGATACAGCAAAAAGATAACCCTTAGAATACATGCAATCCTGCGCTCAAATTTTGAAAAGCTCCTTCCCCACTGCTGCTGCTGCTGCTTTTTTTCTAATTTTGCTCAATGAAACTCAGGCCGCGGATATTGAAAGCGCTACAATCCGGGGAGGATGGGAAGCAGCAGTCACTGAAAACAATCAGGTAACCACAATTTTACGAGGCGAGGAAATTAATGGCTCCAGAATCACTCAACTCAGCATACAACTCAATAAAGAGGGGGCGCAATCCACTCCAGAATTCTTTATTGAATCTCCTGAATGCAACATGCCTTACCTCTCTGAAGGTAATTATGATGCATCTTCTGCAAAAAACATTATTCTCAGAACTGCGGATGGNGGATTTGTTATCGAAGGTGTTGGTTGGCAATGGTCACAAAGTCAGGCATTGCTTGTCATCAGCAACAAAGTAAGTACGACAATAAAGAAGGATTTGATTGGCGCAGGACGTAAAAAAGGGAACAAGCCTGATTCATCCGAGCCGCAGAATTCTTCCAATGTCAAAATCCAGTCCAATCGTTTTGTCTTCAACCATGCCAATTCCAAGGCCATTTATCAGGATCAAGTATTCGCGACGGATCCCGGGCGTTTGGAAATTTCATGCGGCAAACTGCAAATTGACCTGAGTGAGGAAATTCAAGGCTTCAAAGAGGTTTTAGCTGAAGATCAATTGGTCATAAAACTGCTGGATGCAAATGCCCCAATCCAGGCAAGCGGAGGCCGTGCGATCTATAGAATTGGGCAAGAATCCCAGGATGTCATTGAAATAATGGATGCCCCTGCCTGGAGCACACAAGGCCACAACGGCAAAGGCGACCGCATACGGGTAACAGCCTCAGAAACAAGGCAGTTCTTTAAAGTCATCGGCAAGGCCTGGGCAAGCCTGGATCTGGGTGACATTCGGATTCAGCAAACAAATGAGCCTGAGTCCGAGCAACAGCCTATCGAAATCAGCGCCGATCAATACGAGTTCGATGGAACTGAGCTACGATTTGAAGGACTCGTAAAGGCTTCTCAGGGTGATGCGTGGACTTTGAGCTGCAAAACGCTGACCGCTGATATTGATGAGAAACAGAAAACTGCCGTAATGATTGAGGCTTCTGGAATGGTTCAAATGAATCAGCAGGATGGAGATGAGGACTTCATTGCAAAAGCAAATAAAGTTGTCTATGAGCCCATTGCTCCGGGTCAAGAGACGGTCATTTTAACTGGAAATGCTCAGGTCGATACGGAGGAATTCGTGGCACGCGGTGAGCGCATTGAAATCAACAAAAAGGAAGTATCTAATACGATTCATGTCAGCCGCCTCGCCACGCTTGAGTTTCCAGATTCTACGATATCAAGTATCGGTATCCTGAACTTTGGAGACAATCAGTCTACCCGTGATCCATCCAAGGCCCTCAACCAAGTACGAATCACATCAAAGGAATACTCTCTCATAGTAAACAAGGCAGTATTTACGGGGGAAGTAAGTATCCATTTTCCAGATGAAACACTTAACTGCGATACTTTGGAGGTCATGTTTTCACCTGATCGCAAGTGGATCAAAAACATTTTCGCAACAGGTGCAGTCCATTTAGTCGGCGAACAAGGGCGCATGACATGTCGTGAAATCAACGGTATATTCTCATCATCAACTCACCAAATGGAACGATTGCGAGCGGAAGGCAATGTATCAATGACACATCCCAGAGGTAAGGCGAGGGGAGAGACTGCCGTCTTTTACCCCCAGACTCAAATGATTGAGCTCCAAGGCGAGCCCAGAATCATGACGACGCTCGAAAGTAAATCCGGTCGTCCATCTCAATACATTCTGGCCGAAGGTGAATCCTTGATGTGGGACCAAGCCAAGCATCGCTTCAACGGACCTCGTGGACGTTACCGTATCAAGACCATCAAGAACCCGGAAGTGTGGTAATAAGGGGGGCATTTAATCTAATCTCAAAGATAAACCATGGAATTACCGGAACAGGAAAATATTCCCCAAACCAGCGGAGCATCCTTACTGAGAACCGAGGCACTGGCAAAAGCCTACAAAGGTCGAAGGGTCGTGGACGGCGTCTCCATCCATGTCCAACCTGGAGAAATCATCGGACTCTTGGGCCCTAATGGCGCAGGTAAAACAACCTCTTTCAATATGGTCGTGGGTGTGGTTCGGCCCGATGAGGGCGAAGTCTATTTTCAGGAGAATCCTGTTTCCAATCTGGCCATGCACGAGCGTGCGCGATTGGGCATGGGATACCTGACTCAGGAACCCTCCGTATTCAGAAAACTCACCGTCGCTCAAAATATTCTCGCCATCCTCGAAACATGCAAAATGAGTGCGAAAGAGCGCAAAACGCGCCTGATGGCACTGCTTGACGAATTGGATTTGGCAAGGCTATCCGAGAGCAAAGCCTACACCTTGAGCGGGGGAGAAAAACGTCGACTCGAAATCACACGCGCTCTGGTAACTCAACCCAAACTTCTCCTGCTTGATGAGCCTTTCAGCGGGATCGATCCGATTGCGGTTTATGAGGTGCAGAAAATAGTAAGGCGCCTCAGAGATCGAGGTTTAGGAATTCTCATTACAGATCACAATGTAAGGGAAACCCTCAAACTTGTGGATCGAGCGTACCTTATTCATCAAGGCAAGGTCTTGTGTCATGGGCCAGCAGAGTTTCTGGTCGAAGACCCTCAGGCAAGAGATATTTACCTGGGACCTGATTTCAATTTATGAGCAAAAAAAACAGCCAAAAGAATGCTGTTCCTTACGTCACAGTGGAGCAGCTTGTCTCTGAGCACGATCAGGAATTACAACTTCATCCCATTGGAGCCGCTCATAATCTGCAAAGAAAAATCCACGAACCGACTGTCAATCGACCCGGTCTGGCACTCGCGGGATTTAAGAAATATTTTGCAAGCAAAAGGGTTCAGGTCTTTGGAAGTGTCGAAACGACTTACCTCCGATCGCTCTCTGCACAGGAGAGAGATGAGCGATATAGATGGATCTTTAAAACTCAAATCCCATGTGTGGTGTTTTCACGGAATTTGAATCCAGATGCCGCCCTGCTCAAGGCCGCGAAAAAAGCCAAGGTCCCAGTCTTCAAGACACCGCTCATTACCATGCGTTTCATCAATCTGGCTACGCTTGCACTTGAAATGATGTTCGCTCCCAGATGCAATGAAATCGGAGGAATGGTCGATATCCTGGGTGTCGGCGTCATTATTCGAGGTGACAGTGGAATCGGAAAAAGTGAAGCCGTCCTAGCTCTTGTTGAAAGAGGCTACAGTTTGGTGGCCGATGATGTAACCATCGTCACACGCATCGATAACCACTACATTGTTGGAACCAGCAATGAGATGACACGTAACCTGATGGAAATCCGTGGGATCGGGATCATTGATGTGGCCGCCATGTTTGGAGTTAGAAGTTTTAGAACTGAGAAACAGGTGAATCTAGTGGTGACGCTTGTTCATTGGGATAAACTTAAGGAAATTGACAGACTTGGAATTGATAATGAATATGCTAAGATACTGGGTGTGGAGATCCCTCACATTACTATTCCAGTAAGGCCCGGTCGTGATCTGGCACGCTTGATCGAAGTGGCCGCTTTCCAGACAAAGCTCAAGATGTCTGGAATCAATACGGCAAAAGCTTTAAGCGAACGCCTTTTGAAAAAAATGACTCGTGATCGGCCTGCAAAAGGTTGAAGAATGCACAGCAGATACTGACTCCAATCCAATAAAAATTCTCTAGCGTCTATCTTGTATTTGTGTAGTGTTTACCACTGCATTTCACGGACAACTCAAAAATAATGCCTCAACCAAATCCAACTGAAAATATTTCCAGAGAGTTGGTAGTAACCAACAAAATGGGAATTCACGCCAGACCGGCCGCTATGTTCGTCAAAGTGGCCAGCAAGTTTGACGCGGATGTGTTTGTTGAAAAGGATGGTGAACGCGTCAATGGAAAAAGTATCATGGGACTGATGATGCTGGCCGCCGGCCCTGGCAGCACTCTGTTGATCGAAGTCACGGGAAAGGATGCGAGTGAAGCTTTTGCAGAGATTGAAACGCTGCTTACCAATAAGTTTAATGAACAATGAGAGTCAATTGCCAGGAACACTCTTACCGAACGGCACCTGAATACCTCTGATTCCTGCGGCTAGCTTTGAGGCTCGATGGACTCGGCAATACGCACAATACGTCTCGTGTTGCCTGTTTTCTCATCCACATCGATCAATACCCCACGCAACATCACATCTTTCTGTGCCACTCCAAATCGTTGGGGTTGAGCAGTCAAAAAACGTCTGATGACAGGTTCAATTTCTCTACCTAGAACACTTGCCTGAGGGCCTGTGAATCCAGTATCACACAAAAAAGCTGTACCTCCCGGAAAAATTTGTTCGTCAGCGGTCGGTACGTGAGTGTGAGTTCCAACGACCAGACTGACTTTGCCGTCAAGAAAGCGGCCCATAGCTATTTTTTCGGAGGTCGCCTCGGCATGAAAATCAACAATGACAATAGAGGTTTGCTGCCGTATTTCTTTTATGATGGCGTCTATGGCCAAAAAAGGATTTTCCAGATCAGCCATGAAGGTTCTTCCTTGCAAATTAACCACGGCTACTTGTGGTATTTCACCTTTTTGCCAAAACACATATCCGTGACCAGGAGTATCTTTGGGATAATTTAAGGGACGAACGAAATAAGGGTCTTTCTCCAATAATCCAATTACCTCACGTTGGTCCCACAAATGATCCCCGCTCGTGATCACATCCACACCTGCATCATGAATCTCTCGTGCCGTTGCAGGTGTGATACCCGCTCCACCTGCCGAGTTTTCACCATTGGCAATTACCATACTGATCTGGTGCTTTTCCACGAGCTTCGGTACACACTCTCTCACAGCTCGACGGCCCGGTCGCCCCACTATATCTCCAATGAAAAGTATTTTCACTGGAGGCAAAATAGGACCATTGTCCGGGGTTTTGCAAGGTTAAGCCTTTTGTTGGTCTTTTCTGGCTTTGAAGCAGAAAAAGAAGCATATAGGAACCTGATGCACAAATCATGTTCGGATTCGCATGCCTTCTCATTCAACACCCTGTACTTTAGCTGAATCTTCTGATCACCATGAATCTTTTCCGCGAGCAAAGGAGGCGCAAAAGGGAATACCTGTCTCAATGCTGACTGATCCATCATTTAGGTGAAATACCCGGGCTGTTCGAATTAACAACATATGATCACTGCAACCCATCAGCGTAGTATTACCAAAGAGCTGAAAATTACCCTTACTTATAAGAGGGACTTATGAATTAACTTGATTTGGGCCTTATCAATGTGCAGCGTGTTGGTTGGGGGTCGGATTTGACTTCATCTCCCTGATTGAATCAATGGACAAGTGTCCACCCGAACACAAGCAAGCATCGACAACAATACATCCAGATACATGCAAATACAGAGTCTGAAAGTATTTTGTGACCTGAAGGAAACCGAAAGTTTTACCAAGGCGGCACAAATCAACAACATTACTCAATCAGCTGTGAGTCAACAAATCGGTTCTCTTGAAAAACAATTCGATACCCTGCTGATTGAGAGGAGCAAAAAGAAATTTCGACTGACCAGAGAAGGCATTGCGCTTTACGACTACAGCAAGCAAATCATGCAAACTTATGATTCTCTTTTGAATCATCTACAGGAGATCAAGAACATTGTTTCTGGAACCATACGTATTTCCACTATTTACAGTGTTGGTCTGCATGAGCTTCCGCCCTATATGAAGCGCTTCCTTAAAGCCTTCCAAACGGTCAATGTGCATGTTGAATACCGCCGATCAAACCAGGTCTATGACGATGTCTTGAGTAATATAGTAGATCTCGGACTGGTTGCCTACCCGATCAAAGAACCAAGACTGGAAATAATCCCAATCCGAAACGACCGCCTTGTGCTGATTTGTCATCCCGAACACGAATGTGCAAATCAGGATCAAATTGAACTCTCAAGGCTGGAGGGAAAGCGATTTATCGGATTTGAGCCTGATATTCCAACGCGAAAAGGGATAGATAAGATCCTTCGCGATTATGGAGTACAGGTCAACCTTGCCATGGAATTCGATAACATTGAAACAGTCAAAAGGGCCGTGGAAATCGATGCAGGTGTGTCGATTGTACCTCATGGAACCGTGACTCAAGAAATAGCCAAGCATACGCTGGCTCATGTGGAGATTTCCGATAACACCTTCTACCGGCCCTTGGCGGTGGTCTACAAGAAAAACAAAGTCTTGTCGCCGGCAATGCGTGAATTCATGAATATTTTGAAAGAGGATCTGGATTCATGTCTCAAAAAATGATTTAAACGTGCACATGAGTCAAACGATCGGTTCAGATCTTACCAAAGTTGCAGTGGTGGGTGCCTCAGGTTACTCCGGAGAGGAACTCGTCAAATTACTACTGCTCCACCCCGAGGTGGAGCTCACCGTTTTAACTTCCAGACAATACGCTGGACGATCACTCAAAGATGTATTCCCTCGCTTCTCCAACCTGCCGGGCGCAGCTTCGCTCGAGTTTTCATCGCCAGATTGTCAGACGATACTCGAAAAGGCCGATCTTGCTTTTTTAGCACTGCCTCATGGAGTGGCTGCTGAATTCGCTCTGCCTCTTTGTGAAGGTGGATGCACTGTCATTGATCTGAGCGCTGATTTTAGAATACACGATCCGGAGACGTATGAGGAATTCTATGGAGCTCCCCACCCTGCTCCAAAGCTACTGGAAAAAGCGGTTTACGGACTGCCTGAATGGCGACGAGACGAAATCCAGAAGGCCCAGCTGGTTGCCTCGCCCGGCTGTTACCCGACAAGCATACTGCTTCCCTGCCTTCCACTGATCAGGGCTGGCTTGGTTCAGCCATCAACCATCATTGCCAATTCCTTGAGTGGTGTCAGTGGTGCGGGCCGCAAGGCGGATATTCCTTTTCTCTATGTTGAGTGCAACGAAAGTGTCCGCCCCTACGGTGTTCCAAAGCATAGACATCTATCGGAAATCGAACAGGAGATCAGTCTGGCTGCTGGCCAGAAGACCATCATCCAATTCACCCCACATTTGATTCCAGTCAACAGAGGTATCCTCACCACAATGACCATGGCACCCTCCAATGATGCCCATTCAACAGACCAGCCGGAAAACTACCTGAAAAAGGTAACTGAAATTTATGAGGAGACCTATGCAGATGAAGCCTTCGTCCGACTTTTAGGCACTTCAGGACTGCCGGATACCAAACACGTGGTAGGCACCAACAATATTGAGTTCGCATGGCGATATGATCCACGAACTGGACGCCTGATCATCATGAGCGCAGAAGACAATCTGGTAAAGGGTGCCAGCGGCCAGGCCATCCAATCCATGAATATTTTGCGAGGTTATCCGGAAAACACCGGATTGCTCCTCTGAACCGGACCTCAATGAAAGCAAGGCCCGTCAATCTATGTTCGCATGTGGGAGGGGGTTTCATCTGGGCACTGCTGACCTTCATGCTGACAGCAGAACAGATGAAGAGTGACGACAAAGTGCTCGATGCAACGCAAGACCGGCAGCCACTGATCGCCACGTTTTCTGTTGTTGCGTTTGATCCTTTGAGCGGAGATCTCGGCGTTGCAGTACAGAGCAAATTTTTTGGTGTGGGCACGGTTGTCCCATGGGCGAAGGCGAACGTGGGGGCGGTGGCTACTCAGAGTTATGCGAATATCACATATGGCCCTGAAGGACTTTCGCTGCTGGAGCAAAACATCCATCCCAAAGTTGCACTCATGCAACTCACAAATTCCGACAATGACAACGCGTATCGACAGGTAAGCATGATCGACGCGTCAGGGCGCACCAGCTCCTTCACGGGAAGTCGTTGTAATGACTGGGCAGGACACATCGCCGGACCGAATTTCGCTGTTCAGGGAAACCTACTGGCAGGTCAGGCAGTCGTTGAGGGCATGGCTGAAGCTTTTGAAACCTCTTCGAACATACCTGGAACAGAACTGGCGGATTGGCTCATGGCAAGCTTACAGGCTGGCCAGGATTCGGGGGGGGACAGAAGAGGGCGCCAATCCGCTGCTCTGCTTGTTGTTCGAGCCCATGCGGGTTACGCCGGGATGAATGATCGCTATATCGACCTTCGCGTGGAGGATCACCAGACTCCCATCATGGAACTGGCGCGTCTTCTCGAAATTCATAAGCTATTTTATAAAAAAGCACACGAGAACAAACCTGAGCGCCTGTTCCAGAAACCTGATTGAACCCTGCATGAACCAACTGCCCTCGTGCATGCGAGAAACCCCGAAAGGTATTGTTATCTCCATAAAAATTCAACCCGGAGCCAGTCGTGAGGAATGCGTGGGCCTCCAGGCTGAGGCCTTGAAAATTCGAGTGACTGCCCCGCCGGTTGACTCAGCTGCCAACAAAGCGCTTATCAAGTTTCTTTCAAAAAAGATACGTATCCCGAAATCGCATGTCACCATCATCAAAGGAGACACCTCTCGTCACAAACAAATCCTGCTTGCAGGATTGAAACCTGCGGATCTGGACCCCTTTTTCCTAAAATCCTGTGCCTCCTAGTTCCATATTTATCGACTTGGAAGGACTAGTCTTGCTTTGAAACATTCTCCAGGCTGCGGCGAATCGTGATTTCCACTCGATGCAGCATACCTCGCCACATCCTGATTTCGTGCTCTGTTGGTTGAGCACGTGCGAAAAAATCATCGAAACGTTTCATGATACCTGTTTCTTGATGCGTTTTCATGAAATCGGTCTGGGTAAGGACCGATTCCAAATGTTGGCGCAGTCCTGCAAGTTCTTCGACCGTTGCTATGCCCGATCCAACATCCGCACCGTGAGTTGCGCTGGCTGGCTGGTAATGGCGAGACATTTCATAAAGCGTCACCATCACTGCATGGGAGAGATTCAATGAAGTAGCCTTTCCATGAGTGGGAATATGAATCAGCGCAGTGCAAAGTGCTAATTCATCATTACTCAACCCACTACTTTCTCGCCCAAACAACAGCCCCATGCGACAAGAATGATCTGGAAAAGCCTGGGCAATGTCAGGCAATGAAACCGTTCGATCCTGTGCCTTGCGGTTTCTTGCAGTGGTGCCACCTACCCAGTGCAAATCATGCAAGGCATCTGTGAGATGATCGTGCACACTGGCATTTTTAAGTACGTCCAGACCATGAGCTGCACGCTTGACAGCAACCTCACTCAAATGCTCTTCAGGAAGCACAAGCCGCAAGTCGGTCACCCCCATGTTGGCCATGGCCCTGGCGGTTGCTCCGATGTTCCCGGGATGCGTTGGCTCAACCAATATAACAGAAAGATTCTCAATATTAACCCGAAACGACATACGCTTGAAAATGAATCAATTCCTCCCCCTTTGCCAGTGAATAGAAAAACTTTCCCCTTGCTTTTACGGTTAATATGAAGCAAACACAACAAACAACGCTCGTATCAGTAGAGAGCTTACTGCTTCCGCTCAACAAAAAGAAAATGGAGAAAGGGGGTAGCACGGAGAGACCCAAAATGTCTACTCCGAGATTTTTTGTTGGAGCATATTTAGGACACCCCACCAAGGCTTTCCTTCATGCATTAATCTAGAGCTCGTCTGTGATGCGCCCTCATGGGGCCGAGCCATTAATGTAAGTAAAAGTATTATGTCATTTGAAAATCTGAATCTGGACGAACGTCTACTGGAAGCAGTCGACGCCTGCGGCTTTACCAAACCTACACCCATTCAGGAACAAGCGATTCCAGTTATCCTTGAAGGTGGTGACCTCATGGGCTCAGCCCAAACAGGAACAGGAAAAACAGCGGCCTTCGTATTGCCTATCCTGCATCAAATCATCAACCGCGAACCCGTCAATAAAAGCATTGGACCACGCTGTCTGGTGGTGGCTCCAACGCGTGAATTGGCTCAACAGGTAGAAAAAGACGCGGTTGATTACAGCAAATTCATCAAGTTCACACAGGGTTCTGTTGTGGGAGGTGTTTCCTATGGCCCGCAGATCCAGATGTTAAAGCGTCCTGTCGATATGCTCATAGCGACCCCGGGACGTTTATTGGATCACATGGGTCAGGGACGCATTGATTTTTCACGCCTTGAATTCCTGGTGCTTGATGAAGCAGATCGCATGCTGGACATGGGATTTATTGGAGACATTCGTAAGATAGTAGGAGCCGTTCCCGAAAAACGACAGACCCTCTTGTTCTCAGCCACTTTGGAAGGGCCAATTCTCAGGATGGCACAATCGTTCCTGAAAGAACCTGAGTCCATCTCACTGACGACCAACACCAAGAATCACGAACAGATAGAACAACGTATCCACTGGGCGGACAATGTGTCTCACAAACACGATTTACTAAAACACTACGTAGCAGAAGAGGAAATGAGTCAGGCCGTGATTTTCACCTCGACCAAACGTGGGGCCGATGAACTTGTCAACCAGCTGAATAAACGTGGGCAAAAAGCAGCCGTACTTCATGGCGACCTGCGACAATCAGCCAGAAAGAAAACCATGGATGACATGCATCATGGTAAAATAAAACTTCTAGTTGCAACAGACATCGCCGCTCGAGGGCTGGATTTCAAAAATATCAGTCATGTCATTAACTTTGACCTGCCAAATACAGCTGAGGATTACATCCACCGTGTTGGCAGAACGGGTCGCGCCTCCGCAACAGGAACGGCGATTTCACTTGTCTGCCGAAAGGACTGGGATTACCTCGTCAGCATCGAACGATTGACAGGAAAAAAACTCAAGAGAGATAACATCGAAGGTTTGGAGGCAATATCAAAAGAACCGAAAAATCGCTCCACTTTGGGTAATGCCGGACGCTCTTGGAAACCCAGCAGGCGAGGCAGCATCAAACGCCGCAGGCGGTAAGCGTTCAGACAGCCACTGAACTGCTCTAGGCCAGAGCAGTTTTTGTTTTTTTGACAAGACGGATATCGCCAATCTTCATGGTTTTATCCACTGCCTTGCACATGTCATATATCGTCAGGGCCGCCAAACTGACGGCCGTAAGTGCCTCCATTTCAATGCCGGTTGCAGCAGCTATTTTGGCGGACGCTGTGATATGGACACGATCCCGGCTGTCCGGAATGGACATCGCGACTTCACAGTGGGTGATTGGCAAGGGATGACACAAGGGAATCAATTCTCCGGTTTTCTTTGCGGCCATGATTCCTGCGAGTCGAGCCGAGGCCAGAACATTGCCTTTGGCGATCGCATTGGACTCTATCTTGTTGAGGGTCTCCGCTTGCACGTAGATACTGCCCTCAGCAATTGCTTCACGCAATACGACCGGTTTGTGAGTCACATCTACCATGGATGCTTCACCTTTTGCATTGATATGAGTTAAATCAGACATTTGAAAAAAAGGTTATCTTTAAAAAGCAGGCGGGGTTTAATCCAGTGAAGGTGTTTGCCTTTTCGCATAAAGCAACTCCCAATCGTTTTGCCAATCCTTGACTGCTGCTTTCATCAAAGTGGCAGCATCCAGTCTTGCTTGGACAAATTTCGGACGAAACCATGGAAATGTGCCCACCAGATCATGCGTTACCAGAATCTGACCATCGCAGCCATTGCCAGATCCAATGCCTATGGTTGGATAAGACACTGAATGGCTGATTTCCTCGGCCAAGCTGTGCTCGACAAGTTCAAGAACAACCGCAAATATTCCCACTGAATCGAGGAATGCAGCGTCGTCCATCAGCTTTTGCTGCTCTTCCCCAGAACGGCCCTTGATACGATATGTTCCTTCTTCGAGAATATGTTGAGGTAACATGCCCAAGTGCCCGACACATGGAATACCTGCGCTACAAATGGCCTTGATCTGCGCTCCAATCTCTTGTCCACCCTCTAGTTTGACGGCATGGGCTCCGGCATCAAACAAGCGACTGGCATTGCGAACCGCTTGCTCACTGGATTGGTAACTTTGATAGGGCATGTCCCCTACCAGACAGCTCTTGGGATTGGCCCTGGCGGCGGCTTTGACATGGTGAAGCATGTCATCCATCGTCACATGTGTGGTATCCGGATAACCGAGCACAACCATTCCCAGAGAATCACCAACCAGCAGCATTGGAATACCAAGCTCATCCAACATCCTTGTCATGGGATAATCATAAACCGTCAACGCAGACAAAAAATGCCTGCGCTTGCTCGCCTTGATCATTTCGGGGGTCCAAATTTTCATCTTCCGGCGACACTATTCCTGCGCAGCCATCAATTTGCAATAGCAGGGAATGGTGCCAGAATGAAAATTCCGTGATTGTTTTTAGGAAGTATCTTCTCTCAGAATAGGTAAAGAATGTCCAAGCATCAAAAAGAGACTGACATCCGTTTCATGCGCCGCGCACTCCAGCTGGCAAAACGAGGCTATGGCAAAGTGTCTCCAAACCCAATGGTAGGGGCGGTGCTCGTAAGTCACCATGAAATCATAGGCGAAGGCTGGCACCGGAAAGCAGGTGGACCCCATGCTGAGGTCATTGCAATACGGGAGGCGGAGAAAAAAGGGAATACTACCCATTTATCTACGCTTTATGTGAGCCTTGAACCTTGCTCCACAACCGGCCGCACCCCTCCCTGCACTGACGCGATCATGCAATCAAGCATTCAACGCGTGGTGATCGCCTGCGAGGACCCCAACCCTGCCCATGCAGGAAAGGGAATCAAGATTCTGGAGGACGAAGGTATTGAAGTGGTCACCGAAGTTTTGAGAGACAAGGCCAGGAGATTGAACCAGGATTTCTTTCATTGGATTTGTCAGGGTCGTCCGCGGGTCACCATAAAAGCAGCAATGACTCTGGATGGAAAAATTGCAACTTCCTCAGGACAATCCAAATGGATCACAGGCTCAGGTGCGCGTAAACATGCCATGAAACTAAGGTATGGCATGGATGCGATGCTGGTGGGTATTGAGACAGTGATCGCTGACGATCCAAGCCTGACAGTGCGCCTTGGATCTGCCACCAAACCATCAAAAAAGTTATTCCGCATTGTCCTGGATTCAAAAGCGAGGACACCAATAAACAGCAAGCTACTGACTGACGGATGGAATGATTGGACTCGCATTGTTGTTTCAGAATCAGCGCCCGGAAAAAGAGTTGATGGCATTCAAGCAAAAGCGCAGGTCTGGGTTTCCCCCAACCGAGGACGCATCGACCTTGAATGGTTGCTCGACCGCATGGGAAAAGAAGGTGTGACATCACTCCTGGTCGAAGGCGGAGGTGAAGTGAATGCCGCTTTCCTGCAACAGAACCTGGCACAGGAGGCTGTTTTTTATTATGCACCCAAAATCCTGGGGGGGAATAATGCTCGCAGGGGAATCGCGGGATCTGGCGCAAGATCGCTCGAAGAGGCTACTCGGCTCACGAACACCAGATGGAGTAAAGTCGGGGAGGACCTCGTGATGAAAGCAGAGATCATCACATCATTCTAAATAATACACAGCAGCCTTGCTGTATTACAGTCAGCGCAAAGCACTGGTGCGCGCAATCCAGAAGGCAGGACCGATGCCGCCGCCAAAGAAGAAACCGTAAGCGACACCCCATGCCACGGCTCCCCAAGGCATCGACATGTGCGCATGAAGCCACGACCCGATAAAATAACCCGTCATATTGGAAATTGCCAGAACCACCCAGACCCTGTGCCATGCCTTGAGGTTCTTGAAGGCACGGCAAATCAAAACAGCCATGCCAAGTGATCCAAACACCGCTGCCAGCCACTCTCCGGTTGAGTTTTTAAAGGCCATCCAGACCGCGATCCATAACAGTGCATAAACAGCAAACGAAAGGGAAAACACTTTAAAAAACCTCACCCTTTGACGCGTGCCAGGAATGAGACCTCTCATTGATTCACACCCGATGCCCAGATAGATTACCATCCAGACGAGGTAGGCTCCTATTTCGCCCAGAGTCCCGTAGAACCACTTCCCCAGAAAGGCCCAGGAACCAAAAACTACCATGCTTGCAAGACCAAAACCAAGCACACCGGTTCGCCAGGCATCCCAAATACTTTGCTCGACTGGGTGCGGGCGACTGCTTTCATCGATCGCTGGATCCTGTGAGTGCGTGTCTGGTGTCCGATGCTCAGATTCCATCAAATCATTCCTGAGCTTTCATATGCAAATTGGCAAGATGATTCCCTCATAAAAGGTATCGAGATGAAGTGTATTCTCCCCAAAAAGGTTGGATGTCTTTTTGGGGAGAGATCAAAAAGGTTAGACGTTGTAGGTCGAAGATGAGACACGACCACCTGTTCCTGTCCAGTTCGTATGGAAAAACTCCCCGCGTGGTTTATCGACACGCTCGTAGGTATGCGCACCGAAATAGTCACGCTGAGCCTGAAGGAGGTTGGCCGGCAAACGTTCGGATCGATAACTATCGTAAAAATTCAGGGCCGTTGCAAACGCTGGAACCGGAATCCCCTTCTTCACTGCAGTCGCGATCACATTGCGCCACCCGCGCTGGCTGGATCGGATTTCTTTCTTGAAATAGGGATCCAGCATCAGGTTGGCAAGACGTGGCCGCTTGTCATAGGCCTCCTTGATCTTGCCAAGGAACTGACTGCGAATAATACACCCGCCTCGCCACATCAGCGCAATGCCACCATAGTTGAGTTTCCAACCATTTTCCTGTGCAGCCGCTCGCAGGAGCATGTAACCCTGAGCGTAGGATACAATCTTTGAGGCATAGAGAGCCTGCCGAATGTCCTCAATAAATTTGGCTCGGTCAGTTTTGATAATCGGCTTGGGCCCTCGTAATTTTTTGGAAGCAGCAACCCGCTCGTCCTTCATGGCAGAAACACAGCGACTGAACACAGCTTCAGCAATCATCGTGATGGGTACGCCAAGGTCCGCGGATGAAATGACGGTCCATTTACCTGTCCCCTTTTGTCCCGCCGTATCCAGAATCTTGTCCACTAATGGACCCCCGTCTTCATCTTTATGCGCAAGAATGTCCCGGGTAATTTCAACCAGATAGGAATCGAGCACGCCTTCATTCCAATCGGCGAACACTGCATGCATTTCGTCGGGCGTCATTCCCAGTCCAACCGACATCAGTTGGTAAGCCTCACAGATCAACTGCATGTCACCATATTCAATACCATTATGGACCATCTTCACGTAGTGACCCGCGCCATCTTCACCCACCCAGTCGCAGCAAGGTGCACCATCGTCGACTTTAGCCGATATCGATTGAAAAATGTCTTTCACATGAGGCCATGCGGACTTGGAACCTCCGGGCATGATGGAAGGACCGCGACGTGCTCCCTCTTCTCCACCGCTCACCCCGGTCCCAATGAATTGCATCCCCTTGCTCTCGAGATACTGTGTTCTTCGGGAACTGTCCTGATAGAGTGAATTGCCACCGTCAATAATGATATCACCAGGCTCCAGAAAGGGGAGCAGCTGTTCTATGAAATCATCCACTGGTTGCCCCGCCTTGACGAGCAGCATCACGCGTCTGGGTCGTTTGAGCTGTGCAACAAACTCCTCGATGCTTTGCGCACCGATGATGTTCGTGTCTTTGGCTTCATTGGCAAGAAAATCATCCACCTTAGAAACGGTACGGTTGTAAACTGAGACCACAAAACCATGGTCATTCATGTTCAGGACGAGGTTCTGACCCATCACTGCCAATCCGATTAATCCAATATCAGCTGTTGCTTCCATAAAAGAGAACTTTGATAGCCGAAGTATGGAAGGATTTCAGTAAAAATCGTGATGAAACAGCATTTTTTGTGTCATTCAGCAAATGGTGAAGGATGAGATACACTACTGGATTAGCCGGTATAAAAGGGAAAAACGACGATTTTTCGGCGTTCTGATAAAAAAGTTTAAAAAAACCTCATTTTTCACGTGACAGAAAAACGAGTTTCCTTAATGTTGGTCGCCCATTGGGAGACCCT
>NZFL01000006.1 GCA_002690655.1 Pedosphaera sp.
CCCAGAACCGAACTCTATTGCCGGCTGCGCTCTATGCTGACCCCCACAAATTGGGTGTCCGGGAGAATGAACTTCTTGATCTGAATCTCTACCCTGGCAGGCTGAAAATCCCGAAGCACCCATTCAGCAATGTGTGAAGCCAAGGTCTCGATGAGCTTCCACTCGCGATGGTTTCCCCATTCAATCAGATCACGGGTCAAACGATAGTAGTCTATGGTATGATTCAAATCATCCGTAGAAGCAGCTTGCTCAAAATCCAGATATAATCGAATCGTGATCAGCAGTTTTTGAGCAACTGCACGTTCTTCATCCGGAACACCAACTTTGAAGTGCACTTCAAGGTCATTGATTTCAATCATGTCATTCATGCCTTTAATAAAATGGATTATTTTTCGTTTAAGACAGCTTCAACCAGTATCTGGGTGGGTTGATTGAGATCCAGATGCAAGGCATCCTCTAGGGTGACCCAGCACCATTCCTGAGCTTCATCATTCAAAACAACCTTGGGAGTCACCCCCCGACACCGGCAGGTATAATTCAACAGCAGGAAATGCGCATCTCGATAGAACTCACTGGGGGAAATGGCATCCTGAACGAGAATGAACTTGATATCATCCACCTCCAGGGCGGTTTCTTCGCGGATTTCACGGCGCAGGGCGTCTGGACTGGATTCCCCTGTATGAATCTTGCCTCCTGGAATCCCCCATTTGTCCGACCATTTGTGCGTGCGGATCATGAGCGCTTCATCGTTCTGATTGAAAATCAAAGCGCCTACGGTTGGAATGGGAAAGGGTGAGTTGGAAATATTTACCAAAGATTGCTCCTTTTTGAACGGATCAAAGGACGTCTTTTCCAAAAGGCTCTTTAGTTCTCCCAGATGTTCCACAATCAATTCCGGCTGACTCTGCTTGAGAGCCTCCAAACCCTTGAAACCGGTAAGCACGGCACAGGCCGCCATACCTCCATGATGCGCTGTTTCAATGTCATGCTCCATATCGCCTATGTAAAGAGTCTCCTCAGGAGTCAATCCATGCGCAGCAATGATTGCATGAATCTTTTCCCGCTTATCCCATACACCGGTGTAAATTTTTTCAAAATGGGATCCAAATCCTGACTTTTGATCATGCACTTGAAAATGCTGTGGATGAATGGCGCTCAAAACAAATGATCGGATCTGATTCTCCGAGCAAAAATTCAGAAAAGATGCAGCGTGTGACATGGGAGACACGGAGTGCTGTTCTCTGCTGAAAGCATCATGAAAACAGCGCTCCAACTGGTCAATAGGCACATCCGGGATGTATCGGTCGTAGAACTTGGTAAAAGGCAACTCAAACTCCTTTCGAAATTCATCGAGCGAAAGCGGGGATACGCCTGCCTTTGCAAAAACCTGACACGTCGCCTTCCAAACGGCAGGAAGGTCGTCCATCAAAGTGCCGCACCAGTCGAATATGATATTCCTTATCACGAGGCAAAGCTTAACTCAGGCGATGGAGAAATCAAATGACGATCCCACTTCCAAAAGGTTATTTGGTTTTCATTCGCCGAAAAAAACCTCAACATGTCCTGCATACGATCATGAAGAGTCATTTTGGATTGGAATTGGCAATCATTTGCCTACTGATTTCTGCCAATGGTGTGTTTGCCATGGCAGAAATGGCCATTGTCTCTGCCCGCAAATCAAGATTGCGACGCAGAGCCAGGGATGGAGACAAACGGGCACAGATAGCACTGGATCTGGCAGCCTCTCCAAATCGCTTTCTTTCAACGGTTCAATTCGGCATCACATTGATCGGCATTCTGGCGGGTGCATTCGGCGGGGCGACCATTGCACGCACCGTTTCAAGCTGGGTGGCAATGGCCCCTTCCCTTGCCCCGCACGCGGATCAAATCGGATTTGGTATCGTTGTTGTCTTCATCACGCTGGGTTCCTTGATCTTTGGGGAAATACTCCCCAAAAGACTGGCTCTGGCGCAGGGCGAGCGCATTGCTTCCGCTTTGGCTCCCATGATGCATCGATTGTCAATCATCGCATCACCTTTTGTCGGGTTTGTCGGGTGGGTCATTGAGATCGCATTGAAGTTACTGGGGGTGAAGCCCAACGCAGATTCCTCGGTCAATGAAGAGGATATCCGTGTCATGGTTGAACAGGGGTCGCATGCAGGGATATTTCACAAGGCAGAGATTGAACTGGTCGCTGGAGTCATGCGGCTCGATGAGACACGTATTCACGATATCATGATTCCAATCGCTCAAGTAACCTGTCTGAAAACCACCGATCAAGCTGAAACCATTAACCGGAAAATAAAGAAGGCAGGACGCTCCTACTTCCCACTTCGAAATGCAGCCGACGGACAAATCATGGGACTCATTTCATTGAGGGAACTCTGGCTGAATTTCGGAGGGAAATACTCATCCGAAATTTCACTCGAATCCATTGCAAGCACGCCACTGATCGTTCCAGAATCCACGCATGTCGTCAAATTACTGGAAGCATTCAAACGATCCGTGTGGCACGCCGCTCTGGTGGCAGACGAATATGGCGAAATAACAGGCATGGTCTCGTTGATGGATGTGATGGAGGCCATCGCAGGCGACTTCGCAAATCATGATGAGGATCGACTAGCCTCTCCTCATCGGCTGCGAAATGGTGAATGGCTTGTCGATGGATTGGCTGATATTGACGAGGTAGCCCGTGCGATTGAACCGGAGACCCCGCTTAGTGTGCCCTCCGGTAAATTTCATACCATAGGCGGCATGCTTATTGCCGTTCTGGGTCGCATTCCCAATCAAGGCGACCGCATACCATGGGATGATTTCTGGGTGGAGGTCGTAGCCATGGACCGTAACAGAGTGGACAAGTTAAAAATCACACGGGGTTCCCAGCCTTCTCCTTCAGGCGGCCAGGACAAGGATTCCCCTTAAAGGCGGACACCTGCGCAAAAAAATTTATGTCCGAAACGCTCAATCAATTCTGCCAGCGATCATTGGATACGGTTCAACTGGAAGGACTCAAGCGCCAGCTGCGGCTCATTGAATCCCCTCAATCCTCTGTGGTCCAAATCGATGGCCGGGAGTATCAGAATTTCTCATCCAATGATTATCTCGGGTTGGCCAACCATCCCGGGATAAAGGAGAAGGTATTACAAACCATGGAAGCCTTCGGCACAGGAGCAGGTGCCTCTCCTCTCATCTCGGGTTTTCAAACACCCCAGAATGAACTTCAAATGGCACTGGCCGATCTGAAAGGCGCAGAGTCAGCATTGGTGTTCCATTCCGGTTACTGCACTGCAGTGGGAACCATACCGGCTCTTTTTGAGCCCACGGATATCCTGATTATTGATAAACTATGTCATGCTTCATTGATTGACGGGGCTCGCAGAAGTGGCGCCAAGCTGAGGGTTTTCCGTCACAATGATACAGTCGATCTTGAGAAAAAATTAAAGTGGGCAGCGTCACAATCAACCACACCCGGAACGAAAGATGGAAATCACATCGGGATCATCGCAGAGAGTGTTTATTCGATGGACGGCGATCATGCACCGCTCAAGCAGATAGCGGCATTGAAGCATGCTTATGGAGCATGGCTCATGATTGATGAAGCCCACTCAACAGGATTATTTGGAAAACACGGGGCAGGATTGATTCAGGAACAAGGGCTATCCGGACAAGTGGATATTCAGATGGGCACGCTTGGAAAAGCGCTTGGATGTTCAGGTGGATTCATCGCAGGCTCAAAGTTATTGGTGGACTTTCTGATCAACAAAGCACGCTCGTTTATATACTCCACTGCACCTTCTCCCATGGTAAGCGCAGCCGCACTGGCTTCCCTTCATATCACAACATCGGAAGAGGGCGAGCATTTGCGCAAGACTCTGTTCGATCGTATTCAAACCTTCCATGAGGCTGTGGGCGAACCATGGAGGAACCCGATTGGAGGCACGGCATCCGGGCTGCATCAAAAAGCCGGATTGACTTCTCCCATCCTTCCCTGGTGGGTGGGTGATGCCGAAAAAGCAGTTCGATTATCTCAGGCTCTCATGGATCGAGGATTGTTCGTACCTGCCATACGGTATCCAACGGTTCCTCCCAACACATCTCGACTACGCATCACTCTCAGTGCATCTCACTCAAGCGCCGCTATTGAAAACCTTGTGAAACAATTGGTTCATTGCCACGAGCAGCTGAACCCTTGTTCCTGAATCTATGCATCCTCTTGCACAAAAAGATCTCAAGTACGTCTGGCACCCATTTACCCAGATGCAGGATTGGGCGAAAGAAGAGCCCATCGTCATCAAGTCCGGAAAAGGCGCCGTTTTGAAGGATCAACACAATCGAAGCTATCTCGATGCCAATGCATCGATATGGACGAACCTTCACGGGCACCGCCACCCGGCAATTGACAAGGCGATCCAGAATCAGCTGAAAAAGATTGCCCATTCCTCCGCTCTTGGTTTTGCGAATGAACCGGCCTCGCTTCTCGCAGAGCAATTGGTGAAAACGGCCAACCGTCCTGCATTGTTCAAAGATGCCGGGAGTGGATATAAAAACCCGAAGCTGGGTAAAGTTTTCTTTTCAGATGATGGATCCACCGCATTGGAAGTAGCCCTTAAGCTGGCTTACGAACATGCCAGAAGATCAGGAAAAGGTCATCGCCCCAAGTTCCTCTCCATTGATCATGCCTATCATGGTGACACGATAGGTGCCGTCAGCGTTGGTCAGATCGATTTATTTCACAAATCGTTCTCAGGCTTGTTATTTTCATCAGACAAAGCCATGTCGCCCTACTGCTATCGTTGTCCGTTCAACAAGGCAAAGCCTGAACGGGCAGACGCCAGGGACTATCGAAAATGCAACTGGGAATGCGTCGGAAAAGTAGGGCAACATTTTGAGGCAGGACAAAAGAAAAAAACAAATTACGCAGGATTTGTATTTGAGCCCGTTGTCCAGGGAGTCGCGGGGATGGTCGGCCAACCCGAGGGATGGCTCAAACGCGTGGCCACTCTGGCGCGCCAAGCAGAGGTGCCGTTGATCGCGGATGAAGTCATGACAGGTTTCGGGCGAACAGGTTCGATATTTGCCTCACATCAAGAGGGCGTACAGCCCGATTTTCTGTGTCTGGCCAAGGGGCTGACGGGCGGATACCTCCCCATGGCGGCCACACTGACGACTCAAGCTGTGTATGAAAACTTTCTCGGGCCCTATGACTCGTTCAAAAGTTTTTTTCATGGACACAGTTATACCGGAAATCAATTGGGCGCTTCTGCGGCATTGGCTAGTCTGGGACTTTTGAAAAAAACAGGCAGTGCTCCTGGCAGACGCAAACTGCAGCAACACTTGAAGCAATCTCTAGCCCCTCTGTGGAAATCAGCCTTTGTGGGAGATATCCGTCAGTCGGGTCTGGTCGCAGGTATCGAACTGGTTGAGGACTGGCGCACGCGCAACCCCTGGCCCATTCAGAAACAGGTCGGCATTCAAATCTGCAGGGAAATGGCGGCACTTGGTGTGCTCACCCGCCCCATTGGAAACGTGATTGTACTCATGCCTCCCTACTGCTGCTCTGAAACCCAGGTGCACAAGATGACACGCGCTTTGACCAGAGCCATTGAAAAGGTGCTCGGATCTGCGACTATTTGAAGGGAGCACTACTCATTGGATTCACCCGCCTCGTCGCCAGCCTCTTCAACATCATCGGACTGACCCAGACCCGCTTTCTGCATCGGGTTCTTGTCCAATTTTTCCTGAGACAGCTTGAAACGAGCTTTCTGAATTTCAGGAGGATACACATTGTTCGCAAGGTTGATATCAGCCGTCTGAAGATGAGGATCCACTCGCAAGGCACGGATGGGTTCACGTGTGATCAGGAGCTTACTGACCTGATCGCTGTGCTGCCTCCAGATCTCGGCGGGGTAATGACGCGTTTCCTTGCTACCGTTGAAATATTCGATTTCCAGAATAATAGGCATCACAAGGCCGCCTACATTTTCAAAATCGACAACATAAAAATGACGCTCCAGTTTCAACAGATCCCTGTCAACGGGTTCGAGTTCATCGATCGCTTTCTGATCTTTTTCCCGATCTTCATCGATGACATCCAGAGGATCATAATCATTGTAAAAATCAATCAACTCGGGAAATTGATCCACAAGCAGCTTCAGGTTTTTGTTGCGTAATTTGGAAATGGAAACGGGCTCCTCTTCGCGATCCTGCTTGAGACGCTCGTTGTCAACGACGGGGTCCAGCGTATCCATTTGATATTCGGTGACATTGGAAATCCCCAGATCGACGTGGTCGGTCGAATAAAACCAACCGCGCCAGAACCAATCCAGATCGATGCCCGATGCATCCTCCAGAGAACGGAACAGGTCAGCGGGTTGCGGACGCTTGAACATCCACCGCTGCGAGTAGGTACGGAACGCAAAATCAAAGATCTCACGTCCCAGAATGGTTTCCCTTAAAATGTTCAACGCCGTTGCTGGTTTGCCGTAGGCGTTGTTTCCGAACTGAAGGATCGATTCCGAATTGCTCATGATCGCAACCTGCTGCGACGATTTCATGTAGGAAACCATGTCCTTAGGCTCACCCCTTCGCGCTGGATAATCTTCCTCCCATTCCTGCTCGGTCAGGTATTGAAGGAAAGTGTTCAGGCCCTCGTCCATCCAGGTCCACTGCCTCTCGTCACTGTTCACGATCATCGGAAAATAGTTGTGACCTACCTCATGAATGATCACGGAAATCAAACCATATTTGGAATGCATCCATTGCTCGCCATTGGCTGGCTTGCCCCAATAAGTACCGTCAGCCAGTGGTCGTGGCGCATTGAAACAGATCATGGGATACTCCATGCCACCGACAGGGCCATTCACGGAAATGGCTACAGGATAAGGGTAATCAAAGGAGAATTTGGAGTAGACATCCATGGTATGCGCAACGGCGTGCGTCGAGTATTTGCTCCACAGTGGCTCCGCCTCATTTGGATAAAAGGACATCGCCAGGACGTTGTTTTTTCCGGACAGGTGATGCATGGCATCCCAGATGAATTTGCGAGAACTGGCGAACGCAAAATCTCTCACATTTTCAGCTTCAAATACCCATGTCTTCTTGCCCGAGGGATCTGTGGATTCATTTTCTTTTGCCTCCTCGGGAGTGATGATGAATACGGGTGTTTCAGAGCGTTCTGCTTGCTGAAATCGTGTCCATTGCTCGTTCGTCAATACTTCCTTACCATTTTGAAGTTCGCCCGTGGCGGCCACGACATGATCGTCAGGCACCGTAATGGCAACCCGGTAATCTCCAAACTCGAGTGTGAACTCTCCGCGACCCAAGAATTGTTTGTGATGCCAGCCACGATCGTCGGTATAGGCAGCCATGCGAGGAAACCACTGAGCCATTTCATAGATGAAATTATCATCTTCGGGGAAATACTCATAACCACTGCGGGCACGAATCAATTGGGCATCGATGATGTTATAGGACCAGGCAACGGAAAAATGCATCGATTTGCCGGGTTTCAGCGGAAACGGCAGATCAATGCGCATCATGGTTTTGACGATGGTATGGCTCAGGTCAGCTCCCGAAGCATCCTTGACCGAATGGATACGTGCCTTGCCATCAAACGACTCACGCTCGAGCAATCCTCGAAGTGATTTGAACTGCAGTCGCTTGATGTCAGGAGCTGAGCTTGTAATATGTCCATCGGAATCTTTGGCAAAGAGATTGGCATCGATTTGTACCCAGAGATAATCAAGCGCATCCGGACTGTTGTTGGTGTAGTGAATTTTCTCGGACCCAATGATGCGTTGGCGCTCATCGTCCAGTTCCACACTGATGTCATAATCCGCACGCTGCTGCCAGTATGCATTTCCCGGCGCACCTGAAGCGGTTCGGTAGCTGTTGGGAGTTGGAAGCACTTCCTCAAGCTGTCGGAATTTGGTTTCCCCAAACTCAGCGGCGCTCATTGAGGTGCAGGCGATCAGCATGAAAAAAAACGATGCCCGCTTCGTCGCAAAAAACAAAGAGCCAAAACGATTGCTTCTGAACCAATGTGAAAGTTGAGTCATGATTAGACGACTCTATGGCGAATGCGCTCGGGAATCAACTTCAACCTGACTCGATGCAAATCAGTAACGATGCCGCCGCTGTGAAGGTGTCCAATAGCATGCAGCTGAAGTGTTCGGAGAGATTTTCAATTCTCTTCGATCGGCTACAGGTGTGGCGGTGATACGCCAAAGATGAGAGATATGGTATCGCGGATTTGCCTCAAGGCATACTATCAACCTGAAAAAAGTAGCCTCAGGAATCAGGTGGACCCTGCAATATTAAGTCTGGATCAACCGTTTAAGATACGTTTCAGCACTTCACCGACAAGAGCGGGATTGGCCTTGCCACGGCTGAGTTTCATCACCTGACCTTTCAGGAAATTCAATGCCGCTTCCTTGCCTTTACGGAAATCATCTGCAGGACCAGGATTGGCTTCAATGGCCTGCTGACAGAGGGTCTCGATCGCACCTGAGTCTGAAACTTGAACAAGCCCTTTCTCTTCAACAATCGCGGCTGGAGATTTGCCGGTATCAAACATTTCAACAAAAACGGTCTGCGCAATCTTGGTGCTGATTTTTCCTGAATCCACCAGCTTGATCAATTCCAGCAATGCCGCGGCATCAAATTTAAGCTCCTGCAAACTTGTCTCGGATTCCGTCAGTTTGGCTTGAAGATTGTTGATGACCCAGTTGGCAAGGGCCTTTGGCTGCTCCACCTTGACCGCAATTTGCTCAAAATAATCGCCCAGCGAAACATCGTTGACGAATACGTCTGCATCTCCGTCAGGCAATTTGTATTGCTCCATGAAACGTCTCTTCCGAGCGAGTGGAAGTTCGACGACACCCTTTTTGACTTCTTCAAGCCAGGCCTCGGAGGGTTCGAACGCCATGAGATCAGGATCAGGGAAATAACGGTAATCATGAGCATTTTCTTTGTTGCGCATGCTTTCAGTGATCCCGGCCACGTCGTCCCATCGACGTGTTTCCTGAGCGATGGTTTCGTTGTTCTGAATCGCTTCTATCTGACGGGGGATTTCATATTGCAAGGCACGACGAACCCCACTGAAGCTGTTCATGTTCTTGATTTCCACTTTGGCGCCCAGTTCGGCCGTTCCCTTGGGGCGCACACTGATATTGACATCACAGCGCACCATCCCCTTCTCCATGTCGCAATCACTGATGCCGGCATACGTCAGGATATCCTTCAAGGCATTGAGGTAGGCATGTGCCATGTCCGCAGTGGTAATGCAGGGCTCGGTGATGATTTCAAGCAAAGGAACCCCGCCGCGATTGAAGTCCACTCCACTCTGCCGATCATAGTGAAAACTTTTACCCACATCTTCTTCCAGATGAGCACGTGTCAACTGTACCCGCTCCGTTTTGCCGTTCAGCTCAAAGTCCACATGACCATTGATGGTGGAGGGTAATGCAAGCTGGGTGATCTGGTAGTTTTTAGCCACATCAGGGTAGAAATAATTTTTCCGATCAAAACGGGCATGGCGCGGGAGATCGCAGTTCAGCAGGTAACCTGTCAAGGCGGTCAATCGTAACGCTTCTTCGTTCGCAACAGGCAACACACCCGGCATGCCAAGGCAGACAGGGCAGACCTGTGTGTTTGGATCAGCACCATACTGATTGGGGCAACCACACCACATTTTGGATTTGGTTTTCAGTTGGACGTGGGTTTCCAGACCGATAATGGGTTCGTATTCCATGATTGCTGTGTTGGGTTATGCTTCGAAAAAAAATCAGGATTTATGTTTGGGCATGAAAGGCTGGAGTTTGCGGCGAAGACATCCGTTGTTGGCGATCATGGAGTAGCGGTGTTCGTCGTCGATTGCCTGATGATAAAAATCCCCTCCAGCTTGCTCCAGAATAAATCCGCCGGCGACGATGTCCCAGATGCGAACCCCTTTTTCCATGAAGGCATCCAACCGACCATCGGCTATCCATGCCAGCGAAAGCGCGGCGGCTCCAAGAATCCTGACCTTGCGCACGCGGTAAACCAGAGCATTGAATGCAGGCAACATCTCATCCAGTGCGCCTTTGGATTTGGAAAAACCAATCGCGAGCACGGATTCTTCCAGTTTTTTGTGCTTGTTGGGCTGAATCAGGCGACCATTCATGCGTGCGGGTTTATCTCTCACGGCAGCCCACATCTCATCCAGAAACGGATCATAAACCACACCAAGGATCGTTTCAGGTTTGGATTTGCGTTTACCCGCTTTGATGGAGACGCCTTGCAGGGCAATGCTCACACATGCATGGGGAAGGCCGTAGGTATAATTGACAGTTCCATCAATGGGATCGACGATCCAGCGAACCGGCTCGTTCACGTCGCCAGTGAACCCTTCCTCACCCAGCACAGGAATGGATGGACGATAATCCTTGAGCACTTTTTCAATGACTTTCTGACAGCGCACATCCAGCTCCAGTTTGATGTCATGCTGAGATTCCTCCTGCCGTTTCTTTGTTTTACGAAGGTTTTGGCTCATTAATTTGCCGGCCGCCTGCGCGGCCTCTTGAGCGACGGCAAGTGCCTTGGTGAGTTCTTTCTGGTTCAGCTGCTGGTCCATGATGTGTGTATCGCCTCATTGGATCTCAGCATTGTTCGTCAACGTTGCCAACCAGAGGCACAAGGATTAACAGGTGCCTTCAGCTTCAAATCAAGGAAGAAAAGGCTACCGAGAAGCTTTCGAACAAACTTTTTCATTCTTGGAAAGAAGGAAACCGTTGAAAAAAGAAGGCTGAGTCAGGAATTTTTGGGTGGATCAACAAATCCTACTTGGTTTTTGGGTGAAGTTTNAGTCATGCTGTTGGGGTGGTTCAGGAAGGAGATCATATTTACTTCATAGGCATCTGCGGCACCGCAATGGCCTCGACTGCGGCTGCACTTAAGTCGAAGGGCTATCGCATATCCGGCTCGGACGCCAACGTTTACCCACCGATGTCCACCTTTTTGGCCCAGGCAGGTATTCGGGTGCATGAAGGNTTTGATCCCGCTCATTTGGACGAAAGGCCGGACTGCATCGTGATCGGCAACGCACTTTCGCGGGGTAATCCTGAAGTCGAGCATGTGCTCGCTGAAAAATGGCGCTACTGCTCATTACCNGAGCTATTGAAGGAATGCTTCATTCGTGAAAAACGATCCATCGTTGTGGCGGGTACCCATGGCAAGACCACNACGACATCAATGATCACCTGGATTCTGGAATGTGCCGGCCTGCATCCTTCNTTTCTGATNGGCGGATTGCCCGGCAATTTTCAGCACGGAGCCCGATTAACAGACAGCGACTGGATCGTGCTCGAAGGAGACGAGTATGACACCGCTTTTTTCGACAAGCGCAGCAAGTTTGTTCATTATCTTCCGGAAATCGCAGTCATCAACAATCTGGAATTTGATCATGCGGATATCTTTGAAAACCTTCAGGCAGTTCAAAAAACATTCTCCCATCTGATTCGTCTGGTGCCTTCCAATGGACTTCTACTCGCCAATGGAACAGAGGCAAATTTAGCTCCGCTGCTGGATGTTGATTTTTGCCCGGTTCAACGATTTGGATTAAGTGGAGATCAGGACTTTCTGGTCACCTCCAACCACACGGACAAAGGCACGCTGCATTTCACTGTCAATGGGGATGCATACCAATTACCCATGATAGGAGAGCATAATCTGGAAAATGCAGTGGCAGCCATTGCGTGTGCACATCAATGCGGTATTTCTCCGGCGATCATTCAAGAAGCCATCCGGACTTTCAAGGGTGTCAAACGAAGACTGGAAATCATTGGAACCCCGGAAGGGATCACTGTCATTGATGACTTTGCGCACCATCCCACAGCCATTAAAAAAATCGTTCAAACCTTGAAACAAGCCTATCCTCAAGGACGCCTCTGGGTGCTGTTTGAACCTCGTAGCAATACCACCCGCCGCAGCGTCTTTCAGGAGGAGCTGATGGATGCATTTTCAGAAGCCGATGTGTCCCTCTTTGGGGAAGTTGCCAGAGCAGAACTGCTGAAACCGGAGGATCGCCTGAATTTACCAGACATCGTGAATTCCATTCAGAGCCAGGGCAAAGAAGCAAAAGTCATTGCCGATCCCGATGATATGGCCGCAGCAGTCGCCGCAAAGGCGCGATCAGGAGATGTGGTGGCGATCTTGAGCAATGGAGGATTCGGAGGAGTGCACGAAAAAGTCCTGGTTGCGCTTTCCAACGCCAGTGCATAGATTTTGATGGGCTCGATCGGGAAGTGTGAGGACTGTTGTAATGATCTAAATGAGAGACAATGAGGCATTAGGCAGACGTCAAAGAATTGAAAGGTTTGTCACGGACCGTGACGTGCCGTTGACTCGCTTGCTGCTCTACACGCGCTGGTTCAAGTGGGGTCTGTTACTCATGCTTCTGATGATTCTCTCATTGCCTATATCATTGATTAAATACCACCGGGTCACTCCAGACGGATTCAAACCTGTCATAAAAATTAGTTTTCTGGATTTCATCCAATCCTGGTCCCTGAGGCGCGGCGCGCTGAAGATGATGGCGGAAGACAAGTTTGATGACTCTGTTCACGCTTGGCATTCATCCATTGCAAACCACCCCGGCAACATGGAATACATGCGGGAATACTTCCGTTTCCTGATGGACCATGATCTTCGCAGAAGCAAGAGCAAGGATGCTGCACAGAACGGCATGTGGTTTTTGCGAATCACTCAAACCAACAGGACAGATATTCAATTACTCGCGGAAGTTTTTGATTTTTACGATCTACACACCTACAACCACCACATTTTGAATACACTCGAAAGCGATTTACCAATCGACCTTGAGAAGAAGTATGTGAAAACCCTGTTCCGCGCTGGAGCTGCAGAAGATTTCAGGAAGCGCTTGAGCAAACTAAGCTCGGAAGATATTCGTTCTGATCCAGAATTAAAACTATATCGCGCCGCATCTCTTGCCGCATGGGGACCTCCTGAAACCGCTTTGGATAATCTGGAGATGATCAGATCCAAACTGGAGGATAAGGATTTTGGCCCATTGGCGCACATCCTGAACATTCAGGTAAGTCAGGCACGTTCCGAGGTGGAACATTACAAACAATCCCTGGATTTCCTGATCCGTGTTGGCAAGGACACGCTAATGCATCACTTGAATTACTGGGGAATGCTCATCCAGGAGGGAAGAAAACCTGAAGCCTTGCAACAACTGCAGCGCTACAACTCCCCACCCAGGAACGCAATAGAGGTAGCCTATTTTGGAGAAGTAGCTTCCTCATTGGGAGAGAAAGATCTCGCCCTTCAATTTCTTTCCACCTATGCCCCTCAATACGGCTATCATGAAACCGTTTGGCATGTATATGCACAACTGCTCACAGGCATGGAAAAATGGTCTGAACTACGAAGGGCTGCTCTCATTATTAGAAACAGCCGCNATGTGACCGATGCCTTGACAGGTTTCAGCAAATTCATGGAAGCACGGGCTGCTGTTGGAGAAAGCAGACGACTTGCAGCGGAGCAACTCATAGGTCAAGTCCTCCAGCACAAGTATGCGTTTGCTCCAACTGGATATTTCATAGGTCAGGAATTGGGCAATATGGGATTTCCTGCAGAGGCCCTTTCGATTCTCACCCCTCTGGAATCCAGTTACAAAGATAGCACCGAATATTGGGAAACCATCTTTACACTGGCTTCAAGCAGCGGTAACTGGGAGCCCCTTTTCAATGCAGCTGAAAACCTCTATCGAATGGATCCCGACAATTGGGCTTACACGAACAATTATGCAGCCTTGCTGCTGAGCGAACGCAGGAAACCAGAGACAGCCGTATCGCTCACCTATGAACTCATGAATCGTAACAAAAACGTCAATATCGCGTCGGTCATCAATCATGCACTGGCCCTTGCACTCAATCGACGATTTGTTGAAGCAGTGGAATACATGAAAAAAATCCCAAGTGAAACACTATCCGCAGAGCTTGTCCCGGGTTACAATATGGCTTGGTTTGAAATTGCTTACCGTAAAGAGGACTTCGACACGGCACGTGAGTATGGCCTGAAGGTTGATGTTGATAAATTGCTTCCAGGTGACAAGTTGTTCTACTTGGAGACTTGGGATACTTTGAATACCATACAATGATGATTGAGATGAGAACATCATCCTTTTGCATGTAATCTTTTTTGAAATATTAAATCACCTACTCCAGATGGAACACTCACCAGGATTTTTAGCCATAGTTAATGAAGTCAGAGAAAAGATCAGCGAAGTCTCCGTTGATCAGGCCCGCGAGCGATTGAAGACAGGAAAGCATGCGGCACTTNTCGATGTGCGGGAAGACCGGGAATGGGACAAGCAGCATGCCTCCGAAGCCGTTCATCTTGGAAAAGGAGTATTGGAAAGAGACATCGAAAACATGTTTCCTGACAAATCCACCGAGTTGATCATGTATTGCGGGGGGGGTTACCGCTCTGCCTTGACCGCGGAAGTGGCCCAGCGCATGGGTTATCTCAATGTGCATTCACTTGCGGGAGGATACAAAGCGTTGCTGGAGGCTGATTGGCCCATGAACAAANCNGGCNCNGGCAAGTGANNTNGATGAAANGNATTTTTCAGGAAATAGCGAAATGGGGNGAATTTGTAAAAATTTCCCACACGGTCTTTGCCCTTCCTTTTGCACTGGCATCCATGCTGGTAGCTGCAAGGGAAAATAGAGGCTGGCCCGGCTGGCGTCTTTTCTTCCTCATTCTAGGTGCCATGGTCACCGCGCGAACCTGTGCGATGACCTTCAATCGAATTGTGGACCGTCACTTCGACAAGCTGAACCCAAGAACGGCTAACCGGCATCTCCCTGCAGGTTCCATTTCCTTGTTCAGTGCCAAACTCCTGTTGATCACCAGCGGTGCGGCATTCCTCTACATCGCGTATCACATCAACTCCATCTGCTTCTACCTATCGCCCGTCGCACTGTTCGTTGTATGCTTCTATTCTCTTACCAAGCGGTTCACGGACTACACGCATGTCTACCTGGGGATTGCGCTGGGCCTTGCCCCCATCGGAGCATGGCTGGCAGTGACGGAATCAATGAGTCTTGCCCCAGTCCTGTTGAGCATCGCCGTCGTTTTCTGGCTGATTGGCTTTGATATTATCTACGCAATGCAGGACCACGAATTCGACCGCAAACACGGACTTCACTCCGTGGTGGTGGGCTGGGGCGTTAAGAACGCGCTTCAGACTGCGTTTCTGAGCCATATGATCATGTGGGGAATCCTTGCGATTTTCGGTTTTCTTCAATCCTTTAGGCTCGCCTACATCGCAGGCTTGTCCCTGATCCTCATCGCATTGGTGATGGAACATTGGCTGGCCCGCAAACGCAGTCTCAAGTGGATCAATTATTCCTTCTTTCGACTGAATGCCATGATCAGTCTCATCTTTCTGATTGTAACCGCCCTTGAAATCATCTTTCCCTACTGGCGCTTCCGGATTTGAGCAGAGAGGTTTCCCCAGAGCGCCAATGACGCAATGTTTATTGAAATTCAGGTCCTTGCCTTGCATCCGCTCCACCCCGGCTTGATTCACGCAACATCGGAACAGGCGTAAAATAGAAAATGCTACTCGCGATCCCAAAGCACAGATGCATGTCCCCTCTCAAATTCCCATCCCGCTTCGGCGGAGCGTTTGGTGTCTGCATGACCATCCACAAATAACATGGTGGCACGACCACCATGTCGATTGACGACACGGGACGGAAGACTGTTGTAAGCACCATTGTTGGGAGTACGAAAAAATACCGTACGAAAAACCGACCATTGCTTGCTGGGATTCGTGGTGGGCTTCCAGAGGTCAGCATTCTTTTCGGTGGGATTTTCGATCACGGCAGAATCAGCAAGATGAATGGTTTCCACCGGACGTTTCACCGTGGTTGCCTTGATGGATCGACCGGGATCCGGCAACCAGAGACTGAGCTCGTGGTAATTGAGGCCAATGCCGAAACCATCCTGAGGTTTGACTGAAGGGCACTGATTGACAGCTCGTTCCACACTGTAATTTTTTAATAGATCGGGCCACCAGCGAATGCCTCCTTGTCGATCATCTGTCACTACCTTGTCGGAAGCATCGGTATCTTTGACTGCGAGATTGATCAATGTTTCTTCGTTGTCATCCTTGTACATCAACATGGCAAAACCCAGCTGCCGCTTGTTGTTGACGCATTTGATGGCCTTTGCCTTTCCCTTGGCCTTGCTGAGTGCAGGCAACAGCATGCCTGCCAGAATGGCAATGATGGCAATGACGACCAGCAGCTCAATCAAGGTAAATCCGGACAGATAAGGGGAGGCAGTTCTGAGGGACAAACCTCTGAAAGACAAATTTTTCATGACAATGATCCGCAGTTGGTTCTCAAGAGATAGTTTGCACGATGGTTTCCTGACTGTGGATGGTCAAGTAAAACCGGTGGGAGGATGCTGATCTTTTGCTTCCAGAAAAAGGAAGGTAACACTACCCGATACCTGNNGATTCAAAGGCCCAGACAAAATCAAACAANGGAGGCCTGAGAAGATCTACATGTGGGTATTTTTTCTGCAGCATCTTGAACCCATACCAGCTACCNGATTTAAACGATTGAAAAGTAGCTTCAGTCCTTTCGGTTTTTACCTTTCAGATACGCAAACATTGCANCAAAGACTTGTCTGGAGGAATGATCGGGAGAATAGACTTCTGAGACGCTTGCACCCAAGCCCTTAAAGGTGTATTTTGTGACTGATATGATGCGCACTGCCAATCCTGTTTTAAACGATCGCACCTTCACCCGCTTGGGTGGGTACGCAGGCTCCAACACCATGACCATTCAAGGAACAGTGGTCAAAACAGCGATCATGCTGTTGCTCGCCGTTTTCAGTGCGTCTGTGACCTGGCGCATGGCATCTCAGGAAGGAAATCCAATGCCATTGGCGATTGGCGGGGCCATTGGAGGATTTGTTTTGGTGCTTGCAACCATGTTCAAACCGACGTGGGCAGGATTCACCGCACCGCTATACGCATTGCTGGAAGGTTTATTCCTCGGTGCGATCTCAGCTATTTTTGAAATGCAATACCCGGGGCTGGTGTTCAATGCAATCTGCCTGACGTTCGGAACCTTGTTCAGTCTTCTCTTCGCCTATCAAACGGGCTTCATCAAGGCCACCGAGAATTTCAAGCTGGGTGTGTTTGCCGCGACAGGAGCCGTAGGGATGGTTTACCTNCTGAGTTTTATCATGAGTTTTTTCGGTTCAGGACTTTCCTTCATCCATAGTTCCGGCACGTTTGGTATTATTTTCAGTCTGGGGGTTGTTGTCATCGCCGCACTCAATCTGGTCCTTGATTTTGATTTCATCGAAAACGGCGCCGAAGCAGGTGCTCCCAAATACATGGAATGGGTCGGAGCTCTCGGTTTGATGGTCACACTTGTCTGGCTCTATATTGAAATCCTACGCTTGCTTTCCAAACTTCAGAATAGACGCTAATTCCGTTTGCAGCAGCATCGCAGTGCAATCCAATGAATCACTCCGTCTTCAGAGGAAATCTGGTGCTCCCTGATCAAATACTTGAGGATGGCTGCCTCGTCACAAGCGACGGTCTCATTGACTATGTCGGTCCATGGGATGCTTGCCCAGTGGAGGAGCAAAAAGCGGTGAAGCATGTCAAGGGTGGATGGATCGCTCCGGGTTACATCGACATCCACGTGCACGGAGGCGAAAATGCGGACTATATGGACGGCACCACTGAAGCGGTTCGCATCGCCAATCGCATCCATGCCAGACACGGCACGACCACCCTCTTTCCAACCACCACGACCGGTACCCCCGACCAATTGGATCGAATGCTCCACACCTGTCTCTCGGTTCAGGAAAATCATCAAATCAGCGATGGCGCACGTATCGGAGGGGTGCACTATTACGGACCTTTCTTTGCACAAGATAAAGTCGGTTGTCATTCAGTGGATGGACGCCGCGATCCTGATCCGGGCGAATACATGCGGTGTTTCGATTTGGGCATTATTCAAGTGGCAACCTGCGCAGCGGAGCTTCCCGGTGCGGAAGCCTTTTACAGGGAGGCAAGCCAACGTGGTTACCTGGTGACCTGCGGTCATTCCAACGCCACCTGGAATGAAATGGCCCATGCGTTTGAAGCGGGCATGCGGCATGTGGATCATTTCTGGTGCGCGATGAGTTCCATCTCGGGAATACGCGAACAGTACGGATTCCCGATGCAAGGGAGCATGGAACAATTCGTCCTCATGGAACCGGAAATGAGCACGGAGGTCATTGCAGATGGAGAACACCTGTCACCTGAGTTACTCGAGTTTGCCTACCGNATGATTGGNCCCGANCGACTCTGCCTGGTCACCGACGCCAACCGNGCCATGGGCATGCCNCCTGGGAAATATCGATTTGGTCCGAAGGATGAAGGCGCATGGTTCGAAAGCGATGGCAAGGTCGGCTTTGTTTCAAGGNAATCGCTGGCAAGTTCAGTGGTAGGCATGGATACCATGGTGCGCAACATGTATGAGAACACCTCCGCAGAAATCCACGAAGCCATCCGCATGGCCACCCTCACCCCCGCTGAACAAGTAGGGATGGATGATGAGATCGGAAGTCTGGAAGTTGGAAAAAGAGCTGATTTAATCCTGCTGGATCCAACACTCAAGGTAACGGACACGTTTGTTGAAGGAATGAACTTCCACAGCCAGACTAAAGAGTAAAAGATGATTTCAGTGCCTTCTTGATCTTGATGGGGTTTTGCCGGCAATCGAGAATTCGATAGACCCTTATTTCATTCTCTTCCAATTTATAATAAATCGCATAAGGAAACCGCTTGGAAAGCATACAAAAATAACCACGAACCTTTTTGTGAACCCCTGAAATAAAAGTAAAGAATCGATGTCAGAATAAAGGGAATCCAGAAAATAGGATCCGGATCCTCATGCCCTGCGAATGGCTTCTTTTGCAGCATTCCAGTCTTGAAAATGTTCTTTTCCTTCTTGAATGCGTTTTTCCGTGGCCTCGAGTTCCAGGTGGTGCCAATCAGGTGATTGGATGGGATCTTCTCCTTTCAATAAATCTGTCCAAATAAACTCCATGAAACCCAGTTTCTCTAGCTTGGGTAGTTTTGGGATCTCTTTTTCCAATGCTGTCATAATAATTCATTACTAGAAACTCGAATGGAATCAATCCATTTTACTACTCGTTAACAGGTATTACGCATCAGGACTTTTTGTGGACTGACTCTCTTCTATTTCGTCGTCAATGGGCTTTGATACATGTGAATCTGAACAACTTCCAGACGCCTGACTCTCAGGTTGTTTTCGTTGTTTGATCTGGTAATAGAATTGCCGTAGATCATCCAACTCTTTGAGCGTACGTTCAATCCTGGTCATGCGATTCCTTGAGTTTTTCGATATCAACAAGATCTTGAGAAGAACCCCGAATCTCCTTCATCCAGATAAGATCCTCCCGTCTGGCAAGACTGACATTCCCAGCGGACGACTCATCGACAATACTTCGTTCGATGATCTTCAGATGAGCAGGTTCGTTTCCAATTAACAAATCAACAACTAACAATTCCTCCTTGCTGACGTCACTCTTCTTACCGTAACGATGCAGGGTCATATCGGTATTCACAAAGGTCCATGGCTTTCCTAATGAAATATAACCAAGCTCTGAAAAAACCTCTTGGTATTTTTTAAGATCTGAAGGTGTTCCCAGGATATCGATATCACGTGTGAAACGAGGGAGAGAATGAAAAGCCAATGCAATTTCCCCAACGACCGAATATGCGGCGTCATGTTCATTCAACTTTCGAATGATTTGAAAAAATTCCCTGTAAAGCTCCATGATCTCAAGTTCAGGATAGTAATAATTACGGTTTTAAACACAAAATTTAATATTCAATCCTCATTGCCAATTAAAAATGCAAAATCATTTACTTCGGAACAGCCAACCACTCTTTGAAGNCTNAATCATCCCACAAGGATTCTGCCAGTTGCCGATACCCCTGCGTCAGCGGGTGGCTGGCATCTCCATAAAGTNAACTATCAAGAANNNTGGGNGCGACATNTNGACANNGNAGCGTGANTCNANCCANTGCTTCACTTNNTNNTCAATANCNNNGAANTTGGCNCGATTATCNGCNGTCATGATGTGNNGNTTNAANGGCCCGAGGACGACGATCAAATCATTCCCTCGATCNTGCAGCAATTGGCACAATCGTTGGAACGCCTGCCATTGAAGAGAATCATCGAGAGGGACCCAGTCAAATCGCTGNGTGCCTACACCCTCATCAGACCATGGCTTGTGCCTGGTGCTCTGCATNCCTCGATCAGGATCCATATCAGGCTCGGAGATCAAACGCCCATCCACAACCGACCAGGGTAAAGCATAGGAGTTGGGATACGCAGGTGGGTATTTGCCATTGTCAGCCAGGGTCCAGGCGTAAGGATCTTTTTGTTTCCAATACTGGATCTGCAAATGGCGTACCCAGGCCAGAAAACTCCATTGATGACCGATGGCCCTGCCGAGACGCGTATCCAGAGTGGCACGATAACTTGGAACGGAAACCCGAAACTGAGGGACAAGGGTGGGATGATTGAACACTTGTTCCTTCGATTGTGAAAGATCAGCGGAAGGGCTGCTCATCCAGAGCAGGTTACAATGAAGCATGACCTTGCCTTGCCTTAAATCACTTCCGTAATGTCGCACGAGCCCCTCCAATGCCAGCGGATAAAGACCATTCAAAGCCAGGTTCACAAACTGGTATTCTTCCGAAGCCTGTTCATTTAAAAAAGCAGACCAGGTCGCATCGGCAGTGACGTATTCCCCCCAGACGACCGAATCACCCACGAAGAAAATGTCGTTCTCTTGTGTGCGCTGCTTCAGGTGTCGTTCGTATTGCCAGTAATCCTGACTCGTTTCATAAGGCACACGGTAGTTGAGTTCAGGATCAAAGAACTCCCAAGTTTTCCATGCCGAGGGCAAGAAAAGCACCAGTGCGAGAAAAACAGCCAGCACCCCAATCCACTGAGGGACGGATAAGAGAAACGCATGAGGCTGGGCCTTTTGTAATCTGCGCCCAGCATCGCTCTGACTTGGCATCTGTTTGGAATTTTCCTGTTTCATGGATTAGAACTGGAAATAAATGAATGCCCCCCCCGAAGAGCTGAAAAAGCAAAGCCATATCAACATGAACACCGCTCCCATGACCTTGAACCACGCTGCTTCGGTCCAGATTCTGAATCGCGTTTCCTGCAACCATTGGTAGGCCCACATCAAAACGATCAAGCCCATCATCAGCAGAGGCATGGCGGGATCGGTCCAGGCACTTCCAGCAATGCGGCTCACGATCAACCACGCATCACCCACCGTTTCGGCACGGAAAAATATCCATGCAAAACTCACAAAAAGAAAAACGAACAGTCGCTTCAACGCGATGGGCACTCGGTCATGATACCATGCCTTGCTCTCCAGTTCGCGCGTTGCCATGGTTCCAACGGCATGCAGCAAACCCCATATGATGAACGTCCAGGCGGCACCATGCCAGACGGCTGAAAGTAAAAATGTGATCCCCAGATAAAGATAAGCTTTCTTGGCTCCGTGACGGTTGCCTCCCAATGGAATATAAACATAATCCCTGAACCAGGTGGACAAACTGATGTGCCAGCGTGACCAGAAATCCCCAAGACTGGTCGCCAGATAGGGGCGATTGAAATTCAGCATCAATTTGTATCCCATCATCAATGCAATACCCCGCGCCATGTCGGTGTAACCACTGAAATCAAAATAAATCTGCCACGCAAACGCCAGCGTTGCCAGAGCCAGAGCGGCACCACCGAATTCATCCGGCATGCCGTACACCCGTTCCACATAATAGGAAAGGTAATTGGCCAGTGCCAACTTCTTGAACAGGCCTATCAGGAACAAGGAAGCTCCGTCTGTGATATCCTTGATACGGATCCTGGGCGCTTGCTCAAACTGCGGCAACAAGGAGGCGGCACGTTCAATGGGGCCTGCCACCAATTGGGGAAAAAAGGCAACATACGTCGCAAAGTTGAGGAACTTTTTTTCTCGTGGAAGTTTACCGAAATAAAAATCGAGGGTGTAGCTCATCGATTGAAAGGTATAAAATGAAATCCCCACCGGAAGCAGATACTCCCAGCCGAAGGGCATCAGTGTGGCAGCCTCCGGCCATTGGATATTGAAACCCAATCGAACAAATAATTGATTCGTGTTTTCGATGAAAAAATCGGCGTATTTGAAATAAAGCAGGAAGGAAAGGTTGTTGATCATGCTTACCCAAAGCCAGGCCTTGCGGCTCTGCATGGACGCGGCAAACATCATGGTCAAGGAGAGAACCCCCAGCAGACAGGCAACCGCTTGGGAGCCTGCAGGCCCCATCAAGCCCAATCCAAGACTCAACAACAAACCCACTCGACCGATCCATGCCGCTACTCTCAGGGAACGGACAGGTGAACGCCACTGGAGCAACGAGGCCCAACGCCTGCTGCTTGAATGCGCGCTTTTCGAAGAACCACACGCTTCCATCCAGGCGACCACCCAGTAATCCAGGGCCGTGGAGTAGATGATCAGCAGTAAATAGAAAGGGTTCCAGGAGCCATAAAAAACATAAGAAGCGGCCAGAAGCCAGAGCACGCGAAGGGAGGTTTTCTTGAAGGCAAGGTAGCCCAGAAAAACAATGGGAAAAAAGATGAGGAAGGTCCAGGTATGAAACAACATGTCAACTGCTCATCTTTTCATTTTGCAGATTGCGAACGGCAGATCGCAGCATCCATACCTCACAACCCTCGGATACTGCTTGCTCCGTTTCCATGTCACCTTGGTATCGCTGCAATATGGGGATAATGAGTGAGCTCACTTAGTCTTCAGGTGCCGATAGAGGTTATCCCGCTCATTCCGATGAGGTGTCACTGGCTAGCTTCTTTGCATCTTCCTCACTGATGGATCGTACACATCGAAAACCGCAGAAGTCCGTGTAAAAGCAGGCATCCGAATCGCCTGTCTGCTGGCCCTGCCTAAAGGTTACGCGGCACATGTCGGCACTCGATTTCCAGGAACCACCGCGCATGACTCTGCGATTATTTTCAGCAGTGTCCTCAGGTCCACGTGGATTCTTCTCAGGGCTGGAAGCATAGTATTCTTCCTCATAGGCGTCCTGACACCACTCGGACACGTTGCCATACATATCGTGAATGCCCCAATCATTGGGACGACGCGTGCCGACGACATGCGTTTGTTTACCCGCGTTGTCCCCGAACCAAGCCGACTGATTGAGGGCACGTTTGCCAACTGGATAGCCATCCTTTGACCCAGCGCGCGCCGCAAATTCCCATTCGGCTTCAGAAGGCAGGCGGTAGCCATTCGCTTCGTAGTTGCAGGGCCAACCTTCCTTCGCCTCATCATAGCAGGGCGTTAAACCCTCCAGTAGGGAGCGTTCGTTGCAATAGAGTTTGGCGTCGCGCCATCGTAATTGTTCCACGGGCTTGCGCGGATCGTCCTGCCAGTGGGACGGGTTGGGGATTTGAACTTTTGCAAACTGTTCATGCGTGACCTCATACTGATCGATCAGGAATGGGCTCAAAGTAACCTTGTGGGCAGGACCTTCGTCGGAGCTTTCCTGATCACTTCCCATCGTAAAAGTTCCGCCACCCAAAAAGATCATCTCAATACCGGAAGCAGTTTTCACTGGAAACGATATCATGCCTGAGGATGCATTTGTGGATCCAGAGGTTTGCTCATTCGATGTCGAAGGGCCACAGCCGACAAGCGCCAGCAATCCCATGCCACCGCACAGGCCGACGAAAATATGTTGCCAATAATTCATGAACTTATTGAGCGGATGTAAACCAGTCGGATTCTTTGTTGCTGCTGCCGTCTTGGGTGATTTGGTGGAATTGGTCTGCACTTGCTTTGGACAGATCGATTTCAGGTCCCTGATCGAGTGGCACTGTTATGAGATTCCAGTCTTTGGCGTATACGCCGACGATTTCGCAGGCTGATTGGTGTGTACCGGGTTTGGATAAATCACCGTCGCTCTTGACGCCCCGGCTGATGCTAAGGAAGGCGCTGTTTGGCGACCAATCGACATGGTAGACCTTGTTGACTTTGTCCTTCACGGACAACCATTTCTTTTTGACTCTTGGTGGGTTGGCTTCCCAATCGATCTCTCCCACCGCGATTTCATGATCACCGGGCCCCCAGGCAACGTATTTGCCATTGGGACTAAATGTCGGGCGACATCCGGGAATATCCAGACTATGAATGCCATCGCCTTCGGCTTCGATCAAAAGGATGGCATGTTTGAATCCCATACCGGCGTGAACCGTTGATACGATCCATTTCCCGTCGGGAGACATACTTGGATTGTAAAGATGGTGGAGTTTGTCACTGTTGGGGTGACTGCGTTTTACTCCTGTCTCCACGTTGTAGTAGACAAGCCCCTTCGTGAAGTAATCNACTACATTCCATTTGGAGTATTCCTGCGGCAGGTAAAGGATNGTGTNGCTGTTNTTGGTCCAACATGGCTGGCGGGCTTCGTCGGCCACCCACTTGCGATCCGAACCATCGATATTCATGACATAAACGCTGCGCACTGTATTGCGTCCGGAGCCCTTGTCTGAAACAAAGCAGAGACGTGTTCCATCGGGCGACACCTGAGGATACAGCTCGTGTTGACCGGGTGTGTTGGTGAGATTGCGTTCTCCCGTCCCATCCGCTTTGGAAACGAAAAGTTCCCAATTGTTGTCTGCGTATTTCTCGTAGACCAGGTGATATGGGGTCGCCGCCAATCGTTCTTTGACTGTTTCTGCCGAACTCTCCACACAAATGGTGAACAGGGCACTCAAAGCGAAAGATAACGAGGTTTTTTGGATCATCATGTTCGTAAAGATAGTTGTTCTTGATAGGTTAATTTGCAGCGTATTGATTCCAAAGTGAATTCAATTGTTCGGCATCCGCCTTGCCATTCGAAATCACCACGCGATAACGCATGGTGGATGGTTCTTCAGGCTTCAGCTCCCAACCCGTTTCCTGAATCGGCACGTAGTTGAAGAACACCTTTCCATCCGGCCAGACCCGCATCCGCTGCGGTGCGTCGCGGTTCTCCGGATGACACAGAATGGCCAAGGTCGCATCCCCCTGCTCAGTCGGGCCAAACATCGCACACCATCGTCCGCGTGTCGTATGCCCATTGCTTCGGTCCTTGCCTTCGGANGTCAGGTAGTTGCTGTTTTCCTTGTTCCANTGATAAGGCGCACGATAAGCAATGCATCCACCGTANCGATAGGCGGGAAGGACAAGNGANGTNTCNGTNACATTGGTTTGACGCGTGTCGTAATCCACNAGATAGCTGTCNCCTGATTGACGNACNTTGACGGTCAACNTTTCATCNAGGANGACTTCTTCCTGCGNNCCNTNCTCCGTCATGCCGACCTGCTCCTGTTGCACGGTGAAACCCACCAGACCACTTTCACTGAAAGAACTGATCGTGCGGACAAATCTTACTTTGCCGGTTTTACCTCCCAGATTCCAGAAATCAAAATGCCTGCCTTTGTGTTCTGTTTTGACCCATGCATGCCATAGTCCCATGTGATGAATGTGGTCATCCGCATGAATACTGGTCACCACTCCACCCGACGGTGATTTCAAGGGATGAATGAAACCGCTGCGGGCATAGACAGGGTCTTGCCCCTCGGGTTGAGGAACGGGAGTCTTNTGGTAAACCAGCATGACTTGATCCCCATCGCGTATTTCAATGGTCTTGGGAGATTCAAGTAGCGATAAGGTGCCTGCATCAAGAACGGGCATTGCCGACGCGCATGCGATCAGCAACCAGCATCCTATCAATCTAAAAACGGTCAANATGGTTTTCATGAGTATCCTGTCATTCCGCAANGTNGAGACGGNGTTGATTTTCNGAAAGTGTGGCAAAATGAACGTCAAAGGAAAGAATAATTCAAAGACAGAAAAGAAGTATCCTGCTGAATCGTGAACATACGATCCATCTCAGCCATATTTCAACATTGGAAATTGGTTTGAAATTCAGGATCGGGAAAATNGANCTTCNGTNTTCACCGGTGGAANACNTCCGTTCAAGGGTGCAATTATTTGGGTTCAGCTACGTCTCTCTGGAAGATGAAGCCATATTAAAGCTGTGCGATCTCCCCCGTCACCATGGAGAACCCCTTTGATGAACTCATTATTGCCACAGCGATGACNCTCAATGTTCCTTTACTCGGAAAAGACAAAGCCTTCAGACAATACCCAGTCGATCTTATCTGGTAATGACAAAAACAAATGGTAGCTCCCTCAAGCGCAGGCAAAACACTGNCTCAGGCCATCACCTTGACCTGACGTGTCGATTCGGATCGCTTGCGAGCGTGCTCACAGAGAATTTTTTTGCGGAGGCGCAAGTTGTTTGGCGTCGCCTCCACGTATTCATCCTGACCGATGAATTCGATGGCTTTTTCGAGACTCAGGAGCATGGGAGGTTCGAGTTGAACGCCCTTGCCATCGCCTGAGGAACGGAAGTTGGTTAATTTCTTGATCCTGCATGGATTGATCGGTAAGTCCTGATCTCTGGCGTTCTCGCCAACCACCATCCCTGCATACACCTGCTCACCAGGCCCAATCAAGAGTTTCCCACGTTGCTGAGCCATGTCCAGCGCGTAGGCGGTAGATTCTCCCGTTTCAGTACTGATCAGGGATCCGGTTTTTCGGGTCAGGATATCGCCGCGATCTTCATCGTATTCATGGAAAAGATGACTGATAATGCCCATGCCGCGCGTCATGTTCACCAAGTCGGATTCAAAACCAATCAGACCGCGCATGGGTATCAAGGCCTCAACAATGATCGTGTCGGCCCTGTGCTCCATGTTGGTAATGTCACCTTTACGGTTTGCCAGGCTTTCCAGGACAGGCCCCATGTATTCCTGAGGTGTCTCGACAAAAAGCTTTTCGATCGGCTCAAGCAGTTTGCCCTCGGGCGAACGTTGGTAGATGACTTCGGGACGAGATACGAGCACTTCGAAGCCCTCACGCCGCATCTGCTCGACCAATACGGAAATCTGCATCTCACCGCGAGCAGTCACATCAAAGATGTTGGGAGCGTCCGTTTCGTTGACGCGCAA
>NZFL01000007.1 GCA_002690655.1 Pedosphaera sp.
CCACCGCAACTGCTGCCACATCCGCCACCATACCCTCCGTGGCCACCACCCATGTTGCTGAATCTAATGATAGTAGCGCCAACCGCTATCCAGCCGACGCAGAAATATGCAAGAAGTGGGTATTGTGCAAAGAGCAGACCTCCGCCTAAGAACATATACATTAATATTAAGATACATATTACAAACCATATGATTCCAATTTTTTGTTTAAGTGTAAAATTGTCGCTATGTTTCTTCTTCTGAGACATCGACTCAATATGTTTGTTACTCCAGAAGCGTAAATTACAAAAATTCGGTGTTTTTGTAATGTTCAGCTTTGTTGAGGCATGTATTGATTTTAGACTGATTCGAAGGCGAATATGAACTTGATGGTTGGCTAAACAATCTGACCCAAGACCAGATAGCATAAGACTCGTGCGAGACTGACTTTATTAAAGAAAAAGTGTGACCATACTTAGAGGCCCGTTGCCCGGTCCCAAGCAAAGCATAAAAGTAATCCAGAGGATCCGTTGATACCCCATCGGCAGACTTCAACTGCTGAGCATTTTTTTGCAAGTTCAAGCCTACTTGAAAAGGTGGTTTTTATGAACGGTAGAGAGACCCGGATATGTTGACATCTGTTGATACTTACTTATAAGAAAAGCAACTCAACGAGACGTAAAGTTCTGGTTGGTCGGTGTGATTTACACTCAGTAGGTCGGGGGTTCGAGTCCCTCTTCGCCCACCATTCCTTTTTAACAAACTGAGCACCAACTGATAGCAAACACAGGTAACTCAAATACCGCAATAACAACGCGAGTAACAACAAACCCTCGCGTGTTTACAGCTGTCTACCCCTGTCATCGCTGTCTTTTTAGGGTTCATTATTCCACCTTCCTCAATGCCTGCACAACACCTTTCAACACGCAAAATGCCCCATCACGGCCACCACGACCAGCATGCTCAAAAACGCAGGTGCCAACTCAGCAATAGCTGGAGACGTTGTTGGCCACGACGCTGAAGCAATGCAACGAAACTATACAAAGATTGATATTGAGACGAAGCGACAATCGTTCACAAGATTTTAAGTCTTGTGCGTCTTAGATGACCCGTTGTCGCCGGTATACTATCGGACAAAAAGAAGTGCCTGGAACTAGGGGCCACCTCCGCAAATCAGCGCAGCGCAAACCAGTATCCCTACTATAATCACCGGCGAGCCTCCGTCCGCACGCAATATTGCAACATTTGATGCAACAGCATTTCACCGATTCACTGCAGCAACCAATCAGTAGCATGAATGCGCGCTTTTACACGAGAGAAACCTAAAAGCCAGAATCAAAGCAGGCCTGTCCTGGGATTGTAACAAATTGTTGTTTTTTGATGACGCCTTGTAATTAATCAAGGGTGAAGAAGTGAGGCTATCCGATGGTGAGAATACTTTGAAATCACTGAGAAAATCGGCTCTGTTTTTTCCATGCCCAACATTGCATTTTGTAAAAAAGATTTGGAAAACAACCGAAAATCATTCGAAGGGATTTAAATGAAATAGGCTCACCCCATCCACCTACCCACGCATTGGGATTGAGAAACCATCGATGAAAATGTTCTGCCACCTGCTCTCCCGAAGGGGCTGCCGCAACGCGTTTTTTTCTCATCTGATGACCTTTACCGCCCTCGATCAAGCGATTGACCGGCGCCCATGCCAGGTCGCTCTTTATGGCTCCAGGGCGATACAGTCGCAATCTTATTTGTTGTCGACTCCCCGCATGAAAGATAGGTCCGGCTCCGGTCCAAAAATAATGGAGCGCAATCTTTGAGGAATGGTAAACCGGCCCAAAACTGGAAGGGCAGCAATCAGCAATGGACCCAATCGCTATGATATCAAGCGGATGCGTCCAACTTCGATTCATGGATCCCATCGCCACATCACATGGCCATTGATAGTTGATCCGGTTAATGGAAGCCACATGCTGCGGTAAAGGTTCGCCATGATCTCCAATTTCTTTCTCGATTTGCCCCGCGTTGAGGATGATCACATCGGGATCCAAATCCAATATTCGATCAACGTCAGCCGATGAATCCTGATCCATCGTGAGCAGTTGGCTTAACCAGGGGGCTTCGAATTGATTGGAGCGACTGACTCCAATGACCGAGGCTCCCTCCTGATGAAAACGCTTTCCCAGCGCCTGCCCTAGAACACCAGTGATACCGGTGATGACAACTTTTCGATGTTTATTTTTCATATTGCTTGCAAATCCAGTCAGTGACACGCAGGGCATTGGCCATAATGGTTAAGGCCGGTCCGACACCCAGCGAAGTGGGCATAAAACTTCCATCCAACACAAACATTCGTTCCGTTCCATGGGGCCGGCAATATGGATCCAAAACAGATGTCTTAGAATTCTCACCAAAACACATGGTACCCACTTGGTGTCCTACATGTGTTTTATTTCGATCTGCCGTTAAGCCGATCGTGCTGAAGGCTCCACCCATTCGCAGGAGTCGTTTCAATGTCCGAACCGCATCTTTGGATCGTTTCAGATCAAATGAATGAAACCTGTGCTGCAACACCGGATTTCCATTTCGATCAATGGTAATGCGATTGCACGCCTGCGGCATATCCTCAACCGTCGCCATCATGAGGTAGGTCCGGTTCCTGATAAATGAAGGTAGCAATCGAGGCGTGGGTAAGGACTGGATCACACCCCATTTTTCATTATTGCTCTGCGGTGAACCCAAATAAAACTGGTCTGACCCCAGTTGTTTTACAAACATTTCACCCGCCTGCGTTTGATTTAAGAAGCATCCAGCAACGACACCGCCCGCATGGTACATATAGCGACGACCAAGCAATCCGCTCGAGTCTTCCCAGCCTGATCGTAAAAACAAAGCGGGAGATTGCATGGCCCCCAAAGACACGACTAAGATTCGGGCCTTAACAGTTTGTTGTTCGCTGGTTCGCACATTTTGCAAAAGCACATTTTCCCCTTTTTTACTTATCTGAAGAACTTGGAAACCACTCCATACCTTTAACTCATGGGAACGAATGGCACGTTCAATCAAGTGCTGAGTTCCCAGGCGTGATCCATTTGGGCAAAGAAATCCCGGGCAATCCGCACAGTCCAGGCAACTTTTCCTCTGGATGGCCAGTGGCAGTATACCTGAAGCGATACCGTTACACTTCCATGCTCGGTGCAGGTGTTCATTGATAGGAGCCGCTTGACCGACAGGTAATTCAGTTTGAGTTTGAAAAGGGGTAATTCCGAACAGGTTTTCAACTTGTTCATAATAGGGCCGCATTTCCCCAAAACTAACCGGCCAATCCCATTCGGCTTTGGGCAGGAGATTTGGATAGTGTCGGCCAGGAGTGAAATCAACTTCGTGGGGTCGCATCAATACCGCGCCGTATACTTCAGTGCCACCGCCCAATCCGTATCCAACCGTGAGCTTTCTGTAGCTTCCATTGACGAGGTAGGATTGCTGATCCAATCCTGAGGACACGGGGCGCGAAGCATTGCCATCATTAACGAATGAACCTCTTTCAATTAACAAGACATTCCATCCACGGCTGGCCAGTTGATAAGCCGCGATACCGCCACCAGCTCCACTTCCCAATATGATTGCATCAAAGTCCAATTCAGCGGTGTTAATGCGATTCCATGATCAATTCAATTCTTTTCGGCAATTGTTGGATAATGTCACAAAACCGTAGCAATGAGCGGAGAATGAATTGCGGAAACGAGTGTTATCAAAATAAAATTCAGGATATCGCATGCAATGACTTCTTTTCAAATTCGTCACATAAAGCACATGTCATTGACACAATACCAATGTGTTTTGCATTACTATTTTGCTGAAACTTGCAATGTATCCGTTTGTACCCCGGCCGTAAGCCATGGTTGTTCATGACAAATCTAGGAAGCCAGCCGTCTCCTCAATTTGTCCGCAGCGAAATTGTTCTAAGTTTCAACATGGTCACACTTTTCAAATAAAATTGTGAGCAAGAATTTTGTTTATCCAGCCCCGAAGGCATGGGTCCAATCCAGTGGTCGCCGTTTGTTGAACGTTATGAACCAAAAGCCTGCCTCCTCGATGCTTTGGTAAGAAGCTCCAAACTCAGCCTGCAAAAATGCTTGTCCTGCCTGCCCCTCAAAAAGCCAAACTGAAGGAACCCAGCCAGCGTTGAGCCAGATGCATGGGTGAACTACCATATAATCGGGCAGCTTTGCTCAGGGAATTCTTTTCACAATTCAAATCTGCTGTTTATCTTTAAAAGAAAAGTAAACTTAGAAGCCATTCTTTCAGCGCCAGGCATTCCATGGCATTTTTGAGAGCAAGATAGCCATACCGCAGGTGTCAGTGACACCGGAGAAAGTAAGGCCAAGGCCAATAAGACCAGGAATGAGCAGAAAACCATGATGGATTTTCCAACTCAGGATCACACCCAAGAAAACAATTAAGCCGGCAGCAATACGGACTTGGCGATCAAGGGAAACTGCTTTTTTACCATAAACCATTGGCAGGCCAGATTTGCTGGCGGCCAGCGTGCCGCCCTCTATGTTGATCACGTGTTCGTGGCCACAATCAATAAATTGCTTACATGCTTTCATCCCCCGACTGCCACTGCGACAAATGATATAGAATGGCTCCGATTTGCGTCCTTTTCGTCCACTTACAACCGCATCGGGGTTGAGTTTATCCAGTGGCATATTCTGCGCGATATCCAGATGAAGTTCACGAAATTCGACTGGTGTTCTTACGTCGATAACTTCTATTTGTTCACCTTTGTCTCGAAGGGCTTGTAAATCTGTCGGCGAGATCGTTTGTTTTTTATTTTTCACTTGGCAATGCCTAATCCTTGGTGTCTTACGAATCATTGATTAAATGTTTCAGGGGCTTACACGGTCTGTTCGATTTGTCGATATATCGCTACTCTACGACATTTAATGCAAATTTTAAGATGCTTAGTTATCGGGTTAAGGTAGTTTAATATTTTGTTACAAAACGCTCCTCGATACACACCATAATTTTGGCCAGATGGGGCTCTATGATGTAGTAGTAAGTTCGCCGGCCCTCTTTATCATTTGAAAGAAAGCCACATCGCTGCATGAAACGTAAATGTTCTGATGCCATGTTGCTCGGAATACCGCATGCATCTGCAAGCTCTCCGACAGTGTAACACTCCTTTAGCAACATCTGTATTATTCTCAGACGATGTGGATGCGCCAACGCTTTCAAACACTCGGCAGCTTGCTCAAGTGAATCAAGGCTGGTGAGGTGTGTCGTTTCGTTCATAATTTACTAATCGATACATCGTAAGGTTTCGATATGTCAATTTTTTTATCAAGGAAGGACTAATAGTTAGCATTATTATGGTTTCCAACACCGTATTTGTCTTTGCTTTATCATTTATTAAGTCAACGTATTTTGACTCCAAATGGGGCCAAAAATGTAATGTTTAATTATCGAAGGAAGCGCAGATGATGATTTTCAATCGAAACCAATGAATCTGAATGCTTACTTGAATGCGAAGAAAGGCGTTTTTTGAACTCTGTTTGCAATGCTTGTAAGCTCAATATGTCCCAAACACTTGAACACCTGACTGAAGCAGTCCAAAGTGAATGGCATGTGTTCGATAAAGGCTATTAAGTGGCTGAGGTATTCTGGAGTCTTGGAGGGGATCTCCAGTCTATTACTGTTTTTCGTGGCGATGCCCTTGAAGTATGTTGCAGACAAACCTGAAGCAGTCCGCATCACAGGAACGATTCATGGAATACTTTTTGTCATTTATGTGGTTACCCTCATGCAGGCAGCTCTGGTGTTGAAACGACCATTGAGCTGGTCAGTAAAAATTTTTATCGCTGCCATCATCCCAATGGGACCCTTTATTATAGAGCCAAGCCTAAAGCGGGAGCAGAAAGAATTGCTCAAAGCGTGAAGAGGCTAACTCGCCCCCTCATGGCATCCGGATTGACTGCAGGAAACTCTCGCTTTTTCACCACTTTGCTGCAGCGCAGCAAAGTGTATCTTCAGTGAACAAAACGTTTTCGGCTTGGTAAAAGCCTTCATGAATTTCAATTGTTCCTTTAAGACAAAAATCTCAGCGTCGGGGAGGAGTTCTTCTGGAATCTCCAGGAAACCATTGAAGGTCCTTTTGAATGAATTCCTGATGCTCAAAGGCAGAGTGGCCATCGACGTAAGTAATAACACTCCCGGGTTTAGATCCGCTTCCAGAGCCGTGCCTTGCATGCGATTTCTTGGGAGGATTGACTGTCGATCCAATTGGATGGGGGCCTCCAGCATTGTAAACACGCTCGTGATCCCAATCCGGAGCAATGAAGTAGGTAGAGCAGCCAAAAAAGAAAATAGCCGTTGGTTCGGTGACTGTCTGGAATTTCGGCATCTTGATCCCCGCAGGACCAGCAAGTCGCTCGTTAACTCCATATGACAGCATATGCTGTTCCCGGGGACCATTTTCCATCTTAATTGTAAACTGACGCAACTTGGTATGGTTGTAAGGTCCCTCTTTTTCAGCCGGGTCAGCAAAAACTTTGAGTTCCTGAAAATAACCAGCGCCAATCATGCTCTTGATCCACATGGTGTGATCACTACCAGTGGCTTTGGGGAAATTCCCATCGAAATCATCACCATACATCATCGTAGCAAGGGCAATTTGTTTTTGATTGTTCATGCACAAGATTTTCCTTGCTGACACTTTGGCTCCAGCGAGTGCTGGCAATAGCATGGATGCAAGTATTGCGATGATTGCCACAACAACCAAAAGCTCAATCAATGTGAATGCCCTATTCGATTTTTTCATTGTTACAAATAATAAGATTACGGGTGAATACCCAGAGGTGGAATTTAGCTATATACAATACCAACGGCAGGAAATTGCGAGTTTTTTATCCCTAAAAATTGATTGAAGTTCATTGTGATTGCATCTGGATAAACCTGCCGAGGTGAGGACGCTTGATTGGGGAACCATCTGACAGGAGTGCGGTTCGTAAAGCAGGGAGAGATATTATTGGTGAATAGTGCATGGAGCTTTTTGTCGAAAGCCATCGATTGTGCCACTGGATCCAATGGCACAATCGATGGCTTGCAAGAATACGAATCCAATGCTTTTATAGAGTAATATTAACATGTTTCACGGTCCAATTCATACATATCAATGCAGCTTGAATAAAATGATAGCTTCATTGCTCATTTTATTAGCCCAGTCCATTTCCATCCAATCGCAGACAAACCCAAGCTATGCAGAAAAGCTGGGGTGGGGACCGAAGGATGTCGTAGTGATTCTTCATGTCGATGATGTCGGCATGTCTCATTCTTCAAACACTGGAGCGATTCAGGCTGTCGAGCATGGTATTGCCACTTCATGGGCGGTAATGATGCCCTGCGCCTGGGTATCTGAAATCGCACATTACTTGAGCGAAAACCCAAGTATCGACAGTGGGCTGCACCTGACTCTGACCTCAGAGTGGAAATCCTATCGCTGGGGGCCCCTGGCTGGTAAATCCTCAGTGCCTGGGTTGGTGGATAATGAAGGATGCCTTTGGCATAGTGTCCCACAGGTCCTCGCAAAAGCGAGCGCAGATGAGATTGAGCTGGAAATCAGAGCACAAGTAGATCGCGCGGAAACAATGGGTATGCCTATCACTCATCTGGATAGTCACATGGGTACTTTATTTGCGCATCCAGAATACTTCGAGAGGTATGTCAAAATCGGTATCGAGAAACAGATCCCCATCCTGGCCCCTGGAGGTCATTTGACTTACGCGACCAAGGAAAATGGAGCTTCTGTTCAGGCACTCAAACCCTTTATTGATCAAGTTTGGAGCGCGGGACTCCCTGTAATCGACGACCTCCATACCGACAGTTACGGATGGCCTGCAGACAGCAAACCTGAACGTCTTGCTCAATTGCTCAAGGCCCTGAAACCTGGCATTACCGAAATCCTTTTCCATGCATCGGAACCTTCCGATGTGTTTCCCTTGATCACGGGGTCCAGTGAATCACGCAAGGGAGATCTGGAAGCTTTGACCAGTGACTTGGTCCGCAAGACCATCAAGGAGGAAAACATCATCCTCACGACCTGGAAGGAACTCATGGATCGCCGAAAAAAGGTGCAGCCATGAGTCGGCTCATCTTGATTACAGGTGTTTCAAAAGGCCTTGGCCGCGCCATGGCAATGGGGTTTGCAAAAGAAGGACACACCGTGGTCGGATGCGGAAGAGATTCGACGGCTTTATCCGCATTAGGTGAGGCACTCGCCCCCCCCCATGATTTTCAGGCTGTCGATATTTCCATCAACGGTGCTGTGTCAGATTGGATCGAGCATGTGCTTGCCCAACATGGAACACCCGATCTCGTCTTGAACAATGCAGCGATCATCAATGCCAATGCACCTCTGTGGGAGGTTAGCGCGTCAGAGTTTGATCGTGTCATTGATATCAATATCAAGGGAGTCCAAAACGTCATCCGACATGTAATTCCCCCAATGATAGAGCGAGGGTCTGGAATCATCGTGAATTTCAGCTCGGGATGGGGACGTTCAACCAGTCCGGATGTGGCTCCTTACTGCGCAACCAAATGGGCCATGGAAGGCCTCACAAAAGCGCTTGCTCAGGAACTACCGCAAGGGATGGCTGCCATCCCCTTAAACCCCGGAGTCATCAATACAGACATGCTTCAGAGCTGCTTCAGTTCGATGGCCTCCCAATATCAGGACACCGAAGCTTGGGCCAGAAAAGCGGTGCCATTTATACTGAAACTCAGCCCAGCAGACAATGGTCAGTCATTGAGTGTGCCCTGACGATTCATGAGAGCCCCGAGAAACTCTGACCTTTTTCTCCAGGGAGAGGCAGAATTGAACGCATCGGACTTGAGTTCGGTGTTGAGTCGAATTGCGCGTGAACCTCAGAGCCTGACTGCCGTGAGGGAGAACCTGAATACGCAGTGGAAACCAGCTCAAACATATCTCAATCAGACGGAGAACATGGTAATTATCGCTACGGCACAGACAACAGAGAGAATGATTCTTTCTGGACTCGCTGCTCAATGGCTTCTTGTTCGAGAAGAAGAATCTTACCGGGTTCAAAAGCCAGAGCTCGGAATTTGTGTTGGATACAGTTCTCAATGGTTTGCAATCCGATGCATGGAATATCGAAACGCATGTCATGGTCCAATTTCGCTACTTTGACACCGATGGCTTCGCCTTTTTTACCTGCTAATTGACCGCCGCGACTCAGGCAAGCATCCGTGCCCTCAAATCCTTCTACAGCCAACACCGTTCCATTTTTAACGACCACACTCTGGCCTATATCCAGCCGGGAAACTTCTTTGGCAAGTTTGAATCCATATGCAACATCATCAAGCTGCTTGGCCTTCAATGGGCTCCCCATCAGGAATCCTTCTCCAGGCATGATGTCCTGAATCCAGGGCACAGCTTCAATCAGATCGATTCCATCCTTTTTAAGTTCATCGCCAATACCACCGAAAATAGTGTGTGCATTCTTTTCCTTGAGCCGGAATAACAAGGCAGCCGCTCGTAAATCAGGCTTGATATCAAATAAATTTTTAGGAGCAATCCGTCCGGCCATGATGCATTGCCCAACACCATGCGATTTGAAGTAACGAATCATCTTGGACAGCTGCCCCACCCTGAGCCAGACAAGCTCATCCACCATGCCCTCCAAGGATGAATCAGTTTCTCCTTCAAAGGCAACGACAATCAATTTCTGCACCCCCGCTGAACGAAGCAAACGGACCATCTCCAAGGGCAAAGACAAGCCCCCAGCAATGAGCCCGAGTGTCGGAGGAACAGGTGGAATCAATGCTTGTGTCAAAATTCAATCCACTGTGACTGTGGGTTCGGTTTTCGATGCAACGGTCAGCTGCTTGTCGAGCATGGACCTGAGCCCCTTGATGGTGGTAGATCCGGTGTAGCGCATGACTTCTTCGCCTTGGTTAAAAACAATAAAGGTTGGAATAGCGGAGATGTCATATTTGTTGGAAATATCGGGATTTTTGTCCACGTCGACTTTGGCAACAATCGCACGGTCTTTGTATTCATCAGCCAATTGCGAGACAGCAGGAGCCATCTGTAAACAAGGCCCACACCAGGTGGCCCAGAAATCCACCAGAACGGGCTTGTCAGCCCCTAAAACAGATCCAGCGAAATTGACATCAGTGACAACTTGAATGGCATCGGAGTGATTGGCCCCGTCATCCGCGACATATGGATTTCCAGACCCACAACCGTAGCCAAAAAACGTCAAGGCAGTGAGCAACACAAACGAAGACACCTTGATCCACTTGTTTTTCAATACATTCATAAAAGGTCATTCAGACAGAAACATGTTACCAGGCCATGATAATCAGTGAGCGATTCAACTCCCAATGCGAGCGATCCATATCGCCAAACCGATAATCAAAAAGCATATAGCAAATGTGCCGAGAAATCCGCAAATGTCCAGCAACTTGGGTTTTTCTATTTCGAGGTCACTCCCTGGAAACCATTTCCTAGCCTCATGAGATGCTTTGTCTTTCAGCGAATTCTCCAGAGCCTCCTCATCAGCATGCGGATCAGGCAGGACCGGTGTCTTCATCTTGCTGTAGTATCGATCCAGTGCTTGCTTTGAGTTACGCGTGGTAAAAAAACTAGATGCAATCATGACAAGGAATGGCAGCACGATTTTAGTCGGTAACTCCATGGTGGCTAACATGGAATCATTACGATTTTTCAACCCTACGCCCAACAGATCATAAATAAGAAAATCCAGTCTGAAAGATCCACTGGCTTCCATGGAACCTTCATAATTCTCAACAAGAACCGTTGCCCCCTCTTCTTCACGCTTCTCTATCTCCACACGCTTTGATCCTTCCAAAGGCTTGACACTGCCGGTCCAGTAAATCGGTTTACCCCCTGAAACAATCGTATCAGAAATGATTTGACCCTCACGAATTGGATCTGGACGATCTCCCTGGTGCAACAAAAGATCCGCGTCAGAACTGAGCAAAAGCAAGGATTTGTCATACTCCTCAATCTCCATGCTCCTGCGCCTGATGTCGGATGGCGCTGCAGGCCGTTCGACGCGCGTTGTCACAATATGTGTCACCTGTGCAAATCGGTCCGATGTCTTGAGTCCTGGGGCGAGCATGGGAATCAACCAGGGAATGATAAAGAAAAACAGGGCAGTGAACCCTATGGTAAACCATGCCGAACCGGTGGAAGCGCGTCGCCAATACATACCAATCCAGAAAGGAGCAGCAAAAACGATGGGAACAATCCAAGTCAATTGAAGCAACACAAAAACGTCCTGAACCATGAGTGACATGATCGTTGCCCCCACAATCACGATCATTCCAGTTATACGTCCAATCATGAGACAAGAGGACTCGGAAGCATTCTTGTTCACAAAAGGGATATAGATATTGCGTACAATGAGCGCAGAGCTTACCAGCATGTAGGTATCCGCCGAACTCATCAGCGCAGCCAGCAAACAGGCAAGCATCAATCCCCGCAGACCAGGTAACAACAATTCACGGGAAGCAATGCCCCATGCCTTCCCTGGATCTTGCATCACTTCTGCATTGTCCGCATATAAAGCGAGTACGATCAACGCTGTGATCGCCCAACCGATGGTGCAAAATCGTTTGGCCAAATTCCCAGCTACGAGGCCGACACGTGCATTTAGCTCGGTTTTTGCAGACCCACCGCCCGTCGCGATAAAATGCGGTTGAATCACTACACCAACCAATGAAATCAAGGTCACCGCAATGATTCGATACAAGGGAAATTCACTGGCATTGGCAGAACCTACCAACTGAAACATACCCGCAGGCAGCTGTTCATGCATGATCTTGAATCCGGTCATCAGCCCATCAGTTTCTGGATTCCCAAATCGCTCGATCAAGGCATCGAGACCGAATGGAACCAGCATGACCGAAAGAATGATGATAAAGATCCCCTGAATCATGTCTGTCCAGTAGGCGGCCGTGAGCCCCCCGAGCACACCATACACAATCACGATCAGCGCAATGATGGGAACCAGAAAGAATTCCAGTTTCCATGTCTGGCCGCCTATGACGACAACATCTCCAAGCAAGGGAGCCGCGACTTTTCCAATGGCAGAAAAAAACATCGAACCATAGACAATATAGAAAATGATCCCGAAAACCGTATAGGCAGCACCCATTGCCTTGGATTCATAACGCTCCGCGAACCAATCCCCCAAGGTCATATGGCGCATGCGTCGGTACCAGACACCTGTGATCCAATAAAAAGGAGTCACAAACAACCACGACATGGTACTCCATATACCGCTCATACCACTGGTGAAGCTGGTGCGGGCGGTATTGACCGGATCAGAAGAACCCGTGCCGGCGCCAAAGGCAGCAAAGGCCTGCAGCCATTTACCAAACTGCCTGCCACCCATAAAATAATCCTCCTGCGCTTTGACTCGCTTCATGGCAATCCGACCGATCCAGATCATCAGTAAGAAATAGGCCGCAAGGACTACATAATCGAGGAAGCTCATGGTGATATCATAAGGGTAAGGAGCCCGTCAGACAAGCCGAAGCTTGCGGGTGAATGTGTATTCGGCTGAACGTATCCTGTGGGTTTGAATGTATGCCGCAAGCAATGCCTTCAGCTGGTTACGTCTGGGAAAAGATCAGTCAACAGAATCTTACCGATTGTCTCCTTGATCAAATCGGCTTGTGCCAGTCGATCCGCACTGAATGTGTGAGTCACAGCCACACATCGCATGCCAGCGGATTTCGCAGCTTGCACTCCATGGCTTGCATCCTCAATGACCACACATTGACTCGACTTCACTTCGAGTTGCCTTGCAGAGGCAAGAAATATATCCGGAGCAGGTTTCTTGTGTTCGACATGGTCCGCACCTGTCACCGCATCCCAAGTCTCCAACGGCAAACCGATCTGAGCCATGTTGGCTTCAATCTTGATCATGTCCGCACTTGATGCGACTCCAATTTTCCATCCCTGATCACGACAACGATGCACGAGCTCAACGGCTCCTGGAAAGCTTCGAAGTTTTCTTGGAGCCAGTTTTAAATAGATTTCATAGGTACGCATTTTGGCCTCAAAGAGATCGATCGTCATTCCGTATTTTTCTGCAACTCCACCGATGTAATGCTTCTCACCCGTTCCCACATAGGGATAGAAATCTTCGGGCTGAACCTTTACACCAAGCTCGGCAAACATCTTCACAGAGGCTTCATTGATCAGAGGTTCAGAATCGGTAAGCACACCGTCCATATCGAAAATCACCGCTTTGTCTGGCTTTTGACTCATCTGCTTAAACACCATGCAAGATCCTTTCATCTTTGAAAACGACGAAACCATATATGGAATGAAAATCAAATGTGAAAGGAATGGTTTGTGAACGGATCAGAGTCTCGGTACATTCCAGAAATCATGCATATGTTTCAATCCGACCAGCTACCCGACACGGATCCCACGCCCATCTTTGAAACCTTTCGCTGGCGTTATGCTTCGAATCTGCTGACGGCTGCGGTCGCACACTTTGGTTTGTTTGATCGATTGGCAAAAGGGCCCTTATCCAGTAACGAGCTGAGAAAAGAACTCGGCTTGGAAAACAGGCCGTTTGTGGTCCTCATGACGGCACTGCAAGCCATGAAACTGATTCAACGAAATCAGGAAAACCAGTTCGAAGCCAATGCTCTTTCTCTGGAGCATCTCGATTCGCGCGGCCATTTTTATGTGGGCGATTACCTAGGCCTGGCTGCTGATTCCCCTGAGGTCGTTGAGCTGGTTGAAAGATTGCGAAGCAATCAACCCGCAGATATCAATCATCAAGGAGCCGCGTTCATTTATCGTGCTGGCGTGAAATCAGCCATGGAAGAATCCAAACTGGCGCGTCACTTCACTCTTTCCCTTGCAGGCCGAGCGCGGAACGTAGCACCGTCTCTGGCTGAACAATTAAATCTTCAAAATGTAAAACACCTGGTCGATGTCGCGGGCGGCAGCGGCATTTACTCTCTGGCATTACTCGAGAAAAACCCAAGTCTTGAAATAACACTGGTGGATCTGCCTGAAGTACTGAACATAGCCCGTGAGCTGACTGAAGCTCATCCCGAGAAAAACCGACTCCACCTCGTCGAGGGAGATATGTTTGAATGGACTCCTCCAAGCCAGGCAGATGCATTCCTTTTTTCGAATATCTTTCATGACTGGGATATCCCAGAATGCCGAAAACTGATGCAGCGTTATGCAGAAGCACTTCCATCCTCCGGCAAATTATTCGTACACGATGTTTTCCTCAACGACACGATGGATGGTCCGCTGCCAATTGCACTTTACTCGACAGCACTGTTCACCCTGACCGAAGGTCGTGCCTATTCCGCTGCCGAATACCATTCATGGATGGAGGCGCTGGGACTGAAGGTTAGCAGCCCATTGGCGACATTGGTCCATTGTGGTATCCTGACAGGAAGGAAACCGTGAAGCACATCACCACCGTCATCGCCACTGAATACGACTCCAAAAAAAACACATATAATGAAATTAACAGCGGTCCTGACCCTCATGCTTTTATGCAGCCTTCAAAGCACGACCAGGCAGGTCCGTATCAGCGATTTTTCAGCTTTCAACAGTTCGACACTCGCCGATAAAGGGGTTCGCAGGGGGACTGGGTTGAATTAGTAAACCTGGGATCTCAGACAATCAATCTGAACTCATGGAATCTCACAGATGATCCCCAATCACTTCGTAAATGGACCTTCCCATCCGTGTTGCTTTCTCCGGGAAAATACCTCGTCATCTTTGCCTCACGAGTCTCTATTAAGACTTATTTTGATCAGGAATCAGGATGTGCCTGAAATTTTCGAGCTCATCTTCGAAGCCAAAGCCGCCAAAACCTACTTAGTTGAATCCGCCTCACTCAAGAGGGAATCTTTGTGGAACTAAGTCAGGGTCATCTCCGCCACCTCCGCTGAAAGAACAATCCAAACACGTATTCAAACAAGCGATGGCATCGGACAACTCTATCGAGTACGATTGTCAAGCGTGGTGCCTGCGCCCTGAGATTGAAGCGAAAGAGAAATGCATCGTAAACAAGCCAAATCCTCACTGACCTTGAAGGGCCTGCCCAGGATATGCCATGATTCCATTCGCAACGGTGAAAAGCAGATGAGTTTGAAAGAACATTACCCCCCGATCAGGGGTTGAACCGAACCCAGTCCAGATCCATCAAACCACCTTTGCCCTCATTCTCAAACGTAATGAATATATCTGATCGCTTGTTCAATGTATTCCATTCAGAAGTCAGTTCGACAAATTCATTGTAGCCCCCCGTTGGCTTCACCTCAAAAAGCGCAAGGACGGGGCCTTCTATGGAACCTTGCCTCAAGGCCATGCGACATCCCAAACCTCCGGATGCCACCCGGACGGTCACGCCAGACACCTGAGCCAGAGGAATGTTTTTGAACAATGCAAAAGAGCCGTGTTCAATCGCCCCAAGCTTGTTACCAAGAATTTTCAAACCTGAGTATTCATCACAATGTTCGGCTTCAGTCACTCGCTGACGCAATCGAACACGCGTGGAAGCAGTCAATGGATGGACAGACTCATGGCCAAAGTCCGTATAAGTTGCTTCGATAATCGCAAAGCGGTCTTCTGATTTTGCACTGGCTTGCAGATGGCCCTCAAGCCCCCTGATCGAGTTTTCACCCTGCTCAGCGGGATTGAGACCATAAATCCATTGCACCATTTGCTCTACTTCCTGTTCGGCCAATTGCGAATGAGGCAGCATGGGAACTTCACCCCACACACCGACCGAACCTTGAATGATGCGCTTGACTGTTTGTGGCATGGCATCGGGTTGATCCCGGTAGCGATTGGCGATTTCAATCAACGGAGGTCCTACAATACGTTGGTTCATCGCATGACAGTTCAAGCAATCACTGTTCCTCATCGCAGCAAGCCCAGCAGGGACAATTTCTCTTTCCTCCTTATCCTTCAAAAAACTGGCCGTTACGCTGACCTTGGCATCCATGAACTCATCATTGTAATCCGAATCTCCATCCTCGGCATCTTGAACATGCACTCGATACGGAATGGGGGTTCCAGGTTCAAAAAAATCACCCTCCACAGGAGAAATCAATTTTACCTTGGGACGGCTGTTTCCAACCAGCAATGGAACACTGGATTGTGTGATGGCACCTTTTTCATCTTCAACTGCCAATGTCACAATGTAATTTCCCGGATATTGAACTGTCACCTCAGCGTCATGTCCTTCTGCGATTTTGATGTCGCCGGGATGCACGGTCCAGGTGTAATGAAGTGCGTCTCCTTCGTGATCCATCGATCCTTCAGCAGACAATTGAAGGGTCAACGGTTCCTTACCCGCGTCCGGTGTGATATTGGCAACCGCAACAGGCGGTGTATTCCCACGGTAATATGAAATTTTGATCAACTGCGAATCCTCATTTGGCCCCCAGGTCCGTCCATAATCCAACAGATACAAACAGCCGTCCGGGCCAAATTGGGCGTCCACAGGCCTTTGAATCTGAAAACGCCCTACTTCATCAGGGCCTTCAAGTGCTTTTCCGTCATTACGCAAAATCACTGCATCGGTGAATGATTCAATACCCATAAGGTTTGAATCAGAGTCGAGACGAGCCCATTTCATGAAGGGACGCTGCCAATCCCAGAAAAGGAGGCTGTTGTCCCAGTGTTCAGGGAACCCTTCGGTATCTTCAAATTCAGCTCGGTAATGAAAGACCGGCCCCGCACATGCGGTCCGTCCTCCCGAGCCAAGCATTGGAAACTCCGGTGAATCGGCGTAGGGCCAATAAATGAACGCTGGCTGTGCGGGCGGAAGTATACGATTTCCCGTGTTATACGGGCTTTCGTTGATCGGTCGCATTGGATCATATTTTGGCCCGTTCTTACCTGTGGCAAAATCATGATCGGCATAGGCGAAATTCTTACCAACAAAATAAGGCCAACCAAAATTTCCAGCCATGCGCGCCTGATTGATCTCATCGTAACCGCGCGGACCTCGTTCGGAATCACCTCCCGCATCGGGCCCTACTTCTCCCCAATAAACAATGCCCGTCTTCTCATCCACACTCATGCGCCAGGGATTACGGCATCCCATCACAAATATTTCGGGCCTGCCGGAGGAACCATCTGAAGGAAAGAGATTACCATCGGGAATCGTATATCCGCCTTCTCTGGTTGGGCGAATGCGAAGGACTTTACCTCGCAGGTCATGCGTGTTGGCACTGGATTTCTGCGCATCCCAGGGAAATTTTTCCGGGCGCTCATCAATGGGTGCTGATCCGCCTGTGGGAGCGCCGGGAAAGGTATTGTCTCCAGTGGAAATCAATAAATTGCCATCCGGCGCAAATTCAAGCGTTCCGGCATGATGACAGCATTGGAGGCGCTGCACCAAAAATTCCAGCATGACTTTCTCCGAAGATAAATCCAGCGTGTCACCATCCATGCGGAATCGACTGAGTCTTTGCCCGCTATAATCAGTGGGGGAGTAAAAAAGATAAATCCAGTGGTTGTCCAGAAATTCTGGATCCAGGGCAAAACCAAGAAACCCATTCTCCTGTTCGGTGAATACTTCCAATTTACCGGCAAGCACCGGGGCATCTGTCTCGGGGCGTATGATGTGCAGTGACCCTTCGATATCATTGACAAACACCCGTCCATCAGGCGCAATCTCAAGTTCCATCGGCTTCAAGATAGATTGCGCAAGCACCTCTATATGGTAACGATACGCATCATCCACCTCTACAGCGTGAGCCGATTTGAGTCCGAGGCTGATGACCAACAAAAACGATAAGAGTATTTTCATGGATAGTTTCTCACGCAAACTAAGGCTTGAGAAAACACTGAACAAGCAGAAACGCATCTATCAATATTTGGCCCGAATCAAATCGAGTTTCGGAATCAACTCCTCAGTGATGTCTTCTTGAAAGAAATAAGCATTCCGCGCTCCCCCCCCTACTCCAACTGTGAAGGAAAAGCATTTTATTGAAGCTCACCCAGCAAACAGAACCATCCATGCAAAAATGGTTACCTCCCTCTGATAATCTTTGACTATTTTTGTGAGGCGGCATGTCTTTAAAAGCTGTGGCGCGTCCACCTCCCCATTCATTATCAATCTTCAACACCGCATCTGCCGCTGGAGCCCAATATGGCCTGGAGATTGAGGATTTCACAGGAAATCTTCGTCCGTATGGGACCAGATAATGGAATACAAGCCTCCATGCAAAGAGTAAACATGCAGCGGAATCGCGCCGAAATCCAAACCGAAACGATGATCTGGGATTGTAGAATAATAAATTAAGTAAACTGAGTTCAGAAGAGTTCATTGACAATGCCCTTTAAATCGAATTGGATGCTATTTATTCCTTTAAATACAGCGTTTGAAGCCGTATGCGCGACGATCATGATTAAAATCCCATGAGAGCTAAAAAACTAAATTTCGGTATCTACCCCCCAAAAAAACTGGCAGGTTTCACACTGATTGAACTCCTGGTTGTTATTGCCATTATTGCCATTCTCGCTGGAATGCTTTTGCCAGCCTTGTCCAAGGCAAAAGAAAAAGCAAAGCAGATCAGTTGCGTCAACAATCAGCGACAAATGTCTCTGGCTTCCCGTATTTATTCCGATGATAATGATGGAAGATATGTGTTCACCTTTGCGGTCCGTGGGTCCAATGTTGAGCGTAAGGCCTGGTTCAACTTCGTCCAACCTTATCAACAGACCACGAACCTGCTCCTTTGCCCGACGCGCACACGCAAGTTCAACGAATTGTTCAGCATTTATCCAAGCGACCAGGCAGACCGTGCTTTATCCAATTACAGCGTCAACTTTCGCCTGGGTGGCTGTGATTGGCCAAACGTCTGGGACAAGAAAGACTGGCCTCAATTACGTGATACCGATGTTCGAAACCCTTCAAGCGTCGTCCATATGACAGACGGGGGAAGTAAACCACTCAATACAAACGACCCTGAAAAATGTGTCACTGTTGATTCCGATGAAAAAGCGGGATGCTGGATTTTGCATGATCCAGCTGACAGTTCACCTAACAACGGAGGTGTCATATCATCGGATCCCAATTGGGGTGGCCCACACCTTCGCCACAGCGGAGGCACAAGCAATGTTGCTTTTGCGGACAGCCATATCGAAACCCTTCAGGCAAGAAAATGGTATTGGGCAGGAACACCGTGGCTTAACCCACAGGAAGGTGGCGGGGCAAGGTAAGCGTGTGCCGAAAGTCTTCACATTTGATACTGTTCTGAGAACGGATTCGGCCAAAGCAAACGCATAAACACCAGGTAAATTTATCTATTGTTGCTGACGATCAAATGACGCTGAAGTAATGACGGAGACTTAAAAAGCCACTGGCTGCCCGCGCTCCATGCCTGATGAGTCAATACATTCTTCACAGAGGAGTCAGGGGTCGGGTGGAGTCCATCTTCCATGACGGATATGAAAAAACAGAAAAGCCCATCTACTGAGATGGGCTTTTCGCTGTGAGTGAAAGTAAATTTCTCTTCCTTATCTCCCCGTTTCGGGAGTCCACTGGGTATCATAGTGTTTACGTGAAGCGGCTGCTCCAGGGGAAATGGTTTCCACGTGAAAATCTCCCATCAGCACAGTACCCCGTCCATTTCTATTGAAATCATCAGGCGTCAGGGACTGACCTTTGTTCTTACCGTGACGTGCCGTTAATTTGTTATTGGGCGGAACCCAGCGGCCATCGTCAGCAGTTGAAGGACTATGAGCGGAATCCCCGTTCTCATCGACAAGGATAATTTTCTGAGAAGGCATTTTGGTTGCGGTTTGTTTGTAGTAAAGCGGTTTTGCACCTGGTGCCAGCACGGAACCAACGCCCTTGTTTCGCCCCCCTTCAAGAAAACTGAGCATGGTGTAGCTGTACAGGTATGGGTTCCCGGATGTCGGTCTTGCATAAAAGTCACGTGCACGCTTGAGCACATCCTGATCCGAAGGGCACCTGAAAATATTGGTTGTAAAATTCCCAATATAGGGGCCGATGGCACTGTTCTGGGGATTATTGAAATAATCTCTTTCACCGACAGAACGGTTGACATTCCAGAAAATCCAATCTTCTTTCATGGGCTGATAGGCCCCTCGCGAAGCAACACCGGGAAAGGCATCTGCGTTATCATCCAAATACATGGCAAAAGCAAAACCCAGTTGCTTGAGGTTGCTCAGGCACGCGGTTTGTTTTGCTTTTTCTTTGGCCTTTGACAATGCAGGCAAGAGCATTCCAGCCAGAATGGCAATGATGGCTATGACCACCAGCAATTCGATGAGGGTAAATCCCTTTTGCGATTGCCGGCGCACCCAGTGTGATGATTGATTCGATTTCATGGTATGACGCTTGATACGTGTTCTGGTGATTTGTCTTGGATACTATTTTTGAACAAAAAGGTCAATACTGTTGAGACAGTCATGGACGATGACATGCGTTCAGGGTTCCCTCGTGATTCCAGGGATTTCCAGTTTCGTTTCAACCTTTCCCTGATTGCTCATATTGGAAATAACGGCAGAAACACACGGATTTTTCAGAGCCCATGAACAGGCCTTTTGAGGGATGCATCAAGGAATGAGCGATTCACGATATTTTGCAGGCGACCATGGCAACGAAATAAATGCCAGCCTTGATAGCACCTTTCCTTGCTTTTGAAGAACGGGCAAAGCACGATCTTACCATGCGCAGGAAAAAAATGGCCATCCAGAATCAACCAGGGACCCATGGTGTCTATGGTAAAAATGGATTCACTTTGATTGAATTACTCGTTGTGATCGCCATCATCGCCATTCTGGCAGGGATGCTACTTCCAGCGCTGTCCAAAGCAAAAAGCAAAGCGCAATCTGTCGCATGCCTGAGTAATATCAAGCAGATGGCACTGGGGTGGACACTTTACGGAGACGACCATGAGGATAGACTCATTAACAATCATGGACGCGAACAGACCCGTGAAGATCGCAACAACTGGGTCAATCACGTGCTGGACTGGGGAGATTCACCCGACAACACCAATACGGTTTACGTCTCGCACGGTTTGCTGGGGCCTTATGTCGGCAATTCCGTATCCGTCTTCCAATGCCCGTCGGACAAAACAAAAGCCACCAACGGCCCTCGCATCAGGAGCTATTCCATGAACCACCTGGTTGGAGATCCAGGCGTGTTGCTGGATGCGTTCAACCCTGTTTTTGTGCAGAACTATAAATCCACCACCATTCGCCGCCCCTCTGACATCCATGTTTTTCTTGGAGAACATCCAGACACTATCAATGATGGATACTTCATGAATCGTCTCGGCGATTATGAATGGGGAAACCTGCCTGCAAGTTACCACAATGGAGGCGCGAATCTATCCTATGCAGATGGACACTCGGAAACTCATCGATGGAAAGTTGTGGGCCTGGAAGGCACGGTTCGACCTCCAGTTCAGGGTGGTGTGGGAGGAAGTTTCCCTGCGAATCCTCCCGATGATTTTGAATGGCTGAAACAAAGGAGCAGCGATTTGAAAGTGGTGCCATGAGACTTGATTGAGCACCAGGTTGCCAGAAAATCAACCCAGCAAAAGATCCTGTTACTTTCAGGCTTTGAGGATGGACTTGACTACATGAGCGTCCTCCACCCCTGTCAACCGCGCATCCAGCCCTTGAAATTTCATGCTGAGCTTGCGATGATTGATCCCGAGCTGGTGCAGCATGGTCGCATGTAAATCTCGTACGTGAGTGACATTTTCAACAGCATGATAACCCAACTCATCTGTCGCTCCATAGTTGGTTCCACCACGCACGCCTCCCCCACTCATCCACATACTGAAGCCCTTGATATGATGATCACGACCAGGGTTTTTGCCTTTTCCCTGGAACATCGGGGTACGACCGAATTCACCACCCCAAATAACCAAGGTGTCCTCCAGAAGCCCCCTCTGTTTCAAATCAGTCAGCAGAGCCCAGGTAGGTTTATCCGTTAATCCACAGCAGGTATTCATGTAGGGCTCCAGATCTCCGTGGTGATCCCATCCACGGTGATAGAGATGAATAAATCTGACACCTCGCTCTGCAAGCCGGCGTGCAAGCAGGCAATTGGCAGCAAAACTCCCATCCGCCCCCGCCGTACCGTACATGTCCAGAACATGCTGAGGTTCATCTGACAGATCCATGAGCTCCGGCACGCTTGCCTGCATTCGGAACGCCATTTCATAGGCGCTGATACGCGTTTCGATCTCTGGATCGAAGTGCTGGCGATTTCGAATTTGATTCAGCTCCTGAACAGTGCTCACAAGACTCCTCTGCCGATCGCGTGAGATGCCTTCAGGATTACGGGCATAATGAACGGGGTCACCGCTTGATTGAAATTCCACACCCTGAAATCGACTCGGAAGGAATCCGCTGTGCCACTGCCGAGCAGCAATCGGCTGCGGGTTGCGACCACCGACACTGCTCAGGACAACAAAACCCGGCAGGTTATCACTGACCGTTCCAAGTCCATAATTGATCCAGGCCCCCATGCTTGGACGCCCTGAAATAGACGTCCCCGTATTCATGACCGTGTGCGCAGGATCGTGATTGATCTGGTCCGTCACCATGGAACGGACAATCGCGATCTCATCAGCCATTTTGGCTGTCCAGGGAAGAAAGTCACTGATCTGCTGCCCTGACTGCCCATATTTACTGAACTGTGTTTGAGGCCCAAGACACTTGAGCTCTTTTCCCTGCAACTGCGCGATCGGCTGCCCTTGTGTGAAACTTTCAGGCATGGGTTGGCCATCCAACCGGGCCAGGGTCGGTTTGGGATCAAAGGTTTCCAGATGTGAAGGCCCCCCTGCCATGCAAAGGAAGATCACACGTTTGGCTTTGACTGGAAGATCAGGAAATCCATCAATACCGGGCGCATTCGGAGATTGCCTGGATGAAGCACTCAATAAGGAAGGCTTGCTCAAGGCATGAAGCGCAGCGGCTCCCAACCCTATTGATGCACGGCTTAGGAAAGTGCGGCGGTTCAATTCCTGAACGTAACGATTAAGAGATTCCATAGGGTTATTTTGGCAATATTTGATGGGGAGATCAGTAACGCATGATCCCTTCATGGAGGTTCAATATCACTCGCGCTACACTGGCCCATGCAGCTTTGTCTACGGATGGTGTAGGCAGGACTCCTTGATTCTTGATCAAAAATTTCTGAGCCTGCTCAGGGTCTTTCAAGAATGCCTGATGCTCAGATTCGTAAAAAGCAGTCAGCGTAGTCAACTCATCTGCTTCTGGTTGCCGCGAAAGAGCCTGTTGCCAGGCCCATCTAATCCTGTCCTTGATCGAGCTGCCTCCTTCAAGTTGTATCCGCTCTCCAAATGCACGCGCTGCCTCGATAAAACTGGGGTCATTCAACAAGGTCAAGGCCGCCAAAGGTGTGTTTGACACCGGGCGCTCGGCATTCCCTTCCTCCCGGCTGGGTGCGTCAAAAGCCTTGAGCATGGGATGCAGGAAGATCCTTTGCCAATGGGTATAAACACCTCGTCTGTATTGATCGGACCCTGTGTCTGGCTGATAAGTACGCGTTGGAAAGTTCAGGTGTTGATAATAGCCTTTCGGCTGGTAGGGCTTCACACTTGGACCTCCTAATCCCTTGACGAGCAGTCCGCTTATCTTGAGAGCTTGATCACGAATGAACTCCGCATCGATCCGGAAAGAATTCTGGCGGGCGTAATAATGATTTCCTTCATCATGGCCCTGGAGATCTGCCCGGTGCGAGGAACTTTGCAGGTAGGTTCTTGAAGTCACTATCAGCTCTACCATGTGTTTGATATCCCATCCGCTTTCACGAAATTCCACAGCAAGCCAGTCCAGTAGTTCAGGGTGATCGGGCGGCTGCCCTTGTGCGCCAAGGTCATCCAGTCGGCTCGACAAGCCTTTTCCAAAAAACAATTTCCACAGTCGGTTTACGAAGACGCGGGCGGTCAAGGGATGATCTTTTCTGAAAAGCCAATTCGCCAGGTCAAGTCGTGTCGCACGCCCCTCCGCTTTTAGTGCAGGCAGGAATTCGGGGGTTGCCGGTTGCACGACCTCCCCTGAATCATCCATCCAGTTTCCACGCGAGAGTACACGCATCGTACGGGGTTCTGTTGCCATACTGACCATGCAGGGGACAAAGGCTTCCTTGATTTCTTGTTGCCTGGATTCAAGCTGAGCAAGCTTCACGCGGTAGTCTCCATCCCGACTCAGGGGATTCTCCTTGAGCTGGTCAATGGTTTCCGACAAAGCAGATAGCTCGGCAAACTGCGCCAGGTTCCAGGCCTTGAGCTCTGGATCACGCCGAGTGGGGATAGCATTCGGTGCGCTGAACGCTCCCTGCTCTTTCAGGTCAGTGAAAAAAGCCGCCAGGCTGTAGAAATCCTTGATCGTGTAGGGATCATACTTGTGATTGTGACACTCCGCGCAACCTGTCGTGGCTCCCAACCAGACCAGACCAAAATTACGCACTCGGTCTGCTGCATACTTGGCGAGGTATTCCTTGTCCTGCACGCCGCCTTCGTGAGATGTCTGCAGCAATCGATTGTAGCCGGAAGCCACCTTCTGCCATAAATCAGATTCAGGCAGCAGGTCACCCGCCAGTTGTTCACGTGTAAACTGATCGTAGGGAAGATTGTCGTTGAATGATTTGATCACGTAATCCCGATAGGGACTGATACTGTGATCCTGATCCCCATGGTAACCCACCGTGTCAGCAAACCTTACGAGGTCCAACCAATGAACCGCCATTCGCTCCCCATAGGCAGGCATGTTCAGGAGCATGCGCACGTGGTCTGTTAATTGCCCCTTGGCATATGCCTGTTTGAAAAGCTCCAGCTCGGAAGCAGATGGGGGTAATCCGGTCAAATCAAGGTGCAGGCGACGCGCCAGAGTGTTGGCAGAAGCTTCTTCAGAAGGCTGAATGCCTTTGGATTCTAGAGCTGAAAGAATAAAATAATCGATGGGCTGCTGCGGCCACGACGGGTTTGATGCAACTGGCAAGGAGTGACGTACTGGAGTCGAATAGGACCAGTGTGTTTCATATGCAGCACCTGACGCGATCCACTGGCGGATGATCTTGATTTCTTCTTTCGTCAAAACCTTGCCAGAATCAGAAGGAGGCATCAAATCATCGGCATCCCGGGTCACCAAGCGTGCCACCAGTTCGCTCCCGGAAACATCCCCCGGAACAATCGCCGCATAACCCCCCAGATCCTTGAACGCGTCTGATGCAATGTCCAGACGGAGGTCCGCTTTGCGCTCCTCTTCGTCGGGTCCATGGCAAAAAAAACATTTATCAGAAAGAATAGGGCGCACATCACGATTGAACTGGATCTCATCCCCTTCCCCCGCACGGATGCTATTATCAGCAGCAACAAAAGCAACAATCAGTGCGGCTGAAATTCTGGTCATTCCTTTCATGAGTTATGTCGAACATGGACTGGCTTATGAGATGCAATATTCACTGGATAACTAAATTTAACACTCTTGAATTATCCTGTCCAGACAGTAGCCCCCGCTGCCCCCCCTGGGTTATCGGCAAAAACGCAGGTAGGACTCATTTTGACTATGTTCTAGATGGTGATTGTTGCATGCAAAGTTTTGCCCCTCTTGAAGAGCGTAATGTTCATGGTGATATTATTTTATGAACGAGGGGCGGAGCAGCTTACTCACTGGCGGAAGGGGAGGGATTCGAACCCCCGATACAGTTTCCCGTACGCCTGATTTCGAGTCAGGTACCTTCAACCAACTCAGCCACCCTTCCAGCACATGTTTTGGCTTTTTTGTCCTCCATTTATCATGAGAAAGAGAACTACCAAGGATTGAACACAAAAAATGCACATGTCCGAGTTGATATTTTTCCAGGAAATGGAATTTTTCAAGCTGGAAATGAATGGATTCTCGAAATCGTGGACTATTACATTTTTTGCTAAAGCGGAAATATCAATCAGCCGATGAGATATTGATGAATCGGATTCAGGAAACATCTAGTTTGGATTATTATGATAGTTATTTGGCTGCTGCTGTTGAGCAGAAGCTCATGGATGGCGATTACAAACTGCCTATATTGCCCGTGATCGCTACAAAGCTCATCGGCAAGCTGTCCAATGACCAGGAAAGCCTTGAAAATATTGCTGCTCTGGTGGAGCAGGATCAAGCTTTAGCTGGACATGTCCTCCGCTTTGCCAATTCCGTCCTCTTCGCAGGAAATACTCCAGTAAGTTCTATCCGGGAAGGGATTACGCGCGTAGGTTTTAAAGTCATAGGTGAATTTGCCACGATCCTTACTTTTGGTGATTCTATATTCAAGGCAAAAGGTCTGGAACCTCTCATGGACCGAGTGCTAAGCCATGCCGTGTTGACTGCCTACATAGGCCGGGAGATGGCGCGTCTTCTGCAGAAAGACGAAGATCAGCAATTCATGTGTGGCCTCCTCCACACCGTGGGTAAACCTATCATACTTCAATTGGTCAGCGAAATGGGACTTCTGATCCCTATGGATCCTCCTCACGAAGGATTGATCACCATGACTGACCGATTGCACCTTAAAGCAGGCAAGCTGGCATGTAATCGATGGAATTTGCCGAACGAGGTGAGATCCAGCTGTGCCCACTATCTGGATAGCGAAAGAGCCAAAGAACATCAGGATGCTGTCCGCATCACGTGTCTGGCCAGTCAGTTAGCCGATCTTTGCCAGACAGAGGACACCTTTCTGGAGGAGAAACTAAGAAGTGACTCACTTTTTGACACTCTTGGGTTCCAGAAAGGTCAGGTTCAGCATATCTTCGATATAAAGGAAAAAATCATGGAAGACACCAAGGCGATGCTGGCAGTTGGCACGGCCTGATTGTTTCATGCATTCTGCGTCTGCTCCAATGCATGTTGGAGTTGAAAAAGCCTGAGGTTCACCTCATCTCAATGAATGGAGAACCTTTCAAAAAAAACTTCATTGAAATACTCAGTCTGAGGGTTTACGGATTTGCAGTATTTTTCTCCGAAAGTTATTTTCAAAAAAGTCATTGAATCTTTGTGGAACCCGCTTGTGAGTTGGTTTCCATGGATAAAGCAGATTTCACCTGTGACTTCCGTTCCATGACTCTGCTTAAACCAGATCCGCAAGAGTTGCTTGACAATTCCTACTTTGTAATGCAAAGTTAATTTAGGATGGACGCAGATTGGGCAGCACAAAGACTTGGGGAGATTCGCACATTGATGGAGCGATCCTCGCTTTATCGAAGAGCACTCGCGCCCACTGCAACACTGACGGGTATGATTGGCATGGCCGCTGGAGTCATCGGCTGGACATTACCGGTGAAAACGAGTAGCGGTTTTTGCCTTTACTGGATGGTAACCGGAATCCTCAGTTTATTGGTATCCATGTTAATGATCCGAAGACAGGCCTGGAAAGACAACGAACGCTTTTGGTCACCTCCCACAAGACGCTTCATTCAGGCAATCTGCCCTGCTCTTTTCGCTGGTGCCTGTCTCGGAGCGATAGGTACATTGAATCCTCAAATCAGCAAATCATATCTGTGGAATATTCCCGCACTATGGATGATGTTTTACGGGTGCGCCCTTTTTTCAGCCGGATTCTTCATGCCAAGGGGCATTAAACTATTTGGTTCCATCTATGTACTGTGTGGCTGCATTTCCATGTTCCATTTTACAGCGGAAGCTCTCAACCAGACACTGCCTCGGATTGTTCACGCACACATTGTGATGGGATCCTCTTTCGGAATTCTTCACTTTTTTTACGGGATTTACCTTTATCTGACAGATCACCACTAGACCATGAAAACCGAAACATTCAGCAAAATCAACAAGGTCATTCACGAAAAAGGCCGTATGGCCATCATGTCGGCTCTGGCGGCCAATCCAGAAATGTCCTTCAGGGAACTCAAGGAGTCGCTGGGGATGACGGACGGGAATGTGAGCGTCCATATCCGCACGCTCCAACAGGCAGGTTATGTGATTGTGTCAAAAACCTTCGTCAATAACAGACCCCATACTTCTTACCGAATGACGGATCAAGGACTGCAAGCATTCAATGAATACATCGATCTGCTTGAAGAGGTTGTCCGACTTAATCGCGATAACCGTTAGTTGTTTTTTGCCTTCCACTTTGCTTTATAGAGAACTTTTAATCATCAATGAATTGCCATGAAAATCAAAGTAGCACGACACATGGGGCTCTGTTTCGGAGTCAAAGATGCCATCCAATTAGCCGAAGAAACGGCGAAAACCGGGCCGGTCACAATCTTTGGCCCCCTGGCTCACAATCCATCCATCAAAAATCGCCTTTTGGAGCAAGGTATTGAATTTACCGAACAACACCAGCACGCCAGGACAGACACACTGATAGTCACAGCCCATGGCACTTCGGATCGGATGCGCCAGGAAATCAACGAAGCGGGATTCGATGTGAAGGATGCAACCTGCCCTTTGGTGCACTTCGCGCATCGTTCGCTGAAGAAACTCGTCAGCGATGGTTATTATCCGGTTATCATCGGCAAGGAGGACCATATTGAGGTGCGTGGACTGACGGGTGATCTCGACGCTTACACTGTTGTCTCACAAGCTTCTGACATTGATCAACTCCCTCCAGCGGAACGCATGGGTATCATTTCGCAGACCACACAGCCCATTGACCACGTGGAAAGCCTGGTTGAATATATCAAAGCCAAGTTTCCTGAATCTGAAATCCGATTCACAGATACCGTGTGCCATCCGACCAAACAACGACAGAAATCAGCTATTGAATTAGGTCAGCAATCTGATGTCGTGATTGTAATTGGTGGCAGAACCAGCAACAACACAAGGCAACTCTCCAGAACAGTCTCCAGATTCTGTGACCGTGTTTACCAAATCGAGAAAGTCGAAGATCTGAATCGCAATTGGTTTGAGTCAGCAGATGCCGTGGGAATTACGGCTGGTACATCAACCCCAGATGAGGTCATTCAGCCTGTCATTGAACAATTGCGACTGTGGGACAATGCAGAATGCCCTGCCTCTGTCCGTATGGAAACACAGGCCAAGGTAATGGCTGACTGAGGAGCCAAATCTATTGACGCTCGTATTCGCCCTTACTTGTTTTCTTGAGGACTGTAAAACCGGCTTTTTTGGCGTCACTGATCGACACCGGCTTGGTGATCGTCGGAGTATTGAAACCGGAAATCATTTTTTTCACTGATTTCTTGCAAAGAGGGCAGTTGGTCAGAGGTTTGACTGTCAAAGGCCGACGCAAGGTAAAGCGACCTCCACAGACTTTGCAATCCTCTCCATTCTCCAATTCGTATTCGTAAAGTGGCATATCAACAACAATTCCAAGCTTGAACGGCGAATCTCGATAATCAAGCAACAATTTTAAATTGTCCTTCAACAAGTTGATCCCATTTTGGAACCAAGATCGTTAAGGAGATCGATTTTTACTTACGCTCTATAGCCTCACGACATCAAGTCACAAAGATTATCTGATTATGCTTCAGGCTCGTCTTGTGGGGCACGCAGCCATCGGTAGCCAAGGTAGATGTGAAAGGTAATGATCAGGAAGGCGAGGATTCGTTCCAGTTCCAAAGGAGAATCCTGGTTGGCTGTCAACAAGATCACCAGAGCACCCAAACTTGGAAAAAACCACAGCAGGCCCATCATTTTGAAAAAGCCTGCATTTTGATTTTTCCAGATGGTCATTACGGAAACAGATTAGAGGGGAGCCTCGATGAGAACAAGTCACCACTTCTCCGGAAGCCTAATTGAGATAAATCTCAGACACCCTCAGCCAGTCTAGTTAAAAGGGTTTAAATCAAGAGGTCCTGGCATACCTTGATCTCAACGGATTATTTCCATGCACTGCACACGCATTCCTTCGCCTGTTCCCAAGAGATTGAAGCGAATGTCCAGATCAGTTTGAACTTTGATTCCTGTGTATTCTTTCATCACGGCACGGTCTGCCTCGCCCGACTCGGCACTCAACTTAACATTCCATTAGGCGGTATCATGCTGTTCCAGCAACCAGATCGAGTTCCCCTAAAAAGTTCAAGGGCGGCATAGGCCTTGCAGATATTGGCGGTTGGTCTGGGTGAAAAAAACAATCAGGACTCAAAATGGAACCCAATGCGGATTGCACTATAGCCGTCCTGTTGATAACAGCTCGATAAGCCACCAATTACCACCAAGCACAGAGCCCCCAAGCAAGACAGATCGTATCCCATGACGAGAAACTTGAATAAGCAGGCGAAAGTTTGAACCATCCAACAAAAGAAGTGGAAAATTTCATATGAATACAGAGGATGATGTGAAGAAGATTATTCGATCAATCGAACAGTCACTAGCCATAAATTGGTTATTCTTCACCTTGGAAAATGGATCTCACTTTTCGTCATTCATGGAACACATGTAGAGACTATTTTTGAGCAAATATGAATCAACATCAAATATGAAACTATTTACGAAAAATTGATTACCAATATGAATCCGTTACGGTTTCAATTTTTCACGCCCACTTCGCTAAAGAAACAAAGGATGCTAAATTATTGAGGGAATTATGTTTGATAAAGGGTATAAATGCCCCAGTAGAAATTATGAGGCGTTTTGATCTTGATCCTTGGATAGAGGCAAGCACTATTCCGTGGTGAGTTTTGTTCGAATTCTGGTGGATGGGTACAGCATGCTGCATGCCTGTCGCGATCAAAGACCGAAAGCACCACCTCATTCGCCGATGGCAAGGGACTGGTTGATTCGAACCCTCACCCTGTATCAAGACGCCATTCATACACCTGTGACAGTTATTTTTGATGGAATGGGCTCCAAGGCTTCGAAAGAGAATCAGGAAATCCACCCTCATCTGGAGGTTATTTACAGCAAAGGGAATCGTACTGCCGATGATCTCATTGAACGTGTCACCCACAAACTGCTGACTTATGGTCAGGTGCTAGTAGTCACCAATGATTACGCAGAGCAAAACACCATCTTTTCCATGGGTGGTAGTGTCTCCTCTTGTGAACAGTTTTTGGGGGACATACAAACTGAACTTGATCGCTTCCAATCTGAATTGCTTCAACGAAACAAAAAGTCCCGCCGAAAAGCTTGATCAGGGAGCCAGGTCTGGAGGGAAAAAGACCTGCTCAGACAAGCTCCTGGCCACCTCCATCGGCGCCTCCACCATCAAGATCGATCAGAATCTCCCGTGGTTCCGCACCTTTGCTCGGTCCAACAACTCCTCGACGCTCAAGCTCATCCATGATTCGGGCAGCACGTGTGTATCCCAACCTTAGGCGGCGCTGCATCATGGAAACACTCGCTTTTTGCTCAGAACGAATCACTTCGATGCATTTTTCAATCAATTCTTCGTCCTCATTACAATCGCTCTCACCAATGGTGCTTGCAGGTTTACTCAGCTTTTCATGGATTTCCATTTCGTAGCTAGGCTTACCTTGCTTCGCAATGTGATCGACGACCGATTGAATTTCCTCATCCGTAATCAACACACCTTGAGCACGGATCAATTTAGCAGAGCCTGGAGGCAAATAAAACATGTCGCCTTTACCAAGCAATTTATCCGCCCCCATGGAATCGAGAATCGTGCGGGAATCGATTTTGGAAGCAACCTGGAATGCAATTCGTGCGGGAATGTTGGCCTTGATGACACCGGTAATCACATCGACACTGGGACGTTGCGTTGCAACAATACAATGAATCCCTGCGGCTCGCGCCATTTGAGTGATACGTGCTATCGCCATTTCAACATCAGCAGGAGCGACAAGCATCAGGTCCGCAAGCTCATCAATGACAACAACGATGTAGCTAAGCTTGTCAGGAATCACGATATCATCCTCGCGAGGCACCGCAATTTCCTCATCAATTTCGACGGCAAACCCCTCTGGATTGGCATTATCCTGGTTACCTTTATCCAAAGGGAGCTCTTGTTGATCCTTCAAAGGCTCATCTTTGGGACGATCATTAAAACTGGCAATATTACGCACACCTACCTTGGCAAATATTTGGTAACGTTTTTCCATTTCTGTAACAACCCATCGAAGGGCCAGCACGACCTTTTTCGGATCAGTCACAACCGGTACAACCAAATGCGGCAAGGCGTTGTATTGCTGGAGTTCAACCACCTTCGGGTCAATCATGACCAATCGAAGGTCTTCGGGTGAGAAACGGTAAAGCAAAGATGCGATAATGGCATTGATACAAACCGATTTACCGGAACCTGTCGAACCCGCGATGAGAAGATGAGGCATGTCCGCCAGGTCAGCCACGATGGGTTTGCCATAAACGTCCTTTCCGAGTACGACCGGAATTCTAGCTTTGGAATTCTCCCACTCATCCGACTCAAGGAGATCCCGCATGATCACCTTGGTCTTGACGGCATTTGGAACTTCAACACCCACCGAACTTTTACCGGGAATAGGCGCAAGAATGTTAATGCGTTCGGCTTTTAAGGAGGCAGAAATATTATTACTCAGCCCAGCGATTTTTTCCAATTTAATACCGGGAGCAGGATGTAGTTCATACCGAGTGATGGTTGGCCCCTTGGTAATGTCTCCGAGGGTAATTTCGATTCCAAATTGACCGAGCGTATTTTGCATCAACCGTGCATTGGCCATTAATTCTTCTTTTGAATCGGTCGGTTTCTGATTTGGATCAGGCTTGTTCAGGAACCGCATGGTTGGCAGATTGTAATCGCCTATGATCGGTGGCACCGATACCCGAATAGGTTTGGGTTGTTTGGAAGGACGTTTATAGGGCTGCGAAACTGCTTTGGGAACTGGCAGCGGTTCCTGCTTTTTTCCGTCTTTGGATGGATCATCTTTATCCGTCCCTGGCAATTCTTCCCCGAGCCCAGCCTCTTCAACAGTACTTGATTTGCCAAGGATATCCTCAGTAGAAGCTCCCTTGACTTCGCCTGCGTGAATCACATCACCGACATGCATCAACGCAGGGTCCTTCGCAGTATCACCTTTGCGTTTTCGTTTTTTGGGTTTTTCACTTTCTGTCGTCACAGAAAGATCGCGAATCTTGGGTTCAGGTACAGGCAGACCATCAACGCCCAAGCCTGATTTTTCAGCTTCTTCTCGAATTTCCTTCGCTTGTTTGGCAAGAGCACGAACTTTTCGGTGAAGCTTGCGCTCCTCATCAGAGGCATCGGCGTCTAGGTTGTCTCGACGATCACGCAGGCGTTCCCACAACTCGAACAACCATGCACTGACATTGAAATTTGTGATCGCAACGAGGCTGACGAGGTAGAATGTCAGGTAGAGGATGATGGCGCCTGTCCGGTTGAAAAAATACACAATCAGATAATCGTTCAAGAGATGCCCAATGAAACCGCCGGCCGGGTAAGAGCCGATGCTTTGGGTCAACTTGATCAATGACTCCTTGTAGAGATCCAACACACCCATGCAGGAAAGCATCAAGCCAGCTGCGGCACCACGCGCACGCCAGGAATTCATGAGATACATCAGGAATGGCACAAAATGGGCCAATCCAAACCCAAGCAAAAACACTGGGGCAAGAAAAGAAGCCGCACCGAAAACAAAGAAAAGTGCATGCCCCATCCATGCGCCGAAACGACCGATCCAATTTTCAGGAACCGGGTTTGGCGGCATACTATTCACGGACAAATCCGCTGGATCATAGGAAAAGAGAGCAACGAATAGGAGCAATCCTAAACTGATAATCAACAGGCCCAGAACATCTCCCCAATCGCGGTGATTTGTCTGCTGTTTCTTGGGTCTCTTTTTCGCAGACTTTTTGCGAGGCATAGATAACAGCCTAATCAAGGCATTAGATTTGAACAATTGAAAATTATTTCGAATTCTGCGCGTGACTTGCACGTCCATCCATGCAAGAACGATCTCACGATCAAAAGCATATGAAACACGTTTTCAAAATGATGCTTGCGTATGCCATGGTGATAAGTTGTTTTGATCCATTGCAGGCGGGAGATTCCGAAATTGCCATTATCGAGACCACCGAGGGGAAAATGGTTTTGGAATTATGGCCGGATGTCGCCCCCGGAACCGTTGAAAACTTCAAGAACCTTGCAAAAAAGGGGTTTTACGATGGGACAGCTTTTCATCGCATCATCAAAGGTTTACTCGCTCAGGGGGGAGACCCTCTGACTAAAGATCCTTCCAAAGAAAGCTTGTGGGGAACCGGTGGACCTGGCTACGCCATCCGTGCTGAATTCAACCAACGCCCGCATCAACTGGGAGTTATTTCAATGACGCGAACAGCCAACCCCGATTCCGCCGGCAGCCAGTTTTTCATCTGCCTCGGTGATGCACCGCAGTTCAATGGAAAATTCGCATGCTTCGGCAAACTCAGGACGGGAGCGGAAGTATTGAGGAAAATAGGAGAAACCCCAGTCAAAACCAGCGCAAACGGCGAACGGAGCAAACCCATCAAGAAGGTTTTGATCAAGAGCATCAAGGTCCGAAAAGCCAGTTGACCTCTCCGTCCATTCACGGAACAGCTTCCCAACCCCATTCTAGGGGCAATGCACTCATGATGTTTGCAAATTGGAGACCTAATGCCTATAGTGATTACATATGGCAGATTTGAGCACATCCATTGCAGTAATTGAAACCGATGCAGGAACCTTGAAATTGAAATTTTGGCCTGAGATCGCTCCCAAAACAGTTGAGAATTTCACCAAATTAGCCGGCGAGGGCTTCTATGACGGCACAGCTTTCCATCGCATTGTCAAAGGCTTTATGATTCAGGGTGGTGATCCACTCAGTAAGGAGGATCATCCAAATGTCGGGACAGGTGGCCCGGGTTATAAAATCAAAGCCGAATTCAATGATCGCCCCCATGTGAAAGGGGTTATCTCAATGGCTCGCTCCCAGCACCCGGACTCGGCTGGAAGCCAATTCTTTATCTGCTTAGCTGAAGCTAATTTTCTGGATGGCCAATATACTGCATTCGGTGAATTGATCGAAGGAGATGATGTCCTTGATGCCATTGGGAATGCTCCAACACTCATGAGCGACAGCGGAGAAAAAAGCAAACCTGAAACTCGCATGGGTGTTAAATCCGTCAAGATCGAAAGCGCAGACGCTTGAAAAAGCGGACGGAAGTTTCGCCGTTTTCCCCCCATGGATAATCAGGCAAATGCTCCTTGCTCGAAAATCAAGGATTTGACGCAACTGGAGGCCTTGCTGAGGCAGTTCGGTTGCCCACCGGACAAAACCGATGTACTCGCGTCGCAACTGGACAAACGAGCTCACCAATTGGCATCCGTAAAAGGTAAATCCTATGAAGCGTCATTGATGCACTTACTGAGCCTCATGCGTCAGGGTTGGGCGGCGAAGGATAAAGGTATCTCCACACCATGATTCAACCCTGGAAAACCAAATCCACGAAGCAGCTTGCAAATTACCGGATTGCCACAGTCAGCTCTGCCATCAGGACCAACCCCCGTACGCAGAGGGATCATGAGTTTTATGTCATGAATTGCCCTGACTGGGTGAACATCCTCGCCATCACACCCAATGAGGAAATGGTGATGGTAGAACAATTCAGACACGGCACAAACACCGTGGATCTTGAAATACCAGGGGGCGTGATGGACCCGGAGGATGATTCAGCGCTGGTGACCGGGATTCGGGAGTTACGCGAAGAAACAGGATATGAAGGCGTGGATGCAAGGATTCTAGGGGAAATCGCGCCCAATCCGGCTATCATGAACAATTATTGCAGGACTGTTCTCATAGAACAATGTGAACTCAAGCATGCGACCGAGTTTGATTCTGGAGAAGATATTCAGACAAAACTAATTCCTGTATGCGAAATGGACCATTTAGTGGCTTCAGGCGCCATTCAACATTCTCTGGTTGTTGTTGCCTTCTATCACTACAAACTGCTGAAACAGCTCTGAGGGCAATCAAATGACCGCCTTTTGCTTATTTTTCTTTGGCATCAACGTCATTTGAAGTCATACTATCGAGACTGACTCGGTCGCCGACCAGAGTCAGGTTCAAACAAACGAAACACTAAAAACGAATCTACAAGAATATAGAAATCTATGAGCGTATTAGTTGCGAAAGAAGCCCCTGATTTTACAGCGGCGGCAGCCATGCCAGACGGAACAATCAGTGATATCAAATTGTCAGACTACAGAGGCAAATATGTGATCCTGTTTTTCTGGCCCTTGGATTTCACCTTCGTATGTCCAACCGAAATCATTGCCATGGATCATCGTCAACCCGCTTTCGCCGAATTGGGAGTGGAAGTGCTTGGAGTATCCATTGACTCGCAGTTCACACATCATGCCTGGCGAAACACGTCAGTCGATAAAGGTGGCATTGGCCCTGTCAAATTCCCCATCATTGCCGATGTAAACCATAAGATCACTCAATCTTATGGGGTCGAACATCCTGACGCAAATGTAGCCATGAGAGGTACCTTCCTCATTGACAAAAACGGCGTTGTGCAGTCTCAGACAGTCAACAATTTGCCACTGGGTCGCAACATCGACGAACATCTTCGTGTAGTAGAAGCCCTGAAATTCTTCGAAGAAAACGGCGAAGTTTGTCCCGCAGGGTGGAACAAAGGCGATTCAGGAATGACACCTGACGCAGACGGTGTAGCAAGCTATCTCGCGGCGAACGCAGGTAAACTGTAACCCTTTTAAAATCAAATTAATGAAAATGCGGCAGATGATTCTGTCGCATTTTTTTTTGACCGCAGAAGTCACCTTGATGAAAGGCATGATAAGGTTGCCATGGTGGCCCTTCTTGATTCTAATGACTCCATGCGCGCACACAGGAGTCATCAATTAACCTTTGGATTACTTTGGGGTAGTATTGCAATAACCCTATTTTCCGCGAAACCTATGGCTGTTCAGGCGGCCAAGGAAAAACCCAACTTCGTCTTCATCCTTTCGGAGGACAACTCCAAACATTACCTCCGCCTTTATGGTGCGGAGTTAGGAGCCACACCCGCCATCGAATCTTTAGCAAGAGAGGGGCTGGTGTTTAATCACGCCTTTTCAAATGCACCGGTTTGCTCCGTCGCACGCACTACCTTGATGACCGGTATTTTGGCTCCGAAAGCAGGATTCCAATATCACCGGAAACACACACCAGCCCACTTACCCGAAGGCGTTCAAATGTGGCCCTCTTACCTGCGGGATGCAGGGTATTACACTACAAATAACAGTAAAAAGGACTATAATGTCGTCGAAAGCGAGGGTGTTTGGGATGCATCCTCCAAAAAAGCCAACTGGCGCAATCGCCCTTCGAAAGATACCCCTTTTTTTCATATGCAAACATTTGGGGTGTCTCATGAAAGCTCGCTACATTTTGCTAGAAAATCATTTCAGAACAATCAGCCCAAAACAAACCTAAGCGAAGTAACTCTAGCGCCTTATCACCCTGATACACCTACCTTTCGTTTTACTTATGCCCGTTATTTTGACCGTATCAAGCAAATGGACAGCATGGTGGACAAATTGATAAAACAACTTGATGAAGACGGCCTTCTGGAAAATACCTTTATCTTTTACTTCGGAGACCATGGAGGCGTGCTTCCCCGTGGAAAGGGATACCTGCACGAAACCGGACTTCACATTCCCTTGGTTGTCCGCATTCCTGAACAATGGCGCACAGAGATTCCGTTGAAAATTGGATCACGAGTGAATGGATTTGTCAGTTTTATCGATTTTGGCCCTACATTGCTGCATCTTGCTGGACTGAATTCACCCAAAGTTATCGATGGTTCACCCTTCCTGGGCTCTGCCATTACAAAAGCCGCATTAGATCACAGAGACGAAACATTTGGCTATGCCGATCGATTTGATGAAAAATACGAAATGTGCCGATCGATTCGTAAAGGCCAGTTTAAATACATTCGGAGTTTTCAACCATTCTATCCTGATGGATTACAAAACAATTATCGCTATATCATGCTGGCTTATGAGGAATGGCGTTCCTTGTTTGAACTGGGTAAACTGAGTGAGCCTCAATCAGCTTTTTTCAAGACCAAGCCTGTAGAACAACTTTTCGATCTTAGCTCAGACCCTCACGAAACAGTAAATTTGGCTGGTAACCAGGAATATAGAGCTGTCCTTCTTTCACTCCGCAACCGTCTGAACCAGAAAATGAATGCAATCCATGATCTCAGTTTTTACCCTGAAAACCATATGGTGAAACATGCGCTTGATGATGGTATTAAGTTCGGGCAGACGCATGCCGAGGAGATCAGACTACTGCAACAAACAGCAAACCTTGCTCTTTTGCCTTTTGAACAGGCCGAAGAGAATATCAGGCGTGCATTGAATCATGTCTCACCCCTTGTTCGATATTGGGCATTCACAGTGTGCAGTTCATTTGGTGTGAAAGCAAAACCGTTGCTCAAAAACGCTGAGTCTCGACTCAATGATCCTGACCCCTTAGTACGCGTCCGTGCTGCGGAATTTCTTGCATTGATCAGCGGGCAGGATCCGCGACCTACTTTCTATCAGGTTTTAAATGAAAACCACGGCGAGCTCGTTTCACTGATCACCTTGAATGCAGTCGTTCTTTTTCATGACATGAAAAACGGCTACCCTTTTGATGTCAGCCAATTGAAAGACCCGGATGGCAGAAACGAAGTCAAACGTCGTCTGGATTATCTCGCAGGTCGCTTAGAGCAAAAGAAATAAAGATCTTTTTGTCATTGAAGATGTGGGTAGTAACATTGATTGAAAGTCACTTTGAATTCCCGGAAAACCAAATTAAGGCAGGGTTCCCCATTTAACCCCACTCTTTGCATGAGAGAGAAAAAACATTGGGAACAGTATCAAAACCCCCAGCAACTTTTTCCGAAGTCACGCTTTAAAAACGCATTCTAAGGCTACGCGCTGCCGTCGGCTACAATATTTCACACGACGTGTAATTCTACCATTTTCTGGTGATATGGTGAGGTTCGCATTGCTTCAGTCTATCCAGAAATCACTGGAGCAGGTATTGGCCGCAAGCGCTCCAATGGGTTCTATCCTTACAATACCATAATGAACGCATTGAGTGAGATCGCAGAACAAGCAGCCCACAAACATGGCTCAAACAAAACGCAGCTCAGAGATTGCTGCATCTGGGTCCCAGTTACGTGGAGGCTTTGTACGGATGAATTGAACCTCCTTGATTGAAATTTGATTTCCTTTGGCTTTGGCCGATTTCACCGCCAACTCACGGGGTTTTGCAATTTGTTGATTTACCTTTTGGCGAGGCGCCGCTTTAAATTTGATATAAAGGTCTTCAGGAGTTTCTTCTTCAAAGAATAGAACTTTGGATTTCTCTGGAGCCAGTCGGTAATCCTTGTTAGTGATCGTACCGCCAAATGTAAACCGCTTGAGGTAGGTCACTCCTTTGGCTTGGTAAGCCATGGTTATTTCCTGATCGCGATCGGGTCGAGCGCAATAAATCACATCTTTTCCTACGAACAATTTATCAGGCACTTCAATGACCTTGTATGATCCATCCTTGAAGACCATTAATAATTTATCATATCTGGAACAAGGAATCTGAAACTCATCACCTGAAATCTTATGCCCTAAATAACCTTTGGCTCGGTCGTAGGAAAACTTGAGGGATTTGAAAGCCGCATCTTTGGCTGTGACAGCAACAAACTCCGTCAACTGCGTACGTCTCGGATATTGCCCCCCATATTTCTTAAGCAACCCTTTGATGTGATTAATCGTATATCGAGTGATTGATTTCAGGTATTTCCGCGTTTCTACCAAATCAGCCTGCACCTTTTCCATTTCCTCTTTGTGCCGGTTGATATCAAAAAGAGAAATGCGTCGAATTCGCACACCAAGCAACATTTCGATGTCATCATCAATGATGTCTCGATAATACTCGCTACGATACGGCTCAAAACCTTTGTAAATCGCTTTGTAAATCGCTTCGTTCGATTTACAGGATTCAATTTTTTTATAGATACGATTTTCAATGAATATACGAACGAGGGTCTTGAAAAACAAATCTTCCAATAATTTTTGCTCTTTAAGTTCCAGCTCGCGCCGCAATAAATCGACCAGTTGCTGGGTATTGAATTCCAACACTTCACTGACAGACATTTCAACCGGACGATTGTCTCGAATGACAATCAAGCGGCTTGAGACGCTCGTTTCACAACCCGTGAAGGCATAGAGAGCAGGTACCAGTTTTTCCGCATGCAACCCGGGGGGTGACTTGATTTCGATCTCAATCTTTTCGGCTGTAAAGTCATTGATGCTGCGCACCTTAAGTTTACCTTTGCGGGTGGCATCCTCAATGGAGGAGATTAGTGACTCAGTAGTGGTGGCCGGGGGGATTTCAGTAATGTGAAGAGTCGACTGGTCCTTAACCTCAATCTTCGCTCGAATCTTGATACTACCTTTACCGTCGTTATAGGAGGAGGCATCCATCAAGCCTGCAGCCGGAAAGTCAGGCAGCACTTGAAAAGATTGTTTACGTAGAATAGAAATCTGTGCTTCCAGGAGCTCACAAAAGTTATGGGGCAAAATTTTGGCTGACAGCCCTACCGCAATACCCTCCGCACCGAGCATAAGTAACAATGGAAGTTTACTGGGAAGACAGACTGGCTCCTTGTTTCGACCATCATAACTGGGGACAAACTCGGTAAGTTCATTATTGAATAATTGAGTCCGCGACAGATCTGTCAACCGGCATTCAATATAACGCGAGGCAGCAGCGGGATCTCCGGTGAATACATTTCCAAAATTCCCCTGCCCTTCAATCAGGTATCGCTTGTTTGTCAGTACAACCAATGCGTCGCCGATAGAAGCATCCCCATGAGGATGATACTGCATACTGTGCCCCACGATATTGGCGACTTTGATGAATTTACCATCATCGTTTTGATGCAGGGACCAGAGGATGCGCCGTTGCACGGGTTTCAATCCGTCAACGAGATTGGGAATCGCTCGATCCCGGATGACATAGGATGCGTATTCAAGAAAATTTTCATCCATTCGTCGCTGGAGCAAGGTTCCCTCTCCAAGCTTACCGAATTGTGAACTGGATCCGGATTCGTCATTTTGTTCCGTTGACGCGTCATCCGCTGACTCAACCTCTGGAGATTCGGGCGTCACTTGATCCTCGATTGATTCAACAGGTTTGTCAGAGTCCTGAGGATGACCGTTTTTTTTCTTCTTGGGCGACATGATGGTTGTTACTCAGCTCTATGTTAATCCTCAACAGGCACAATCAGATTTTCCATGATATAATCTTTGCGCTGCGGCGTGTTGCGTCCCATGTAGAATGAAAAAATATGACTGGCGTCACTGTGTGAAGCATATTCAACCTGGCTTAACCGCATATCCTCACCAATAAAATACTTGAATTCTGAGGGGGAAATTTCACCCAAACCTTTGAACCGGGTAATCTCAATACCACGAGCAAGTTTTTTAACAGCTGCATCCCGTTCTGCTTCCGAATAGCAGTAAATGGTTTTTTTCTTATTACGAACTCTGAACAGTGGGGTCTCTAAAATATAGAGATGACCTTCATAAATAAGCTGGTCAAAGAAACGGAAAAAGTAGGTAATCATCAAGTTTCGAATGTGCAATCCATCAACATCCGCATCCGTTGCGAGGATGACTTTGTCATAACGAAGATCATCAAGTGAGTTTTCAATACCCAGACAGCACATCAAATTATACATCTCATCGTTCTTGTAAACCACGTCCCGTTTCAGATCCCAGACATTCAGCGGCTTACCTTTAAGAGTGAAAATAGCTTGGGTATTCACATCTCGACAACTCACAATCGAACCCGCAGCAGAGACTCCTTCAGTGATAAAAACCATGGTGCCTTCGCCTTTGTTTTTTTTCTTGTTGAGATGCTTTTTACAATCCTTGAGCTGAGGTATCCGCAAGCTCACTGCCTTGGCGCGTTCCCGGGCCAGCTTTTTAACCGCCATCAGTTCCTTGCGCAACTTGCGCGTATCTTCAACCTTGGCGACGAGTTTTTCAGCCACAGCCTTGTCCTTATGGAGCAGGTGAAGCAATTGTTCTCGAACTCGACTAACAAGATCTGATCGAATCTCAGTATTACCTAGTTTGTTCTTGGTTTGAGACTCGAACATTGGATCCTGCAATCGAATCGCCACGGCACCTACCATGCACTCGCGCACATCATCCCCATCAAATTTACCCTTGGCATATTCATTGACTGCTTTGAGCAAACCCTCACGAAAGGCGCTGAGATGGGTTCCGCCATCAGAAGTATATTGACCGTTTACAAACGAGAAAAAAGTTTCTCCTGATCGCCCCGTACTATGGGTAAAGCAGAATTCCAGGGTCTTGGAGCTGTAATAGATCGGAGGGTAAATCGCTTCATCATCGACGTCCTCCTTGATCAGGTCCAGAAGCCCATGTCTTGAATAAAAAGTCTCGCCGTTACATATCAGTTTCAGCCCAGAATTCAGGTAACTGTAATGTTTGAGCCGTCGTTCAATCAGCTCAGGCCGTAATTGGAGTTTTTTAAAAATTCCGGCATCCGGGATAAATTCTACATACGTGCCGTTTACTTCGTCCTTGCATTTGCCCTTCTTGCGTTCCTTGAGATTACCTTTTGAAAAGGAAGCTTCGGCATATTGCCCATCACGATGAGATCGAACCCGAAATAACTGTGAAAGAGCGTTGACCGCTTTTGTTCCAACTCCATTTAATCCGACGCTGAACTGAAATACTTCATCGTTGTATTTGGCACCTGTATTGATCGTCGAAACACAATCCACAACTTTTCCCAATGGAATACCTCGTCCATAATCTCTTACGATGACCTTCTTATCTTCAATCTCAATGACGATCTCCTTGCCGAAACCCATGATGTATTCGTCAATGGCATTGTCGATGACCTCCTTGAGCAAGATGTAGGCGCCATCATCGTAGTGAGATCCATCACCAATACGCCCAATGTACATGCCTGTACGAAGTCGAATGTGCTCCAGCGAAGACAGCGTTTTTATCTTACTCTCGTCGTAATTGTGTTCGGAATCACGTCCCATATGATTATCAGTTTGATTGTGTTGGGTTTTCCCAAAGTTTGGCCAAGTCAATTTACAGCCGTGCCATGAAAAGGCACAGGGGCACTTCGAGCAATTACGACAGAACAGGTTACGACTAGACGGGAAACCACAACAATCGGTTTTCCGCATCCTGCATCCAAGAGCCGCGCCGCAGGCACAAATCTAATGCAGAACGCACAAGGAATAACAAACATCTGGCTTTCTTCCACCCTTTTCGACAAATTTTTAAAGATGAAAACCTTTTCCCGAGATCAGCTTGCTCCAAAGAATGGACTCCAAAGGTTAATGCTCGCTTTGATATCTCTTCTGCCCCTGATGATTTCAAGCGAAAGCATCTCCGCAAGCACCCCCAAAAATATTGCCTTGATCGCTGGCCCAATCACAGGACATCCCAAAGATGCCCATGAATATGAAAAAACGATCACACTCATTAAACATTGCCTTGAAAGTTCGCCGAATGCTCCAGATCTCGAGATCTCAGCTCATTACGGAGGGTGGCCAATTGAACCTGAAGTATTGAACAGGGCGGACACCATCCTCCTGGTTTCTGATGGAAGCGACCAGGACGAGAGCATGCATCCATTTTATCGCGATGATCGGTTCGCAATATTGAAACAGCAAATGGACCGTGGATGCGGAATCATGCTACTGCACTGGTCCACTTTCCATCCAGCCCGGCATCATGATGATATCACCGAATGGATTGGCGGCTATTTCGACTATGAGACTGGTCCGGGACCACGCAAGTGGTTTTCAAAAATCCAGACTTGGGAAGACACCGTTCAACTAGCAACCCCAAATCATCCAATCCTTAAGGGAGTAAAACCTTTCAAATTGAAGGACGAATACTACTACAATATCAAATTCAGGAAATCCGACCCCGGGTTGTTACCGGTTTTGAAGGTCACTCCACCTGATCAAACCCAACCAGATACCGTTGGCTGGGCTGTCGAAAGAGCAAATGGATCCCGGGGTTTCGGTTTTACCGGCGGACATTTTCACGACAGCTGGTGGATCCCCGATTTCCGTCGCATGCTTCTCAACGCAATCGTCTGGACTACTGGTCATGATGTTCCAGAATTAGGGATTGAAAGCAATTTATCACCACGCTACAGAACGATGATCCTGACGGGCAACAACCACCCGGCTCACGATTGGAGGAAAACCACAGCTGCGTTGATTCATGCTGTTGAACTGGATCCCAGAAATTTGGCACATGCAACTGAATCTCCTGAAAAATGGCTGCTCGAAAATGACCCCTCCGATTACGACCTCCTGATCATGAATTATTGCAACTGGAAAAGCTCGGGATGGAACAGGGAGGCTCAGGAACGATTACGCAACTATGTTGAAGCAGGTGGTGGACTTGCCGTCATTCATTTCGGAAACGGAGCCTTTCATCCTTCGCTGCCCGAAGCAAAAAACTCCGATTGGCCGGGATATCGTGACTTGGTCAGACGCGTTTGGGATCATCATGGCGATAGCGCCCATGATCCATACGGAGATTTCCAGGTTATCATTTCGCAAGTGAAGCATCCCATTACGCGTGGGCTGAAAAATTTCGGTACCACAGACGAACTTTATTTCCAGCAAGCAGGCAAGGATCCAGTACAGGCGCTGGCTTATGCCTTTTCCAAGGTCACCCGAAAACCCGAACCCATGGCGTGGGCATATCGGGTTGGAAAAGGTCGAGTATTTCAAACTTTACTGGGGCACTCCAATAAGTCCATCCATCAAGCCGCCAATCTGATTCAAAGGGGAGCTACATGGGCAGCACACCAAAAGCCTCTCACTTTTGCCCCTCCAAGAACCATCGCCCAAAATGCTATCTTTCGCAATGGCAGCCAGTGGAGGCCAGACCAGCCATGACACCAAGAATATAAGCTAAAAGCTTGAGGGCATGGATAACTGGGGACGCTCGTAGTGAGCAAGGATGGATTGATCAGGCTGATTGGCGTCTGGAATACGCTCTCGCCAGAGGTCGATGATGTTGTGAATAAGGGAAAGATCCAGTCCTTCACAGGCAGTGCCGTAGGACTTGAGATAACCTTGACAGATGTTGAGCAATGCCAAGGCAGGCCGGTGGCGCCTTTTTTCTATGTGAACAAAGATACCCGCCAATTGAATGAGGGATTTATAGAAATTGTCCAAGTGGGTCCCTCGGCGTTCAAGCCATAAATCTTCCAGGACATCATGTGCCTCATAAAATCGCCCCTCATTGAAGGTTTGAAAATACCCCCAATAGCGTGGATCCCATTTACCGCAATCAATGAACGTTTCGGCAAATAAACGCATACGCTCCTTTTTGGTGCTCATTGTTATCATTTTTAATACTTTTTGGTTTAAAAGCAACTCAATCGAAGCACGCCACTTGACAATGGGTCCGCCGTCTCTCAATCTGGGTTCATGTCTAAAACACCTTTAGGCAGGGGTCTTGGAGCGCTCTTGGGAGGCTCCAAGCCACCCTCAGCAAAACCCCAGCCGCCCAAATCAGTTGAGGAGCCTGTTTCCTATCCCCCATTAGGGTCAGAGACATTGGCAAAGAATACCGACCTTTCACCAAGACATTTACCTGTTGACGACATACGCCCCTGCCCATTTCAGCCTCGACGTGAATTTGAAGCATCTGCTCTGGAGGAGCTATCGGATTCGATTCGTGAGCAAGGCCTTATTCAGCCACTCGTAGTCAGGAGAAAATCCGACCATTGGGAGTTGATTGCCGGTGAGCGCCGCTGGCGAGCCTCGCAGAAAGCTGGGCTCAAAGAAGTCCCAATCATCATTCGTGAAGCCGATGACAGGCAAGTCCTAGAACTGGCTCTCATCGAAAATCTCCAGCGTGAGAACCTGAATCCCATTGAGGAGGCACTGGGCTATCGCCAACTCATCCAGCAATTTCAACTCAAGCAGGAGGAAGCAGCCATTAAAGTTGGCAAAAGCCGCGCAGCAATTGCGAACGCACTGCGACTTCTCAAACTTCCAGATGATATACAACGGGATCTGGGAACAGGGAAGCTTAGTGTTGGTCACGCAAAAGTGCTGTTGGGACTAAGCAAGGAAGAGGAACAAGTTCAGGTTGGCCGAAGGATCATCAAGGATGCCCTCAGCGTGCGTCAAACCGAAGTTTTGGTTAGTGAAATCCATCAAAAGCATAAAAACAAGCAGCTAAGCGCCTCTCACCCTGTCACGAGAAACAATGAAAAGGATGTTCACATAGCACACATGGAGCAGCAGCTCGTGGAGAAATTCAAAACCAAGGTCAGAATAAAGTATCAGGAGGGAAAAGGTGCTTTAGAAATACGTTTTTTTTCCGATGAAGAACTTGAAAATGTCTTGTCTGATTTAGGGGTCTCCGCTGATTAAACATCAATGAACAGTCAAGAAGATTTGCGACAGAGTGTAGCGACAAAGCTACGAGAAAGAAAAGAAAAGGTTCAACAAAGCACTGCATTTGTTGGATTGGATGGTTTTGTAGATGAAATCATTCATGTTGTTGACAAGCGCATCGATGTAGCGAGATTCGAAAGGATCCCAACTATTCAGGGGTTTTCAGACCGCATCGGGGAGGCTGCCGGCAGAAGCACCAACCTTGAACTTGTCACGCAACGCATCAAATTGGGAGGCAATGGCCCGATCATGGCCAATGCCCTGGCCAAGGCAGGCATTCAGGTAACCTATCTGGGAGCACTCGGCTACCCTGACCCCAATCCGGTTTTCCAACCGTTAGTAGAAAAGGCAACGAAAGTCTTTTCCATTGCAGATCCTGGTCACACCGATGCCTATGAATTCCAGGACGGGAAATTGCTGATGGGCAAACTCACCCCACTGAATGAAATGCGATGGAAAAACATCGTTGATCGCATGGGCACAGAAACCTTCACTCAACAGCTCAACCAGTCCAGTCTGGTCGCATTCGTCAACTGGACGATGATGCCCTACATGAGTGAAATATGGGAAATGGTTCAAAGCGAAATCCTGAACAAGCAACCCAAACCGAACCCGAAAGATCGTAGGACATTGTTCTTTGACCTGTGTGACCCTCAAAAACGTCCCAATGAGGATATACTGGAAGCCTTGAACCTGATCGCAGGTTTTCAACCTTACTTCTCCGTCACGCTGGGCTTGAATGAAAAAGAGGCTCACGAAATTGGTGAAGTGCTTGGATTGAAAGTAGAAAGTGATTCCAGGGAAGGACTGATTGACCTCGTTGAGCAACTTCACAATCACATCAAAGCAGACACGCTGGTGGTTCATCCCGTCAAATATGCAGTCGCGTCCAATGGCTCTGAAATTGTCTCAATCAATGGCCCATTCATCCCCAACCCGGTGATCACCACAGGCGCGGGAGACCATTTCAATGCTGGGTTTTGCGTGGGTAGATTGCTTGATTTAAGTCACCAGGAATCTCTGGCGACAGGCGTTGCCACCAGCGGATTTTACGTGCGTTCAGGCAAGAGTCCTACTGTCCTGGATCTCGCAGATATATTGGAAAACTGGCCTGAATAATCAATCTTCAAGCATCCTTCCGCCTTGGATGTAAACACCCGCGGAAGGCGAGAAATGCGGACAACTCCTTTCATGGGTGGTGAAAAGGAGGGGGGGGCGTCCCACTCTGCGCCCTGATCAAATTTTACTCTGGACGCTTGATTTCGACGCCGTAAAGTTGAATATCATCCCAGTTACCGGTATCATCGAAAGCTCCCAAACCCACTTTCCCCCAGACAAAAGTTTTATCTTCTGCGATCATGATGGGATCCTCCATGTTATCCCAATAAACCTCAATCAAGCCGCTTGCGACCCGACGTTTGATTTTAACGGTATGCCATTCGGTATCCCATGGGGTCCCTGAGGTGGTTCGTGTAGAGATCTTGATCCTTGGAGCGTCATTGACGATGAATATCTGGTTGGCATGATCATCGGTTTTTTGCCCAAGATGCATATAATAGAAATGCTCTGGATCTTGCCACCCAAAGAAGAGGCACATGCTTCGGTGACCATAATCTCTCTGCGTAGTGATAACGCGTGCGTATAAATCAAAATCCCCTGTCCAGGTATCATTCAGCAGGGAGTAATTGAAAGGACTCCGGTGGGTGGGCTTGTATTTACTCTGGCGATGCAGACTGTATACCTTGCTGCCATCCTGCTCGATCACGCGCCAGGCATTCGGGTCGGTAGGAGTCCACTGCTGCGCACCCGATTCAAAGTTCTCCCTTTTGATAAGCGGTAAATCGGAGGCTCCTGGACTAACGGTGGACCTTGCCGGACGGACGGGTAATGTCGCGAGCCGAGCCTTGCCATTGATCTCTGCCATGGTGAAATCTCTGCGGTCAATCATCCCCTCCCCAGCTTGATGCACTTCCAGGATGACCTTGGGAACCTCATGGCGAGTATCAATATCAAAAACACAATAAAGTTTTCCTTCCCCATGATTCAGGAACATCTCTGGTAAATTCCTGGTAGGAAAATTACTTGACCCCAGGGGCCCTGATGTCACTTCGATGATTCGCTGGTTGATCTGATATCCGCCAGTAAAATGACGATCGCCCGAAAGCAGGATGACACCCTCGATATTCTCCTGATCAATCCACTCGAAAAAACCCAACTGCTCACGCTTGAAACTGCTCCATGAATCCCGGTGCCCATTCTTTTGCCATTCACTTCCTGAGGCGATGAACTTCAACTTTGCCGTGGATTGTTTCAGCCCCTGCTTGAGCCACTGCCATTGTCTCTTCCCCAGCATGGTCTTGGTTCCATCTTCCTTGGCGGAGTTGGGAGAGCGGTAATAACGATCATCCAGCATGAAAAATTCAATATCTCCATAGGAGAATCGATAATAAGTCCCCGGGTTATGCGCCTCGCCATAAGAGGGATTGGCCCACATGGACTGAAAGGTCTGCAGGGAAGACTGCCTTCCTTCTGCCGTCCTGTCGCTATCGTTGGGACCGTAATCATGGTCATCCCAGATTCCATAGACCGAAGTGCGCTTCGCAAGATCTCGAAAACCTGACACGGAACGGTGATCATAGTAAGCCGCTCTCTGAACCTCTGGCACGGTGGAGTCGGCATAATGGTTATCCCCCAGCATTAACAACATCTGAATGGATGGATCCACGGCCATCTCTCCCCATGCAGCTGCAGCAAACTTTCCTTCACGGCCAACGCAGGACCCAAAAGCAAATCTCAAATGCGTCGATTTCCCCTCACTTGGAGCCGTATCAAAAAATGGATAAGGAGCCGTCAGGCAAGGTACCCCATCTAAGAGGACATCATAATAATATCGCGTTTCAGGATTTAATTGTGTGACTTGTATATGACCATTGTGATCAGATTGATCGCCCAACAAGAGGCCGTCAATCTGACGCCCATCTTCCAGTGAGGGCTGTTGAGAAAAGATCACGCTCAATCGTGCAGTTTCAGAAGCCTTCACCCATATCCGTGCCTCATGACTCCCTACGTGTCCCAGCATGGGGCCCAATTGCAGATGTGGGTTTGCCCGAACATTGTGAACCACACAGACGAGGCAAACGACTAGGTACCCGAGAATGGAACTTGGATTGAGATGCATTGAAAAGAGATACCAAAAGAGGATCCGCATGGCGAGCCTTTGAAATAAACATTCGGCATTGATAAAAGCCTGGCCGACGATTAGGTTTTTTACGTGAATCCTATTGCCTTTCACATCGGAAACGTCGCCATCCACTGGTATGGCATTTTGGTAGCTATCGGGTTTCTAGCCGGATTCTGGACGGCAAGCCGTCGTGCACCGCTGGACGGCCTTAGCTCAGAGTCTGTTGCAGACATCGGCCCATGGTTGATTGTTGGAGGGCTGGTTGGAGCGCGGATGCTGTATGTTATCACCTACTGGCAGGAGGATTTTTCAGGTGCCCCCCTGGTGGATATTTTCAAGATACGCCAGGGAGGATTGGTTTTTTATGGAGGATTCATAGGAGCCACCTTATGCGCCATTTTTTATGTTCGAAAAAATAAAATACCCATCTGGAAAATGGCAGATGCATTGGCCCCCAGCATTGCTCTCGGACATGCATTCGGAAGACTCGGCTGCCTGATGACGGGGTGTTGCTATGGGAAAGCATGTTCACTCCCCTGGAGCATCACGTTTCCCAGAGATCATGTCACCCACCCTATAGCAGTTCATCCAACCCAGCTTTATGAGTCCTTTTTCAACTTCGCTTTATTTGCTGGATTGGCGTGGATCTACCGCAAAAAGAAATTCGATGGACAGGTGTTTGCTCTTTACCTGATGGCTTATGCCTTTTTGAGAGCCGTCAATGAACTCTTCCGAGGAGATTACGAACCCTCGAAGCACCTCGGGATTCTCACTCCCGGCCAATTGACTGGGATTCTGATTATGTCGGCAGGAATCGCGATGTGGTTTTTCTGCAGCAGCCAGATCAGGAAAGAAAAACTTCAAACCCAGGAATAGCCTATGACTGCCCGAGGCAAATCCCTTTAATAGCACAGCTGAATCCATGGAGGAAAATACCGAGTTATCAAAAGAGTTTCTTGTCGAGCAAACGGACCTCAGTACAAGGCTGGACCTCTGGTTACATCAGAGGATGCCAGATACTTCGCGAGGCATCTTGGGAAAATGGATCAAACAGGGGCACATCCTGGTAAACGCGGCAAAGACAAAAGCCACGCATAAACCAAAATCAGGCGATCGCATCACCGTGAAGGAGCCAAAACCTCGACCGATGCAACTGACCCCAATCGACCTCCCGCTGAGCATCCTCTTCGAAGACTCCGATCTGCTGGTCATCAACAAACCACCTGGACTGGTGGTCCATCCCGCAGTCGGACATGAGCAAGGCACGCTCGTGCATGCTTTGCTCCACCACTGCAAGGGGCAGCTGAGTGGGATCGGTGGAGTGGCTCGCCCCGGTATTGTGCATCGCTTGGATCAGGATACGAGCGGGTGTCTAGTCGTCGCGAAAAACGATTCAACCCATCAGGGCCTCGCAAATCAATTTGCAGATAGAAGCACTGGAAAAACCTACCTGGCTGTAAACTGTGGATCGGTGAGCCCTGCAAAAGGAACCATCAACGCACCCATTGCCCGTCATGCAACGCGTCGAAAAGAAATGGCAATTATGGAACATGGTCGCCCTTCCGTCACTGATTTCAATGTGATCCAGCGGTTTGGGCGATTGGCCACATTTACAGAAGCAGTGATTCAAACCGGACGAACCCATCAGATCCGCGTACATTACAAGCACCTGGGATACCCTCTGTTCGGTGATGCGATCTACGGTAAACGCAGCAACAGCAAACTATCCCTGTCAATACAGTTCGAACCAGCGCGTCAACTGCTGCATGCATGGAAACTCTCGTTTCAACATCCGGGAACCAAAGAATCACTTACCCTTACAGCGCCCTTACCCGAAGATTTCAGACAGGCATTGAGGCATCTGGCTTCCATCACGGATGTCAGCGTTCAAGATTGGCTTCCTGCATGACCGCGACACCGGGATTGAGTTCCCATTCCTGAAAACTTGTGAGAGTCCCAAGAGCGATGTAGGATTTGGGTCATGGTCAATTCAAGCACCGTTACAAGCCTCATTTTAACATGTTGGATGGGCATGTTCTCACTTGTTGAAGGAGCGGAAAAATTGAAGCTCAAGTCAGATACCCACGTCGTTCTGGTAGGCAATGGTCTGGCGTCTCGCATGCTGCAGCACGGCTTTTTTGAAACTGAATTATTTCTCCGACATGCCAGACATCGCCTGGTCATCCGCAATATGGCCGATGAAGGAAACACACCGGGATTTCGCCCTCATTCAGGTCGTCCTTCACCATGGGCATTTCCCGGGGCGGAGGCTTATTACGCTCCACTTTCTGATGCAAAGGATCGCTGGGGATCGGGACATAAGGGACATGGAACATATGATTCACCCGATGCCTGGCTCACAAGACTCAGCGCGGATGTCATCATTGCCTTCTTTGGTTACAACGCATCTTTCAATGGCGCACAAGGGCTGGAAGCATTCAAAAATGAACTTCGCGATTTTATTCGCCATACCATGGCACAATCCTACAACGGCATTCATCCACCAGAACTGGCACTCGTGTCACCTATTGCATTTGAAGATCTCTCTGCAAGGATCGGCACACCCAATGGGCAGGTCGAAAACGCCAATTTAGCCCTCTACACGGCGGCGATGGAAGATGTGGCCTCTGAGTTGAATGTGCGGTTTGTCAATGCATTTGCCGCGAGCCAGATGTGGTATGATGCTTCAAGCGAACCTTTGACCCTCGATGGGTTTCAACTTTCGCGCGAAGGCAACGCACTGTTTGCCCCCTTCCTCGTGGATCAAATCTTCGCAGCTTACGATGACACCAGTGTGAATGAGCCCGCATTGCATGCGGCAGTCATGGAGAAGAACTGGATTTGGAACAAGCTCTACAAGAGCCCGAATGGCGTTCACGTTTACGGGCGACGGCACAGGCCGTTCGGCCCGGATAACTACCCTCATGAACTCAAAAAACTGGAGGAGATGACCGGCAACCGAGACCAGGCCATCTGGGCCATTCTCTCCAATGATTCCTTTGATCTGGAAAAAGCAGATCTAGGCACACACACCTTGCCAAGCATTGAAACCAATTATCGCCCCAGCAAGAAAAACGGCACTATTGAATATAAATACGGACAGGATGTGGTCGATACAATGACGGTTCCTGATGGCTATCGGATTGAGCTTTTTGCCTCTGAAGAAACCTTCCCTCATTTGGCGAACCCGGTTCAGATGTCATTCGATAACGCAGGTCGTCTTTGGGTTTCAACCATGCCGAGCTACCCGCATTACCAACCGGGTGATCCAAAGCCCAACGATAAACTCATCATCCTTGAGGACATCGACATGGACGGCAAGGCGGACAAGCAAATCATTTTTGCAGAAGGATTGCATCTTCCCACAGGTTTCGAATTTGCACCTGAAGGCGTTTATGTTGCACAGGGAAACCACCTCATTCTTCTTACCGATACGAATGGCGACGATAAAGCGGACCAACGCCAGACCATAATGAGTGGATTCGACGACCATGACACTCATCATGTGATCAGCGCTTTTTGTGCTGATCCGGTCGGAGCCATTTACATGGGGGAAGGAACATTTCTGCATAGCAACGTGGAAACCCCTTATGGCCCCGTCCGAAGTTCCAACGGAGGATTTTTCAGATTCGATCCCAGGAGAAAACACCTCGAGCGTAGTGCACGATTATCCATCCCCAACCCATGGGGAACCGCTTTTGATGATTGGGGTCAAATCTTTTTCACTGACACCTCGGACCCTAATGTTCGCTGGATGACACCAGGAACCGTGGCGGTGCCTTATGGCTCTTTCTCTCCCAATCCAGTCAATTTGATTGAAGACGCACATCGAGTCCGTCCAACTTCGGGGCTGGAATTCATTTCAAGCCGTCATTTTCCAGATGAAGTGCAAGGTGATCTGTTGATTCATAACACCATTGGCTTCCTGGGTACCAAGCAGCATTCCATGAAAGATGCAGACACCGGGTTCGAAAGCCACTTTCAGCAGGACCTTCTGAAAGGTCGGGATGGAAATTTCCGGCCGGTCGATATGGAATTTGCACCAGATGGATCCCTCTACCTCGTGGACTGGCACAATGTCCTTGTAGGTCACATGCAGCACAGTGCCAGAGATCCGTTGCGAGATCATGTCCACGGTCGAATCTACCGTATTACCTATCCCTCGCGCCCTCTCGTCAAACCCGCCGCCATTGTAGATGCACCTTTGGCGCAATTGTTGGATAATCTCAAGCTTCCGGAATACAGAACAAGATACCGCACTCGCCGGGAACTTAGAGGACGTGATCCAGAAAAAGTCCTCTCAGCCTTGAAGCGCTGGATTAGAGAACTTGAATCAACGTCTCCACATTACGAGCATCATCTGGTCGAAGCCATGTGGGTTGGGTGGGGAATGGACAGGATTGATCCCAATCTGCTGAAGCGCCTTTTCACTTCCAAGGACTTCAGGGCGCGCGCTGCGGCTGTGCGCGCGGTACGATACAATCGACATCAAATCCCGGACTCAAACGCCTTACTGCATCAGGCGGCCCAAGACACCCATGGCAGGGTTCGTCTGGAAGCCATTGTCGCAGCTTCCTGGTTAAACCCAAAGGAAGGATTGCCCATTGTTCAGGAAGCGGCAAAAAAACCCATCGATACATGGATCCAACCTTTTTACGAAACGGCGCTGAAGCATCTCAAAGGCGAAACCATTCCGACTGAGAAATGGTCAACTCCCGAAACAACCCTGACCGGGAGGGCCAGAAAGCTCTATTTGCAAGGGGCAGAAATCTACCGTCGTGAAGGACATTGTATCACATGTCATCAGGAAAACGGGCAGGGACTTCCAGCCGCACAATTCCCTCCTCTCGCCGAATCGGAATGGGTATCTGGTGATCGAAATCGCTTGATCAAATTGACGCTGCATGGACTCCTTGGCCCTATCAAGGTCAAAGGCGTCGCCTATCAGGGACTTGTTCCCATGACTCCTTTCAAGGGACTTTCCAACGAGGAACTGGCATCAGTCCTTACCTATGTTCGGAATTCATTTGGCAATGAAGCCTCAAGCATCCAACCAGAACACATCGAAGCGATTCGGAAGGCAACACGCGATCAGAAAGGTTTTCTGAGATCTGAGGATTTATGAAATTGATTCCTATCATTGCCTCAGGACTGGTCATCACGGTTACATGTGCGCTGGCAAATGTTCGATGTGAGGAGAATCAACATCACATTGTTATCACGCGCAATGGAAAGCATGTCCTGACTTACCATAAAACCGTTAAAACCCCCCCAGGAATAGAAGAGAAATACGGACGCAGTGGCTTCATCCACCCCATTTCCACTCCGTCAGGAAAAATCATCACGGATGATTATCCCGTGCCACATCACAGTCACCAGCACGGCATGTTTTTTGCCTGGAAAAAGGCAAGCTTCGAGAACGAGCAACTCAATTTCTGGGAACCCGGTCATGCTTCCATACGCCATGAACAGGTATTGAAAATCATCAACCAAGAACACGCTGCAGGATTTCGTGTCGAACTGGCTCACCTGCTGGGTAAACAGCGCATTCTAAAAGAAATCTGGAATGTCAAGGTTGAGGCCAGGACGGGTCATATCGACTTCCGCTCGGATCAGATGTGTGCAACGCATTCCTCCTTAACGGTGGAACAACATCATTATGGAGGTATGGCTATTCGGGGCAACCGACAATGGTTCAAGGATGCACACACGTCAGCAGGGAAAGGTGCTCGGAAGGATACGTTTATTGAAGTCTGCAAGATGATCACCAGTGAAGGCTTATCGCAAAAAAATGGTAACCACAGCCGTCCTGACTGGGTTTGCATGACGGGTAAAATTGATCAGGCTCCTGTTTCAATCACACTCATACCACATCCGTCTAATTTCAGGCATCCGCAGCATGTCAGACTCCACCCTGACATGCCCTATTTCTGCTATGCTCCCATGGTGAATGAACGCTTTATGATTGCACCGGGCAAACCACTGATTTCACGCTTTAGAATCATCGCAGAAGACGGCGAACCTGATGCCGGAATATTGAATTCTATTCAAAAGGTTTACGCTCTCATTGAGTGAGACTGGCCCTTCAATAAAAAGCACATTGATCGGATTGTGCCCTGATTCGCACAGTTACCCTATGGGAATTATATGGCAGCAATGAGAACATGAGCGCATTTGAAGATCGATCGACATATCAGGGAAGCAATCGATGGACTTTTGGCTGGATGCTTGCGACAGGATATCTGTTTGCCTTTGCTGCCATGACTTTATCCAATCCTTGGAGCATGGAAATTGGATGTGCCTTTGGATGCTTGCTCAGCGGACTCATGATTCAGGCGTCCCGCTCTGCTTACTTCCTGAATCAATGGGATGCCTTTTTGCATTGGGCGGTTGTGCTGGATATTTTTTTAGAGGCAATCCTCATCCCTTCTCATGATCACTGGGGCTTCTTGCTCTGCGGATTGGCCTTTGGAACGGTAATCTTCTCTTACAGGAATCACCAGCTCAAGATCCAGAGTGCAGGGTAAGAAAACAGGCGGACTCCTTTTGGAATCCGCCTGTCTACTGTAAAGTTTTGAGGATTCTCTGGAATCCGAATCAAGTAATCGCTGGCACCTCAAAAGGCTTACGGTAAACACGCGTCAACATTTCGTTGGCACGTTCATTCCCCAGAAAGGCCGTTCGAGTCGCGTCCATCTTGAGGTGCTGTCCCAGACTGACTGGAGTCAAGTTGAGATCCACATCATTCACCTGAATATGTTCCAGCATGCGGCCAATAGACTCGGCTGCCAGTGCATCCCCTTTGATCTGTTCGAGTACTTGACCAGGAGACGCATTGCCACCGAGATAATAAGAAATATTACCGGTGTGACAAAGCGCGCTGGAAACGTGTCCTTCCCAAATGTCTGCATTCAGGTCACGTCGCTTGCGACTTCGAACCGCTTTGATGCAATTGGCAAAATGATCCCCTCCTCCGGAGAATTTCCGGATCTCCTTTCCATTGTGCTCATAAGCAGTAGCTGTGCTGTAGGAAGGAATCACCATATAACCATTTTCACAGTCGACCACCACCCCTACATCCACCCCACGATATTTCGGACGTGCATTGTTTTGAGCATAAGCCCCCAGACCACGCACTTCGAAAATCAACGGAGCTTTTTCATAGTTGTGAAAGACGATTTGAGTGTTCGCTGTATCTCCATCATCAATGTAACCAAGGCGGCCACCAATACTGAATACCTCGGGCGATAACTGATCTTCACCCAGAATCCAACGTGCAATGTCCATTTGATGAATGCCTTGATTGCCCAGATCGCCGTTACCTGTATCTCGCACCCAATGCCAGTCATAATGCAGACGATCGCGCATCAAGGGCTTCAATGGAGCTGGCCCTGTCCAAAGATCAAAATCAATACGGGAAGGCACCGCCTGAGGTCCATCAACTTTGCCTATGGATTTACGGCGCTTGTAACAAAGACCGCGAGCGACGCGGACTTTACCAAGGTTTCCATCTCGGATGAACTTGACCGCTTCCTGCATACCCGGATTGGATCGGCACTGAGTACCTGTCTGAACAATCTTTTTATGCTTACGTGCTGCATTGACGATTTGCTGACCTTCCCAGACATTGTGAGAGACCGGCTTTTCAACATACACGTCCTTGCCAGCCATAATCGCTTCGACACTGATCAGAGAATGCGTATGGTTTGGTGTGGCAATCGAAATTAAATCAATTTCCTTATCTTCAAGCAGCCTGCGGTAATCGGAATACGTTTTGAGTTTTTGGCCGGGCTGGCTGTATTTCTCTGCACCTTTCTCGAGCACATCCTGATCAACATCACACAAGGCAGCTAATCGGACTCCGGGCTGACTACTGAAGCCATCAATATGACTCTTGCCACGTCCCCGAAATCCCACAACACCCACTCGGATTTCTTCATTGGCGCCGAGCACTCGATTGAACGGATCTACCATCGCAAAGGTTGTGGCGGCAGCGGCTCCAATTTTGACAAATTGTCTCCGCTTCATTGTTTTTTTCATACAGATTGGTTTTGAAATATGGCTGAAATGCGTCTTTTCAATACTGAGAGTTACTCCTTGCTGAATAATTCGTAACGATGCCCCACCTGCCCGGTTGTGGTATCTCCCTGATGGAAGTAAAAACGATAAGCCCACTTGAGATTTCCACCCTTTTTGATGGTCAAATCACCTGTCCCAGCCTCTTTTCGCTCGAAATGATGCACTCCAAAAGGGTTGGCTGCAAACAAACCATAATCACGCACATGCCACCAGGTAGGATGACGAGGGTTCTCTGGGTGATCAAAAATTGCGACTCCGACAACATCCTCATTGACAGGGCCATGATAGTCTACCCATTTGGCCCTTTTGCCCCAAGTCTCGCCATCTTTGACACCCTCACTGTTCTCGATGTGTCCTTTCGCTACTTTACCCTTCAAACGCATGGTAGGAGCCAATCGCAAAGCCATACTTCCCTCCTTGGTATCACCCATCACGATTTCACCATGGGATGCTCTTACCTCGATATCAAAATCCACTACACGCTCTGAAGAGGGCCGGTTATGAATGGTCATGGTTCGCACATCGGATCCCACAATTTTTCCGTCTTTGGCCACCAAATGGTTTAGGGTCTTTATGACACCTGATTTTCTCCCTGAAGTGATGCGTAGAAAGGCCACATGTCGGGTGGTTCCCGCTTTGTCACTTTCGGACCAGAAATCATGTCCATTAATATCGCCATGCGCATACCAGAAGGATCGATGATGTGGATGATCATGAGACTCACCCTCGCCCTCCGCCATCGGCCAGTTGCGGGTCATCGCATGCCCCTCAGGCCCCATCACAGGATAAAAGAAAGGGCGTGAAACATCCTGATAATGATACTCGGTAAAAAACTCCCCGTTAATCTCAACGCGTAGTTTGCCGTCCACCGGAGAAATCAATACACCCTTGAAGACATTTTCACCACCTAGAACACCAGTTGGAAAAAAAAGAATAAAAGCAGCAAGCACGGCAAGGCATGCCGATCGAATGAATAAACGCAAATGGAAGTACATGATGCAAATAATGAAAAAGTTTTGTAATTTTGCAACAAAAAGGTCGCGGCAATTAGCCCTTTTATGAGTCATTGATTGAATATTGCATTGGAAGGAACTGAGCAAGATTGGACTCTCAATCCACAAGAAATGTAGATCAAATGCATGAATCCATCTGGTAAATTATCAGGCAATAATCAATGAAATCATCTTCTTATCTTATCCCTCTGATTGCATTGACTAGCATAGTGGCTCGATTCTCAATAGCAGCCATGGCCGGTGAGAAGAAGACTATCGATTCCAGGAAAATCAAAGCGCTTTTTGTATGCTACTGCACTATTGGCCGCGCAGTGGATGGTAAAGGTGAGACCAGCGGGAGAGAAAGCTGGCGCCTGGAATCGCTGAAAAACTACAGCAGAAAAAACCAGGATTAAGAGCGTGCTCAAAGGTCTTAAAAACAAAGAAGGAAAAGGATTACTGGATCCTTTGGAGAAGGGTTGAAAGCATACGAAGCAAAGACATTGATTAAATAAATGCGAAAATTTTCAGCTGCGAAAAAGAAATGAACCGACTACCTGAATACGCCCGCAGCTTGCAGAGAACGTCGCCCCATCAAATTGGAAGGATTTCATTTATTTGGAAGAGACGTGAAAAATGAGGTGGTAACCTACCGACATGAGAGTGATATCCACAATAATATGAGACACCCATGCTCCGATCAATGATTGGTGACGCACCATCAACCAGGACCAAATTGCCCCCGCTACGCCCACAGTCAGACCGTATATCCAGCCAATTGGCCCATGAAAAAACTGTGTAGTCACGACTATATGGTGTGAAGCAAAACCAAGAGCACCCACCCCATATGCCAGGCTCTTCGAATTCAAGAATCGATGAAGATTCCCAAACACAAACCAGCGCCAGTAATATTCCTCCAACAGACTGTGCAAAAAAGACAAAAACAAACCAAAGATTACGAAATGAGATATAACTCCCATTTGTTCAGCTTTTTCACGCACGACAGCAGCATGTTCAAATACCGCGTTTCCAAAAGGAGAAAACAACACAAAGAGGACACACAGCGACATCAGGATTCCACATCCCACTCCCTCCATTACAATGTTCCATTGGAACTTGAACATTGCTCCAAGCTTACCAAGCCCTTCCTTCAAGAGGAAAAATGCTCCAAATACAGGCCATACAAAGGTAAACAACTTGATCGAAGCATAGACAGGTTGCACCCAATTCGATTCAGCGAACCAGACAAAATAAAAAAGCGCCCCGATGCACGGAATGATTAGAGCAGGAAAAACTCCAATCCAGAGAACGTATTTTTGCAATGGAAAATTGTGTTTCACTGATAATGGAACCGAAACCATTTCGTGCAGGTATACCCGCATCAATGCACAGTGTTTCAAGTAAATGCATTTACTCCCCTTGAGGCAGAAGATAAACAACCGACTTATTACGCAATCCAACAATCAATTATCCTGACCCTAGAGTAAAGAATCGCAGAGCCATGCTGACGGTCGACGATTACAAATCAGAATATTTTATTTTATCTGTTGACCATACATAGAAAGGCTGATTATATAAATCCCATAACTTTTAGGATTTTCGGGCTGGTAAGTCTCATTAGCTTACTTACTCACATAACTTTTCTGATTAAAGCGGTAAAACGTTGAGATCAGGATACTACAACATCCTACATATTAAACACTGGTTCTGAAAATTCCCCGGGCCCTTAGCCATCCTCTGGCGATAGGGCCCGGTTTTGATTTATAAGGGGCCTTTTATTCGAGTGTCAGTCTCCGCCTCGCTGATTTGATCTTGCCGCATGGCCACCTCTTTAACACAATTCCATCAATGATTCTGCCCATCGTAAAATATGGACACCCGGCCCTGAGACAAAAAGGAGCAAGCATCGAAAAATTTGACGGCAAGCTGGAGACATTCGTCGACCATATGCTGGATACGATGTATGAGGCCGATGGTGTCGGACTAGCTGCCCAGCAAGTAGGCAAAGTACTTCAAATTACCGTGCTTGATGTTTCACATGCCGAGGACAGGCCTTCGACCATGACTGTTGATGGCAAAGAAGTGGAAATCAAAAATTATATGCCTTTGGTGCTAATCAACCCGGAAGTCGAGCCGCTGAATGAAATGATCAAAGGACCTGAGGGATGTCTCAGCTTTCCCGAGATTTACGCGGATATAGAGCGACCTGAATCCGTTGAAGTGAAAGCGCAGGACCACAAGGGAACGCATTTTACTTTTACCTGCGGCGGCTTGCTCGCTAAAGCGGTTCAACATGAGTTGGATCACCTGAAGGGAATCCTGTTCATTGACCGTATGGAACGAAAAGACAAAGACAAATGGAGAGCGGCTTTGGAAGCCATGCGAAGTGAGACTCAGCGAGAATTAAAAGCCGGTAAATAAAGAAGCCCCCATTTTAAAGGCAATCTCAGCTCAGATATATTGTTTCCTTAGATGCGAAGGAAGGATATTCAGCTCATTCCGATACTTTGCTACAGTCCTGCGAGCGATTTTAATTTCTTTTTGTAACAGATTCTTGACGATTTGGTCATCTGACAAGGGCTTAGAGGGGGCTTCAGATCGCACCATATCCTGAATAATGTCTTTTACAGTCGCATTGGAAACATCTGTGCCTGAGCTAGTTTGAATCCCTGAGGTAAAGAAAAATTTCATTTCAAAAATCCCCTGTGCACATTGAAGATATTTTCCAGAAACCGCACGACTTACGGTCGTTTCATGCACACCGACTTTCTCCGCAACCTGCATCATCGTCATTGGCTTCAGGTGTGCGATACCGTTATCGAAAAACTCATTCTGGCGGCGCACGATTTCTTTGGCAATATTGCTGATCGTTTGCTGCCTTTGATCGATACTCTTGATGAGAAATTTCCCGGACCTGATTTTTTCCCTGATATACTCCTTTAAATCGGAAGCACTTCCAGTCTGCGATAATAGGTCCTTGTAGGTATTACTGATACGAATACGCGGGATGTGATCGTTGTTGGTGCTGACCACATACTCATCGCCAGTTTTGGTAATGAATACCTCAGGTGACACGTAAGTTTCCCCGTCATTGAGATAGGCATTGCCCGGGCGCGGATTCAATCGACTGATATGCTCGGTGGCCTGAACAACATGCTCAAGTGAAACTCCCAAATCGCGAGCAATTTCAGGGAATTTACGCTTGCCTAGCAATTTGAAACAGCGATCCAAGATTCTGTATTCCAGAGTCATTTCCCGCTCAGCCCTTTCAAGCTGTAACATCAGGCACTCACGCAAGTCTATAGCCGCTACCCCAGCAGGTTCAAAAGTTTGAATCAATTCAAGAATTACCTGAATGGTTTCCTTGGGGGTATTGGTAGAAAAAACTAATTCGTCGATGGACGCGTTGAGATAACCTTTTTCATCAATGTTTCCTATTAAGAGATCAGCAATTTGATGTTGATCCGGGCTCAGGTCAGAGAGTCTTACCTGTTCTCGAAGCGTTTCCTGCAGCGACGTCGTGGTGGTCAAGCTGTCAAACATGTGCTGACGGCGCTCATCGTCTTCTTTGGAATGCCTTTTGACTGGAAGTGCTGTTTCAGAAAAATAATCTCGCCACTCTTGATCAAGTTGGGAAAGTTTCTCAATCTGCGACTCCCATTCTTCGGAAGTATCTCTGGAATCATTGGAATCATCGGAATCAGAGAAACCCTCCCCTGCATCGTTGGAACTATCAGACTCGGTATCACTGGAGGAATCTTTGGATTTCAACTCCTGTTCGATCAGTTCTTCGAGAACTGGATTCTGCTCTAACTCTTGGTTAACAAGGGCTTGCAACTCAAGCATTGGCGCTTGCAACAAGGCAAGTGACTGCTGAAGCTGTGGCGCCAACATCTGGGAAAGCGCCATCTTTTGAGATAGGAAAAGACCTTGTGCCATAAGCAAACAACAATATACACCAAAAAGCGCAACCTTTCAAGCCAAAGCGGCATGAAGATTGCTGCAGGAAATGTATCAAACAGCGTGAGACAAAAGCCAATAACTGATGGACAAGTGATTTTAAAACACTTTCAGGTCAAGATACCTTCTTGGTCACAGCTTTCTCGGCTTCTCTCTGAAGATTTGTAAAATTACCCTCTTCACAACAATGCACAAATCCTTCAGTGACTGACTTCAGCTGCTCCCACCTTTGGCGAATACGGACAGCTTCAGGCGGGGTGATATGATTATCCCCTGCGGCAGAAGCAACGACGGATAATAAATCGGCAAATTCCTGCACTATCGTGTTCGTTGCCGGAATAAGGAAATCTGGATGGGCATGGGTGTTTTTGGGGTTATGAATGAAAAAGCCTCCTCCTTGTTCACAAACCCACTCCAGCAATCGCTTATCCTGAGTACTATCAAGCAAATCTTTGAGACGATCCAATGGGTTGGGAGTGCCACTTCCCTTTTCGCCTTTGGGTTCAGCCCATTTGTAAATCATGGAAAGAGAGAGACCCATATCTTCTGCGATTTGCTTGGGACTTCCTTCTTTGAACAAATCGCGAAGTAACTCATGTGATTGCATCAGAGAATTTTACGCTGCCAACCTTACAAAGGCAAGATAGATTTACGGCATCGGCAGAAGATTTACCCGGTAAAACCTTGGAGAGAGCAGTCCACCGGTCAGCGAACCATCATCAACAAATTCAAATGAGTCTGTTTCAGAGGTGATTACCTGAGGAATGTCGTTCCATGGACCAAGTAATGAATTGGCGAAAGAAATCCGGTAAGCAAGTCCAGACATACCCGACCATCGAACTGTGATTTGACCGTTTGCGAAACTGACACTGTCGATATTGGCCGGCGCTGCTGCTCCTGGCTCTTTTCCTTCTTCACGGGGATTGCCTTCAAGAACAGCAATGCGATAAAAAGCATGTTCAGCCGGCAAGTCTATGCAGTGGGTCAGACTGTTCCCATTGGATTCCAAAGTTTCAAGAACAGACCAGTTTCCAACTGAAATATCCGAAGTTGCCTCAACCTGATAAACCTCACCAGTTGTTGAGGACCAGGAAAGGCAGACCTGATCATCTGCCAATGACATGATGGGATCAATGTAACTCAATACAACGGGCTCCACAGGAACGCCGGGCTGCCCCGCAAGCTCTCCAATCCGGAAAAACTGATAAGTCGTTGGCAAACTGACGCAGAATTGCATGTTGGCATCATTTGCAGTGATAACTTCCACTTGTTGCCAATCCAAACTAGTAACACCACGGTTGGCCTGAATTACGTAATCACTCCCTTCAGTGGCAGTCCACAGGAGGCAGATACGGTTTTGATTAAATTCAACTACAGGATCAATAAAAGCAGTGATGACCCGGTCACCGGGAAGCTGAGGATCGCCTCCGCCTGAGCGGATCCTGAAGAAACGGAACTTGGTGGGCAGCTGGACACAGTATCTTGTTTGATCTCCAGTGGCCTGCACTTGTTCAATCGCGGTCCACACGGAATCCTGAAGGCCGGTTCTAGCTTCAACGGTGAAGATATCACCTGCGTGCGAAGGCCATTCCAAGCAGATTTGCTTGTCTTCAATTTGCAGGATAGCGTCAATAAATTCAACCGTATCAACCGGTGCCTCAATGTCTCCAGCAAGCACCCTCAGGAACCTGATTTCGGTTGGCAATTCTAAACAGTAAGCACTCTGATTGGCATCCGCAATGACAGTATCAATCACTACCCAGTCTCCGTCTCTCAAATCGACCAATCCTTCTATCTGATAGGTGCGTCCTGTTTCAGAATCCCAATCAAGACAGATTTCATTATCACCCACATTTAGCACCACATCCACAAAAACCTCTTCCCTAGGAGGTGACACAAGATCACCCTCCACAATTCTGAAGAATCGATAAGGTGCAGGCAAATCAACACAATACTGTGTAATTTCACCGACAGCAGTGAGGGAACTCAAGTCGGTCCACGCCTCCTCTTCAAGATTAACTTTGGCCTGAACCACATAAGATCGATTGACTTCAGTAGCCCAGTCCATGCATAGCTGATCTCCAACCAAAGCCAATACAGGATCAATAACGGGAAGCGCTGGAGGATCTTCGCCTTCAATGGGCTCGATACGGAAAAAGCGATAAGGTGTATCCAGCGCCAGGCAATATTGCATGTCACTGCGATCAGCAACAACTTCGTCAACATTATTCCATGCGACTTCCAATAAACTCGTCCGGCCCTGAATACGATAACGGCTACCTGTCTCAGCATTCCAATTCAAACAGAGCTGATCACCTTGGACATCGACAACCGGATCAATATAGTCCGAAGGTTTTTGGTTATCCAAACGGATCACTACGCGGAACAATTGATACTCAATCGGCAGGCCAAAACAGTACTCGGAATATACATCGCCGGCAATAATCGGTCCCGCCAAACCATCCCAAACCGGATCTTCTTCAAGAACTTTCCCCTCTACCCAGTAGCTTTGTCCGATCTCAGATTCCCAGGACACGCAGATCTCATCACCTAGGAAGATAATATCAACAGGCACGGCAATAATATTTGGGCTTTCATCCAATTTAGCGCTAGCCTTGATGCGATAATCCACCGCAGTTGTCTCACGATTGATGACCGCAAGATACCATCTCCCGGGAATCAATACTGGAGATGAATCCTGATTCAGCCGTATGACTTCATCCACATTGCCAGGGTTAACACTTGCAGTGTCGAATGCCGAGAGAACAGGTGGATCCCCAAATTTTAAGAGAAGATCCAAATTCCCATTTTGACCACCTTCAAGGTTGGAAAGAGTGAATGTCACATCAATGGTATCTTCATCCACGTCGAAATAGTAGATTTCAGGGATCGCTGGCGATCCGGGCTGATTACCCGAAATGGCGTTTGTGACCCAGATTTCATTCTGCAAGGCTGTGGCGGGAACATCCACAGATTGGGAAGCCCTGACACGGTAGGTTACTTGGTCTTCTGCTTCACGATTAATGACACCAAGGAACCATTCACCTCCGCTTAAAGCAACTGCAGTGCTGGCATTCAGAACAATCGTTTCCGTGATGGAATTATCACTGAAACTGAAATCATCGAGATCTGTTACAGTGGGCAGCTGATCCTTTCTCAGTATGAGGTCTACATTGGCTTCAGCGCCCCCTGCTATTGGATCCAGTGTAAATGTCACTTCCTCAGCAGCCGGGTCTACTACAAATCGGTAGTAATTTATTTCCTGAGGGAAATCAGGCTGTTTGATCGCTACGGTGTTGGTTCTCCAAATATTGCTCTCCAGAGTGATGACCGGGGGCTTGTTGGTTTCCAAGCTGGCACGAATAGTAAAATTAAGATCTTCCGTTTGCTGATTGAGNACGGAAAGAAACCAATTACCATCAAGGCTGGGTAAGATATCATTTGTGCGGACNATTAATTTACCTGAACCCGGTCTATCAGCAAAGACTGACCCTAATCGGTCATTGCTCTCAAAAGTAGGAAGTTCTTCTTTCTTTAAGGCAAATTGAGCATCTCCATCTGCTCCAAAGATTTCAAAGCGAGCTGCCACAGCGTTGGTGCTGGCTACCTCGAACAAGAAATAATTTTCTACCTTCGCGTCATCAGAGGCAAAATTGTCTCCAACCTTAAAATCGATGGATTCTCCATCTGTAAGACGAATGACATTGTATGGAACCGTTGTTTCAGTGACTGTGATCTGGTAATCAACGTCGGTCCGGTTGGCTTCCGCGTTGTAAACNCCAATGTAATAACTACCAGGAAAAATGGTCGCAGGAGGCTTATTTGTCTCAAACAACTGGTCTTTCAAAAGTCCTGGTAATTCGGAACGTTGATCAAAAACGGCAAGGTTAGGTAATGGTAACCCATATTTCTCAACCATGTTGACATCTCCATTTGCCGGCTCTAGTTCAATGTCCAGTTCCACAACATTGGAGGCAGCTCGATAACGGTAATACTGCATCTGGAGATCGTCTGTAAATGGAATGGTATTACTGAAAGGAATGGTGTTGGTCAACGCAATGATCTGAACATCGTCCGCATCAAATTGCAGACACAACTCATAATCCTGTTTGAAACTGGATTTTCTGTTGGCAACCGCAAGGTAGTATCTTTGCCCGGGCTGTAACGCTGGTTCTGGAAGCGTTCCGAGCTGGTTCGTTTCTGAATCAAAAAATGTCATCCCCCCCAGCGAGAGCAACATGCCTTCTCCTTCATCCGTGCCATTGAAATCGATGGAAGGAATGACATCAGGAGGGCTATCGCCCGTTGGAACCCCTGTGTTATCAAACCACATTTCAAGGTCCCCCGTTCCGGTCAACCAATTGGTGGCCATTGTCGCGATCCGTGGGGTCTCGACAATGAAGTAATGCACTTCGTCGGCATCGAGTTTACCAGTAAAACATTGTCCATTGCGCAGAGTCTCGGCCTGAACATTGGTATTAGCAAGACTGAGGAGTAACTGCCAGTTTTGAAGGATGGGTGGAGGCTCAATCGCACCGTCACGAGTATCGTTGATTTCCAAACTCCAATTGCCCACCGCGGATTCTCCCTTGAAAACTTCAAGAGGTTCTTCAGGAAAGTAGTATTTCACCACAGCGGCATCGCGGATTTCAATATCATCCAGTGACATGGCAGGGCGCCCCTTCACGAAAGTGAACTCCAACAGTGTTTCAGGCCTGGCCGGCACAAAGCGAATCGGAGTGTTTCGTCTCCAGCGAAGGGAACCATCCACTACCTGTGCCTGACGACCATCCAGGAATGCTAAACCGACAGGCGAGCCCCGGCCAGCTGAGGAACGAGTGGAATAGAACAAATCAAATTTACGCCCAGGAGGAGTCGGAATGGTTATGGCCATTCTGGAACTGAAGACGTATGCAAACTTTCTTCCTTCAGGAGCGTTCCTGTCAACAATACGCACTCTCCCTGATAGGATATCCCACATATTCCCAGCCTCATCGGCAGGGAAGGATTCAACTGCGGCTATGATTCCATTTGGCGCCTGTTCAAATCCACTGATAGGCGTAATGCTGGTGACAGCATTGGTGGTGAAGGGGCCCCGCGCAAACTTGATCAATGTATCCGCATCTTCCTCATCATCACTAAAACCAGCGAATACAGGTTCATCGGAGGTTCCTGATCCGAGACCAGTGCTGATGTCTTGTCCGCGATTTTCCGCAAGTAACACCCGGGTGCCTTGAGGACTTACCAGATGCATACTTAAGTCGGATAATCGGGGGTGATCAATCCGTAAACCAATTTTAGCTTCCGCCACTCGACGTGAATCAGCCACGAAGATGTCCGAATCCGTTTGAGCAAAGTCCAGAATAGGCAGCTCAAGTTCATCAGGAAAAAATGGTTGTTCCGAATCAATGATCAGGTTGCGTTCAATATTAAATGTCAATCTGAAATCAACAGCCACAGGGTGCGGATTGTAGACCCCGATAAAATACCTTCCGGCATTCAGAGGCGGAATATCTCTCGGCGTCATGGTGAGTGTGACAATGTTTTCCCCCTCAACCCCCAAAGCGCGTTTGTCGAAGATTGTTTGCGTCGGCAGTTCTTCAAGTCGCAGAAACAAATCCAAGGGAAGGTTGAATTCAGTCAAATTAACCGTAAAAGCACTGGCATCAGGCGGCACTTCCACGAAGAAATACCTGAAGGATTCTGCCTGTACGGTAGCGAACAGTCCATTTTCATCCAGCAATTGATTCGGAGTGGCGACAACCCTGAAACCGGATAGTCGCCCGGTTTGACTGAGGGCGTTGTCCACCATAGTCATGAGCCAGACTCCAACGCCATTTTCGCCAATGAAATTGATTAAATTACCGGGTCCATCAGAGGGAATTGAGTTTGGAAACACTCCAAAGTCATCATACAAACCATCGAGAAAAATCGAACTGCCTTGCGGGCTGAGCAATGTATGGTTATTCAAAACAGCTGACACACCATTGTGGGAAATGCTTCCCAGGAGATCCCCGATGTCCTCGTGAAAAACAGTTTGTTCGACCACCACACTTTGCACTGTAAGCCCATTCAAAGGATTGCCAATAGCAATACCCAAACCAGCACCCGGACTGCCAGGAGTTCCGTCAGGGATAATACCCTGGTTCAACGGAATACCTCGGAAAACCCGGTTCCCATTTTGATCGGTAAAGTCAAAAGGCTCTTCCTGCGAAAGACCCACCATAGCATACTGCGCGCCCTGATGATCCTCTGACTTTACGCCAACATAATAAACCACGTCATCGCCAAGCGGTTGATTTTCAAATAGCACCACCTCGGTTCCACCTTGATTCAAAGACTTGGCCGCAGCGGAAACCACCCCTTCATCCAAGTCGAGGAGGCCTGCATCACGCGACACATAGAGGTCTATATCTGCTTCTGAAACGCGCGGCTTACCCAACTCCGGGGGAAGAAAAGTCACAAAAGCCACATTAGGGCCATTGGTAAAACCAACGTCGTTTGTAGAAGGCAACGAATTGGTAAAGGTGTAAAACTGCCATTGCTGCGCCAATCCGTTGGTTGTGCCTAAAAGTGGGGCATTCGCACCCACCCTGTCTTCGAGGCGGGGTATACCATTCGTTACCGCAATCAAAGGAGGAAATACTGGCGGCAAAGGCGTTTCAAGTGGCTCCAGTTCAAATGGTGCCTCCAACTCCGAATCATCACCACTGCTGATAACGAGAGCAAAATCCTGCACCACACCATCCGGATGATCGAAAACCGCATTGACGTTAACGCGACGACCTATCACGGAGACAACATAGTTGGTGGATAGCGGGCCATTGATGTAAACGTTCTCAACGTTATTGACCACATCCGAAGCAGCAACACTGTCGGACGAAGACATGCGNGTGAACAAGGAAGCTTCAACGAAATCATTTCCGTAATACACCTCCCCCGACAAGGTATTCGAAACAACCAGGTCAAGATCGTTCACGAGTTTGACACCTGCAGCAGGATTTCCCGGAGGATCCGTCCATACCAATGATACTCTCAAGGGGAATGCTCGTGCGCCATTGGTAGAGATGTTCAAGTCCCATGAAACACTNTCTCCCGTTCCTAAAGATTGCTCGGTGTCTTGATCAAAGAATTGTACGGAGGAGGTATGATTATCATCCGTTTCAAAGAAACTTTGAGGCATGCTGTTGTTCAGGTTCGGTAAACCCCATCCCTGATAATTGACGAGCGGATCTATCTGATAATCATAGATGGTTCCAGATGACCTTGCACCATTAATCAATAATGCTTTCAAAAGTGCAGGACTGGGATTGTGCCCTTTATCTGTCAGGTATTCCTGCATCAGAGCCAAAGTACCTGAGACAACCGGAGCAGCCATGCTTGAACCAGATTCAAATCGATAATGAGGCTCGAGCCCCTCATTTAATTCAGCGAGGCCTTCATAAAAACCTTCCTCCTCCTCCTCGGTCACTACGGCTGTTTCGAGATCGAAAACCATGGTCTGTTCCGAATTATTCCCAATGCTGAAAAAGTATATATTACCCGGAACCAGATTTAAGGGAGCCTGAGAATCCAGAGCTAAGGTCACAGTATTCAGTCCGAAAAAATCCTCAGTTGTCGGAAAACGTCCCAAGGCTCCGTAAACAGGCATATCAGGCAGGTCCAGAGGAGCATCTTTGTTGGTCCTGATGCGAACACGAACTTCCACACTGTCAAGCGGCACAAAAACTGTGATTGGATAAAGTTCCCCCGGATTAACAGAAATACCCTCACGAAGGTTCAAAATCGTATTTTGCAAACCTTCAGGGCTCTCCCAGTCCTTGGAGCGCGTGGATACTACATAAGTCCCTGGAGCGACCACATCGGGTTTGAATCGGCCACCCTCTCCTTCAATCCCAATACCGACGTTACCTCGAGAAGAAAATGAAGCCACCTCAGTAGCTGAATCCGTGTCAGCAAGGAATGCCTTTTCAAGCACTGGAATCTGGTTGGTTTCTACCACTCCCATGTCATTGGTCGTGATTTGGTCTACAAAGCCAGTTACCACTTCGTTTGTAATAAAACGCAGCGTTTCAATTGCGCCAACAGTGATCACGTTTTTGGCAGTTGCAGGTGCCAGGATACTTCCCGGCGAGCCTCCTCTTCCACTTTGATTTCCGTTGCCTGCATTTCCTGAAGAAAACACGTAAACCATGGGCTGTTCTCCCTCCACATAAGGCAGCGCATCTCTCACTGCTGCATCAAAACTTGCAGAGGCCAACCCATATTCCTGTGAGTTGGGATAATTCCAACTGTTATTTGAAATCATGGCATTGGTACGACCTTCGGTGATATAATTGTGCTCAGCGGCAAGCGCTTGAAGTTCTTCATCCGACTCCAGAGGTCCGGAAAGTAAATCGATAGTCAATGACAGCAATTCAGCCTCTGGGGCCATGCCATGGAAATTGGCATTTGTAGCAGAATTGATAATGTTGGTAATGGTNGGCGAGTTTTCCCCTGAACTTGCAAGGATACCTGCAACATGGGTTCCATGCCCGACTGAATCAAGGTGCCCTGAATAACGAATGGCTGATACCAAGCCAGCAGAGCTGGTAGGCACAAGACCCGGATTGGTGTTGTTTTGAGAATGGCCTGATGATTCGACGCGACCTATGAGGTCTGGATGCGTTGCATCAACACCACTGTCATTGATGTTAATCAGGACTCCAGAGCCAGAAAGACCATGATGGTTTTCATTGGTAAGATTGCTAGCGTCTGTATCCACCGCGACTCGGCCCCTTGACAAATCATTTGCCAACTCTCGTTGATGCCAGGGTTCGACCCACTGCACCAGATCCAAGTTCGCCAATGGTATCAAGCTGTCTGGTGTGGCATGAACCACATACTGATCTCCGAAAGGAGAGTCAGTGCGGTTGATTAATTGAAGTCCCAGTTGATGCAAGGCAGATTCTGCAGCCAGAGATTCATCCGGAAAGACAGTCAAACTCAGCAGCGTTCCACTCTCCAGCTCTGTTCGCCCAACAGCTAAAGGCAGGAGTGATTCGCTAATTTTGAAGTAAGGTGCGTAAGGAACCACTGCGCGAACTCCACTGATGTTTTTCAGGTGAGTCATCACGTCAGGATCAGCACGAACCAACCATGCGTTGTTGGGGATATAAGAAACTTTGTTGGCAGCTAATTGCTCTAGCAAGCGGGCTGGCAAGACTTCATCAAAAGGTTTATCGGTCTGGATGAGATAACTGCGAGTACGGATGGGAGCTTGAAGATGAGAAGGTATCTCCAGAGCACGTCGTGAACTCGTATCAATCAAGGCGTTGTTCAACAGCAGCACATGATTTAATCGAACTAATTGATCGACTCCAACGGCTGTGTTCCTCAGACGATGGGGGTGCAGGGGGTCCTCGGGCAAAGGCTCCTGATAGCGAGCCGACACCTCAGGACTAGCTTGATTCGCGTGCCGTGTAGTTTGGTTCAATTGAGTGAGCAGTGGTTGCCCGGCGCCATTCAAGCGGGGAATTTTCACATTGCCCGTGCCCGTCATGGCAGATGAAACAGCCTCTGCCTCCCTTTGCTTATCTTCCTGGACACGGTTCCCCAAGTTCCAGCAATAAACTCCCAGAACCATCAATAAAATCGCTATGATTACCCAAGTTTTCGCGCTCAATCGCATATCGTTATAAATCCAATTTTACCTGTCTCCCTATCAGCGGACTTCATGCCATTCTGATCTTTTCATCAATCAAACGGAAGCGATGTTTCACTTTCCACGGTAGCCTGCAGGTTGGTGATGGAACCATCATACCTGACCACCCGACGAAATAGATATTCGCCCGTCACTTGATAGTTGGTGCAGATATTAAAAAGTCGTGGCGGTTCGGGGTCCGTTCTCAAGGACTGATCTGCAGGTCTCAAAGACTGCCCATAGGCATAAACCGTTACTCGAGGTTCGTCCGCTTTCAACAGTGACAAGATCTGTTGAGGAATCCGCTCATAAGCAAAGTCATCAATACCGCTTTGATACTGCACTAAGTCTTCCCAATCCAAATACGGAGATTGAAGAGTCAAAGCCGGAGCTGAAAGCACTTCACCCAAATGCTGAAATCTTCCATTGCGGAAAAATCGTCGCACACCATTAATGCCGCTCGGGCCATTAACCATCGAACCCATTTGGGAGGGTTGATTCTGATTCTGGGGCAAAGCTTGGAGGCCTGCCGGCTGGATAGTTTGCGCACGGAATCGTGCCTGCTGAATACCATCCAGATCACGATTCAAAACCTCAGCCGTACTTGAATTCGTCTGAACCACAACACCCGATAAAACGGCAGACCATGCAGCCAATCCTGGCTGATTGACTGACAATAAACCTCGAGCCGCGTTGTCATCGAGTGCAGTTGTAAAATGTTCAAGAATCTTCCAGTCATTCGTAGGGTGAGTGCCCATACTGCCCGACCAGTTCATCCAGTTACGCTGTGCAATGGCCATCACGTTGGCGCGAGACCCATCGATTTGCCCCACCTCATCACTGAAACCAACGTTCAAGTCTCCATCCAGAGTTTGAAATGGATGACCTTCTGCGAGAGGAGAACTCGCCAGAGGAAGATCTGTCACATTGAGTATGCGCCCTGCCCCATCCGTTCCGATAGCTGACTTCAAGTAAACAGTCTGCCAAGGAGTACCGCGGTGGACACGCCCGAGCCAGCCTATGTTGGGATATCGATTGGTTGGAAATTGCCAATCATCCGAGCTGCGAATAAGAGGATCTTTGAAAGCAACATTATACTCGGAGACATCCGCACCTGCACCGGAGGGCCATGGTCGATAGCGCGTGTTGATCTTTTCAATATTATGGATGCGTCCATCCAAAGCTCGATCCGGAGGATCAACCAATTCACTTCTCACCGCGCGACCTTCCAGGTCAGTAAGATCCCCAACGGTGTAATGAACCAGAGGATCATTTGCCTGCCAGGTATTGTAAATGACTTTCTTCAGCGTGGGAGTGAACGGAACCTGACGTATGAAGCTCTTGCGTGGATCTTTCAACCTTTGAAAGGCGAGAGCAAGTTGTTGGGCAGACATGAATTTCGGAGGGAAACCGAGGAATGTACGGAAGAGGTCGATAGACTCTTCACGATCTCGCCCCGTCCCTCGAGCACGAAAACTGTTCCACAGCTGCTGGGAGACGGGAATTTCATCAAGTGAAGTGAATATTTGGTTGATGACACCTTCGGTTGGGGCATTGATTGTATTTGCATTTCCGAGTCGGTTGGTCGACCAGAACATGCGCGAGTCCCCAGACCCTCCGTAATTGGAGACAGGGCTGGACTGCCCGGAACCATATGCACCGAGAAGCTCACTGGTGACATCCATGCGTGTCACAAGGTTGTCGAGATTCACGTAATCCAGGATTCGCTGAGTCTGCTCATCGAGAATGTAAAACTGGACTCGGTTCGTCATGGCTAGACCTATTTGAGGCGAGGGAAAAATGTTTCGATCTGGAAACAAGTTATCAGGAACCAATGTGGTTGGAATCAACCTGCCTGTGGTGTGTTCGTAAATACTTTTTGGAACAGGAATCGCGGTGTCCTGGATGGGGATAACAAACTGATTCCCTTCCCATTCATTGGCCGGCAGTAAGTTGTTATCAGGAGCTGGCGCGAATGTGCTATTGACCAGAACCCGGCCAAGTTGATTCGTCAAAAGCATGCTGCACTGCACTTGTGCATGCAGCCTGATGGGCCGCGGGAAATCATTTGTGTAGGAATTCCAGGCTTCCAAAGCGCACATGTTGGAAATACTCAGCACCATCATCTGGTTGGTCCGCCAAGCATTCATGGGAGCATTGGGAGCGGTTTTATTGATCTCAAGCTTACGCGTCATTTCGAGCGTAGTAAGCACTCCATACTCATTGAAGTTGGGNAATCCTTTTTTGGCAGCAATGACCCAGGGTATCCCCAAGACGTTGTCATCAGGTTGAAGAACATCACGCTGCGCCTGCAATTTCAAATCGCGAAAAGGTCTTTGAAGCTGTACTGGAGCATCATTGGTGACTTCGATAAAGTCTGAAATAGAGACGATGCCTTCGTCGCTCACATTGAATCTGGGACGAAAGACCAACGGGAGNCGTTCTACCGTCTCACCTGCAAAGCGGGCCGATGGTCGATTGGTCGTTACCGGTTCTGTCATGTTGGCTGCTAATTGTAACAGCTGATGCACATTCGCAGTGTATTCATTCACCCCGGGAACAATTTCCGGCCAAAGCCGGATGTTGGTTAAGGAGAAGTTACGATTGACGTAGGTGTCACCCACTCTATGAAAATTCGTTCCGGCTACTGATATCTGCTGACCCTGAGTATTCCTTACGTTAAAAGTCGGAGGATTGGTCGTGATGTTCCCCATCAACAAACGCTGAGCCGAACGCATGAACAAGTCTCGAGGCTGCCAATCAACGAAATTGGTCTGATGATTGAAAATCGCATTTTGAGGTTCAAACCGGTTGTCGTAATTGAGATGTATTTTTTTGGTTCGGACTTCATGGAGCCGGGGCACGTTGTCTTGAATGGCAAGACGGTAAGAACGGGATTCAGTATCTGGAATGGACTCCGAACCCAGCTGAGAGATCAGTCTGTAGTAAGTGTAACGATCATAAGTCGAGGCAGTAGGCAAAGCCGGAGCGGTTTTGACGCGGCCCGTGATACTTTCCTGAGAACCAAACTGGCCATTGGCATTAGGTATTCTACCGTCATTGAACAATTCCTGAACATCGTAAAAAGCTCTGTGGAAATCACTACCCCACCAGGCATTTGCCGTGTTATCTGCAACATCAAGCGCAAGCCAATTTTGATTCTGCAGATAAGGCCCGTTAGCAAAAATGTCCACGTAATCTCTCTGCATCTGTGTCTGCGTTGGGTTGGCAATCAGATTTAATGGTGTCAAGGGGCGATTGGCACGACGATAATTGAGGATGGAAAAGGCATCACTGAAGGAATTCCCTGCGTTTCCAGCTCCATTCAAGGGTCCTGCGTATTGGTATTGTGTCCAAATACGAGGATTTAAGTCGCGCAGAAATGAACCCAGATTAATTTCCCATGGACCAATCCCCTGATTGCGCACAAAGGAGTCCTGAGCATTGATTTCCTTGATCTGATTATGAATCGTGTTCAAGTCGAGTGTTCTACCTTCCGGGATCACGATATAGGCAAATCTACCGATGAACCTGTTCGTTGATGAATGTGGCAAGCCTGGATCTTCAAGGATCCCGACCCATTGAGGGTCTCCCACATTGCGAGTCCAGACGGGCAATCCTGATTGAGAGTCTGTTAACTGCCGATTGTCTTCACTGAAGGAGGGAAGCAATCCTGTCGGCTCGAATCGACCATTGCGGTTAAAATCCAAGTAAAAGCGAAAATCAATCTGACGCTCATACTGTCTTGATCGGGGGTTGTATTCAATATCCTCAACATACACGGGCGGGCGGGGGTCATAAAACTGATTCCCAATATTAACCGCTTGATTGTACGGATCCCCGATTGGATCCCCATTGGGTAGGAAATAATTTACGTTGTGAGGATCAAAATTAAAATTGGAGGCATCGTAACCGTCAGGGTTAAAGAAGTTGGTAGAGACAGTATAGTCAAAGTCAAAACGATTTGAAGAACTGAGGATGCGCCCGACTACTTCCGATTGAGCCCTGGCCATACCAGCCTCTGCGGCAAGCTTGGCCGTAATATGGTCGGTCGTCACCGTAACCGTTGCGCGCTCACGCCGACTCACTCCGAGAAAAACAATAGCCATCAGCGTCACCACTGATAGCATGATCAGGGTGATGACCAAAACGACACCTTGCTCTTTGGTTTTTACCTTCATTGTGTTTCCAAACTGATACGGTTCGCGGTGGATAACGGAATCATACGACGAAAGAGATGAACCGCCCCGGGTTTATCTTCGAGAAATTGACGTGCTGCCTGAATGTTGGGCATGGCTTTTATGCGAGCGAGCACCTCCGGATCCAGCACTCCTATTTCAAGCTCCATGAAAGCCGGTAAGGCATTCCCGTAAAAACGATATCGGGTCTGTCCACTCAAAGCTTCAGCGTTGATTGATTCTTGCTCCAATATTGTATCAGCGTATTTAAGATTGACGACTTGATTCGGGGTGTTCAGGAATTCATTATAGTAAAGCATCGCTCTTCCATCGGAATCAATGGGTTGCATGTTAAAATGNACCACGCCTTCGATCAGAGGTGAGACGCTGAGATTGAAAACACGATTCGTAGCCTCACGAGGTGCCACAGTTTGAACAAACTCATAATGATCCCAGAAATTGCGCAGGAGGTTTTCATTCATCCTACGATTGGGCTGATAACGGTCTTGAATGCGATTGGCTGCAAGATCAACGTTCACTGAAGAAAAACGAAATAGAGTCCCAAATCCCAAGCTCTGCGTGCCAGGTTCAGCCACAAAATTGGTACCGGGAGAGAAAAAATAACCTTTGGCAACCCAGTTCAGATTAGACCGCGTCAGGAAGAAGACATTCTGAAGTGTGTTGGTTCTGAGGGATCCATCAACCAATTGCTGAAACACTGGGCGATAATTATAAGCGCGATCGATTGTTCCCTGCATGTGAGGTCTTTGAGCGCTGTTGGACTCGAGACCGATGACTGGTAGCCCCGGGGCCTCAGCTTTTTGTATGTCCTCTACCAGCACTTCGATAGCTGCCCTTCCACCACCCAGAATATCGACCTGCTTGGACGTTGCCAGCAGAGCTTTCTGAGTCTGATTGAACATGGAAAACAAACCAAAAACAATGACCGACATGATCGACACCGCCAATAACACCTCAACCAGAGAAAACCCAATGAGATCAGCTTTGCCCGGCGGCAGGAAACCGCGCCTCAACTGAGTCGGGACTCCGGTCGGATTACTAGGTATCACTTTGTTAAGAGCTGAAAGCTTCATAAGGCAGGAGGTGTGTAATCCTTGGAATTAAAGTAATAAAGCGGCACATCATTACGGCTATCATTTTCACGGAGAAAAGGAACTCCATTCGTCGAGAGCAATCGCCCGCTTACCAATGTTCGAAATATTTTTTCATACTTACCTAAACGATATTGAATATCAGGTCGGCCGCTATTCCCGATCTGCACCTTGGTAACTGGCCATCGGAATTTCAATTGAACATCGTAGAGATTGGTNGCCACGTTGGTTGCGAGCGAAAACCGGTTTGTGGTGATAGGAACGGAGTTTTGATGGAAAGAATTAGTGGGAGATGGAAGATACGGCACGATCTTGGTCGATAACAAATAAGAGAATGAGTTTTCCTGAAAATCGCTTACCTGAAATCGCTCACCAGCAGAGCCACTGATCGCGCGCACCATGGCAGAAACTTCATTGGTCGAGTAGATCACAGCTCCATTTCGACGCACATCCACCACTTCCAGATGCGGGGTGGAGAGCATTCCCAAGATAAAATGAGCATTCACCAAGGGTACGGCTTGATTGAAGTCATTGACTCTTTCAGCAACCCCCACGGACCGGAGATTACCCATGTGATTACTGATTGTAATGGAATCCACAAAATTAGTGAGCGTATCAAAACCTAAGGCACCACTGCGGATAGCTTCCATGAATAAGGTACCATCCTGATTAATGATCGTCTCCTCGCGGTTCAATCGCTGCGCCTCAAACCCGGTAGGCATGATCCCGATAATGGCCACCATCGCAAACGCAACAATCGCGATAGACAACGCAATCTCCACCATAGTGAAACCACTGGTGGAGGATTGGCCCTTCGTTTCTGGGCCTCCTTGGTTATCTTGAATCTGTGGTTTTTTGGATGTGATTTGCATTAGTCCAGCTCCGGTAAGACGGCCTTGGCGCGTCCTGTCAACCAATTGACATATACGTGGTGATTCCCGTCCTCTTGATTCCCAACCCCTGATTTATCTACAATATCAACCGGTCCAATTTGGGGATTCCCGTTGGCATCTCTGGGAACAAAAATACTCCCCTCTCTGAAAGTAACCACTTCATCGCGTCCCGAGATCAATTGCCCTTGAGCATCGAACCCCAGAACGGGCAATGGCAGTCTCTGACCTGTTGTGAAAAACTCAATATTGCTGTATGGAAACGAGCGTTGAACTGGGTTAGCCATCGCTTGAAACTGTGGATTGAACTTGTTGGTCTGGAAATAAATCCCATCTGGAAGGAATCTCCAGTCTGTTAAAAACCTGGTATTGGACTGGCCGGGCTGATCTCCCGCAGTTCTAGTTGCGTAAAGTGCATAAGCAGCATACTGCTCGGGGATTAATTCAATCAACCTTTCAAGCTCGGATTCAGGCAGGTTTTGCAAAAGACCAGAATCAGCAACTAGAGATGCAGTCAGGAACGTCAGGTAAACAGGACTACGATTGTTGATGGCCAGCGTGCGCGCCAGATTAAGATCATCGACCAATTGGCGATTGGCCGTCTTGAGGGCATTCGATTTGTTGAGCCCCTTCAAAGACGGGAGGGTCACGGCAGAAAGCAACCCAATAATTGCCACCACAACGAGAAGCTCGATCAGAGAGAAACCCCATTCAGCTCCACGAAACCCTTTTGGGGCTTGCTTGCAAGACGCCATGGGAGGCGTCCCATAAGCAGGAAAGTTGGCAACGTTCACCCTCATGATTTATTCCCAGCTGAGAATGTTATCCTTGTTGGAGCCCGACACGGCCGTGTCAGCTGAATTGGCTTGCAAGTCTGGCCCAACAGACCAGATCATGATATCGCCAGCATACTCAAATGGGTTATTGGTATTGTTGGCGACAGGCGCCAAACCACCGAAACCAGCAAGGCTGTTCTGCTTTCTGGATACCGCAGGATTGCTGTAGAATCCATCACGGCACTTACCATCATAATTTAAATCAAGAGTGATGATGTAGGGAGTTCCCCAGGGATCTCTGTAAACACCTTGCGCATCAATTCCACCCGCATTGGGATTTTCTGTTCTTTTCACCCCGTCAAGAAATGGAATTTTCTGCGGGTTTTGAGAGTGCCCCTGGTTTTGAGTAGGTATTCCATTTGGATAAACTTCCCAGTCCATGAGAATGGCAAGAATATCTGCATTGCTAGCCTGTAAAGGGATGTTTCGATTGCCAATCCCCCCTCCACTCACATCGATGTTGGAACCGTTTTTATTGCCTAGAACCGTTCCTGATGAAGAGGCATAAAGGTTGGCGGTTCCATAGGTGAAATCCGGATTTGTATTGTTGTTGAGACTTGCCCTTACCTGTTTTGATGAGGGCAGACGACTGTAAGAAGCGTTGTATTGCTGGATAGCACCTTCCATTGCTTTGATGTCGTTACGCGCAACAGCTATTTTTGCCTTCTCCTTGGCTTTGGANAGAGCAGGAAGAAGCATACTGGCGAGAATACCGATGATTGCGATAACCACTAAAAGTTCGATCAAAGTGAATCCTGATCGATTGCGTGAAATCCAATTTGTTTGAGTCTTCATGATTTTTGACTGTTTTTGATACCTAAAAATGTAATCACCCTTTTGCGGTTATGGTTGGGTCAATGCTTCAAAGACCTTGGGCTGAGTGCTCCAGTTGTTGACTCGGTAAATTTTATTTCCAATCACCAAGTCAGCCCATAGGTCGAAGCTTTGCTGGTTGAAACGATTCAAACCTGATGATCGATACTGCCATGTGTTCATTCCACGGAACCTTTGATTTCTGCCCTGATATGGACGAAGGGATTCCATGCTTCGATTTCTACCGAGAACATCCTGATAATTGCCTTCAATCTGTTTGAGAGGCCAGGGTATGGGAGCTTTTAACACTCGGATGCTGGGGTTCTCAGAGATTTCNCCCACCTCCGATGCCTTCAGATCCAGNTAGCCTTTGACCTCAGCCTGATTACGAGCAACNTTTTGAAAACCATCTCTACCGAAAAACCGATTGATCTGTGGGCGACCGATCTCATCTGAGCCACTCAAGGATGCGTAAGTACGCCTTTCGGTGTAAACCGTTCCGGTTAATTCATAGAAGAGTTGATTGGTGACAGTGTTGACAACACCGTTTCGCAGTAAAGCGTCGGGGGGGAAAGAGCCAATGTCAGCATGATAACTGTCAATGGCCGTNGAAACGTTGTTCAGAAGAGCCGACGTTTGACTNAGNCGNGCTTTGGTNGTTGCAACCCCCGAAACTCCAACAATGAGGGAAGCCAAAATGCCAATGACAGCAATCACGACCAACAGCTCAATGAGCGTAAAACCCTTCAGGCTTGGAACCCGGGTCATCTGGCTTTGGGCATTCTCGTGTTTCATGCTGCTTTCATATCCGTTAGGTCATTGTTGAGGAACGCATGGACTTATCCATTTCGGATTCGACGCGCTCCCCCAGCCATTGTTTGATCATGCTTTGATAGTTCAAATACCTTGATCTAGCAAGACGCTTAATTCTTGANAGCATTTTCGGGTCCATACGCAGCGTGATCGTNACAGATTCTGAAGATTCGCTGCCCGCCGCTACCGAGTTCTGCATTAAACGCATTTCAATCGTATTTTCTCCCCAGAAAGCAGCTTCAGCCTGCTCGCTGTCAAATAAAGGGACATCTTCCCAATCGGCAACTGCATTCATATCAAGCAATATTTTGTTAATCCCTNCTCTCTAAGTGATCATTTGACTAAGCTTTCTTTGGTAGAAATAAGCTTCATCATCCGTAAATGGACGGGATAAAATCACTCTCACTTGCTTTCCGTTCGTTCGGAAAACACTAAAAACCCCAACTCCCGTCGCTGAGCGGCCCAAATTGAAAAATCTGGCCTGAGCGGAAAACCTCGATGCGTCGGGTAACAACCTGATAGCAAACGGGTCTTCGAAAGATTCTTCTACGTCTCGCAACGCCAACGAACTTTCATCCGATACCGCCGAGGAGTTGTCCCAATCAAAGTCCATTCAAAATGACTCGTATATCGATCGCAAATACATCGTCAATACAATGTATTTACAATTACTGATTTTGAGTGTCAACCGAAAACCCCTGTTTTGCGATAAAAGGCCGCCTCTCTGGTGGTTGCCAGAAAGGCGGCAGTGTAAATCTNNTGTTTGATTCAGTCAGCCAGGCATTTTAACCACCCAACTTGTCGATCAGCTTTATGAGCGGCAAGAAAAGGGCAATCACAATACTACCAACGATGATGGCAAGAAAAACGATCATGATCGGTTCAAGAAGCGAGGTGAGCGCAGCCACTGCGTTGTCCACTTCCTCATCGAAATTGTCAGCAATACGCATGAGCATTTCAGGCAAAGCACCTGTTTGCTCTCCCACATCAATCATACTGATCACCATGGGAGGGAATACTTTCGAAGTCTCCAGAGGAACGGTNATGGTATCTCCCTCTTTGACNCTTTCNTGCACCATGGTTACTGCNCGNGCNACCACCATGTTCCCGGAAGTTTCACGCACGATGGTCAGTGCCTGCAGAATGGGCACACCACTGCTCACAAGCGTACCAAGTGTTCGGCTGAACCTCGAGATGGAAACTTTGCTGACCAAGGGACCCACTACAGGCGCCTTGAGCTTCCCAAAGTCCAGCCAGTAACTACCAAACTTGGTCTTGGCCAGAATTTTCAGGAAGATAAAAAAAGCAATCGGATACCAAACAGCGGGGCCTGGAACCGGCCAGTCACCTGCCCATGCAGGGAAGATAATGGTTTGGTCCTTAATGTAATCACTGATGTTCATGACGATCTGGGTAAAATCTGGAAGAGGTTCACCTTCAAGCATATCTGCAAAGATTTGCTTGAACTTTGGCACCACCACAACCATGAGCAACAAGAGTATGAGCCCTGCAACAACCATCACAGCGGCCGGATAGAACATAGCCGCAACAACCTTCCCTTTGATTTTTTCGGCTTTCTCCATGAATTCCGAAAGACGGTTGAGCACTACTTCAAGCACACCACCCATCTCACCAGCTTTTACCATGTTGATAAAGAGCTTGTTGAAAGTCTTCGGATGCTGCGCCAAACCTTCGGAAAATGTGCTGCCTCCTTCAATGGCAACTGCAAGCTCCTCAATGATTCCCTTCAAGGCAGGGTTTCTTTCCTGCTTTCCCAGAACGCGTAGACCTCTCAGCAATGGAAGTCCTGCGTCAACCAATGTTGCGAGCTGCCGAGTAAAAGTAGTCAGCACCTTGGNNTTGACCTTNCCCTGGAGAAACTTGGGCATGGGGATGTTAATATCACCTTTCTTNCCCTTTTTCTTGGCTTTGGCAGGTTTNTTNCCCCCNTTTTTGCCCTTGGCACCCTTTTTNGGTTCCGCTGTTGCCTCTGTGACCTTGGTCGGAAAGAAGCCCATATCCTTCAGGCGATTGATAGCCTCATTTTGAGAGGCTACATCTAGGGTGCCTTTTTCCTCCTTGCCACGTTGATTCATGGCGACGTAATTAAATTTGGGCATAACAGAGACCAGTTTTAAGTGTATTTCAAGATTTCTTCAACGGAGGAATCTCCAGTGAAAATACTGCGAAGACCATCCTCACGAAGGGTAATCATTCCATCCTCTACCGCCTTCTGGCGCACCACGACAGTGGGAGCACGATCGTTGATGAGGGAGCGAATCGATTCAGAGACTTCCAATAATTCGTAAATCCCTCTCCGGCCTTTATAACCGGTGTCATTACAATCTCCACAGCCACTCCCATAGTAAAACTCCTTATCACCAATATCTTCTGGAGACAATTTCAATTGATTCAATTGCTGGTCGGTAGGCTCAAAAGGGGTCTTGCATGAACTGCAGACTTTTCTGACCAATCGTTGCGCCAAAACCCCCATCAGTGTCGATGAAATAAGGAATGGCTCAACTCCCATGTCAACAAGACGCGTCACCGCACCGGGAGCATCGTTGGTGTGCAGAGTACTGAGAACCAAGTGACCCGTAAGCGATGCTTGAATAGCAATTTGCGAGGTTTCCAAATCACGCATTTCCCCAACCATAATCACATCGGGATCCTGACGCAAAAAGGCTCGCAACGCTTTTGCAAATGTCATTCCCACGGACTCTTTCACCGGAACCTGCATGATGCCTTCGATGTCAAATTCGACAGGGTCCTCAACGGTCAAAAGTTTATGATCTGTTTTGTTGATACGCCTCAGACAGGAGTAAAGAGTGGTTGTTTTACCACAGCCCGTCGGACCCGTGACCACAAAAATACCGTTGGGTTGTTTGATTGCCTGCTGGACATAATCATGGACGCTATCAGGGAAACCTAGATGTTCGAGTTCAAGCGATACAGCAGAACGATCAAGCACGCGCAGCACAACTGATTCACCAAAGGCTGTTGGAAGCGTCGATAGACGCAGATCAACCTGTCTTCCACCTATGCTACAGGAGATGCGTCCGTCCTGAGGCATTCGCCTTTCTGAAATATCCAGGTTGGCCATGATTTTCAGACGAGAGGCCACGGGCATTGCCAAATGTAAAGGCGGAGGAGTCATTTCATAAAGAGCACCGTCAACACGATAACGTATTTTGAATTCTTCTTCGAATGGCTCAAAGTGGATATCGCTTGCTCTGTCCTGCACCGCTTGCAATAAAACCAGATTGACAAATTTGACAACGGGCATGTCATCCTCATCGGATGTGAGGTCCAATGCACCGTCTTCCACAACTTCACCGACTTCAGCTGCATCCACGTCGGCTGCAGCATCCATCTGGCTCAGGATATCGGCAATCCCACTTTCAATTTGAACAGTACTTGCCCCCCCTCCCTCGGCAGCATAAGCCTCGCTCAGGCACTGCGCTACTTGAGCAGGATCTGCCAGAACGGTCTGAATAGGAAGGGGAACCACATAACCCAGTTCATCGACCTTGGAGGGATCCAATGGATCAACAAAAGCCACTTTCAACATTTCATCTTCCAACCCAACCGGAACACACTGATAAGCCTGAGCGGTTTCAGAGTTGAGCATTTCTTTGAGCTCGTCGGTTACCATGCCGGGATTGACTTGCATGACCTCAGCCCCAAGATAGCCAGACACGACCTGAAGCATGGACTCTACGTCCATGTAGCCGTAATCTTTGATGATGTCCATCACCGGGTTGCCACTGCGGTTCAACTCTTCGTTGATTTCCTCCAGCTGCAGATCATCCAGCATCTCCTGGTCCCTGAGCAAGCTTAGCAATGGATTGGATATCACTTCAGACATAATAAATTAGATATTCTTCAAAACTTTATTCTTGGGCCTCAGCAGCAGCTCGTTCTTCGTGGATTTCCTGCAGTTTTGCCAAGACGGTTGCTGGATCCTGTGCTTTGGTAATCACCTGTTCTTCATCAATGATCCCTTGCTGGTATTTGTCTATCAAGTAACCATCCAGAGTCACCATTCCATATTTGGCGCCGGTCTGGATATCTGAGTTGATTCGAAATGTTTTGTTATCACGAATCAGCGCACCAATGGAAGGCGTATTGTTCATAATCTCAAACACAGCTACTCGCCCGGGCTTATCGCAACGCGGCAACAAGAGCTGCGAAATGACCGCCTGCAAAACAGTAGAAAGCTGAATACGAATCATCTCCTGCTGATTGGTGGGGAAGGCATTCACCAAACGGTCAATGGTCTTTGCTGCGCCTGTTGTATGCAGCGTTCCAAAAACCAAGTGACCCGTTTCCGCCGCTGTGATTGCAGCTTCAATCGTCTCCAGATCTCGCATTTCACCCACAAGAATCACATCGGGATCCTGGCGCAGAGCACGCCTCAGAGCCTCTGCAAAACTTGGAACATCCACATGCACTTCACGCTGAGTGATCACGGCGCTTTTATGTGTGTGGTAATATTCAATGGGATCCTCAACCGTGATCATGTGAACATCATCGCGTTCGATGTTCATGATGTTCAGCAAGGATGCTAGGGTTGTACTTTTACCTGAACCAGTTGGCCCTGTGACAAGTACCAATCCTCGAGGCTTGTAGAGAAGTTCCTTAACACTGGGCGGGATCCCAATTTGCTCCATAGTGAGCAGGGTACTGGGAATCTGCCGAAGAACCATTGCGAAATCACCGCGCTCTTTGAAGACACTGACACGAAAACGAGCAGCTTCACCAAAGGCGAAGGCAAAATCCGCACCACCATTTTCACGCACCTGCTGAATATGATCCTCGGAAGAAATACTCCTCATCAGTTCCTCGCAGTCATCCGCACTCAATGGCGGCCCCTCTACTCTATGCAATGTCCCATGGACACGAATAGCAGGAGGGATCCCATTGCGAATGTGCAAATCTGATGATCCCTCTGAAACCATCAACTGCAAAAGATCTGACATTGAGTAAGACATACGTCGTATAACTAAATTTTAAATGATAAAGGCAAGGCACTCAAAACGAACTGTGCCATTATTCCAAGTTTCTTTTTTTATAATTTGGTAGCAATACTTGGGCCAGATCAGTGTTTATTCCATGGATGTAGCACGTATCACTTCATCCACGGTCGTCAACCCTGCAACGACTTTACGACAACCATCTTCGCGAAGTGTCTTCATGCCCATTTCACGGGCGCGCTGACGCAGCACTGATGAGGGCACTTTTTCATAAATGAGTTTCCTTGCTTCATCATTCACCACAAATATTTCAAAAAGGCCAAATCGCCCACGATGCCCCGTGCTGTTACAATTACTGCATCCTTTACCTTTTTGATAATTTGCATCCTCTACATTGCCGGGATCAATCCCAATCGATCGAAGTTCGTTTTCTGTAGGCTGTATAGGAGCTACACACTTCGGGCAGAGTTTTCTGACAAGACGTTGCGCCATCATTGCGCGAGTCGAGGAAGCGACCAAAAACGGTTTGATTCCAATATCAATCAAACGAGTCACCGCACTTGGAGCGTCGTTCGTATGCAGCGTTGAGAAAACAAGATGCCCGGTCAGAGAAGCATTGATTGCAATCGTCGCTGTCTCCAGATCTCGAATCTCCCCAAGCATGACAACGTTTGGAGATTGACGGAGCATCGACCTCAGAGCGCGCGCAAAACTTAAACCAACTGTCTCGTTTACCTGCACCTGATTGATACCGGCCAAGACATACTCGACAGGATCCTCCACGGTGATGATTTTACGATCAGGCCGATTGATGAAGTTGAGACAGGAGTATAGGGTGGTGGTCTTGCCTGACCCAGTTGGACCGGTAACAAGCAGGATCCCGTCAGGCAAACCGATCATCTCCTCAAAAATCTGCTGATCATCAGTGAAAAAGCCCAATGTCGGTAACCCAAGTTTCAATCCGTCTTTATCCAGAATACGCATGACAATGCTCTCACCATGCGTGGTGGGAACCGAGGAAACACGCAAATCGATCACTTTCTCCCCTACGTCGCACTGGATACGTCCGTCTTGAGGAATGCGCTTCTCGGAGATGGACATATTCGACTCGATTTTCAAGCGGGCAATCACCGAAGCCTGCAAGCTTTTGGGCGGACTTTTGACGATGTGACAAACACCGTCGATGCGATACCTTACGCGGAAAGTGTGTTGCATTGGCTCCAGATGAATATCCGAAGCACGCGACCGATAGGCATCAATAATGATCTGGTTAGTCAGTTTAATGATGGGGGCATCTGCAGTGACGACAGTGCCCTTATCTGCTTCCAGTTCACCGAGTGACGCAATCTCTACCTCGCCTTCAGTGATGTCCTGAATCATCTTGCTGACAGAATCATCCTTGCTCTTAGTGCCACCATAATACCGATTGATGGCATTCTGGATTTCCTTTTCGCCAGCAACGCGAACTTCAATTTGCTTACCTAATGCGACTTGAAGGCCATCAATTGCCTCAAGGTCCGTGGGGTCGGCAAGAGCCATGGTCACCGTGTCATCCGAGACGTAGATGGGGACAGCATTGAAGCGCTTGACCACATTCCTTGGCACAGCTGAGATGACGTCATCAGCAAGCTGTATAGCGTCCAGCTCAATGACTTCAGCACCAGCTTGAGCAGCCTTTGCCATCGTTACGCTTTCATCCATCAGCTCCCCTTTGGCGACAAGGGTATCCAATACCCCTAAATCGCCAGAAACTTCGCCACGCGCTTCCTCAACCTGCTCAGAGGTTAGCAAACCCATGTCGATCAACGTATCTACCAAATAATCGTCTTTTACAGCCACAGCAATCCTAGTCAGTTAACTCACTCATCCTTAAAATCGAAATCAAGAGAGTGCAATAATCAAAGACCCCTTGTCAACGAGGACATGCCGCAATCCCCATATATATCTGCAAGATCGGGAAAATATGACGAACAAATTAGAAAACTACTGTTAAATACTTCATTATGGGACAAAAATTTAAGTTGCTACATATTTTCCCGCAACCTCTGCAAGTCTCATGGATCCATTGTCGATGGAGGTTGGAAAAGCCACTTCCACGGCCTGAATTGGAGTGTGGATCGCAATTTCATGCTAGACTTTAAGAAAGAAGTATTCCTTGGATGGACGGATACGCACAATTGTGCTTTTCTCTGCCGCTGAGATGTCGACTTACTAATTGATGGACATAAGCTTTTGCCCATTGATCAAGATTCCCAAGGGCGACAATTTGAGGGGAGCATTCCAAATCTTTTAATAAAAGACCCCATGCCCTGAGGAAAGTTTTGACCCGCAAAGGGACATGCAGCCATCAGATGGTCATGA
>NZFL01000008.1 GCA_002690655.1 Pedosphaera sp.
GAAAGCTTTCATGAACCCAGCTCCTCCGCCCTTGTTTCCAAAGATGTGATTGTAAACGCCTGTGATGCCATTGGCCTGAACAGACCAGACACACCACATGACAAAAAATGCGATCGCCATGGCGGTGGTCATGTTCAGATCTGCATGCCCACCACGTAGCCAGGGCTCAAAATGGCCATCAGAGGTTTCCCAACCCACAGTACCAACACCGGGGATGAGTCCAAACCAGTTGGTCGCCAATATAAATATGAAGAGCGTTGCAAAGAACCAGAAGGTTTTCTTGACCAACTCGTATCCCATGATGCCCTCAAGAAACCCGAACAAACTTTCCACTAACCATTCGAAGAAGTTCTGGCTTCCAGTGGGGACATCCTGAATATTTTTTGTTGCCATCTGGGCGAAAATAATCAGCAGGAGTGCCACCACAGAGGTTACGACCATGGAATTTGTAATCTTAAAGGGGCCGATACTGTAGATTTCAACGGCGGCAGGAGGAAGTCCGTGATGCTCGCCATGCGCATGACTCTCATCTTCACTGGANTCCAAAGCCGCAGCTTCGAATTCCGTTGCAATTTCTGCAGTTACATGACTTGCATCCGCTGCCTTCAGGGCACTCGGGATAAGGCTTATACTTAGCAAAAGAATAGCCAGTTTGCTCAATAATTTCATCAATTCGACCAGTGTCACAAATTCAACAAGCTCACGTCCGATGGCATGAACTGAAAAAGTGGTCCAGAGATTAGTTATCGTGAAATTTTTCACAAGCATTTTTTTTGCAATAACTGAAGCGAATTTGTCTGTGTCACGTTGTGTATGATATTCTATTGCTGCGATACGTTGCTTTCACAGGCGTTCCACTCAGCTTAGACAGCCTCGTTGAGCTAAAATATAACGTTAAAGTTGCTTATTCAATAAAGCTTTACTTTAAAGTAGTANCTTTTGTTCCCAGCTTTTTCACCTCCATTAGTCAGCAAGGTGACGTTTGAGGAATCGCGCATACAATGCGCAACGCGTATTGCATGCGGTCTGGGAATCGCCGTGGATGATGCCGGCACTGCGCAGTCGATAAAAGCTCTCTGGAGTTGGACATGGTTTGCCTTCGGTGACGCCTTTCAAGGTCTCAGTTAGATCTGGATCCTTTGCAAGTAAAACAAGGATCCTTCTCAAATGATCACCGAATATCCCGTCGTCCTTATCGGCTTCAGTCTTCAGGGTGGTGAAATCAATTTTTTTCGAGGCGAGCTCGTGCAGGCCTCGCCTCACCAAGTAAGGATGGCCCCCCAGAAGATTCCGGAATTGCTGAAACTCCTCTTCATTTTTCAGTGGGTTACCATATCGGTTGTCCAATTCTCTGATTTGATCGATATCAAAATCTTCCAAAGTCAGGCGTGTCCCCACGTTGAAGGGTGATTGGTTCATATCACTGATGAACAAATGAGCTTCAGTGGCATAGGCGATGGAAAGAGTCAAACCTGCCCACGGCCCGCTCGGGTCGAGGGCTCGCTCGTTATGCCAGCTGCGGAACAAACCGAATACCTCACTGCCAAATGAACAACTGAACAACCGATCCACCTCATCCAATCCCCAGACAAGTTGGGTTTTCATGTTTTTCAGTACTTCTCTGCGNACAAAACGTTCGAAATTTACATTTGGTCCGCGTCGTTCATCCCAGGTATCGGATGGAAGAACATTCAGCTCCAATTGTTCTGCAAGTGATTCAGCAAGGCTGATATAGAATCTGGAGACATCAGACAGGTTGGATGCGTTGAATTTTTGAAAATCTGTCAGTGCTACTTTGGCCCCGCGTGTTCTTGCCATCTGTAGACCTCGAGCCAGGAGGGATGTCTTGCCTATCTGCCTTGCACCTTTTAGCAGGACAATGCTGTCATAACGCGTGAGCGCCTCTCGGAACTCCTTGTCGACACCTCGACTCATGTAGAAGTCCGAGTGCAGAGGGACAGCGCCACCTACCGGCTCCAAAGGGAGAGGGCCCTTGGGTTTCTTTTGAACTGGAATGGTCACGCGAATGGGTTTTGGGGCGGGCGCGGACCTGGCAACCAATCTCAGACCGGGTTTCAATTCCAGTTTGGACGGCTTGCTTCTGGACTCAACACGCTGCAGACGCTCATTTAAATCCTTTATGACATCAATGTTGTCTTCCTCTGTCTCCCATAGCAGGTGCGTGATAGGGGCAAGGATACCTGCTATTGGTTCCGCAAGATCTCCGGTAAATCCTACTCGGCAGGGGATCATGGCGGGCTGACCGTTCTGTTTTTGAGCCGCATCATGGGCCACTTCGATCTGAAATGAAATGATTTCGCTTTGACAAGCTGCATCGGATAGCAGTGGCACGATTGCATCCGCGGATTTGATCTGATGGGTCAGATTGGAGGCCCAGGCCATGCTCGTTTGTGATTCGCGGTCAACAAAAACGGAATGGCCACTTTGTCTCAGACTGGTTTCGATGTGTGTGGCCAGTTTTTGATCCTGTGCCTCATCTGATTTAACTAATATGACTACCTGTTTCATTAATTTCAAAATGGAAAGTATCTGCATCGCTCCTGCCCTTGATGGATCCCAGCTAACATTCGCTGCGCTTGTGTCTGATGTTCAGGTGGAGCTTTTCGCGTTTTGCGCTTTTATCTTGAGGTTTATTAGCATATTTTGAGCCAATTGAAAAGACCAGTTCAAAAAGTCTTTTGCCAAATTCGCTTCCCGCGTTAAGGTATGTTGCCTCGATCCCAATGCGAGTTCCTTTCTTTCTCGCTTGCACTCAGTCACCGTAATCGATGAGGCAATGGCGGGAGTTAGTTTTATATTTAAATCAAATTTATGACCGAAGAACAGATCAACGATCTTTTGAAGCAGGTGAGCTACCCTGGTTACTCGCGGGATATCATATCCTTTGGACTTGTGAAAAATGTGGCAGTCAACAATGGAGCTGTCAGTGTCATGGTTGAACTCAATGGTGGAAACGCTGAAATAGCAGCGAAAATCAAACATGATGCGGAGCAGGTGCTCAGAAATGCCGATGGCGTTGAGCATGTGCATGTGCAGGTCAAGGTTCCGCAAGGGGCCAGTGCAAGCCAATCTTCAACCGGAGGAGCCTCGAATCCATTTCAAAATCAACAATCGGTCCCTGGTTTGCAGCGGATTGTAGCTGTTGCCAGTGGCAAAGGTGGTGTAGGCAAATCAACTGTATCGGTGAATCTGGCTTGCGGGCTGCAAAAGCTGGGCGCTCGAGTCGGTTTNCTGGATTGCGATATTTATGGCCCAAGTATTCCTCTGATGATGGGGGTACGCGAGCGCCCTTCTATCACTCCAGAACAGAAAATGGTACCGGTCATCAGTCATGGCATCAAATTAATGAGCATGGGATTTCTTCTGGATGACGATCAGCCTGTCATTTGGCGTGGCCCCATGATCATGAAAACCATCCAGCAGTTTTTTAACAGCGTAGATTGGGGAGAGCTTGATATCCTTCTCGTTGACCTTCCTCCCGGAACTGGTGATGCTCAGCTTTCTCTCTGTCAGACAGTGCCGCTTGATGGTGGTGTGATCGTTACGACGCCCCAAGAGGCTTCAGTCGGTGTTGTCCGTAAGGGCATTGCCATGTTTGAAAAGGTGAATGTGCCCATTTTGGGCATCGTGGAAAACATGAGTTATTTCACCGCTCCCAACGGAGATCGCATTGAAATCTTTGGCAATGGAGGTGGTCGCGTCGAGTGTGAACGAAAAAACATCCCATTCCTTGGGGAGGTTCCGATTTTTACGGAGATTCGAGAAGGCGGAGATTCTGGGCAGCCTGTGGCAGCAGTTCAAACAGATTCCCCAGCAGGTCTATCATTCATGAACGTTGCCAAGATCCTCAAAAACCAGTGGATGCCTGAGTCCTGAGAAGCTTAGCATATTCAAATGCCATGGAATTTGCAGAACGCCTCAAGACCTATTGGAGCAAGCAGCCAGTGGTTGCTGAGAATGCTTACATTACAAGTCGTGCAGTGGTTATTGGTGACGTGACCATAGGCGAAGAATCCAGCATCTGGTATGGCGCTGTATTACGAGGCGACATCAACCGCATTGAAGTAGGGCATCATAGCAATGTGCAGGACAATGCGGTGGTTCATTTGGCAGACGATTTTCCGTGCCTTATCGGTAATTATGTCACTATTGGGCATGCGGCGATCCTGCATGCCTGTACTATCGAAGATGAATGCCTCATTGGTATGGGAGCAACGGTGCTGGATGGGGCAATCATTGGTTCTCAGAGCATTGTGGGAGCAAATGCACTGGTAACCATGGGAACTGTTGTTCCACCAGGTTCGCTTGTGCTTGGCTCGCCTGCGAAGGTGGTCAAGGCGCTATCTGAAAAAGAGCGTCAAGGGCTGCGTCGCTGGGCAGAAAAATATGTGGCTAATGCGCAATATTGCCTTCAACATGGTATTCAGATCGGGAAGCCTCTCGATTCATCATCCGCCGGGTGAATTGCTTTGATTTTACCCGCAGCCATTGACCATACTATCCTTTATGTCGACGCCCTTGGTCCTATTGTTTTACGAGAAATTGATACCAGGCAGCCAGATAGTAAATCGGTTGCAGGATCTCGGCTATCGCGTTTCAAGTGTGACTCAGAGTGACAAGTTGATCGATGAGGTCCGGAAGCATCACCCGATGGCTCTCGTCATGGACCTCCACTCAAAAACGGGCGACATTCCCCTTTCCATTCAAACGCTGAAAGAGGATCTGGAAACCCAACATATTCCGGTGCTCGCCTTTGCTGAAGTGAACAACGAAGATCTCCACGAAAAAGCTCGGCTTGCAGGTGCCAAACTCATTGCCGGAGAAGAGGCTGTTCTGGATCAGCTACCTCACCTCATGGAGCACCTGCTTGAGGTTGATTGATGGCTCTTGCTCCCTTTGTTGTTCACCAATGCCCTGTTGCTGCTTACGATTTGTGTGAAGTGAGTTCCCGAACGGTTCAGCCCCATGATCCCACTAGGGTTAGCTGGGAAACTGGTGGAATGCAATTCAATCACACCAAACAAATGGCCGGGTCGCCAGCCGCTGCGCAGGATTAACTTGACGGGCAAGGTCTTGTTCGTCATGTGCCAGCTACAGCAGATATGACCTTTGTGTCATATCTTCATCTTGAGGTGATCCATCGGATGGAGCTTGCCATGCGATGCGTGAGGGATCATCGCTCACGGACTATGATTCAACGAATGTTCGCTTCATGAATGCGTCTTTTTTGAGGGTATTCCCTGCCGATATTCATCAATGCACCTGAATGTAAGATTGATCCTGGGTGAAGATACTTTTTTTGTCGGGGGGAGACAGTGTTTCCAGTGCGTCTGTGTTGTGCCCTGCATGACCAGAAGGCTGCCATGTTCAAGCATCAAAGAAATGGTTTCCCTGGTTGCTTTATGCTTGAAGGCAAACTTCCTTTCTGCCCCCAGGCTCAAAGAGGCGATGGAACCATTTTTTTTCAGATCTTTTTCTCCATCGCTGTGCCATGCCATGCCTTCACTGCCATCATGATAGAGGTTCAGCAGGCAAGCATTGAAAGGTTCACCCGTTTGTTTTTCTACTTTTGTCTTCAGTTCAGCGAGCTCTTGAGTCCAGGCCAGAGCACGTTTGGTCGTACCTGAATAAGTGTATGTGAAGGGGGAATCCGCATGCCAGGCCACCTTGCGTTTGGTGACAATGCGTTTTCCCATGATCATGGCCTCGTCGTTTTCCCATTTGATGGTGCTTAGCAACCGGTTGAAATAGTCATCCGCCGACTCCCAAGAGATCAATGCCCCGTAATATTTCACTACACCATCTCGGGTGAGTAGGTTGACTGGTTTTGCGATGGTCTGACGAAATAAATCCATGTATCTGGTTGTAAAGTGTTTCTGTCGGGAACGAGAGCAGGGGCATGTTGCTTGACGTCGACGCCACACACGCTGTGCTTGAACTGAAATTGGAAAAAGGTTTCTTTGATCTACACACTGTTCTTCAACACCCCGATGATCATGAGGGCGACAAAGAGTGGGGAGCCTATTATGTCTATGTGGATTATCAGGGAAAGTGAATGAGGGCTGATTTTCTAATCCAATGTCAGGGCGGACAGCGCATAACAGGTGCTGCTGTAAGTGATAAAATGATAACGGTCGGTGTTGAGAGATCGTGTCCACCATCGCCCTGAGGCACGCTGGTGATTCTTGAGCCAGGTCATGCCACCTTCCAGAGTTGGATCCGAAGCAGCAATGCCATGCAATCGAAGCACCATGCAGACTAAACCTGTCATATGTCCATCGCTTTCCGGTTGCTCAAATGTTAGTTCTGCTCGCAGTTTGCTCGCGCGGTTTCCATTGCCCCATTTTTCCGGTGCCGCAAAAGAGCGAAGGGCCCAGCCTCCATCCTTTTTTTGATAATTACTGAGAAAAGCCGTCATACTTTTCGTTGAATGATCTTGCACCAAACCGGGCCAGAAGTGTTCGGCCCACCACAGCAACACCCGAGCGTATGCATGGGGTGGGGGTGTGTTCTTGAGGTATTGCTCCAGCGAATGAATCGATCCTCCAAGTTCTTCATCGGAGCGCATTCTGCTCAACCACCCCGGGGCTGACGCCACCGCAATGGCTGCCACGGTGGCGGCCTGGTAGGAGCTGGACTCCAACGGAGGCCAGCAATCATCGTTACCAAAGGATCCATCTGATGATTGGACCTTGAACATCAAACTTAAAGCTCGTTCTGTTTCCAGGGAACAGGCACCTGTGATATGCAGGTCCCACGAGGCCAGGCCTGCGGCGAGGTAGGCAAGCTGGGTGGGCTGAATGCCTTCGCGCAGTGAAGAAGCTTTCTCCTCTTCCATGGACTTCAATTCATCCACAAAGAAATCGCGAATGGATGCATCGGGAGGGCCCGCCACGGACGTCAGGCCGGGGCGAATCATCATGTACGAGCCGTTTGTGTGGCAACTGATGCACTGCTTGCTCTCACTCCAGGCCTTTGCTCCTTGATCTAAATGAGTCAACGCTGACGACTTCGACCATTGCTCAAGTACTGGTTCCTCGGCGCTGGCGGAAGGGATCCGAAGACTGCCATCTTTGTACTGGTGGGTTTCTTCCCCCTGAATCGTCAGGTACTGGCCTATTAAAATCGGCACCAGCCGCAGCCAGAAATCCACGCTTCGGTTCAAAAAACTCATCCCATCATTATAAGGAAGAACCCGCCAGCTGTTCAAGTGTCGAGTGGGAGGACCAAGTTCAAGTTGAAATGTTACGTTGGTTTGATTTGGCAAGATGGAAGGCTGACTTTTTTCTTCCGAAATTCCGAGTGTTTGCATAGCGCCGTGGTTATTCAATGCAAATCCGATGCCATTTGATGCGTTCCAAATCACCTGTGCAAGGCATCAGTGAGTCTAATCTCATTGATATGATGATGCTCAGAAGTTATACATTGGATGTGTCAGTTCAGGTTACTTTTCACAGTTCGGCGCTTCCAGATGTTATACAGGCAAAGGTTGCTGCGGGTATTGCCGTGCATCGTCTTCCAGCAGGCCTCTTGTATGCATCAATCGGTCAATCAGCCAGATGGTTGAAATATGCCAGGGCCTGGGCGCCGATTCACCGGCGAGACGCAATCAGCGCCCTCTACCAGTCGGTCTATCGATCTACGCTGGACTCCATGGAAAGGGACGAGTTTCACTATCTGGCGCTGGGTTGTGGTGATGGTGTGAAGGATGCCTCCTTTCTTGAGTTGGCTGCTCCAGACAAGTGGCGAGTCAAGGTTACTCTGCTTGATGTCAGTCCTTACCTCACACTCGGTGCAGCGCAAAGACTAAATGCGTGGCAAACTCAGTTGCACGTGGCCGATCTTGAGTCTCAGCCTGATCTTTCAGTGCTTGATCTGGAAGAGCGCAGACAGCCTCGGGTGATTTCCTGTCTTGGCATGCTGCCAACACTTGGTCATGCAATGTTGCTTCCTTACCTGGCTTCTGTCTTGAAACCGGAGGACCGACTCGTGATCTCAGCCAATCTTTCGCCGACTGCCAGCGATGAAGACAAGGCCTCCATAAAGTCACAGTATGACAATCCAGAGGCCCGCCTCTGGTATTCCGGAGCCTTGTTGGAACTTGGATTGGAGCGGAACGATTTTGCGTTGAGATGTGCCGTGGAATCCCTTGCAGGCATCGCAGGTGCCTATCGCATTGTCGTGCAGGCTGAGATCCTTCGAGGGCTTGAACTCCAAGTGCATGGTGAAACCTACCCAATGGCAGCTGGAGATCGACTTGAGGTCTTTCGTTCGGAGCGATGGACTCCCAGCGCTCTGCGGCATCTTTTCAGCCATCAGGGACTGGAGATCATCCAAGCGAGTGTATCGAATGATTGTCAGGAAGGTGTTTACGTCATTGCGAATCGGAACCAGTCTCCAGTGTAAAGCGTGGAGTTTCCTATTATCAAACGCGATACCAGTATAGCCATCATCGTTGCTGGACTGTCTTCTCATCCAATCATGTTTCATACCTAGCACTGAATGAAACATCTTGTCCACTTGACTCAGCCAATGTTCGGCTGTTTGTTTTCGATCACAATGAAGCGCCGCTCAGATGCGTATGATACAGAANTTGAAAATCAATGAAATCCTCGCCGAATTCTAATCCAGGTGACAGCGCCAGCTACCCTGAAAGACACATGACCCAAATCTCAACAGACCGCACTGAACGCATTCGAGGTATGCTCATGGGCACATTCATTGGAGACGCCCACGCCATGCCAGCCCATTGGTATTACAACCGCGACGCGCTTCGTCAGGATTACGGTTGGATCACTGAATTCATGTCTCCCAAAAGGCATCATCCGGACAGCATTCTCTGGAGAAGTGAATACAGTCCCTTGAACAAGAAAGGCGACATTCTTCATGATCAGGCGCAATACTGGGGGCAGAAAGGTATTCATTATCATCAGCACCTCGATGCGGGCGAAAATACGCTGAACCTTCAGCTTGCCTGGCAACTGATTGAAACAATTCAAGAAGCGAAAAGTTATGATACGTGTCGATATCTTGAGCGTTATCGAGATTTCATGCTCAATCCGGAATCACATCGGGACACTTATGCAGAGGAATGCCATCGTCAGTTCTTTACACACTACGCACGCGGCCGAAGCTTGAAATCATGCGGTGGGCCCGACAATCACATAGGCGGACTGGCTTCACTGCCGGTATTCCCTGCATTACTGGAGGGAGAAACCGAGTCGGTTCGACTGGTTGCGCGTGAGCACCTTCACTTGACGCATCATCATGCCGTCGTAGAGCGTGCTGCGGACAGTTTGATAAGGATTCTTGGTGATGTCTTGCGTGGGGCCGAGCTGAGAGAAGCAATCGTAAAGCACGGGAACGATTTTTTCTCTTTGAGACGTGCTGAGCGCTGGGTGCGCAAACCCGACGCAGAAGTCATTGATCATCACTTCAGTTCTGCTTGTTATATCGACAAGGCTTTTCCTGCCTCTCTCTACCTCGCCTGGAAATATGCCGGAAGATTAAGGGATGGAATTATTGCCAATACAAACATTGGAGGAGACAATTGCCATCGAGGTGCAGTGATTGGTGCCTTGTTGGGTGCGGATTGTGGGCTCAAGGGCATACCCGTTGACTGGCGCCGATCTCTGCTCATGAATCGATCCTTAGAGCAACTCGCAGTTTTTGTTTGAATCGTTTTGATGCCTTGGAAAGTTGAGTCGCTGAACCTAGCTCAATGCACCGTAAATCGGGCGGTGTTTGGTATACCCGCCATCAATTGTCAAAACTTCACCCACAGCCCAGCACTGTTCTGCCCAGAAATAGGATGTGGCTGCCGTTATGTGCTCTGGTGCCGTCAGGCTTCCTATAGGCATGGCATCCTCAACGGCTTGCAAGCGCGCCGCTGAAACCGGGTTCTGTGCAGCCATGGGGCCTCTCAAAGGTGAAGGTGCCAAGCCGTTGAGAATGAGAGCGTGTTTCTCCAGGAAATGGCGTGATTGCAGGGTTAACAAATTCATGAGCCCTCCTTTGGATTCTTCATATGCAGAGCTGGCGCGCCCCTCGGAGCCCACCGTTCCGGATGTGGACAATATAAGCACGCCCCGAGCTCCGGAGGTAAACGCTTTTGCATTCACTGCCTGCTTGAGGAGGTTGTGGGCACCCCAGAGATTGATCTCGCAGGATTTCATGACAGTGTCCTTGTCCAATTCTTCAGGAGGGGTCAGTGGGCATGGAGAAATGCCTGCCGTGTGTTGCAGGTAATCGATATTGCGATGACGACTGAAAAGATCTGCGACCTCGGATTCGTCGGCAATATTCAAACTTTCGGTCCTGACCTGTGTGTTGCCCTCTGAAAGGTTTTGAAGATCTGATGCAAAATCGGTCAGCAGCGTTTTTTTGGTTCCGACCATGATTTCAGTGGCATGATCGACTAATACAAGGTGCTGGGGCTTCAGCCACTTGATTGCGGTCCTGGCCATATGCTGCCCCATGAGTCCAACTCCGGTGATGAGCACGGTCGAGTTTTCGCGATGCGTGAAAGGTGCGCTATTCATTGTGGTGTATGACATAACGTCTGCTGGAAGCGGGGTCGATAAAAATGTGTGAAGAAGGCGAAAACCTGCAGGGGTTTTCAGAGCCTCTTGCTTTTAGTCAGTCAGACCTGGTCGAAATAGGGAACAGGAGTGGGGGTAGCTTTTGGTAAACTTTTTATACTCGAACCGTTTGAAGCATTTCTATTTCGCTGAAGAAAATAGATCAATTACTAGTGCAATATAATTGCGCAATCGGGTCGGTGTCATCAATTCGTTCCATGTGAATGCTGCTAGATGGAATGATTCAACACCTCTTCGGCGAATCCGAAGGCCAGAGACATGCCTGCTCCGGTAGTTATCTCGATGGCATACACTCCTTCGTTGATTTCTTCGGAAAAGGCAATGCCATCCTTGGCGCAAACATACGAGCCCATCCATCGCTCACAGACTTCGGCTTCAACGCCAGGCAATAATGCACGAAATGTCGATAGAAGGAGTTTGTCGACCTGTTCGCTCTGAAACGGCAAGGCTTGATCGCCATAAGCATGGCTGTCACCAATGATCAGACTACCATCCTGGTCCTGGACAATAATCAAATGAATTCCGTGTTTCAGATGAACGGCAAACTTCCTTTCCATTACATCGCTCAAGGCCTTTGCTTCCTGCATGTCCGCAAAACCCGGATACCGGATCAAGCTCAAATCGGAGAGGACTGGGAAGGGTAATCTTATCCCAGGGGGGCTGAGCTTCAACATCTGCAGAGAACAGATTTGCAATTTGCGCTTCTGCCAGATTTCCGGGCAAATCTCCCCCAGACGATCCCCCATACATAAATAAATACGCTCGGCATGAAGGGTGCCTTGTGTTGTTTCCACCCGTCCCTTTCCTATTCGGTTGACATGGGTACTGGTTTGAAACGCAACCCCAAGGTGATGGGTGAGCCACTGTCGCATTGTGGGAATGGCTTCGCGGGGATTCACACGTAGTTCATGAGGACTGTAGAGGGCTTTCTCGATCTCTTCGGAAAAATTTCCGCCGCACATGTCCTGAAGCTCGTTTTTCCCAAGGATGCTGCAATCCTCTCCTGATTTAGATCGAGCATAGGCTTGCAGAAGATCAGAGGATTCCTTGCACTTTGCCACAAAGCACGCTCCGGTCTGATCGATCTGGATGGATGCTTGGCGAGCCACCGAGCGCCAGATATCCACCGAGCGTCTGGCATATTGCCAAGGCTTGCCCTCTTCCTGCCCCGTCACAGTGATAAATCCGAAATTCCTCACACTGGCTCCCGAAGCCTGATGGTCTGTGTCCACCACTAAAACGCGCATGCCTTTTCTTGCTGCCGCATATGCATGCGCCATGCCAACGATCCCCATTCCGGCGACAATGACATCAAAATGTTTGTTCATCTTAACTGAGATCTTGCAAGCACTTGTTGCTGATCAGTGATTGGTTTGCTCATGCTCGTTATCTTGAACAATGAAGCTCAGGAAGTCGCATACTCACCGAGAGAATAAGCATGACAAGATGTTTTGTCAGGAAGTTTTCAAGCCGGCAGGGATAAGAGAGTCAATCTTTGTCCGTCGTTCGCTGGATCATCCACCAAGTATCCGGATTCTTGGGACTGGCCACATTCAATCCCATCTGACCGGTGTATTGAACGGGAGGCATCGTGTGGGCATCGAGCCATTTGTGTACTTCCGCATGTCCGTCCACAAATGAAAAGCCAGCTGCTCCGTTGTGATAACTTGCTGGAAAATCAATGATGCGCGTCTGTGCAAGGTTGTCAGTGGGTTGAGCGGCAAAACCTGCCCCATAGATCATTCGCAGGTGTCTCAACGCATGGGTTCTTTTTGATATCGTTTTCGCATCACTCCGCCCCCACTTTCCAAAGCCTGTCATCTGAAAAGATACGCTTCTCGATGTAAGACTGCCTCTCTTGTTCTTTCCTGCTCTGTCTGTCAAGAGTGGGTTTTTTGGAAAGTGGTGGGTTCCTGAGCAATGCATCTGGCTCGAGTGGATGGCTGGGGAAGGTCATGATTGGAGTTAATGAAAATAAAAACCCTAAAATTTCCATCAAAAATCTTTCCTTATCATTCAATATTAGATGAATTGAGCGCTGCATGAAAGGAAAGTCGCATTGTGCTTCAATGACCCTCCTCCTTATGTTTAAAATTTTTTGGCGCCCGTAGAATCGAAAGAACATGAGCCATTGGAATCCAGGTAGTGTTATTCATGAACGATATGGGTTGTTTACCGCGACTTTGACTGTTGTGCCTTCGCTCAAATTTGCCAGAAGTCATCGACATTGCATTAGTGCTCCTTTTGAGTAAGTCCTGCAACGATGGAAACATCTCTGTTCTTGCCGAGTTGNCTTCACACATTCATGTTGGTTTTATGGTTGGAGCCACCATGAAACTAAAACACATCCTTATCTCAGCGTGTCTTTTTGCAATCTGCTGGGGGAACATGCTGCACGCAGCTTCGCAGCCATTTGGAGAAGACCTGAATCAAGCGCAAGTTGAATTCTACCAAACAGGAATTGTTCAGTCGGTATATCTTCAAATCTCTCCAGAAGACAAACGCCGGATGATGGCAGCCCTTCCCGAGTGCATCTATGTGCCAGCGTCCTTTCAATGGCGCGATATCAAATTGGAAAAAGTGACCGTTCGCTTTAAAGGCAATAGTTCCTCAGATCCTCGTCAAACGCATAAACGCAGCTACTTGGTCCGATTCGATAAATACGACGATCACAAAAGATTCATCGGGTTACGTCGTGTTTCATTTGATAATGGTGTGCAATTTGGCAGTCTGTTCAGTGAACCCATCATCACCAAAATCCTGCAAGCGGAAGGTATCAAGACTCACCGCTGTAACTATGCAAAACTCTACGTGAACGGGGAATACCAAGGCGTCTACGTCAATCTAGAAAGGATCGATGAATCATTCCTCGACCAGCATTTCCCTGAATCCGAAGGTGGCCTTTGGAAAAATGATGAGGGAGGGAACGGCGGAGATCTGCGGTTTATTGGTGAAGACCCCAAACAATACGAAAAAGCTTTTGAGGCGAAAAATAATGCCGCAAAAAACCGAGAACAGCTTGTAGGGTTTATCAGGCAAATCAATGAAACACCCGACACGGACTTCCTTTCAATGCTGGAGTCCAACATGGAGGTGGACACCTTCTTGCGCATCACATCGGTGATGCTTTTGTCCGGTGCATTCGATCAGTTGACAGGGTGGGGCCCGCACAACTTCTATCTCTTTCACGATACGAAACAGAATCGCTGGCATTATCTGCCGTGGGACCTTGATGTTGGTTTCTGCGAAATTGCATTTGGTCATGTCTACGTTATTGATGACTGGAATGCCTCATGGCCCGTTCCTGTGGGACGCACCAATCCACTCCTGGATCGCATTGTTGCAGATCAAACCTTACTTGCTCGTTATCGAGTCATTGCTGCCGAAATTCTCGAAAAACACTTCGAACCCAATCGCCTTTGCCACCTCATTGACAAGAAATACGACCTATTGAAGGCTGATCTGCAGATCGATCCATTTCCTCATCGGCGAGCGACAGTTCCAGGGGATAAAAATTACGATGACATTGTCAATTCGATGAAGGCATTCATGCGCAAACGTTATGCTGTCGCAAGGCAGCAGCTGCAGAATCCTGGTCAAAGGCCCAAAGCAGTGGATCGGCCCGGTCAGGGGTCGCAAGGAATACCGCCTAAACTTGTGGCCCGAACTCAGCGCCTGCAACAAGCGGCTCAGGAGATGCAGCGAAAAATGCAAGAACTGCAGAAAATAATGCAGAAGATCGGAATGCTGATTCAGCAAAAGAAATTTGATCAAGCCGACCTGATCATGGATGAGGCGTTCGAGCTTACAGAGCCACCTGACGTGTCGACGGATAGATGAAACGCCCAGGCATCTAATGAAGATGTTTGACANACGGTCTGCTGTTTCCAATGCGGCGATTCAAACAGAGAATTGATTGAGTTTTACAAGTGATCCATACACTGACCGTCGCAAGCATCCAAAAATCTCGATATTGTTAACAGAATTTTTTTCGGCGAATATAATACTCATTGAAAAGCTCCCTCAACCTATCTTCAAACCTTGAGAGTTATTGCAAAACACTGATTGCCATTGGTGCCTAGTCAGTCAGAAAATCGCGTAGCACCGCTCCCTTCCACCCTTTGCGCGTTCCGCGGANGTTTCCTTCTGGTTCATGTTTTCAGTTTTTTCATCAATCTCTAGTTCATTTATGGATCCACTTGCAATGTCATAGACCCAACCATGAAGGCAAGTTCTCCTTCGTTTTCCCGATATTGAATAAACTCGAGCATACGAAGGACGCTAATCTGGTGAAGCACGTTCATCTCGATGGCCTTATCCAAGCTACTGGCACCTCCTATATGATCCATCAAACCTTTCATGCCGTTTTCATGGACTACCCAAACCTGCAATCTGCTGTCGATTCTGCTGACAGTTTGAAAAACCCAAGTTCCTCTTTCGGTTTCACAAGCGGCCTGAATCCAGATGAGTTGCTTTATGGGGGCGAACTAACTGTAGTGACGAAAAGGATGGATATTAATACTCCGTTTTTCTTTCAATGAATCCCGTATCGGTTAACCAGGCCACGAAACTTTTTTTCCACAATGGAGCGGAAGCTCCCTTGCCCTCGCCCATATCGAATCCGTGGCCCCCTTTGGAATAGATGTGTAGTTCGGAAGGGGCGCCTTTGGAATGTATCCGAGTAAAAAAATCGATGCATCGATTCGCCGGAGTCAACCGGTCATTCAACGCATTCATAAAAAACATTGGAGGAAGATGATCGTGTTTTTCCACCACCCCTTCGGATGTTAAATCATCCCTGAGCCATGGATAAAACAGGCCGGCAAAGTTTGGCGCGGACAATTCCGTATTGGATCCGGAATCCGCATACAGCCCAAGTGCAACACTCAATGCCAAATGTCCTCCGGCTGAAAAACCTCCGATGCCGATTTTCTCCGGATCCAGATTCAGAGAAGTCGCCTCGTTTCTAAGGATTTGAATTCCCTGTCGGGCATCTGCCACGACTGCCGTTAAATACTCAGGCCAGGGATACTTCGGTTTGGATTGTTCCGCCCCATAGTTCGTTCGGTATTTTAAAACCAGAGAAGTAATTCCCTGCTTCTGAAGCCAGATTCCGAGATCATGCCCTTCACGGTCCAGCCAGACATCCCGATATGCTCCGCCGGGGCAGATCACTATTCCAACTCCAGTGGCAATGGTTTCCGGCGCCTGATGAATCGTGTAGCTTGACTCGAATACCTGACTGAACACCCGATTGGAACCGGACAACGAATGAACAGAGACTTTGTGGCTTCGAACGGATTCTTTATCAAATTGAATGGCATTTCCTCCCGGAACGCCTTTCCACAACGATCTTTCAGCTGGGAGATCTGCTGCCGTTAAATGCAAAACGCCACAATAGGCCAAGGCTCCGCAAATGAATGGCTTTGAAAAGTTCCTGATAAATGAAAACAATAAGGATTGGTTCATACAAATTAGCCTAGGATGGTTGGGATGTGATTCGCCACGAAAATCCAAACTAGATTCTATTTCCAAACAAGACGAATAGAGTGGCTCAGCTGAAATTTGAGTATCCTGAAGACAAAAACCTTACCGTCATTCATCCGTGATGATGCCTTGCCCCAGTATCCATTCTTTCTTTATTTCGAGCTGTTGCAATTGGTTCATTGTGATAAGCAACTATCAGATTCCTATCAGGTTGCACAACTTCGTTTTTAATCCAATCAGGGATGAATCGGCTCTAAGCGATGATGCACAATTGTTCGCACTGGTTCTGCCGGTCGGTTGTTCTTGGGGGAAACCGTTACTACTGACCCACGCGTTTTGTTTCCGTCGCTTCCCCCGGTTTGAGGTGTGTATCCATCCAGGCGTAGATCAGCTCGCGTGACTCGTGCTTGATGGAATGACCTTGGCCGTGGGCGAAGAAAGCGAAGTTCTGCGGCGCTTTCTCCAGCTCCCAGACATCCATGAGCTTCAAGTTCATGAGCATGCGTTGGCGCTGTGTGAGTTTCTGTCCGTCGTTGAGTCCCGAGATATCAAGGAACGCGCGCGGAGCGATGAGCGCCATGATTTCGTGGAAATCAATGTCTGGAAGTTCTCCACGAAGCAGACCGGGACGAAGCGGTTTCAAGTAGATGTACCAGTGATCGCGGCTCCACGCTTCAACGAGAGGATTGTGTCGCAGGAACGTTCCGCCACAGTTACTGGCAGAGGCCTTGATGCGATCGTCATAGGCCGCGAGAAAGAAGGTTCCGTGGCCTCCAAGTGAATGTCCCATTGCGCCGATGTTGGCCGCGTCGACTTCCCGCAGGGATTCTAGTGTATCGATCGCGATGGAATGCTCGTAGGTAAATTTGCCCACAGCCGTCCACTCCGGATGTTTTTCGTAGAAGCGCTTGGTTTCGTAAGGGCCTTCGGGTGGAATGCGATGCCCGGAAACGAAATGCTCGGGCGCGATGACGATATACCCTCGTCTGCATAGATGATTGAGATAGGCCTTGTCAGGATTATCCACGAGACCGGCGGCGCGGGACTTGCCTTCGGGATAGGTGCCATGCAAGGCGACGATAGCTGGAAGTTTGCCGTCCCGCTTCAACGGTATGCCGAGGTATGCGTATGCGCGTTCGTCTGCCTCGACGTTGTAGCTGATGAGCTTTCGGGTGTAAACGTCGTCGACCAAGATTTCCTCGTGGATCATCAGATCCAGTTTCGGCTTTGCCGGTTTGAACTCGTCGCGAATGAGGTTGAGGTAGCGTTGGCGCAGGATCTTNTTTCTTGCTTGCCAGTCGCCGTTGTTGCGGACGCCTTCAAGAAGGTCGTCCCAGGAAGAAAGAATGACCGGCGCGTTCGATCGCTTGCGGGAAAGTCCGTTCGGTACGGCAGCGCTTAAGGCTAGTGATGCGGAGATGAATATGAGTGCACCGGAATGAAGTATTCTCATGAGATATGATTCTTGACCGATGACCGTCCAATGCAAGCCTGAATCGCTCGGTCGAGGCATAAGAGNGTCTTAAAGTAGAAACAAATTTCAATAATGGATACCGCTTGAATCCTTGCAATACACCACTTAACTCTGGTCGCTGAGGTCGCAAAACTGAGTAGCAGCTTTCTGGCAACAAAAAGAAGGGCTGGTTCACCTTTGTCAAAATTTCCAGGGATGCGGTTGCGTATGAATTTTCTTTCCCGCGAGGCTTCCTGTTGAGTTTCTAAAGTGGCTCCGTTACGGGAACCGTGAATCCCAGGCCTGTATCAATGTTCTTTAGAGAAAGCCTTTCATGGTGGTTTTGTTCATCGACTTCGTTGNTAGCATGGCCGATATTGGAAGCAGGGAATCGTCTTTCCATTCGGCTTTGCTATCAGGAAAGATGTCTCTCTACTGTCTTCATACAGCAGTAACGGAACGGGAGAAAGGATTCATGATCAAAACTAAATATGACATCGCCGTTCTGGGCGGTGGCCACAATGGACTGGTGGCTGCCTGCTACCTCGCCCTGGCGGGAAAATCAGTGCTGGTTCTTGAGCGCAATGCAGCAATGGGAGGTGCCACGCAGTCGAGGCAGCTATTTGATGGAGTCGATGCGAAACTTTCCGTTTATTCCTATCTCATGAGCCTTTTTCCCCGGAAGATCATCAGTGACCTTCATTTGGACCTTTTGCTGCGTTCCCGCCAGACGGCTTCATGGACACCGTCCATCCAGGATGGAAAATTTCGAGAACTGCTGATTCGTAACGATGACCCCATCGGTAACCGCCGGGCATTTCTTGAACTTACGGGAGATCAGAATGATTACCGCGGGTATCTTAAACTCCAGGAGTTGCAGCAGCAGTTGGCCTCGGTCGCCTGGCCCGGTTTGACCGCACCTCTTGTGACTCGAAAAGAAATGCAGGAGCAAATGGGAAAAGATGGAACCAGAGCCTGGGAGGCCTTGATAGAGGAACCGCTTGGAAATGTTTTGGAATCCCTGATTTCTGATGATTTGATCCGAGGCCTTGTATTTACTGACGGGAGGATCGGTGTTTCTACCTGTCCTCACGATCCAAGCCTTCTTCAAAACCGATCTTTTCTTTATCACGTGATCGGACAGGGGACGGGAGAGTGGCAAGTTCCGGTGGGTGGCATGGGAGCTCTGGTCAATGAGTTGATTCGAGTTGCCAAATCCACTGGTCGCGTCGACTTTTTGACTCAAACTGAGGTCGTTCGTTTAGGTGTGGGTCGAACGCAATGTTGCGTGGAGTTTGAGATGGACGGAAAGCCTCATGCAATCGACGCCCTCATTGCGCTCTGCAACGCCTCGGCGCAAGAACTCGCGAGAATGACAGGTGATCCGTGGCAACCAGAGGAATCAGACATTGAAGGCGCAGCGTTCAAGATGAACATGCTGCTCGAAAGGCTTCCCAAACTGCGCTCAAACTGTCGCGAAGCCAGTGAAGCTTTTGCGGGTACGGTTCATATTGATGAGGGCTATGAAGGAATGCTGGCCAGCTATCATGAGAGCCAATCCGGTAAAATTCCGACAAAGCCGCCAGGAGAGATTTACTGTCATACACTGACGGATAACAGCATTCTGTCGGAGGATCTGAATCGCCGCGGTTTTCACACCCTTACCCTGTTCGGTCTGGATCTGCCATATCGTTTGTTTGAAAATGACAACGAGCGGTTACGAAACGAAGTGGCTGAAAAATATCTCATGGGCATCAATCGGTATCTCGAGGAGCCCATCGAAAAATGCCTCGCCAGAGACGTCAATGGAATTCCCTGTATCGAGGCAATGAGTGCTGTTGATCTGGAGAACAAGATTCGTCTTCCCAAGGGGAATATTTTCCATGGTGGCCTCACTTGGCCTTTTGTGGAAACAAGGGATGAGGCCGGGCTTTGGGGCGGCGAAACGAACCATCCCAATGTTCTTTTGTGTGGATCTGCCGCCAGAAGGGGAGGTGCTGTCAGTGGTATCCCGGGCCACAATGCAGCCATGAAAGCAATGGAATTATTGCAAATGCAAATCGTGTGAAGCAGTGTTAGCTGGCCTGTATTTATTTGTGATTCATTGTAACCCTCCAGTGAACGACAGATGAACGGGTCTTCACCTGAAATTTGATTTCAGTCAAGGATGGTGCACCGGAAAACACCGGGAAGCACAAGTTAACTTATAGCTTAATAAAACATTCCCCAGTGGTTTACAAAGCTTTACATGTGGGCGAAATCCCCGGGGGGCATTTCAAAANCTGCCCATGATGAGGCATTCTACCTTCCTTCGTGTCGATTTTGATGAGCAATTGATCTTTCGTGATTCTCCTGCCTCTCAGGCCTTTATTTCGGTGATCTGCTTGGTCGCGATGCCAATTGGGCGGTCCAGTGGTATGCCGGCACAGGACAGTAACGTGGTGAGCAGGTCNCCCTGATTGCCTTTGACGTCGGACAGGAAGCGTCCGGTGTTGATGGATCCGCCGCCTTTTCCGGCGATAACGAAGGGAAGGTTGTCGCGCTTGTGCTTGTTCCCGTTCTCCAGACCCGAGCCCCACATCATGATGCAGTTGTCCAGCAGGGTACCGTCTCCCTCCTTGAGTGCGTGCATCTTCTTTACCATGTACGCGTATTGATCGACATTGAATTTGTTGATGGCTGCCACCTTTCGGATCTTTTCCTGATCACTGCCGTAATGTGTCTGTGAATGGTGCTGGTTGGAGAATCCCAGTTCGGGGTAGGAAGCGCCGTTGGGACGAGAGCCCACGTAGGTGCTGACGCGCGTGGTATCTGTCTGGAAGGCGAGGATGGTGAGGTCGCACATGACTTTCATGTACTCACTGCGCTTGTCGCCCTCGGGAATCCTTACCTCAATGGGCGCCGAATCGGTGGCGTGGCGCTTGGATGGGCGGACACCGTTTTTCTCCAGAGCCGCCTCTTGTTGGCGGGTTTCGATGGCGGCGATGTGGCGTTCCACCGAGCGCACGCTGTCGAGGTATTCGTCAAGTTTCAGTTGATCCCCCTTGGCCAAGGTACGGCGCAGGTCGCGAGCGCCGCCTAGTACTCGGTCGAGCATCTTGCGGTCTAGCGGGTTGGTCTGCGAAGCCCTGCCTTCCTTGCCGCGTTTACCGAAGAGGCGGTTCAACACATTGCGGGGATCCGTCTCGGCGGGCACGGGTTGTGTAGGTGAGCGGTAGCTGCAGTGATTGTAATAGCCCTCATGGAGTCCTTCCTGATTCTCCTTCCATGTCTGAGGCATGGTGGCCAGTTCAAGCGAAGGGAGCAGGGTTTGGGCGCCAACATAATTGGCCATGATCTGGTCGGCGGAAATGGAAATGTTAATGCGATCGCGCGAATCGGCTTCGGGCAGGCGCCCGGTAAGCCAAGTCGACAACTCCAGCGCGTGCGGGGCACCGTTGAAGGGCGCGATCGGAACACCTGAGATGCCTTTCATCATGAGGCATTGATCCATGATCGGTTTCAGCGACTGGATGATGGGAGGCGGCGAGTTGAGGAATGCATCCTGACTCATGGGCCAGAACTGATCCATGATGACCCCGTGCGGCATGTACATGAACGCCAGTCGAATTGGCGGTTTGGTGCTTACGGAGGCTGAGGCCGAGGCCAGCGAATCCATGAACGGCAGCGCGAGGGAAACTCCCACTCCTTTCAGGAAGCTGCGGCGATCAACAATAGACGAATGGTGATTGGTATTCATATTTCTGCTTTGCTTGGTTTGATGGGGGTTCATTCTTCGACTGCACGGTGAGTAAATAGGTAACTGGCGATGACTTCGGTGATGATCGTCCGCATACGGTAATCGTCCTTGGCAATTCGGGTCATCAACCGATCGATGACGACCTCATCGTAGCCTTCCAAATGCCGCCCGAGTGCGTAAGCCATGAGTCGCTCGGTCATGTTTCGGGCAAGGTCGGCCTCTCGCCCCACTAGCAGGCGCTTCAATTCAGCTGGGGTGGAGAAGGTTTCTCCCGTTGCAAGTTTTCCAGCCGAGTCGATCGGAGCCCCTGCGTTATTCTTCTCGCGCCAGCGGCCGATGGCGTCAAAGTTCTCCAGGCCGAAACCAATCGGGTCCAATACCCGGTGGCAGTTGGCGCAAACGGGATCCGTTGTGTGGAGTTCGGTCCTTTGTCGCATGGTCAATCCCTCCACGCTTTGCAGTTCCTGCTCGTCGAGTTCAGGAATATCTGGGGGAGGTGGGGGGACGCGTTCTCCAAGGATCTGCTCGAGTACCCACACTCCTCGACGAACGGGGCTGGTCCGGTTGGGGAACGATGTGGCTGCAAGCGTCGCCGACATACCAAGAATACCGCCACGATTGGGGTTCTCCAGTTTGACTCGGCGCATTTCAGGGCCTTTCACGAATGAACCCAGGCCATACAACTCGGAAAGCGACTCATTCAGAAAAGTATAATCACTGTCCACGAACCGTATGATCCGTTGGTTTTTGTGGACGATACTTTCGAATAAAAGACGAGCTTCATCTATCATCGCCTTCCGCAAGGCAGGCGTTATCTGTGGAAACAGGTCCGGATCGAAAACCTGGCGGTCCAGGTCGTTCACTTTCAGCCATTGGGCGCCGAATCCGTCGAAGAGAGCTCGCGCGCGCGAGTGCATCAGGAGTCGTTCCGTCTGGGCTCGCAGCGTCTCGGGCTTGTGTAGTTCGCCCTTGTCGGCAAGGATTGATAATTCGGCATCGGGCGGCGCTGCCCAAAGCAGATACGACAGGCGCGAGGCCAGTTGGTGATCATCCAAAGGGACGATGTCTTGGTTCGATTGAACCGCTCCCGAGGGTGTGATAAAAAGGAACTGCGGAGAGACGAGGACCGCTTTGAGCATCATGGCCAGTGATGCGGTGTAATCCAGCCCGTTCTCGCGGGCGAGATCGAAGATGTCCACAAGGACATCCAGTTCCGCCTCGGTGGATGGGCGGCGATAGGCATCTCTGGTCAAAGAAACCGCAACCTTACGAGCCGATTCGCGAAGATGACCTCCATCGGGGGGAACTTCGCCAAAGAGTCGCTTCTGGACCGCAGTCGGCGCTTCGCCTTTGGGCGCAACAATCTGCTCGACAACCTTGTTGGCCAGGTCGAGATACAGTTCCGATTGCATTCGAGAGATGGAGTTGAGATAGCCCTCACCGATAACCTCCTCGGGCAACGAGTCGGCGATCGATGGAGCCACACCGTACAATGCATGCAAGGTGTTGCCATACTCCATGGGAGTCAGCCGGCGAATCACGAAGGGTCCAGGGTTTCTCGGGCTCAGGTATTTGAGAAAGCTGAGCCAGTCAATGAATTGGAGACGCTCTTCGCCGGTGGGTTGCTTGGCTGCGTCCTCAGGTGGCATGTCATGGACCTTGACGTTTGCAGCGGCTTTTTTCCAATGCATGAATGCAACGCCTCTACCTGGTGCTTTCAGGTCTACCGCAAGATTGACATTTGCCTTGGCGCGGCCACCGCCGTGGCACCTCGTGCAGTATTCCTTGACGAAGGGTTCCACCTTCTCTTTGAAGATTTTTCTGGTTCCCTCCCGGAGCGCCTCCTCAATGGTCCTCTCACCGTCGGTCTCAGCCTGAATCGGTGAGAGCAGCGACCAGACCAGGGCACAGCCTAAAGCCACGGTCTTGAAGCGACCAATTCCTATTGTGAATAATGACTGCATGCTTTCCATGTTATCAAAAATGTTACAGGAACGAAAAGAGAAGATTGTCAGACACCGCGCTATCCAATGCCTGAAATTTGCTGACATTTTTGGTGACAGATTGGCCTGATTAAAAAATGACCAACCATATGCCTTTTTATTCTTGCGAAGATCTAGAAGAGAAAGAAAAGGAACCCCTAAATCGTCAACTTTATGTATGATCCGGTTCTGAAAACACTGATTGAATGCGACTCCAGAAATTCCGGTAAGAATTTCTATACGGGTAGGCTCCACTCCCATTCTTATCACTTGGCCTTCCTGAACCAACAGCTCTTTCGTCAGCTTGGAATCGATCATGCCAAAGGCATTCAACGCAGCTAAAAGCCGGTCTGCATTTGTTGGCGTCGCCTCAACCCAGATATCAATGTCGCCTGTGTAACGGGAATACCCGTGATAAGCGACGGCATACCCACCGACAATCAGAAAGCACACATCATGCTTGAGAAGCAACTTCAAGAACTCGGCGAAGTCTTGGGGCAATTTTTCCATCTGGGTATTTTAGGGATCTAAGGCGTTCAAGTATTTCCAGTCGTTCGTCAGGAGACATGTTCCAGCGTTCAAGGCGCTCCGAATCATCCGCAGCATCTAATGAATTGAAAACTTGAATACTATTCATTTTTAATGCCATCGAAATCAGTTTACAACAGACACCTTGATCATCAAGTGCGAACCAAGCTGGATAAAATGTTAGTAACGGCAGGTGATAAGCAAACCTGTATCGGCTAAATGAGTTCTTGATTGAAAAATGGCGCAGCCTCACAAGATTCAGGTGATTAAGTGGTAGCGGAGTTCGGGGTTGGTCGTTTTTCACTCCAATTCCGAGTTACATTTCCCCTTTTTCGCAGATTGCTCAAGCCCGCTCTTAATCTATTAGATCCTACTCCGGACCTACAATCTGCTGCCGGTTTTGCTGAAAGTGAGACTCTGAAATACCTGAATCTGCTCTATCTCCTTTATGAGTGAGCAACTTTTACGGACTGGTCCTTGGCGATCTTGTTTTTGACTTTTAAAAAAAGTGTGTCCAATTGTTCCGTCGTGTGCGGATACTGGGTGATGGGACACGTTACGTCACATGAAGCGTTTGCTCGTCTGCTGGTTGAGCACGAGCAGATATTCCTTCGTTATGTTATGACCAAGGTTCCCAACCGTGCGGATGCCCATGACATTGTGCAGGAGTGTTCGGTAGCGCTCTGGGGAAAGTTTGAGACGTATGACCAAAGCCGGCCTTTCGTGGGCTGGGCACTGGGATTTCTTCGGCTCGAGGTATTGAAGTTTCTCCGGAAATCCCAACGGCGAGCTCAGTTGTCGGAGCGAGCGGTTGAGGTCTTAATGGAGCAAGAGCCTCAAAATGAACAAGTTGAGGAATCCGTCAATAGATATCTGTCGTTTTGTCTGGAGCAGCTTCCCGATCAGCAGCGAGCGATTATTGACGGCTATTATCACCAGGAGTACAGCGTCGAGGAATTGGCGATACAGTATGATCGCACGGAGCAAGCAATCTATAAAGCCTTGCAACGGATTCGGGCGAGTCTTCAGCTCTGTATTGAAGGGCAAATTCGGATGTCGAGATCATGAAACCTGAGCATTGGGAATCCATCATCGCCAAGCATCTCGATGGTGTTGCTACCATCGATGAGGTAGCAGAGTTGTCGGCAGCGATTGAGGCCGATGAATCGGTAAGGTCGCATTACGTGCAAATGGCTCGAGTGCACGCCGCTCTTGCCACTTCACCTGCCGGGACGGGGCGTGTTGTTTCTCTCCCTGAAGAACGGCCTTTCTGGCGTAAGGGATGGATGAAGGCCGCAGCCCTTTTTGTCGTTGGGTTTGCGGTTTTCGCGATGATCTGGTTTAGGGGGGATTCCCTGGCGGTGATCAAGGATGTGAATGGCGCCGTCAGGTGGACGCGCATTGACGGAAAGACTCGTTACTTTGATTCCGCGGGAGCTTCCGTTTCAGCGGGAACAATTGAATCAATGACGCCGGATTCGTCGGCGACTTTGACGTTTGCCGATGGTTCCACCGTCACCGTTTCCGGCCAGTCCAACCTGATGATTTCGAATGACGACGGAAAACTCCTTTCCTTGCGGAAGGGTGTGCTCTTTGCCAGCGTTGTGCCGCAAGCTTCCAGTCAGCCGGTGAGGTTGACTACCACCGCCGCAGAACTGACTGTCCTGGGGACACGGTTCGAGGTTTTTGCCGACCAAACTCAAACCAAGCTCAGCGTTAACCAGGGTCGTGTGGCACTCCAGCGTGTATCCGATGATACTTCTGTGGAAGTTCAAGCTGGATACCAGACCGAGGCCTTGTTCACGACAGAGGCGCCTCTTCAAGTGACGGCCATACCAAACCCTGCTGGGACATGGACAGCGGACCTGGAGCATGATGTTGATCATGGAAGATGGGTACCGGTGGAGAGTCTCCTGCGAATCGAACTAAGGCGTGATATCGGAGCCGGACTCGTTCAAGAAAAGAATGCCCGGGAAGTATACGCCGAACGTCTGTCAAATATCTCCGACGGTTCCGGGGCGATTTTCGCAGCACCGGTTCGAAACCAGAGAGAAACGCTCTACTTTTCCTCCCTCTCGGCAAAACGGAATGCGTTGTCTCCCATTGTGCTTGGAGCGGAGGCCCGGTTCCGAATTCAGGGGAAGGTGAGTTTACCGTCGGAAATCGTGATCGGTGTGACAGCAACCAACCCGGAACGATTGACTTCTGGTCGCTTCTCAGCTGAGAGGCAAGTGGAGGGTGATTTTGACATTGAGGTTCCCGTTCACGAGCTGCACACGGCTACTCAACGTGCGGTGGGATTGGAGCTTTTAAGTTGGTTTTGTTTTACCAGCCAGCGGGAGGCTAAATTGGCTATCACAGGAGTCGATCTCATTGTAGATTGATCCATTAATTTTGTCCAATTCTCCGACTAGACACGGATACAGAGTGAAGACACGCAACATGTATTCGCCAACAACTTTTTAAATAGTCCAGTTAAATCAAAAATAGAAAAATGATGAAGATTCTAACGCTCATTCTTGCAATAACCATCGCTTTCGGCTCGTCCGCCATGGCGCAAAACAACGACGAGGGTCGGGCCCGCGCCGAACGCGCCGAACGTGGCGAACGTGGCGAACGTGGCGAACGTGGTGAACGTGGTGAACGTGGTGAACGTGGTGAACGTGACGCTCGAGCTGCTTTTAGGGAGAAAGTGGGTGCGCTGGTCGAAGCGGGGAAGATCTCACGAGAAGAAGCCGGGGACTTGTATAGAACGGCTTTTCAGGAGCGCTCCAGAACTCGTCGGCAATACGAAAACAAGCGTGTGAAGGAAGTGAAAGCTCCGGAATTGTTCAATAAGGGTGTGCAGAATCCTATTTTCTCAGGGCCGCAACCGGGGGAGAAACTTGTATCGTTCCAAGCCGTTGGATTCGTCGGTGAACTCGAGGAACAGATGCTGGATCCGATCGCAATGGCCAACAATCTACCCCAGTTAATCGTATTCCAGGATGACGGTGGAGCATCGATCCGAGGTCTCTACGATCTAAGTGGCAGCCTATCAAGCATTGACCTGCAATCCGACGTTGATCTGCACGTTTCCTTGATCCTCTTGAGTGACGACCCCGTTGCCTTTGAACCTTACTCGCGGATTTTCCCTACGCTGCTTAAAAACGGAATCGATGTTATTGCTTTCTCGAAAGAGGGTCGCGAGGGCCCCGGCGCGTATGGGCTGGACAGGACTGTGTCCCAGACCTTCGTTCTAGCGAAGGATGGAAAGGTTGTTCACAATTTCGTTCTTCCTCAAGGTGGAGTGTATGCCGATCCCCATGTGTTGGGAGGGATTGCAGACATTATTGGTGAGAAGCGTGAAACGGTTCAGGCCTGGCTGAATCAGGGAACAACCGGCGGTAGGGAAATGCGTCGTCGATAGAACGTCGAAAAGCGGCGCCTGCTTGAGGCTGACACTGGTGAAGAAACGGTATCCATGAAACAAATTGTTACTCTATTGATTGCCCTGGCGTGCGGGGTGGTGCAATCGTCGGCCTCTGATCGTGTTGACTTCGTTAACGATGTGATGCCGGTGTTGACCAAGGTTGGATGCAATACCGGCGCGTGTCACGGCTCGGCGGCGGGTCGTGGCAACTTCAAACTCTCTCTTTATGGGGGGAATCCTCAGGCTGATTACGAGGCTATCGTGAGAGAGATTTCGGGGCGTCGCATCAATCTTCAGAAGCCTGAGGAGAGTTTGATCATTCTCAAGCCGACGTTCGCTATCGATCACGGCGGCAAGTTCCTGCTGGACGATGATGACGATGGAACACAATTGTTGCTGCGATGGATCCAGGAAGGCGCGGAAAAGGTGACACACCGCGAATTGGAACGTGTGGAGTTCACGCCCAGGACTTACTTCATCGAGAAGACCGATGCAGATGTTCAACTGCGTGCGGAGGCTTTCTATGCTGATGGCAGTTCGCAGGATGTGACACCTTGGACCGTGTTCTCCGCTGAGGATTCGTCAGCGGTCCGCATCGACAAAGACTCGGCCGTGGCCACACCGCTGCGTGGCGGCCGTCATATCATTACAGCACGGTATCTCGATAGTGTAGCGCCCATAGAGATCGTCATTCCTCTCTCGGATAAGCCGGTCGATTTGGCGTCGCAACCGAGGGGAAATTTCATCGACGATGAGGTGTTGAGTCGATTGGCGACTCTGCGACTGCCGGTGTCGCCACAGGCGGATGATTCGACGTTCATCCGCCGGGTAAGTTTGGATCTTACCGGTCGACTGCCAGAGCCAGACAAGGTGATGGCCTATTTGGAGAACCGGGATCAAAACAAGAATGAGGAGTTGATTGATGAGTTGGTGCAGACCGATGCCTTCAATGAATACTGGAGTTACAAATTTGCGAAGTGGCTGAGAATGGGTAAAGACCCGAACGATGAGAATGGTATCGCCACCTACCGGCTTTGGCTGTCGAACCAGATAGAGAAAGGCGTTGGCTACAACGAAATCGCACGCACTCTGATTCTGGCAACGGGTGACACCCATAACGTCGGGCCAGCCAATTTCTATCGAACGGTGGATGGGCCTCGCAAACAGGCAGAGTTTGTAAGTGAATTGTTTATGGGAAGTCGCCTGCGGTGTGCGAATTGCCATAATCATCCATTGGACAAGTGGACCCAGGACGACTACCACGGATTGGCCTCTATATTTTCGAAGATCGAGAACGCGCAGATCGTTCGGGTCAGGGCATCCGGAGATGTGATTCACCCCCTTACACGGGAACCCGCCGTGGCTCGGATCCCCGGTGAATATTATCTGAAAGACAAGACGCAGGATGGTCGAGAGGATCTGGCTGAATGGTTGACTGCTGAAGACAATCCCTATTTTGCAAAGGCTATTGTGAATCGACTGTGGAGCTCGCTTATGGGGCGTGGGTTGGTGGAACCGGTCGATGACATGCGTGACACGAACCCTGCGACACATCCGAAACTGCTGAACAGGCTCGCAGAAGATTTCGCAGCAAGTGGCTATCGCTTACGTCCGATGCTGAAACGAATAGCCACTAGTGCCACTTACGCACGCAGTTCAAATACGGTGCCGGGAAACGCCGAGGACGATCGATATTACTCCCACGCGTTGAGAAGACCCCTTGAGGCAGAGGTCCTTGCTGACGGGATTTCATACGTCTTGAACGTGCCTGCGCAGCACGGAGGTAAGGCACCTGGACAACGTGCCGTAACTTTGGTGGATCTATACACTCCCTCACGTACTCTCGATATACTTGGGCGTTGCGGTCGGGAAGAGTCATGCGAAAGTGAGACCAGTATTTCAGGCGGGCTCACTCGAAACTTGCATCTATTGAACGGCGAGCTGATCAATGCGCGCATCAGCCGCGAGGAAGGACGGTTGGCAAGATTTTTCGATGCGGATACGGCGCCCATGGACATTATCGACGAGCTTTATCTCGTTGCCCTAAGCAGAAAACCAGCTGGCGCCACGCGCCGTTTTTGGCGGGAGCAACTGGCCAATGTAGAATCTGTGGAGCAGCAAAAAGGCTTATTGGAGGACTTCCTGTGGAGCCTTTTAGCTTCCAGTAAATTCAACAGCAAATAGAAATGATGAAAACGACACGACGATGCGATGGTGTGACACGACGAGACTTTGTGCGTGTAGGTGGGTTGACGGCGCTGGGTTTGGGCTTGGGCAATTTCCTTGGCCTGCAACGGTTGCTTGCCGAGTCAAAGGCTCAACTCATTCCCAGGGCAAAATCCTGCATACTCATCTGGCTGGATGGCGGGCCCAGCCATCTGGAGTCCTTTGACCCCAAACCGGATGCACCCAGGGAAGTTCGGGGACCCATGGCATCGATCCCCACAAAACTGAGCGGGGTCCGGTTGGGGGAGTGCCTCGAGAACACTGCAGCCATCATGGACAAGGTGGCCATTGTCCGCTCCATGACGTCGCCCCTCGGCGAGCATAACTTTGGAACCCAGTATATGATGACGGGTTACAAACCATCACCAGCGTTGGCCTACCCCACCATGGGGGCCACGCTTGCCCATCTGCGTTCGCAAATGGGTGTCCTTCCATCAAACGTTGCCGTGCCGGCATTTCCCAATCAAGTGAGTGGCGCCGGATATTTGCCAGGATCGGTGAGCCCATTTTCAGTCGGTGGAAATCCAGGACGACGCAGTTTCAGTGTGCGTGATTTGGATTTCTATGCAGGACTCGATCTTGCCCGCCTGGACCGACGACTGGAGTTTGTGAATGCGATCAATGCATTCGGCGATGCGAAAGATGCATCGAAATCAACTCCGACCGACCCAGACCTGGAGCGGGCTTACAATCTTATCGCGAATCCTGAGGCGAAAAGGGCATTCACCCTTTCCGACGAACCGGAAGCATTGCGGCAGCGATATGGCGGGTTGGATTCGGGGAACAATATCGGGCAGAGCTGCTTGCTTGCACGCCGACTGGTCGAGCGCGGTGTGCCGTTTGTGACGGTCAATAGCAATGGATGGGATACGCACCAGGACATCATCCATCTCAAGGCCCGACATGCGAAGGATAAGAACGCATTGTTGCCATCGCTGGATCGAGCGTTTGCGACGCTCGTTCAGGACCTGTCGGATCGTGGGATGCTCGAGGAGACCCTTGTCGTGGTCATGGGAGAGTTTGGTCGGACACCCAAGATTAATTCCAACGCGGGACGGGATCACTGGCCGAACTGCTTCAGCGTGGCGCTCGCGGGTGGAGGAATTCAGGGAGGACAGGTTGTTGGAAGCAGCGACGCATTGGGTGAGTTCCCGAAAGAGCGCCCGATCACGCCCAGTGATCTCTCGGCGACGATCTACACGCTGCTTGGAATAGATCCCGCCACTGAACTGCAGACACCTGACGGACGCCCGGTTCGAGTCACACCTAATGGCTCGAAGATCGTTTCGGAATTGGTGTAAATCGCAAACGTTTTGATGGTTTGAAAACACGATTCCTTAGCAAGGATTTGACAGACGAAGAGTATCTCGAACAGCGTCAACCCATTCAGTCTCAGGGTTCGTTTAAATTAACCTTATTTCTGAACTGCACGCATAAGAGGCGTTGGAGAGAAAACTGAAGAACATCAATGTTGGTCTGAACACTCTCCTTCAATAGAGTCGAGCCAGCGCTCCTCTCTTATTTAAAAGAGCGGACTAAAATTCATGAATAGCCTGAAAAGAATTCTTTGTTCCTGTGTCATTGCCTTACTCCCCTTTGTCGTGGCGCAATCCGCGGAGCCACCCATAACGTCTGTTGTTTTCACGCCGGATCATCATTCTCTCCTGGCTGGTTCCCAAGCCGGCGTCGCACTCTACTCATGGCCTGAATTGGAACTAAAAAAGCAATTTGAGGTTGAAATGCTCAACGTGCATTTGCTCTCGTTCTCACCGGACGCAAAACACCTGGCAATTGCTGGGGGCAATCCTGCGGAAATTGGATACGTTGAGGTGTTCGAGTGGCCCTCCATGAAGTCTCTCAAACGGATTGGAAATCACGAGGACTCTGTTTCGGATGTGTGTTGGTTGGACCCATCCGTTTTTATGACTGCCAGTTTAGATAAAAGTATCAAGACCTGGTCCCTTACGGATAAATCATCGAGTCGTGAGTTCCTGGGGCATTCGAAGAGCGTGACAGCCATTTGTTTGCTGAAAGATGGTGAGACGTTGGTCAGTGCTGGAATCGACCAGTCTGTTCGGGTCTGGAAAGCGAGAACGGGAGAATTGGTTCGGACATTGAATCAGCACACGGGACGGATTAATGCACTCGCGTTGCGTCCGCCTGTAGGCGGCCTGCCCATGGTGGCTTCAGCTGCCAGCGATCGAAGTATCCGTTTTTGGCAGCCAACCATCGGTCGAATGGTTCGCTATATACGATTGGAAAGTGAAGCCTTAAGTCTCGGCTGGTTGAGCGATGGCGAGCACATTGTGGCTGCTTGTTCCGACGGTAAACTACGGATCATAGATACAGTCGAAGTCCAGGTTTTGAAGGAGCTGGGAGGCATTGAAGGATGGGCGTATTCCATCGATGTGAATCCTTTTGATGGGGCATTTGTAATCGGTGGAACAAATGGGCAACTGAAGCGTTTCACGAGTGAAGGATTACCCGAATCCGACTGAATACCGAATCATCGGAAACGTTCTGCAGTAAACCCAAAAAATCAATGGGGGCTTACTATTTTCCTGCGCTTTTTCGTTTAATAAATGTTCAACCTCCTCTAATGGAGCACTCACCCGGACCAACGGTCCAGCGGGATCCATGCTACCCGCAACAGGAGCTCGTTCATAGCGTCACCAACTAAACGATCTCCCAGTTTGGACATACTCGAAGCGAGGATAGCTGTCAGAAATAATGCAAAAGTTCAAATTCATAGCCAGGATTACGAACGATCGGGAGTGAATAAGTATATCTACATGGCAAACGAGCAGCGAATCCATCACGAATCTCAAGATGAGTTCATCCGACTACTGGCGAAGCATGAACAGCGCAATGCATCATCCTTGAGTTTAACTTCTTCTCGGATGATTTCTTTTCCAGTGAAGGATGGTTCATCCATGATGTCTCCCTCTTGGCAGTGTAGGCGGTAAAAAGTTTGCCAAGAGTTTACCACAGATGCGATACTTTGCGGCTTGATACACATGATACGCCAATTTCTGATCCTGATTGCCCTGTCGCTGGTCATCGGCCTTCAAATAGAGGTCGCCGGCAAAACTCCCCTTGCGGTCCACGTCCCCGCCAGCACTTATGACGTGGTTGTCATCGGTGGAACACCGGCGGGAGTCGCTGCAGCGATCGCAGCGGGTCGTGCGGGGAAGTCAGTGATCCTGATTGAGCAGTCGCCTGTTCTCGGGGGCGTTCATTCCTCAGGGGTGATTCGATTGGATGATCTCTATGTGGAATCGAATAGTGGCGTGATGGAAGAATTCCGGCAACGGGTGAAAGCGTATCATCGCTCGGAGTTGGCGGACGATCCGCTCGTGAAAGCCCATCTAACGCGAGATCCTCGTTCCCCTTGGAATGTGGCGGAAGGCAGAGCCTGGGAACCGCACACAGCAGCCAGAATTTATGCCGAGATGGTTACTGAGATAGGCACCATCACGACNCGTTTCAACGAAGTGGCGGTCGATGTGGAAATGAAGGGGAATCGGGTGACAGGTGTGATCACGCAGGATCGTGATCATCAAGGGAGTTTGGGGGAAAGGCAGGCTTACACTGGCAAAGTGATCATTGACGCGACCTACGAGGCCGACCTGGCGGCTTTCGCCAATGTACCATTTAGCATTGGGCGAGAAGCTCGGTCCGAGGAGGAACCGCACGCAGGCCGCATCTACACGAATTTCTTTCGCGGAGTCTCGGGAACGTTGAAGGCGACCATTCTTCCGGAAAGCACAGGAGAGGCGGACGATCGGTCGCAAGCGTTCACTTACCGTCTCACTGGAAAGGATTATGGCCGGGCCGATCATCCTTACCGCATCAAGGAACCGCCGCCGAACTATGACCCGGCCAAGTATCGATGGAGTTCAAACACCAAGCCGATCATTCCCAATAGAAAGTTCGACATGCTGGGAATCAATTGGGGTGGTGATCTGACTGGTTATGGAACGCGCTGGGTGCTGGCCGACTGGGAAGAACGTGTGGCGATCGAAAAAATTTTTCGCAACTACGACCTTGGTTGGCTCTACTATATTCAAACGGAAGGAGGCTCGCCCAATATTGGGCTTCCGGACGATGAATTCACGGACAACAACAATGTCCCTTATCGACTTTACGTGCGTCAGGGGCGCAGGATTCATGGACGCTACACGCTCAATGAAAGCGATATTCACAAAGACCTTCGTGGTAATGGGCTCCGAGGACCTCTCCTTCCGGAATCCGTGGCCATTGGGGTCTATGGGATGGACGCCCATAATGTTCAAGCGCCGACATCTCGAAAGGAACCGCGATCGGGAGAAGGAGCAGCTGAGGGAACCCTTCACCTGTTTGATGTGACCGGCCCCTATCAGATTCCTTATGGCGTCATGGTTCCCGAACAACATCGAGGGATCCTTTTCCCTGTGGGCATTTCGAGCACGCACGTCGCGATGTGCACGGTCCGAATGGAACCCGTCTGGTGTTCGCTTGGGCAGGCGGCTGGAGTCGCCGCCGCGCTGGCGATCGACCATGATCTCGAGCTTGCCGACCTGCCGATCAAGCAGATCCAGAATGAGTTGTTGAATCAGGGGTGCGTCCTGTTTTTCTACACCGACCTTCCGGGGGATGCGCCTGCTTTTGAGGCCGCTCAGAAATTGAGTCTGTTGGGCGCCATCGCCAATGATGATCCGGATCGCTTCCACGTGGACGGGCCCGCGGCCAGCCTGAGCGATTTGAACAAGAAGGTCTATCGCTTTCGCCCGAATGATTTCGTGACGATGGGGGAGTTTGCCCGAATGGCAGTGAAGGGTTTGCAGATCCCGCTCAGCATTACCGCCGCACACTTCAGCGATGTGCCCCGTGGACATCCCGCTTTCAAATACATCGAGACTCTCTACGACTATTCAACCCAATCTCACGAGCCATTCTTTCATTACGAAATCCACAAAGAGCCAGGGAAAAGCCCGAGGGTTCTTGCTCACTCGGATCGGGAGGTGACGGGCGCCAGTGCAATCGAGATTGTTTCAGGCTTGATGCGGAAAAAGGCCAAGGGATGGCATGACCCGGATGCCAACCTTACCCGCGGTGAAGCGGTGCAACTGATTTATCAACACATTGCCCCAGGGAAGTAAAGTCAGGCGATCTGACAGGAGACGACTGTTTTTCACTGCCTTATGCCGCATGGTAGCGAGGCTCAAGAGATTTGGTTCGCTTTTCGATTTTAATTCCACTTGCCACATCCAAATAATTGTGAAAAGAAAGGTTAATACCTGTCGGAATGAAAGTTTCCGGTTGCCTTGCCCCGGATTCAATCACGGTGCGAAAATCAGGTTTGAAGTGATCTGCCGAAGCTGAAATGGCATGTGGCGATTTTTAATTGGGGATTGTTTTCTTTGGTCTCAGCTTCGGATAGGGGAATGATCCCAAACATACTGAAGAACCATGTTGCCACCCCATAATTCGTGTCCTTCTATTTCCGTTTTTCTGATAGTCGAGAATATAGATCAATTTTCCTCGTCGGATTTTGTTTCAGAAAAATATGCCAATGCCTGTTCAACCGATCTGTTGCCGATGTTGATTTTATGTGCTGCTGGGTTGAATACCACATATTCGGTTTCCTCTTCATCAAACTCCAGTTTGAGAATGCTTGCATTGGCATCGTCACGAATGACTTCTATACCGCTGGCATAAGCGGTGTTTTGTAATGTCGGCTTCTCTGCTTCCTGGTCACCTGGATTATTGTTGTAAGTTCGGTTCCGGTAAGGCATGTGCGGGTAGTAAACTTGCGTGAAGATTTTCTGCTCGCCTTTCTTTGGGTTGCCTTCCCATGCATAACGCAGTTGAGCCGGACAGTCGGTAGTACGCGCATCGAAGGTCATGCGGTCCACCACTTGCAAGCGGCAGTCCTCCTGAGGCGCAAACCACACGAGCAAGTCCACGGGGGGTGTTTTCATGCTCGAACGCCCATTGTTTGCTACAGGTGCACTCATAAAGGTATTGGCCCAGTGATTCCCCAGTTGAGGTCCGATGTTCTGCGTATTCCACAATGGGCTTACGCGTGCATGAAATGATTCTTCAAAGGTCACGATTTCTCGCGTGGCAAGAAAACGGTTCTTCGCAAAGATAAACTCGCGCTCGTATACCACAGGAAGCCCATCGGGGTTTTGCACTTTTACTTTGGCATAGGTAGCCTCTGGGGTATCCTCGAAATGGGTCACTTCTGAGCGAATGTCGGGCATGTTGCCCATCGCCCAGTTTTCGTCAATACGACCTTTTTCAGGATGCAATCGTCGTTTAGAGATTCCATCGATATCCTGAATCAACAGACGGTTTTCTTCGGAGCTACCCTTACTGGTCACGATTTGTGTAAAAGGCGCACCATAGCGATTCATCCCCATAATGCCACCGGGGTTGGCGGGGAAAGAGGTTGGATGTAATTCAACCAGGCAGAAAAAGTCGCCCGGATTCCAGCCACTTCGGAAGATGAATTTGTCAGGCCATTGTTGCTCATTCATGACCCAGCTGCAGCAAATGTATCCACGATTTTCACGCGGATCCGCATTGCCAAGTAATTTCTCAGTGAGGGCCTTGTCTTTGTGCGCGACCCGCATCGCCTCATGACGAAGAGTGTAAATCGAACCGGGTTCAGGTTCGACGGGGGCAATGGAGTCGTCTGCGAAAAGATATGCAAGCGACGCGTGCAGCGAGGACAAGTAGTCATCATTCCTGGCTTGATAAAGTAGGTAATTGACAAGCTTATGGGCAACATAACGGTATCGACCATCGCCGGTCTTCGCTGCAATACGCTCCAATACGGAAACTCTGAAATGAGCAGTGCTGTTGTAACCACCATTCGGACCATAGGGATTCATGGCGCCATCGCTGGACACTTCCATCATGATGCGTGTGAACACTTGCTGCATTTCTGGATCCGTATAAACACGGTCATCACCCAAAAGGCGGTCTCCGTGAAAGAGAGGCATCAGCAAAGGGCCCATCATGTAGCCTGTGTCGTTCTGGGGTACATCTTTCACTTTCCAGAAATCGCTGAACACGAGTTGACCGTAGCGTGCCCAGTGTTTGGCTTCGGGGATGTCGGGATACCACGTCGAGGCAAGCCATTTGACGGTGCCTTCCGGCATGGATCGGTGGCATCCGCCCCGCCACTCGATCGGCTCCTCGGCCCACACATGCAGATTACGACAATAATACAGCACCAAATCCTTGAACCAGGGTGTATTTGCTTCAATGATATTGCCTTCCATCAAATACTGACGATAGAGCGGAAACAAAACGGCGGGCCATTCAAAATCCCAAATCCATGTGTCTTCTTCGACACGTTTTTTGAGGGCCGTATGATATTGCTTGAGCATTTCTACACAGGCGTCGGCCCAACGTTTTTCACCAGATTCGACATACTTAACCAACACAGGCATGAAGGCCACGAGGCTGCTTTCGCCGCGGTCTGGATCGGAGGCCAAGGCTTTCAGATCCATGCTTTCCAGATATTGCATGTAAGTGTCGCGGGTGATGGTCTCGTTGGGTACCGGATAGAAGGCAGGGTTACTCATATCCGCATTCGCGAAACGATAGCGTTCGCTATCGACAAAGAATTGAGTGGGCGCCCCGATACGTTCGGGTTCCTGAGCCACAGTCAGAGTTATAGCAACTTCAAGCAAACCCAAAATACAGGCGGTGATGGAGTGTGCAATTCTCATTGTAAATCTTAATTGATTGGTATTTGGAATATTAAGCCAACGATGAAGTGTATAAAACAGGTGCCTGCGTCATCAACTGTGAACTTGGGTGTGGTTGCCCAGAATTCCCAGTCTACTTTTAGAATTTTTTTCCAATTGCCCAATACCTTTTGAACCTTCTTTTGTTCCAGTCAACGAAGGTTCTGGGACTGGCGATTTCCAAGAAATCCTGCCTCCCTTGACCAGCTTCGAGTTATGCTATCCGCAACAGGAGCTCGTTCACAGCGTCACCGACTATTAATGACAGAGTGCCATTCCGATCGGAATTCGAACAAGTTTCATTGCTCGTCGGATCCCTAATAGATGCCCCCTAAGTGAATGAACTCCACAAGGCAAAGCTTCATGAAAGCTCAGACATATGGGAAGTGACGCTTCGAGGGGAGCCTTAATTGAATTTCTGTAATGATACCCATCATGGACCTCGCGAATTGTTAATCAGGCAACCTTGGGAGTCAGGGCGAGTCCGTTGTAGGGTGTCTCTCAGGAGTCATTTCCAAGGTTAGCAATCTTGTTCTCGATATCATCTGGCCGCAACTCTGGGTGATTGGCGATTCGCGTTCCCCTCGCTACTGCGAACGATCAGGCTGACAAGTATCAACAGCTAATTGAATAATCACCTGCGATAGACAGCTTTCTCGATGTCAGTATCAGTTTTTTTTGCCGGGCGACGTATTTTTGGAGCACAATATACTTGCTTCTGAATGGTTATTAGAGGGAAGCTGAGTACTATGAACCGACCCCGAACGATATTCACTGCCCTACTGTTTTATACGGTTACTACGATTCTTGCGGAAGACTATGAGGCAAACTTCAAGGAAATGCTCGATGTGGGGTGGAGTTTTGTCCGTGAGGACAAAAAGGAATGGCGCTTGGCAGAGGGGCAAGTCGAGCTGCTCGCACAACCGGCAAACATCTGGGGGAAGGCAAATAACGGTACCAAAAATCTCCTGCTGCGTGCTCTGCCTAGTGCGAACTCGTCGGTCGAAGTTGTTGTCGATTTTAATCCGCGGAAGAAATATGAGCAAGCGGGTCTGATGCTTTACGTGGATGACGATAACTACATTAAGCTCAACCGCGAGTTGATTAATGGTCAGTTCTGCGTGATGATATTGGAGGATGGGGCAAGCCCCAAATTGGTCAAGAGAATCCCCTTCCGAGAGGGGCCGATTCACCTTCGGCTTGATATTGTCGGTGGTAAAGTCAATGCCTGGGTCAAAGCCCCCGATGAAGACGCCTGGATCGAGCACGGTGAAACGACCTTGCCGGGCAAGCCAGACGCCGTTAAGGTCGGAATCTTCGCACTTAATGGAGACACCAATGCGCCGCGTTGGGCAAAGTTCAGCCGGTTCAAGCTGAGCGCTAAGGAGTAGGATGGACTCGTTTTTCAACCCCTCAATCTGGAGAATCCGTTCAACCCCAATGGAGTCTGCAATTTACGTTGTCCCGTAGCTTGTGCGAGATGACGCAGTGAAATTCTGTGGAATCTGTGTTCTTGAATGAAAGCTATCATTTTTAGCCGTGAGAAACTGAAAAATGCATTGATGTGGGACTTGTTTTGCAAAATTCTGATACGAGAGAATCCCGAGAGTCCTCTTCGTTTTCCATCCCGAGCGTGATGCAGATATGAGGTCTAGCAGACGCAAATTTCTCCAAACCACCTTGATTGGTATGCCGAGCGCGGGTTTATCTTTCAAGAATACAGCTCAAGCGTTCAATTCGTCGAGGCGGCCTCGAGTTCTACTCCGAGGATCATGGCATAGCATCAACATCGGAGACATCACTCATACCGTTGGTAAGATCAATTTGATCAATACCTGAAGAATCTGTTGTTTTCCAATAACCTACGGAGAATCCGCGGTTCTTCAGTTCCTGACTACTCGTTCACTACTCAGAACCTTTTCGGACTGGCCTGGATCTTCACCCTCAGTGCTCGATTGCTCGCAATTCTCGATGAGCGCTATGCTCGTCATTGTGAGCACTTGGAACCCGGAAGATCTTGGCCTGAAGTGAAAGAGCGACTGCTTAGCGAGATCGGAGATTGATGGAAGTGGTTCTCAGACCAGAGGCAGCACTCGATTTGGCAGAGGCGACTCGGTAGTGCTTGCCTGGTGGGGGGGCTGCGCGGCGTTTTGTTGGTCGTGTTGATGAAAGAATTCGATTCTTATCGAAGAATCCAGAGTGCGCTCCGGTTGTTTACTCGCGATTTCGTCGATTATTGCTCCACCCATATCCGTTTGGATTGTTCTATCATTTTACTATCAATCGGCTGTTCGTCATTACCGTGTTGGGCCTGTGCCAGGACCCAAACAAGATTAAGTCTCGGCTTCTACCACTGGAGAGCTAGCCTGTTTCTAGCCGGTGGCATAGAGCTTATTGCCTTGAATGAACTGGTCTCAATCTGTGCCGATGCTACCTCTAAAACTCACTCGATGAATCGTTCCCCAGGGTACGGTTTGTGACCACCGAAAGATTGGTGGAATCCCATCGGGAATCGGTCAGAGTGAGTTTGTTGGAGATCTGTAAATCGGCGATGGAAATCGGCGATGGAAATCGAGAGCAAGAAACTGGCCAGGATTGACTACCCTCCGGCTACCTGATTACTACCCTGCAAGTAACGCCTCACTACCCGCAAACAAATGGTACCGGTGGTCGGACTCGAACCGACATGAGGTTTAACCCTCGCAAGATTTTAAGTCTTGTGCGTCTGCCAATTTCGCCACACCGGCAAGTGTGAAGTGAGGGCGAATGACCCTCGGCAACTGCTTCTGAAACGTATCAGGACTTTGTAAAGTGTTGCAAGTCTTTGATGCAATTAGACCTCAAAAGATTTGCCACAGCCGCATGAGTGCTTCGCATTTGGGTTGGTCAGCTTGAAACCTCCCTGATTCAGGCTGTCTGAAAAATCAATCACCGATCCTTTCAGGTAGTCTGCACTAATGGCGTCAATGACCAGGTCGACGTCATGTATCTTCAATGGAGTGTCACCTTCTCTGATTTCGTCAAATAGTAATCCATACTGCATTCCCGAACATCCGCCTTTCTCGATGTAAACGCGCAGCGGTTTGCCTTCATTTTCAGGCTGATTGCTCATCATGGAGCGCACTTCGTCTGCGGCTGCTTCGGTGATGCTGATGACTGGAGTGTCGTTGACAATGGTATCACTCATATTCAATAGGCAAACTATCTTGAGTCGTTGAATGTGTCAATTGCCCTCCGTTGTTTTCTGTCCGCATGACGCAGGTCAACCTTCACTTTGAGGAACGGGGAGCTTCCATGGATCTCAAAGCAGCGATCTATGATTGAACGTTTTCGTAATCAGAGAGGGTTGGCATGCATTGAATGCCAAATGGCGATGCATTGATGGATCGCATGGAGACAGAGCCTTGATCCATCGCCAGCGATGGCCATCCTTTTTTTGTAGGCGCATACACGTCTGGATGATGTTTCAGCATTTCATGCTGCACTGAAACTGGATGAGCGGACAATCCGGCACAGTAGTGATGTCCATTGCGCTCCACAGATTGAATCCCCAGAGAAGCTGCAACGCATAGATCCTGCATGATGGACACAGGACCTTGGTTGCATAAATCTTCACCACTCTGAATGAGGAGGCGTGAAGGGGAATCCTGATTGAGTTTTTGAATCATCAGAAAATTTGAGATGCTCTTGAAAACCCCTTTGCAGTTTTTATGGCTTGTGCCGTCGTATCCCAGTTGGATCGCTTTACGGGCGCTGTCCAGATCACCGTCCGATTCATCGATGATGATGGAGGGACGATCAGTCCATGCATGCAAGACGTCTCCGATATCCTCGTTCAGTGCCACATCTCTGTGCAGGGGTTGCTCGACAAACAGCAGTCTTTTTAACAATGATTTCAAATTGCTGTGACTGTTTAATTCCTCCCAGAAAGCTTTAAAAGCAGTTGGATCAACAAATTGCTCATTTCCATCCAGACTGAACGCGAAATCCGAGGGGGCATTTGTATCGAGAACCTTCGATATGTTGGCAAGTCGTTCCGAATCGGTTTTTATATCCCCGCAGATCTTTACTTTGAAATGCTTCAGTCCATATGTGTTTGTGCATTCTTCAAGGGACTGGGGCAGTCCGTCACTCAAGCGTTCTTCATCAGGGATGTCCGCATGCGTCAAGGGGTCCGACAACCCAATCGTGTGTCTTGCGATCACTTTGTCCAGGGGGCTTTGCGGTATGCATGTTGTGGTAGTTTCCAGTTTGAGATCAGGGTTGAGATCCTCGAAGCGTATGCCGAATCGGTTGTTTTTCAATGCCTCGTGAAAAGGAATGTGCAGGTGTCGGCACAGCGCGTCGATCAGGGCGCGTTCGATCAGAGAGGACCCAAAATGGATCAGCAGGGGGGGGAGGCCCTGTGCGTTCCCCCATGCTGCCTGTTCGTCATAGACCTGTTTCCAGCACGCATAGATCGAGAGAGCTTCGCGATTCAGGCTCAGGGCGCAGGCATGATGAATGACTGAACGCAGCTCATGGAGCTCTGATGCAGGTTCCTGCTGGGGATCTTTCTTAAACCACTTTGGAGGGAGGAGGTCTGAAGCAATGCCCGGGGCACTCCTGCCGTCTATTTCACAATCGATCTCCACAAAACACAGGGGAAAAGCTGTCATGGTGGCAATGCCGTATTTGAAAGGCATGCGTGTTTTCAGATCGACCGTGTGGCATCGGGCTGAATGGACTTTAATTTTACTCAAACGTATCCTCCTTTGCCTTGCGCATGTTTTATGGCTTTCATAGTGTAGCTCATCTTATGAGCATGACTAGCGAACAGATTTCATCAAGTCGAGCCCAGCTTCATGGAAAAGTGCAGCAAATAGTGCAATCCACTCCAGCCTTGGATATGCACACGCATTTGTATGACCCAGTATTTGGTGACCTTTTGCTTTATGGTATTGATGAACAACTCATTTATCACTATCTCGTTGCCGAAGCGTTTCGCAGCACTGACATGCCCTATGAAAAATTCTGGCAATTAGACAAGCAGGAACAGGCTGATCACGTATGGAAAACCTTATTCATGGATCGCTCTCCATTGAGTGAGGCATGCCGAGGCGTTTTGACTTCACTCAACAAGCTTGGGCTCGAAACCGGGGCCAATCAGCTTCCAGCCATACGTCAATGGTTTCGAGAACAACCGCTAGAAAGCTTTGTTTCCCAGTGCATGGATCTGGCTAATCTGCGTGCCATATGCATGACTAATTCGCCTTTTGATCCTCAGGAAAAAAACGTTTGGGATCAAAATCCAACTCGCGACGAAAGGTTTCTCACTGGGCTTCGGCTCGATCCGCTCCTGCTTGACTGGAACAATGCGGGTAAGCATTTGAAGTCCTGGGGATATGAAGTTGACGAAAATTTAAGCGATTCTTCATGTCAGGAGATCATACGCTTCCTCAATGATTGGAAACAAAAAATAAACCCGCTTTATTTGATGGTTTCCTTGCCTCCAACCTTTTCCTATCCAGCCAATGACACGACCACCAAAATTTTGAAGGAAGCGGTGATTCCCTTCTGCCGTGATTCCGGGCTTCCATTGGCATTGATGATTGGGGTGAAGCGCGCAGTGAATCCAAGCTTGCAGTTGGCCGGTGACGGATTGGGAAGAGCTGACCTGGTGGCATTGGAAAGCCTTTGCGCCGAGAACCAGGATGTGAAATTTCTGTGCACGGTGCTTTCCAGAGAGAATCAGCAGGAACTCTGTGTGATCGGCAGGAAATTCAGGAACCTGCACATATTCGGGTGCTGGTGGTTTACGAATATTCCTTCGATCATTGAGGAAATGACTCGTCTCAGACTGGAACTTCTGGGAACGAGCTTTACCGCTCAGCACTCGGACGCACGTGTATTGGATCAAGTTATTTACAAATGGAATCACTCCCGTCAGATCATGATAGACGTATTGACGGACAAATATACTCACCTGAGTCAAACAGGTTGGCCCCTGACAGATCAAGCCATCCAGCGCGATGTGAATAATCTTCTGGGGGCCGGCTTCGAAGAATTTTGCCGCTAGCTTTTAGTAGGTTTATTTACTTGAACCAAGATACAAATTTCTTAACCATACACGAGTCATTGATGTCAACTGGTAAACCCATTCCCGATTCCTGTTCCCAAGATCAAGAGGACAATGCTTCTCTGGATCAGGATCATGCTGTACTGAGTGACGAGACAGATATCACCTCAACATTCAAAGAGGATGCCGAAGAAGAATTTTCTGAGCTTGAGGTTGGCGACGACAATGATAATTTTCAAAAAGCTTCCGTTCCCAGAGACTCATCAGCCACTGAAGAATCATCGTCGCGTTCCAGAGAACGTTATGATGGTGATACCGCTTTTAAACTCTATTTGAGAGAAATCGGACAAGTCGCATTGCTCAAACCTCATGAGGAAATTGAACTTGCCCTGCGTATTCAAAAAGGAGATGCCGAAGCTCGGGATCAAATGATCAAGGCAAATCTCAGGTTAGTGGTTAAAATAGCTCATGACTACGAAGGTCTTGGCTTGCCTTTGTTGGATCTGATCAATGAAGGCAACATTGGCTTGATGAAGGCGGTTGAAAGATTTGATCCGACCAAAGGAAGCAAGTTGTCCACATACAGCGCTTGGTGGATCAAGCAATCCATCAAACGATCACTTGCCAATCAGGCGAAAACGATTCGCCTGCCAGTTCACTTGGTTGACAAGATATCAAAACTCAAGCGCACAGCATTGAAACTTCAGGAAGCGATCGGCAGAGAGCCTACTGATGAGGAGTTGGCTGAGGAGTTGGAAATGGATCCTGGTCGCGTTGCCAGGCTGCGTAGAGCGGCCATTCGGCCTGCTTCGCTGGATTCACCTATTGGTGATGATCACAGCACTTTTGCTGAAATCATCAGTGATGAAAAGGCGCAGAATCCCTACAAGCACCTCGAAGATAAAACGGTCACTGACATGTTGCACGATCTGGTCAAGACCCTGCCCCATCGCGAAGCCACTATTCTGGAATATCGGTTCGGACTGGATGGTGGATTAGAACGTACTCTTGAGGAAGTTGGGGAGCATTTTGGGGTGACTCGAGAACGCGTGAGGCAGATTCAAAATCTGGCACTTTCCAAAATGCGTAAGATGATTGAACACCTTGAATCTGTTCAAAAGTAACCTGGGATCACCTCATTCATGAGCGTTTCAATTCAAGATCTAACGGAGGGTATTCGTAACATACCTGATTTCCCGAAGCCCGGAATACAGTTCAAAGATATCACGCCCGTTCTTGCTTCCCCCAAGCTCTTTCAAGGTGCGATTGATCATTTGACAGCCCCTTTCCAACCCGGTGATATTGATGTTGTGGTTGGTGTAGATGCGCGAGGCTTTATCTTTGCAGCTGCAGCCGCCTTGCATTTGAAGGCTGGATTTGTTCCCGTGCGAAAGCAGGGCAAGTTGCCTTATGATACGCACGAAGAAAGTTATGATCTGGAATACGGCTCGAACACTTTAGCCATCCATACCGATGCGATCGCAAAAGGGAGTCGAACGCTGTTGGTTGACGATTTACTTGCCACAGGTGGAACGGCCGTGGCTGCATTGAATCTTCTAAGCAGATTGGAGGTTCAATTGGTTGAGGCAGCCTTTTTGATCGAATTGGAATTCTTGAAGGGGCGGGATCTGCTTGGGAACACTCCAACACGTTCGATCATTACTTATTGACGGTGATTGCGCAGCGACGTCTCCAATTCAAAGACTCATATGATCTGAAAAGAACGATTGAGTCCGGGCAGGCTTTTCACTGGTTCCCATCCGGCGAAAGTTCCTGGGAAACGGCTTGGCGTGGTTCTTATTTAGGAGTGAAGCAAATCACTTCTTCTGAGATAGCCTTCGAGACAAACTCAACGGAAACGGATGCTCTCTCTCAAGTTGCTGATTATTTTCAGTGTCATATTGATGTCTCATCCATCCTTGATACGTTTCCAAAGGATTCCTTAACGGGAAAAGCACTTGATTGTTGTTTGGGGTTGAGATTGCTCAGGCAGGACCCCTGGCTTTGCCTAGCCTCATTCATTCTCTCATCAACTAAACAGATCACTCAAATCAAAGAAATTGTCCAGCTCATGTCCTGTCAATTGGGAGTATCCATTTCAACTCCTGGTAGCACCCGAAGGGTTTACACCTTTCCTGAGCCAAAAGACATTGTAAGAGCAGGGGAGTCGGCGATACGGAAATGTAAAGCTGGTTTCCGGGCCAAGTATATTTATCGATGTGCGCAGGAAATTGAGTCAGGGCGTTTCGATCTTGAAGCGGTGAGATTACTTTCTCTGGACGAAGCAAGAGAGAGCCTGACGTCATTGCCTGGAGTAGGGCCAAAGATAGCAGATTGTGTGTTACTTTTTGCTTATGGTTTTTCACGTGCATTCCCTATTGATGTTTGGGTTCAGAGAGTGCTGCAGGATTATTATTTAGGCGGCAAGAAGGTTTCACACCGTGAGATGCGCCAGTTTGTTGACGGCTATTTCGGTGCCAACGCCGGGTTTGCACAGCAGTATTTATTTGATTATATTCGCAGTCTATCCAAACCGGATTGGGCGGCCCTGGTTGCGAACAGTCCGTTTGGTAAGTGAGTGATCATTTTCAAGGTAAGCAATCATCCAGGTCATGCCCCATACCATTATAGAAACGAAGTTCAACAATGAGGAATCCATTGGCTTTGTGATCAAGTCTACTCCTGATTCCAATGCTTTTAAGAGAGGGACATCACTGATACGCGAAGCGCTGGATTCAGGGGCATCTGTATACGTATACTTGCTTGATGATGCTGTCGAAGATCTCAGGGGAAACAGTTTCCAAACTCTCCAAAAGCTTGGTGCCAAGGTTTGTGTGTGTGCTCTTGCTTTGGATGAAAAAGGGATCGAATGCCCGGATTCGATGGTCCCATCTGGTTTGACGATGATGTCAGATATTATGCTGCATTCACATAGGGTGTTTTTATTTAATTAACATTTACAATGAGTCAGCATACTTCATCAGTTCACCGGCCGGATCCAATACCCCATTGTCTGATTGTTATTTCAGGAGATCCGAGAAACGATGAAGCATCGTTGGAGGGGATGCGGTGCGCACTTGTTTTGGCTGCTGATTCAAGATGGAAGCTGACCGTCGGATTTTGCGAAGATGCGCTGGGATTTGTTCGGGTTGTATCAGGCAATCCATATCCGGAGGAAGCATTCTCTCACCCCATACTCAAGCAGTGGAGCCAGCAGCCGGGAAAATGGTGCTATCTTTCACAGGCTCGGGCCGACGGTGAGATCGAAATTCCTGAGAGAGCATTGAGTGCCAGTGAGTGGCTTCAGATGGGAATCCTGCAATCGCATGTTTTTTACTTCGGGATCCAAGCCGATGGAAAGCGATCTACTATTTCCGGCTATTCATGAGCTCATCTATCGTTCCGCCTGAACCTATCAGAATAACTTTACTCTCTTGCACGGTGAATGAGCGAACATGTTTGAACACGGACGCGAATTCGCTGCCGAATACGTCCTCACGAAGCACGTTTTGGTCGATGAGTTTTGGCTTTATATAGGATGGTAGGTCTTTGCCCTTAACCGTCATCTCCTTGAGGTAGAGTCCCAATTTTCCTCCACTGATCTTGGCAGTGACTCTCACATCTGTAATCAGGTATCTGCCACCCAGAGCATCAATTTCCTCTAAAACTGGATGGATCTCTTTCAAAAGTTCCGTCGGTATGCTGGCAATACCACTTAGAACGTTACTTTCTATGTTGAAGCGGATCATTTCTTTGACGCTGATAAATTGAGATGAGTGCTCTAACAAAGTATTGAGCTCAGGCGTTTCCAGTTCGAATGGTTCTGTGGGAATCCCCAGTTCGGCCCTTGTGAGAAATTTTTCGAAATCATTAAGAAGCCTTGCGATTTCATCATCGCTGAGACTGCTTGGTTCATAATAGGCTGGCTGGTCATCAGTCATACCTTTTACGGCGTAGTTTGCCGCCAGCTTTGCACCAAAAAAGAACATTACACCAGTCAGGATGAGGGCGCATATGACTCCTAGACAGCCAAAACCCAGGCATCCTAATTTTGAGTGGCTATTTTTGTTATTCATGATGTCGCTGAATTCCAAGTAGACAGGGTAAGGCAAGGAACCTATTGTTTCCCTGCAAATTAATGCAATCTCTTTTTGCCATTGAAGTGTGAGCGGCTCATGTGAAAATGGTTTCGTGAGCAGGCAATGATTATGATTCAGATTGAGGGAACAAACGAATTTTTTGCCCCCATGGCTAATCGACGCAGGCGACTACAAGGCCACAGTTTTGAACTATTTCATAAAACAACCTATCTCAGGCAGTTGCCCCAATAACATGCGCGCGCAGGTTATCTGGAGGGGAATGAGCTGATTGCAAGACATGTTTAGAAATTTCATCTACCGAATGAATTAGTATGCAGCAAGGTCGAAACAGCTAGGCTCATGTTTTCATTCCCTACTTGGTGATGCTGCCGGGTTTTGTGAAAATGATGTTTCCGTTTTGGATTTTTATATCTCCTATTTTTTTGAGTCGATTTGCTAATGGGCCTGCTTCGAGTAAATTTCGACCTTGAATATTGGACAGGAGGCTTGCGGGGACTCGTTTGTTTTTAATAGTCATACTTTTTACATAAGCACCCACTGACTTACCGGTGGAGCGGAAATCAATGACAGCATCTGTGTTGATATATTTTCCCTGCAACATACCCTGAGGAAGGTCAGGATACATTTTTTTGAAATCATCCATCGGCAAGCTTAACTGGGTCTTCATTTGACTACCCTCAATCGTAAAGCGAATCTTGTCCTTAATATCCGAGAATTCAGGGTCATTGGCTACAAGATGGTTGATTTCGTCACTATTCATTGCAAGAGAATTTTTGGTAAGGTCGCCTCCTTCTCCGTTGAAAAAAGAATTAAACTTTTTTTCCAGAATTGCGGACTCTTCAGGACCCAAGGTCGACTCCGAAAAAGCCGTAGGATTTTCATCAGCGAATTGTTCCATGGCATAGTCCAATGCGTATTTGCCTCCAAAGACAATTGCCAAGCCGATTACAATTAAAACAAGGAATGTGCCAAAGCATCCAATGACCATGTATTTTAAATAGGTACGGCCTTGGTTGCTCATTGTGATTCCTTTAAAAATATCTCATTTCTAGACACAAATTCACGGTAGTAAACCGTATTTGTTTGTAAATCATTTTCCAAACCTTCCATTTCCACCCGAAGTTCATTTTTCTTTTCACCTGTTTGTCGGAATGGTTGATTGACGTCAGGAATGAGGGCAAATCAGCGCCACGCCGCAATTGACAAATATAAGATTTCGTAGATGAATGGATCAGCACATGAAAACTCGAAGGTGGTATTATTTTTTCTGGTCATTAATTGTCTTTTCAGCTGCCGGTTGTGGTCAGGGGACTCTAGTGACTACCGCGGCCCCGGATGACTCTGCGGCAGAACCGTCAGAGCGTGTTCTCCATATGGACCACGCGCAACCAAAGCTGACAACCCTCAAGCTATATCTTGCTGACAAAACTGTCATAGCTGAAGTAGCCAAAACCATCACGGAAATTGCCACAGGGATGATGTTTCGGGAATCCATGGGCGAAAACGAAGGTATGTTGTTCGTGTTTGGACGTCCGCACCAGACATCTTTCTACATGAAGAACACCATTGTCCCACTGTCAGGAGCGTATATAGATTCCGAAGGTAAGATTTTGGAGATTCATAAAATGGAGCCGCACAATCAGGCGGGCATACCATCCAAAAAAGACAACATTCAATTCGTGCTGGAAATGAATCAAGGTTGGTTTGAAAAAAACGGCATCAATGTAGGGACACGTATTGTCAGCGAGAGAGGTCCGTTGGGAAAAACCTTCTTTGGTCGTTGATCAGTTATTTTTTGATTAAGGATTCCGAATAGTTCATGAAGTTTCTTCTAGCTCAACTGAATGCCACGGTAGGCGACATTGCAGGCAATGCACAATTAATCCTGAATGCTTACCATGAGGGTGTTCAAGAAGGGCTTGATCTGGTCGTTTGTCCTGAATTAATGCTCACAGGCTACCCTCCCCGGGATTTGCTTCTGAAGCCAAAATTTGTCGATGAGAATCTCGCAGCACTGCAGCGACTGGCTGCTCAAACGTCGGGGACCGGATTGCTGGTAGGTTTTGTTTCCCGTAACGACTCCGGTGAAGGGCGTGAATTATACAATTCAGTGGCCTTGTTGCATGAAGGCAACATAAAGGACATCCGACATAAAACATTACTACCTACTTATGATGTTTTTGATGAGGAACGATATTTTGAACCCGCACTTGCCAATGAGCCTATTTTTTTCAAAAAGCACACTCTGGGCGTAACAATATGTGAAGATGCATGGAATGATGAGGATTTTGGCGTTCATGGTCGTTATATGACCAATCCACTGGAGCAACTTGCCAGAAAAGGTTGTGATTTTCTGATCAACGTATCCGCTTCCCCATGGTTCCTCGGAAAAAACCGAGTTCGTCAATCCTTGCTTTCAAGTCAGGCAAAACGTCTTGGGACCGCATTGCTTTACTGTAATATGGTAGGCGGAAATGATGAGTTGGTGTTTGATGGTGGTTCTCTCGTGGTGGGTGCTGACGGAGATATCAAACTTGAAGGTAAATTGTTTCAATCGCAGAATTTAATTGTCAATCCCACGGTTTTCACTCTCGAAGCAAAAAAGAATCATGCGCTGATAGATGAAGAAAAGATTTTCAAGGCACTCAGTCTGGGAGTGAAAGATTATGTGGAGAAGTGTGGTTTTAAATCTGTGCTTCTGGGTTTGTCTGGTGGGATCGATTCAGCTTTGACAGCGGTTGTTGCCGTGGATGCATTGGGTGCTTCAAATGTAAGAGGTGTTGCCATGCCTTCCGAATTTTCATCTCAAGGCAGTAAAGACGATGCAAGGGAATTGGCCGATCACCTAGGTATCCAATATGATGAAATCCCCATTCAATCGGGCTTTGAATCGATCAAACAATCCTTGAGTCCAGTCTTTCTTGGGTTGAAAGATGATGTGGCTGAGGAAAATATGCAGGCGAGACTCCGAGGTGTGATACTGATGGGAATGTCCAATAAATTTGGTTCGCTGCTACTGACGACGGGAAATAAAAGTGAATTGGCAGTAGGTTACTGTACCTTGTATGGTGACATGTGCGGAGGTCTGGCAGTGCTGAGTGATTTACCCAAAACCATGGTTTATCGACTTTCTGAATGGGTTAACCGTCACCAGGTTGTCATTCCCGTGAGCACGCTGACAAAACCACCTTCTGCTGAATTACGTCCAGACCAAACAGACCAGGATAGCCTGCCTGATTACGAGATCCTTGATGCGATCCTTCAGGCTTACGTGGTTGATCACCGCTCTGCCGGCGAGATAGTTTCAATGGGTTATGATCAAGCCATTGTCGCCAGGATCATCAGGCTCATTGATCTGAACGAATACAAGCGTCGGCAATCTGCACCAGGGCTGAAAGTGACCACGCGGGCTTTTGGCATGGGGCGCCGTGTACCTATTGCTCAGCGGTATCGGGATAAGCCCTGATTGGGTTTTTCCGGGCTAAAGTGGGTGTACTGCGGTAAAGGACCAAGCTTGAAAAGTGACAAAGATTTAATTTTCAGTTGCCTCCATTTTTCGCGAGCCGCTTCAGGTAGTCGAAACTGTATAATCCTGTGCGGTGCCCGTCACTAAAATCAAATCTTATAGCGTAGCCGCCAATAGGGGTCCAGCCAATGACCTTCACTCCAGGGAACTCAGTTTGACTTGACGCTCCGTGGATGTTTCCAAAAAGATCAGGCTCTCCTTTATTTTCTGCACTGGGAGAAGCGGCCCTGAGTTGTTCCATGTTGAAAAAGTTTTCTGATCCATCGTTCCACTTGATCGCTACTTCGTTTCCGATCAAATCGAGTTGTTCTGGTTTCAATTGCATGATTTCGTCAGGAGAAGCATGTCACTCTGCTTTCGGGTTTGCAAGTTAGGGGACGATAAAATACTTCCAAGCGATCTCAAAAAGGTGAGGCCGGGGTTTCTGTGAAGATTTTTCCATGGTGGGGGCTCTATCGGAGATGGAAACGGAATCTTGAAGTATGAAATAACCAAAAATATTGATAGTTGGGACCGACCCCATATGTTTTTTTTGGCGGTTTCGAGGTATTTTGATAATCTTTGAATCAGAAGATGAATCAACAAGAGCTTCCATCCGGTCAGCCCATCAAAGCTTCCTTGAGTGTATTCAAGCGTGTGTTGTTTTCCTTGATAGCTGTTGCACTAGCTTTGGGCTTGCTCGAAGCAGGACTTGCCTTGATTGGTATTCAGCCTGAATCCTATTTGCCCGATCCCTATGTCGGTTTTGAATCGACCTCAAGTTTGTTTGTTGAAACTAGGTCTTCGGAAGGTAAGGTTTATCTCCAAACCGCAAAGAACCGCCTTCAGTTGTTCAACGATCAAAAATTCCCTTTGATCAAGGAGAAGGGAACAATCCGTATTTTTTCCTTGGGAGGTTCCACTACCTTTGGGCGGCCTTACAAGGACGATACTTCGTTTAACGGTTGGATGAGGGCTTATCTAAGGGAATTAGCGCCTGATCAGGAATTTGAAGTGATCAATGCGGGAGGCGTCAGTTACGCAAGTTATCGGGTGGCTAAATTAATGGAAGAGTTGATTCAATATGCACCCGATATTTTTGTCATTTATACCGGGCACAATGAATTCCTTGAAGAGCGGATCTACGGCAAGGTCCCCAAGGTCCCAAGGTCACTGAAAGGTTTAACCCGCTTGGCAAGAAATTTCCGGTCGGCAAGCCTGATCAAAAAGACCGTTTCTCCACTGACTTCAGCAGGAAAGGAAGACGCCAAAGCCTCCAGGTTACTCAAGGGAGAAGTAGATGCGCTCCTGGATAACTCGGTTGGGCCGAACGTTTATACAAGAGACAAAGAAGCTCAAGCACGTGCGATGGAGCACTACCGGTTCAATCTCCTCAGAATGGTTGATATGGCCGAATCGGTGGGTGCGCATGTCATGCTGGTCACCCCTTCAGACAACTTGAGAGATGTCTCACCGTTCAAAAGTGACTTCAATGAGAAGCTGTCACTCGAACAACGGAAGTTATGGAAACAATACTACGATCAGGCTCGTCAGGCTTATGCTGAGCAAAATGCCGAGTTGGCGTTACAATCAATCGCTGCAGCAGAAGCGATTGATGCGCTCCCTGCATCACTGCATTTTGTAAAGGGGCGCATATTTGAAGCCATTGGAAAAATGGATGAGGCTGTAAAATCATATAAGCGTGCTCGGGATGAAGACGTATGTCCCCTCAGAGCCCTGAGCCCAGTTCAGTCGATTCTAGCTGATGTGGTCTCAGACACCGAAGTTCCCTTGGTAGACTTTGTGGCTTTGCAGTCACGATTATCCAGAAATGGAATTCCGGGATCAGACGTCTTTCTTGATCATGTTCATCCCACCATAGAATCACATCGCCTGCTCGCTCTTGAACTCCTTGGGACCATGGACCGAAATAACTGGATCAATCTGAAGGAGGAAGGTCTCCTTGTCGCGAAGGTTACCAAGTCCGTCATGGATGGGGTGGACAGGGCGGAGCATGCCTTTGCCATGATGAATCTGGCAAAAGTCCTGGGGTGGGCGGGCAAGCGTCAGGAGGCTTATGATGCCAGCAAGAAATCGGTTGAGTTAAATTCCAAATCTCCCAACGGACAATTTCAAGCAGGCTTGGCAGCTTTTCTGGCGGACAAATTGGACGAGGCGATGATGCATTACCGTCATGCCTTGCGCCTGGATCCGTCGCACTCTGATGCACATTGCAACTTGGGAGGACTACTCGAAGACAATGGAGAAATTGAGTCTGCCGTCCATCATTTTGAGAAAGCTCTACTGCATGGAGGGGAGCATGGTCGAGAGCGTAACAAGCAAAACCTCGCCAATGCACTGAAGAAAATGGATCAGAAAAATCCCAATTCAATATCCAACTGAAGGCCCTGTTTTTTTTCAATTTGAAACGATGCAGCCCGTTTAAATCTCCGTTCCATAATAAAATAAATTTTTAGGCTTGCGTTACTTAGTTGTGCCCCCTATGAATTTTCCTCCGCAGAGAGTTGCTCGTTTCAAAATCCTCGTTCATTCCCTGCACTATCTGGAGCTAAGTGCCCCTGATTGATTGCTGCAATTAATTGACAGCACATTTTCCTCAGAGTCCGGTGGGTGGAGAAGAATGTTGTTCACCGGACCCTAATATATACATGAGACCATACAATAATGGGGAACGGAATCACAGCCGCTCCTCCAGCCAAAACGCGTTCAAGACACCAGGTTCAAACAATCCTGATACATCAATAGAAACATCGGATGCCCCTGAAGTGGACACATTGAAAAATGCGGATCCTGTTTTTGGAATGTTATTGCCCGAAATCAAGCGAGCCCTGAAAAAACAAGCTTACACAAAACCTACTGAGATTCAGCGCCAATGCATTCCCCCGCTGCTTGACGGTTGCGATCTACTGGGAAGCGCGCAAACTGGCACAGGGAAAACTGCAGCCTTTACCTTGCCGTTGCTTCAATATGTCGCCAGTCACCCCAAACCTTATCGCAGCAAGAATGCACGCGTGCTTATTCTGGCGCCTACCCGAGAACTGGCGATTCAAATCAGGGAAAGTATTCAAACTTACGGTGCTTATCTCAGTATCCGAGACACGGTTGTTTATGGAGGGGTAAGTCAGCGCCCGCAGGAGAAAGACATGCGCAGGGGCGTTGACTTTTTGGTAGCAACTCCAGGTCGATTGATGGATCTTGTTGGCCAGGGAGTCATTCGACTGGATACCATTGAAGCGCTGGTCCTTGATGAAGCGGATCGCATGCTCGATATGGGTTTCATTCATGATATCAGGCGCATCATGGCATTGCTGCCAAAGAAGCGCCAATCCCTCTTTTTCTCCGCGACCATTTCCAGGGAAATTAAAAAACTCTCTGAAGAGTTGCTCTCAAATCCGGTTTCGGTTGCTATTGCCCCAAAGGAGCCGACGGTAGACAGGATTAATCAAAAGGTCTTTTTTGTTGATAACAAAAAGAAATATTCACTGTTATTATCCTTGTTGGAAGAACGTGAGACCAAGAAAGTGATCATTTTCACTCAAATGAAACACACAGCCAATAAATTGGCTGAGAAACTCGGTAAGTCAGGAGTGCGATCGTCCGCTATTCACGGCAATAAGAGTCAAACGGCTCGGATGAAAGCATTGGATGGTTTCAGGTCTGGAAGGTTGCGGGTACTGGTGGCTACCGACGTAGCCGCGAGAGGCATTGATGTAGATGGAATCACGCATGTGATCAACTACCAATTGCCCAAAGAACCCGAGACTTATGTCCATCGTATTGGGAGAACAGCCAGGGCCGAGAAAGACGGAGCAGCTCTGTCGTTCTGTTCTGCAGATGAGCGGGGACTGCTGATGGGAATTGAGCGAATGATTCGAAAGTCCATTGATGCTGATCACGACCATCCTTTTCATTGTCCAATCGCAGCTCGGCCGGCACCCTCAAATAAAGCCAAAGCTGGCAATTCGAGTAACACTCGTTCAGGAGGAAGACGCCCCAAATCTGGCCCAAGATCTTGGCGGAATACGAACAATGACCGCAGGGGGGGATCGAGATTCAGGGCGGCATAGCGTCACAAAAACTTGTTATTTTTCGCACCTTGCCATTTGATGTTCCTTTCAAATGGCAAGGTGTTTTGTTTTGTGCGCTCACTCTCTCTTTTTCTTTGAGTGGTGACATCTTCAAAAGGCCTGGCAAACGATTTTAAATTTATGTTGAAGTTAGAAAAATATTCCATTGGTGTTGGAGATCGCTTTGCTCATCAGGCAAAAGCACAATTGAACGCGTGCCAGTTATTGTTAAACGAAGGCGTGGAGGTTGCGCCTGTGTGGAATAAGTCCAATCGCGAGCACAGCTTTATTGGCTCCGAGCCTGCTTCAGTAATGGACGCAGCCGAGCAAGCGGTATCTTCTCTCGGCTGGAAAAATGGCTGGCATGTCGATGCAGATCACATCGGAATCAAAACCGTGGACCGATTCCTTCCGCATTCTGACTTTTTTACGATTGATGTTGCCGACTTCATTGGTCAGGAAACTCCAGCAGAGACCGTCGAAAGTTTCATAGAACGGCATCCGGAACTGGTGGGTTCCATTGCGATTGAGGATGTGGATGAGCCGCTTGATATCAGTCGGGAAGAAGTGCAGCGTGTCGCCAAACAATACCTGCTTGCGGTCAGGGAAGCCGGTAATGTCTATCGCTACATTCTGGACAAGCGCAAAGCCGATGATTTTATTGCTGAGATCTCCATGGATGAGACAGATGCCCCGCAAACCCCTCCTGAATTGTTGATCATTCTTGCGGCCATTGCTGATGAAGGTATTCCGGCTCAAACCATCGCTCCGAAGTTTACCGGTCGTTTTAACAAAGGGGTGGATTACGTGGGGGATCTTGCACAATTCGAAAAGGAATTTAATGATGATCTTGCAGTAATCGCCTTTGCCATAGAAAAGTATGGCCTTCCTGAAAATTTGAAATTGAGTGTGCACAGTGGAAGTGACAAGTTCAGCCTCTACCCCATCATTCGAAAAGCACTGCAGAGAACAGGAGCCGGGGTCCATTTGAAAACAGCAGGAACAACTTGGCTGGAAGAGATGATCGGATTATCCGAAGCAGGAGGCGATGGTTTGTTGCTTGCCAAGGAAATCTACGGATATGCACTGGAAAATGTCGACTCACTTTGTGAGCCCTATGCTTCGGTGATTGATATCGATCGATCCAGACTTCCTTCGATTGAGACAGTCAATGCCTGGACAGGAGAACAGTTGGCAAATGCCCTGAGACACATACAAGGCCATCCTGATTTCAATGATAATGTGCGTCAACTGATTCACATTTCCTTCAAGGTGGCAGCCCAGACGGGGGATCGATATTTGAATTTGCTGAAGGCGAATGAGGAGATTGTAGGGAAAAATGTGACAGAAAATATATACGAGCGCCACCTCAAGCCACTCTTTCTAGGGTAAGTTCTCAGTGGTGACAGAACATGCCCTGCAAATGTTCGTATTGCAAAATCAGATGATGAAATATCTATTCACTCTGGCGGTGTCACTCACAGCAGCGATGTGCCAAGTCCACGGCAGGGTATCTTCTCCCAATATCCTGTTCATCATGTCTGATGATCATACGGCACAAGCGATAGGAACGTACGCGACAGTATTAAAGGATCTCAATCCCACACCGACAATAGACTCCTTGGCTGAGGAGGGGATTGTTTTTGAGAACGCTTTTTGCGTCAATGCTATTTGCACTCCAAGCCGGGCCTGTATCATTACTGGTCAATACCCTCACGTGAATGGGGTATTTGATTTGGGTGGCCATATCAAACCAGCGCGTCAGACATTGCCTGTTCTGATGAGGCAAGCAGGATACCAGACAGCGATCATCGGCAAGTGGCACCTGAAGCAGGAGCCAAATTTTGACTACTATAAAGTCCTCCCTCGTCAGGGGAAATATAACGATCCTGAATTCAGAGTGAGGGGGGCGGAATCGTGGCCCAACAATGTGGTGACCCATGAAGGGCAACACTCTTCAGATGCGATCACGGATTCCACGCTTGACTGGTTCAAAAATGAGCGTAACCCGAACACACCGTTTTTTGTCTGTCATCAGTTTAAAGCGCCACATGATTTCTTTGAAAATGCCAAACGATACCAATCTTATCTGGCCGACGTTGCAATCCCTGAACCTGAGACACTTTATGATGTGCCTGCATCCTTTGGCTCTCTTGCCACGCGTGGTCATGAGGATGAGTTGATGCCTCACATTGGGACCTCCATTGGTAAACGCAATCCACGTCGCTCCTATGCGGTTGATTTGAAGAAGAGGTTTCCAGAGGAATTTCCATTGAATTATAATGTAGAAACGATGAGTGAGCGTGAAACAACGCGACTCGCCTATCAGGCGTACCTTAAAAAATATCTACGTTGTGTCAAAGGTGTGGATGATAATCTTTGTCGCCTGTTTGATTACCTCAAAGCTGAGGGACTCTATGATAATACCGTCATTATCTACACCGGAGATCAAGGTTTTTGGCTGGGAGAGAATGATTATCAGGACAAACGCTGGGCCTATGATCCGTCCATGCGCATGCCGCTCATCGTAAGATATCCGAAATCCATTCCTGCTGGTAAGCGTAGTGATGCCATCATTGAAAATATCGACTTTCCAGCCATGATGCTGGATTTCGCCGGCATGGAGTTGCCTGCAACCATGCAGGGACGCTCCTTCAAAATGATCTGCGAAAGTGGAGGTAAAGAATCACAAGGATGGAAAAAGGCTGCTTACTATCGTTATTGGATGCACATGGCCCATCATGACAATCCGGGTGAAATGGCCATTCGCACCAAAAAACATAAACTGATTTTCTTTTATGGCTGTGACTACAATGGTGGCAATCAAACGCCGCCGGCCTGGGAGCTGTATGATTTGGAACAGGATCCCAGCGAACTCAGCAACGTTTATGATCACCCTGCCTATCGTCAGATTCGTGATGACTTGAAAAAGCAATTTGCTGCCTTGAGACAACATGTGGGGGATGATGGAAGCCACTATCCTGAATGCGAAAAAGTTGTTCAGGAATTCTGGGATTATGATTCAGATGATCGTGAAAAAGCGATTCAACTTTCACGGCAATTCAAAATGCGTCGCGAACAAAATATGCGGCTTTCAGACGCCCGATCCCCTGAACAGAGAAAATAGGTGTCTTGTCGTATTACCCTTACAATGTGAAAATTATTCACATGATGCATTTTGTTGAAAAAGTATGCTCATCTTTGTTCGTTTGAGCAGGTAACAGGGGAACCCAATGGTCAGGTAATGCGGCTTCTCCTCGAGCAATAGCGCCACCAGACAGTAGCAAGTGATTTGATTTTAGTTGACGGCGAGCACTCTGCGGAAATGAAACTTTTGTTCATGCATCATTCTCTCTCAGGGTCACGCCTTACAGTGAGCAACACTGCAATAACACTACGATATGGATCATCGCTTTACTGGAATGACTTACACGGCATTTCAGTGGGCATAAAAAAACCTGAGAAGCTCACGCTCCTCAGGAAATTAGATTCAAATGTTTTGGGATTTATCGCGTTTTACCTGGTTTCAAGGATGATGTGCGCTGTGACATCCATAAAACGTCCCTGTTATTGGGTGATGCCACATTCAAGGCTGGAAGTTGTTTGCCAAAATTGGCTGGTTCAACAGTACGATTGTCAACCCACTTTTTGATTTCTGAGTGGCCATCGGCAAAAGCAAGTCCACACGCTCCGTTGTGGTAGCTGGCGGGGAAATCGATGATTCTCGCCTGGCTCAAAGTACTGGCCTGCTGCATTTGGACCGCGAAGGCAGCGTCGTTGATACTGCCGGGATGCTCGTCAATCAATATCCAGGTCATCGATGGACCTGGATCAATCAGGTCTGATTCCTTGCCAAAGGTTCGATACAAGGAACCGGGTAGCCAGCTTCCGTTGTCAAAAGCCTGACTCATCGAGTTACTGCGTACCCTTGGGCGAATTTCGCCTCCAACCTTGACGTTGGCCTTGTCCGACGGGCACTTGAATATTTTTGCACTGCTTCCCGCATAGCTGAAGAGAGGACCTTTTTCAATATGCATGGTGACATCCCAGTTTGCACGGTTACCACCATTGTAGTTGAGACTTCCTTCGATCCATGCCGGTCTTCTGTTGACGGTTCCAAGTGATGAAACAAGACCTCCCTCATTGTCACCCGCATACATGAACCAAGCGAGACCAAGCTGCTTGAGGTTATTCATGCAACTGATGCCCTGAGCTTTTGTTTTGGCCTTGCTCAAAGCTGGCAACAGCATGCCGGCGAGTATTGCAATGATTGCGATTACCACCAGAAGCTCAATGAGGGTAAATCCATTTTTGGACCTGAGCTTTCCCATCTTTTGATTGATTACTTTCATATCAGAATTGCTACAATGTTTCTCAACATTATTACTAAAACAAATAACTCATGGTCGGTCACTTGTCGAGCTTATAAAAACGGACTTCTCAACTCTTTGGCTCTGAGTTATTTTGTGCCCATGCGTCGCTTTTCTCTTCCCCAAGCAGGTAAGTTGATTCGTCTTGGTTTATGCCTCTCGGGTTGTTGTTTGTTGCCGGTATTCACTCTATCGGACACAGAATCTCTCGTGGATGTTGATTCTTCCCTGCCTCCCGTACGTGGTTTGATTGAGGCCTTCACCAAAGATATCAAAGTGCTCAAACGGTATCATCCATGGGAGATGTCAGAGACACGTCATGATCGATTACAACAATTGATTCGGAAATACTCAACTTCTCTGGGCGCGACTGAATTTCAGCAACTAGCTCAGAAAGAACGTATTGATTATGTACTGTTGCGGAATCAATTGAAATTTGAATCACGGCAACTTGATCAAGCACGGGCACGATATGCCGAAATCAAGGACTGGTTGCCATTTGGTTTAGCCATACTCGAGTTGGCTGAGGCCCGTCAGCGAGTAGAACCCGTAGAGGCAGAAGAAACGGCAACAGTGATGCATGATTTGAAATTGCAGGTGACCCAATCCCACCAGAAGGTGCGAGCCTCATTGGAGTCATCAGATTCTTCACTCACCCCAGGGCTGGGGGGGAGGCTTGCTCAGACGATCGATCTTTACAGCAAGATGCTTGAGGAATGGTATCAGTTTTATGCCGGTTATCATCCTTCTTTTATCTGGTGGGTTCGATCTCCCCATGACGCAACCGTCAAGGCATTGGAAGATTACGCAGATTTTATTCGTCATGAGGTCGCAGGTTTTGTGCAGGGCCAAGATCCGCCTTTGCTGGGAGATCCTGTGGGTCGAAGGGCCCTTTTGGATGCTCTCGACTACGAGATGGTAACGTATACACCGGAGGAATTGCTTGAAATTGCTCAAGCCGAATTTGCCTGGTGTGATCGTGAGCGTCAACGAGCGGCAAGGGATCTGGGCTTCGGAGACGATTGGCAAGCTGCTTACAATTTTGTGAAATCCAGATATGTGGCCCCCGGGGAGCAACCTCAATTAATCAAAAGGCTGGCTCAGGAGGCCGTCGATTTCCTTGAGCAGCGTGATTTGTTATCAATCCCGCCTCTCGCGAAAGAGGTCTGGCGCATGCGTATGATGACGGCAGAGCGTCAAAAGGTGAATCCGTATTTTACCGGAGGTGAGGTTATTTCCGTTTCCTTTCCAACAGAAAGCATGGAACATGAGGACAAACTGATGAGCATGCGTGGAAACAACATGCATTTTTCAAAAGCAACGGTTCATCATGAACTGATTCCCGGCCATCATTTGCAGCTCTACATGGCTGAGCGCCATCAGACACATCGCGCATTGTTTCGAACTCCTTTTTTGGTAGAGGGCTGGGCGCTTTATTGGGAAATGCTTCTCTGGGATCTCGAATTTTATGAGTCTCCCGAAGATCGAATCGGTATGCTTTTCTGGCGTTCGCATCGATGTGCCAGGATCATCTTCTCCCTTAGTTTTCATCTGGGGACCATGAGCGCTCAGGAGGCAATTGAGTTTCTTGTCAGCAACGTGGGGCACGAACGTCGCAACGCAATCGCGGAAGTTCGACGATCCATCCAAGGAGGCTACATACCTCTTTATCAGGCCGCCTACATGTTGGGTGGACTGCAGATTCGCTCGATGTATCGTGAATTGGTCGAATCCAATCAAATGACAGCCAAAGCGTTTCACGATGCGATCCTCCGTGAAAATGCCATACCAATCGACATGATACGGGCAAGTTTGATGCAGACTCCAATCACGCCTGATTATCGTCCTGACTGGAAGTTTTATCATCGTCAAGAACCGGTGCATGCCAAACCCGAAGCTCAGCTTCAATCGAATCCTGATAACAGGCTTCTTCCATCGGTTGAAGAGGCACTTTCCGTAGGGAAATCCTTTCGAGGCAAGGTGACGCAGGATTCGGTCAAGCCTCAATGGTTCGATCAAGGCGCGCAATTTCACTACAAGCGTTCTCTGGAAGATGGAAAGTATCAATTTCGAGTGGTTCATACGGAAGACGGCTCAAACCGCCCGGCCTTTGATCATCACCTTGTCGCGCAAGCCATGTCCTTGATGATCGGAAACAATATTTCACCAGATCGATTGCCTGTGCAATCCATTGATATGAGCTCCCCTTCAGGACGTATCCTCTTGAAGGGGCAAGGGGTGTCCTGGCTATGGAATCCATATCGCTCGCATTTGATCAAATGGAACAAAGGAAATGCCGTGGAAACAGTCAAACCCGAGAGACGCAATCTTGAAGGCCCACGGAGCCGACGCGAGCGTGAAGAGGATCGAGCGGGTGTTTCTCCCAATGGAAAATGGAGGGTAGCGGTCAAGGAGCACAATCTCTGGATTGAGGACCTTGAGTCTGGTCAAGTGTCACCGCTCAGCTTTGACGGTAATCCAGGTAATTCCTATCAGCCCACGGCTGATCGCGAACGATTTGTAGGGATGCAGTATCAGAGGGAGGATCCTCCCGTCGGGCGTCCTCGCGTGTATTGGTCTCCGGATTCAAAGTGGCTCATTGCCATGCGCTACGAACCGGGGGTGGAGAGGCATGTCCATATCGTTGAGTCCTCACCTGAAGATCAATTGCAGCCCATGCTCCATTCCTACACCTACCTCAAGCCAGGGGATAGGATACCCGTTCAGAAACCCGCATTGTTTAATGTATCCACACGCAAAGAAATGACATTGGATGACACATTATACTCAAATCCATGGTCCATTAATCAGATGCGCTGGGATAAGGACAGTCAGCGATTCACGTTTCTTTTCAACGAAAGAGGGCATCAGGTCTTGAGAGTGATTGCGGTAGAGGCCAGCACTGGAAACGTCCAATCATTGATCGATGAGCAAAGTGATACATTCGTGGACTACGCCTACAAAAACCACTACCGAGTCATGGAATCCAGTCAGGAGATTCTTTGGATGTCTGAAAGGGATGGGTGGAACCATCTGTATTTGTTCGATGCTGCAACCGGTTTCATGAAGCACCAGATTACCCGAGGGAATTGGGTTGTCCGCCAGGTAGATCGAGTGGACGAGGATAAGCGTCAGATCTGGTTCAAAGCGAGCGGGATTTTTGATGGGCAGGATCCTTATTTCATTCATTTCTGTCGTGTGAATTTTGACGGTACGGGACTGGTCAGATTGACTCGGAGTAACGGGAATCATTCGGCTCAATATTCTCCTGACGGAAGGTTTCTCCTTGATACCTGGTCTCGGGTCGACCAGGCGCCTGTTGTTGAACTCAGAGACGCTTCTTCAGGTGATTTGATATCAGTGGTCGAGCAAGCCGACATGAGGATGCTTGAAGCATCTGGTTGGCAGAAGCCGGAAGCATTTCTGGCCAAGGGCAGGGATGGTTCAACGAATATCCATGGTGTCATTTATCGACCTACACATTTTGACCCATCCAAAAAATATCCCGTGATTGAAAAAATATATGCCGGTCCTCATGGATCGTTTGTTCCAAAATCTTTTCGATCTTTTCACAGTGCTCAGGCAATGGCTGAACTTGGATTCGTGGTTGTACAAATTGATGGGATGGGGACATCGAATCGATCCAAAGCTTTTCACGATGTCTGTTGGCGAAACATCGGAGATGCAGGCTTTCCTGATCGAATTGCCTGGATGAAAGCAGCTGCTGAATCGCGACCCTACATGGATCTCAGTCGGGTGGGTATCTATGGAGGCTCGGCAGGTGGTCAAAATACACTTCGTGGATTATTGGCACATGGTGACTTTTACAAGGCAGGTGTTGCGGACTGTGGTTGCCACGACAATCGAATGGACAAGATCTGGTGGAATGAGCTTTGGATGGGCTGGCCACTGGGACTCCACTACCACGAGCAATCCAACGTTACACAAGCACATCGATTAAAAGGTAAGCTCCTGCTCATGGTGGGAGAAATGGATCGCAATGTAGACCCGGCATCCACGATGCAAGTTGTGGATGCATTGATTAAAGCCGATAAAGACTTCGATATGCTGGTGATGCCGGGGGTGGGGCACGGGGCTGCGGGTACGCCTTATGGTAAAAAAAGGATGGCTCAATTTTTCATGAAGCATTTGCTGAACGAATCCCACTGATTCCGTGCGATGATGGGGATCCTTTCACGCGCCTGCGCCACAGATTGATCGGTAATGATGCCTGCCGTGGCGATCCCCGGACCTGAGGCGATCAGGTATCTGCACTGACCTGTAATAAAGAACAAAACCATGCACAGTGCCGTGGTCAGGATAGCGAGCATGCCCAGATCACACGGGATCAAAAGCAAGGTCATCAAGATCATACAGATTGATAAGACTGGCCAAATTACGCGGATGATGGATGCTTTTCTGCACTGAGAGACCTGAGGTATTTCCATTAGCCTTGAAGTGTATTTGGATCACGTTCTTTTCGTTCTCTTTGTCTACCGCTTGATGACTCCATCAAACGATCGTTGCTTTCAGCCCCTTAATATTTTTACCCTTCAAAGACTTCCTTGTTCATCAGAAATACAGATTTCTGTTTCCAGACGGAAAAACCTCCAAGCCTGCCCGAAAGATCCAAATGCCAAGATCGTCGCTGCTTTCGGAGAATTCAAAAAGTGTAACTTTCGGTTCGGTTGTGTGCAAATCGCTCAACAATTCTCCATCACTTTCGGAATCGATCTCCCAGACCCGCGAGCTGACGAGGTCGAGCTCATGGTTGCCGGGCCGTAAAACTATTCATTGGATTCACACTGCAACGGACCATTCCAACTGCCCGAGGCCGCCTGAGTAACAATTCGCAATATGCACCAAAGGACAGTCCTTGTCCCCAAGCCAAGAAAGGAACCCTGATTCCTGCTTCGCAAAGAAGGTTATTTTTGTCTTCCTGAGAGAAAGTCCTCGTAGTGAGGGATCCCGGTTTGTAGACGGTGTAGGTCCTCTCGCTCTGGAGATTTGCTGGCGTCCAGAGACTCTAATGTTTTAGGAGCACGCCACGCATAGCGATCTGCGTGACCATCGAGAAATGAGAGGTTGGCCCCCTGGGAATGCCGATCGGCAGGAATGTTGAGGAAGCGATCCAGCCCAGGAGCCGACAAACCAAAGTGCCCGTCGTCAATTCTCTCCTCTAGTTCGTCGATAAACGCAAACACAAGCGAGGTTCGCATTATCTGAGATTGCTTCACGAAACGACTGTCCTTGAAATCCGGCCACTCCGTCCCGTTCAACCATGAGTTGATCGCAACGCTGCGAAGACGTGGGATTTCCTGATGCTTTTCAACTTTCGATTTGTCGGCTGGACATTTGTATATGCCGACGGCTTGATTGTATTTGAACAGAATGCCTGCGCGGATGTTTTCATCCGTCAGATCATTCTTGGCATTTCCGAGTATCCAGGATCCTTGGAGACTGACGGCACCATTTTGTGCTCCCCATTTGTTGGGTGGCATCACGTCTTCGTGATCGTCAGCGTACATAGCCCAAGCCAGTTGAAGCTGCTTCAAGTTAGAAATACATTTGATGGTGAGCGCCTTACTCTTGGCCTTGCTCAAGGCAGGTAAAAGCATGCCTGCTAAAATAGCGATAATTGCAATGACAACAAGTAGTTCGATCAGCGTGAAGCCGAAAGCTTTTCTGAGAGAAGTCGCCTTTGTCATAACCATTGTAAAATAGTCAATGAGACAATCAGGTGTCAATCGAATCCTCATGGCAGGCTCCCTCCATCGGTGGAAGAGTCACTTTCCGCAGGGGAATTCTCTCAAGGCAAGTTGACACACGATTCGGTCAAGCCCGAATGGTTGGATCGAGCTCCGCTATTTCACCACAAGCATTCTTTGGGAAGGTGGCTCAATTTTTCATCAAGTATTTTCTGGACGCATTCCCATGATCCAGTCGAGTCAAGGGAAACAATCAGGCTAAGTTTTTTGTCGCTTTGAACTCGTTTTTTTAAGTGCGTTTTTTTTAGTTGCGGGACCTCGCTTGGAGGGCTTGGGCCTGGTCTCTTTCTTAGCTGCCTTCATTCCTTGATTCTCGGAAATACTCAGCAAAATTCCGAGACCAAGAAACACGGTTACCAAGTTGCTGCCTCCGTGACTAATCAAGGGTAAAGGAATACCGGTCATCGGGAGACTTTTGGTGACGCCTCCGATATTAAGGAGAGTTTGACATGCGAGCACAGAAACGATACCTGCCGCCAGGAGCGACCCGAAGTAATCTTTGGTTTTGAATGCAATTCGGTATCCTTGGTGAAAGAAGATAAGGTAAAAGACGATCACCAGCAGGCAACCAACGAATCCAAGTTCCTCTCCAATGACCGCATACATGAAATCTGATTCAGCGATGGGAATGCGCTCTGGATTGCCTTTGCCAAAACCTGCTCCCAGGAATCCGCCGGCAAACATGCCCGATAATCCCTGAAGAATCTGCCAGCCACTTCCGGTAGGATCTCCAAAAGGATCCATCCACGTTTGGATTCTTTGACGTGCATGCGCTACAAATTGATTGGCAATGAAGCCCGTCGCGGCGATCCCCAGACCTGAGGCGATCAGGTATCGCCACTGGCCTGTAATAAAGAACAAAACCATGCACAATGTCATGGTCAGGATAGCGAGCATGCCCAGGTCACGCTGGATCAAAAGCAAGGCCATCAGGATCACATAGATTGATATGACCGGCCAAAGTACACGGATCATTGATGCTTTTCCGCGCTGAGTGGCTTGACGTATTTCTTTTTCCCTTGAAGCGAAATAGCCGCCGAGGAACAGAACCATCAAAAGTTTCAGGATCTCGGTAGGTGTTAATTGACCAGCTGCATAATAAGCTCCGCGGTAGCGAGTTCCCATAGCAATCAAGACTGCCACCAGAATGAGGGAGACACCTGCTGCAGCCCAGCTCAGGCGGCGCAATGCTTGATATCGACCATTCTTGAAGATCCCTATCATCAGAAGCATCATCAAAACACCAATCGGATAAGCAAAATGACTCAAACGCCATGGATCTTCAAAATCAAACAAACCCATCCTGTATTGAGCCAGAACACCGAAGCCTCCCAGGAAAGTGACCGATCCCAGAATGACAGGATCCCCCTGGAATCGAGTGATAATGAACCAGACATGCATCAGCAGCAGGCTCAGTCCGAATATGAGCAGAGGGAAAATGCCTTGTTGAGCAACACTGCCTGCCTGCTTTAGATCATTTAGAAAAAAGCCTGCGTAACCAAATGCAATGGTGAGAAAACACGCAAAAAACAGGCGCCGCTCAATAGAGCGGAACGACCATACATCAGCGATAGTATTACCTGTTTTCACCTGCTTGAGCGTCGTTTTGCAAGATTACTTGAAAAGTGCTTTGGGCTGAGCCTGCAGCCACTCATCCCGGCTCACCTTTTGAGTCAAATGCCGGTGAACAAAGGTTCCCTTCTTATTGCCCACGACAATTTCTGGATAGCCATCATCATTGATATCTCTAGCCATTACCTGCGTGCCAATGCCTGAGTCGCTATCGACTAGATGAGGCACAAAATCGACACCTGCGTCCGTGCGCTTGAGTTCAAACCAATACAAGACAGCAGCGGCATTTGGTTCTGCATCTCCATTTGGGCCATGGGCCCAGAATCTTTTTCCAGTGATAATATCCTTGAGACCATCCCCGTTCATATCGGCCAAATCAATGGCATGCAGTTGTGAAAACTGGACTCCATAGCGGTTTTCAGAAGGTTCTTTGTTGACGAAAATGTGAGCATTGAAGGTGATGCCTTCTGGAGTGGGGATGTGTTCATACCATGCCAAACCGTATCCGTGGGCAGCAATGCTGGTAATGACATCATTGTCACCGTCACCATCTACGTCGTAGGCATACATTTGAGCTCCCCCTCCCGGGCTGAAAAGTTGAGGATGGAATTTCCATTCAGGATCGCCAGTCAGGTTCTCAGGTTGCTGCCACCAGCCTTCTTTTGCCATGAGGTCCATGCGGCCATCGCCATTGACGTCTCCGACGCCCAGCCCATGAGTAAATCGCTGCCAGGGACCTTTGGAGGTGATTGGATGAAATTTCCAGGGCTTTCCAGGTTGTGACCAATCAGGACTTGCATACCCGTAATAGCCGCCTGAACCGCAGACTATTTCAGGTTTTCCATCGCCAGTTAAGTCGAGGAAGGTAGGGGATTCGTTGTCGGTGACATCCAGTATGTCGTGCTTATTCCAGTAATGATCTTTTCCCTTTGGGTTTTCGTACCAGGATGATTCTTTTCCAGGGAACCCCAAAACCAGAATGTCATCCCAGCCATCCGCATTGAAATCATGCGAGAAGGCGACGAAATTTTCCGAGTAGCTGTTCTTGGTCCCAAGTGCGCCTTCATAACCTTGAATGATTTGAGTGCTGCCGTCGGCATGTTGCTTTTCCCATCCGCGCTTGTCGGGGTAGAATGTGTGTCGATGCGTGAAAGCCGGGCCTTCCCACCAATAAGGACCGGAAGCCGCGTCCTGATTTCCGTCTTTGTTAAAGTCACCAAAGGTTGCTCCCTCACTCCAGAACCGGTCCGTCAACTGTAGCTTTTCAAAAGAGTGAAGCGTGTGAGATTGCGCGCTCACGCCGCAAGACAAAGCAAGCGTTCCGAGGCCAGCAAGAATCAGGTGTTTCATGGGTTCCATATGTCGCAAGGAATGGGCTCAAGGTCAAGCCAAGTTGCAGGGGAAACGTCTCCCGCTGTCATGGTGAAGTGAACTCGGGAACTCATGCCTCAGAGCGCTCTCAAGAGTCTGGTTTGATTTTCTTCTACGATACAGAATGCCCGCTCAGTCTTACTGAATAACTGGTTTTGATAATCGAACCATGTTCTGGCCTTTGTTTTTAAATGGATGTTTTGACTGGGTGGCGTCTGGCCAATGGACTCTGATTTCTTTCAGGTTTTTACCCTTTGGTATACTGAAGTGGATACTTGGACTTGACTGACTCAAGTAAGAATTACCTGCATAACATTCCCTCATACAAGATGACTGATCACTCATGACAGCCGTGACTTTTGCGCCGATCGCGTGAGGGTTTTTTCGAGAACCTCTCAGATTTACCATCATTGGAGTTGCTCCCTGGTCTGCCTCATTCCTGAATGCCAGCATCGTATCGTTGTTTCTGCCGACCAGCAGGTCAAGTCTGGCATCGTCATTCCAATCAATCAGGATCAGTGATTTGGCATCTCCCGGCACGGAGAGCCCGCTTTCTTTTGGCCAGACAGCTTTGAAGTATCCCGTTTCATTTCCTCGCAGCAATAGTCCCTGCCCCCCGTCAAAATGTCCCGTTTCCAATTGAGGGGCATAGCTGTTCTGACTGATGACTAAATCCTGGGATCCATCGCCGTCCACATCAGAAAAAGTCACCCCGAATGCGGCCGTGATCTGAGCAAGTCGAGGAAGCGGTCTGAACTCGAAATGCCCGGTTCCGTCATTCATGAAAATACCTGACTCAAGATGAGTGGCATCGAACCGCTCACTGTCTTCAAGCTTGGCTGGAGGATAAATCTCTTCCAATGTAGCGATCGCGAAGGAGCCAAAGTCGGGGAATTTGTTTTTCAGTGAAGGCATTGCAAGGGTTGAACAACTCTTGCCTCGGACGGGATACCATTTGTCTCCCTCATACTCCGCTTCGATCAGTCTCTTTTTTCCTGAACCGTCCATGTCTCCGTAGAACATGGTGAAAGGTTTCTTCCTGCTGGCATGGTATTTGGTATTGAGTCCCAGATTGGTGACTGCGTAATCAATATCCCCATCGTTGTCGACGTCCGCTCCTGCAATGCCATTCCAGAGTCCTTGGTAAGACTGCATGCCAGACCCATCTGTCGAGTCGCTCAAGGAGCCCCGGTGGTTTTCGAAGTATCGCACAGGGCCCCAATGATGGGTGACAAGAAGGTCTATCCAGCCATCCTGATTCACATCGCTCCAGAGGGCTCCTTTGACCAGGCCGGACGTGGCCAGCGAAGGGGCAGATGCATCAGTGCTATCCACAAGTGTTCCACGATCGTTCAGAAGTAAGATATTTCGTTCCGCTGTGGGGTAAGCTCCCGGCTTGGAAAACCCTCCTACAAACAAATCGAGGTCGCCATCTCTATCAAAATCGGCAGCCGAGACCGAAGATCCAGAATAGCGCGTATCGGGGATCTTGGATGGGTCTGAGGTCAAACGTCCGGTGCCGTCATTCAAGTAGAGTCTGTCCTGAAGCCATGCATGTCTGGGGGCGCATTCCACACCTCCCGAAACAACATAGAGATCAAGGTCCCCATCTCCTTCCAGATCAAAGAACAAAGCTCCCATGTCCTCGTGATTGATATGCGCTCTGAACGGAGTCGAAATCCTCTTGGGAGGGGAATTTTTGTATCGCATCAGAAGATACCCGGTTTGACCAGCTGCACCTCCCATGAAAATATCCTCCGTTCCATTCGCATCAACATCGCCCACTGCCAGCCCGGGGCCCGATTGCGATACTTTCCAGGGAATCAGGGGTTGAGTCTGATAATCGTCGTGATCCCTTTCAGAATGTTTGACGTTGATACCCAATGGGATCCCCTTGAATAGGTTGGGCAATGGATCGGACTTTACCATGCGCTCTTTGTCTGTATCGGGCTCGGTAATAGTGACGAGATGTCCTGTGGACAGATTTTCTATTTCCTGAATCAATCCTGATGGCCAATGAATTATTGTTCTCTGAACTTGTGATTGATCATTCAATCCAAAATGCAGAAGAGGTTCATTGCTGGACATGAATCCCTGAGATAATCCAAGCGATCGGACCTGAAAGGAACCATCCTTCATGACGATTTTCACCTTTGCTCCGATACCCCAATGATTACTGGTGCTTCCTTTCAATCGAATTGAGACCGATTGATGCGTGCTCTCGTTGTTACGAAAAACTGAAACAGGCTCGTTAAAATTATGAACAATCAGATCCAGATCACCATCCCTGTCCAGATCACTGATGGCTGCTCCGAAACTGGCCGTGAGCTGTGTGATTCCCCAATCCTTGCCTACCTCTTTGAAATTGAGATTGCCCGAGTTTTTGAATATCAAATTTCTCTGTTTCAAAACGGCAGTCTGGCGCCACTGTTCGCTGTATCGGCTCGTGATCGTTGCGGCAAGATCGCTGTTCATGAAATCTCGTGACATGCCGTTAGAGACGAAGAGATCAATCATGCCATCGTTGTTGAAATCACCGAACTTGGGAGACCATGACCAATCCGTGTTGGCCATGCCCATCATGGAAGCAGCCTCAAACAACCGCTCAGTACCGGTGCTCAGAAAGAGAGTATTACGCATGTATTGACGTGGATTCGCGTTTTTCATGAACCACTGATCATCGCGCATGTCGCCCATACCAATCTTCCTGCTGTAATGGCTTGTGCCTGACATGTCGGTTGCGAAAAGGTCAATGAGCCCATCGTTATTGATGTCGGCAGTATCACAACCCATGGAGAACCAGGGAATGTGAGGGAGGGCAGACCGGGCAATTTCAGTGAAACTTCCATCTCGATTATTCCGGTAGAGTTTATCTGAACCTTTATAGTCGTTGCTGACGTAAAGGTCTTGCCATCCATCATTATCAAAGTCCCACCAGGTTGCAGCCAAGCCAATTTCGAATCCAGAGATGCCTGCTTCTCCGCTGACATCCTTGAATCCTTCAGTGCCATCATTGCGATATAATTTGTCCCTGCCTCCCGCAATGACTAGTTCGATACGCCCCTTGCCTTTGTCCATCATCTGAAATATCTCCTCATATTCCCTGGTCATGGATGGCTTTCGATCCGTATCCATCTCAATGATCCCGCGCTGGAAAGTCTCAGCAGTGGTCTTGGGTAGGATATGCTTTCCATTGACCTTTAACCGGTGAGTGACCAGGTAAGCGTCCAGATCACCATCTCGATCATAATCGCAAAAGGCTGTCATCACACTTGCTGCGCGGTGGTCCAATCCGAATTGCGCGGCTTGTTCATCAAAAACTCCGTTGCCTTGGTTGATGTAGAGAAGATTGGGCGCATTGTAGACTGCAACGAAAAGGTCAAGGTCGCCATCATTGTCGATATCCACGAAAGTAGTTCCACCACTCCAACCCTGTCGGCCGCCAAGGCCGGCTTTGTCGGTTATGTCCTCAAAGCGAAGATCACCAAGGTTGCGATAGAGTTTGTTTCCATGATCATAATGCGTAAAAAAAATATCAGGCAAATGGTCCCCATCGACATCTCCAATACAAACCCCTGAACCTGCGCCCTGATCTGTCAACATGTTGAAAGGGGCCTTTTCAGGAAAACGATATTTGAGGTCAATGCCTGTGGTTTCAGCCTTCAGCGATTCAAAAAGCGGTGCATTTGACAAGTGAGGCCTGGTTTTAAAAGGGAAGGCATCCGTGGTACCCGCATTCACTGCGGCGATGCTCAGGAAAAGGGTTTGGATGCATGTCATGCCTCCGAAATTAAGTGTGATTTGTTGTAGGAGTGTCATGAATGTCTTGGTGCGAATGGAACAAGCGGTGATCAGGTGTTTATTTTGGGGCCAGCTTAAAAGATTTATCCTGCAAAAATTGAAATTGATCATCATTACAGCAAAAAAAGATGAGAAATCAAAGGAAATTGGACTTGGATTCCATGTAGATTCAAATGAGGGTAAACCTTTGCTTTTTGCTGAAAAACAGGTATCTCTTTATCATTAAGTTATGGGATTGAACGAACGAGAAGAGACAACAAGCAATGTTTTAGGCACACCATTGCAATCCTGCTGCACAGATCCAGTCACGGGCTACTATCGCAACGGCAAATGCCACACTGGCCCTGGCGATCATGGTCTCCACGTGATATGTGTGGAAATGACAGATGCGTTTCTGGAATTTGGTCGGCAGGGTGGGAATGATTTGATCACACCTAACCCGCAATACCAGTTTCCCGGATTGAAAGAGGGAGATCGCTGGTGTGTCTGCCTCAGTCGCTGGATGGAAGCACTGCAGGCAGGATGCCCTCCGCGCATTCTCCTCAGGTCCACCCACATCTCGGCGCTGGAGTTCGTTGATTTGGATGAACTGAAAAAGTATGCTCTGGACTGGGAAGAGGGCGAGGAGTCATGAACCGCAAAACAATCCTCAAACTGGCCATCGTCACGTTTCCATTTTTGCTGCTTCTCTTCTTTACATTCGCCGAAAAAATGGGGATTCGGGTGACTACTATTTTCAATAAGTAAGGGCCTCCCTCGTCTCCGCTGCACCTGTCGGATTGAAGGAATAGCCCTCTTTTCGGGCCGTGAACGTGCTTTTCTCAAAAAAGATTAGCCATTCACACCCGGGACATTTCCTGGATGACAATAGAGTTTATCGAGCCCTCGGTAGCGCTTGCATATTCGGCAAGATGAGTGTTGTTCATGTGATCCTGCCAGAGTTTTCGGCTCTCCCAATTTTCAAAAAACAAGAAAAGAGCCGGGTTTTGGTTGTCTTGATGCAGGTCATATTGAATGCAACCAGCTTCTTTCAAAGTCGGGGCAATCAGCTTTTGTAGCTCCGCTTTCACCAGATCTATCTTGTCTGGTTTGGCTTCGATGGAGGCAACAATGGTAAGTGTTTTGCTCATATCATGGCCCTACCACGGCGACGGTTGAATTTTCAAGGTCGAATATCTTTTCCGCGGCTTTCTGCACATCTTCCAGACTCACGGCGTGAATAGCCGCGTCCTCTTCCAGAGGGTGTTGAAAGCCCAGCCCGTAAAGTTCATCCAGCGCACTGGCCATGGCCAGGTGGCCCAGGTCCTGTCGTGCGATCTGTTTCTGCCCCAACATCTTTGCTTTGGATCGATCTAATTCCTGCTGTGTGATACCCTCACTTTTGATTTTGTTGATTTGAATTTTGAATTCTTCCTTCACTTGTTCGACATGTTCCGGAGAGGTGCCTGCATAAAATCCAAAGTAACCCCTTACCAAACCTGGCATGTGCTGTGCGCCAACATAATAGGCTAACCCCAATTCATCTCGAATACGCATGAAGAGTCGAGATCCCAGATCGCTGCATGTTTCCTGCAGCAAATCCAGTGCATGACGCTCCTTGTCGAAGAAAGTTGTTCCAGGAAAGCCGAAGACAACTACCGACTGTTTTTTGTCGCATGTCTCCGACAAAGCAAGGGTTTCAACACGCGTTTCGGATGGCGACCGTGGCAATTCAATCCTTGATGACTCGCTGCAGTCTTCCCAAAGGTTTAAAAGTTCTTTTTTTACCTGCTCAATATCAATATCTCCAAAAATCGACAAGACCTGATTACCTGGTTTTACGAGTCGTCCGTGGTGTGACTTGATTTGTTCGATACTCAATGATTGGACAGATGATTCTTCACCCGCATTCGAAAGCCCATAACCTTTTTCCCCGAACAATCCCTTCTTCATGAGCTTGAAACACCGACCCAACAATTGATCTTTCTGTGCGCGGATACCAGCCATTTGTACCTGGCGTTCTCGCTCAATTTCAGTTGAGGGAAAAGAAGGGAAGCGAAGGGTTTCGCGCAGGAGATCCAGTCCAAACTTCACATCCTGATTCAACACCTCAATGTTCAATCCGAAGCTGTTATTTCCTGCATACGCCTCAACACTGCCGCCAATGGCCTCGATGGCCTCCATTATCTCTCCAGCCGATCGATCCGCCGTGCCTTTGAGGAGTCCCTGACTCATGAGTTGTGTGATACCGCTGTCGGTATTGGACTCTTCAAGAACCCCTCCAAAAAACACCGAGCGAATCTCCACAAATGGCAATCGGTCATCTTGCTTGAACAGGACACGCATTCCATTGCCAGGCTCCCATTTTTCAATTTCGGTTCGATGGACATTGGCGGATTTGCGGAGCGAAACAGGACTGCTGCCTTTGGGCAAAAGTGCAAAGGTGCTTCGGTTATCCGGGAACATGTATCTGTTCGCAACTTCGACTATTTTTTCAGCAGTGATGGATTGAACCTGACTCAAATACCGATTGGAAAAGCCGAGGTCTCTGGCCGCCATCCAGGCGCCGCCCAGATCCTGCGCTTGTCCCTGCATGGTTTTACGTGCCGCCAGAGTGGCAGAAGTAAACTGTTTGACTGCCTTGGCCACTTCGGAAGAGGTAACACCTTTTTCCCTGACACCTTGCAATTCCGCCTCGATGCTCTGAACGGCTTTTTCATACTGGCCACCATCGAAGACAGCACTGATCCCGAACAATCCGGGATTTCCTGGATTGTAAGTCCAGGCATCAATGGCATGAACGACACCTTGCTCTTCTCTGAGACTTCGATACAAGCGCGAGCTCCTTCCACCTCCCAGGATGATCGATAATGTCTCGAGGGCTGGCAGATCTTCGTGCCGGATGTCGGGGATATGCCACGACAAATGGGTGTGTCCCAGCTCAATCGATGATTCTTCCACTCTTTGACGAGGTGCCAGTTGAGGCGGTTCAGGTGGAATAAATGCAGGGGGGAGGGGGCTGAATGGGGAATCTTTGTAGGCTGCGCTGATTTGATCCGTGATCTTTTTGACATCAATGTCACCCACCACGATGAAAAACTGATTCGATGGTGTGTACATTTTCCTGTAATAATCAAACACGTCCTCGCGGCTGATTCGGTTGAAAACATCCGGGTAACCAATCACGGTATATCGGTAAGGAGAGTGCAGATAGGCAGTTTCGAAAAGCCCTCGTCCGGAACGACGCGCAGGGTCGTCATGATTCATGTCCATCTCTCGGCGGATTACATCCAGCTCGCTGATGAGTTCGTCTTCCGGCAGTGAGGCATTTTGCATGATATCGCAGAGGATATCTACGGCAACATGTGTGCCTGAGGAGGGCGTGTTGATGTAATAAACGGTCCGATCGAAGGAAGTATATGCATTCATATAGCCTCCCGCCTCCTGAACTTCCTGGTCAATTCGACCTTTTCCCCGAGTGCTGGTCCCCTTGAAGAGCATATGCTCCAGAACGTGAGAGAGTCCGGCACCCAGCCATTTGTCCTCATGAATGCTTCCAGCCTCGCACCAGGCTTGTACTGAAACAACTGGAGCACTTTTATCTTCCAGTAAAATAATTGTTAACCCGTTAGGCAGCGTGCACAGCTGTGCTCCTGAGGAATGTGAGGAAATTGAGTAATCGGACATGTAATATGTGTGATGGTAATCGAGTTAAGTTCTGAATCACCGGTATTGGCAAGTTGCCCCCGGAAAGCAAGGTCAAACCACTAGTTTCAGGATCGATCTTTCTGTTTCAGGCTTTTCTTTGGCTTTTCAGAGGAGAACTCGGGGCGTGTTCTTGGAAGGAATGGTTTTTTGAAAGCATCTTCAAAATTGTAAATAGACTTGAAATCAGCCCGTGTGTCTTCCTTGGTTTTCGATAATAATTTATGGTCAACCATGTTGAAAACGATTTCGCCAAAATCCTCACAGCGCAACATCCCCCAGTCATACATCACGGTCAAAGCCATTGGGCCAAACTGCTCGAGAGCCAAATCTCGAATGCCTTTGAGCAATTGCTCACCTGAGACGTGCTGTGGTTGTTTGCCTGATGTTTTCTCTTTTTTGATTTGGCTCTGGGTATGGTCCAGAGCGTCTCGAAGGAAATAATAGGCATCTGCCGCATACCTTTCATCGGATTGCGTTATCTGTTCAACAGTCTGGTCAAAGTCGAGCGTTTGCATATTCTAATCAAGGCGCGAGCTCTGTGTCGGACCGTTCCGGTGGATGACTCAAACGATAATGTTTCACGCCGTAACCAACCATCAGAAGGAACAGTATCCAGAATACCACCCATTGTTCTTTGTGGGTTAAAAATGCCACATCCATTCGTTAACCACAAATTCATATTCTGACAATAATTACGTTTAAAAAAATACGATTTTTCAGATCGTTGAACTCTGCGCGATTACTGGCATAATAAGGCGAGATGCTTTTTCAATTCAACATGCAATCCGGTCGCCCCATCAAGCCGGGAGCCAAGTGGAAGTGGTTACTGCTTTTTGTTGGTTTCCCGCTACTGGAATTGTGGTTGATTCTCAAACTGAGCGCTGTCATGGGGTGGGGAGCCACGATCTGGCTGATCCTGATGACAGGTTTCATTGGGGGAACGCTGGCTCACCGACAAGGTTTTACCACTCTGCAGAAAATTCAGCTAGACATGGCTCAGGGACGCATGCCTGCGGGGGCTCTCCTGGATGGCTTGCTGATTCTGGTTGCCGGCCTGCTGCTCATCACGCCAGGAATCATCACGGATCTGGTCGGGTTCAGTCTCCTGATTCCTCCCTTGCGTCGTCTGATAAGCGGTCGTGTAGCGGGTTGGGTTTCTCAACGTTTCAAAATGCCGCAGCCCCATGTGAAACCCCAGACTGGATTGGATGATGATGATGTGATAGATGTCTAGACAGGTGACAAAACCGGGCAAAGCGGATTTCCACAAGAGCTTCTTCAATAAAAAAAAGCGACTCCGAGGTGAGGGCAAAAGCCCTTGTCCCAAGCGGAGTCGCCTCCAGAAAAGAGTTCCGAATCTTACTTGTTTAATTCGCGAATCCAGATGTTACGGAATCGGACAGGATTACCGTGATCCTGCAGAACAAGCGGTCCTTCAGGAGCCATGCCCTTGAAAGCCGCAGCGGTTGTAGCGCCTCCTTTGATGGCCGTGTGGTTTTGAATGAGGACTCCGTTGTGCAAAACCGTGAAGGAGCCTGGTTTGACCGATCCATCCTTCTGAGGTTTGGGGGAAATGAAAATGATGTCATATGCTTGCCATTTTCCGGGAGGTCGTGAGGCATTGACCAAAGGTGCTGCGTTTCCGTAGAAAGAACCCGCCTGTCCATTGAAGTAGGTTTCATTGTTGAAGGAATCCAATACCTGGATTTCGTAGCGTCCCTGCAAGTAAACACCACTGTTTCCACGGCCTTGACCGTTCCCTTTCACTTCACTGGGAGAAGCCCATTCAATGTGCAATTGCACATCGCCAAATGATTGCTTCGTCTTCAGGGAACCCGCTCCTTTTTTGACTTCCACGGCAGACTCCGAGGAGATCAGCTTCCACTTGGCTGGAGCGTCCCCGCTCTGCCATGCGTCCAGGTTTGATCCATCAAATAACACGATGGCATCTGAAGGTGCTGAGTGATTGTTGCCGGGTGTGACTATTTCAGGTGCTTTGTCCTCTTTCTTTCCGGAGTCTGCAGCTGTGGTGGAGCATTGGAATGCCACGAGTGACATGAGGCATACGATAAGGATTTTGTTTCTCATATTTTTCATTCTAATCGGATTGCTTTAATTACCTACACAGTAAAGTTTGTTGTTGGCTCGGATAAACAAGTTTCCATGGGCCGCTGTTATCATGGAGCGCGTCATGTTGTCGCCGCGCTCACCCATTGGAATCGTTGCCTTGATGGTCCCGTTGCTGGCATCCACCACCACGACATCAGCAGCGAAATTCATGAGATAAACCTTTCCATCAGCCACCAGTGGAGAAGCTTCAAATTTGCTGCGTCCAGGCAGTTCCAGAGACCACTTGATTTCGCCTGTTTTCGGATGTACTCGGGAAAGTGCGCCTCGCACATCGCTTAAAATGAAAAAGTCCTCGTATGCAAAAGCAGGGGTAGGAACGTCGGAACTCAGACTGCGTTGATCATTGCTTACCCAGGCAAGTGCGCCATCGTTCAGTTTACCCTTGCCGCCCAGCTTCACTGCATAAATTGGATCTTTCTTGGGTGCGCATGCCAGTGCAATCCCTGCTCCGGCAATAGGAGAGGGAACCAGTCGCCAGTGGGTGATCCGTTTTGGGTTCCACGTTCCCCATCGCCAGATCTCTTTTCCAGTTTCAGGGTCGTGCCCGGTGATGTCATCCCCGCCTACCACTAGGATTTCAGTCCTTCCGTCGTGCGTGTAGGGCATCGGGGTTGAGAAGGCTTCCAACGACTCCATTCGAGCATCGCTGGGGCGCAGTGTTTTCCATTTGACTTCACCTGTCGCTGGATTGAGACCCGCTATGTAGGACTCGTTTGGTTTATCTTTAAAGCCTCGGCCGTGGACCGGTATATCTCGCTGTAAAACCTGAATGTAAAGCGTGTCCCCGTAAAGCAAGGGCGTGCTACTGAATGTCCATTGGAAACAGAATTCTCCCCATTTCTTCTCGAGATTGAAGCCCCAAAGTTTTTTCCCATCCATGTCGAATGCAACGAGTTCTCCGTTGCCATAAAAGAAAATGGCCTGTTTGCCATTCGTGAGAGGGGAAGGGGAGGCAAAATTGCTCCGGTCATCGCGCCTCATACCGACGGCAACCTTATTGGACCACTGTATTGTTCCAGTTTTGCGATCCAGACAAATCGCAAGCAGGGTCTGATTGGTTTCGTCTGTAGAAGAAATCAATACCTTATCTTCCCAAATCACCGGTGTAGCCGCACTGCTTCCTGGCAAATCCTTTGTCCATGCCAGATTTTCAGTTTTGGACCATCGCTCAGGAAGGTTGCTTTCGTCTGTGAATCCGTTGAAATTCGGACCTCGCCATTGTGGCCAGTTGGCTGCTTGCGTTGATTGGGCAAGCAACATGCAGCCCAATAGATATGTCAAATATCGTTTCATGATCTTTGATAGTTTTGTGCGTCACGGATTAAGAACTTACATTACGGAATGCAATTCGATTTCAAAAGATAAAAAATGCTGCCGCTCATACGTAAAGCGCGGTTTTTAATTCATGAAGAAGCACACTGACCAGTCCATGGCGCCTGTTTGGGTCAGGCTCCAGTGCTTTCAAAATACTTTTTTCAACTCCGACTGGAATATGTGGATTCACATCCCTTGGAGGAATGAAATCCTTTCCTCGATGGATTTGCTTGCGAAGGATTTCGTCGGGTGATTGCCCTTGAAAGGGCTTCTGGCCGGTCAAGACCTCGTAAGCCATGACTCCATAGGCAAAAATATCTACCCGGTGATCGATGGCTTCGCGCTGTAATTGTTCGGGAGCCATGTAGGCAGGGGTACCTGGGTTTTTCTGTAACTTGATCGGCGTTTCAGGGCGTGCCTGGGAAAGATCGAAATCAAGAAGGCGCACATTGCCGTTGCGTGACACGAGGATGTTCTCTGGTTTGAAATCAAGATGTATGTAACCGCAGTCATGCACATGTTCAAGAGCTTCCGCGCTGTCGATCAATATGTTGCCGATGAGATCGCTTAAATCCATGGTTTCATCGGCCATGGCTTCCTTCAAGTTCAGCCCCTCAACATACTCCATGACCAGAAAGTGCTCACCATGAAGTTTGCCATGCTCCACGTAGTGGATGATGTATTCATGGTTGTGGACATCCTTAAGGATTTCGCAGCCTGCGATAAATCGTTTTCGGGCAACGGTATCCGTTTTTAATTTGGATAAGAGAAGCCTGACCGCGACCGTCTGTCCCTCCGGGTTTGTGGCCAACCAAAGGTCAGCCATCCCGCCACTGTTGATGAGTTCATGAAGCTGGTAAGGGCCGAATGGACCAGGTCCAACGGCTTCGCCTTCAGATGGATTCTTTCGGCCAAAGAGATTCAGCATGTCTTCAAATGAGCAGAAACCATGCTCGATGTGTCTCGTTCCGTTCCAGTTTTCATGTTTCAAGTGTTAGTTTTAGACCTTGGAGGGATCAAGGATTTTTATTAATAGCTTAGGAGTCTTTTTGAATTTACTGCATGGTATTCCTCCTCAGAACCTTGAAAAACATCCTGAAAGCAGCTACCGAGGGACCGGTCCGCTTGTTTTATCCTGAAGTATGTCAGATCTGCCTTGATTCCACTGCCTTACCTTTGCAGGGGTTTGTTTGTGAAGCTTGTCAACGGGGCATCATGCCTGTTCAGGCTCCCTTCTGTCATCGTTGTGGACTTCCTTTCGAAGGGGAAATACATCAGGCATTCCAATGCCCGAATTGTCACGATGTCCGGTTATTCTTTGTTTCATCAAGGTCCGCATGCGTTGCCAATACACTGATGTTGGATATGTTACACCGTTATAAATACGCCAATGCCCGCTGGCTGGAACCTCTTTTTGAACGTTTGATGGGGGCTGCGCTGTTCAACGACCGCTTCATTGATACTTGGGATGTCGTCCTTCCGGTACCGCTTTATTCCGTGCGGCAGCGTGAGCGTGGATATAATCAATCCGCATTCCTTGCCCAAAGTATGGCAGCTCGCTTAAAGTTGCCTTGCCCTGAAGGAGTATTAAAAAGGGTTGCCCACACGCCTTCACAAACTATGCTCAGTCGGAAAGAGAGGGCTGTCAACATGGCGAAGGCCTTTGAAGTGGTTGATGTCGAGACAATCTCAAATCGCCGCGTTCTCCTGATCGATGATGTGTTTACGACCGGCGCGACTGTCAATGAGTGCGCACGCGTCTGCATGTGTGCAGGCGCCCAATCGGTGCATGTCTGGACGCTGGCTCGTGGGCTGGGAGTGATGGGAACCTGAATGAGGCCTCGGTATTAACGAGAATTTTCAACAACCTTTGGTAAAAGAATTTTAGAAATTGCAACAAGATGAGTAAATCTCCAGAAAAGCATGATACCAAATTTACGACCCGCAGTATCCCTGGCGTAGAAGCCAAAGAGCCGACAGTGACGCCCTTGTCAGGTGCGTCCGAGCAGGTGATGCTGAAACGGCCTCGTCCTTTGACCGGTGGGCCGCGAAAACGAGTCATTCCAGAAGGTCTTTGGACGAAATGCCCCAAGTGCAATGAGATGATCTATGACAAGGAACTCGAAGCCAAACAGAATGTTTGCTTTACTTGTGGTCATCATTTTGCGCTGACGGCCTGGGAGCGTGTGCATTCACTTGTCAATGCCGATGACTTTGAGCAAATGGACGAAAACATGTCCAGCGTAGACGTGTTGGAGTTTCCTGGCTACATGAGCAAGATCGGAGCAAATCAGCAGAAAACCGGGCTCAAGGATGCAGTGATCACTGGGCTGGGTTCACTGAATCATCATCAAATCGCTCTTGGTGTCATGGATTTCAGCTTCAATGGCGGCTCCATGGGATCCGTAGTCGGAGAGAAATTGACTCGATTGATTGAGAAGGGAACCGAATTGAGTTTACCAGTCATCATTTGTTCTACCAGTGGTGGAGCTCGAATGTATGAAGGGATGTTCAGTCTCATGCAGATGGCAAAAACCTGCGGGGCTCTGGCCTACCACGGCAAGCAGGGATTACCATTCATCAGTGTATTAACTGACCCAACCATGGCGGGCGTGATGGCCAGTTTTGCAAGTGTTGGCGATTTGATTGTCGCGGAACCGGCCGCTCGCATTGGTTTCGCAGGGCCACGTGTGATCAAGGACACCACCAAGGCGGATTTACCCGAGGGTTTCCAGACCTCTGAGTTTTTGTGTGATCACGGTTTGATCGATGCCATCATCCCGCGGAAGGATCTTAAAAGCAGCTTGTCCCACTACCTCGATTTCCTGATGTCCGGCGTGAAAAGCAAATCAAAGACTGTTTGAATTGAAGTGCAGATCCAAGCAAAGGATAGGCGCATCATTGATGCGCCTATCCTTTTTTCATACAAGGGCTTCAGGAAATATCAATGATTGTCGACAGTGATCCCGGGCCAGTCGTCTGTGCGGAATGGTGTCAGTGGTAATCCTTCCTTGTTCTGCACATTGCAGACGGGATTGTCCGCCCAGGCATACCTGACGGCTACCGGATTGGAAACCGATTCACTCCACACTTCTATCTGTGTTCTGTTGACGATCTTTGCTGCCGCAGGCACGAATTGCTGATCCGCTCCTGCAAGGGTAAAGCCAATGGGAGTGTTAACGTCAAATAAATCCATGCCGCCACCCACATGGTCAAACGTGAGTGTTATCTTGGCACCTTGTCGGTCCATTGATTGATAGATCGGACTACGATAGACAAGGTCATAGTCATAGTCCTTTGCCAGTGCCCAGCGGGCGAGGCGCTTGCCGACATCTTCTTTGTTTTTTGGATGGATGTCCTGAGCCTCTCCCAGGTCAATGATGACTGCTTCGCCTGTATTGGCAAGCTTGCTCATGGTCATGGTTTGCGCCTCCCTGAGCTCAGCCCAGTCACTCTCAGCCGGTAGATCCTTTTCCAATTTGAAATCGGCTAACTGAACCCAGTAAAACGGAAAATCACCTTGATTCCAGACGTCGCGCCAATTCTGAATCATCAGAGGAAATAAATCACGGTATTGATAAGCCCTTCCAGCATTGCTTTCTCCCTGATACCAGATGGCTCCTTTGATGCCATAACCAATCGTTGGGTGCAGCACTCCGTTGTAAATGTTGGAGGGTCGGTGATTGCCAAACAGCTGATTATTGGGACGATTAGGTCTTTTTGGAGTGGCTTCGCCTTTGGCGCGGGCCTCGATGGCCTTCCATTTCCATTCTTTCATCGCTTTCTCATAGTTGGCGATCTGTGTTTTCAACTTCTCATTGGCCTCCGTTTTTTTCCACCGCTCCATGAGAGGGGCATAGCGAGCATCAGTTTCCAGTAAATCGCGACGGATCCATGCCTCGGCGGCGGAACCTCCCCAGGCGTTATTGATCAGACCAATGGGCACCTTGAGCGTGCTGTGCAGCTGACGTCCAAAGAAGTAACCCACTGCGGAAAAATTACCTATGGTGTCACTGGAGCATTCCTCCCATTGTCCTTCGAAATCGTCCATTGGTACTTGAGTGCCTACTTGTGGAACGGAGACCAACCTGATCTCAGGGTAATGGGCGGTTAATTTCTCGAGGTCGGGGTCATTGGATGCATTGATGGACCATTGCATGTTGGATTGGCCGGAGCAGATCCAGACTTCGCCCGAAAGGATGTTTTCAAATTTCAGCGTGTTTTTTCCCCGAATGGTCATTGCATATGGCCCCCCCGTGGGTAACGCCGACACACTGACACGCCATGATCCGTCATCTCCAGCCCGAGTTTTGACTGTCTGATCATGGACAGTTACGGTGACTGTCTCTCTGGGATCTGCCCAACCCCAAACGGGGTTGGATTGGTTTCTTTGAAGAACCATGTTGTTTCCAATGATGGATGGCACTCGAACTTCAGACCGGACACCTGTGGAAAACAGACAAAGTGCAGTCAATGCGATTAAGTGGAATTTGTGATAAGTCTTCATTTTATTTATAGCGCCATCAAAGGCGTCAAACCTCCGCACAACAAATGAATGCAAGGTGCTGTTCTGGGTTTCAAACATTCTGTCTTTTATCCTGATTTTCGCCAAGGCAAATCAACCATCCAACTATTTATTCAATGCCGGACAAAAATATTTCAATATTTCTCTTCCCTGTTCCCCGACGCTTTGAAGGTGTCAGAGATGCGCAAAGGGATTGGGTGACATGGATCCGTGTTTTAATGCAAATAAGAGGTTTTCAGGGGTAAATAATGAAGGGGGGGAGATGTGGTTTCATCTGCTTTGCTGGCTTCCTTGTTTATCCTGGCGTGATTTCGGGTGGAGTGCGCAGGTGTTCAAGTTTGTTGCTGCTTGACTTTGATCCACTCAGGAACAAGTTCGACCAGGATCATTGCCAGGAAGATCATTGCGCATCCCATGTATCCAATCCCGTTGATTCGCTCACCCAGAAAGAGGGCGCCAAACAGTCCCGCGAAGAGTGCTTCTGATGATAAGAAAATGGCTGCCTGAGGTCCAGTCGTATATCGCTGAGCGATAGCCTGTAGTGTAAATGCGACACCACTGGAGAAGATTCCCGCATAAAGAATTTCCTTGGCGGCAGCGCGGATGGCATCGAGTTCAATCGATTCAAAGAACAGGGCACCGATGAATCCCAGGAGAGCACATACCCCAAATTGAACCGCGGACAACGTCATTGGCCGGGCCGTCTGGCGACTCATGTTTCCGACCATGATCACCTGAATGGCCCAGAAGAATGCGCAGAGGATGGTCAACAGATCTCCGGTCTGCAGCTTGGCAAAATCACCTCCGCTCATGAGATAAATGCCGATGGTGGAAATCACCGATGCGGGCCAGATGATAAAATGTGGTTTTTGTCTCAGAAACAAGACGGTCAATATGGGAGTGATGACCACATACAATCCTGTAAGGAAACCAGAGTTGGTTACGGTTGTGGTTAGTAATCCTACTTGCTGTGAAGCCATGCCGAGAAATAGAACGCACCCGATCCAGCAAAGACCCCGCCAACTTTTTCTGCTCAAGGGGATACTTGCGGATCGGGATTCTTTCCGTGCAAGAGGGATCAGGATGAGTGTGGCAATCAAGAACCTCAAAGCAATGAACGTGTAGGGCCCAACAGCATCCATCGCGCTCGATTGAGCGACAAAGCCCATTCCCCAGATGGCTCCAGCCAGCAGCAGTGTCAAGTTAGCTTGTATTCTTGTCATTTTGATCTTGCTGAATCGAATCCTCACGGAGGCAGGCCGTCATAGTCGTTCTTCCCGGAGAATTCTTATCCTAAATCCCCTGAATCATAAATCAAATTTCTGATCATCCTTGATTTGCTTTCGATGGTTAATTTGTCGATACTCAACTGAATGCTTCACACCCCATGCAAAGTCAGATGAAATACGCCATTTTGTGGATTACCGTTTGCATTGCGCTCTGCAATTCAAGGGCAAGTGCCGAGCATCTTGTCCTCGATGCAGATACTCAGATCAATTTGCCCTCAGGATTTGATGCTGAACTTCTGTATGAGGTGCCCGCATCACAAGGTTCATGGGTGGCCATGGCATTTGACCCCAAAGGTAGACTCATCGTATCAGATCAGGATGACAAAGGGGTGTTCAGGCTCACACTGACGGAAACCGAAGGGGCGGGAGTCCGTGTCGAGCATCTCGAGGGTTTCCCATACCTGCCTATCAACTGGGGGAGACGTCGCGTGGGCGGAGCACTGGGATTTCTTTATGCGTTTGATAGTCTCTACATGTCCTCCATGAAGGGGTTTTATCGGATCAGGGATACCGATGGAGATGATACCTTTGATGAATTCACGCTGCTGAAACAGTTGGGTGTTGGATACGAGCACTCTGCTCATTCCATCATCAAGACGGAAGATGGTCAGGGATTGTATCTGGTGACAGGGAATCATACTCCTCTGCCTCCGGGGATTCCCAGTCTTCAGCCTGCTGTCTGGGAAACGGATTCCCTGCTTCAGGAAATGAACGATGCGATGGGGCACGCGGTTGGGATTCAACCTCCGGCGGGATGGATCTGTCGCATTACGCCCGATGGCAAGGATTGGGTGATGGTGGCATCAGGTTTCAGGAACGCCGTGGACATCGCCATCAATCGGGAAGGGGAATTGTTCACTTATGATTCTGATCTGGAGTTTGATGTGGGAACTCCGTGGTATCGCCCGACACGTGTGAACCATGTGACATCGGCCAGTGAGTTTGGTTGGCGCCCAGGCTCTGCGAAATGGCCCGATTATTTTGAGGACAGCAATGGTGCAGTCATTAACATCGGCCCCGGTTCGCCTACCGGAATCAGTTTTGGTCATCACTCAAATTTCCCCGCCCCATATCAGGATAAACTGTTCATTTGCGATTGGACTTTCGGTTCTATTTATCTGATAGACATGGAGGAGGATGGCTCGAGTTATGTGGGCACCAAAACAGAGTTTCTCAATGGGCAGCCACTGAATATTTCAGCCATGCGTTTCGGGCCCGATGGTCACATGTATTTCCTTGTAGGAGGGCGTAATACGGATTCCAGGCTCTACCGGATACGGTATGTGGGCCCTCCACAAAAAGGGGCAGGAAAAAGGCTGGTAGCCAATCAAGATCTTAGGGACCTGCGCCATTCGTTGGAGGTTTTTCACGGGAACCCGCATGCCGGCAACACGGCGATTACCAGGGCCTGGCCTCACTTGTCTCATCCGGATCGAAATATTCGATACGCCGCACGCCTGGCGATTGAGAATCAACCGGTGAGTTTGTGGCAGGAACGCGTGCTGAGGGAAGAGGATCAAAGAGCCTTGATCCATGCGTCCATTGCTCTTTGTCGTCATGGTGATCCGTCCTTGTCTCATCGTATTTTGAAGAAGCTCAATCAAATCCCATTCGATTCACTCGCTGCGGAGGATCAACTTGCCCTTCTCAGAGCTTATTCCCTTTGCTTTATTAGACTGGGTCAGCCTGCAGCAGAATTAATCAATGTGGTCATCGGAAATCTGGATCCATTCTTTCCGACAGGCGATGAACAAGTGAACACCGAGTTGTGTCGGGTCCTTTCCTATCTGGATGCACCTCAGGTTGTCAAAAAGACGATCTCCTTGATGAAAATAACAGAGACCAGGACCCTCGATTACGACAAGGAAATGTTGTCGCGTCACGAGTATGGCAAGGAGATTCTGAAAACGATGGCCAACACGCCCAACAGTCAGAATATTCAATATGCATACTCACTGCGGCGCGTTCGGAACGGGTGGACCCTTTCGGACCGGAAATACTTTTTTTCGTGGATGAATGAAACGCTCAGGAAGAGTGGGGGGAAGAGCTTTGCCGGCTACATGCGGGCGATCAGAGAAGACGCCATCCAACATCTTTCACCTGAAGTTGCCACCTCTGTATCCTGGCTTCTCGGGGATATCGAAGGGGTGGATCTCAGTCAACTTCCAACTCCCAAAGGGCCTTCGGTCGCATGGAAAACGGACAAGGCAATGCAGCATTTTGAAGGGGAACTTAGCGGACGGGATTTTCAGAACGGCAAGGCCATGTTCTCTGCTGGACGTTGTGTGGCGTGTCATCGATTTCAGGGCTCGGGTGGATATTCAGGGCCGGACCTGGGGTCTGTTGGGAATCGATATTCCATACGTGATATCCTCGTTTCGATTTGCGAGCCGAGTCATTCCATATCGGAACAATACCAGGCCAGTACGGTGATATTGAAAAATGGATCGTCCCGCTACGGACGCATCATCTTTAAAAATGAAAGCGAGATCGCCCTTGCTTCGAATCCATTTAACTTTGGTGATGTTCAGAAAATCCCTGCCTCAGATGTTGCGGAGATCAAACCTTCGCAGATTTCCCTGATGCCTCCAGGGACTGTCAGCGGGATGAACCAGGATGAACTCATGGATTTAATGGCATATTTGATCTCAGGCGGAAATCGCCGGCATGAGGTGTTCAAGCGAAACTGACGAAGTCCTTCGATTGATGCGGATCAGAGCTTGAGCAGCCAATACTCAATTTAATTTATGAAAACATTTCTCAGCGGTGATGACACCCTTTTGTGCACTCGGATTGAATCGGGATTATCCCTGATCATCACGCTTCTGTGTGCGGGCATTTTATCGAGCAATCAAGTCGTGGGGGCCAGAGAAGCGGGGGACAATCCTAATTTCGTGATCTTCTTCCTTGATGACTCAGGATATGGCGACTACTCGCACAATGGCAATCCAACCATCCAGACTCCACAGATCACTCGCCTGGTTCGGGAAGGATTGAACTTTACCCAGTTTTATGTGACTTCTCCTGCCTGCAGCGCGTCCCGTTATTCACTCATGACAGGGCGTTATCCGGGGCGATCCGGACTGGGTGCATGGGTGATTGGTCCCTCCTCCAAACGTTACCTGCACCCTGAAGAATTGACACTTCCTGAGGCCTTGAAAAGACAAGGCTACAAAACGGGTATTTTTGGGAAATGGCACCTTGGCTCCCCGAATCAAAAGAATCTTTTTTCCAAAGACACGCTTCCTTTGGCTCACGGCTTTGATGAGTGGGTCGGCACCAACGTTTCACATGACTACGTCAATGCGATGCTGATGGAATCAGATCCAGACGGCACAGACCCTGTGGACGGGTATCGTGTCATCACAAGAGATTTACCTTTCAAGCATGATGTGTGTGCCTCCTTGACAGGACGTTGTACTCAAGCGGCCATTTCATTCATCAAGAGAAACAGAGAAGATCCTTTCCTTGCTTATATTCCTTACAACATGCCCCATCTCGGGATTCACGCGAGTGATGGGTTTGCGGGGCAATCCAGGCGTGGTCTGCTTGGGGATGTAATGGCAGAAATAGACGATGGTGTGGGTCGAATCAGGAACGCATTGAAAGATGCGGGATTGACGGAGAATACGCTCATCATCTTTTCCTCTGACAATGGCCCCTGGATTCGTTTTCAGGATACAGTGGAACATCCCAAATATGGGGAAGCGCGCATGCATATCGGCTATGCGACACCTTTTCGAGATGGTAAGGGTTCCACTTGGGAGGGAGGGCATCGGGTGCCGGGTATTTTTTGCTGGCCGGGTATGATCGCTGCCAGTCAGAACGAACTGGCGCCTGTCAGCACGCTGGATGTCTTTCCCACTTTAGTGACTCTTGCCGGAGGAAGGGTGCCTTCGGATCGATCCATCGACGGTCGTGATATCGGGGCTTACCTGTTTTCTCGACATTCCTCAAAAAGCTTGTCGCCGTTCAAGTTCTTCTTTTCTGCCTCTGACAACAAGCCTTCCGCTCTGCGAATGGGGGCCTGGAAGCTGCACGTGCGACTTTATTCTCAAACGGGAAATAATTACGGTTTCGGTGCTTCGCGTGATTCACCTCTCTTGTTTCAAGTGGAGCAGGATCTGGGAGAACGGTTCGACCGTGCCAAAGAACAGGAGAATGTGGTCGCTCATATGCTGCATCAGTTGAGGGCGTTCGAAGAACAAGTCCTTGAGGAAGGCACTTTCTGGACCTCCGACCAAGCGTCCAGGTAGATTGGTTTCCATTTTTTCAGGGAGTTTGAGGGTGGGTTTGAACGGTCCTTTGGTTGGCACTTTGAGTCCCTGGTCTCAATCTCTCACAATGACTTCCCATCATACAAGCACTGTGCCTTTCTTCAAACTGGCTGCATCGCATTGCATACTTGTTCTTGGACTCCTGACTGCGCAACTGCTTTTCCCTCAACTTGGAAATGCGGCAGATACGTGGCCTGATTATCGTGGCCCCAGGGGTGATGGTCATGTCGCTGCAAGAGGGGATGCGAAAATGCATGGCATCCCGATCCATTCGAGTGACACAAAAAACGTGCAATGGAAAACCAGGCTCCCGTTGCTGGGCCTTTCATCTCCTGTAGTGATGGATGATCGCATCTGGTTGGCGCATCCCAACCGGGCTACCAATGTGCCGGTCCGGGTAAATCATAGTGAAGGGGTGTATGAAACACGCATCAACCGGCAGACTCATCTCGCAGGTGAAAACAGGTTTCATTCACTTGGAACGGTTCAGTTTCATCGTGATTGATGCCGTCCGGTGGATAAGGCAAAAGCAGACTCCCTGAAGTTGTTCAATATACTCATTGAGTGAAAAGAGGGGCCCATTCGTTGATGCAAACCTTGCCTAATAAAACCATGGATGACGGGTGTCATCGACAAGCAGNTGCCATCTCTAAAGAAATGGACATGAAGCTAACTTGACCATAGGATACGGCATCAATTCTCTTCTGCTTGCAAGGAAACGATCTCCTTTTTTCAGGCTGCGGTTCGCAGTGTTGTCAGCGGATGAGATAGGTCATCAGAAGTTGCATGCTGACTGATGCATGAACGATGATGAGGTGGATTCAACATCATTTGAAAAATCTAAAATGAACCGAAGAACATTTCTGCAACACGGAGCCAAGGGTGCCGTTGGCTTAAGCGCACTGAGTTCCAATCTATTGGCCGTGGAGGCTGAAAAGCCCCTGCGAGTGGGATTAATTGGGTGCGGTTGGTATGGCAAGACCGATCTTCTTCACCTGATGCAGGTGGCTCCTGTCGACGTTGTCGGCCTGTGTGATGTCGACCGAAACATGGTCGATGCGGCTTCGGAGCTTGTGGCTCAAAGACAGAGTTCAGGTAAAAAACCGCAAGTGTACGGTGACTTCCGCAAGCTCTTGAGCGACCAGTCCCCCGAAATCGTTCTGGTGGGTACTCCTGATCATTGGCATTGCCTTCCGGTGGTGGAGGCATGTAAGGCGGGCGCAGACGTCTATGTGCAAAAACCCATCAGCATCGATGTGGTGGAAGGGCAGGCAATGGTAGCCGCCGCCAGAAAATATGGCCGCACCGTGCAGGTCGGTCTGGAGCGCCGCAGTACCCCCCATCTGCTTGAAGCGCGCGATAAATATATTCTTTCAGGAGTGATGGGGAAAATCGGTTACATCGATATCCACAGTTATTACGGAAGCAGAAAAACGTTTCCATCACCGGTCGCTCCTCCTGCGCACCTTGACTGGGACATGTATGTCGGACCCGCCTCCTGGAGAGATTATCACCCCAAGCTTCATCCGCGCAGCTGGCGTGATTGCAGGGAATTCAGTAATGGTCAAACAGGAGACTTGTGCGTTCATTTCTTCGACCTCATGCGTTACTTCTTCGATCTTGGATGGCCCAGGCGTGTTGCCGCTACAGGAGGCTCATTGATGAGACCTTCCGACTCCAATGTGAACGTGCATGACACGCAGAACGCACTTTTTGACTATGATGGACTGCAAATGGTCTGGACTCAGAAAAACTGGGGGATGAACCCCGACAAGGACTACCCCTGGGGAGCTACCATCTATGGCGAGAAAGGAACTTTGAAACTGAGTGTGTGGCGCTATGACTATATTCCAAATGATGGTGGCGAAACCATTCGGAGGGATTCCGTGGACGAGAGTGATCAATACCCGGAAGATCTCGTGCACAAGGAAACAGAAGTGTTCGCCGCTCCTGGAAACCGACGTCAGCTCCTTGATTTCGTGAGGTCACGTCAGCAGGGGAAACGTCCCGTCGCCGACATTCAGGAGGGACATGTCTCCTCGGCCTCATGTATTCTTGCCAATTTGTCGATGGAACTTGGGAGGGAATTACGATGGGATGCCGAAAATGAGCAGGTGATTGGAGATCCTGAAGCGAATCGGCGATTGGCCCGCAAGTATCGGGGCGATTGGCTACACCCGACTCCTGCGAACATTTAATCCAGACAATGAGCCGCCAGACCTTTCATTCGGTCTGGCGTTTTTTTGTTGAACGCTCTGGCCGATCACAGGGAGTCACTCAAGCGGAGTGCCTCACGCAGAACAGGCTCGAACACATCCGCCTGCCTCATGAAACCGAGGTCGTTGGGGTGGGATGCGTCTGTGGCTCCCTCGGCATCATGACCGAGTAAATCGTCCCCCGGAATATAGAAAAGATTTGAGACGCCGGATACTTTGAGTTCGGTGTAAGCACGTCGCAAGGCCGTGTGGTTGGCGTCATGGAAAGCTGCTTTCTCGGGAAGGAGCCAGTTATTTGTAAAGCGTCTGTCCTCCACTAGCACAATGGGCGTCTCCGGGTGCGCTTTTCGCAGTTGCTGCACCAGCGGGATGGTTCTATCGGTCACAGCTTTGGCATTCATATTCGGCAAGCAATCGATGACAAACACCGCGGCGTCTATTGCCGTCAAAAGAGCGCCAACTTCCGGGTGCATTTTGCCATTGCCTGAAAATCCCAGATTGATCACCGGGCGATCCAAACGTCGGCCCAGAATGGCTGGATGGGTCATGCCGGGACGAGAAGCACAGGCACCATGCGTGATGGATGTGCCATAGAAGACGATCGGTTTGGTTGTGCGAGGTGATAGTCCCTTGAATACTGCTCCCTCAGGCACGCCTATCTCCAATGACTCCGCACCGTTGTAAAGTGGTAAATAGACCGCATATTCACGGAGTCCCGGGCGGATACCTTGGAGTAATCGTGCCTCCATGGACTGCTGATTCGGAAGAGTGGCCGCTGCCCAGCGCCATTCACCACGTTCATCACGTGCATAAAGATCCAATCCACTCACGCCGCTGGCAGGCATGTGTGGCATGGCAAGGTTGGCGGAGAGCAGTGACCATTTGGCATGGATGGTAGAGGCATCGGTCTGGAATCGAACCATCATGCCGGCACTGTGCCGGCTGAGATTCCAGACGGCAGCGGTGACAACTCCCTCTGCCCTGGCTGGTAATCGGTCAAACCACCGCGTTCTTTCCTCATTACCCCAGGCCCGTCCCTCGGTACCCCATTCTGAGGCGTCATGCCATTGAATTGGCTTGCTTGCTTGACCAAGTAGTCCGAGAGAAAAGCTCAAGCATAAGAACATGCATGCCGCTTTGAGACCGTCCTTGAGGTTAACCTTTGAGAAGAACATCCAAAAATGTTGCCTCAATGCAGTCAATCGTGCAACTTTCGGTTCTGTTAAGCTTCAATGCGCATGCAATGACCGGATCCTCTGGGATGCTGACTGAAGCAAGCATCCCACGAAAACTGGATCTTTTCATGTCTGCATTGGCTCTTGCAAATTGCATCATGGCGACTGTGGGTGTTTCCCGCTGATCGGCAGAAAGCGCACGCCAGCCAGCTTCTTGAACTTTCTTTTTAATTTCAATTTCATCAATGTACTGCCATTTTATGCACCATGTCCGAAGCACGTTCCCCTCAATCACCTGATCCGCAATACCAGGGTCAAGCGACATTTTTGGCCATGGAAACAATCCCTGTTTTTCCACTGTCGGGTCTTCCTACCTTGCGCACTCTGAAATACATCATGACGAGACAGTTTTTTCGCATAGGAATCCTCTGTTGCATCCTCTTTCATGCTGGCAGTCCCATCCTTTCGCTGGCACAGGCGCCGACGACCAGGCCATTGACGATTGAGCCCATGACTTCCATCCAGGGGCTCGCCGAATGGGATTGGACTCAAGCAAGGACAACTTTTGTTCCGGGAACGGAGCCCATCTCGATCACAACCATGTCACGAACCAGACAACTGGGGAGTCATGGTTACTACGATATCTACGAATCCATCAGTAACGATCATGGCCGGACCTGGTCTGCTCCTCGTTTGATCCCCAGTCTGAGCCGACATCAGGATGACGATGGATATGAAGTTGCAGCCGGTGATTTGTGGCCGACCTACCATCCTGCGACCCATAAGGTGATTGTCACCGGTAAAACGTTTAATTTTGCCAATGGCAGGCAAGAGNATTTTTTGAAAGAGAAGGTGGCTTATGCGGTCAAATCGCTGCAGGACGGCCGATGGGGTCCCTTGAAAACGATGGACATGCCTTCGCTGGATCACTCCGGCGCAAGCATACTGGCAGCCAATGCAGGTTGCAATCAGCCCTTCGTCCTGCCCGGAGGCGATCTTCTGCTGCCGATACGCTATCAGCGCACGCGAGATCAGCGTGTCTACACCAGTGTGATCGCGCGATGCCGTTTTGATGGAGAACAGTTGGTTTATGTCGAGCATGGAACCGAACACTCCATTGCTCGCGACCGCGGTCTTTATGAACCATCCGTGATCGCTTTCAAGGGGCGCTACTATCTTACCTTGAGGGCTGATCACGCTGCCTATGTGACCCGCGGTCAGGATGGTCTTCACTACGATCCTGTCAAGGAATGGCGATTTGACGATGGCGATCTGCTGGGAAGTTACAACACACAGCAGCATTGGGTGCATGTGGGCGATCAGTTATATCTGGTCTACACGCGCCTTGGTGCAGACAATGATCATGTTTTTCGTCACCGCGCGCCATTGTTCATTGCCCGGGTAGACCCTGAGCGCTTGGTCGTTATCAGGAAAACCGAACGGGTGCTCCTGCCCGAGAACCACGCCTGTCTCGGGAATTCAGGGATTTGCCGAATCGGTGATCTGGAAAGCTGGGTGACCTGTGGTGAAGTGAGGGTGAGTTATGGAAAGCGTAAGGGAGAGGCCAACAAGGTGCTTTTCAGCCGCATGGTTGCAGATTGAGCATGAATGGTTGCGCACTGCTTCCTTGAAGCAGGGTTCAACACTCGAAAGTTGTCACCCTCCCGTTTTTTATGCTAACATCTCCTTTGGAATATGCTGATGTTACGATCCATTATTTGCTCAGTGAGCCTCGTTCTGGCCGCGCAGGCCGAGGAAACTATCCAGTTTGCAAGAGACATCAGGCCTATTCTCAGTGATCGCTGTTTCAAATGCCATGGATTGGATGAAAACAGTCGTGAAGCTGGAATGGCCTTCCATGATCGCGCAATTGCAGTGAAGGGAAAAGGGATTGTGCCCGGCGATCCGGATGCCAGTCTGATGATCCAGCGCATGATGACGGAGGATCCGGACGACCTCATGCCACCCCCTTCCTCCAACAAACCCAGACTGAGTGCGGATGAGCTGGCCAAGTTCAGAGCCTGGGTCGAACAGGGGGCCATCTATGAAGACCACTGGGCTTTTGTCTCTCCGCGTGAGACGCAGGCTGTTCCGCTCGAATCTGCGACCCATCCTGTTGATGGACTGATTGAGCGAAGATTTAAGGAAAAGGGACTTCACTTTTCCCTGCCAGCCTCACCCGAGAAATTGTTGCGTCGCTTGCATCTGGATCTCATCGGCCTGCCTCCGTCCACGGACGAACTCGAGTCTTTTTTGGCTGAATACAAACTGGATCATGAGAAGGCGATAACCACCGTCATCGATGCCTTACTTGGAAGACCGGAGTATGGTGAGCGCTGGGCGCGTCCATGGTTGGACCTGGCCCGATATGCCGATACCAATGGATATGAGAAAGACCGGCCTCGATCCATCTGGCCATACCGGGATTGGGTCATCCATGCGCTCAACAATGACATGCCATACGATCAGTTCAGTATCGAGCAGCTGGCGGGTGACATGTTGCCCGGTGCCACAGCGAATCAGAAAGTTGCGACGGGCTTTCATCGCAATACCATGCTCAACGAGGAGGGCGGCATTGATCCGCTTGAATATCGATTCCATGCGATGGTCGATCGGGTGGCGACGACAGGGACCATCTGGCTGGGATTGACCGTTGGCTGCGCCCAATGCCATACCCATAAGTTTGACCCCATTACCCACAAGGATTACTACAGTCTGTTTGCCTTGCTCAACAACGCGGATGAGCCCGAGATGGAAGTTTCCTCCCCTGCATTAGAAGCACAGCGCAAGCGCATCGAATCCGAAATACGAAACGCAGAGGCAGCCTTGATCAAGCACATCGATTCCGCTGCATACAAACGCTGGAAACAGGAAACGCTGGCCCGAACCGCTCAATGGACCACGCTGCGTCCCGAGTCCATGAAATCAACCCGACCGCTGCTTGACTTGATGGAGGATGGGTCGGTGTTTGCCAGTGGTGATTTTCAAAAACGGGATGTGTATCACCTTACTTACGACCTGGAAAATCAGTTTGAACCTCAGGTGTCCGCGATTCGAATTGAGGCATTGCCTGACGAGCGGCTTCCCGCCAATGGCCCTGGGGCGGCTTATTACGAGGGGCGGAAAGGAGATTTTTTCCTCAGTGAAGTCATTGCCAAATCCGGGGAAACGTCCCTCGCTTTCAAGGATGCATCCATCGATTTTGGCAAAATCGCCATTGGGTCGGGCAAGTCGCTTGGAACAAATGTGTATGACGGCATCGGTTCCAGTGGTTGGTCCACAGCGACGCAGGAAGGCAAGCGCCATGAATTGGTATTACTCCTTGATTCTCCCCAATCCTTGAAGGAGTTATCGATTGAGATGGTGTTTGAACGTCACTTTGTCGCGGCCCTGGGGCGTTTTCGTCTTTCGGTCACGGATGATCCTGGAGACGTTCGGGCGCGTGGGGGGGAGATCTCAGATCTGACAAAAGCCACTGACGAGGCGTTGAAACGATTGTATGTGAACCAGTCGGAGGTATTCGAGGCCGAGCGACAGGAGATTGCCGCGCTTAGAGAGAGTATTCCGGACTATCCGACGACGCTCGTCATGCGTGAATGGAGCGAAAACCAACGGAAAACATTTCGGCATCACCGAGGCGAATACCTGCAACCTGGAGAGGAAGTCTCAGCCGCAGTTCCTGCGATGTTCAGGCCTCTGCCAGCGGATCAGCCTGCCAACCGGTTGAGCCTGGCACGTTGGCTGGTCGGCGAGGACAATCCCCTGGCCGCGCGCATGGTGGTCAACCGCGCATGGAGAGCTTTCTTTGGTCGAGGTATTGTGCCGACCGCGGGAGATTTTGGCTATCAATCCCAATTACCCAGTCACCCTGAATTGCTGGACTATCTTGCGGTGCGATTGATGGATGATGGCTGGTCGCTGAAGTCCCTGCACCGTCTGATTGTCAGTAGTCGTACCTATCAGCAAGATACCACGATATCGCCTGAGGCCCTTGAAAGAGATCCCGAGAATATCTGGCTGGCTCGCGGTCCCAGGTTTCGAATGAGTGGAGAAATGATACGTGACATGGTGCTGGCTTCCAGTGGCCTTCTGTCCCGAAAACTGGGTGGTCCAAGTGTGCATCCTCCCCAGCCATCCAGCGTGACCGCTGCTGCATATGGAGGAGCTCGATGGAAGGCTTCTCAGGGAGAAAGCCGCTATCGACGCAGTCTGTACACCTTCATGAAGCGGACCGCTCCCTTTGCCGCCTTCCTTGCTTTCGACGGGCCGACTGGGGAGCAATGCCTTCCAAGACGTGATCGTAGCAATACGCCGATTCAGGCGCTTACTCTATTGAATGACGAGATGTTCATTGAAGCGGCGCGTGCCATAGCCGCGCAGCTCAAGGGGACAAAGGATGAGCAGCTGGATATTCTTTATCAAAGGATTTTGACACGCCTGCCTCATGAAGATGAAAGGAAGGCTTTGTTGCAGTTTTATGAAAATCAGTTGGCCCGCTTGAGTGCGGGGGATCTGGATGCGGCTGAAATCCTACTGGATCAAAGCGGCAACAATCAGAGGGCTGCCATGGCAATGCTTGCACGGGCGATTTACAATCTGGACGAAGCCATTACACGGGAATAATGAACCATCATCCACTCAAACAATCCACCAGGCGGCAATTTTTTGAAAGCTGTGGCGTCGGTCTAGGAAAAATTGCTCTGGGCTCACTGCTTGCTGATGTCAGCGCAAGGGCAGCCAAAACGGCATTTCCGCCGAGGGCGACCATGTTCGGCGCCAGGGCCAAGCGGGTGATTTTCCTCTTTCAGGCAGGGGCTCCCAGTCAGCTGGAGTTGTTTGATCATAAACCAAAGCTTCGGGAATTGGCTGGTAAACCCATCCCACCCTCTGTGATCGCCGGACAGCGCTATGCGTTCATTCAGCCGGATGCGGCTGTGCTGGCTCCCCAGTTCGAATTTTCACGTCATGGTCAGTCAGGTGCCGAACTTTCAGATCGTCTGCCACATCTGGCAAAAATCGCGGATGAGATTGCAATCGTGAAGTCATTGAACACCGATCAGTTCAACCATGCTCCGGCACAGATCATGGTCAACACAGGTGCGCCCATCCCCGGACGTCCTGCCTTGGGGTCATGGCTTAGTTACGGACTTGGAAGTGTTTCACAGAACCTACCGTCTTTCGTGGTTTTAAAGAGCGGTGGCAGTGTGAGTGGCGGTGCCGCGATGTGGAGTGCCGGTTTTCTGCCCGGGAGTCACGCCGGCGTTCTCTTTCGCTCTTCGGGTGATCCCATTCTGAACACGGCTCATCCCGAGGGGTTTGATCATCAGTCTCAG
>NZFL01000009.1 GCA_002690655.1 Pedosphaera sp.
AGCTGCGGTCGAAATTGGAAAGGCTGATGATAAAATTAAATTAGCTACTGCCAGTACGATCACTCTATACGATGCCGTTGAAGCTACTTCATTGACAAAAGCGAAAGCAGCATTGGATGCAGTTAATCTAGGTATTACGTCGCTTGCTTCGCATCGTGCTACAGTGGGAGCGAGCATGTCCCGCATGGAGAACACTTCTTCTAATTTAAGCGTGTTGAAAGATAATATCAGCGCCGCCAACAGCCGCATCAAGGATGTGGACGTGGCAGAAGAAAGTGCCAACTTCGCAAGACAGAACATCCTGGTCCAATCAGGAACGGCCATGCTTGCGCAGGCCAACGCCTTGCCACAATCGGCACTGAGATTGATCGGTTAATACTGGTCTGCCTCAAGGCGATACAATTCCCGATCTGGATTTCCAGGTCGGGAATCTTCTTTTTCGCAGGTATTTCTAAAGTTTTCCTTTTATATGCCGATAAATAAAAGAAGACCCNCAATGGTCTTTGTCTCTGATGGCTGNNGCGCTTGTGATAGCGGCAATTTCGTCAGGAAAGACAGAAGGAAAGGAAAGGCTTTAACAAAATGGAACTTGGATTATCAGGATTAGCTTCAGGATTCGATTGGCGAACGATGGTCGACCAATTGGTGGATCTTGATCGCATCCCTCAGCGACGCCTGCTGAAGGAGCAAGCTGAGCTTTTTGACAAGAATACCACTTATCAAAGCCTTCAAACAGAATTACAATTGCTCAAAGGACGAGTCGAAAATTTAAGTGAGGGTGATCTTTTCGACTCCAGAAAGGTGAATGTCGGGAATGAGACTCTTGTGGAAGCGAAAATTGATTCAGGAGCCACACTGGGGAGTCATTCCATCACCGTTTCGCAACTCGCAACAGCTTCCAATTTGAGTGGAACTTCGAGTATTGGGAGCATTTTGAGCAGCACTTCCGATGTATCAGCGTTGACGCTGTCGAATGCGCCATTCAGAAATGCCATCACGGATGGCACCATCACAGTGGATGGCAAACGTGTTGATATTACCTCATCGCAGTCACTTCAGGATGTATTCAACGCCATCAGCACAGCTACATCAGGGGCGGTCACCGGCACATACAACCCAAGCACGGACAAAATCCAACTCAGCAGCGCTTCCGAAATCGTACTTGGCAGTTCCAACGATACCAGTAATTTCCTACAGGAAGCCCAATTATTCAACAATGGCACAGGCACCGTCTCCAGCTCCAACGCACTTGGTAAGATTCAAACAAGTGCCTCGCTGAGTGCGTCCAATTTTTCCACAGCTGTCTCCGACGGAGGAGCCGGTGCGGGTGAATTCAAGATAAACGGCGTCAGTATTGCCTTCGACGCTTCCGCAGACAGTCTCACGAATGTGATGGATCGCATCAACCAATCACAGAGTGGTGTATTTGCCAGCTACGATGCCGTCAGCGACCGCGTCATGCTGACGAATCAATCAACAGGGGATCTTGGGGTGAGTGTCGAAGATGTCACCGGGAATTTTCTGNCAGCAACCGGTCTGGCCACTGGAACCTTGAGCCGCGGTCAAAACCTTCAATTCACCATCAACGGCGGTGAAACACTGACCAGTTATTCCAACACAGCTGATTCAAGTGTGACCGGGGTCAGCGGATTGAGTCTCACGGCCCTTCAAACAGGAACAAGCACGGTCACCGTCGACTCTGATCGCAAGGCCATTGAGAAAGGAATCAACGACTTCGTCTCCCAGTTCAACAAGGTTCAGGCCTTCATCGACAAGCACACAGCCACTTCCACTGGTTCGTTGGGGAATGTGACCGTAGGTGTTCTACATGGTGAAAGTGAGGTCGAAAGCATTGCCTCCCAATTACGATCCATCGTCACCGGTGAAATATCGGGGCTGAATGCCTCCATGAATCACTTGAACGAGATTGGGATATCATCCAGTGGTTATGACAACAACCTCACTGTCGCTGACTCGAGTTTGCTGAGCGGATCGCTCAGCAACAACCTCGATCAGGTAAAAGCCATTTTCCAGAATGCCTCCAGTGGGGTGGGAGTGCAGATGATGACTTTCCTGGATCAACAGATCGGTGATGACGGAGCACTTCCAGACAAGGTCACACGACTCACGGAACAATCGACGGACATCGACGACCAGATGGCCCGCATGGAGTCTTTGGTTAAAATGCGCAAACAAAGCTTGATCGAGGGTTTCGTTGCCATGGAACTGGCTCAACAGAAGATCAATCAACAAATGAACTTTTTGAGTGCAAAATTCAGTGCTCCTGCGGCATAGTAAGCAATCAACAGATATGAAAACATTCAGATACATACTGAGCTTGAACAGTGCCACCCGCCTGTTTGCCATCACCCTGTTTGCCATCACGCTGTTGGTAACGGGATGCCAGACAGGTTCTCCTCTGAAGCCCAAACCAACCCCTTATCAACCCGGAAATTTTTCATCCAACAGAACTCATCTGACACCGGAAATAGTCACCGTCGCTGTCATGCCTCCCGAAGTGACCGTGCAATTGGCTTCAGGACATGAGGCCACCTTGAAATTATTGCAGCAGATCCACGGCACGGAGGTCATGAAAACCCATGCTTTCGCCGTGCGCTTGATCAATGAAGACATGCTGAAATCTTTGGTAGGGCGCAAATCAGTCTCTGCAAATCAGCCATTCCCTGCTGAATTTTTCGACGCATTGCGTGAGAACCTGAACTGTCAGGCCGTATTGATCAGTGAATTGACCGCACTGAAAACCATGGCNCCCATGAANATGGGNTGGCACATGAAGCTCATCGACACAGAATCACTGGAAGCTATCTGGGAAATCGATGAATTCTATGACGCTGGAAACATACACGTTGCCGCAGCTGCTGAAGAATATTACGAGACCAAGCTCAGCGGCGCCTTTCGCAAGCCTGACCCAGAACTGGTACTTGCTTCTCCGCGTTTGTTTGGTCAATACACACTTGACTCTGTTTTATCCACTTTACCACCCAGGCAATGATACAAAAGCAAGCCATGATCATCACCTGTAACAATCAACACAAAGGCAAATCCATATGCATATAGACCCCATGCGTGATCCTTTGATGGCTACCCTNAACCCATCAAATGCATCCTCAAAACCCTCTGAAATCCAGGAACACGATGAATTTATTAATTCTGTAGCTGAATTAGAGCGCCAATTAATGCACATGGAAGGTGAAATCCGACCGGAGGTCATCCAGCGAGGCAAGGAATTATTGAAAACAGAAAATTATCCTCCACTGGAAACGGTGATGAAAATAGCAAATCTAATAGGCAACGAAATCGAAACTGAAGACTCAACACATTCATAAGCCATGTTAAGAAGCCCACTCCAATCCTATAAGACCATTTCACTTGAAACTGCGCCTCCGGGTCAACTGGTACTGATGCTTTTTGATGGAGCCATCAAATTTCTGGAAAGAGCCAAGTTGGGTTTTGGTATCGAGGACCCGGTAGAGATGAACGAAACGGTTCACAACAACATCACCCGTGCCCAGGACATCATCAACGAGTTGAACAGCACACTCAATATGGATCAGGGCGGTGAGGTTGCCGTTGTCTTGCGAGACTTGTACGTTTATCTGGATAACAGGCTTTTTGAAAGTAATATCCGCAAGGAACTCGAAGGTGTCCAGGAAGTCATCGACCGTCTCAGCACTGTCCAGGCAGGTTGGTCGGAGATGCTCGAACTGGAAAGTGCGGTCGCCTGACAACAGTAAAATGCGTCTCATGAAACCAGATTGGGTTCTTAGAATAGAAGCTTGGTTGAGTGAATGGGAAACTCATACCATGGGAGAAGAAAATGCAATCCAGTCTCAGGATTGGCAGAAACTATCCTCCCTGCACGCATCCAAAGAGGTGTTGATGCAGTCGATTCAAGCCACACTTGATAAAAAAGAAGACGCAGAAGCTGGACTGGAAAAGTGGTTGGCACCCAGAATGGCAGATCTTTTCGCAATGGAAAAAAAGAATGCGGAACTGCTGGCTATCAAACAGAACCATGCCAGAGGGGAAATTGACAAATCCCGTTCTTCAGGACGACAATTGAACAAGATCAAATCAGCCTACACGACGGACAAGGAAAGTGTGATGCTGACTTCCTATTCCTGAGCCATCTTTGGAATCCACGCCTTTCCNTCTTTCCAACTTTGCAACTTTGCAACTTTCCATTGGAGTCAGGAAACTTCCTTCCTCAGCTACTCCTTCTCATCATAAAACTCCCCCGCATCCCCTTGAATTATCTTTTATTGGGGGATGGCGCGTGTCAGGGAGCCAAATCCAGATCCTTGAGGTTGTAGGTCACCAGTTCCTTGAGCGTTTGACACGTGGAATCGCCCATCGATTTTTCTGCCGGTGAAAGCAGGTATTGCAAGGCGTCATAAGGCTTTTTCATCTGTGCATTCGAGCTCGATTCATGAGCTATCTTTGCCCATGCATATCCCAGCTGCTTGTCCATGTATGGCTTTCCTTCAATCCCGTAGAGCACGGCTAGTCTTGCCTGGGACGCCGTATCACCTCGCACGGCTGCATCTTCATACCAACGAACAGCCTCTTCGATATTGATAAAAACACCCTTCTTCCCTGTTTCGTAAATACGCCCCAGCATATATTGCGNATCCCGNTCACCATAAAGATATTGTNCCTCTCTTTGAGGAAGTANATTNGCCTTGAAATGGTTTACCGACTTCCTGCAAGGCCCTCCATATGTGGCAGCCTGAAGATACCAGTAAAGCGCTTCGGTTATGTCAGATTTGATCCCCTGCCCCCTCTCATACATGAACCCCAAAGCAGCCTCAGCCTCGGGAAGCCCTTTTCGCCCGGCTTTGAGCATGAACTCAAAAGCCTTGACCAAATCAAGTTCAACACCTTTTCCATCCTGATGAAACAATGCCAGGTTGTATTGTGCTTTTGCAAAATTCTGGTCCGCTGCTTTCTGTATCCAATGGAGACCTTCCTCGGGGTTCTTTGCCACACCATATCCATTAAACAAATTGAATCCCCATTGATTTTGAGCAGCGGAATCGCCGGAACGCGCGAGCTTTTCCAGCGATTCTGCGTCAGAAATACCTGTGGGGCTTGAATCGTTGCTGCAGGCATTCATCAGGCAGACAAGCATGATCAGGCAGCACCGTGTGGGCTTCATCCATGGCGAGGAAAGGCATTTACTTTTCATGTTGATTGAGGAGCAGGATTTTTCATCGTGGATTGGATCGCATCGGATAACAACTTATATGCCGTAGGCAATATTTTCTCCAGTTGAGCGGATGCACCATTGATTTTGTGAATGGCGCCACCATCGTTCAGATCAATGAGCTGACGATACATTTTGATGAACGCCAGGCTGAATTCCTGCTCGCGTGCAGGATCGGCAGATGATATTTTTTGACCAGCCACCATGTCAATCATCATCCATTGGGCTGCATGACGCGCTGTGACTGGATCGCCTGCATAGTCGGTCTTGAACTCAAAAGCTTCCTCCCATTTTTGGTTCACGATCAACGCCTCGATATGTAGAAAGAGCACCTTGAATTCAGAGCCGAAAAACTTGATNGCTTCCGATGTCCAGTCCAGCGCAAATTCCTTCATTCCTTTTTGAGCGAGAGCAATCTCAGCTCCGAGGATCCAGTACTGCATTTCACTGGAACCCACCTTGATGTAGCGGTGCAGGATCTGAAGCGCCTCCAGTGCATGATCAATCTCATTGAGGAATCTTGCGTAGTCAATGATGATATTGATATTGTCGGGCGATCTTTCAAGCGCCAGCCCAAAGCAATCATTGGCAACCCTGAGATTCTTTCGGCGCGCGTGAATCTTCGCCATGAAAAAATGGGGGATACCGGTTTGAACTTCGTTGATCACGGGGGTAAATGCAGGATCGTCTTCTGTATCAATGCAGGCCTGTAATGATTCAAGCGCGTAATCATGCATCCCTCGCTGAGTCTGAGCCAATCCAAGGTAGAAATACAAAGAGGCTGTCTTGACATGATCACGCACGACCGGCATTGCTGCAATTTCCAATAGTCTTTGATACGCTTGCTCCTGAATCAACAGATGTGCAAACTGATGGATCAATGTCTCCCGAAACTCGGGTGTCACGTATTGATCAGGCATGCGCTGGAGGCAGGAAAACGCCTGTTCGTATTGCTCCAGGGCTTTCTTGTTCGCTCCTGTCCGTGCAAGTTCGAGCCCGTAGTTCATCAAAAGATTGGGCTCGTCAGGTGTTTCAATGACGGCTTTTTCAAGCAGCTTCAAGTTACGCTTTTTTTTCTGTTTTTCATTCACTTGCTCCTCCGTGTAGCCGAAGTGATTGATCAGCGATTGTCCAAGCCGACAGTCAAGATTCCAGCGACGGCGGAGTACCTCCATGCTACTGAAAATTTCCTCATGAATACGTCCCACAAAAAACAATCCGGGCGCATTGCGAANGAGGCGGGGCACATAATTNTTCNCTCTNTCATGGATNCCTTGATTCACAAGAGGCAGGCGATAAGCCATGACNCCCTGAGATTGAATCTCTTTTTTAAGCGTCTGGATACTTTCCGGATCCAGGGTTTCATCAGCATCCAGGATGAGCAGCCAATCCCCTCTGGCATGTTCNAGTGAGTGGTTGCGCGCCTCACCGAAGTGATCGTTCCANTTACTTTCAAGCACCTTTGCACCGAAGGCGGCGGCTTTCTCTCTGGTCGCGTCCTTTGAACCTGTATCCAGTACAATGATTTCATGTGCCAGATCAGCCACACTTTTCAGACATTGACCAATCTGTTTCTCCTCATCGCGCACAATCATGCACACCGATACCCTTGGATTGGGAGCAGTGGCTGGAACGTCCCCCAATTTACATCTGGGTTTGACACTTGCAGGCTTCTTGGAGAGTTTCTTTTTGAATTGTTTGGCTTCTTCCCATTGGGGAACCATTTTCTTCAAAATACCCGCACATTGCTTTGCTTTGGCATAGTTGCGTGTGAGCGCTGCGACTTTTCCCAGCAGAAGATACGCTTCGGGATGAAACGGACGCTGCGTGATGGCTTCCACACATGCCATCCAACTTTCCTGCCACCTCTCCGCGTTGAATGCCTCAACGGCAGAACGAATGTCACCCAACAAAGCGCATGCCGGCTTCCTGATGGGTGCTGCAGTCATCTTGNGCTCTTGCTCCTTGGCAGCATCATCAGACTGAGCTTCGGAAGCGGCGTTCCAATGNGTGGATATCAGAACCAGTGCTCCAATCCTTTTCTCAGTCCAATAATCACCCAACTGTTTTAAAAANTTTTTCCCCGCATCCAATTGACCATATTCCCCCAGCAACCAGAGTAAATTACTCGCTGCCAGTTCGTTATCATGCATTGACTGAAGTGACTGTTGGAGGCAATGAATAGCGAANGCATTATCCCCTGAATCAGCCTCTTGCCATGGTATACGAATGGTGAATGCAAGTTCTGCAAGATCATACCATGCAAGGGCAGTCGTTTGAACACTGGAAGTGTCGACACAATATATGGCTCCTATATCCAATTGTGCTCGGAATGCGTCCTTCAATGGCTGCTCTTCACTCGCAATGAGATCGAGTTCCTGTTTACCTGATTGTGAATCTTGATATTGCAGCGATAAAAGCTCGGATACATGAGCAACCCTTACCCCTTTTTTTGCAGCACGCATCAGTATTTCGTGATGCCCCGCTGATTTCAGGCGAGTATCAAATAATCCGAGGTCGCTCAGGGTGGATTTACTCCAGAACTGCAAGCATGCCGTGTAAGGATAAAACAGACTCAAACCCGGGTGGTAGTCGGGATATCGAACCTCTTTGGTGATATGTTCGGATGAGAAATGATCATTGGATTTGGACGTCCAGACACAATCTGCATAGGCGAGCCCTGTTCCATCATGCTTCTCCATGGTCTGAGCCAACAACTCAAAGGCATCATCTCTGTATGCATCCCTGGTGTTGACATTGACAATGTACTTGCCACGTGACTCACCGACTCCACGATTCCATACCTCACCAGGGGTCGCCTGCGCATCCATGCGAACATACCGAATGTTGGTATGCTTTTCCTGGAAATGCTTGACTGTGACACCTTCTTTCTCGGGTGATGCATTGTCGATCACCAGAATTTCAAGACGATCATTCAGCGTTTGACGAAGAAGCCCGTTCAGGCATGCCTCCATGCATTGTTCATCTGAATTTACCGATACACAGACGGTAACCAGAGGCTCCAGCTCTTCCTTGTTTGTCGATGTCGTTTGAGGAAGTTCACCTGAAGCTGGAGTGTCTGGTGATGTCCTTTCGGGCATTTCATCTTGTGTGGACTCCAAGCGATTAATTTCCTCAAGTGTTAACTTTTCGGATGCTGATTCTCCGACTTGATGGAAGCACTGAGCCAACAATTTCAATGTGGGGACATGACCGGGCTCAGTTTGCAAACTACGGGCAAGATGCTGTGCAGCTTTGAGAAATTCCTCTTCACCAATATACCACTGCGCCAGAAACCGGTGGGATGACGCATCTTCCGGTGTTGAATTCAGCCGTGATTCTATCAGTTGAAAAAAAGCGGGTTTGTTCTTATCTCGCAATACTTTTTCGATGACCAGTTGCTGGATCCTGGATGCATGTGCATCGCCTTTATCAGCTTTCAGAGCCAGCTGAATGACCCAGTCTTTCAGACCAAGACGAGATGCATGCTCGATGAATTGAAAGGCATGAGGTGATTCAAGGATATCCTCGGGTTTAAAACTCGAAAACAACGCGACGGCCTTTTTGGTTTCGCCCTTTTCGATCAAGGTCTCGAGATTTTGAATAATTTCACGCGGATCATTCGTCGCTGCTTGATTCGATGATTGTAATTTCGCATGTTGCTCAGGGCGCTGATCCCATAGTTTTTCTGCTTCCTTGAAATCTGGCTGACTCTGTTTCAACTCGCTCAGACATTGTTCAACCAGATCCCACTGCAGACTGAGTGCCGCTGCCCTTGCGATATGCCAGGAGAGCCTGTCATGCGTGCATCCATGGGTTTTGGCTTTCGCAAATTCCGATAGTGCCTTGGCCCCATTTCCATGACCAAGAAAAGCCAAGCCCGACCAGAATCTCAGCCACGCATCCTGTGTGTGGAGGCTAAGGTATTCCAAAATCCCATCCATGTGGGCCAGCGGAGACATTTGGCTGATTTGATCATCAGCCTCTAAAGCTTCTTGAAAATCTCTGGAAGTTAAACTTGTCCTATATGCATGTCCCTGATCTCCCAATGACAGAATGTATTGGGAAGCTGCGGAAGATTGCGTTTGATTGTTTGAGAATTGATCGGATTCAGGGGAAGTCCATGCCCATACATGCCTTCTCTTGGGGCGCTCAAGCAGAGATGCATAAAGGCGATTGAGCTTGGGCGCAGCATTGGACGCCCCGTAGAGCTGCCGGGCTACCTGCCGGGCGTTCTGCCCGATACGTTGGCGATCTTCCGCATCGTGATAAAGGTGCTCAATAGCTGCCTGATATTCTTTTTCAGTGTCGACCAGAAGCCCGGAATACTGATCCACAATAAGCCCCTTGATACCTCCATGAGGAAAAACAACCGGTGGTATTCCGGCATACATTGCCTCCTGCAAATTGAGATCACCCGAGACGTCGGTGTCTTCGCACAATGGGTAACCGAAGACATCTAATTGTTCGAAAATAGGCACCATATCGTCCACATGGCCCAGAAAAGAAAAACGATTGGCTGACTTCAACAACCTGGCCTGCAACATCAATTCTCTTTCGACACCTGAACCGCAGACAATGATCTTGAGGTCAGGTATTTCGATACCAGAACTCATTCGCATGAAATGCGGATGCAATCGATGATGATTTACACTGCCTATATAACCTACATTGAATCCTTCGTGATCTTTTGCACTAAGTTTGTCCAGACGACTGAAATCGGCAGGATTCACGATCATGGCGGTTTTGAGCTTTCTTTCCTGAATACTCAGCCCACTGAATGCGGGTACTTCATTGAAAGTCGTTGGATTGGTGGCAACAGTAACATCACCATATTCAAGTAATTCTGGAACAATCACCTGAGGAACATGCATTCCAGCAACATGACACCAGACAAGCATACGGGATGGAACAAAATCCATCCGCATGAATTCCAGTATGGCTGGTGAATTGCGCCAGTGCAGATGAACGATATCGGATTGAGCAATCTGATAGTCAAGAAACGGTTTGCCGCGGCCATGATCTACTTCATAACCTTCAAGCTCAGCGAGCTTGAGACCTTCCGGAGTGGGGCGCTGCAGGGAAATGACCCTGTGAGTAAGCTGTTGATCATGATTCGTCGAGTGCTTCGACAATCTGAGAGCAACTTTGGAGGCGCTGTCGTTTGTCAGCCGTTCAATGACATGAAGGATGATGCAAGTTCCATTGGTGGAAAATGTCGGATCAGTGTTCGTGACGTTCATGTCGATCAACCTTGACCAAAGCCGATCCCCTTTTCATCGAAATTAAGTATGTGATTCAAAAAAGCAAAAGGATCGACTCAAATAAGCTAGTAACTAAAATGATTAATTGTATGAGTCTTCTATCAGGAATTTATACTTTTTATGGAGGAAGCATGCAATCCCATTTTATAGATTAAATGAGTTATGCTTTTGATTTTTGACTCATCTGATTAGAATTCTTTTATTGGAAGCACTAGGCATGATTTCGTTGGAGTTCTAAAATATTTACTGGAAATCCCTCATGGTCTTTGAGTCAACTACGGTATCATGGGATCCAGGCCGAGAACATACCCTTTTTTCGGGGCTAGGAGCTGCAGTGTTCGCTGTTGATTGACTTTATTAAATGTTTCGTAACAGCTGTTGTGTTGTGCAATGTACGCATTAGAAATTCATATTTTACTGCAATAGACTGAGGGTATTCCGGACCGCACTAAGAGTTGAATTTAGCAATTTCTACCGCTTCATCTGCTACATCCACATCTTGGATGCGAGCACTTGTAGCAACAAGGTTTTCAGTCATCACTGAGATTTGCTTCGAGACAGAATAAAAGCGCGCCAATGGTTTATCCAGATTTGCCTGGCTCTCTCCTGGAGATGCTTCACAGATGATATAGCTGAAATATTTGTGTGGTTGATTTAATGATCGAATTCAAAAACAAGGATCAATACCGCAAGATGCTGGATGTTACTATGATATCTGCAATTCCTATTTTTTATCGTTGGTTCATGCCTCTAGTTAGGCGGTATAAGCTTAAGTTACTGAAGCAATCGAAGCACGTTCTGAGGGATTTGATTGGCTTGCGCCAACATGGCTGTTCCCGATTGAACAAGAATGTTAAACCTTGCGAATTCCGAAGCCTCTTCCGCTACATCAACATCCTGAATGCGTGAACTCGCAGCAAAAAGATTTTCAGAAGCCACGACAATTTGTTCCGAGATGGAGTGCAGACGTGTCTGGTTGGACCCAATAATCGCTCGACTGGAAGCAACAAGCGATAAGGCATCTTTCATGTCGTCAAGCGCTNCTCCCGCCGTGTCAAAAGTACTAATATCACCGCCCATCTTTTCGAGCACATCAGCCATATCAATGCCGATCATTTTAAATGTCCCCCCTTCTGAGTCCGTAGTAACAGACAAATCATTGTCTGAAAAAAGATTTATCCCATTCCATGTTTTGGTAGTAATATCAGAGACGGTCTGGGCTAACTGCTGATATTCTAAATCATACATCTCTCTATCTGCGTCCGTTTTGGTACCATCTTTTGCAAGAAGCGAAAGCTCCCCCATTCGATCGAGTGCGGAGCCCATGTTCGCGAGGTAACCGTCTTGAGCCTGCGTAAAAGAAACAGCATTGCCTATATTTGCCTTGGCTGCCTTTAATCGTTCGATCTGACTATCCATTTTCATGGATACAGCCAAACCACCCGCATCATCGGATGCACTGGTTATTTTTGAACCGGAGCTTAGNCNGGCCAGTGATNTGTCCAAACTAGCNTGACTGGCTTGGAGACTTTTCGCTGCGGATGCAGCCGACATNTTTGTGTTAATTACCATTGACATAATATTATATCCTTATTTTTTATATTTAGTAATTTTATATACTACTATAATTTTAAACCTCTTCCGTGNNACTTAGTGTGCCATAACCTTTTTTTTGAGATCCGGCATATCCTTTTTATTTATTTTAGCCGCTGCCTGGTTATTGGATCTTATTTCGTCATGTATTTCTTTGCGAAAAATGGGTACGTCTCTGGGGGCATCTATCCCAATTTTGACCGTATCCTTTTCCGTTTTTACGACATGTATGATGATACGACCGTCAATGACAATGCTCTCCCCTGGCTTGCGTGATAAAACTAACATGATTCCTTTCTTGTTATGATTGGGCTTGCTCAGAGAGGCAGTGGTTGATCGACGGCAAATTCAAGAGCATTTTTGGCAATGAACTGACCGCCGATACCGTTGTCCATATTAAAAANAACGGGACCTTTGAGATTCGCTGTTGCTTTGCCTCCGTCGCGTATGGTCACGATGTTATACATGACCAAACTTTCCGGGCTTTGGATTTTCAACAATTCGAGATCATCTTTGGACACATCCGGTGCATAATCCGGAAAAAATGAAATGGACGGAACTAACAAAAAAGAAAGCTCAGGTCCCTCCATCATCTGGAGCCAGGCATGAGAGGAATCATTATCTTTCTGTAATAGAGAGAATAGTTTCACACTCTCGAACCCAACTAATCCATGAGGAAAGCTAAAATCTAATTTAGAGATACCTTTAACTTCGGTCTCGGTTTCTGTTTGGACAGCGTTCATGACNTTTCCCAATCAGCATCTCGCGTGCCAAAACGTTTAAACCACGCGTGCCAAGACCTTTAAACCAATCATCTTGTAACTCTCAAAAAGCTCTTCACCTTCGGTTNAATTTTTTGTTTTCTATTGGTATACAATAACTTAGCCTGTTTTTTTTACAAAGCTTGCAATGAATACAGAAAATATTTGCTACCCTATTTTGCAACAAAAGATATTTACTCTATCAAGGCAATGTACGCAAAACACGGAAGTTTTTGCCCGATAAATGTAGGTCAGTAATACCATCCTGTTTTGCCAAGCGGTCAATTTTGCCTCCTATTCATTCTTTGTCGAAAAGTAGGTAACATTTTCCGACACCTGACATCTTTGCCCTCTCATTGCATGGTGCAATAGGGTGATAAATGCCTACCTGATTTNAGCCTTTCAAAAATAATCCNCATAAAAACAAATNCCTGCCAAACGTAGTAAAATCAGCATCAAACAANGCAATAGAATCAATCCACGGAGTTAAATGTCATGCATGTTCCAAGAAACAAATAATCGATGGCATGCCTTTTGCTTAGCCGGTTTGAAGTAAGAAATTCGTTATGATTGAAGGCCTGTTTAACCAAACTAATTATGTCGCGACCAAAAAAATGATGGATGCGACGACTCTTCGACAGGAAGCCCTGGCCAGTAACATTGCCAATGTCGAGACACCCGGATATCAAAGAATGGATGTCGCCGAAAGCTTTGAGAAAGCGTTTTCAAAAGCTATCTCTCAGGGCGGCAAAGAAGCGTTTAGTGATTTGAGCGCAAGCCTCGAAGTGGACTCAACTGCCATCGCTAAGGATGAAACTGGAAACACNGTCGACCTGGAATCAGAAGTTTTACAGTTGGGAGAAAACCAAATCGCACACCAATTGGANTCCAAGATTATCACAGGCTCNCTTGCCAAACTCAGACTGGCNATCACAGGACGACCTTAANCAACCTGAACANTTTTAAATATTATGATACGTATCATGTCAGGAGCCGATNCCACCGTTGCCGCACTCNATGCGGANCGCATGANGCTCGAAGTCATCTCCCAGAANATNGCNAANGCCAATGTNACCANNACNCCAGAAGGTGGACCATACAAACGCAAGGAAGTCGTTTTTGAATCTGTCATGAACGAGGCTTTCAAATCTCAGGATGGCAAAAACGAAGCGCCCATGATGGTAAAAGTTGGAAAGGTGGAAACTGACGAAACGCCAGGAATAAAGATTTATGATCCAANTCACCCTGATAGANACGNAGATGACTATGTCACTCTTTCGAATGTCAATATTCATGAGGAAATGGTGGATATGATCATGGCCTCGCGGGCATACGAAGCCAACCTATCAGCCATGAAATATGCAAGAAGCATGGCGGTTCAGACTTTGAGAATAGGTCGTTCCTGATTTTCACATTACTAGAAAGGACTCCTCATGGAAGGTATCTCCCAAGCCACCAATATCATGAATCAAGCGATGCAAGTCGCTAATCAGTCTGCCCAGCAGCCGGATAGCTTTTTGCCCGCATCCATGCTCGAACAAGCGGATCAGATCAAACAAGCCATTTCGGCAAACGATAGTCTGCAGACCAGCCAGGCATCCGCAACAGGCGAGGCGGGCACCAGCTTCGCCAACATGCTTAAGAGTCTGGCGCAAGATGTCTCGGTCAAAAGCGCACAAGCCGGGGAGGCAGTTCAGGGAGTGCTTGCAGGCGAAGGAGTACCCTTGCACCAGGCTGTCATTGCAGCCGAAGAAGCAAGTGTCTCTTTTCAACTCATGGTTGAAGTACGGAACAAACTTCTGGAGTCCTATCAGGAATTAATGCGAATGCAGGTTTAAGGGGAATGAATAAGCGGCTATGATGCAGCAAATCAAACAATTGGGAGAGCAACTACTCGGCATTTGGAAACAGCTTGGGCTGAACCAGCGCGTTATCGTTGCCGCAGCAGGTGTAGGTGTTTTTGGAGCATTGATGGGCATTGCCTATTGGTCTGGTCAGTCAGATTACTCTTTACTGTACGGGAATTTATCACTTAAGGAAGCAGACAACATTCAGAGCCAACTGGAGTCAAGATCCATTCCTTACAAGATTGGCAGCAGGGGTAATTCCATTCTTGTTCCCTCTGGTCAGGTTCATAGCACCCGGATTTATCTGGCAGGGAAAGGCCTTCCAAGCAACAGCGACAAAGTGGGTCTCGAAATCTTTGATCGGCCTTCTTTCGGATTGAGCAACATGCAGC
>NZFL01000001.1 GCA_002690655.1 Pedosphaera sp.
ATGGCACCTATCTTCGCGGGTGAATCCCCCTGTTCCTTGAGCCCAAGCTGCAGCGTGAAGGACTCACCTGCATCGGTGATCTGGTCATCAATCAGGACACCCTCCAGACTCAGCGTCTTCGTGATTTCCTGATCTTCAAATCGCACGGCAATCGGTGCGGAAACAAAATCTTCATCCGAGGAGGCCGTCAGGGCTTGCGGTGTCACCAGCAAGTCAACAACTCCAAGGTTACCCTCCTCACGGGTGATCTTGATCTGTGATACCGCTTCTCCACTTTCATTGACTTCGTAGTCTGCACTGCTGAAGGCAAAGGTTCCCACGCGTTCATCAACTCCCGAAACCGGACCTACCGCTGTTTCCTCCACAAGTTTCTCCAGATTATCTGCCTCATACTTGATCTCAAGCGCTTCAAGGCTCTGGATACCCGCTCCGAGATCTGCCAGATCCGATTGCGATTCTGACTGCGCATGGCCCTGCACTCTGGATATTTCCTGAGCAGCCTGGACAACCGAACCGGCTGCATCAACCGCTGATTCCTTGAGCTGATTGGAATCGGAGATGATCGCCGCTGCACCCTTGATGCTCTCGGGGGCAATGACTACCTGTGCTTTCATGGCGGCCTCCTCAACCACAGACTCAAGGGTTGCGACATCGTTTAATTCAATAGGCTGCTGTTCCTTGATCTTCTTGACCAATATCTCGGAAATAAGATTGTAACTCGCTGCTTTCGAGATTGTTGAGGCCCCACTGATAAAACTGCCGGCCTGCACAATCGTATCCTGCACCTTGGCAGCCGCCTTGATCACTTCCGTTGCCGCTGGATTCTCATTACCCGCTTCCTCGAACATGTCGAAATTAAGCACGTCCACCCCGCCGATACCCAACGAACTTTGAACCAGCGCTGCTGCATCATCCGCATCCAGACTCGAATCACTCTCGATCATGTTGGAGACAAGCGTGGTGATCGGATTGATCACCGTGGCGGAAGGAGGCGCCAGCAACGGCGTTTCAAGTGTCAGTCCAGTGGCTGTGTCAATCCCTCCACGCGCTACAATGACCCCGTCCGCTGAATCCACCACATCATCTCCATTGCTGTCATAGAGTGAGGCTGGAAGATCCAGCTGATATCCTCCGCGATTGTCTGTCTGGGTGGAAGGCTCATCCTCATCCAGCACACGGTTGGCATTCCTGTCAAAGAACACCGTCGCACCGGAAATCAAACCGTCTGATACCGTACCAGCAACGGGTGCTTCGAGGTCGTCATCCTGAATCGTCATTTCGATTGGTTCACCAAGATCACGATAGGGTGTCCTTAGCTGAATGGTGACAGGCTCATCCCCGTTCGACAGCGTGTCATCGAGCCCCTCAATGCTCACCTTGAATTCTTTGTCACCAGCAATAACAGGGACGAAGGCTGGCACCTTGACTCTGGAGGCCGGGGTTGCAACCACTGAGACAGGAACGCTATCTGCCAAAGCCGGCATGGATAGAGATACCGTGATCTCGTTTTTGCCACCGTTCTCCGAGATTGTCTTGAAGGTTGACCGGATCAATGAAACTTCCAGACCATCAGTTACCGTCACGATACGCTCTAACACAATGGCTTCATTGTGTGAACTATCCCTGGCACTGTAGATCAGCTTGTAGGTTCCCAGCACTTCTGGATTTACTTCCCCACTCATCGTGTATGTGAGCGACTGATCAAAACTGTCGGTCACCTGAGCCCCGGGGTCACTGTAGCTTGTCCCAATGACGTGAATGATTTCAGCGTCTCCCAGCAAGGTCACTACCGGAGCGATCGTATCAACCACGGAGACCTCGCGCGTCACTTCCGTTGCTGCATTACCCGCTGTATCACTCGCATTGTAAGTCAATGTGTAGGTTCCCAGTTTGTTCGCATCCACTGCTCCACCGGTAAGCACGGTGACGGTGGCATCAACGTTATCCGTCGCTGTTGCACCCGAATCCACGTAGGCAGCACCCGCTTCCTTGACAATTGCAGCATCTCCATTCAGCGTGATGATGGGTGCTGACTGATCTTTCACATTCACCGTGCGAGTCAATGGCGTGGCCACGTTACCGGCACTATCGACAGCCTCGTAGGTCAGTATATAAGTTCCGGGAACATCCCCGTCCACTTTGCCTTCAAAGCTTACTGCCACATCGGTGTCAAGATTGTCCGAGGCTCTGGCTCCACCATCTGAGTAATCCGTCCCTACAGCATGAATGTGCGTAGAAGCCCCCAGTAGCGTCAGAGTGGGAGGTGTGTTGTCCACCACCACAGATTCACTTATCGCTCCTGCATCACCCTGTCCCTGAGCATCCGTCCCTGCGCCGGGCGGCAGTTTCAAGGCGAGTGTGCCATCACCTCCGATGATCATCACCTCGATGACCGGGATATCCCCGCTTTCGTTGAGAACAACATTGGGATCAAAGTTGATCAGGCCGGTAGATACCACCTGCACATCTTCAAGAATCAATGAAAGATCTGTCACATTCTCGTAAGTGAGTGGGAATGCGATGATACCCTGATTAACAAGAATTGGGGAAGGATTGCCAAAAACTACCTTCGGTAGGTCTGGACCTTGAGGGTTATTGGGGTCTTGTGTATCCACAGGTGGATTTATTTCCCTGGCTGGATAAATCACATCATCAATGGCGAAGATATCTCTATCAGAACCGGTTTCTCCATCATACAATTCATTGAACGTGATCCTCTTGATCCAGCAGGTGTTGTCCTCCAAATCTGGCGCCAGGTAACCTACGAACTGTGTGCCTCCCTCGTTGTGAGGACCCGAAGTGACATCTGTAGTTCGAACCTGTGTTGAGCCATCATTGTGAAGAATCACCACTTCAATGGCACGCTTGTCATCTTCCACACCCATCAAATACATCCCTACCGCAGGAACAGCCGTGTTGAACTCAATCGTCAAACCTCCAGCCGCGTTCTCACTGGGCAGGGCTTCCAGAAAATGATAACCACCGGGAGTGGTATTGATGCCTCGGTCCATGTCGTTGGATCCATCCATGTCACCAATACCTGGCTCTTCAATCCCCACCGCATGGCCGTTGGCATACAACGAAAACGTAACCGCGTTGTCAGCTCCGATATACGAAACGCTGCCTGCCGCATCACCGGCTGCCATTGATCCAGAATCAGCAAAGGCAGCGCTGGTGTAGGCACCTCCTGCATAAGGAGCTCCCGCACCGGCAAACATATCACCCGTTCCATTCACCGGATTCCACCCATTGCTTTGTTCAAAGGTAATGAGTTCATGCGACAAGCCAAGCGCTCCAAGATCTGTCAGAAACTGAGTTTGCTTGCTTTGAGCATTGGGATAGGACCATCCGGTGGCTGATGGATCAGGCTCTCCTCCTCCAGTCGGTCCATCGTCACGATTATCATAAAAAGTCAAAATACAATCAGAAGGATCTCCGGGAGTATCAGTATCCGGTTCACAGCAGTCCAACGTGACAGGAACGTGCTGGGCGGCTATGCGACGCACCCGGAATCCATTGTTATCGGAAGGACTTTCCAGATAGATGCTGTTGAAACTCAACTGGACATTTGCCCCACTTTCCACTCCCTTACCTATGTAGCTCACAGGGAACCCATGAAAGAGTCTGGCCTCAAGCGTCCCGTCGACATTGACCAAACACAGCACCGCAGCATGCTCTGCACTCGTCCCCTCATCAGCCGGTTTGGGCCAGGTCGCGCGCATCCCGCTTGCATCGAACATGGTTACAATGTCTCCTGTTTCAACCGTCAAGGGTGGCTGATACTCAGTTACCGAACGATTGTCCAACAATGGGCCCAGGTCGAAATCATCGTAAAAATTATCCTCCTTGCGAACGGCATAATCACCTGTCTTGGTCGCTGAAGGGGTGGTGTCCTGCTGCCAGTAACTCACATCAGCCAGGTAACCCACGTCATCACCATAATCAGAGGTTCCCTGGTCATGGTAGGCTCCAAACCGAAGGAAGTTGAAGGGCTGTATGCCGGGGTCAGTCGGCGGAGACATGTATTGATAATCCACCTTGACCCGCAGAGCTTCTCCGTTGGCCAGAGTAATGGTCGATGGAAACTCAACCTTCAGATTGGTCTGACTGGCCGTGCTTTCGTAATACTTGGTTCCACCATCCTCAACCACCGTCCAGTCGGTCGTGCTTGAGTGCACCAGACTCGTATGACCGGACTCCGCACCCACCGTGTCACTGTCAAATTCAACGTTCACTACCAACGGTGCGTCCTCACAGTCCTCGGGGGTCCCGGCACCTTCGCCTTCGCCAGCACCTTCGCCAACGGCAGTATTGGGACTCGGCGGTGAACAGGGGTCCAACGTAAAGGATCCCTGCGTACGGAAAAGACCCTGTGCATCCACGGGATCAAAACTATTAAATGTGAACACTAATCCGCCTGATCCGCCTGTCAGTGCCATGACTTCATCAAGAAAATCAGACGTGTTACCAGGACTTGTGAGTGTGACCCTACCAGAGCCCGCAGCAACCACTGCATTGACATCGGCGACATTGACTTCTATGGAGTCGACGACTCCAGTTGCCCACAGCACGTTATCATAGAAGAATTCGATGCTCACGGCAGCCCCCTGCGTATTGGTGTAAATTTCCTTGCCAGGGGAAACCGCTGATGGACTGATGGCTGTACTCAGTTCCAGGTTTCCAGTATTTCCAAATTCCCACCTGAACAGCGAGGGATTGAATCCCGGGAAATTCATGGATAAGAAACCCGTGGCACTCGTTGCACTTGCATTACCATGGTCAACGATCCCCCACATAGTGGCATTCGTCACCCAGGGAGTGTCAGTCAACTCATCAGCCTGTACTTGCCCATTGAATTCAACGACTGGACATGCTGCGCCTTGCAGGGCGCTGGCCCAGGGCAAGGCAGAGATGCAAGCCCATAGAGCAAAAGTAGCAGCCAGAAGACGCCGCCATGATGAATTGTAGTTTCTGTGTGTTATGTTCATGATTTTAGGGTTACTTGTTAACGGACTTAATTGAGCTGCTCTTTCTTGCTGAGCCGCATGCGCTTTTTTTAATCAACGGAGAAATAGATAGAGCAGATTTAGCACCTTTCTCAAGAATGATAAAAACTCCTTGAACTCACTTTAAATCTCTTACTGGGTATGGTTTATATAAATAACGTTTACGGAAAACAAAGTCAATCTGTATCAAAGAAGTTAGGCGGAAAGTTTTCGCAACCTCGTGTTCGGATATTTTGAGCCAATCACACAAAAATAAAGGATTTACCCGAGCTGAAGTTTATTTTAGCTCATTCAACATACATTCACATGGGTCACCACTAGGGGTGATGGGAACACTTACGAGATGAAAGGACGTTCATGGCATCACTGTTGCAGCAATGGAAAGTTCGAGTGATCCATCTCAAAAACCAGAATAATGTTGTCTCGAATCTGAGATTCCAGATTGATAGTTTGGTTTGATGAAGATATGCCATGCTGGAATTTCGAGGGATCATGCCTACTTGATGAAAATCAATTGCCCTTACCTCTATTGTACTTGCTCCTGAATAGCATTCATGGCTTGATCCAGATCATATATGGATTGGTTGACTCCGGAAGGTTTTGCGGCATTTACAGGTGCGCTCGTGATCATGCGCGGAGTGGCGGAGTGGTGGCTGGACCAATTCAATGTGACACATATCCAAGGTCATCAAGGAAAAATGCCGCCAGCATGGAAATCCGTCATGGATGCATCCACATTTTCACGTTCCGTGAATTACACCGTTGCCAAAGGGAAATTCAGCCAATGGTCTGGTATTTATGGAACCTTGATACTGCTTGCAGCTCTGTTCAGTGGTTTGCTGCCAGTAATGGAGCAGACGTGGACAGGTCATCTGGGGGCTTCTATTTGGATTCAATCAGGTTTCCTATGCACAGTGGCCACCTTGCTTGCACTGTTTGACCTTCCCTGGAATTTCTGGTCGCAGTTTCATCTGGAGGAGCGATTTGGTTTTAACAAATCAAATCGCAAGCTCTGGGCGGTGGACCAGTTGAAAATGTTCATTCTTGGGTGGGCCATTGGTTGGCCAATGATCACTCTGCTACTGTGGATTGTTGAGAAGGCGGGAGACCAATGGTGGGTCTGGGCGTGGTGCGTTTTGTTGGTCTTTCAAATTGTCATGTTGATTCTGGCACCGATGTTGATACTTCCCCTGTTCAACAAATTGACACCCCTTGATGAAGGATCGCTGAAGGATCGCTTGTTGCTGCTGGCAGGGCGCACTGGGTTTGGCATGAGTGCCATCCAGGTGATGGACGGCAGCCGCAGATCAGGCCACTCCAACGCTTTTTTTACTGGCTTTGGGAAATTTCGACGTATCGTCCTGTTCGACACCCTTATTGAACAACTGAACGAAAGAGAAGTGGAAGCGGTGCTCGCGCATGAAATTGGTCACTTCAAGAAACGTCATGTGCTTTTGATGATGGGAATAGGCTTGGCTGGCATGCTTGTTCAATTGTGGATCGTCGCCTGGGTCGCCAAACAAACCTGGTTCTTCTCCGCATTTGGATTTGCTCAAACTTCCATGCCCATTGCATTCATGATCTTTTTCCTCATTCTGGGCACTGTCACTTTTTGGATCAGCCCGCTGAGCCATTTGCTTTCTCGTCAATTTGAATACCAAGCGGATGCCTATGCGGCGCAAGCAACAGGCGATCGAAAGGCGCTCACGGATGCATTGCGAAAGATCAGCCTGGAAAACCTGAGTAATCCTGTCCCCCATCCTCTCTATAGTTTTGTCTATTATTCTCACCCCACCCTTCTTGAAAGAGAAAAGGCGTTATCTCATCACTGGGAGCAATAAGACGTAAAAAAAATTCCGGGTTGCCCCGGAACTTTTTTGATCAGATTTTTGAATATTCAGGAACGTCGGTTGCGATTGCCTCTATGACTCCTGCGTTCTCCCTTATCTCCTTTTTTACCTGCTCGACGATTCTGGATGCCTTTTTTATTTTTTGCGGGTCGATCCTTCCCATGATCACGCGTTTTCATGGCGCCAGATTTAGTATCTTTGGCTTTTCGCCCACGCAATTCCTGATGACGCCCCTTGCCCATGTCATGATGAGGGTTTTGTTTGAAATGAGGCCTGCCTTGGCTTCCATCAGCGCCTCGACGAATTTTGCGAAAGTCTCTACCCCCCATGAACGGACCTGTGCCTTCACCGCGGAACCGAAGTGCCATCTGCTTCATGGCCATCAAGCGCCTCAAACGCTGTTTTGGCATGTTACCGAAGCTCCTTTGATCCATCATGCGGCCGCGCATTTGAGTTGAACCTGTGTTACCTCGATTTTGAAACAATGGCCCAGGACGACGAAATGATTGGATGCGAGGATTCCCCGGGTGCTGCCCACGCATGCCCTTCTGCCCGTATGCTCCTGGAGCCCTGCGACTGATGCGCTGATTGTCCCTTTGCCGAGATCCTCTTTCCTGTCGCATATGCTGGTTTTGTTGATCCGATTGGCCTGACGATGCACGGCTTCCCATACGTCGTCTCTGAAAAGGAAAATCCTTGGATTGGTGGTTTTCAACACGTGGCCCGCCCCGCATTCCTCGTCCCATATGATCACCATTCTGGTGTTGAGGTTCGCTCCGCTCGTTACGGTGATTGCGTGACCCCTTGTCTGAATCACCTTTAGCATGCTGATTCTCTGCAGCTTGCGAAACGGAGAATCCTGCCAGCATCATGAACGCGATGGAAGCGATGCTGATTTTTAACACTATCGTTTTGTTCGTTTTCATTTTTTTGTGTTGTTATTGAAATTATCTTTGTTCGGGTTGAGAGACGCACCCAGTTTCAAGTTGGTTACAGGTCACCAAAAGTTAGCGTTTTGAGAATTTCTGGCAGTGAGAGTTGGTTTCAGTGTCATCTTCAAAGGGATTTCCTGAGAATAAACATTGGAATCCTCGAGCTGTACGCGTATTCAATGGTTTTCTTTGATTATGAATATTCAATGGAAAACGTCTCATTTGGATTCATTCACACAATTGGCGAGAATCATCATATTTAAAATTTTATGTTAAGAGCAGGCATCGTCGGACTACCCAACGTGGGCAAATCAACTTTGTTCAACGCGATCACACGCACCCGCAAGGCGGAATCGGCCAACTACCCTTTCTGTACGATCGATCCTAACGTAGGTGTAGTCACCGTTCCTGACGACCGTTTGGAACCCTTGGCCAAGATTGCCAAGACCGAGGTCATTATTCCCACTTCCTTTGAATTTGTAGATATTGCCGGACTGGTGCAGGGAGCTGCTCAAGGTGAGGGTCTGGGAAACAAGTTTTTGAGTCACATTCGAGAAGTGGATGCCATTATTCAAGTGATCCGATGCTTTGAGGATGAGGACATTCACCACGTTGCGGGCAGCATTGATCCAATCCGAGATATCGAAACCATCATGACGGAACTCGTCTTGGCCGATATGGAATCGGTTCAAAAGAGCCTGGATCGTCGAGCAAAAGATGCCAAAAAGGGCGATAAAACTGCCAAAGCAGAACACGCCGTCCTGTCAAAGGTCTTACCTCACCTGAATGATGGAAAACCCGCTTTGACATTGGAGCTGAATCCGGAGGAGGCGGCGATTCTCAAACCTTTTTTTCTTTTGACAGCTAAACCCACCATTTTTGCAGCCAATGTGAAAGAGAGTGAATTGGTGGACGCAGCCAACAATCCACATGTCGCCAAGGTAAAAGATTATGCTCAGGAGCATCACGCATGTGAAACCGTGATCATCAGTGCACAGATCGAAAGCGATCTGGTGGATTTAGCGCCAGACGAAGCATCCGACTTTCTTTCAGAAATGGGTGTATCGGAGTCCGGCGTAGGCTCCATGATTCGCAGCACATATCATTTACTTGGATTACGAACTTATTTCACGGCCGGAGAGGTGGAAGTACGCGCCTGGACGATTCACGAAGGTGACAGGGCCCCTCAGGCGGCAGGCGTTATTCATACTGATTTTGAGAGGGGGTTCATCAAGGCAGAAACTGTCGCTTACAAAGACCTTGTTGAATGTGGATCCGTCGCAGCAGCTCGTGATAAAGGCCTTTATCGCATGGAAGGAAAGGAATATGTGGTCAAAGACGGGGACGTGCTGCTGTTTAAATTCAATGTTTAAAACCGAATTGGTTTACACAAGCAGCGCTGCCAGGAAAACTCGACCTTTTTGAATGCGCAGATAGCCGTTGGGCAGGACTATGAGGGCTCCATCGCGCAGCGACGTTTTTCTGTTTCCACCATTTTCACTGGCGGCATATCATAGAAAGCCCTGACCTCGGCAATGAAATGACTGTAGCGCCTGAAACCTAGAATTACAGAGACGTATTTCAAAGGGGTTCCCTCACGCAACAGGTAGCGAGCTCTGATCATTCGCTGCTCTCTGAGCCAGTATTTCGGACTGACACCCAATGCATCGAAAAACATGCGTTCCAGATGTCTGGAAGAAATACCAAGTGTTTTGGACATTTCTCCTACTTTGTACCCACTCCTGAATGCCAGCTCAACCATATTGACCGGTTCTTGTACGCGTCGACAGGAGTCGTACAACACACGCCCATTTTTTGTAACTATCATCTCAAAAGCCTTTAAGGACAGTTTTCATGATGACGAGAGAGAAATATCTGGCAACCAAAAACAGTACCGAAAACACGACCTTTCCGCAGAAAACTGCAGAAATCTCGTTTTTTATCATTGCGACGAGGCTTTATTCATCATATTCCGCTTGCCATGTCATGAGAGACCATAGCAGTTTGTGAATGTTGAAATTGATTGTCAGTAGAGGGCATATAAAAGAGTTTGAAACCCGAGAGCAATTTCTTGGGATACTCTCAGAAAATGAGGCCAAAAAAACAAAGCATCCATTCAACTCAGGCCTTGGAAAAGAAAGCGCGAATCAACAGGATGATTTAATCACGATAAGGGAACAACGAATTAAGATTTATTGTCTCTCATCATAATCAGGTTGGGAATATTCTAAACATCATTGTAGGGTCAATACACTTGTATTCGGTCCCCTTTATAGCCGCTCATGGAATCGAAAAAGCAACCCAAAGCTGACGAGGAAAGTCTTGTCCTATGCGTCAATAGCGAAGGGCTTGAATTGCGTGCCACTCCCATAAGGTTAACCCGCCATCTGGTTGTGTTTGAGGTCTATAATCCTTACAGCATTCTACAACTTTCAGAAGTGCTCCAGGAGTTCCAGATTTTTATCAATCATCGCCCGGTTTATTCTGGTCGTGCTGTGGTGAGCAACCTTGTCAATACCGGTATCTTCTTGGTTTGTGAAGCTTCCCTTGACGATGCCTGGCTGGACGTGGATCTCACCAGACCAATGAAGGCTTCCAGTATCTTGCGATCGGAATTCAATCATTTCATTTCGGAATACAAAAAACATGATTTGGTGATGGATGATTTCAAGCTGGTGGTCGCCGATCTGCAGGGGTTTCTAATCGAACTGCGACGCTGGCTGGAGCAGTTGGAATTTGTCGTGCGCTCCAACCCATCCCGGGATCGTCACGATCAGGAGGTTGAGATTATCAATCAGGTTCTGGAGCCAGCCCTGCCGATGCTAGGCGATTACTTCATGCGATTTGAGGCGGCTGCCGAATCGGTTAAACAATCTTTGCAGCCACTGCATCGATCCTATGTCAAACGCCAATTACACCCCATCGTGCTCTGTGCCCCCTTCAGCTGGCGCACCTACACAAAGCCGTTGGGGTATGCGGGCGACTACGAAATGGTTGCCATGATGGCACGGGCACCCTACGAGGGAAGCTCACTTTTCGCCAAAATCCTCAATACCTTTTTTCTAAACACACCTCCGGTGGTGGCCCATCGAAATCGTATTGATTATCTCAAGACAAAATTGGTCATAGAGATCGAACGGGTTGCCAAAACAGGAAGGCGAGCACGGATTTTAAACCTGGGATGCGGCCCTGCTGTAGAGATTCAACAATTGCTGGAGATGGAAATTGCGGATCAGGCAGAGATTGAACTTCTTGATTTCAACGAGGAAACTTTGAGGAGTGTTCAACAAAAATTTGAGGAACAGATAAAACAACACGGTCGCAAAACAAAGATCCAAACCAAGCTCAGATCTGTGCACCAAATTCTCAAAGAAGCGCATAAGCCTGGTAACGAGTTTATCAATGATCATTATGATATGGTCTATTGTGCGGGACTTTATGACTACCTTTCAGACAGGATCTGCAAGCGTTTGAATACCATATTCTACGAAATTGTTAATCCAGGGGGGCTGATGGTCACGACGAACGTGCACGTTAATAACCCTTCTCGTCACTGGATGGAATTCGTGGTCGATTGGCATCTGGTTTACCGTGATGATTCAAGATTTTCGGAGTTAGTACCCGATAGAGCCCCTGCGGAAATTTGCAAACTAGCGCACGATGACACTGGTGTTAATGTCTTTAGTGAGATACGCAAACCGGAATGAAATTGCCGCGGCTCGTAGAACTGACTCCCGAGATGCAACGTGCTCAGATAGAGTACGAACGGCCGCTAATCATCCAAAACTACCGTGTTGCATGCATTCTGGGGATCGTATTCATGCCCTTTGGGGGGCTTTTGGATTATTTCATCTATCCCGAATTCTTGGAATTTTTCTTTTGGCTTCGAATAGAGTGCTCGATTTTATTGACCATCATCTGGTGGGTTTTGGGTCAACCTTTTGGCAAAAAGTATTTTCGCCCTCTCGGTCTGATTGAAGTCACATTGCCTATCTTTTTCATCTCATGGATGATCTATGAGACGGACGGAATTCGATCGGACTATTATGCCGGAATCAATATTGTTCTCGTTGGCATAGGTTTTTTGATGAGGTGGGGGCTTGCCGATACCACCCGCATGGTCTTTATCAGTATTCTACTCTACCTGGCGGCATGTCTCCTTGGCCCCTCTCCGATTGAGGGGGAAGGGGGAAGGAAGGACCTTGTCAATTCGATTTATTTCATCACGTTGACCGGGATTTTCAGTATGACGGGAAACTACCTGTACAATCTCAATCGTACCCGAGAATTCGCACTTCGATGGGAATTGGATGAAAACCGCCGGCAGCTGGAAGCAGGCAATCGCAAACTCAAAGAACTGGATCGCGTTAAGAACAGATTCTTTGCAAATATCAGCCATGAATTACGCACACCCCTCACTCTCCTCCTGACCCCGCTTGAATCCTTGCTTCTAAAAGGACAGTATTCATTACCACCGGATATTAAGGATACTCTTTCCTCCATGCAGGCCAATGGTATGCGGCTGCTCAAACTCATTAATGACCTACTGGATTTGGTAAGGCTGGAATCCGGACAAATGAACGTCACCATCAAGAGTCTGCATCTGGAATCATTCATCAAGGGCATCGTATCCTCCATACGTAAAACGGCGGAGGATCGAAGTATTCAGATTGAAGCCGACATCCATGAACCCGAGCTATCACTCCATACAGACCGTGAAAAGTTGGAAAAAATTATTCTGAATTTGGTGTTCAACGCATTGAAATTTACGAGCCCTGGGGGAATGATTCGAATTTCCGCACGTTCAAAAAATGAGAATGTCGTCATACAAATCACTGATACGGGTATAGGCATCCCTCAAGAAAGCCTTGCTTTCATCTTCGACCGATTTTGGCAAGTGGACAGTTCCAGTAAACGCAAACATCAAGGAGCAGGCATTGGCCTCGCTCTGGTCAAAGAATTTGTGGAGGTTCTGGGGGGGCGAGTTGAAGTCGAAAGTCAGGAAAACAAAGGCACCATCTTCACCATCAAAATGCCTGCGCGATTTTCAATGGAGGCGTCGGTGGCAGCCGATGAATCGATACCTGTGAAAATTACAACTGAATCCTCAGGTCAGCACAGAGAAAGTGAGGGCCGGCGTTCAAAAAGCTCCCCAGAAGCGCTCAAGACAGGATCTGCAACTAGCGGAATTTCCAGCGATAGAGAGGCCAAGGAAGAGGATGGGAAAGAGTGGCTCGCCAAACTCTACCGACGTGCCGAATTATTTCCGGCAACCTCTCTTGAACCGATAAAAATCAGATCGGTCACTGATTTACCACGCCGCCAAAAAAACCAACCATTACTGCTCATCGCCGATGATGAACCGGACATGTTGACTTTCCTTCGTGCTCAACTGGAAGGGCATTATGAGATACTCGAGGCACAAGATGGCCAAGAAGCAGTTCAAAAAGCCAAACAATTCCTGCCAGACATCATTTTGACGGATATGATGATGCCTGAGAAAGACGGATTGCAGATCTGCCAGGAGCTACAGGCAACCACATCAACGGAAAACATTCCTATTGTATTACTCACAGCACGAGTAGATGAAGATATTAAACTTTCAGCCTTGAAAGCCGGGGCAAGTGACTTTTTGACAAAGCCATTCTCACTTGCGGAAATACATGTACGTTTGAAGAACCTTTCCGATACGCACCTGTATCAGCGTACTCTTAAACGGCAGAAAAAGAAATTGGAATCAACTCTGGACGAATTGAAGGACACTGAGACCATGCTGGTTCAGTCCGAAAAAATGGCATCACTGGGAAAAATGAGTGCTGGCATTTTGCATGAAATCAACAACCCTCTCAATTTTGCAAAAACCGGAGCCTATACTTTGCGGGAATTCGTCCATCAACTGCCCGAAGATGAACGCGATGAATATCAGGATATAGTCAAAGATGTGGAAGAGGGTATCACAAGAGTTTCCGACATTGTTCAGGACCTGCGAGGATTCAGTCATCCAGACAGCGAGCATAAGTTTGATACAAGTCTTGAAAAAGTGGTCACCAAATCTCTCAAATTGCTGAGCAACGAAGTCAAACACGTTCATCTGGAAAATGATGTAAGCTCAGATTTAACGATTAACGGAAACGAAAATCAATTGATCCAGGTACTTGTAAATATATTGCAAAATGCCTCTGACTCCTTGGATTCCAAAACTTACGACGAGAAGACCGAAGGTCCATGCATAAAAATCCGAGGCTTCCGAAAAGAAGATCGGATTCATTTGTTAATACGTGACAACGGCACTGGTATCGAAGATCAACATATGGCTCGGATCTTCGATCCATTTTATACCACCAAGGATGTTGGCAGTGGAATGGGGCTTGGCTTGAGCATCTGCTACAAAATCATGGAACATCATCAGGCTACTATCAAAGTCAATACAAAGAGTCATTTATATACAGAATTTGACTTGGATTTCCCCGATTTGAATTGCATGATGGACGACGGTAAAAACATTGACTCCACCCTCTAGACACGCTCTCCAATGACCGATCTATACGATTATAAGAAGTTTGCTATCCTTTATGTGGATGATGAAGAAAAGTCTCTTAAATATTTCCAACGGGCCCTAGGCAACAATTTCCGTATTTTCATTGCGACCAACGCAAGGGATGGATTTCGTATTTTTGAGGAGCATCAGGATGAAATAGGCATCCTTCTGACAGACCAGAGAATGCCCGGCGAGAAAGGGGTGCAGTTGCTGGAGAAAGCAAGAACCATTCGCCCCAACGCCATACGCATCCTGGTCACTGCCTACAGTGATTTTGATGCGGCAATCGACGCGGTCAACACGGGTGCAATCTATAAATATATTTCTAAACCATGGGATGTGGCTGATTTGGAGATCACGCTTCGCCGAGCCATGGAATTCTTTTTGGTGCACAATGAACGTGAACATTTGATGCGCCAGAAATTCACCGCACTACACAAAACCCTTGTCCTGGACCGTGTCGTGGGCCTGACAGTTCTGTCCTCGGGGATCAGTCATCTATATCGCAATACAGTGGATGCCGCACGATGCTTCATGGAATTGGATTCGCTCAACCCAACTATCGAAGATTTGCAAATGGCCGAGTTAAATAATCCAAATTTGTATCGAAAGCTTTATATGCAGACACGCGAGCAGATTCGACGTGTCATCGACGTGCTCAAATTAGAAGAATTTGCCGGTAAAGATGGTCCAAATGCTGAAATTTTAACCACCATTGAATCGGACAGCTCCCTGAAAAAAGCGGTCGATTCATACATTACCCAATTCGAACAGAAAAATATAACACTCAACATCCCAAGCTGCGATTCCATTCCTGCTATCTACTCGGAACCACTACGATTTCAGAAACTCCATGATTTGATCGTTCAAAATCTGTTACTTTATGTCCCTGAGGATTCTGCCGTCAGGATTACAATACAGACTCACGGAAATACTCCCTGCGGATCTCATCTGAAAATATGCGTGGAAGACAATGCTGAAAAAACGCCCATCAGTGGCACTCGGGCCATCATAGATCCATTTTTCACTTCAGATGCTTTAATGCATCATTTAGGTCTGAACTTGCTGGCAATTTGTGTTCTGACATATCATTTGGGTGGATCTATCAGTTACGAGTCAATGGAGGGAGAATACCGCAATCGCCTGCAAATTCAACTGCCATTAAAGCTGCAATACGTTACGGAGCGCACAACTGAAATAGCAGCATTGGAAAAAGCACTGATCAATGAGCCCTTGTGGGAAACAGTGATCAGTCAAATGGAAAAGTAAAACGCAAGCAGTTACACTATTCCTGCAGATCCATGCTGAGGTTCACTCTTTTTGAGAGCATCGCACGTATGAGTCGTTCGTCAAACTCTGCCGAGGATTTGAAAAGCACTCGCTGAGGTTCCAAAATTTGGTTTTCTGCTTTCTGAGTAGTCTCCCATACGGCCAGAGCCTTCTCGACCGATGTCTTCCAGCTGCTTGCTTCGTCCAGAAAATCAAAGTCCAGATCCTCCAAACCGGTATAAGATCGCAGGCTGCGCGCCGTAATGAATCGAACGGCTGAATAAGGGTCCTCTAGCAAGCGTGCAAGGATTGGCACTTGCCAGCTAACGCCTGATGCCTCTTGAGCATCTTTCCAACCGTAGTGCCAGGCGGTGAGTGCTCTGAGTCCGGCATCCCCTTTCAACAGCCAAAGGACTGAGGCGGCAATCCTTCGATTTTCCAAATTCAAAGCGGGTTTAGGCTGGCCATACCACTTCTCCAGATAATCTGCGCTCCACTCGATGGTTTGATCAAGGTGACAGAGGTTACATGCATTAGGGCGACCTGTTTCCAAATTGACCTTGATTGATGGAGCATCAATTTGATGGCTTCGAATGCCTTTCAACAAACCATAGGTAGTGTGAGGCATGTGACAATTGTAGCATGAACTTCCTGTGGAATTGGCAGTATGATGGGTGTGTTCCGATAAATTATCCCGCATACCTTCATGACACTGAAGGCACGCTTCATTCGAATCCATTCCAGATTTTACCTGATCGTCAAGCCAAAGTTCCATCTGCTTTGACCCTGGCTGAGGGTGGTGCATCTGGTGACAAGATAAGCACGACAGCTCTCCCTTCAGATAGCAGGGTGATTCGACCATTGCGGTATAATCCCTACCTCCTACGCGGACCATTCCATCAGGCCAATAACGATCACGCAAAAACCTTGGGTTTGCCTTCAGAGGCGCTTTCAACCATGGCTGTTCATCGAGATGAGCAGCACGGACGGGTTTTTTATTTTGATTGAGCAGGCCACCCGGACGGAATTTGATGCCGTTTAAATAATAGTCTTTGGAATCTGAAATCCAGTGAATCCCGTGGCACTGCCCGCAAACCATGGAGGACCGTTCATGATCTAAATCTTGGGGGTCAACTATAGTCGGATCCGATTCCTTTGATTGATGCAATTTGTATCGGCGTGCCGGATTTTTGTTCATTTTCACATGCCTCTCGCCAGGTCCATGACAAGCTTCACAAGCGATACCTAATTCAGCCGACTTCGTTTTGGTTGCGAGAGGCGAGACGGGTCTGGGCTGACCCACAGTCACATGACATGCAATACAATTACCATTCCACTTCTGGTCATAATGAGACATGGCGGGATCTCTCAGAAAAGTATCTTTGAAAGGCACCCAGCGTTGTTCTTCTTTGAGGTAGCATAAAGGAAAAATATCTTGAGAATTACCATGACCTGAGGACATCCAATAAACCTGCATATGGTGCGATCCAGTCATCAAGCCAAGGCGTTTGCGGGTGGAGAGAGGTGGATGGCTGGATGTTTTCAGGGTTTCGATTGGGGTTGCATACAGCCATTTGGGATCATCCATGGTGGCCCAGAGCTCTCCATTATCCCACTCAATCTCCACAGGTCTCCCGTAATAAGATAGAGAAACCTTTTCGAACTCCGCCATGACGTTCTTCTTTTCGACATATTGCGTCATCGTGCGGTGATAGCTTGCGTGCCAGCTCTCATACTGATCTGGATGGCAGGAATGACACGTATCAGAGCTCACATAACCATGAGCCCCCCCTTCAGAAGGAAGTTTCTCATGAAAGACTTGATGCGCCTTGAATTTGGCAGCCCATTCTTTGTTCCATTGCCAGGCACCAAGCACAGTGATGGCCAAAAAAGCAAAGAAAGCCCAGCGCAAAGCAGCACTTACACCTGGCAAGCGCCAAAAAAGAGCAAGCGCCAGTAGCGTCAAAAGGATGAAGACCAACCATTCCATGGGATATTTTCATTGAATCACAAACTCAAGTTCATGAAAAGCGCGAAGTCTCTTGAGGTCGGTTTTCACTTTTAAACTTACTGACTCTCATAACAAACTTGATCCTGAAAATAGCCACCGTCATGGAACTCATCATAGACGTTCCGGGCAGTCATTTCGTTACCCATCAACATGCAACGATCTTATAATATGTTGTGCATTTTAATCCGAGGAGTGTGAATTACAAAAACCCTAGACGATTCTGGTTTGTAATGTTAAGTGTACGAAATCAAACGCTGACACCAAAAGCGGAAACGTATTTAAAAAGTAGATTCATATGAAGTTTATTATTAACATGTTAATCATGATCGGACTAGCGACCATGATTGCGAATGCGGCAAGCAAGGATGATCTGAAAGATCAGAAAAAACGTTTCGGATATGGTTTGGGAGCAAACTACGCCAGAAATCTGAAGCAAAACAATCTGGATGTGGATCTCGATATGTTCCTGCAAGGAATGAAAGACTACCTGAGCGGTGAGTCTTTGATGAGTGATCAGGAAATCCAGTCGACAACCAAAGAGGTGGGCGACGTTGTCCGAGCACAAAGGAATGCTGAGCAGGAAAAGGTGGCTCAAAAAAACGCTGCTGAGGGTGAGTCATTTCTGGAAGCAAACAAAACCAAAGAAGGTGTAAAGACCTTGGGCAGTGGCATGCAATATAAAGTCGTCCATGCAGGTGACGGCCCAATCCCCACCGCATCAGACAAGGTGCGGGTCCATTACAAAGGAACCTTCATTGATGGCAAGGAATTTGACAGTTCTTACAAACGCAACAAGCCGGCAACCTTCAATGTTACCGGCGTCATTAAAGGTTGGACCGAAGCTTTACAACTAATGAAAGTAGGATCCAAGTGGCAACTTTTTATTCCATCAGATCTGGCTTATGGAAACGGCGGTAACCGCAGCATACCCCCTAATTCCACGCTTTTGTTTGAAGTAGAGTTACTTGGCATCGAAGAAACTCCAAAACCAAAAAAAGCGGCTCCCATCACTAGCGATATCATTAAGGTTCCTTCAGCTGAAGAGCTCAAAAATGGAGCCAAGATTGAAGTCATCAAAAAAGATAAAGTGGATGAATATATAAAGAAAAACAACGATTCACCCACTCCCACGAGCGAAAAATAAGATTTGGGAATTCCAATCATTTCAGTGTATGAGCCGCAGGATTTAATTCCTGCGGCTTTTTTGCGAAATATGAGACTTCTCTTTGGTCCATGACCGCTCTCCATTACCGATTCCTGGAAGTATATTTGATTGTTTGTTGGACAAAATGATGGCTGGGAGTGCTTGACACCCCAATATCTGGTATATTAAAAATTTAGGCATACAGTTTGCTGTGGATTTATGGCATGAAGTGTCCAAAATGTAATTGTCTTGATGACAAAGTTGTGGATTCCAGGTCTTCCAAGGAAGGAGCTGTGATTCGTCGGCGCCGTCAATGTTTGGATTGCGGGCATCGATTTACAACTTACGAAGAGGTGGAACGAGAGATCCTCATGGTAATCAAACGTGATGGACGAAGGGAACTCTTTGGCAAAGAAAAACTTGCTGCAGGACTGTATCGAGCATGTGAAAAACGTCCTGTCAGTCAGCAGCTCGTCCAGGAGCTCATCGACCGCATCTACAACAGCATCATGGATGAATATGAACGTGAGGTTCCCAGCATGGTCATTGGAGAACGAATCATGAACGGGCTTCGAGTCGTCGATCAAGTTGCCTATGTTAGATTTGCGAGCGTATATCGTCGATTTGCAGAAGCGACAGAATTTGTTCACGAAGTTCAAAAATTGGAAATTAGATAATGATTCAGCTCAACCCCGATTGTGTTGTTCTGGAACTTGAAGGTGGAAATAACCTTCCTTGTTCGGTGGAATTGATGACAGTGGAACTCCTTGGTGAGACCTCTTCATGGATGGATCCCGAAATTCTGAAGAATATCAATCATGGGGTCATCGTTTACCTTCGGGATGAGCTCGGAAAACAATTGGTTTCCTTTGAAGAATTTGCGGAGGTCCTGAAGCAAGTCCTCAAAGGTTTCGGATTTGATCTGGCTTTACCGCAATCCGAGGTAGTAGCATCCGCCAGGGTCGAAAAAAAGGATATCGCAGATTGGTTGGGACGCAAAGATCATGGATTTGAACTCATGATGTTTCAATGCTTACGCAATGAGCTATCCAGAACATTGGCCAATGAACCCCCTTGCGTGCTTTGGATCCACGGTTTGAGAGCATATGTGAAAAACCAACTTGGCGCTCGGCGATGGAGCAGAAAATGTCAGGACTTGAATGATCAACTGATAGAATTCATCAGAGAATGTTTTGACCGTAATGTCCATTCCGATTGCTCATTAGTGGTGCATGCATAAAATTGCCAATCAGCATGACTTTGTTTGAAAAAATCATTCAGCGTCACATCCCCGCTGACATAGTCTTCGAGGACGATCAAGTGCTGGCGTTCAAAGACATCAATCCTGCCGCACCTACGCATGTGCTTGTCATCCCTAAGAGGCCAATCTCGCGTATTGACGCAGCAAACGCTGAAGATCAATCCTTGATAGGCCATCTGATGCTGAAAGCAGCCGAGATTGCTCGAGAGTTAAAACTGGAGAACGGATTTCGATTGGTGATCAATAATGGGCCAGACGGTGGAGAATCTGTTCCACATTTGCATTGCCACATTCTGGGCGGACGAGCCTTGCAATGGCCCCCCGGTTGAAATGACCATAGCCAATCAAATCACTATCCTTCGCATATTGATCGTTCCAGCCTTCATTGTGGTTGTATTGTATTATGTGCACGGAGGAAATGAATGGCTGAGATTTGGTGCTCTGGGATTATTTGGTCTGGCCGCGTTAAGCGATGCTGTTGACGGTTTTATCGCTAGAAAATACAATCAGATCAGTGAACTCGGAACGGTCCTTGACCCTCTGGCGGACAAGATGTTACTGGTTTCCGGATTCATTCTACTGAGCCTCGATAACGATCCTTACCTGTCCAGCATCCCCATCTGGCTGACAGCATTGATACTCAGCCGGGATGTATTGCTCATTCTGGGAATTATACTCATCCACTACACCTTCGGTAAGATCAAGGTAAAGCCCAGACTAGCTGGAAAATGCGCAACCGTCCTCCAAATGGTAATCATTCTGACTGTCCTTGCAAAATTGCCTCGGGAGTTTTTAAACATCCTGATCTTGGGCGCGGGTTTTTGTACAGGCCTTTCGGGCGTCCTTTATTTCTGGGATGGCACACGGCAACTTGGTGCCCACCCCTCCAGTTCTCCTATACAGACAAAGCTGGATGAATGATCATGCTTTTTGACAATTTGGACAAAAGTAAGTACTTCGCTGAGAAATCATGATTCTCTCAACAAGGCATTTGCAGACCCGGCAAGGCTTAGCTTCACGATCATAAACTCGAAACCTTTCTTGAATTAGTTGACTGGCTCGATTCGAACGTCCGAAATAGAAAAACCCATCACCCGCTCCCGCGCCTTGCAGGTTCAACTCCGATTGCTCTCCTATTTTCAAGGCAGACTTCAGTGTTCGGCGGATACACTGACAGAGTTTTTTCAACGCGTTGGAGTTGATTTGCCCTACCGGAAGCAGCGGATGAAGACCTGCAGCATGCAACACTTCACAAACGTAAATGTTACCAAGCCCCGCAACACATGCTTGATTCATGAGCATATCCTTTATTTTGGCTTTTCGCGTGCTGAATTTATGACCTAAGTATCTGGCATGAAAAGAGGAAGAATCCATGGGCTCAGGACCAAGCCGATCGATGCACGAAAGATCCAGTGACCATCTCCCGAAAGTCCGGGGGTCAACATAGCATAACTGCCCTTTATCGCATTCCACATGCAGAGCCAGATGAGGAAATGAATCGATCGCATCCGTTTTTTTCAAACTGAATAGGCGGCCTGTCATCCCCAGATGAATAAGAATTTTATTCGAGCCAGACTCCGAATTCAGGAGGAGGATAAGATATTTCCCTCTCCGGTGGATACCCAATATCTGACAGCCTTGAATAACTTTTTCCAATTCACCGGCTGCATCAGGCCTCACAATCCTTTTCTTGTAGACCTTCACTCGTTGAACCTGATAACCAACAATGCGGGGCTCAAGATGCCTGCGCAGTATTTCAACTTCTGGTAATTCAGGCATAATGGAAAGATTCAGTAGCGGTATGGATCTGGCATGGAGAACGCATTGGGCAAATGCCGCAGCTCGGATATTAGCTCGTCATCATTCAACAATACCTCAACGATATCGAATCGAACTTGGCATTTCGGAAAATTCAGTTGTTTGAGATAATCCATGGCCGCTTGGCATATCAGGTTGCGCTTGCGTGCATTGACAGCGGCTGCAGGCCGAGACCATTGTCCCTCTGAGCGAGTTTTGACCTCGACAAAAATCATGCATTGATTCTGCCTGAAAATGAGATCGATTTCGCCACGACCCGAGGAATAATTTCGAGCTAGAAGCTTTAATCCGCGTTGACATAAATGACGCTCGGCAACCTTCTCGCCCTGTTTTCCCTTTCGTAAATGATCAGGCTGCTGAACATCAAAGAAAACAGATCGAATTTTCTGAATCAGTGTCCCCATGAAAAAACCGTTTGTTGCTGACGAAGATTTCTCAGGAAACTGTCCCGATGCAACGGACAAGGTCCATGGGCCAATATTGCCTCACGATGAGCACGCGTCCCATAGCCTTTGTGCTTGGCAAAATCATATTCAGGATAAATAGCATCCCATTGAACCATGAGACGATCTCGATACTCCTTGGCTAGGATACTGGCCGCAGCAATGGAATAACTTTTTGAGTCTCCTTTGATTATGGCGGTGTGCGGAATAGATAATCCATTGACCGGAAGGCCGTCTACGAGAGCATGGTCTGCAACAGGATTCCTCACAAGCAGGGCAGCTTTGTTCATTGCTTTGTGAGTTGCTTTGAGGACATTGATGCGGTCTATCTCTTCGGCATCAATTTTTGCAATACCAAACTTGATCATAGAATGATGAGTCATTCGCTCAAACAAATCATATCGTTTTTTGGGGCTACATTTTTTGGAATCATGGATACCGCTCAAATCCGGAGGTAATCCCACTCGATACCATTCAGCAGGCAAAATCACAGCAGCGGCCACAACAGGACCGGCAAGAGGACCTCTTCCAGCTTCGTCGATACCTAACAGAAAATGAAAACCCCGCGAACCCAGAGACTTTTCCCAAAAAAATAAATCATCAGAGTGATCGATCGTGTCTTTGGGGCGATTGATCATGGTTGGGATAAAAATTCGATGATATCGCGCAGTTCTCGATGAGTCATGATTTCTCCCAATCCTTCCGGCATGAGCGATAGGGTAGATTGCCGACTTTCAATTTGGTCCTTTGATATTTCATGCCGTTGACCATCTGCTGAAAAAACGACCAAATGGTTTGCCTTTTCCTCATGTAGCACGCCACTGATCGATTCACCATCAATCAAGTCAACCATGACCGCATCATAACCCTCGGCAATTTGACGATTGGGATAAATGATGGATTCCAGAATCTGCTCACGAGTCAAAGGCTTGCTTGAGTCACGAAGTACGGGCCCCACCTTACCGCCCTGCTTTCCCAAGGCATGACACCGCATGCAACCGAAGTCCTGCCGCTCTTGAAAAAGAGTCCGGCCTTGACTGGCATTTCCACCTTTCAGTGTGAGTCGATAGGCAGCCAACGAATCATCAATTGGTAAGGATTCGTGGTAGATCTTTAACTTTTGGCGAATGATTTCTGATTTCGAGCTAGCTGCAACTTCAACCAGTTCCAAGGTCAATGAAGAATTCAGGGAACCATCCAACAACTGACTCATTAACTGATCCAACAAAGCAATGGCTTCTGGCGATTTCAGGGAAGCAATGCCTTTGATGGCAGCTTGCCGGACCTGGACGCTATTTTTTGTTAGATCAATCTTGAATAGTTTGAGCGCGTCTTCGGGCTTGAGTTTGGATTGATGTCGCACGGCCGCAGCATAGATGACATCAGACTCACTCGCTCGCGCCATGGTCAAAGCCTCGATCAGGCGCGGACTTTCAAGGCTGGCGAGCGCATCAACAGCATCAACGATGACACTATCTTCATTTTCCTCGCTTTGAACTAACTGGATCAATAGTTCACTCTCATCCTTTAAATCCAAAGCAACCATCGCGCCGATGCTAGCCCGTTTAACAGAATCAGGAACATCATTCAGAAGCTTGCCCAATGCCAGGCGTAGAGGAACAGCTGCAGACCGAAAATCTCTTGGCTGCTGAGGTCTCCATAATCCAGTTATAGAATCTCGTCTGGGAGGGTTCGCCCATTTGGCTAACATGAGGATCGCCTGCACTCTCAATGTTTCTTTAGCTCCTTCATCTTGGGCAAATGAAATCAAATAGGCTGCATTTTCAGTATTGCCCAAACGGTATTGAGCATTGATGGCACGTGACAAGGCGGGTTCGGGCAGATTGGCACGCTGAATCAACTGGGCCAATTGCTGCTGGGCCCCTTCAATGGGTACATCGTTGATGGCGCGTGCAGCCTCTACAACAATGTCATGATTCTTGTCTTTGAGAAACACGGAAATTTCCTGACGCTCTAATCGGCGCAGCGCAAGCACGGCTCCCAGTCGAATATCGTCGCTCTCATTTCCAGCTGCTTCCACCAGTCCGGCCAGGTCATTGATTTGCATCAGTGCCATGACACAGGCATGTTGAAGATATTTATCCTGCCCCCTGTTATCAGAAAGCACATTGAATACGGGTGCATTTTGTCTGAGGTTGACCAATGTTTTGGTATCTTCACTGTGCTGCACTTCTTGAAATCCTACTTCCAGAGTTTTCCAAAGCCACTTGATCCCAAAAAAACGTATCCGCAGGTTTGGATCTTGCATCAATTTCAGGTAATCGCTGTAGTAACCCACGACCCCCCTGTCTGCAAGCACTCTGGCTGATTGACTGACAATTTCGGGTTCGGAGTCATATAATAATCCTTTCAAAATTTCCGCGGTGTCACGATATTCCGGAACCAGTTGCCCCAATCCCCAAATCGCGTGTAAACGCGCTGTTTGATCTTGATTACGATCCTGTGCCACACGTGTTAGCTCATCTAATGCACTTACGTTGAAAGCACCACTAAGCACTTTCACTACGGAAGAAGTCGGTGGTTCATATCGGCGCACCAGCTCAAATTGAGCCTCTTGACGCACGCGCATGTCTGGGTGAGATAATATGGGGCCAAGTTCCTTGATGGATAATTTTTTGAGTCCACCATCCAAAAGAGCATTGAAGGCGTTATCTTCCCTCGAGTCCATCTCTGAACTGCTTACCCTGAATATGCGCCCTTTCCCGGTTTTTTCCCAACCTTGTATCCAGTCTGCAACGTAGATGCCAGGTTTGGGTCCAAAAGTCACATCGACGGGCGACAATCCCCAAAGGAGCTTACCGTTCATGTGATCAAGTCTGTTGTCCTCAAGGTATTCCTGATCATGTTGAATTTGAAAACTGGCGCCATATGGAGCCACTTTGAAGTAACGAATGCCGCCCGGAAAATCCGCTAGGAAAAAATGATCCTTGAACATCTCGGGCATTCCAGTGCCTGGATAAAATGCGAATCCGGCCGGACCGTGACCCACATAAGCGATGGGGGGAATCAGGTAATTGCCCTCATTCGTCTCCGCGGTTTCCCAAAGATGCTCATTTTTCCAGGGACCCATGTTAGCCAGCCACTGCCAGCCCAGGCGCCAACCACTGTCTCCACCCTCGACCAGATAGACCAAACGAGCCTTGTCTCCTCCGTCACCATTGTTGTCAACCGTCCATAGATTGCCCCGGGCATCAAAAGCCAACTCCTGAGGATTACGGAGACCGTAGGCAAACACTTCGAGATCGGATCCGTCAGGTTGACATCGAAACACCGCTCCAGTATGCGGCAAGTCTACCAAGGTTTTCCCGTCCTGATCAACACGCGTACCTCGATCGGCAATCGAGAAGTAGATACGTCCATCGGGCCCCATAATGAGTCCATGCATATCATGCCCACCATAGGCAATGTGCACCCCAAAGCCGTGATGGAGGATTGAACGTTGATCCGCCGATCCATCATCGTTGGAGTCTTCCAATTGCCATAGATCGGGCACACACGTGAACCAGACTTTATTGTCCCTAACCAAAAGGCCCGCGGCTACGCCGGAAACAAGCGTGTTGAATCCGTCCGCAAATACCCTGGATGTCTCTGCTTTGCCATCCTGATTCGTATCCTCCAGCAGAACGATGCGTTCGGATTCTTCCTCAAGATCCCTCCAGTCAAAAACTCCATCCTTGTTGCGATCGACAATAAATTTTTTCGGTATGGCAGGATTGCCGGCGGACAGATTTTCTTTCAAAAACTGAGCTCGATCTTCAACCGTGCTGAAGGAAAAATCGGCATCCAGCCAATCTGGAAATCGCCTGATGTCATATACAGAAGTACGCCGCCGGTGAGACTCAACCACATAACATCTCCCCTTGGCATCGAAAGCTAGACTGACAGGGTTTGCCAGAAGGGGTTCCGAGGCATAAATGTCCAAGTTGAAACCGGGTGAGACACTGAAATTGGATGCGGCTTCGACAGCCTCAGTGGACGCCCCAGATGTCGTGACGACCGAACTGGATGGTGACTGCCCCAGCAACAAAGATGCGACAGTCAGAATGGCAAGACCAATGATAGGAAATAAAATCGGTTCAACTCGTGGTTTCAGAAATAGCATATAATAATACTCTTCGCAGCATTTCTAACACCGAGTAAGAGCAAGATCAAGGGCTCTCAAGTTGTGGAATGGATAAATAAACATGTTCGGTGACTCCATTCCATCATCACGCAGTGGAGTCGAGTGCAAGGTCCGCCATGCAGGGCATCGTATGAATTGTTTGAAGTTGATTAGCATGCATTGAAAATTTACTGCCTGTATCCTGGACTTTGACCTTGGCCCTAAGGCCTTGCTTAAACTCAAGTGAATCTTTTAGTGTTTGTCGTATGCGATTCCCTTTAGAGAAATGGATCATTGTACTGACAGTCGTGTTCCTGTGGACCCATTCAGGTACCTGCGTCGGGCAACCATTGCTGATTAATTATGATGAAGCGAAGATTCCAGCTTACAATCTACCCGACCCCCTGATAGCCGAAAACGGATTGCTTGTTCAGACCCCTTCCGCCTGGAATCAAATACGTCGGCCTGAACTTTTGTCTCTTTTCAGCCGAGAAATGTTCGGTGCTTTCCCTGATCGACAGGTGAAAATGGAATTTGAGGTCACCTCCGACGTAACGGATGCACTCGACGGTTTGGCGCGGCGCAAAGAGGTGACGATTCGTTTGAGCGGTAAAGACGATAAGAAAAGCGCTGAGGTCAAAATCCTGCTCTACCTCCCAGCAAAAATAAAGAATAACATACCCGTGTTTCTAGGATATAACTTTTATGGCAACCATAGTATTCAGGATGATCCCGGTATCACTCTGTCCACTTCGTGGATGCGGAACAGCAGTAAGAATGGGGTCAAAGAGAACAGAGCAACGGAAGCCTCCAGGGGTACGAGCTCGGAAAGATGGCCGGTCAAAATGATTGTTCAACGTGGCTATGGACTCGTAACGGCCTATTATGGCGATGTGGATCCAGATTTTCATGACGGCTGGCAAAACGGCGTGCATCCCCTGTTCTACAGAGAATCGCAAAAAGCCCCGGAGCCGCACCAGTGGGGATCGATTGCCGCATGGGCCTGGGGTTTGAGCCGAATCATGGATTATCTGGAAACGGACGCTCTTGTCGCCCAGAACAAAGTGACGGTGATGGGGCATTCCAGACTGGGAAAAACATCGCTTTGGGCAGGAGCAACGGACACTCGGTTTGCCATTGTTATTTCGAATAATTCAGGGTGTGGAGGTGCGGCATTGAGCCGGCGCGCTTTTGGGGAAACGTTAAGGCGCATCAACTCCTCTTTCCCTCATTGGTTTTGCGGAAATTTTGCCTACTACAACGACCGGGAATCCTTGCTCCCGATCGACCAACACCAATTGATTGCTCTGATGGCACCGCGCCCTGTTTATATTGCCAGCGCACAGGAAGATCGATGGGCAGACCCTAAAGGCGAGTTTCTGTCTGGCGTTCATGCGGACCCTGTTTATCGATTGCTGGGAAAAAACGGGATCTCTGAAACGGAAATGCCGGAGGTCAATCAACCCGTGGGTGACACCATCGGTTACCACATGCGCTCGGGTAAGCATAATGTGAAGGATTTTGACTGGCAACAATACCTCCAATTCGCTGATAGGCATCTCAAATAAACTACTGGTTTCAAGACAGCCAATAAAGCCCAAGCCCTTATTGGCCGTGGGCTTTATCGCTTTTGGATTGTTTTGGCATGATTTTAGCTCCATTTTAATTTGGTTCTCCTTGATTTCTCGTCGTGAAAGATTGGAGCACAATGAAAGATATGAATTGCCGTATGAAAAGCACGCCCACCAAGTCAACCAAGAGAGCTTATCTCATGATTTTTCATCCTGGATGGTTCTTGTTGATGTTGAACATGCTAAGCGCACCTTTGCTGCGGGGGGAGCAAATGGTCATCAGTGAGGTCATGTATCACCCTCGGGGAGACAAACCGGAATACATTGAATTTTACAACCAAACGCCCACTCCTCTCGATATGGCAGATTGGGAATTGCGCGGGGGCATCCATTTTGATTTCCCCTCCTTTGATCCCGATCTCGCTGAAGACGGATTTGCTAAAGCTTGGGAAAGGTTCGTGGTCAGCAATGTTTCGCCAGGCGAATTGCGCGCGCACTACGGCATCCCTCAATCGGTCCGGGTTTTCGGCCCGTGGTCAGGAGATCTTTCAGATGCTGAAGACACCATCATACTCAAGGATAAAAACGAAGTCGTATTGGTTCGCTTGGATTATGAGGATGATGGGCGCTGGCCATTAGCAGCCGATGGACTGGGCCATGCCCTCGTTTTGAGTAGTGGAGATCAATCGGTCAATGACTGGCGCGCCTGGAAGGCAAGTGAACGTCCGGACGGCACACCCGGGACGGAGCCCATCCAGGGAGCTGAAACACCTGTCGATTCTCCAGAGCTGGATTTAACTCAGGGAATTGTCCTTGTCGACTTTGGAGATAAATGGCGTTTTCATGATGCTAATGAGAACTTGGGAACTTCCTGGCGAAGAGTGGGTTTCGATGACACCTCCTGGAAGGAAGGCTCGGGTTTATTTGGCTTTGAAAATTCTGCGCTGCCTGATCCCGGCATTCAAACCCCGCTCAATGACGAAGATCAATTGACTTATTACTTCCGAAAATCGTTCCAATTCCAAGGAGACCCGAGAGGTGCCTCGCTGAATTTGGATATGATTTTGGATGATGGAGCAGTGGTATATCTCAACGGCACAGAGGTCGGACGCATCCGCATGCCAAACGGGACCATTACTTTTACCACAACCTCTGCTGGGGGAGCGGTTACGAACGCAACGCTGGAAGAAGATTTGCTTCAACCTGCAGGCAATCTCTTGAGATCTGGCACCAATGAGTTGGCGGTTGAATTACATCAGACCAACACCACTTCCTCTGATGCCGTGTTCGGAGCTCGCCTGCGATTAACCACTTCCTCGAGGTCCTCCGTCGTCATCAATGAAGTACTGCCCATGCCTGGGGATACAGGGTTCATCGAAATCTATAATCCCCTTCCTGTTGCCGTCTCTCTGAAAGGTTATTTCATCAGTGATGACCCAGGCCGACTGGATAAGGCAATGATTACCGAGGATTTGACGGTGGCTCCCAGAGGATTTCAGTCCATATCGTATAGCGACATTCCTCTTAGCGCCAAGACGGGAACGATTGTCTACCTGACCGAACCTGATGGCAATTCTCCAGTCTCAGCCCTCAGTGCAAATATCTCTCGCGATGGCAGATCCATCGGTCGCAAGCCAGATGGTGGAACAGAGTGGTTCTCATTCACCTCACCCACACCAAACGGTCCAAATGGCAGTGATGGCGCCAGACCTGCCATTCATATCAATGAGGTACATTATGCGGAGGAAGGAGCAATCGAGTGGGTAGAATTATGGAATGGAGGGAATAGTGAAATCAGAGCTCGTTCACTCCGGTTGGCCGAGGGTGATCGGTGGAATGATTCAATCGAGATTGCCGATGCCATTCCAAGTAAAGGATACCTCAAAGTGGAAGCGCCTTTTAAGGTCGGCAGGGGCAAACATATTTTGTCCGTGATTAATTCCAGAGATGAAGTCCTGAATTCTCATCGATTCGATAGCCCCGGACTGGGGTTGACCTGGCAGGTCTTTCCAAAAGGCAGCAACGAATGGTATGCCACCGCGGATTCAACCCCTTCTGCGCTCAATACACCTTTCATTCATGATCAGATTGTGATCAATGAAATCATGTTCGACCCGCCATCCAATCAGGTGCGCGCGGAATACATTGAAATTCTGAATCGAAGCAAACAAACCGTCGATCTTTCCGGATGGAGATTCACGGAAGGCGTCAATTTTGTTTTTCCTTTGGATACTCAATTGAAAGCGGGCGACTTTCTAGTCATCGCAGCAGACCTCGATTGGCTGACAGATGTTCATGGTAAGATCTCGGCACTCGGCAATTATTCAGGTCGCCTCAGCAATAATGGCGAACTCCTTCGTTTGGAGGATCAGTGGGGTAATCTCGCTGACGAAGTAGATTATCGTGTAGGAGGCGAATGGCCGGAAATTTCAAATGGTGGTGGCAGCAGCCTTGAGCTAACGCACCCGAACACTGACAACATCTTTGGTTCAGCATGGCAGGCGAGTGATGAATCCTCCAAATCTAAATGGCAAACCTATCGATATCAGGGGCGATACGCTCAGAGAGATTCCAGTGGAAGCACAAGCGATTACAAAGAAATCTACTTCCATCTTGTCAACGATGGTCATGTGATGCTCAAGGACGTGAACTTTCGCAGGACTAGAGACGGGATCAATCTCATCAAAACCGGGAATGTCATGTCCACCAATAATCGAAGCGCAACAGGATGGCTGGCTCAAGGCAATCATTGGCAAACGCGCATCGATGGTAACGGAAACTTGAATGTCATTTCAGATGGGCGCGGCGACAATCGAGCTAACCGAGTAGAAATCGATATCACTGATATCCGTCGCAATGACGACTGTGAAATTCAATTTCAGGCGAGGTGGAAAGCAGGTTCTTCGAGACTGATTTTTTCTACTTGGGATCATAGTATCGCAAACAGTTTCTTGATACCCATTCCTGAAGACCTGGGCACGCCAGGCGCACGCAACTCAAGAGCAAGGTCTAACGCACCCGCCCAGATTGCAAGACTCAATCATTCGCCTGCAGTTCCCACGACGCGCGATGATGTCGCGATCAGTGCAGACGTGGTATCCACTGAACCGCTCGACTATGTCCGCGTATATCACCGCAGGGATAATTCCAACAACAATGGAAGTTGGAGTTTTGAGGAGATGCATGATGACGGTGCCGCCGGTGGCGATCTGGCAGACGCAGACGGACGTTTCACCGGACTGGTGACAACCCACAAACAAAATCGGGCAATCGTCCAGTTTTATGTCGAAGCCAGGACCCAGTCTGGAAATATCATCAGACTCCCACGCAATGCTCCCGAGTTGCCTGGGCTGTACATCGTGGATACAAGGTCACCCAACACTGATCTAAGAACCATGCGGTTTGTTGTTTCGGCTTTTGACATGGGAGCTATTTCAAGCGGTGAATCTCGAAAATACAATTACAAGTTCCCAAGGCTGGCAAACCATTATTTTAACTCCACGTTTATTTCCAACGAAGAGGATATCTACTACAACGCCAGCATCAGACATACCGGCAGCCCATGGACACGCGGCAACAATCTGGATCGAGCCAAGTTCAAGGTCACTCAAGACCGCCCATTCAGGGGAAGGGTCAAACATCGTTGGGACAATGACGCATCCAATAGCGGAAGGCGACACCACAACCGTATCACGCGTTACATGCTTTATTTACTCGGTCACCCGGTCAATGAGAATGAGTTCGTTCAGGTAATGATCAATGCCGGCAGCCCTCAATTGCGGGAAGATACGGAACCCGTGGGCAATGAGTTTTTGGATCGTAATTTTGAATCTGGAGCTGATGGGGAACTCTACCGTATCGACGACGAATGGTGGTTTCGGGATAGTTGGGACAGAAAGAATCGCGATGCGTCGTGGAATTATAAGAATACCGACAATCCAGGCAATTATCGAACGGAATGGATGAAACGGACGCTGGAAACAGAAGATGATTTCACCGCTCTCATTAATTTATTTCAGACAGCCTCAGGATCATACAGTCAGGCTCAAATCGAACGACTTGCAGACCCCGATGCAATTATGAAAATGTTCGTCGTACGTGGTTATATTGACGATTGGGATTCCATTTCATTGCGCCGAGGAAAAAATGGATACATGTATCGCAGAGCTACGGACGGAAAATTTCAGTTTATTCACTGGGACAGCGATCTGACTTTTGGCAACTCGGGTGCAAATTTTTACCAAGGCTTACCTGGCGTGAACACCTACATTCGAAAAGATTACAATTTACGGAAGTTCAACTATTACATGACCGAGCTCCTTGAAAAATATACCAAGGACTCGCCTCGAATGCTGGCCTGGCTGGATCTGGAAGAAGATGCCAGCCGAAGTTATTCCATCAATGAGCGCACCTACACTAATTGGTTCAATGCCCGTGAGGGAAGAGGGTTCAACTTGATGAGACGTTACAATAATGCTTCCTTCAAAATAAGCACTGGAAACGGAGAAAACATCACAACCGCAAGTGAATCACTGGAAATCAAAGGCCAATCGGCTCCCGGTGTCTACAGAGTTGTCGTAGAAGGACAACCTCAAGCCTCTTTCAAAATGGATGGGATGATGAATTGGACGGTATCCGCTCTCAACTTGAAAAAGGGGGAAAATCAACTCAAGTTACACGGATTGGATCAATGGGGTGAGGTTCGAGAAACTGCCGAATTCACCGTTAATAAAACAAACAACGCAAAACCGACCATCGCAATTGAGGCGCGCCCTGCATCTTGGAATGTGAATACAGATCAAACTTTGCGTCTGGATGTGGGGGCAAGTTTTGATCCTGAGGGAGACACACTTGATTTCAGCTGGGGATCCCCTGCCGATGGAATCGAACTTATTCCAGATCCATCAAATCAGGCCTCTGCCCGATTTGCGGGGCCAGGGTGGTATGATATTGAGGTTACGACGGAGGACAGTCATGGAAATATGGCAACGTCCACTCGTCAGGCATCTGTTTTTGGCAGGCATGGATTCAGTGATTTCAGCGGATTACGGCTCGATCCATGGTGGACGATTGAGCAAGGTAAAATGGCAGACAATCAACCCGAGGGAGTATGGTTTTCATTAGAGGATAAACCTGGCCATTTAACGATCAGTATGAATGGCCATGAAGCTCATCCATGGAAACAGAATCAACCAAATTTTCCCTTTATTTCGAGAAGCATTCCGAAAAAAACGGATTGGTCACTCCATGCAAAAATTGCACTCGACTCCAATCTCGACCAGAACTTCTGGACAGGCTTGATGGCTATTGTCCAGGAGAATGGCCAGGATGTTTATTACGGCATCGGATTGGAGGGTGGAGACCGGCTAAAAGTTGCCAGAAAAACCAAAAACGGTTCCATTTTGACCATCGGACGTATCAATCTCGATATTCCTGAAGCAACCATGCGCATTCGCAGGTCAGAAAATACACTTCGTTTCGAAACAGGAAAATCGGGTGAATGGCAAACCATCACAACCAAGAATTTACCGACCAATGCAAGCGCATCCAAAGGAGGGGTTTTCATGAGTGCAGAACAAGCAGTAAGCGCAGATGCAAATGTGGATTTTGCAATGCTCGTGGATCCCGCCCTGACGAGTGACCTTGTGTTGGCAGTTCGCCCAACAGAAATAATGTATCACCCGGCAGACGCGTCAGGTGTCGAATTTATCGAGCTGACAAACGTCGGCGAAAACACCCTCGATCTGGCTGGCGGGGAATTCATCCAAGGTATTCGCTATCAGTTTGCACCTACCTCTTTGCAGCCACAAGAGCGCATTGTCATTGCAGGAGATAGAAATGCGTTTCTGGCATTTTACGGGGAAGCTGATATTCGTCTCGCAGAAGGTTCTTTTGATGGACGATTGGCAGATGAAGGAGAACGAGTGACTTTCGTCGACGCGGATGGAAATGTTGTCTTTTCCGTAAATTACAACGATTCGGGTGATTGGCCCAAACGTGCGGACGGTTTTGGGAGTTCCCTTCAAGTCGTGAAACTTCGGGGTGACTTCAATAATCCCGACCATTGGACTGCAAGTCAGGAAGTGAATGGAACACCTGGTGTTGAGGGGCAAACCTCACCACAGGCCATCGTCATTAATGAGGTATTGACTCACACAGATCCCCCTTTTGAAGATGCGATTGAGCTTTATAATACCAGTGATGCTCCTGTGAATATTGGTCGGTGGTTCCTGAGTGATAATTCGAATAATTATGAGAAATATCAAATACCCGTAAATACGGTGATTGCTTCCAAAGGGTTTTATGTCGCCTATCAGCGAGACTTTTTTGCCTCCAACCCACGCGTCCCGTTTGCTTTGAACTCAGCTTTTGGTGATGAAGTTCACCTGACCCAAAGTGATGCAGAGGGCAATGCGATGGCTTTTGTGGATACCATCGCATTCCCGGCTGCAGAAAATGGGCGATCCATGGGGCGATTTCCGGATGGATCCGAGTCCATTCGCACTTTGGAATATCAGACATTTGGGACCCAATTGAGTAATTCAGATGCCCCGGAAAACCTGGATTTATTTGTTCTGGGCGCAGGAGCGCCAAACGCAGAACCATTTGTAGGCTCGGTCGCCGTGAGTCGCATCATGTATCATCCCACCTTTGGCAACGACGAATATTTTGAGCTGCGGAACTTGAAAAACCGTGAAGTAGCTTTGTTTGATCCAAACATCCCGCAAAACACCTGGCGTATCCGTGGTGGTGTTGATCTGGATTTACCCACAGGCATCATTATTCCTCCTCTGGGTCGATTGATTGTGACTGAGCTGGAACCTGATGTATACCGCTCAAAATACGAGATCTCCAATGCGGTGACCATCATGGGACCTTATGAGGGGAAACTTGATAATAATGGTGAAACCATTCGCTTGCTCAGGCCTGATTCGCCCGTGATGGCTCCGGATCCAGATGCGGGTTTTGTGCCTTATTTGTATGTCGATGAAGTGAAATACAACAACGAACTCCCATGGCCTCGCGCGGCAGACGGATTGGGAGCCGGGCTCCAGCGAATCGATCTAAGAATAGATGGAAGTGATGCGGGTAATTGGACCTCGTTTCTACCCGGTGTTGGCACGAAGGACGATCTTGATGAAGACGGTATGTCCGACGTCTGGGAAAAATTATTTGGATTCGACCCCTCTGATGCATCCGATGCATTTCTCGATACGGATGGAGATGGTTCATTAAATATCGAGGAATTCCTGGCACAAACAGATCCAACAAATGCAGAAAGCACCCTCAGGCTGGACAGCTTGAGTTTAAGTGACGATGGAAATCAAGCCATTGTTAGATTTCAAGCGCAATCTGGCGTGACTTATGCGATTGAAACCACGGCTTTCATTCAAAGCAATGCTTGGAAGGAAATTGCTCGCACGACCCCTACCAGCGCGCCCGATCTGTTAGAAATATCATTGGATATCATAGAGCCTTTACATCAGTTCTACCGTTTGAAAGTCATCGAATAAGCATGCCGTCGGGCATTTGGTACGGATTGGCCATAGCATATCTTTGGCAGGTAAAACGCTATTGAATATTTTACCAGACCTGAGGGAAAGTAATGAAAACTGTTATGAAAATCAGTCTCTTCGTTGGCTGTATACTGGCGGCAGTTTGCCCCCTGAACACCCAAGGAGCGCTCCCTAATATTGTCATCCTTTATGCCGACGACCTTGGATACGGCGATGTGCAGTGTTACAACAAAGAGCACAGTCGAATTCCAACACCTCACATTGATCGTTTGGCAGGTGGTGGCATGCGGTTTACCGACGCACATTCTTCTTCAGGCGTATGCACACCTTCAAGATATACCCTGCTCACAGGTCGTTATCACTGGAGAACCAAACTGCAATCAGGCATCGTCGGTTTGTGGGGAAATCCCCTGATTGCTGAAGATCGATTGACCATCGGAAATCTTGCACAAAAGAAAAGATACCATACCGCCTGTATCGGCAAATGGCATTTAGGATGGGATTGGCCTATTGCAAATGACCAAGGCAAGACCATGCAACAATCATATCCCAAAAACGCCCAAGCAACATCCGAGCAACGTGAAGTATGGGCCTCTGTTTTTGGAACACCCATTGCTGGTGGACCCATTACTCGAGGATTTAATTTTTACTTTGGAACAGATGTTCCCAATTGGCCTCCCTACTGTTTCATTGAGAATGATCAAACAGTCGGGGTTCCATCCGAGTTTCTTGACGAAAAGCAACTCGCACGCAATCTCGCAAGCAAACAAGGCCCCGCACTCAGGGACTGGGATCTGGAAAACATCTTACCTGAACTCAAAAAACGTGCGGTGAATTACCTCACCGAACAAGCCAAGACACCGAATCCCTTCTTGCTCTACCTACCTTTTACCTCACCACACACACCTCTGTCAGTGAGTGCGGAATGGAAAGGAAAAAGCGGATTGGGTCCTTACGCCGATCTCGTGATGGAGACGGATGGTGTGGTTGGATCCATTCTCGATGCCCTCGATCAACATGGCTTGACTGAAAACACAATAGTCTTGTTCACGAGTGATAACGGGTGCGCCCACTACATCGATGTCCATCAACTTGAAGCAAAGGGTCATCATCCAAGCGGTCCACTGCGTGGATACAAATCTGACACCTGGGAAGGGGGACATCGTATCCCTTTCATCGTACGCTGGCCGGGAGTGATCGCACCTGATGGTGTAAGCAACGCATTGATTCATCAGGCAGATTTACTTGCAACAGTGGCTGAAATCATTGAAATCGATTTAAAGCCTCACGAGGGAGAGGATAGTTTCAGCTTGCTGTCATTATTAAAAGGTGACACGAAGGATTCACCCCGCAGCCATTCGGTAAGCTGTTCCATTAGAGGTGTCCCCAGCATTCGCCAGGGACACTGGAAACTCATCCCGGATGCTGGCTCTGGTGGATGGAGCAAAGGCGAAGTCACAACTGATTTGCAACTCTATCGGCTGGATGAGGACATAGGTGAAACTGAAAATCTTGCACCTGCATTCCCGGGAGAAATCGAGCAGATAAAAGAGATGTTCGAGACCCTGATCAACCGAGGGCGCAGTACTCCTGGACCTCGACAGAAGAATGATGTCGAGGTAAAGCGGTATCTGAATTGAGAAAAAACTCAATTTTGACTTTTTTGGTTACACGGCCTGTCTGAGTGTGGATGATAGCTTTGCCCGGATTTACTCCTTCCTTGGAAAAGGCCGCAATCCCAAAAGCATTTCGGATTTCTGGGTCAGCGGTTTATCAGCAAAGCTTGTATCAGTATACTCAGCAAGGTGGCTCACTATATCGGAATAAACTGTCTGCCGGTCCTGACTCGTATCGATTTCAGCACACTTATTTTTGCTCCTGAAGTAATCAACAGCAGGCAACGTTTCTGCTTTGAAAGTATCAAATCGCAGTTTGATACTCTCTAGATTATCGTCACTTCTTCCGGTGAAGTTGGCGCGGCCAAGAATGCGCTGCTCAAGAACATCATACGGACACTCCAGATAAAGCATTTTGGGAAGCATGGATTCTTGACCAAAGATCTCGAACCATCCTTCCAAATTTTTCATGGATCGGGGAAATCCGTCGAGAAGGAAGTTATTCTTTCCTGTGGTTCGAGTCGCACACTCCATGGCATTCTTGAGCAAAGTCACGACGATATCGTTGGGTGCCAGTTTTCCAGCCTTGAGGCATTCCGCAATCATGTCCGCTTTCGTCCCACGCCTCTCAAGCTCGGCACGGAGCAGTTCCCCGATCGAAAGGTGTATCCAACCAAGTTGAGTCTCAGCCAGCTCACACATGGTCCCTTTGCCGCTGCCGGGTCCGCCTAGAACAAAGACAAGGTTGGGTTTTGGACACGGTTTTCTGGGATCAAAGTGATGAAGCACCACCTTTGGTGCGGGTGCCACACCCTTTTTATAGACATTCCACTCACGGTCAGTCGGCGGAAGGGGGTCTTCACAAGTAATTTCATAGGCGAGGTGACCATCCAGACGTGAAATCCTCCAGGATTGGTAAGTGTTGGAATATGAGAGAGAAGGACTTCTGGCTGAGGCCCCATCAGCACGATCCCAAGCCATCTTGCCATTCCAGTAACCGATGCTTGATAAGGTCCCGGATTCTGATTTGGTCGGAGCTGCCTTTGAGGGAACGAATAGCCCATCGACCTCCGGAAGACCAGATCCGGATACTTCAATGAAGAGTGTGTTGGTTTCTTGCTCGATTATTTCAACCATGCTTTCTTTGATAATACCTGCTTTAGAATAGGCATCCTGGGCGTGCCCGCTCAGCACGATGTCATTCATATGGAAGACCGTATTGATGACGTCATTATTTAAACATCGCGATGAGCCCAGAGCTTCGGCTCTTCACGGGGTTGAGTCAATATCTCATCAGCATCCATTCATGAAGTGGAATCGAGGAGGTGGGCAATCAAGCGGGAACTTTTAGCCTGATAACTGGCCGTTACCAAAACAGATCGGGGCCTTCGCATAAAATCATCAAATTATAAATCAATTCGACAAGAGACAATCTCAATGAAATGTATTCGCCCTGATGCCTGTTGAAGATGACACTGGTTTATTTACCAGACGTGCTCGCAGGCAAAGCTGATCGCATCTGTGATAACAGGTTGTTATATAAATTTGGCACCGGCGCCAGTAAAACACGTCCCTTGCCACTGATCACATTAACCAGACCCTCTCCCGATGCCATGGAACTAAGAATGCCTTTTGCCGCTTTTTGAACAGAGTAATCCAGGTGCGCTTGTCTGGCTATGGCGAAGGAGCCATCCACAGTCAGTTTGTCATTATCCAAGTCAAGAATTTCAATTTTTCCAGGTGCTTGAACCAACACCTTTCCGGTTCCTTGAATTTTAGTTTGAAATAGCCCTTCTCCCCCGACAAGACCTGAGACAGCCTTGTTCCTGAATGCCCCTACTTCGACCGATCCATCAGAACAAAGGTATGCGCCTTTGTCCAAAATCCATGCTTCATCTTCCAAAATAAGTTCATGGTATTCTCCAAAGATAGGTGGACCGAAAAATATCTGACCCGACCCTTTGTAAGCAGGTTTAAAAACAGACTCCTTGGTGACCAAAGACTTCAGAAAACCTTTGGTTGATGGCATGGGGGTTGTCAGCTCAATATCACCCAACATGTAGTGCATTGCTCCGGCCTCAGCCCGTATGCTTTCACTCTGAATGGTTGCTTTCACCATTTTGAGTCCTTCTTTTTCGATTATTTCAAATGTGGCCATGTCAATAGATACTAGTAACTGAACCCTTTAGACTTCAAATAAGTTTCAGTTTTTAATTCCTATTTTCAAGTTATTTTCCAAAGGGTGCCCAGAGCATGATAGAATTTATTCATACCGAAAAATCGTTATGGCAGTTCAGAACTGGCGCAAGCAAGACACAGTTTGAGCTACGGTTCATGTTGAAAAATCCTTCACCTCTGATGCCATGGAGGTGAGCCCTCCTTTGGCAGAAGGAATGGTAGCCATAAACTCAATGCCATCAAATATATCATACGAGCCTCTTATCTCAGCATGAGCCTTTTCAATCTGAATGGATGCTTTCACCGTCTTAAGCTCCGCTTTCTCGATTAATTAAAATGTAGCCATATTGACTTGTTGATTCTTGGATTTTTGACACGAATGTGTTCAGGAGAAAAATGCTGCTGATGGCATTATAATGCGGAAAAATCATAAAACTACACTGCATGGATTCTTAAATTGAAAAGGTGGGGGCTGCTTGAAACTTGTTTTGGGGATCAATGGCTTCCCATGATGCCACTTCGCACTTCGTCTTCTTTACCAATGGATGATTGCCCCTCGGGGGTGTGTTTGATAGTTTTTCTATCATGCGAACGTTGATTCAATTTTTATGCTTTCTGATGACCGGGTGTTTTTTGAATGCTGCGGAACTATTCTTTGACCTTACTGACAAATCCAACGCTGGACTTCCCGCAGATTTCAAAAGTGTGCTGGGCGGACAAGGAAAACCAGGCAAGTGGATCATACGTGATGATGAAGTCCCAGGTTACTTCAAATCCTTTTCGGAAAAGGCACTCAACACAAATGTACGCCCTGTGCTTGCTCAAGTCTCGGAAGACTTGACCGATGAACATTTTCCAATGCTGATCTATACTGGACAGAACTTCAAAAATTTCACACTTAAGACAAAATTCAAACTGGTCACTGGAGTCATCGAAACCATGGCGGGTATTGTATTCCATTATCAGGACATCAATAACTATTATTATGTGCGCGCCAGTGGCGGTGGAAATACATTTGCGTTCTTTAAAGTCGTCGATGGACAAAGAGGAGAACCCGTGCGAGTCAAGGCCGACGTACCGGAAGGCCAGTGGCATACCATGAGCGTCACCACGGATGATTCTAAAATCCGTGTGACACTCAACGGAAAATCTATCTTACCTGAGCTGACCGATTACACTTTCACAGGGGGTAAAATAGGATTCTGGACGAAATCGGATGCTGTTTCCTATTTTGCAGATACTGAAATTCAATACCAGCCCATGGTCATTGCAGCCCAAAGAATGGTTGGGGAAATCATGAAAGCATTCCCCCGTCTATTGAATTTGAAACTTTTCGCACCGCGAAAGCAGGATGAGCCTGCCAAGGTCATCGCAGCAATGAACAGCTCGGATATCGGTGAAATGGAGAATGATTCCATCAGGGATGTGATCGCCAGAGGAAAAAAATATTATGCCAAAAACAAGAAAATGGTCACTGTCACTATCCCGGTCAAAGACCGAAATGGAGATCCAATCGCCGCCATTCGGGTCAGCATGAAATCGTTTCCCGGACAGACCCAGGCCAATACGTTTGCAAGAGCCATCCCCGTCGCAGAACATCTGCAACAGCGTGTGCTTTATCTCGAAGATTTCTATCGGTAAAATCTACATCTTTTCTGGAGCTGGACCCACTCGAACGCACCGAAATCCTGTGTGAGACATCGCTGAGTCAGGGGCAGATTTCATCCGCCACCAAAGACGATAGCCTTCGCAATAGAGATCGCTGCAGAGGTAGGATCCGCCTCGCATGATTTTTTTAGGCATACCTGGTTCATTTGGGTCATAACTCTGATTGGGGCCGGGTGGATTTTGGGATGGACTTTTGGCGTAGTAATCAGGCATGTACCAATCAAGACACCACTCCCATACATTACCCGCCATATCATAAAGTCCATGAGAATTGGGAGGATATTGACGTACTGGCGCCATTAGATAATGTCCATCGGCAACTGTATTTTGATTGGGGAAATCACCCTGCCAAACATTGGCATGCCACTGATCATTGGGTGTAACTTCATTTCCCCAGACATATTCATTCCCTGCAACACCACCCCGTGCGGCGTATTCCCATTCTGCTTCACTTGGTAATCTCTTTCCTGCCCATTGGGCGTATGCGACCGCATCTTCCCACGCCATCTGCACAACTGGATAATTACCCTTGCCTTGAATGTCCGAATCCGGGCCGGTTGGATGACGCCAGTTCGCGCCGGCTACATAGGTCCACCATGCATAATGATTCCGGAGGGACACCGGCTCTCCGGGTGGTATGAAAACAATACCTCCTGCCTTGAGCAAAGAAGGATCCACACCTGGAAACTGTGATGAATCTGGCCGACGTTCGGCAACCGTCACGTAACCCGTCTCCAGAACAAACTCGTTGAATTGATCATTGGTAACTTCAGTTGCATCCACCCAGAAACCGGAAATCTTAATTTCACGAACAGGTTTTTCATCGCCTTGCCCTGATTCGCTTCCCCGCAAGTAAGAACCTCCCGGAATCCATACCATGGTATTGGTCCATGAAGTGTCCAAGGCCTTGAGCGAAGGCAAGGCATCCTCAGAGGATGCTTTCACATCTCTTGACGGTTCTCCATCCGAGCCACAACCGCTCAGTGTGATCATGGCTGCGGTAGCCATGATCACGAGTTTGCTTGTCAGCAATATCTTGAGATACCGCTCAGATGGAGTCCTGTTGTTTTCGCTGGAATGCAATTCAAGCTGGGTGCATAGTGTCATGACCTTAAATCTTCCAATCAGTTCAGGGTTTCTGTCAACATACTTGTTGGCCTTGATCATGAATGTGGCTCAATGGGCGACCCGTTGCAATTGATCAGAGCACATTACCATTCTATGTGGCAACGGCATCAGCTGACCAGACAGTAAGGATATGGCAGCCGGAGATTGGGCGCATGGTAAGGATCGTGCGCAACCACGAAACTGATTTATTTACCGTGGCTTATCATCCGTCCGGCAATTGGCTTGCTTCTGGTGCAGAGGACGGCACTGTTCGATATATCGACGCTCAGACGGACAAAATCCTTCAGGAGAAAAAAGCGCATGATGATTGGATCTATGCACTCGCGTTTCCAACTGATGGGACATTCATGGCCAGCGGAGATTGGTCAGGTAAAGTCGTTTTCCAGCGGTTCAATGAAAAGGGCATCGATTAAAAAAGGGGTGTTCCTCAGAGCACAAGCCCATTTACCCGGCAACCTCTTCCTGTTCCCCTCCGAGACGAATCATTTCCTCTGACAATTGATTCGCCAAAGCATCGCGCTGATCCGCAGTTATGTTGCGATCCACATAGACAGGCTCTCCCATATGAACGACACATTTGGCAAAAGGCATGGGTATCTGAAAAGAGTCCCAGGTGTTGAGCGTCCATTTCATGGACAAAACGTAGGAAACCGGAATCACAGGCTTTCCAGTCAGTTGAGCCAAACTGATCACTCCACTTTGCATTTTGTATTTGGGCCCCCTGGGTCCATCCGGTGTCAACGAAAGATCGTAACCTTTGCGAAGCAGGGTAATCAGTTCCTTCATGGCCTGTGATCCACGCCGGCTGGAAGAACCGCGCACAGCGTGCACTCCGTATGATTGGAGGATCACTGATAAAAAGGCCCCGTCATTGCTGGCACTTGCCAGCGCAGCTAAGCGTCTATCAGGATAACCCTTTGACAGATACCTCGTGAATACATTCAGACACAAGGCCAATCGATTGTGCCAGATACAAAAAATTGCCGGAGATAAATCCTTGGCTGATGCAGGGTCATTGAAGCTGAAGCGAATGGTCGAGGATAATCCCTTGATGAGAAAACTAGCCACCTTGCCAAGCACCACATCTTTAACTTTGGGTTGTTGTGGCGGACGCTTGTTCTTGGAGATGGATGAAGGTTCTTGCATGCTTTATTGAAGAACGCAGTTGGTTTTACTGCTGGAGACCCGCACGGACTAGGCGATCCAATTCCACATCATCACCAAGCACCGCCTGTGCCGCCTTGATGCGCTTCAATGCTTCCTGCTGCTTATAACCCAACGAGATGAGAGCGGCAACCGCATCGCTTACCTTTTCTTCTCCAGTGCTGGCACCACGCTCCTCACTTTTCGCTTCCCAATCCCCTGCTTTGCCAACTTTGTCTTTGAGTTCGACAATGATCCGTTCTGCAGTTTTCTTACCTAATCCGGGGATACGGGACAAAGCCTTGGTGTCGTTGTTGGCCACCGCGCCTCGAAACATGGTGGGCGTCATTCCGCTCAGAAGGCTCATGGCAATCTTGGGGCCGATACCACTGACCGTCTGTACCAGGAGACGAAATAACTCGCGCTCGTTCTGCGACATGAAACCATAAAGGATGTGCGCATCTTCACGAATGGCGAGGTGCGTCAGAATGGTAAAAGACTTGCCAGGCTCAGGAAGCCGATCATAGGAGGAGACGGGTATCTGAATATGGTAACCGACGCCATTCACATCCATGATGACGTAAGTAGGTTGAGCTTCTACCAGTTTACCTTGCAAATAGGCGATCATAAATCATTCAACATTCAGGACGTTCAAATCTGTTTCGGCAAAGTGCCAATGCGACGTCGGCTTTCCTGTGAAAAAGCAAGCGCCAGAGCAAGAGCATCGGCGGCGTCGGCCTGTGGCACTTCCTCGAGTTTCAACATACGTTGAACCATTTTTGCGACCGCAATTTTTTGAGCATTTCCATAACCCACAATCGCTAGTTTCACCTTGCGTGGCGCCAGTTCAAAGATATCCAAACCAAAACTAGCAGCCGCCACCATGGCCGCACCACGAGCTTCCCCCATCACCAATGCGGTGCGGTAGTTTTGAGCATAGAACAAACCTTCGATCGCACAGGCGGTGGGTTGATGTTTCAATATAACCTCACGCAGCGATTCATGAATGTGAGCCAGACAGCGGCTGACTTTCCAGGAGGTCGGACACTTGATGGTTCCATGATTCAGCGCTTCCGCTTGTTCACTTACCTGCTGAATCACCCCGTAACCGGTCCCCCGCAGAGAGGGGTCAATGCCGATGATGATCTGATGTTTCCGGGCCGCAGGAGACTGACTGGCATCATCTTCTTTGGATGATTTACCAGCAACACGCTTGACCAATTGATCAAATTGTTTCGCACTGACCGCCATTCAGGAGTCGAGATATTTGAAGATGTCGCGATAAAACTCGGCGTGACTTTCCCAGGTCTGTGCGGTGATGAAAGGACCGTCAACGACACTTTGCTTGTTCACCCATTGACCACCGGCCAGCTCAACCTCAAGACGCACATTGCAATAACATGTCATCTTGCGTCCCTCACACAAACCTGCCGCAATAAGCACCTGAATGCCATGGCAAATGGCAAACAATCCTTTACCGTCTGTATGAAATTGTTTGACTAGTTTGACGAGGGATTTGTTATGTCTCAAAAATTCGGGTGCGCGACCACCAATCAATACCATCGCTGTATAGTCTTTGGCTTTGACCTTGGAGATTGCGATGTCGGCGTTGATCAAATAGCCAGGTTTTTCAATGTAGGTGTTCCAGCCCGGAGCAAAATCATGAATCACACCATTGAGCGTCTTTTTTTTGGTAGCCGCAATGACGGGGATGAGTCCGGCTTCGCGAAATCGATAAACGGCATAGAGAATCTCAAAGGACTCACCGGAATCATCGGTAACAATAAGAATTTTTTTACTCATCACTTATTAATATAACAGATATTCAGAATGCGTCTTGAGAAATGCGTGGTTCGGCTGCAACTCATCTCCGGGCAAACCACCTGTTGAAGGTGTCCATGGTGGTTCGAGCTGCCGAATGTGAATCCGGTTTTGGAAATGCCTCTGCAGAAAGATAACCTTGATAATTTATCTGTCGCAGTACGGCTGCGATATCTGCGTATTCCATCTGTCCGCTGCCTGCGGGCTGACGATGATTATCTACCAGATGCACGTGACCCAACCAGTCACCGTAGGTTCGCAACCCGTTTGCAATGGAGGCCTCTTCGATGTTCATATGGAAGAGATCGGCCAATACCTTGACATTTACTGGCTGAACCTGATCAAGGAAAGCAACCGTTTCTTCGGCAGTGTTTAACAAATTACTCTCATAACGGTTCAATGGCTCATAGAAAACATTCGTCCCAATAGATCGAGCGTGATTCCCCAAGTCATGCAATGCCTCCGCCAACCACTGATGCGCCTGGTCTTTGGAAACTTCACCGCCGTGCCTCCCCTGCATGGAACCGATAATCACAGGAGCATTGAAACGTGCCGCCGCATCGAGCAAAGCGGTGATAAAGCCTTTTGCCTTGGTTCGAATGTCAGCATTTGGATGAGTCAAATGCCATTGATGCCTCACCCATCCACCACCACTACCAACCGCGGCAATATCAAGATTCAATTCTTTGGGGATGTCAGGAAACACATCCAACTTTAAGGCATCGGCATCAGGAGGGAATATTTCGACTGCGGGAAACCCCAGACTCTTAGCCCGTTCAGCATTTTTCAGCGGATCATGCCAGTAAACAAAAGGTCCGCCTGCCGCTTCTTTTACCAACGAAATGGTGACACAAGGTTTCATGGAGGACAGCATGTCACGACCTCAGCACAAAGGAAAAGAATTATGTGCCGAGATTAATATTTTGCACAGGACTTTTGATCGAAGGGATTGCCAGAATGAGCCGCAATATCGCAATCATACGGAATATTTTTTCGCCAATCATGGCAAAAAACGTGTTTCATTGTTCAAGAGCCAGTATGGGTTTTTTAAGTAAACCAGCATCTAAAGACGAGCCATTCAGAGCATTCAAAAATGCAATTAGATCGGCTGCTTCCGACGAAGTCAGGTTCAGTGCCTGAAGTGATTCTTCGCGATGCCCTATGGCAGGTGTATCAGCAAGCATCGAATAAAAATCAATGACTTCACGTAGATTTACAAACCTTCCGTCGTGCATGTAGGGGCCAGTGCGAGCCACATTTCGTAATGTCGGTGTTTTGAATTCCCCCAGATTGTTGTCCTTTTCGGTGACATAATGAAGCGATCTATTGGCTTGAAGCGAGGTATCATCACTGAAAAGTCCCTTTCCATTGAATGGATCAAGTTTCAGCTTTTCAATGGCTGGGTAACGTCCCTGATCCAATGGATTCCCTCCTAGATCCAGACCAATGTTATGAAATTCGTTGTCAGTGAAATGAGGGCCTGAATGGCAGAGGATGCACTGACCGCGTCCTACAAACAGAACCAGACCTCGAATCGCCGCAGGCGAGAGTGCTTGCAGATCTTCATCATTCCCGGATCTCAAGCCATGGACAAATTGGTCAAACAATGAATCAGTGGAAATGAGTCTTCGCTGATAGGCCTCCATCGATTTGCCAATGTTGCTGAAAACACGATTGATGAGAGCCTGATCCTTTACACTTAGAGATTGCCACGCTTGATGCATCGTTTCCTCAGGGCGCTCAGGAATGGGGCGAGCATCTTGAAATTCGATCTCGGAAGACAAGAGTGAAAGCTGACCGAAAACAGATTGATAAAGATCGCGATAGCTTTCGTTACTGGTCAAACGCTGGTATGCACGCAAACGACTCCCTCCCATTTCAAGAGGATGTTCAATGGGGTTGAGTGCTTGTGACCAGAGCGTATCCTTACGGCCATCCCAGTAGTACCATCGTTGATACCCTACATTCCAAAGTGTTGGGGCATTCCGAGTCAGCAACTGCAGACCTTTGGATAAGGTTTTACCATCCGTCCAATCATTGTCCGGCTGATGACAGGTGGCGCAGGCTATTTTCCCATTGATCGATAATCCTGTATCAAAGAATAATGCTTGCCCCAACAAAGCCGCATCTTCGTTGTCTGCGTATTGGTTGGTAGGGTTGGGGGGTAATGTTGGCAGAGGTGAGAGTTTGAGAATTTCAAACAGATTAGTTTCAGACAGAGTAATACCACCGACACTCATCTCGGACAAAACGGAGGTGACGCCGGCGTCGTATGATTTGCCGCATCCCGAGCACAGGATAAGCACGAAACAAAGGATGGCATACGTTCTACTCATCGAACTCTAGAGCGTAAACGCAATGGTCGCTCGATCTGGGATACCATCCTCCATGACATCAATGTATAATTCCCATTCCCCACCCATGTGAAATAGTAACCCTTTCACTTCGTATTTTCCGGTGGTTACCTTTTGAATTTCTGGTGCAGTATTGATTCCGTGTCCATGGGAAGGCATATCGGCATCGACCTTGATTGAAAGCCCCTCCGACAATGCAGCGCCATCTTTTCGCTTAAGGCTCAGGGTCATGTCAACATGTTCATTGCGAGGGATGGGGCTAGGATCGAAAATACAGGAAACAGCATAAGAAGCACTGACCGTATCAGTTTCCAGCGGGGTGGCGATAGTTTGAGTCGATTGAACCCCAACACCACAAGCTGTCAAAACAAGAAGGGCAAATGCTGATATGCTACTAAAGTTCCATTTCATATTGGTCTCTTTTTGAAGATAAACACCATTCCACCGAAAATCAATAAAAGCACGATCCAGATAAATCTGTTAATAATGCTGGATGGCTCAATAGAATTATCGGAATCCTGCGTGATGAACGCTTTCGGTGACTGGGCGATGGGAACCGGCAGGTCAGGCCCTCTCTCTAAATACCGTATTGCTATAAAATTACCTCCTGTCAGAGCTTTCTTTGAAACGTGAAAAATTTGTTTGCTCCCTGCAGGAAGAATGGGAATATTAACATCAAGAGAATCAGCTTCACAAAAAGCAAGACTACGGTCACCTGCATTTTTGTCCGGCATGTTGGTGATCGGTTTGTCTGCCTGTTTGAATCGGTAGCGCACCACATTGCTGGGTACTTTCCATTGAACCCTTAGGCCATTTTCAGAATCGATTTCCGTCTCAACAGGCAACCAGCGCCATATGTATTGGCGCTGAATATGATCGAGTAACCCATCAATGGCATTGTAATCAATGTGCTTGATTTCATGATCGTTTAACCATTTTCTGCCTTGGTTCAGGAGTACTTTGTCGCCCGTCAAACGATAACCTTCAGCAAAGAGTATGTCACTGGGATGCCGATGACGATGGACATGCACAAGCCTTTCAAGTCGATCAAGCCACTGATCACTTTGTTTTTCTTCCAGTCCGCCCTGATAAATCACCTTGGCGATCAAACGAAAAAAGAACGCTTCGACAGGGGATGCATTGTCTGCATCCTTCCAGGCTTGGCAACGTTGCTCAAGCAATGACACCACTTTGTCTCTTTTTTCGATGGAGCTCTCCAACAAATAAGCATCCCATAAATCAATAACGGTATTGGCCACGCTATAACCATCAACCGGATCAATGGCTGAAATTCTCTTCAAATACAGATCACGTAGAAAAGGATCTCCCGTCATGAAGTGCCATGTGCTGAACAGGCGTGCATTAATGAAAGGATTGTTGATCTGTTCGTTCAACTCCTGTGAAACCTTGGCGGGACTGATGGTTCCGGCCAATCTTGACACCCATAAATCCATGGTAGCCGTGATGGAGGGTTTGGGTAAAATCTTTTGGCTCAATAGACTGTATGCGTATTTTGCTGCTAATTCTCGCGGAATACTCACGGCTTCTGTTTCCAAGAGAGCGCTCTCTTCCGATTTTGGAACGAACATTCCAAGACTGCGAGTGTCATTGTAGGTGTGGTTGGAAATTGCCACTCCGATATGAGGAGCCAGCATGGTGTTACTGTGTTTGTTATACGCAAAATCGACTTCATGCCACACACGTGACAAAACAATTTGATCAGGCAAAGTTGAAGCGCTTTTATCATTCAAGACTTGAGATGTTTTGATACGGATGCTGTTTTGCTCCGATGCGAGGTGTAACAAATCTGAGGGAGTATCATTTTCTGGTTTGGAGAGCCAGGATGGATCTTGCCGCGTTTGTAGTCGTTTTAAATCAACAAAAGAATGATCACTCCAAGCGGCCGCTGACTGATTGGAAGAAGGTAATCTTATAATTGCTGAATCAATGGTAACCCCGTGCTGACCTTTAAAAACGCGACACCGCCTCGTAAATTCGTAAAAAGCCCCTTCATGGTCATATGCTTCGATGACTGCCACGGTTGCCGTGACTGGACCATTGTTTTCGAGCATGACTTTTCTCGATTGTAGCGTCCCAAGGCTTTTGTCGACATGCGACAACTGGATTGAAAAATCTGGTGTCTCCTCTCTCTCTACGGACTCAAGCATAAGGAGCACATCATCAGCTTGGTTAATTCTGAAGGAACATTCGCCAGTGTTCAGCAAAAATCCATCGGGCAATTTGCTCGCGATATTTGATGACTCTCTGGCCTGCTGGCCAGTCGTCAAATGAACAACAGCACGATCCGCCGACGGTTGAACATTGACAACGGCCTCTACCATCAGCCATCGAACGGAACCGTTCGGCCAATAGCTCAGGGGTCGAAATTGACAGGAGTCTGCTCCCGCAAGAATCAAATTTTCGAGATTGATCGGTTCATCGTAGGAAGGCAATGGAACACCGAAAACCGCGGGAGCTTTTTCGACTTTAAATGGACCATCATTGTAAATAGCCAAATGGACCATGATATCATGCCCCGCCAATGCTTGACTTACAAAACAAGCAGTGAATAGTACTAGATTGAAGAAAGCAATTCGAAGCTTTCTCTTCATCCGGCACATCAGACCCGGTGTAAACTTCTTTTGCAAAAGAATACAAACTCCTGTGAAAAAGGCCCTAACGCCTTACTCTTGGCTGGGGTCTCAGTTCTGGAGGAGTGGCAAAGTTGATCCCACGGCCATTGTCGAAAATTTCGTACATTCGAGCACCTCGGAGATTCTCAACATGGCCGTCAGCATAAAGGTAATTTGCGCGCCCTGTTGTTTTATCGGCATTCTTCTGGCTGCTTCCGTGGCGATCAGGTTGGATATCATCAATCACATCCCGCCAAGTCGGCCATCCAGCACGTGAATGCGTATGGTCATGAAGCACATCCATTTGTTGCTCTTCAGCAATTTCAAATACGATGATGGTCTCGGTCGGAAATTGAAGACGATCCAAGAGATGACCGTGATCAGGCGGGCGGGCTGCCGGGAACCCTGCAATGGGGCCAGGCTGTGTTGTCCAGTCATTGATGGGATAACTCGTCCCATTTTTCGAGATACGCTCCAGGGATTTTTTGTCACTGGGACAGGCTCGCACTTCATCACTGTTACCTACATAGGGCAAAATTGAGCGAATCCATAACTTACTGGCATCGTCATGAAACATATTACTCAGAGGCATATGGCCTTCATTATCATCAGCATACATGATAGTAGCAATGCCAATTTGTCTCATGTTGGATGTGCATTTCACTTGTTTGGCTTTTTCTTTGGCCTGCGAAAGAGCGGGAAGCAACATACCCGCCAGAATGGCAATGATGGCGATGACAACCAAGAGCTCGATTAAAGTGAATGCGGAACTTTGAAGTTTACGTTTATACATAACGGTATGAACAGTGACGACCTTGCCATGATGAGGCATGGATCTGATTGAAGATTTGTGATATCTTGCACAGAAATACCCATTTCAATCAAGTCAAATTCGTTCTTATGATTCTTTTAAGTGGATTGTTCATTTCAAATTGCATCGATATGGGCGATGAGGCGGCATTGATGAAAAATGCAGCAATAGATTCAACCCGAACGCACACAATCACGTGCATCAGAAGTTACATTCACGGGAATGGATTTGTTGCTAAAAAATCAGTCCCTGAGAATCTGCTTCATCTTGGAGTCTGATTTCAAGATGATGAAAAGAATTCACTTGTTCCCAAAGTCTGTAAAACTATCCTTTGGGCAACCATGAGCAAACATTCGACCAGCCATCGCAAACCACCGATTAAAAGCCACTTTGCAGGTAACCGATGCATGCAAGCAGCCTTGACCTTATTCAGTATGACGATAACGGCTTTCAATCTGTGGGCTGGCGACAAACCTAATTTCCTGTTTATCATTGCGGATGATTGCACTTACACCGACCTGGAGATATACGGTGGTCAGGCAAAAACACCTCACCTGAATAGGCTGGCCAAGGAAGGCATGATGTTTTCGAAGTGCTTTCAGGCGGCACCCATGTGTTCTCCTACGCGTCACTGTCTGTATACCGGGATCTATCCCGTCAAATCCGGAGCTCATCCAAACCACACTTTTGTAAAACCTGGAACAAAAAGCATCGCCCATTATTTAAAAGCTGCGGGTTATCGAGTCGCGTTGAGTGGAAAATCTCACATCAATCCGCCAGCATCATTTCCCTTTGAATATTCCAATGCAAAAGGCAAAGAAGGCGGTGCAGGTAATCCGAACATGGAGGCACTCGATTCTCTATTTAACAAGGCTGCGCAGACGACCCAACCGGTGGCAGCGTTTGTTTGCTCCAATGAACCTCATACTCCTTACGACAAGGGGAATCCTTCCGCTTACCCAATCGATCAGCTCCAACTGCCCCCTCACTACGTGGATACATTAGAAACGCGTACGGAGTTTTCAAAGTATCTCGCCGAAATTACTTATTTTGATAAACAAGTGGGCCAGTGCCTGCGCTTGCTTAAAAAACATGGTCTGGAAAAAAACACTTTGGTCATGGTCGTGAGTGAACAAGGCAACGCTTTCCCATTTGCCAAATGGACGTGCTATGACAAAGGTCTGCAAAGTGGCATGATTGTTCGTTGGCCGGGAAAAGTCAAACCTGACAGCAAATCAAACGCCATGGTGGAATATGTCGATGTCGTTCCAACGTTCCTCCAAGCCGCGGGTTTAGAATTCCCCCCGCATCTTGAGGGACAATCGTTTATTCCCGTTCTGAGAGGCTGGACCAAGGCACATAAACAATACAGCTTCGGCCTTCAAACCACACGGGGTATTAACCACGGGTCTGAATGCTATGGCATACGGACCGTCAGGTCTGATCGTTTTCGCTACATCAGGAATTTAAGCGCTGAGATCTCCTTTCAAAATACCATGATGCGAAGTGATTGGTGGAAATCCTGGCAACGAAAGGCAGACAACGGTAATGATCACGCACGGCAAATGGTGCTTCGATTTCAGGAACGCCCAACGGAAGAACTTTATGATTCTCTCAATGATCCGTGGAATTTGAATAACGTGGCCAATCAACCGGAGTTTCAGGGTCAGAAAAAACAACTTTCAGCTATTCTGGATGCATGGATGAAGGACCAGGGTGATCTGGGGCAAGCAACAGAATTATCCGCCAAGGAACGTCAGTGGCGAAACCGAAAGCGATAAGGCTTCCAATGCCATGCCCCGATGGACAGCAGGATCCTTGTAATCATCATGCGAACAAGTTGCCTGTGTGCCCTTGCCTTTCAGTGGCTCTGTTCACAATCCAAATTCGGTGAGTGATATTCTTTGAAATACGAGATCAGCGACGGAGGACTCGTAAAGAATCCCGAGCGTCCTGTCGCCTATCATGACCAGAGAGCTGTAGGCTCCACCCTGCTCATCGAGCAGCACCTGCCGATTGGAAGGCCATGTTCTGCCGTCATCAAGACTCACCCTGACGGTCATGCGCTCGCGTCTTGTCTTACTATTCGGATTTGAAAAAAACAGAATCTGCTTACCATCGGACAGCGTGTGTGAAATCAAACTGGCCATACACACTGGCTCAGGCAAGGCAAGGTGGTCGGATACGTGCTTCGTCCACGTTTTACCTAAGTCACGAGTCACACTAACCGCCCTGCCATTCGTGTCGGATTTGTCTTTTCGATTTCGGTTGTCCCTCATATTCAACATGAGCGAACCATTGGATAATTCTGCAACTGCACATTCAGTGGTGTTCGATCGCGCATGACTCCCAAGTGTCCAGGATTCCCCATGATCACGGCTCCACATGAGATTTGAAAATGGCAAGCCCTCAGCATCTCGACCTTGCGTTGGCATGACAAGGGTCCCATCACGCATGGTTATCCCGTTTCCTGGGGCAGGAGCGAATAAGTACCATTCCGAATTTTTCAAACGTGTCGTCCAGTTCTTGGGAGGGGTCCACGTGATTCCATCATCCGTTGAACGGACCATGATGAACTGAGTCGATTGAGTAATGTCGTGACCTGGTTCCGAGCCTTTGCCTCTCCACTGATGAGTCCCGGGCTTGCCGTGAGTCCACAGGGCTGCGACAAAGATTTCTCCTGTTTGACGATCGACAAGTATGTTGGGGTCCGAGCAACCATTCTGATCCTCACCCAGCCCTCCAAAAGAACCCATGTCCATGATAGGTCGCGGAACTTCCCATGTTTTGCCTCCATCCGTGGATCGAGACAAGCCGATATCCATATGCCCCTGCAAGTCACGACGACTGTTGTAACGCATGTCGTATACTGCAAGTAAGGTTCCATTAAGGGTCCGCGTGATCCCGGGTATCCTGAAGGTATGACAATTCACTTCACCTTGCTTGTGAATGATGACCATTGATCGCTCGCCTCCAAACAAGCCAAGTGGCAAAATGAATAGAACCAACAGGTATTTCCTGAAATACTGCATATTGAATTTGACGGTTAAGATTATAATGATCAAATCTATGGGCAAAGAAGGTCCTGTTACCAAACAAATCGAGTATTCGTTAACCTACCATCCTACTGGATAGCAGGCAATATGTTGCGCAGAGGGCAGGATGAATTTTCTTAATAAGTGACCATTTGAAATGTAGAACATGCCTTACCAAAACAAATAAACGATTCACCCCCTTGAACTATACCAGTCCTCAAAATACCGAACCGAAAATCAACTCCATTGAATACAATATGAGACTCAATCCATTTCACATCGCTATTACCGTCAGAGACATTCCTGAAAGCCGCAGTTTTTATGCTGATGTCCTTGGATGTCCCGAAGGTCGGAGTGATCAATCGTGGGTTGATTTCAACTTATTTGGTCACCAGTTTGTGTGTCATTTGAATCCAGATATTGGAAAAGACGGAAAGGTTGAATCCCATTATAATCCGGTCGATGGGCATGGTGTGCCAGTACCCCATTACGGTGTCGTGCTTGAGATGGAACAATGGGAAAACCTTGCCACCAACCTCAAGCAACACAAAATCGAATTCATCATTGAACCCTATGTTCGCTTCAAAGGACAAACAGGGGAACAGGCCACCATGTTTTTTCTGGATCCGTCAGGAAATGCGTTGGAGTTTAAAGCGTTCAAGGATATGTCGCAGTTGTTCGCAGTCTAGCTCAATTTATTTTTTCACTTCATTGATTTCAATTGATTTATCAAATTTGAACTGTAGAAGTTTATCATCCCATTCTAAGAAAATAACAACAAATGCATTGCTGAAACTCAGTTTTGCCCAGAGTAGGTAATAGTTATTGTACAGACATGAAATGGACATGTAGCTCATGTAGTGAAGAAATTGAAAAGGATTTTGATTCCTGCTGGAGTTGTGGAACAGGACAGGACGGTCGTGAACCTCCTCCGAACTGGGTAAAAGAACATCCTCATTCCTATCCACCCATGCCTGATATAGCATGCTCAACAACACCTCAGATACCTGGGCGAACAGTTGATGTGTCAAAAGGGCTAGTTTGTGGCGAAGCTATTATGGGTGCCAATATTCTGAGGGACCTTGTTGCAGGTATCACTGATATTGTAGGTGGCCGGTCCGGCGCATATGAAGGAAAACTTCGCGAAGGCCGGGCGATAGCGATTAGAGAGATGATGCAGGAGGCAGAGAATCTTGGAGCACACGCCGTTGTTGGTGTTGATATTGATTATGAAACGGTTGCCGAAACAATGCTTATGGTGAGTGCATCAGGTACCGCCGTCTTACTCAAACCAGCAAACAGCATTAAGAACGATTTGAATAAAAAAAGGTATTGATAATGGGAATCGTCATTTTCACATAAAACATCAAGCATGAAAATTGATTTAGCAGCGTTCTGGGATAAGGACGCCATAAAAAACCTGAATCGGGAAGCATTTCCAGAAACTGAAAAAAAAACTTACAGCTGATCTCACATTGGGTTTTCTCAGTGATCAAGTCGTTTCTCTCGTTAGCGAAAAAGGCTGTGGTATTGCTGGCTTTGTTGCTTTCCATGGATCGTCCAATAGGCGCAGGCGTTGAGTCATATTTTGAATGGTAAAATCATGATTCGCCCTCTCATAATAGTCAGTCTGACGTTCATGTTGACGAGCCACCATGCATGTCATGCAGACCCTGGATCTTTTTTGAAAAAAGAAAATCATTGGTTTAGAGGAGAGGAAGCCCTGGCAATCGCACAAAATATCCTATCCTTTCAATCAGACCTTGGAGGTTGGCCAAAAAATGTTTCCACAACCGAGGGCCCTTATAAGGGTGATCGTAAGAATCTGAGACCAACCTACGACAACGGTGCCACAACAGATGAACTGCGTTACCTGGCTCGTATGTTCAATGCGACAAAGAAACCTATTTTCAAAGCAGCGTTTGACCGTGGCTTAAGCTACATCCTCAAAGGCCAGTATTCCAATGGCGGATGGCCCCAGTTTCACCCACCAGGAAAAGGCTACCATCGACATATAACTTTTAATGACAATGCAATGGTTCGAATTCTGGAATTCTTGCGTGGGGTTCACACCAAAGAAACGTATCAATTTGTGAGCAAAGAATATCAGACACAAACAAGGAATGCTTTTGAGAAGGGGATTAGCTGTATTCTGAAGTGTCAGATTCAATTGAATGGCAGACGGACTGCGTGGTGCGCACAGCATGATGAAAAGGACTTCCATCCACAATCGGGTCGAAGCTATGAATTGATATCGTTGAGCGGATCTGAATCTGTGGGTATCACCCGGCTTCTGATGAGTATCAAGTCACCATCACCTGAGATGGTCGATGCGATTGAATCGGCCATTGATTGGTTTGAATCGGCAAAATTGACAGGAATTCGTTTACTCACTCTGGATGCCCCCAAAACACCCAAAGGACGCGACAGGATCGTTGTCAATGAAAAGAACGCCCCTCCTCTGTGGGCACGTTTCTATTCCCTGGAATCATCACGACCAATGTTTGTCGATCGAGATGGTATCCCAAAGGATCATTTGGCTGACATCGGTTATGAAAGACGCAATGGCTATGCGTGGTATGGTACATGGCCGCAGCGATTGATTGAAGACGAGTATCCTGCATGGAAAAAACGAAGACAGAAAAATTAAGGGTATCTTTTTTGTGAAACTGCCTGGACCAATTTTCATCCTCATCCTGACCCTGGGTCTTGCTACAATCAATCCAGTCAAAGGAAAGGAATCCAATCCACCCAACATCGTATTCATGTTTGAGTATGATCTGGGTTATGCGCATTAGAGCTGCTACGGGCACCCCTATACAAAGACACCCCATCTTGGTCGTTTGGCAGCCAGCGAAGGCCAGCCATTTTACCTCAACATATGGGGCCACAGCACACATTTTTCAGCGCAACCCGGATCAAACGGTCGGGTTTTTCTTTTACGATGCAACACAAATTTGAAGAGTGTGTAAGCATTGGGGGCGATCTTGATGCGTCCATACCTTGCTGATGTATATGCCTTGGATTTAAACGTCGGGCGTGTGCTCGACATAATCGATGAACTTGGAATACGAGATAATCCCATCGTCGTGTTTTCCAGTGATCATGATCCAGCACCTGTTGTTGCAGGCAAGAAAGGTGCCCGGACATATTCAAATAACATGCTCGGTTACGCAGGCACATTACGTGGCGGAAAACATGAACAATATGAAGGTGGTATTCGGGTCCCATTCATTATCCGCTGGCCTGATCGTGTTCCATCACAAAAGTGGAATCAAACACCTCTGTCAACTGATCCCGGTCGTCCATCGTCAGCACCCGACGTAATGCATAGGTTGCGAGATGTTCCAAAAACGCAAAGACCCATTTTTAATTAATATCTCTTTCTCAGCAGTCAGATCATCCGATTTATCATTTTATTTATTAAGGGGGCGAAATGATTCGCCTTTAAATAAACGACTTGAAAACACTTCTTCCTGTTTACCGTCTTTTAAGAAAGACTTCGGTTTGAAATTTCTCTTCTACCAAACGCTTAACCGTTTGTTTGTGCTGATTGTCTAAGCTCATTCGGCCCCATTTGATTCCATGTAATTTAGCACCGGTCTCTCTCATCGATTCTGACCACGCAGATTGCCTGTCCGGAATAGTTTGATCTGGAATTTGAATGGACCCCTGGATCAAAAGCCCTTTGCGGGTTCTGCGTTGAGCAGCTCCTGCAATTTTGAATCCATTTAATAATATATCATTCTCCTCAGCACCCAGAAAACACTGCCCTGGTCCGGTGGGAATGGCTTGATTGGCCAGTTTGGATGGAATGTTCAGGTCATTCAAAGCCTGATTTACCCAGCGGTGAATCCGGCAATAACTTTCGCAGGCTTTTAACCGATACCATTCATGATGATCGGGGATGGCAACACTGTAGGTCCAATCCGCCACATGAGAAACCAATCCGCCCCCCGTAGGACGGCGAACCAGAGGTCGAACAGGTGTCCACGAGGCGATGTCTTCATAGGCTTGAAAATATCCAAATGACACAGCTTCCCTGTCCCAGGAATAAAAGCGCATGATGGGCCGTCCTGTCTGCCCCACCCATTGGAGCAGGCATTCATCCGTCCCCATGTTGATCCACGGTGTATCTGGTTGCGATATCAGCAGTCCCCAATCCATGGTGCTGACTATGAATATTACTGAGGTGTGTTCAAGTTATCTCTGTTCTCGAAGGCATGAATCCGTCAAACTGATCATATGCACACTCCGCTGGAGTCATATCTGCATCAATTGATTCAGGAAAATGGACCGATCCCTTTTGATCGTTTCATGAACGAAGCCTTGTACCATCCACAATGGGGTTATTATGAATCAAAGCAAACCCTTATCGGAAAAGGAGGCGACTTTCAAACAAGCGTCAGTAATGGACCGGTTTTCGGAGAACTACTCGCTCGACAATTCTTGGAATGGTCCGTGATAGATTCAACAACTCAGTGGTTGGAATGCGGTGCTCATCACGGTCAGCTGGCTGAAGACATCCTTGAAACCGTGGCAAGCATGGATTCTAAGAAAGCTCAGCAAATAAATTACCTGATCTTTGAACCTTCAAGCAAACGCCGTTCCATCCAAAAGGAACGACTGAAACGCTTTGGTTCCAATGTGAGCTGGGTGTCCAAGTGGGATGAAGTGAAGACTCGATTCAGGCAAGGTGTGATTTTTTCTAATGAGTTACTCGATGCATTTCCAACCAAAAGATTTGAATGGGATTCATCATCAGATCGCTGGCGCGAATTTTTCGTTCGTGGCAACCAAGATCAATTTCAATGGTACTTGCAGCCAACGGACCAGAAGATTCCTGAAACCCTGTTATCGAAAGCAGAATTCGAACAATTGAAAACCATATTGCCGGATCATTACACAATCGAACGATCTCTGATCGCAGAAAAATGGTGGCATAAAGCGGCGAAGCATCTTGAACGCGGGCATCTCGTCACCATTGATTACGGTTTTATGGATAAATTTGATAAATTTGCACCGCAACGCAGCAACGGAACCTTGCGGACTTACAGCCGACACCGCGTTGGAGATGATGTACTGAACAACCCAGGGCAAGTAGATTTAACCGCTCATGTCGATTTTCCTTCGCTCAAGAAAATCGGAGAAAATCAGGGACTGAAAACAGAAGGGCTCATTTCTCAGGAAAAATTCATGCACGGTTGCCTTGAAAAGGCGTTCATTCAGGGGATGCAACTGTCTCCCAAACAAATGGCACAGTTTCGAACGCTCATGCACCCCGAGCATTTCGGTAAATCTTTCAAAGTACTTATTCAGAGCAAGTTGAAACCAAATAGCAAGTAAACCCCCTGCCCCCCATATTTTACAGGCTGCGCGCAATTGAAAAAGGCATCCTGCTCAGGCAGAAATATGGGAACAGCTGGGACCGACTCCCTCCTTGTTTCCAATAAATGAACTAAACTGGGCCGTTGACGGAGGGTTCCACTTTTTTTACGGCATTTTGAGTCGAGCTTGAATTGTTGGATTCATTCAAATAATCCAAGATGACCGTGTGCAGTGATTTGGTTTCGATACGTTGACGTGGGCTCAAATCATTTTGAACGCGCAGTGTTTCGAGTTTGGAAAGAGCCATTTCCAAATCATGATCCGAGACCGCCTTGAGAACTTCATGGGCCAGTTTGATGGAATCTTCCCCGAGAGCCGCCATACCTTTCAAAGGTTCGATCTTTTCCTCAAAGGCTTCATTAAAGCCGTAGGTATCCACCGGGGGAACGATTTTGCCACACCCAATGCTACCAATAATGAGAGCTATCCATAACCCTCCAAATATCAAATTCCGAATATTCATTTTCCAGAATGTTGTAACAGCATAAGTGCTGCCAAGTTGCGGTTTAGAATAAATTTTAGCCGATCATTCACTTTCTGGACTTGTGTGAACGTCTTTCGCTATGATGAGGTCATGTCAGGACTTGAAGATCATGCAGGCGATATCGTGCGTAAATCTCGAATGGGGTTGGGTGTTTCTGAAGCCGATGTAGTGGAAGTTACAGGACTTTCTCAAAAGGCTTTGGAACAATTTGAATCCGAAGGCAGCGTGCAAGAAGAAATCCAATGGGAACCACTGTGCGAGCGACTTCAGCTTCATCCTGAAAAATTCAAATCTATTTTGGATGGATGGACACCCAGACCTCTTCAAGGTGAGAGTATGCCTCAAATCAGGCAGATCGCGACGGATGACGGTGGCATGGAGGTGAATGCTTATCTGGTATGGGATCCCGATTCCCGTGAAGCAGCCTTGTTTGACACAGGGTGGAACCCAGACCCCATTAAAAAATGCATCCAGCAAGAAGGTCTCACGCTGAAAAACCTGTTCATCACCCATCAACATCATGATCATATTGCTGCCATGACTCCTCTGCGCAAGCTGTATCCTTCCATGCAACTCCAGGCTCAGGGCCACGGAGTACCGCCCAAAAACCAGGTTTCCGAAGGGCAAATGTTCTCATTGGGTACACTGAAAATCCATGCACGCATGACGCCAGGACATGCATCAGATGGGGTGACATATGTGATAAATGGGCTCTCAGGCGATTTTCCTAGAGCTGCGATCGTGGGTGATGCCATTTTTGCAGGTTCGATGGGTGGCGCTACAGCTCATTTTGAACTGGCCAAAACCAAAATCCGTAAGGTAATCCTGAGCCTGGACCAACCTACTCTGATCTGTCCTGGACACGGGCCTTTAACCACATTGAAGGAGGAACAGTCGCACAATCCCTTCTTTTAAGTAAAGAAGCCCTTTCATCCCAACAAAAGATTTAATCCAACAAACCCAACCTGCAGGCCGGGGCAAGGTGCTTGCTCTCCGGTAATGACCATGAATTCGCCCTGGGAGTAATTAATCGGCAATTGCACTGGATTCGACCCTCATTGTCCTTAGAATAAGATCATGCTGATAACCGATTTAAACCCATCCGAGGGTATAGGCGCAAGTGGGTGGATGGTAGAAATGGATGACTTCCGTATCCTGATGGATGCTGGTATCAATCCGAAGTTAATCGGTCATGCAAGTCTGCCTCTTTTTGACAAGGTGAAGGACGAACATGTCGATGCCATTGCGATCACGCATTGTCATCACGATCACGTGGGCTCACTCCCCGTCGCATTGAAACACTTTCCACAGGCGAACGTCATGATGACCGAGCTGAGTTATTTTATAGTTGAACGCGTATTGCATAACTCAGTGAATGTCATGCACAGGCAGCGTGAAGAAATAGGAGTCAAAGAATACCCATTTTTCAGCCATCGAGAACTCGATGAGATGGCTCATCTTTTCCAGGGCTATCGTTACAACCGAGAAATTGAATGGACCAATCCAGGAAAAAACCGCAAGGGAAAACAATCGCCAACACTTGAGTTTTTCGATGCCGGTCATGCCCTGGGGTCTGCGGGTATCATGTTGCGATCTTCCCATGAAACACTTTTCTATTCAGGTGATGTGTGCTTTCAGGATCAAACCATTCTCAAAGGAGCAAGGTTCGATGATGTTTCAGCAGATGTTCTCATTCTGGAAACCACCCGCGGTGAAAGAGAAGTAGCCGAAGGACAAAATCGTGAGACAGAAATCGAGCGATTGACTCATGATATTCTGGAAGTCATCGAGCAAAATGGATGCGTACTCATACCGACTTTTGCCTTAGGTCGTACTCAGGAAATCCTTGCTCTCCTATCCTTGATGACGCAGAAGGGACAACTCAAGGAACAACCCATCTTCATCGGTGGCATGGGACGCGTGTTTACTGAAATATATGATCAGGAATCCCATCGCGCGCACCGCAACCACACCAACCTTCAATTGCATGAAGCATTGAATTTGACTGTGCTGGATTACAAGAAACTCGAAAAAATCCGGCTCAAGGGAGGAAGATTATTCGTCATGACAGCTGGCATGATGAATGAAAACACCGCCGCACATGAGCTGGCCTTGCGCCTCGCCGGACAGGAGCAACACGCCATCTTTTTTGTGGGTTATGCCGACCCATCCACTCCCGCAGGGCGATTGCGCGCGGCTGAACCTGGCAAGCCGTTTTTATTCAGTGCTTCCGGAGGGGAGTTGACGCGGAATTGCAGAATGGAAGAATACGACCTCACAGCCCACGCCAACCGAGATGAGCTATTGAGCTTCGTGGGCAAGGTCGATCCCAAGATCGTGATTCTTGGACATGGAGAGCCTGCCTCCAAAGAATGGTTCGCAGAACAGATCCGATCCAAATACCCAAATACAGAGGTTCGCACGACCAAGCCAGGTAATCCGCTGGAGTGCTGACGGCCCAAGGTGCTTTCAACTTAAGGAATAGGTAACCCGTGAAATGTCAACGCGCTCCCTTTTGAGATGCCCGCGCCAAGCTCGCACGAATTGGCATCAGAAAGTATCATCCTCACCTTAATTTTATTCAGTGGGCGCAACAAGGATCGGGAACGATCTGAGCTACCTTTGTGTTCCTGTAAATGCAGAGGATCTCTCTTCAGTGACCTTCTTCTTCCAGTCGTCCGCAAGCCCATAACAATCCACGACCGACCGCAAGGATGAATGCCTTGTCGTGGAAGGTCGTATCATTATGTCCGTAGGTCGTTCCGAAGATGCGCGCGCCTCCAAACTCATTCACCCACATGACCGGGTGCGCCTTGCCATCTCGTTCGCTGATGGAAATGGTGAGGGCCTGAGCTGTTGGCCAGAGTTTTTCGACGATGTAAAGTTCGTCCTTGGGTGAAGTCCAATCTTCTGGAAAACCCTGCATGATGGGGTGATTGGGAGCGACTACCTGTACGGGGTATTCACTTTGATGGTCATGACGACGACTGGTCACTCCAAGAAATTGACGCCAATCATCGAAGGGAGCGGCTCGATAAGTATGCATCGCGCAATGAATCACCACTCCGGGAACACCCGCTTTGTGGGCTTCAGTGATACTCTTCACATAAGCCTCGTCTTTGGTATTGGCAAAACATTCGTTGTGCACCACGACATCAAACTTCTTGGCCCAATCTGGATCTTTGTAAAGATCAATTTGTGCCTGAGTACCACGGCCACCTTCATTGATGACGGTCCAAAGAATCTCTCCGTAAGGTGTTAAACCGTCTTTGAGCGCATCGGTCTGTGCCTTGTAGTTGTGACAGCATCCACCTGTGACGAGTAACGCTTTGATCGAAGTGTCATGGGACTCATGATGATCAGCAAATGCAGAATGGGCTAAAACTGCGGATACCAGTGCTGCTGCACTCAACAAGACTCTGGGAAATTTCATGGGTTAACCATGCAGAGTTCGTGATGAAAAAACAAGCATCAAGACCCGGTCCACATCCCCATCGCATACATTGACCTCAAGACAACGCAGAAAGAGGAGCGTTTACTACCACCGCAGGAATCACGGAGAACTTGTTTCAGCCTTATGCTCAGGCAGTTGATACTGCTCCAAGAACCGATTGTATAATCCATTCCATACGCTTGGAAAAGGACTCGAAACAATGGTTCGCAGCATGATTTCATAAACTTCACTCCGAGGAACTTTGGCAGGTTTGGACTGAGGTAAAGGTGGATTGGCCAATGGCTGCAGCGTACGAATACCTAGGAGAATGGGCCAGGAACAGGATAAACGCACCCGAATCCAGGATGATGGAAGAGCCTGAGTATAAGTCCATCCGTCGTTTAGACAATCCATCGCCAGCTTTATGTGATCTTTCCAAAGAGAATTAAAAGCAGGATTATCGCCATTATTATGCTGAGGCGTCCAACCCGTGGGAGCCCATTTTTCTTTGGGAAGATAACAACGTCCCATAGATAAATCACCCTGAAAATCCCGTAGAATATTCACCATTTGCAGCCCCTGCCCGAACCTGATTCCAAGCCGCTCGAGTTCGTCCGGAGGCACGGAGGGGTTGCCCTTCAAATGAAGAAGACTTACGCGAGTCCAGAAAGCCCCCACGCAACCTGCAACACGATAAGCATAATCCATCAGTTCATCGGAAGTATCCAAACTGATAATTCCTTCGCCTGTGCTGCTGTGAAATCTCTCCAGGTCAAGTTGCTGCCCAGAAATGATGATCCCGAGAACTTCCTGGATCAGAAGCCGATTGTGGTCAGGTGTCTGGCGCAACAGATCAATGGCTTCGTGGCATACCCGCAGGAGTTCCGCCTCGCTGTCGTCCTGCTGATGTTTCTCCAGATCCTTCATCACAGGCGCCGCGGCGGACTCGGATTGAATCGCATTGCCATAGGCACGCAATAATTCAAGTCGACGACTCGAGGGAACAAGCTCTGTATCTGCAATCGTGTCGGAAGCGCGTGCCAGCAGGTAAGCAAGCCCGATGGGTTCGCGCATGACCGACGGAAGCACGCGCAGTGTCAGATAGAAGGAGCGTGAAACACGGCTCAGTAAATCGGTTAATAATAATGAACGATCCATCTCAATTGAAACTGGGCACTAAACATGAGTCATGCAATCTAATATCCATGACATTCCGGCGGCTAACGCTTGAGACGTTTTTTCCAGAAAGTAAGCTGGCGTTTCACTTCCTTGATCCCTGGAGATCCAACCATCTGTCTACGTTCCATCGCACGCTCGGTACTGAAAACTTCAAGCGCCTGTCGAGTGAAGCGTTTGTCGATTTTTTTGAGTTCGGAGATCTTCAGCTTGTCAAGAGGACGCTCCAACGTTTCAGATAAAGCGACAACAGCTCCCACCAAATGGTGGGCCTCCCTGAATGCCGCTCCCTGCTCAACCAACCAATCCGCTAAGTCTGTCGCCAGCAACGCAGGATCTTCAGCAGCAGCATTGCATACATCCTCCTGCACTTTGGTATGCGCTATCATCCCCGTCATGATGCGAACACAGGCTCGCAGGGTGTCTGCTGTATCAAATAATCGTTCCTTGTCTTCCTGAAGGTCACGATTGTAGGTCATTGGCAATCCCTTGAGCATGGTCAGCAAGGACACCAGATTGCCCACAACCCTTCCCGATTTACCGCGGGTCAACTCCGCCATATCAGGATTTTTCTTTTGAGGCATGAGGGAAGAGCCCGTGGTATATTCATCCGAAATCTGGATAAAATCAAATTCGGCACTCGACCATAGTATCAAATCCTCGGAAAGCCTGGATAAGTGCACAGCCGCCAATGCGGCCGCTGAACAAAACTCAACTATGTAATCTCGATCACTGACAGCATCCATGGAGTTACGTGTGATCTGAGGCTCATCATCGATGTCAACGAAGCCAAGCTCTTCTGCGACCATTTTACGATTCAGCTTCAAGGTCGAACCCGCCAGCGCTCCGCTACCCAGCGGGCAGACATTTACCCGCTCGAAGGCATCACGAAACCGGCCCTTGTCGCGATCCAGCATTTCCACATACGCCAGCAGATGGTGGGCCATGAATACCGGTTGAGCACGCTGTAAATGGGTATAACCGGGGATCAATGTCTGCTTGTTTCGCTCTCCGAGTTTGGTCAGAGCCTGCTGCAGTGCATGCAACTCACCCATCAAATCCACAATCTCTTCACGCATCCACATACGCATGTCAAGAGCAACTTGATCGTTGCGTGATCGAGCTGTGTGCAGCTTGGCTCCGGCGGGAAACCGCTTGGTCAACTCAGCTTCAATGTTCATGTGAACATCTTCCAATTCCGTCTTCCACTCGAAATTTCCATCTTCGATTTCCTCACCTATTTTTCCCAGACCTTCAATGATCTCTTCGAGCTCCTTTGCTGTCAAAATGCCTATCGATTTCAACATGCGTGCGTGCGCCATGGAACCGATGATATCATGTTTCCATAATCGCCAGTCGTAGGAAACAGATTCTGAGAAAGCCATGACTTCAGCAGCCGGGCCCTTGGTGAAGCGTCCACTGCGACTGACTGTTTTGGATGGTTGAGTAGTGCTCATGATTCAGGATCCAACGGACTTTTTAATGGTCTTAAGTTGAGTAAATTCAGGTTTCGTTTTGTAATGTTCATCGAGAGGATAACAACCGCTGATCATTCCATTGCGTGGCGCAGTTGTGCAATCACTGAAGGTGCGACAGATCATTTTAGGAATTAATGTTCCCTTTGTAGTCGCATCAGCAAGGATGTCCGGATAACTCAAGGTCATTCTTCCAAGGCCTACCATATCAGTCCATCCTTCACGCACATTATGCTGGGCCACATGAGGTAAATATTCCTGAAGATAGCTGTAGGCGGTACCTACGAACACCATGGATGCGGGGGCCTTGGATTTGATTTGCCGCACCACCTGGATCTGACGATCAACATCAATCAAAGGGTCGTGAGCAGGTTGATAACCGTCTGATGGAGGATAAGCCGCCGGCCGCTGAATATGCGGATTATAATAAGGCGAGCCCGCGCTCACATTGAGTATCTTGACTCCAAGAGATGCACATAATTCAATAAACTGAAACGCCTCCGTAAGATCATACGCCTCAGGATGGTCTGGGTTCACACCAAAACCATATCGATAGGGCATACAATGGTCATGAGACTCTGGAATTCCCGGCCCCAGCTTACCCGGTTTGGACAGCTCAGGGTCGGGTCGAAATGGAACAAAATCAAACGCGCTCAAGCGCACTCCAATATCAATATTATTTCCCGTGCTTCGAATCCCTTCGATGATCTCTCGCAGAATACGCGTCCTGTTTTCAAAAGAACCACCAAAGTCTCCCGGCCGAGTGAAAGCCCCGAGAAATTCATGCAGCAAATAACCGTGACAATGTTTGATATCTACAAAATCAGCGCCTGCATCTCTGGCCACTTGTGCTGCCTCAACGTATTTCACAATGAGGTCTCGGACGTCCTGGTCGGATAATATCTGATCGTCTGAGGTCACGTTGAATTTTTTGTCCAGAATGGGATGCCTGTAAGCAATACGTGATTCCCATCGCGTCTTGTCGTTTGGACGACAAAAACGACCAGAGTGTGTCAACTGAAACCCAATGACGAGGTCATCCGTATTGCCATAACGTTCATCGTGCGCCTTGGTCAGGGTATGGACCAGCGAGCCAAGACTCGCTTCCCGTCCTTTCTGAATGATCAGCTGGTTCGTGTTCGCACGACCATCGGGGCGAACGGCCATGGCTTCCCCTCCGTATATTAGTTTGGCGCCACTGACACCGAAACGATGCCACCGACGCACGACTTCTTCTGTGGGCTGACCCTCTGTGGTGCCATCCCAGCCTTCCATTGGATGAATGGCCCAGCGGTTACCTATCGTCTTGCCATTGATGACCACGTTGTTGACGGGTTGTGTCAATGGCGAAGCAGTCCCGGCTTCCAGGTTATCGTCACAACGAATATCCAAGCCAAGTGACTGGACATGACTCCTGAAAGCCTCCGTTGTCTTGAGAGTCGGAATGCGAGTTATTTTAAAAGGTTCAGCCATGCTAATTATCAAAGATTCAGGTTATTGGATTTGAAGTCACCGCTGGTTGAATGCCTCAACCAAGACAACCGAAAAACGTCAAATATGGCTTTTTATTGGCAAGGCGATGCACCAGCAATGCCAACTCGCGAAGGTGATAATCCCCCCACATGGAACTTTCTCCACATGGAATCTTTTCGCCACGAGGGATATGATCCCAACCATTGGGTCGATGATAGACCGAATGGAGAAGCAGTCCCTGATGCTTTTCATTGGTTGAAATGTAAGGCTCTTCCAGCAATGAGGAAGTAACCGTGAGCCCGGCTTGGTAATATCGCTTACCTTCGGATTTTTTTCCCTTGGATTGAAGGTATTTTCCAAGTCGAACCAACCCTTGAGCCGCGATGGCAGCCGCAGAGCTGTCCACGGGCTCCCAATCGTTGTACGGATCCGAGGCGTGGTCTAAATATTCACCCAGTCGATGTAAGTTTGGCGCTCCGGTATCCCACATGGGGATGCCGTCAGCACAAGTATTAGCCAGATAGAAGTCGGAACTCGCAGTTGCAGCCTTCAGCATCATGGCTTCGATGCTTTTGCGACCACCCAAAGGTCTGAGTTCCTTGTCAGAAATTATCTTTAGAAATTCAAGTTGCTCGGCGTAGCCACAGATGGCCCACGCCAATCCGCGCGTCCATGTACTGAAAGGGGAATACCCTTGCTGTGAATTCGGGCAGCGGTAATTGCCATCCTTCAGATTGAAGATACTTTCATGAGCGGTGCGACCTCGAATGTCGTAAAAATCACGCCCTTCACCGTAATACACACCGTAGTCGGCCGTGCTTTGGGCGTGCTCGATGAGACGCTGCAATAACGAAACAGGCTGATCATTCTCAGCCATCAAAACATGACCCAGACGATGTGCCAGACCCAAAGCGCGCATGGATCGGATGGTATCAATAAAAAGAGAATGAGGACCATTGAATGAATGGACAAATCCTCCCCCCTTGGCTATGGGTGTCCAACGCGAGGCCTGCACCGCACCCGACACTTTGAGTGCAAGCTCGTAAAAGTTGCGTTCGAATTCATTGTTTACAATGCGGTTTTCGCGTATCAGGCGCAATAAGTTGCCATAGGTTGAAACGTTGTTGAACCCATGATCATGCACCCCAATGTGGGAAACATGAGTCGCCATGCGCTGAACGGTCTGTGTACGACCTATCTTGAGAAATGACTTTTGGTTGGTGGCGTCGTATTGCAGAACTGCAGAACCAAACTGAAATCCTTGGGTCCACTCAGTCCAACCACGTGTCGCGTATTTGCCGCGTACGGTAAACACCGGCGTGCCCTGCGTAGATTTCCAGGTTTTTTCGATACTCAGGATCTTCTTCCCAGAAAGGTCGAACATACGCTCCAAAGCCGGAACCATTTTCCCGGGCGTCAATTTTGTATCAATTTTAATGGCCATAATCTCAAGCTGTACGAATCAATCATTAACAGGCTCCCTGCATCAAATACTGGTGGATCACTCAACGAAGTAGCTTGCAACGCGATCAAACTAGCGAGAAACGCTCAAAGCGTCACCAAAGTTTTTTGAATTACGCTTATCGGCGAGGCAGGAAAGCCATGGAAGTCTGCAAGGAAAAATGACAAACGCAACCAGCACTGGCTTCCGGAATCATCACCAAACCTCCAGCAGGAATGATATTGATCCAACACCCAGTCCGACTGGGTGAAAGTTTGATGGATGATTCACCCGAGGCCAGATTTTCCGATAAGTCGAGAACCGTTGGATTAGTCGCTCTAAAAAACAGACAATCTCCTCCTGCGGAGAGTGTCCCACAACTATGTCCAGGGCGATCAAGAAACCATGGATCATTCGATTGAAACGAGGCAACCGGCACTCCAGTTTCCAATTGGTAAATCACTGGCTCGGTAATCAAAAGGTCCTTCATGATCACCGGATGGTGGACCTGCTCTCCATGAAACATCTGACCGGGTTTGCCTTTTTCATGGAAAGCTTCCCAATTCAAGGATCCAGATGAATGATCAAAGCAAGCCACGCTGTAAGTCGTATCGTTCCTGGCATCACCATGAGATCCACATGCGATCAATCGATTTTCGTATGCCTGCAGGTAGAGGATGTTTCTGGATTTCAAAATGGATATCGGAAGAGGCTTCCTCCATAGCACCCTGCCAGTCTCACAGGAAAGCGTTACAAGTGAAACGGGCCCATCCATAAGGTCCTTTAATGTGATCCTACCGCCGTTATCGGCCAGAGCCGATGGACTTCGGCTTTCTACAAAAGAAACTCTATCCTTCGAAAGCGTGAATGAAGCATTTAAAAGCACGCCACCCTGATATACCCATTGGTCTTTCGGCTCATTGATTGACATTCCAAACAGTGCTTCACTCGTGACGAGAGGCTGGTTATTTCGATAGTCTGAGTCAATCTGCTGATAACCGGGAGTGGTTCGGGAGGCGGTTTCTTTCTGGATGGATCCGATGAGTCGATCTTTTTGGATGACGGTGTAACCCCAATGCTTGCCGACTGGATTCCCAGGTATATCAAAGGATTCAAGTCGTTTGCCCGATAAGGCATCAAGCACATCACAAGCATCATTGACAGCAATTGCCAGGCGACCTGAATTCAGACTCATGTAGCCAGTGTCATATGGCATGGAATATCGTTGAGAGCGTTCGAGCTTCCTGGACCAGAGTTCGGTTCCGTTGTAAGGATCCACGCCCACGAGGACGTTTTCCCCTGGCACGATGAGCATGCCATTTTCATAGAGAGGCGCCGAGCCACGCAAGTGGCGGTCGACCATTTGCTGAGGCCCTGGCCCCCCGAACCATTGCAGACTCATTTCCTGCCTTATCCACTCATCACCACTGTGACTGGTGTTTCCCGGATTTCCATAGAGGTGCGTCCAACTGCCTTCACCCGGAAGGGCTCCCCGCCGATACAAGACGTCACCTCCGAATGACCTCAGCTCGCCTCCGTGCGGACGGAGCACTCGGCTGACGGCTTCTTCAGAATACAACTTTCTAGCGTTGCCTGATAAGTAGATCACATTGGCTAGATAGTCGGTAAAGGGTAAATTTTCAGAAGCCACACAATGAGCGGTGATACGCGGGCCGTAAGATCCCATGCGCATGAGTCGCTTTCTGAGCTTTTGGATCTGTTCCGGATCAGGGTCTATGACCAGCAACTGCCGGGTTGCACGATCCATCATGTGCGCAAGCTGATCTTGCGTAGGGATGCCCAGCACCAATGCATACCCTTGACTCTTCCAATCAACGGCAGGGCGTGGTTGAGCCATGGATTGAATGGGAAGTTTCAGTGAATCAGGTAAGCCATAACAGAGAATATTTCCGCGCTCATTGCTGATGACGATCGAGTTCTCACTCAAGGCCATTCCGAGAGGTGTCCCCTCACAGGAATAACTTGCCTCGATCATCCCTGTGTCCAATCGGTAGAGGTTCACCCCGTTTTTGAAACCCGTGACCAGGTAAGTGCTTGTTGCCATCAGGACACTGCATTCACCAATCTCTTTTTTGAAGCGCACGCAATCGGACAGATCCAGCCGAGCGTCCTCCAGTGTCTTGGAAACGTTCAATATGGACAGTCTCAGAGACTCCTCCTTGGAACTGGAGGGAGCAGTTTTTAATTCACTGCGCAGTGCATTTAATTTCACCTCACAATCTTTGATCTTTCGATTGGTCTTAAAAAATCGGACCCGGTCAAGCACTGTTACAAATGGAGACTGATAGAAAACCGAGTATTGGGGTGTTACCGCTAATTGAGTCCCGCGTATTTCAACAATCCGCTCAGTAGATCGTGTATCAGAAACGCTCAATGTTCCATCATTGCCACGTCCTGCAATCAATGCTTCATCCGCCACCACCGAGAATGTTCCCCCAACACCAGTAAAACGCTTGATGAAGGAACCATCTTTCAAATCCAGTGCAATTGGGTTACCCCGACCGGTAGGTATGTAGAGATGCCCAGTGGACGCGACAAGGTAACCTTGGGGAGAATCTGTCATCTTTTGGCGCCAAACCTCCTTCCCCTGGTCAATGCTCAAGGCAAATGCGACTGCTCCTTGCTGAGGGAATAATCCGGCAGTGGCAAACACAATACCATTTTTTACCACACAGCCTGTTCTAATTGGCCACGAAGAAATAATGCGGCCATTACCGGGAACGCGGCGATCTTCTTGGAAAATGCGACGACTCCATAAAAGATGACCCTTATCAGCGTTCAAACAATAAACACTGCCATCATCACTTCCGAAGAATAAACGATCGTCTGCATAGAATGGCGCATATCGAATGGGGCCATCGGTGCAAAAAGTCCAAAGCACCCGTCCTGAAGTCGCCTCTAGACAATAAAGGTGGTCATCCGCAGACGAACCAAAGTAGATCTTTCCCTGCACTATGATGGGTTGGAAAGTCGCATCGTCTGTTACCCGTGGCATGATGGAATCCAATCTCTGCCAATAACTACGGCGGGCAGCTTGGGGCCAGGCAGGTTGAGGTGCTTTCGCTTGATTGAAGGACCAGAGCAGTTTCATATCATGTCTCAGATCCACATCCACAAAACCGGTTCTTGCGCTGTCAGCCCGATATGCAGGCCATTCTGCGAGTAGGCCGGTCGGTGAGAACATCCACAAAAGGGCCAGGAGGAAAGCAAACTTTGGAGTGAGGGATTTCATGGCTGAACCGGATGCTACGTATTTTTAACTGAATTAAAAAATACTACAATGTCCTCAAGTGAAAACCGCCATCCACGTTGATCACTTCTCCTGTGCTGAAGGGCAGATAATCGAGAGCAATAGCCTTGATGGTTTTACCGATATCGTGCGGCTGCCCCCATCGAGGTATTGGCGTAAGCCCTTCGGCAATCAATTTGTCATACTTTGTCTGCACCGGAGCGGTCATATCCGAAGCGATAATACCGGGACATATTTCATAAACACGGATTCCGTGCTCTGCCAAACGAACGGCATAAAGCTTCGTCATCATTCCGAGTGCTGCTTTGGCCATGCAATAATCAGCACGATTGACAGAAACAGTGTAGGCACTCACTGAAGAAATAGTCACGACCTTGGGTGATTCGACGATTCCTTGTTTGGTTAATTCGATCATCCAATTCGCAGCTTGTTGGGTCAGGAAGAAAGGCCCCTTGAGATTCACGGACATGAGTTGATCAAAATTCTCTTCCTTGGCCTTCAGAATATCTGCACGACCAATGGAGGTGATCCCTGCATTATTAACCAGCAAATCCAGACGACCAAACTGTATGCGGGCGGCTTCAACCAGATGATCCCTTTCCTCTGCCTGTCCGACATCAGCTTTGACAGCAAGGGCGGTAATCGAATGCCCCGCAAGCTGAGCCGCTTCCTGACAATCCTCCACCGTCTTTTCCGCTGCTTGCTTGTTACCAGCGTAATTGACAACCAGATCATAGCCGATCGTGGCCAATTCAAGACTGATGCCCCGTCCGATCCCCCGGGAAGCCCCTGTGATAATCGCAGATTTGTTTGCCATAAGCAAAAGTATGAGGGAAATCGATGGGCTTGGTCAATCGGGTATCCATTCCAATGAAACCTTGAATTTTTTCGAAAGAAACAAATTTATTTTCCAAATGTCCCATATGCAATAGAGTTTTCCCAGGTTTTAGATGAGCGAGAAAGGTGAAATCATATTCCAGGGCGTTGCTGCCTCGGGGGGTATCTGTCGAGGGCGTGTGTTCGTGCTGGGCAGAAGGCACTTGCATGTTCCACACCGAATGATCACTCAAGACGACGTCAACGAGGAATTGAAACGTCTGGAAGAATCCATTGTTTCGACACGCAAGCAATTGACAGACCTGCATCAGAGTTTGCGCGAGCAGGTGGGTTCTCATGACGCCGATATTTTTGAAGCCCATCTCCTGGTTCTTGAGGATCATGCGTTGATCGATGAGACCACCAAGTTGGTTGAGTGCGATCTTTGCAATGTCGAATACGCCTACCAGAAGGTCACGAATAAGTATGCCAAAGCTCTGGAAAGCATGGAGGACGATTATCTCCGAGAACGGGCGGTGGATCTGCGGGATGTTTCGAACCGGCTTCTCAGCCATTTGCTGGGTCATGCCGAAGAAGATTATCCCTACAATAACATGCGAGAACCCTGCATTGTCGTCGGGCATGATTTGACTCCGAGTACCACGGTCATGCTTGACCGCAAGATGGTGTTGGGCTTTGCAACCGACGTTGGCAGCAAAACGTCTCATACCGCTATTCTTGCTCGAGCATTGAAAATTCCTGCTGTCGTGGGGCTGCACAATATATCGTCTAAAATAGAAAGCGGACAGGGTATCCTGTTGGATGGGCATAATGGAAAAGTCATTGAAAACCCGAGTGATCAAACTTTATTTGAATACGGCCATGTCATCCGCAAAAACGAAGATCAAGATGTTCGACTTGCCAAGGTTCGCGAATTGGCGGCGGTCACATTGGATGGACATGAAGTCACGCTTGCAGCCAACCTGGATCAAGCTTCCGAAGCAACCGATATCACAAAATACGGTGCAGAGGGAGTAGGATTATTCAGATCCGAGTATCTTTTCCTTAACCGCAGCACATGGCCGGATGAGGATTTGCAGACAGGTGTTTATGCGCAGGTAGCGGAAGCATTGAGCCCAGATCCGATTATCATTCGAACGCTTGATTTGGGCGCGGACAAACTATCAACATTGACCCGAACGAATGGTGAGGAACCCAATCCTGCCTTGGGTTGGCGGGCGATTCGCTACTGCCTCGATCACCGGGAAATATTTAAAACCCAGTTAAAATCCATCCTGAGAGCTGGCTCCAAAAGAAACATAAAGATCATGTTTCCGATGATCACTACCCTGAGTGAACTGGATCAAGCTTTGGAGTTGCTGGAAGAGAGCAAACAATCATTGCGGCAGGAGGGTAAACCTTTTGATGCGGGGATGAAGGTGGGAGTCATGATCGAGACACCAGGGGCAGTCATGATTGCAGACACCCTTGCTTCCAAAGTAAATTTTTTCAGTATTGGTACCAACGACCTCATTCAATACTCGCTGGCCGTCGATCGGACTAATGACAAAATTGCCCACCTTTACAATCCAACTCACCCGGGCATCATTAGATCCATTCGACAGGTGATCGTCGCCGCCCACAAAGCGGGAATCCATGTGGGTATTTGCGGTGAAATGGCGGGTGAACCAGATTTTGTACCGCTCTTACTTGGCTTGGGAGTTGATGAATTAAGCGCTTCAGCTCCCCTGATTCCACAGGTTAAATATTTGATACGCCGACTAAAAATTGAGGAATCAAGAGCCTTGGCCGAACAGGCCTTGACCATGCAATACAGTCACGAAATTCTTGAAGCCTCAAGGACATTGATGCAGCGTGTAGCTCCGGAAATTGTAAATTAAGTACCTTTTATAAACGATGAAATTGATTATTTTGGCAGCGGGTTACGCCACGCGGCTTTATCCACTGACAATCAACCAGCCAAAACCCTTACTTAAGGTGTCTGAACGTCCCATGATTGAGCATGTGATAGATCACCTGAAAGATGTTCCAGAACTTACGGGCGTCATCATCATATCCAATGAGAAATTCCATGGACACTTTGAGAAATGGGCGAGTGATTACCAGATAAGTGGAAAAAACATTCCGATCACAGTCGTTAATGACAAATCAACGGATGAAAAAAATCGTCTGGGAGCGATAGGCGATATGGTGTTTGCCATGAATGACCAGTCCGTTGATGAAGACGTGATCGTGGTTGCAGGTGACAACCTATTTAGTCAGAGCATCAAGGCTTTTGGAGAATTTTGTCTGGAAAAAAAGGCTCCAGTTTTAGGTGTGTATGATGTTGGCCGCCTGGAAGACACTAAAAAATACAGTGAAGTTCATACTGACATGAATGGCCATATCACTTCATTCGAGGAAAAGCCTGAACATCCCAGCACCACCGTGATCGGTATCGCTCTTTACTACTATCCAAAAGACCTGATTCCTACCATCAAACAGTATGTGGAAGATGGTCATAACGCAGATCAGCCGGGGCGTTTGGTACAATGGCTTTACCCGCGTATCCCCGTTTTCACCTGGAGTCTTCCGGGTCTTTGGTACGATATTGGGTCTAAGGAAACTCTGGAAGAAGCCAACCGCATATTTTCGGAATTATGAAAAAACATATAGGAATCATAGGGCTGGGTGACATGGGATTTTCAATGGCCCGGAATATCCTCAAGGCTGGGTATCAACTGACAGGTTTTGATCTGCGTGAAGAGCGGTTGGAGATGCTGGAGGCCTTGGGAGGAAAGCGGGCCAGCTCTCCCGCTGAAGTAGGCGAGGTTGCTGATGCGGTATTCATCATGGTAATGACTGGTAAGCAGGCCGAGTCCATTGTGAGCGGAGAAGATGGGCTGCTGAAAACAATGAACCCCGGCAAGACGATCCTTCTGACAGCCACCATTGAACCCCATGAAGCCCGCTCCATTGGAAAAACTGTTGCCAAAAAAGGGGTCCATTTGATCGATGCGCCAGTCAGCGGGGGGCAGAACGGGGCAGAATCAGGCACGCTGGCTTTGATGGCCGCAGCAGACAAAGAGGTGTGGGATGAGAATCTGGACCTCATGAAAGCAGTCGGTGAAAATATCTTTCATGTCGGTGAGGAAATCGGTATCGGCCAAACGGTCAAGGCCTCCCTCCAAGCTCTGATAGGATGCACATTCACAGCTATCTTTGAATCACTTGTTCTCGGAAGCAAAGCAGGCGTCAGCGGCAAGGTACTTTATGAAGTTTTCAGCGCCAGTGGAGTAAGCAGTCCTCTCTTTAAAAATTGCGCGAAACTGATCATGGACCGAAAATTCAAAGATACAGGAAGCCAGATAGGTACCATGTACAAGGATCTGGGTATCACTATGGATCTGGCCCGTCAAAATGGGGTCCCGATGTTCACCACTGCTGCGGCACAGCAATTGTTTCAATCTGGTATTTCTAAATTCCCTGAAGAGGACAACTGGACCATTACAAAAGTACTGGAAGAAATCGCCGGAACGGAAGTCAAATGGTAAGAGGAAAAAATCAACAATGAACAATAACAAAGCAAAATTAGGGGTCATTACCGATGGAATCAGCCGGGATTTCAAACGTGCACTTGAGGTAATGACCAAGGCTGGGCTTGAATATGCCGAGTTACAATTTCTCTGGGACAAGGAAGTGGGGGATCTTGATGCGGATGAATTAGCACGAGTCAAGCGCCTCGTTAGCGATTACAAAGTCAAGGTGGCCTGTATTTCAAGGCATAATTTTGTCGGCATGGGAGTGAACCAGACAGAGGTGGGTGACGAACAATACAACTGTCACATGGATGGATTGAAAAGGTGCATTGAGATGGCACAAGAGCTGGAGTGCCCCAAAGTACGTATCATGAGTTTCCGCCGGGAAATGATTCTGTTTGGTAAAGGGGGTGCGGAACATTGGGTCGCCGCCAATGGTGCATGGGAAAAGCTGCTTGAACTCCTTAAACCACCCGTAGAGCTTGCTGAAAAAGAGGGAGTCCAACTCGTACTTGAAACCGGCAACAATGCAATGGTTCCCTCTGCTTATCTCGGTAGAAAGCTGATCGAAGATATGGGCAGCAAACATTTAAAGATTCTATGGGATCCAGGCAACTGCCTTTGTGCTAACGAACCTGCATATCCAGATGGTTGGGAAGCTCTGAAGGGCGGATTCATGGGACATTTGCACGTCAAGGACGCGATCGTGGAGATGAATAAAGCAACCGTCACTTTTTGCCGCATGGGAGAAGGACAGCTTGCTGATAGCTTTGAACCCATGGCGCGCGGCCTCAAGGAAGACGGTTATGACGGGGTTGTTTCTTTTGAAAGTGTTCATTGTGATGAACAAGGAAGTTTCGAAGGAGGCTTTCTGCGATCCGTCGAAGCATTCAAACGAATTTTCGGCTGATTCGGTTCACGCATCCTGCCATGGCATTTCTGAAACACCAGCTGGGCCAAGGCCTCTTTGGGCTACTTATTCTAGTCATTTTGACGTTGGGAGTTTCATGTGAAAAACAACAGGACATCATCGTTTTCCGTTATTCAAATAGTCAACCCAAAGCAGCATTGCGCAGCCAATCAATGCTATTTTTCGAAAAGGAGCTTGAGAAGCGCACTCAGGGTCGGATTCTGGTCGAACTTTATTTCGGAGGGGTGTTGGGAAATGAGCGTGAATTGATGGACTTTGTCACCATGGGAGTGCTTCAAGGCACTCGTGGTGCCTATTACGCAGATGCCAATCCAAAGTTCCAACTATTCACGCTTCCTTTCCTTGTCGATGATTGGGATCAGGCCCTGCGATTGATGCAGAGTGAATTCACGGCTGACATAAATCGCAAGGCAAAAGAACGTGGCTTCCACATCCCGGCCACAGGCATATCTCAAGGCTTTCGCGCGCACACCAACAGCAAACTGCCCATCACTCATCCAGACGATTTGAAGGGTCTCAAAATGAGGGTTCCACCGCAGGAGGTTTATCTGCGCACCGCACAAGCCTTTGGTGCCAATCCTCAGGAAATACCTGCCGTCGAAATCTACCAAGCCCTAAAGACTGGTGTAGTGGACGGCCAGGATAATCCACCTTCCAACATTTGGGACTATAAAATCCACGAGGTGTCGAAATATCTCACGATCACCCATTATTCCACCGGTCCAGATCCGTTAATGGTTCATTTGAAATGGTATGAAGAATTACCTCAGGATCTAAAAAGAATATTTGACGAGGTGGCACGGGAAACCATGCTTCTGAGCGATCAGTTGAACCGTGAAAAGGAAAAAGAATACATTCAGATGCTCGATGATTCCCTGGAAGTTAATTTTCTTTCCGGAGAACAACTTAAACCTTTTCAAAATGCGGTGAAACCCGTCTACGATTACTTTGTTTCCAAGGGCGATTTTTCTTATGATGATGTTGAATCAGCCAGACGCGAGGCTCGAAAGGCAGAAGTATCATCGAGAACAACAGAATCCAGATGACATCAACCTCCACTGAGACAAGCCAAGATTGAAAAACAAACTGATCAAATCCATCGAGATCCTTTTGTCAGGACTGGTGTTCGTCATCTGGCTGACGATTGTCATACTGGTGACGTTGCGTTATGTCTTCAACAGCTCTATTCCGGGAGCGAATGAATGGATCGTGATCTTATTCGTTTACGCAACCTCCCTGGGAGCGGCTCTGGGATTTGGAAAAGGTGGGCATCTGTCGATCGAATTTGCCGTGGCGAAAGTATCCGGCAAATTACGTTGCTACATTAATCTATTGCAAACCACATTGCTCTGCTTGCTTCATGCAACCATTGTTGTGCTGAGTTTTTATTGGATTTGGAAAACCGGACATTTCCTGATGCCCAGCACAGGATTGCCGCGGTGGGTGGCACAAATCAGCATTCCAATTGGCGGCATCCTTGGACTGGTTTTTATTTCATTACGTTTTAAGCAACAGATGAAAAACGCATCACAAGCCAATCCATCTGAAAATGGATCTAAGTTATGACCGTCCTTCTGATCACCTTGGCCCTCCTTCTGCTTTTGGGTATTCCCATAGCTTATGCACTAGGGATGGCCTCTTTGCTTTACTTTGTTGTGGCGCAACCCGAGCTGTTGCCAGTGTTACCTCAGCGTTTATTTGCGGGCATGCAATCCTACGCCCTGATAGCGCTTCCTCTCTTCATTTTCATGGGCCAGTTGATGAACTCCAGTGGGATCACCCAACGACTGGTCGATTTGTGCCTTGTATTCGTAGGCAGGTTTTCGGGTGGACTTGGCATGGTCAATGTCAGCACAAGCATGCTGTTCGGCGGCATATCCGGATCCTCCACTTCAGATACGGCATCCATCGGATCAGTGCTTATTCCGGAAATGAAAAAACGTGGTTATCCACTGAGTTACGCATCAGGAATCACAGTGGCTTCCTCGACGATGGGTATGATTCTTCCGCCAAGTATTCCCATGGTGCTTTACGCCGTGTCAGCGCAGGTATCGGTGGGAAAGCTTTTTCTAGGCGGCATCATACCGGGTCTGATGGTAGGCATTCTGCAGCTCTGCATTGCGGTTTGGATTTCCAAGCGCAACAATTATCCTAAAGAAAATGCGGAAGGATCATGGAAGCGTTGTTTCACTGCGGTCAGTCAATCTGTTCATATTTTGATCATGCCTGTGTTTGTCGTAGGAGTAGTGGTTTTTGGTATCGCAACAGCTACTGAGTCTGCGGCATTAGGTGGCTTGTATGCACTGGGCATTGGAATCTTTTTCATGCGGTTTCTAACGTTGAAATCTTTTTACGAATCCTTGCTCTCTGCTGCCAGAACAAGTGCATATATTATGATCATCATTGCTTTTTCTCAGGTGTTTGTATGGATACTTGCTTTGGAAAGAGCACCCGAGAGTATGACTCAATTGATGCTTTCTCTGGAACTGACACCTACTTTGCTCATGCTCTTGATCATGGTCATCGTGCTGGTAATCGGTACGGTGATTGACGTCAGCCCAGCCATTCTTTTACTGACGCCTATATTGTTACCGGTCATTACGAAGGCCGGAATCTCGCCTGTTTTATTCGGTGTGGTCTTTGTGGCATCGTTGGCTATAGGCGCCTGCACTCCACCCGTAGGGAATTGTTTGAATGTTTGTGCACTTATTTCAGGTCAGCGAATCGGAACCATTTTTCTGGGAGCACTTCCCTTCCTTTCTGCAAATATCGCCACTCTGCTGGTGATCATTTTCATTCCCGAACTGGTTCTGTGGCTGCCTAAACTGTTTCTACCGTGACGGACTGAAGCTTCCCGCTCATAAACGCAGTATCTCTTCGGCGTGTATGTCGGCGAGCATTTCGACGGTCCCTGTAGCTCCACAATTCTGAAGTGTCGCTGAATCAAAGTTTCCAGTGGCCACGGCAAGTGATTTAGCACCAATGCTTTGAGCGCATTCGACATCGCGCGGTGTGTCACCAATGATCAGAATCTCCTCCGATAGAAGGGAGTCACCTATGACTTGCTTGGCTCGCCTTTCAGCTATGGAGGCGAGTTCATTCCGACAGGTGTGATCATCTCCAAATGCCCCCAGCTTGAATCGACCCCACAAATCGAAATGACGTAATTTCACCTCTGCAGCGAGCCGCGTATTTCCTGTCAATAAACCAAGCTGGACCGTTGCATCGTGAGCCGTAAATGCGTTCAATAACCCACATACACCGGGCAATACAACACCTTCCACCTGAGGCAACAATTCTCCTAACCAATGGGTATAAACATGAAAAAAGGACGATTCCAGATTTTCGGTAGCTTCGATGGAGTGATGATCCAGAAACTCCTTCAGCAGGGATGTGTCCGTTCGACCTGCAAAATCCAGCAGGGCTGCACCCTCTGGCAGATTGAACAAGGTCCCAAAAGCTCGACCAAAGGCCATGCTACCAGCCCCGGCTGACCGGATCATGGTACCATCAATATCAAATAGAATCAGTTTTATCATCGCACAATGACTTGCAAAAAGGTTGCCAAAACTGTAGAAGACTGACGCCAACTATGCCACCAAAACCCAGCCAAACTGCCGAGGATTACTTGGAGCGTATTCACGAACTCATTGAAGAAAAAGGGTATGCTCGAGTCGTTGACATTGCTTCCTCACTCGCCGTTCGCCAGGCTTCGGTGACAAGCATGGTTCAAAAACTGGATGAATTGGGCTATCTGAATTATGAAAAATACCGTGGCCTCGTTCTAACGGATGCCGGACGCGAAATAGCACAAAGAATTCAGCGTAGGCATGAAATGTTATCGCGTTTCTTCTCACTTCTAGGGATTGATGCAGCTACTCAGCAGTCGGATATTGAGGGTATTGAGCACCACCTTAGTTCAAAGACACTGGAAATGCTCACCTCTCTCACTGACTTTTTTGAAAAGAATCCTGAAACTCTCGGAGCGTTTCAGAAACATTTTCAACCGGGAGAAAACACTGGGCAAGAAGCCGATTCCAATCAAGAAGCAAAGCTACCAGAGAAATGAACCAAATCGCAATCTTGTGCAGGAAAATCCCCGCGCTGTGTGCGTGCATTTTCGCCCTCGTCTTTCAAGACAGGATGTGCGGTGGTTCCCTTGACTCAATCATCGATTCCATTGATCCAGACATTTCAAAATGGGCTTCTCTGGTCATCGCTCATAACACTGAAGGCCAAACTGAATTCGATTGGCATTATTACCGCAACAGTCGTGAAACTGTTGATTTCTGGCCAGCAAGCACGATCAAAATTTACACTGTCGTGGCTGCTTTGGAATACTTGAACGAACTAAAAAGACCTTTGGATTCGACATTGGTATTCGAGAGACAAACTGATGATCTTTGGCATTTGGATACGGCACGTACGATGCGTGAGATGATCAGTGAGGTTTTCCGTCGATCCTCAAATGAAGACTATAGCTTGCTTCTTCGATTTGTCGGTATCGATCGAATCAACACACAATTCCTCATTCCCGAAAAAGGATTCCCTCATTCTGCACTCATGCGGGATTATGTCACACACAGACCGATAGTGTATGAAAATACCGAACCCCAGCGAATTCATATCATTACCTCCCAACAGGAATCCATGACCCTCACCCACACCTGGTCTGGTATCTCTTTTGCCGAACAACGAGGCGCCACGATTTTGAGTTCGAAGACCGGGAACTGCACATCAACCGCTGAACTCGCTGAGTGCATGCGCCGCATCATGTTCCATGAATCCATTCCTGAAGCAGAGCGCTATCAACTGACCAATGCACAAGTGGACGCCATCCGTTACGGTGGTGGCGGCCTTTACGGCCTTGAGAATAAAGAAGCCGGGCCTTATGCATGGGAAAGTGATTTAAAGAAAATATTTCCAAAGGCACGCTATTTTCACAAAGCAGGAATGATCAGCAATTACACGCTGGATGTAGCCTATATTGCGGATGAGAATTCCAACACGCGCTTTATCCTTAGCCTTGCTGCCAAAACCGGTAAAGGGGATACCATCCGCAAAATGGCAGGTGCCCTCGCCAGATGGGTGCACTCTCAATGACTGCTGGAGTATTTTGTGATCACAAAGTGAAGTTGACTGATCTGCCATACACAGATAATTGCGGGATATCCCGTCGAGCAACCCTCGTGGTTTTCATACTTTCTGCTCATGCTAACTTGGGATCCCATGAAATCTTCAAGAACAAGCCACCTTTTACTATCCCGCAACACAGATAAAAGATTCCGTGCTGTTCAGTAAAGGCTGATCCCGTCAAATCCCACCATATTGACCCCGAACAAATCCGTATATTCTTACGTATGATTGACGTGAACTCATAACAGCTGGATGATTGAATTCATCTGGAATGCGTGACATGGTTCTTCGCATGGAGACATTGCCACAAACCACGGCCTGCTTCGGCTGCGGACATGGAAATCCTGCCGGTGTTTCACTCAAGATGAGAACGGATGGAAAGGCGGTTTATGCCGACTGGACACCTCGTCAGGAACATGCAGGTTTCAGTCACGCTGTACACGGTGGAGTCATTGCAACGGTTATTGATGAAATGATGGCGTGGGCCTGTGGAATTCTGGGAGGTAAATTTGCCTATTCTGTCGATATGAACATCCGCTATCACAAGGTAATCGAACCGGGTATGAAGATCCAATGTATTGGTAATCTTGATGAAAACCGGCGTGGAAAGCTCTTTTTGGCAAGCGCACAGCTTCTGATGGACGACGCCAAGGCAGCCTCTGGATCAGCCAAGTTTTTTCCATTGAGAGGACATCAGGAATCGATGCTCCAATCCGAATTTGGAAACCAATGGGAGGAAATACAAGGAGCGATGAACAAATACAGGATACCTCATCGGATATGAAATTAAACGCGAGAGAACGTTGACATGGATATGCTGGAAAAGGCCATTGGCATTGCACTTAAAGCACATCAGGACCAGATTGATAAATACGGCCGCCCCTATGTTTTGCATCCCGTTCGGGTCATGGCCCGCTTCAGGAACCCGGTCCTCCAGCAAATCGCTATCCTGCATGATGTGGTTGAGGACAGCGCATGGACCTGCAAGCAATTGAGGGCTCAAAAATTTTCAGTAGAGATCATAGAAGCTATCGATGCACTCACACGCCGACAAGGTGAACCATATGATTCCTTGATCGAGCGAGCCGCGCTCAATCCCCTCGCCCTTCAAGTAAAGCTTGCCGATTTGGAGGACAACATGGACATTCGCCGCATGAAAGACATAACACAGCAGGACGGGGAACGTTTAAATCGTTATCGCGAAGCTCATGCAAAATTAAGTTCGGTAAAAGAGCAGCAAATAAGTCAAATCTCAGATTAAGGATAAACCATGTTTCGTCCCTGTATCGATCTTCACAATGGCCAGGTAAAACAAATCGTAGGCGGCACGCTGACCGACAAAGGTGACCAGCTGGAAACCAACTTTGTTTCAGAACGATCCAGCGCTTGGTTCGCCAAACTTTATCGCAAAGATGAACTGAAAGGTGGGCATGTGATCCAACTGGGTCCGGGCAATAAGGAAGCTGCATGTGCTGCCCTGCGAGCCTATCCTGATGGCCTTCAGATCGGTGGAGGCATTCACGCTGACAACGCACTCGAATTCATAGAAGCTGGTGCCTCTCATGTCATTGTCACCTCCTGGATCTTCGATGGCCCCATTTTAAGACGCGATCGTTTGGATGCCCTGATGGAAACGGTCGGAGCCGAACAACTCGTGCTCGACTTGAGCTGTCGATTGCGAGATGACTCCTATTACGTCGTCACGAACCGCTGGCAAACCTTTACAGATTTGATATTAAGTCGTTCTGTTCTGGAAGATCTGGCAAGCTACTGTGATGAATTTCTGGTTCATGGAGTCGATGTCGAAGGTTTATGTGCAGGCGTAGATATAGAATTAGTGAAGAAACTCAGTAAATGGAGCCCAATCCCGATCACCTATGCAGGAGGTGCCCGCTCGATGGAAGATTTACAGTCAGTTCACGATGAGAGCCAAGGAAAGGTTGATCTCACCATCGGCTCAGCTCTGGATATTTTTGGAGGGACGGGTCTTACTTACGAGGAGGCGGTGGAATTTAACCGCCGACACGTTTGATTATTTGTTTTGTGACTGAGAGCTTGGTTCACCTTCGTTTTGGAACGTGGCGGGGGATACATTTTTTTCAAGACAATACAAAAATTTTTCGCCCCGTAAGAATAGTTGATTTCCCACCAGTGCAGGCGAAGCACTGAAAACGTCGTTGAGTCGGTTTACCGAAAGAAGTTTCGAATCCTCCGCATTACTCATGACAAGAGTGATACCTTCACGACTCGTGATATAAATTCGATCAGCCGCACCGACTGGAGACGCGAATAGAACCCTGACCAATGGCAACCGATAGGGACCACCCAGGGGTTCGCCTGTCATGAGATCCACGCAGGATAGAATTCCCTGAAGATGCCTGAGAAAATAAAGTTTCTTGCCATAGAGCAGCGGACTGGGAACATAAGGAGTCAAGCGGTTCATACTCCAGACAATTTGATTCGTATCTGTTAAATCACCAGTGGCACCTTCAAGCCGTATCGCCAGCATGGCTTGCCAGTCGTAACTGTTGGATGCCACCAGCAGACCATGGCCGGCAACAGGAGTTGCAACCACATTGCGAGAAAGACCACCGCATTCCCATATTACTTTCCCGGTCAGCAAATCATATGATCGGATTTTACCCGTCGCACTCACAATGACCTGAGGCTTACCAGACTCCTCAACGATCAAGGGCGTGGACCACGAAGTTGACTCATTTCGCGATACTTTCCATATCTCACTACCATTCGATTTATCCAAACAATATACAGCTGACTCTCCCTCGTGATCCCAGTTCACGATCAGTCGATCATCATGTAAAACAGGCGAGGAGCCTTCCCCATGAGCGTGACGAGTCTGCATTTGACCGAAGTCACGTTCCCATATGAGATCACCCTGCATGTTCAATCCGTAAAGACCATGCGACCCGAAAGACACGATGACATGCTCCCCATCCGTGACGGGCGAGGCTGAGGCTAAACTTCCGGTGTCATGACCGCCTTCATGCGGAAAGGTGCGATGCAGATCACGTTGATAACGGAGAGAACCATTCTGACGATTGTAAGCCAGCATACTGAATAAATGGTCTTTTGATACAGGGAGGTTGTCATGAGCGCCATCAGCTTGATTGTGAATGGGTGGCTTTTCAGGTCCAACAGGAATCGCGCAAGACACGAAAACGGTATCCTTCCATACGACAGGAGTCGAATGCCCCTTTCCGGGAAGCGAGGATTTCCACCGCATATTTGAATCCTCCGACCATTTCACCGGAGGATTGGCTTTGGGCCCAACCCCATTGTTCAAGGGTCCGCGCCATTGCGGCCAGTACAACAAAGGGTCCTCTGCTGCAAGTGACCCGCAAAAAAAAACCAATAGCACAAGCCACTTCATTTGGAATGGGTCCCGACTATTTCTTCTTTTTGTAATCTCTCCAGCGACAGTAAGTTGGATACATAGGTCCATGATCCCATATGCAAATGCTCAGCCGTCCATTTGAGAGACATGGTTGTTCGTTTTCGTATTTCAGCAGCCAGCTTGATTTTAACTGGATCGCCTTTACGCATTTGTTTTAGATGAGAAACAGAAAGCTTTTCTCTGCGCAAGAGTTCCTTGAGCAAGTCCATGGCTTTCATTCTCTGCGATTCCCTGAAAATGACTCCTGACTGAGCTTCATTTTCGTCCGCTGCGGCATCTAATTTTACCAGAAGCTCCCTTCGATTGGCTTCTTCCCCATAGAACCAGCCTTTTCGAATGGCCTCGTAGTCTTGAAGCGAGCCAGCAAGTTCTTGTAGTTTCCTGTCTTCCATTAACAGTTCGAAGCGATGACGACCGGACATATTATCCGTTTGAACACCTTTTTCTGCCATCAATGGACGTGGTTCCAGCCAGATGGGACGCTGAGTGGGTTCAAGAAGATAGAGCGGATAACTGCTCCAAGGGTAATCTTTGAGTGCCTGCTCCCGAGTTAATAGATTGGAACGTACAGGATTCAAGTGAATGTAGTCGCAAACCTTGTGCAGATATCCCGTATTGCTTCCGTCGACGATCAAAGATTTGTATCGACCTGCAAAAAGGTGGCCTACGCGCTTATGCCGTTTGTTAAAACGGGTGGAGTAGGTTCCAAGAAGCCATTTCATACCCGCAACCAGATTGGGCTGAGGTGTTTCAAGACAGAGATGAAAATGATTGCCCATCAAGCAGAATGCGGTAACACGCCAGCCTGTTTTTTCGCAAGTTTCCCCTAATGCCTTGATGAACATTTTGCGATCCTTTGCATCCAGAAAGATGTCTTGCTTGCCATTGCCGCGGCTCATCAAATGATAAACAGCCCCAGCATATTCGACACGGAGTTTTCGAGCCATGAGAATAAATTACTACTCAGCGGACCAGGTGTCAATAGTTAGGACTGACCCTTATTGTATTTTAAGAATGGCATGGATCTTGTTGTTATTCAGTTGCAAGAAGCACTTGAAATTATCAACCGGCCCCGAGGGTCTGCAGGAGTAATGTGATGAGATTTAAATATGCGCAAGAAAGAGTTCGCCAATTAAAAGGAAGTCTTGAACCGACGGAGAGTTCGGTCGTAATCGATTGGCCGACCATGGATCAAAAGGGGAAGGAATTGAAAATTAAACAGATTCGATCTGTCCGGAGTAAACAGATCGAGCTTCGGCTTCGCAAATGCGAATCGCATTCAATCCATCTTCAGGGGTGACAACACTGGGCCGTTTCTCCTGATTAATACAGTCCACCAGATGCTGGATTTCACCAGCGTAGCCATCGAGACCTTCCATCTTGATGGTGCGGCCTTCTTGACCGGCTTCAAACAATTTCAAGGCATCATCACCACGGGCAATGTCATAATCCACTGTGGCATTTTCAAAAACGGCGTTGTAGGCCATATTAAAACCAAATCCGGGTGTCATCGCCCAACTTCCCTCTGCTGAGATACAGGCGCCTGAATCAGTCATGTATTGCGTCACGACATGATCAACAGCACCACTGACTTTGGTGAATCCGGTGGAAAAAACGGCCTTGGGCACACCAAAACAGAACTGCACAAAATCCGTATCGTGAATGTGAAGGTCAAGAAGGGCTCCTCCGGATTTTTCACCATTCAAGTAATTCTGCTGACTCCACGCCGGTGGTTCCGCGATTCGTCGGAAACGAACTCCCAAAACTTTTCCATAGGTATTTTTATCGATGGCTTTTTTCAAAAAAGCCCATTCCGGCCAAAAGCGCAAACACATGGCAGGCATGAAATGTGTCTTGGGTGCTTGCACTGCTTTGACTAGTTTTTCGGCCTCGTCACGTGTGCGCGTAATGGGTTTCTCACAAAGTACGTGCTTGCCCTTGCTCAAGGATCGAATCGCAAGATCAGTATGGGTATCGGTGGGAGAGCATATGTCGACCAGCTGAAGCCCGGGGTGATCAAGGAATGTATCGACATCTTTGTATCCCTTGATTTTTGCCATGTCCAGTTTGACTGGCTCCTGATCTCCGACATTTCCAAAAACACCACTCAAATCCCCGTCCAACCTTCGTCCACTTGGGTTACAAACGGCCACTATCTCCACGTCTTCAAGTTGACGATAGGCTTTGATATGGGCCACGGACATGAAACCCAATCCAATGATACCTGCCTTGACTTTATCCATGATCTCGATGCGTCAACCTACCAGATCGCTGACATAGTTTTTTGCTGCAAGAATATCTTCAACACGCTGTTCGCCTGCTTCACGCTCAATAGCAAAGGTACCTGTATATTCAAGTTGATTGAGCGTGGCGAAGAAATCCTTCCAATCCACCTGACCAGTCCCGGACTGAACCTCTTCACCCCATTGACCGGCCTCGAGGGTGCGCGTCGCATCTTTGATGTGACACTGTTTGAGATAAGGCGCCAGAACCTTGAGTGCCTCAATAGGATCTCCCTTATCGTAAAGAATCATGTTGGCAGGATCAAAATTGACACCCACATTAGGCAATGCGAGTTGATCGAGGAAATCTTTGAGTGTTTCAGCGGTCTCCTGACCTGTTTCAAAACCAAGGTCCATTTCATTTTCACCGAAAAGTTCACCGATTTGACGAATTCTATTCATCAACTTGGCAAACGCTGGATCACTCGGCTCATGGGGTAAAAATCCCGCATGAAAAGTAACGAGTTTCAAACCCAGATCTTTGGCAACAAGGATATTCTCTTTGAAATTGGCAAGGTTTTCAGGCCAGGTAGAATCGGGTACCACGCCTCCCGTTTCCTTGATAGCCTCCATGGTCGAGTAATCCTCTCCGACCGTCACCATCATACCAGAAACTTGCGAAATGTCAGATTCGCGGCACAGATCCCCATACCTTCCCCAGATCGCAGGGTTTTCCCGCAGGGGATCCAAGGCAATCTGTACTTTTGAAATACCTATCGTTTTTAAGTGAGCAAGCAGCGCTTCGGGCGTCTCAGGCTGGAGTGACCAAGTACAGACGGCCAATCTATCTTCAACAGGCAATGGTAAACTCATAAGGAATGACTCAGGGTTAATTACCTACATTTTCCTTCGCATTGAGAAGAGAAAGCACTTTGTCCGTCAAATCATTGGAACCATCGTTGTAGAGAACAATCGGTGTTTCAGTTCTTGCTACCGCAGCGCTGTCAATAACCATAGACAATCCGTCTGCTTTTGCAATTTGTGCGATTTTTTCGCGTATGTCCCGCACGATGTTCTTCTTCATGCGAGCTTGTGTTTCGGCAATCTGAGAGCGTGTGGTGTTGTCGTAATCGGTAATGTCTTTCTCCAAACCGCGCACTTCGACAAGTTTTGCGTCCGCTTCCTTGCCTCGCTTCTGGCGCTCGGCGTTTGAAAGAGCACCTTCGTCGGCGCTCTCACGCATTTTGCGGTATTCTTCATTGATCGCCTGATATTGCTGGATGAGCTTTTCCCGACGTATCTGGTAGTCCTTACCCTGCGTCTGAAGATTGTCCGAAATCTGTTTTGTTTTCCAGTATCCGTCAAAGACTTTTTGCAAATCAATGGTGGCAATCTTGCCCTGCGCCTGAGTTAGCGGACTTGAAATGATTCCAAGTAAAAGAGCGAGCGATAGGATGGTTTGTTTCATCTTATTTTATCTGTCGTTGTTATGATCAATAGAAACTAAGGAAGAAATGTTGCTCAAGTTGAGACATTTCCTCAATGATGTTTTCTCAAGATTTGTTAAAAAACTGCATCTCTTGCTGGAAATGAGAAGGTCCCTCTGAATTGTCCCTAGAATGGACGTTCCCATCCCACACCAAAGTTGAATCGGCCGCTTGCATCATTAAAATCATCCGAAGTAATCGGAATACCATAATCGAGACGAAGTGGACCGATGGGAAGGTTCAAGCGCAGCCCAAGACCAAAGTTATCGTTGTAGGCGCCAGTATCAAACAGAGTGGCACCACTGGCTGCAGGATCTGGATTGGTCACACGTGAATCAAAGCTGTAGGAATCTTGAAAGACCATTCCGATATCATAAAACAGGGCAAATCGCAGTCGCTCGATGATTGGTAGACTGTATTCAGCGGATGCAAACCAGTAAGTGCTGCCACCAAATGGCTCCTGCTGCCCATCTTTGGGACCCACATCACGGAATTTAAAACCTCGGAGGTTACGAAGGCCACCCAACCAGTAACGGTCAAACAGGGGTACTTCATCAGTATTTGCGTAGGCATCGGCAACACCCACTTCTCCCAATACTTCCAGAATGTGGCCGGAACCAAACCCCTTGAAGTAATGCTTCGTGGTTAATTCAAGCTTGTATGTGTCCACTTCAGCACCGAGAGGACCCCCTGATAATTGTCCTCGCAATCGTGTTAACTGACCACTGTTGGGCAGGAACCCCCCGCTGCGAGTATCGTAGGAAATGGAGGAACCAACCTTGGAGATCATGGAGTCACCTTCCTGATTCTGGAAAAAGTAGGAAGCTCCTGGCTCCACATTTTGAATCCCGATGCTTTCAAGGGTGTAATCAACACCCCCGATGATAAAGTCACTTCCCAAAGTCTTGCGCAGCCCCAACTGAGTTCCCGTACGTCGCTCATCAAAGACACTGCTCACATAACTGAGTTCGCGATGGTAGAGGTCTTGCTGGAACTCCAGTTTTTTGTCGAACAGCCAGGGTTCGATGAAAGTCAGTTGATAATCCTGCAATCTTGTTCCTGCTTGAGCACGTAATCGAAGCTTTTGACCACCCCCCTGAAAGAGAGGTGGTTTGAACAGATCGAAGTTACCCTGCGAAAGTTCAACGAATGCAACCAAGTTTTCAATGGAGTTGAATCCAGCGCCGATTACAAAATTACCCGTGTTCTTTTCTTCAACAGAAACCACCAGGTTTTTTCGGTCTGGAATATCAGTCGGTTCAACTGCAATTTCCACTGTCTCAAAGTAAGTTAAACCTCGAAGTCGTTCCTGACTAAGTTTGGCGCGCACCATGTTGAAAGGTTCACCCGGCGCAACAGCAAGCTCCCGACGGAGAACCTTGTCCTTGGTTTTGGTGTTTCCACGGATTTCAACTTTCTCGATGTAATCGCGATCGCCCTCGTCGATCTGATAATCCAGATCAATCGTGCCTTTCTCAGTGTTGGCGGATTTGGTCTCTCGGATGCGGGTTTGACCTTGGTTGCGAGGTGTCAGATAGCCGTCGGCCTCGTAGAGATCCTCAAGAGCCCCACGATTGTCATCAAGACCGCCTGGAGTAAAAACATCTCCCTTGTTCATCGCGAGGCGTTTGAGTGGCCCTTTGCGAGTTTCAATGAAGAGAACTTCCTGTGCAGGGTAGATTTCATTCCCCTGAATTCGGAGATCCCCAACCCGGTATTGGTTGCCTTCGAAGATTTCGATGTTGATCACCATTTTGTTTTCCTCGGGATATTCGAACTGAATATCACGGATGGCAAAATCAACATATCCATTATCCCAGTAATGTTGGCGGAGCTTTTCCTTATCCTCAGCAAACTGCTCTTCTTTGAGCACACCGCTACCCGTTAACCATGAGAATGCCCAGCGACGACGGGTTTTGATCACCTTGCGAAGTTTCTTTGGCTTGAAAGCAGATGCACCAACGAAATTGACCTCCTGGATGCGCACTTTCGGAGCTTCTGTCACTTTGAAGGTAACATTACCTTGCCCCCGTTCCTCGGTGATACTGGCCTGATAAACGACTACTGTGTTTTGATAGCCTTTTTTCTGGTAAAATGTTTCGATTTCTCGCGCATCGGTGAAAAGTTTTTTTTCATCGATAGGTTCTCCAACTTTGGAGCTGACCTTCTTCTTCAAGCGACGATCACTCAATCGCTCATTTCCTTCAAAACGAATTTCGGTTAGCCTGGGTTTACCCTGCACAGAGTAGACCAAGTCGATACCGGAGTCTTTGACTTCCCAGGACACATCAACGTTATAAAAATAACCCGTGCCCAGAAGATTTTTGACGTCCTGATTGATGCGGGCTGCAGAGAAATCATCACCGGAACGCGTCTGGATGTTGACGAGTACCATTTGATCACTCACAGAGGCGGGGCCCACATGAGCAACCTTGACGGCTTCAATATTTTTGTTCGAGAGAACGTTCTGACCGGATACCTGTGGCAACCAACATGCCAGAAATGCCCAGACAGGCCATTTGTATTTCAACCGACGCACTAATTTATACGCCCGCCGGGACGTCTTCTTCGCTGACTTTGGCCGCATTTTCAAATCGTGTAAATCCTTTGAAAAAAGTTAGATTCACGTCCCCTGTGGGACCATTTCTCTGTTTGGCGATTAACATGTTCACACCAATGGACTCCTGCTCTGATTGGGCAGGTCCATCATCATCGTCACCTTGACTCGGTTTGTAAAGCAAACCTATCAGATCCGCATCCTGTTCGATCGCCCCGGATTCACGCAAATCAGACATTCGGGGCTTGCGACTTTTGTCTTTTTCAAGCTCACGGTTCAACTGACTGAGCACGATGACTGGCACTGAGAGTTCTTTTGCCAATGCTTTCACACCGCTGGAAATATCGGATATCTCCTGTTGGCGGTTCTCTGCACGACGCGCAGTAGAGTTGAGCAGCTGTAGGTAGTCAATGACAAATAGCTTAATCCCATGCTGCTGCGACATGCGACGGGCTCTGGCTCGAAGCTGGAGAACGGATAGACCGGGAGTATCATCAATCACGATCGGAGCCTTGGCAAGCTCGGTCGCAGCTTGAGTAATTCTTGGGAAGTCTCGTTCTGCAAAAAATCCGTCTCTCACCGCACGAAGGTTGATGCGGGCACGGCAACAGAGCATGCGGAGAATCAGGGACTCGGCAGTCATTTCCAGACTGAACACGCCAACCGGTTCATTTTGTTCCAGAGCAACATGTTCTGCAATATTCATCGCCAGAGAAGTTTTTCCCATACTGGGGCGAGCAGCAATCACGACCATTTCACCCGGGTGCATCCCGTGAGTCATCTTATCCAGATCGTGAAATCCTGAGGATAGCCCGGTGAGCATCCCCTGATTCTTGTGATAAGACTCCAAGGTGGAAATGGCATCACGCACCAGGGTTTTGATCGACTTATCTTCATTTTCAGAGCGCTCTTCACTGATGGACAGGACGTCTCGTTCTACTGTGTCCAGAAGAGAATCAACATTGTCCTGCTCTTCATAAACACGGCCGACGATGTCAGAGCAGGTATGCAGCATTTTGCGCAACACATATTTTTCTCGAACGATTTCCAGATAGTAAGGGAGATTGAGCCCGGAAGGCGCTTTGTCCATCAAATCGTTGAGATAGGCCAGTCCCCCGACGTTGTTGAGTTGTTTGCGATCTCTCAAACTCTGAGAGAGTGTGAATATGTCAATAGGCTGCTTTTTATCGTAAAGTTCAGCGATAAGGTCATAAAGCTCCCGGTGACGCAAGTCATAGAAAACCTCAGCACCTGACTTGAATTTTTCAATGCAGGTGCCCATGTTTTCGTTGGGATTGAGCATCACACAACCCAATACACCCTGTTCAGCCTCAATGGAATGAGGCGGTAAACGATCCAAGGGGCTCACCTCTTCCTTGCGACGAGTTTGGCGCTTGGTTCGTTTCAGATCGGGTTTGTCACTTTGGGTCTCTGTGGCGGCGTTGTCTGGCATCTTCACCAAGGAAAAGACAATCAGGGGAAAAAGGCAAACACGACTTCTTGGAAGGTTATTCATAGGTTATTCACAAAGAAGGTGACGGGAGATTGACAATCAGCATCGAAAATCAACCCTTGGATAAGACGAATGGTCACAAAATTTCCGGCATCACTGATTGATTATCTGAAGAATCTGACAATGTCGGCCGAGTGTCATGGAGTTTATCTCAGGCTTAATTCAAAGCAGTGAAGCATCCGCGCTCGATTGCTGTTAGAAAAAAGAAAAATGTAACTGAAAAAATGAATCAAAACAAAGTTGCCTTTTCCTTGAGGTGTCAATGTCCAAGTGTTTAAGATTAAATCACATGAAGTCTTCATTCGAAACTCTGCGTTTCCTTGCCCATGGTTCATTCTGGGCGATTTCAACTACTCTCATGAATTCAGTTTTTAGCTTGGCAGCCGCAGACTGGCCAGAGTGGCGCGGGCCGCATTCCAGCAACGCAATTGAAGAAACCGGGTTTCCGGTCCAATGGTCCGCCGAGGACAATATACGCTGGAAAGTCGATTTACCTGATCGTGGGAACAGCTCACCCATCGTGGTAGACGGGAAGGTAATCATTACTCAGGCCATCGAAAAAGAACATCGACGCATGACGCTGGCTTTTGACAGACAAACCGGCAAGCGCCTCTGGCAACAGGAAGTTATTTACGACCAGAAGGAAACTACTCATCAACAAAATCCTTACTGCGCTGCTTCGCCTACTACCGACGGTAAACGCATTGTTTCAACATACGGATCAGCTGGTGTTTATGCCTATGATTTGAACGGAAATATTCTCTGGAATCGAGATCTTGGCCCCCAGGTTCACATTTGGGGCAGCGCCGTTTCTCCCGTTTTCCACGATAATCTCTGTATTATCTACCACGGTCCCGGCCCTCATGCCGCGATTTATGCCTTGGACAAAGAAACCGGTAAAACGGTCTGGAAATATGTAGAGCCCGAAGTGAACCAAAAAGGCAGGACCGATGGCTTTCGAGGCAATGAAAATGGTAATACAGGCTCCTTCAGTACGCCCCTCCCCATGGCTTATCAAGATCGTGAAGCATTGATCATGACTTTTCCTAACAACATGGTGGCTTTTGATCCTGCGAATGGTGAAAAGATCTGGTGGGCTTCGGGCATGAATCCTCTCGTTTACACTTCCGCCATCGTTGGAGATGGCATGGCGGTTGGCATGGGTGGATACAAAGGTTCCACCATCGGTGTCCAACTGGGCGGAAAGGGTGAGGTCACCCGCTCTCACCGACTCTGGCAAAACGTGGGAGAAGGCAACAACATAGGATCAGGAGTGATCTATGAGGGCCATATCTATTTCCTCAGTTCATCCGGAATCGCAAGCTGCCAGGATTTGAAGACTGGCAAAACCATTTGGGAAGAACGAGCCCGCGGACAGGGACGAAAAAGCTCCAGCTGGTCCACTATGATTCGCAGCGGTGAACACTTATACTGCCTGAATCAAAGCTCGGAAATGGTCATTCTGGAAGCAAGCCCATCGTTCAATCTAATTGCTATCAATCCGCTCGACAAGGCCATGTGTAACTCTACTCAGGCCATGTCCGACGGCGATATTTTCATCCGCACCTGGGATCATTTATGGTGCGTCAGCAAAATAAAGATAAATACCTTGTGATCCTCCCCAGGCTGAACGCCTGGGTCGGATGCGTTTTGTTGACCTGCATATTTGTAATTCAATCAGAAGAACCCGACAATCTGGACTGGACGCTGCAAGGGTGGTCAGTGCGGATGAGGCATTGAAGAACCTGAAAGAAGGCAACGGCTGGAAAAAGGACAACATCCGTTCGCCGTCGTTCTGGAAGGCAGCAACTCACGTGTGCTACCCGAACTTGTTTTTGATCAGGGGCTGGGGGATCTGTTTGTAACTCGTGCAGCGGACAATGTGGTGGACGTCGACGTCACAGCAAGCATTGAATACGACACTGACCATTTGAGCACCAAATTGACCGTGGTCATGGGCCATACCAGCTGCGGAGCCGTACGCGCTGCAGTGAATTACTTGCCTGATCCCAATGGAGAACAAGCCGAAGTAGTGGACTGCTATTATAGTCATTGATACTATACAATCACGGGAAAAACAGATTCAGCAAACGGTTCATCAGAACGTCGAACAACCGGTGCAACGCCTTTCACCCGTTCCCGACCTGCGCAAGAGCCTCAAAGGCGGCAGTGTGAAGATTGCGGGTGCCATTTACAACATGCACACCGGAAAAGTGGCGTTGAAATAAGCGAATCCGACGTGATTTTTTCCGTGACACAAGATTACTGAAATTCAAAAAGCACACTGAAGACTCAGAGATGAGTAAATCTTAACTCTGAATTATTTGTGTTCTCTGCGGTAAAAAAGAAAAGTTCCTTTCCGCAGTGATAATTGCAACTATCGGAATCCTTCTCACCATTCTTGCCTTGCGATGATCCGTTTTTCTTGAGTGGATAGTGGCATGCGAATTTTTCTGTTGTTTCTGTGGACGTGCTTTGTCATGCCTTGCGGATGGACAAGCTGGGCAGCTCCCAGAAATATCGTGCTTATCTTAAGCGACGATCACCGGCATGACTTCATGGGATTCATGGAAGGAGGGCCGGCCTTTCTCGAAACGCCGAACCTCGATCGCATGGCCGCGCAGGGCGCCCACTTCAGGAATGCATTTGTCACCACTTCACTTTGCAGCCCCAGTCGAGCAAGCATCCTGACCGGACAGTACATGCATCACCACCGTGTGGTTGATAACCAACGTCCGGTGGCAGAAGGGACACGCTTCTTTCCCGAGTACCTCCAGGAAGCCGGATACACAACTGGTTTCGTGGGCAAATGGCACATGGGTCACGACCATGATGAACCTCGCAAAGGTTTCAATCATTGGGTCAGTTTCAAGGGACAGGGAACCTATTTCGATCCCGAACTCAATCTTAACGGTTCCAGAAAGTCGTTCAAAGGATACACCACAGACATATTAGCTGATCAAGCGCTTGAATGGCTCAAGACACGCAGCGATGAAGATCCTTTCCTGCTCTACCTTTCATTCAAAGCAGTGCATTACCCTTTTCAACCGGCGCCACGCCACCACGGACGTTATGAAGACAAGGCCATTGATTACCCAATGACCATGGCCAATACCGAAAGCAATTACCAAACTCAATCCAACTGGATTCGGGAGCGACGGTATGGCATCCATGGAATCGACCACATGGAAACCGGGCCACTTGACAAAGACCCAGTACCTTCCTTCGATGACCTTTACCATCGCTACTGTGAAACCGTGCATGGATTGGATGAAAACATCGGCCGCGTATTGGATTACCTCGACTCCAGTAAACTCATGGAAAACACCATCGTCGTTTATCTGGGTGACAACGGGTTTGCTCTTGGCGAGCATGGGTTCTATGACAAACGCGATGCTTTTGAAGAATCGATCCGCATTCCCATGCTTGCCATGGCACCCGGGCTCATCAAACCAGGTTCAAAAATTGATGCCATGATGCTTAACATGGACCTTGCACCTACCCTCCTAGAAGCAGCAAATATCAATATTCAAAAAAGCATGCAATTGGATGGTCAATCCGCCCTCCCCTGGTTAAGAGGTGAAACCATTCCATGGCGGGATCACATATTGTATGAATACCATTGGGAATGGAACTTCCCGGCAACACCAACCACACTGGCCATAAGAGGAGATCGCTACAAATACATTTATTACCACGGAGTGTGGGATCGCAATGGATTCTATGACCTTGAGACCGATCCAAATGAACGAGTCAACTTGATCAAAATTCCTGCATACCAAGAGCAGATTCTGAGCATGCGAAGCCAATTGTTTCAGGAGTTGGATGCATCAGGAGGCTTAGTACTACCCGTGCGACCACCCAAGGGAGTACAATTTTACGACCGCAAATTGCGGCGATAAAAAAGGCCTTCCCATTTGGGAAGGCCTTTCGGTTGATTATCATTCAGAAGCTCGTTTATCTTTTCTGGGTAAACCATTCAAAAGACAACGAAACTTCGTCGCCGGTTGTGATCAAACCAAGCGCAATCTTGGGAGCAGGTGCCTTGATGCCATGGTCAGACATCTTGATAATGACTTTGCCCGCAACTTTCAATCCCTTGTCCGTTGGTGAAATATTCACTGGCATTGAAATTTCCTTTTTCACACCGGAAACTGTCAATTCACCTTTGGTATCGTATTTCAAAGCATCTCCGATTTTACGCTCCCCCTTGGAGGGAGTCATTTCAGTGAGCTTGTAAGTAATCCAAGGGTGGTCATCCGCATTCATGGCGGTCAACATGACTTGATCCATGGTAGGCTTTCCACTCTTCATGGATCGGGCTGCCACTTTGACATTCACCTTGGGAGTCACTGACAATGCTGGAACCGCTTCCAGCGAAAGGTCAGAAGGGAACCCCCCCTCAAACTCCATGTTACCGGAGATCAATTTGCTTTCCACGGTCCAGTCGTGCACGGTGGAAGTTCCATCAATCTTCATCGAGCTGCCTTTGAACATGCCTCGATATTTGACGGTTTCAGCGGAGACAGATGTGGCCAACAGCATGGCTGCCAAACAACCATTCCAGATAAGTCCTTTTAATTTGTGTATCATATACTTCTTCAATTAGGTTTAAAATTATCCGAGGTCAAACAAGCTGTCGTCCAGTTCGACACGCTTATTGTTCATGGTCGCTTCATGTGCTTTAACAGCGATCACGTTAGCCTCGAATCCAAGCTGATATCCAGCTGCTGGTTTCTTGGACCCTTCAAGCTCAGCAAGATATTCACCTAGAATTTCATCGTCAGTATCACCGAAACTTGCAATGAAATCTTCCACACCCGACTGGTGGACATATGCATTATGCACGAATGCTTCCAATGCATACCACAAAGGAGTGTCGGTGAAGGGGCTCGCCTTTGCAGCTTCTTCACCGGAACCAGTCACGGTAGTCAATTTGGTCGCATTCGCGACCAAATAGATTCCAACCTCCTTGTGGAAAGTATCCTTTTTGGCATAAACCTCCCAACCGAGCATGGGAGCATCAGCTTCCTTGAACATCCAGGCTTGAGATCCGCGAACCATTAATGCCGAATCCGTACCGTGATACATCTCATATTCGGAATCGAAGCTATTACAGAGTGTGATGTCAACGTAGGATTGAACACCATCGGGGTATTCCAGAGTGACTTGAGCCGTATCGGGAACATCACGTCCATCCTTCCAGAGAAGGTTGGATCCAAATCCTGAAACAGCCGAAGGTCGACCTGAGAGGAACCAGTTATTGGCGTCCAACAAATGAATACCGATTTCACCTGCAATACCACACGACGTTTTTTTATCTAAACGCCAATTGATCTCACGCTCACGTTCATTGCTGGGAGCAGCACGCTTCCAACTGGTCTTTTTGTGCCACTGGGCACGGGCAAAAATAGAATGCCCCCATGCTCCGGTTCGAACGTAGTCCACTAGGAAATGGCGTTGGGGATCGCTTCTGTATTGAAGTCCCGCTTGAAAATACTGTTTGGGCGTATTTTTCGCAGCCAGGGCAATGGCTCGGGCATCCTCAATGGAGGAAGCGATGGGTGCTTCGCAATAGACATGTTTACCAGCCTTCAACGCATCAATGACGATCTCTTTGTGCTGATGACTTGGGGTAGCCACGACCACCGCTTCGACATTTTCGTCGGCAAGCAAGTCCTTGTAATTTTCATACTTGGTTGCCTCAGGAGCAGAACGGCCAGTGCGTCGCAGGAAAGCGCCGTAATGATCACAGATGGCGACAACGGGTGCATTGGGCAGAACAGCCAAAGTGCCAACGATATCGCGACCGTGGTAACCGCACCCTATCACGCCGAATTTTACGGGAGGGCCGATGGGAGGCTTGCTTGACTGCGCATTTGCATCTGCAGGTTTGAAGGCGGTCGCGCCGCTGGCCATCATGGCCATCATGCCGGCCATGGAACCTCCCTTGAGGAAGTCGCGGCGATTTAAGTCCATTTTTTCTGTCTGATCTGTCATAAATCCTTGCTCTTATGGGCGCTCATTCAATTGAGTAATTACCATAAAATTGTCACTTAATCACTCTGGGTCAAGGCTGGTGTTTAATCCAGTACTTTGATGCGAATGTTGCGCAAAGCAACGGCGCCATGGTCTCCCTGAACGAATAGTGAGCCGGGCTGATCAACATTGGCATCCAACTCACTGCCAGTAGCCCTGTTTACTTCAACATTTTCGTGTACTTGGACGCCATTAAGAGTCACACTTATTCGATTACCCTTGATGGTGGCCTCTACTTCCTGCCATTCACCTGCGCGCCGGGAAGCTTGAAGTGAAACAGGCTTCACGCTGTATATGGCACCATTTCCACCCATTGCAGGTTTTTTACCGTAGTCATCGAAGATTTGGATTTCATGGCGTCCTCTGAGATAAAAGCCACTATTACTGCCTTTGGGAATCAGGTATTCGTAGCGCACGGTGAAGTTCCAGAATTTATCATTGGTTACAATATCAGTACCATGCTCACCTTTACCTACTGTGTTGACCATCATGCCATTCTGCACATTCCAACTCTTGGCACCGTCTTTTTGACGGAGTTTCCAACCATCAAGGTTAATGCCATTGAACAAAGGTTTGAAGCCGGCTGCACGTTCTTCGGCACTCACTTCGTAGCGGTTGTTAATGGGTTTGCCATCACCTTTGGCAAGACCAAGCGCCCAGTGGATTCCTCCAAGGATGTGTTTCTGGTAGTGATCACTGGTCCAGATATCTTCGCGATGCCCAAGAGAAGTGTAGAAAACTTTGCCTTTGCCATACTCGCTGCACCATGCGATGGGATAATCTCCGGGTGCGGTGGTATTTGGATGGCTATCCTGGCTCAAAAGACCGTGCACGCGATCGCGATGGAAGTTTTTGAGAATATAAATCTCGTCATGCACTTTAAAGTTTTCCCCATAGTGTTGACAGGCAGGATGATGACCATCTTCAACCCGAGCAATCACTGTCGCTTGTGCGCCATGAGTCTGGAACTCGCCACCAATCATGCCGACAAACTTGGGGAATCCATGAAATGTATCTGAGGCAGAATGCATGCCAATAAAGGCTTTGCCGCTTTGAAGCCATTCCAAGAAATACTCGCGATTGGGGATAGGCAAATCACCCGTCGTATTGGCAAAAATGACGCCGTCATAATGCTTGAGGGCTTCTGGATTCATTTTTTCCGAAAGTTCCTCATCGTTACGCGCATAATCCACATCAAATTCTTTGGAGTGATCAGCCAGGGTTCCCAGCACCGATTCAGCGGTGGGTATGGAAGAATGACGGAACCCTTTAGTTACGGTAACAACCAACAGGTTTTTGGATGCGGCCTCAATGGAAGCGCCAGCTAGACAGGCTATCGCGACAATGAAGCCAACGACAGGTCGGGTAAGTGATGATTTATTCATACAATTTTCGATCAATGATTAAATAGTCCCTGATTCTGAAACCAAGATGAAGCCTGTGATAACGGTTCATGACATGTGTCGTCAGGCGTCAGGGTAGATTCTGGTTTAAGCTCTCCACGCAAAGGGTCAAGGAATCTTTCAACCCTAGTTCGTATCGAGCTCCTTAATTGAACCTTTATCTTGCTCTTGCTTAAATAGTTCAGATTTTTCTTTCGATTTCCAAAGTCGCTGCACCGGGATTAAGCTATCTTCGGATGATAACGAGTTGTCCATGGAATTAAGCGACTGAAAGGGAAGCAGCAGATATTTGGGAACCATGTAAAGTGGCTTGATTTGAGGTTCGCCCAAGCTGCCGGTCACTCGATACTCAAATAATTTGGAAACTGGCCAGAGTGCCAGGCTGAATACTTTGCCAAGCATGGGCGCATCCCTGAGTAATTCGGCTTCCACCCTTGCATCAAGGTTGCCATCAAAATCAACCGATCCCTTGTATTTCAATCGAGCCGTACGCTCCTTGATTTCAAGGCCGCTTGTTTCAATCAGGCTGTCCGTAATGGTAAAATCCGCTTGACCGTGCGTAGCGCGACTGTTGCCTAGTCCGGGAGAAAATGCATTCATCAATCTGGAGAAAACCCCAAACAGCGGCGTGTCCCACAACCGACCCTCTCGCAGATCAACTTTTCCGAAGCCCTGCCAACTTTCCCAGTCACCTGTCTCTGCATCGGTTACTCTTAATTGACCATTGAGGATTCCCTCCGACTCTCGTGTCTCTGCGACGACATCCCTCATCAGAGGTCCAAGGTGTACATTTTCAAGATCAGCATCCATTTCGAAAGTGGTAGTACCCTTCTTTTTGAGACGAAGACGCATTTCTCCCTTCAATTTACCTTCGTAGAAAGGAGTCTGCACATTGCCAATTGTAAGCTTTTCATGGTCCCATTGAATGTGGCCGCTGATGGTGGGAACGTGAAATTTCCAGAAGGAAAAAGGGCCGCCGTCCACTTCAAAAAAGGCGTCGGCAGACTCAATGTCGTCAAAAGGAATTAAACCATTCATCTTGATTTCAGGTGGCATGCTGAAATCGTAAGGTGCCAGAGTGCGGGCAGTTACTGGCCCTATTGCTCGAGCAATAGCCATGGGCTGCACATGGCTCAGAGCGTTGGTAATGGTGATGAATCGTTCCGCCGCATCAATACCCAGAGCTTCTGCCTGAACTATTCCCTCTTCTCTTTGAACAAAAGGATTGAAAATCTTGAAGTATTTATTCGTGTAACTGCCCTGAGCTTCGACTGTCAGGGCGTCTTGATCGCGATAGCTCATGCGCCCGGTCTTGAGCCTGGCCTCAGCCCCGGATCGATCGAGATGATGCCATCTTCCCCAGATCTTGCCTTTGACTTCAACAGGGTCTTCAAATTCCAATTGTGAGAGAACTTTTCGGCCAGCTGCATTTAACAGCGGTTTCAAAGCTTTGGGCTGAGCCACACTATCTACCTGCCACACGTAATCCTGAGTGCTCGCGTTGCATTCATACCCCAGACGAGTGATACCCTCCGGTCGGTGGATGGTCAGATTCGGCAAACGCCAGAGCATGTTTTCAAAGAAAATATCTGATGAAGCTTTCTCTACAGGTACTCCACGAAAGCCACCTTCATCCACGTCAAAATGACCATTGATGTGCAAGGTCGGCTTGACTTCGCCGCGCCAATCAGGCTGGGTATCGGTCCAGTCAGGCAGGCGGGCTCCTAAAGTGGCTTTGAATCTAGGTGGATTCACCCAGACATATTGATCAATCCATTTTTGTCCGTTGGGCGGTAGCAAGTGCCGAATTTCTCGTGCATCGAAATCGGATATGACTTCCAGTGTCGCCTCACGACTTGGAATATCTAGTAGCCCTTGAAGGTCGACACTGCCACGATAAAGGGAACTTTTCAGTTGCTGAACGTGCAAAGACGGAGCTTTCCATTGCAATTGCGTCTCAAATTCAGATGCTTTGATCCAGGGACCATCAACTCCATTGATCTCAGTTTTCAAACCGATGCTGTAGGGAAGCAAAGCAGCCCACCAGGCCCACGATTCAGTGGATGCTTCGAGTACTCCAGCCTCTTTGCTCGGAGTTAAATGGGTGATGAAGGTAGCTTGATCAATGGAGGCCCAAGGTGAGTCTAATCCCTGAATGTTGATTTCGAGACCACTATCCCAATCCAGATCAGAACCGGGTAACCACTGAAAATTTGCTTTCCATTCAGAACGCTCCAGTTGGAGGGAATACTTCTCCAACCACTCTACCTTGTCGGTGACAATTGTTGTCTCACCATGCCAGTGTGCATCCTCATGAGTCGGTGCTTCGAGTCGACCCGTTATAAGGATGGGGTCCAGTCGAAGTTGATCGGGCATTTGAAACTCAGCTGTTCCAGCGAATAAAGCGTTACGTAATGCCCCGGTCCGTGTCACCAACTGCACCGCTCCATTTAGATTGGCGCTGGCTTGGATGCCTTGAATAAACGTGGCAGCGTCCCATGAGAGATTCCATTCAACATTCCAAAAATCCTTTTCGTCGTCACGGGTTGTTATTTCAGCTGTAAGTATGGCTCCTTGGATTTCGCCAAATTCAGTGGTTATCACATCTGATTCAATACTAAATTGAGCCGTCGATTTTTCAGGGTTTTTTGCATCCAGCTCGACATGCACTTGAATCTCCGGAGGTATGCTGAACTGAAGGCGCTCTTTGGTCTCCACAATTTGTTTAACCACGCGCTCGAATTTCATTGGGGTATCAGCAGCACCTTGCCCCTTACTCCATTCCGAAAAAGCGTAAGCGTTGGTGACGCTTCCCGAAAATGCTATCTGCAGTCCGAGCATTTCTGCGTTTAAAAATTCAAGTTCCCACCAATGCTTGGAATGTAACTTTATCTTGGTGTCAATACCAACCGCTTCAAATTCCTCAACCCCTGCAAGCTCGGAATCGATAGGCATGGTGACTCGGCCACCGCGAATAATGGCTTCTTCAATATTGATTTCCTGAGAGAACCATTGAAGGGGGCTTAATCTTACTTGAACGGCTTCCGCTGAAAAGGAAGGTTCGTTGAGATCTTTTGGTGCGACCAAAATCACTTCCTCAACTAGTATTCCATCCGCAGGGGTCCATCGCATGCTGGCAAAATCAAGTTCAAGTCCTTTTGCTTGCAGATTCTGGAGAATTTTAAGCTTGGCAAAATCAGGCAATCCTTGGTGCCCCAAGTACCATAACGATCCAAAAATAAGAATGGCAAAGAGCACAATCAGCAGTGTCCCCCACTTGATACCAAATCGCAGCCACCGCTGAATCATTCCCTTCTGAGGGGGAATATTTGCGTTCATTTTCGATCGACTGCTTTTTTCCATGAAAGTATGTGGCGTATGCTGTAGGTCAACGCATTGGAAATTTCGCAGATGACGGGCCCAGTTTCAAGGTCAACACCCGCATAAATCGCAGATCGAGGGCTCTGCCTGCCAAAGAGAATACGTTTACTCACAGAGCTTGCACCTCGCTCAAAATGAACGGTCAATTGAAGGCCATCTCCCGATATGTCCAGGCCAAACTGCGCATATTGGGCATCACCGGCGTCCACCCAATTACTTGTTCTCGGATGAGAAACAGTTTCGAGGAAATTCTGGTTAAAATCCTGTTGGGTTTCAGTCAGTATGTCGCCATCCAACAACCAAATTCCATTGGCAGATTTGTCCAAACGGATCTCCGCATCCTTTTCGCGAATGCTCATGCGTATGATTTCTTCAACAGGAACATTCCATAATTCCTGATTTCGAATGTCGACAGGATGCGCAGGAAGATCAAGAAGCAGGCTTGCAGGTAGTTCGTAAATTGTTTTTTCATCGGATCGCCTTGCATACATGGAAGCGCCAAAGGATCGGCTGAGCTCCACGGTGAGCATGGAAGATTCAGTTTGATCGGTCACGGTGGAAAAGCGCATCTGGTAGGTTTGAGCACCAAACATATTCTCTTCCAATTCGGAATTCACTGAATCGTGGTAGGCTTTGATCTGGATATTCGCCAGCGTCTGGAAGAGTTTCCTGACAAGCAAGGCATCGGTTGGAAGCGAAGCAGGTTTTTCTAGTTTCCATTTCGTTTGGGAAGCGTCATAAGAAAGCGCAAATGGCTCCTTGGTCACAAATTCCAACCGATTGAAAGAGAAAGCTGGATCAATCAAGTAAGGATCTCTGAATGCACTGGCAGGAACGTTCAATTGTTCCCTGAAAACCACATCCGGAGCAAGCATGATTGCAGGTCGACCTTCCAATTTCGCATAACGCAAACCGGGCTTGTCAGGAACATTGAATCCCCAGGAAAGATGAAGTGGTTTCCTGTCCGCCATGCTGAGGTAAAGCTCCAACACGGGATCTTCCAAGCCCAACCATTTTAATTCTCCAGCCTCCTCCTTGGATAAAAATTCATGCACGTGAAGTGTGGGAAGCGATTTAGTCAGTAAGGTTTCAATCCTCGTGATATTGGCACGCGAATCTACCAGTGCGTCGGGTAAGGAAAAATGCCAGGCTTTGCCATTTGGATTTTTATCCATCACAATGCGTGCATCGACATGACTGATCTCAATATGATCCATGTCTTCAATGTCTGCCGACACAATCCTTGGGTCTCGCCAGGCTTGCAACTGATCCGGCAAACTATCCAGCCAGGACGCATCCACCACCCAGGCATCGGGTTCCTCGTTGAGACGAAGGTATACATGATTGCCCACTGACTCACGATCTCCCAGCTGGACACGCACGGTGTTTTCTCCCTTGGAAAGGATCATAGTGGTGGCAGCGGGTTCCAATCCAAACGTTTTCCAGCCACCTGCTTTCTGAATATCCGCAAGGGAAAGCACGGTTTTGGGTTTCAGGTTTGAGAGGGTTTCCAATAAACCTGAAATCAAGGTGGGATGACCGATGTCCTTGATGGGCTGCGTGAGACTCCAGGTCACATCGTTGCGAACGAATTCCAGATGAGCTTGATCATTGTGAATGGCCAGGCGTTCCCAACTGCTTGATTGTGAGGGGGGAAGCAGGCTCCGTTGTTCGACCCAATCCGAGACCTCTTTCTTCCAGGGCCTCTCAAAGATCAGAATGAATCCCGACAGGACAAATGCCACAATCCATAATAATGTGGTTTGCTTTCGCATCATATGTGTGATGAATTCTTCAAGAATTGGTTAATGAATGTGCAGTCGCGCCACTTTAATAACGTCGTTTAAGCCAGATGAGAAACCCGATTCCGAACACTCCCAGTGGTAGAATCGCCAGCATGAACCACTGAAGCAGTCGCAACGAGGCGGAAGGTACATCCAGTCGGAATTCTGTTAAAGGTCTCGGTCCTATGCCTCCCAGCATCGCATCACGCTCGAGCAGCCAGCTAAGCGCCAAGCCTGCAAAGTCGCGATTCCCTTGTTTTTGAATGTGAACGTTGCTCAGGAATTGCGAGTCGCCTAAAACCAGCATGCGCGAGGCGGGCTGATTCAATCCGCTTTCGATTGAGGGAGTCGCGACCATTTCTGCCATGAGAGAAATGGAACCTCTGAAATCAGTGATGGGATTGTGCACAAAAGCCCCTTTGAAAAATTCGGATTTCGCGACACCGTTCGTTGTGGTTAAAACAAGTTTGCCTACTTCCACTTCCAGATTTTCCATCGGCTTCGTATTGGCTGGCTCAATGGATCTTGGTAGAGAAAGCACCAGGGGCGTACGTGATCCCAGCAAGGGATTCGTTACCGGGTGTGGCACCATATTACCGATAAGCAGTTCACTGCCAGAATAGGTTTGATCATCATCAACCACGTTGTTTCCAACACGCACTCCCCAGCTACTCAACCAGTTTTCCAAACCTGTCCGTTTTCCAAAAGTCTGAAAATGAAAGGACACAAGAAGGCGTCCACCTCGTTTCATGTAATGATCCAACTGCTGAATTTCTTCGGGCGTCCATTGATTCAAAGAACCTGCGACGACAACCGCCGAGGCGTCCGATGGAAAGATTTTGGTTTCACGAAGGTTTAGTGTTTCAAATTGGATATTCTTGTCCTCAAGCACCTGTTTAAATGCCGCATAACCGTCCAGTTTCCGACTTTTTGGATCGTGTTCACCATGGCCTTGAATGAAATAAACTACCGGTGAATTTCCCTCAACGAGGTTCATGAGTGCCGATGTAAACAACATTTCTCCCTTAAAACCCACGGCCTTCATCCTGAGCTGACCCGAGGCCTCTATCGGCAGGTCATCATACTGCGTCAGTTCGCTGACCGAAACGACACGATGCCGCTTTCCAACGGCGAACAGAACAGTTTCCCCTGACTGCTCTGCATCCATCTCATACTGCTGCCGTATCTCCTGAGCTTTATTGCGTTCACGCAAATAATCCACTACCTCCAATTGAATGCGTGCATTGGCATGACGATATTCCTTCAATAAACCCATCACACGCCCATGAGGGGTATCCTGATCATCAGGATCATGAAAAACTACAACCCGCACTTCATTAGTCAAAGATCGCACCCAGTTTTCAGTAAGAGGTGAAAGCATGATCGATGGGTCCTTGTGCCAGATCATGCGAACGGGATAACGGACGGCGAGGTAGTTCAAGCAAGCAGCGATCACCACCACCGCCAAACCGGCAAGAATGAGATCCAGCCAAAACATACCTCCCGCCATCAAGCGACGATGAGATAAATTAGGTATGGTTTTCCTGGGATCCATATTTACATATCATTTTCTGCTCTCAACCCATCGCCAGGTCAGAAATAGAAACAAACCTGTTCCTGTGAAATAAAAGATCAAATGGCTTCCGTTGATGATCCCGCGCACGAAATCTCCCATGTGATCAAACAGGCAGATGTGCCCGAATAGAGTCGCCTGCCAACCCGACTGATCGGGTAGTAGCTCGATGACGAAGCTCAACATGAACAGTACCATTTCAAGCGTGAGTGCCAGCATGGCGGCAATCAGCTGGCTTTTGGTGGCTGCGGAGGCAAGGCATCCAATAGCCAGAAACAAGCCCCCGAGCAGCATGACACCCAAAGCCGTACCACCCACAATACCGGCATCCAGGTATTCCGGATCATTAAAAAATTGTCCAAGCCAAACCATGAACCCCCAAAGCGGCAACCACATCAAACCGTAAAAGATCCATGAAGCCAAAAACTTTGAAAACACAATTTGCAGGTTACTGACAGGTGTGGTCATCAATGCTTCATAGGTGCCGGTGGATTTCTCATGCGCAAAGCTGCGCATGGTGATTGCTGGGCAAGCGAGGAGGACAATAAACCAAAAAAAAGGCGTCGCATAAAATGCTTCCGTCAGGGGTGCATCCATCGCACGACCGTTGTAGGCAAGTATGACCGTTAACAGGCTCAGACCAATCAGAAACATCACCATGCTGAGGATGACGTAACCGGTCAGGGTTGTCAGATAGAAACCCAATTCACGTTTCAAGAGGGTTTGAAAAACACGCACGTTCATTCAGACATCCTTCTGATTGGGGCGCACATGGGTCAAGTGAACGAACAGGTCCTCGAGCGCGGGTTGCTGACGGGTTAATTCTCGAAGCGTCCATCCTCGATGCTTAATTTCCTCAAATAGAAGAGGGCGTATATCGATCTCATCCCTCGCTGTCAAATGACATTTCAAAAACCCATGCTTTAAATCTTCCATTTTAAAATCAGCAATGGATGGCATCGCTTCCAGAGACTGAGACAGTCCCTCCCAGGGAGCAGCGATCTCAGCAACCACATGAGTCAATGAGCCCAAACGTCGATGGATTGTCTCCTTGCTATCGTCCGCCAAAAGCTTCCCATCATGCAGAATCAAAATGCGATCACATGTGAGTTCAACCTCTGACAGGATATGGGTAGAAAGCAGGACGGTATGCTCGGTGGCAAGTGAACAGATCAACTTTCGAAACAAGCGGATCTGATGTGGATCCAGTCCAATCGTGGGTTCGTCCAGAATGATCACCTCTGGTTGGTGAAGAATCGCGTCAGCCACTCCCACACGCTGACGATAACCTTTGGACATCTGACCGATGATTTTGCGTTTTACGTTGGATAAATCACATAAATCCAACACTTCTCCCAACCTTGTGCGCAAACGATCAGCGGAGACACCCTTCAATCCAGCTCGAAAACGCAGATATTCCTCGACCCTCATATCAAGATGCAGAGGATTATTCTCCGGCATGTAGCCGATGCGTTTTCGAACTTCCATGGGTTTTCTGGCCACATCGTAACCGGCAATCTGAATCCTGCCTGAAGTGGGAGGCATGAAAGTAGACATGATGCGCATGGTCGTGCTCTTTCCTGCACCGTTCGGTCCCAGAAAACCCACTATCTGACCCTTCTTCACAGAAAAGGAAAGCGCGCGTAATGCGGTGTGCCCCGCGTAGCGCTTGGTCAATTGTTCAACCTCTATCATCAATTCATCCGTTCTTTGGCCGTATTGGAAAACCTGACACCATTCAGGTTCATTCTGTTGAAAGAATCAATCTCTGACCAAGGAAAAATCTTGGTTTGGGTATCGAAATGGAATGCGAAAACTGTTGCTAGTCATTTCCAGAAGGAGACTATTTTGACAAAATTAGGTGGGCTCAACCAATCAGACACAGCATTTCTTCCTCACTACCCATCTGCTAAAAAGAAAAAAACGCAGCAGAACCATGGCATTTCGCAATCTGATTGCCTTTACTTTCTGGGTATTTCCAGCCTCATATTCGAGCATGAAAGCGCAAAACAGGAGTCTCTTCTATATTCGAATTGTCAGGTAATTACGCCAGATCCAGTGGTATCTTATTGCCGATGGATCACGCATCAGGCATAGATCCTAAACCAGAGATGAATTTATCGGACTGATCCGGTGTCGTTATCTAATGATGGATTCGAGAGCATTCGATTGCACGTGATAAAAACAAGCTGTTGGGAAGAAAGAGCGTATATGAAAACACAAGATATGCATATTGGGATGCACATCACCCACCCTGACCTGGGAGTGGGCGAAGTGATTGGTTTGGGGCGCGGGATGGCTGAGATTGAATTTGAAACAGGCAGACGAGAGTTGAGTCCTGAAAACAGCGGTATCGAACCGCTACAGTCTGAGGCGCATCTGAATGGACTGAAGATGCCGCTGGACGAATTGATGAAGGAAGTCGTGCAATCAACCATAGACTGTCTGGAATTGGAAAGGCCTGAGACAGTAGTTGAGGATCTGGCGCAAAAATGGCAGGACGGTCGGATGGTGTTGCATCCGAAAGATCCACAGCTCCAACCCAAGGAAATCGATCTTGAAACCTTTTTCCACAAGATTGTGATGATGCGCAATAACCTTCGCGTATTGGAGCAGCGCGTCAACAATTCGAAGCAACTCAGTGAGACCGACAAGTTTGACATGCAACAGTACATTTCACGTTGCTATGGCTCGATGACCACTTTCAACATACTGTTCCGACGAAAAGAAGATCAGTTCCGTTCAAAATAAGGTTTATTGATCATGGTAATGTGCCCGTGGTTCAAAACCTGCCTTTCGCATGTAAGCCTCCCATTCAGGCCCATGTGACTCAATGCCCAACCCATGGCGCCTGAACGCCATCCAGTGCGCCGCCTCATGGCAAAGCGTTTCCAGTAACAACGATTCTTTACCAGACTGCAGAAGAGAAGCATTGAGAAAAACAGTGTTGGATGCAAAATGGCACTTGCCTAGATCAGGATCTTCCGCCGGTATGAATTCAATGTTCAAGGTCCGTGGCAAGAGAGTGTAGCCCCAGATCACAGACCAATCTTTCAACTTATTGAACACACATTCCAGCATGGATTGAATGGATGCCTCTGTTCGCTGTGACCTCATCTTTTTTTGCTTTTCTGTTGTTGCCTCATGGCCTGAAATTGTTCACGCCATCTCAAAACCCGATCCCGGATCTTGCGCTCGCTCCCCTGCTCTGTCGGTTCATAAAATTGTTTCTCCACACCCAGGTATTCCTGTGCGACAAAATGGTCGGGATGGGCATGCGCGTATTGATAGTCCTTGCCATGGCCAAGCCGCTTGGAACCTTGGTAATGACCATCCTTGAGGTGTATTGGAACGGGAATGGTTTTTCCTGAACGCACATCATCCAGAGCCTTGTCAATCGCAACCATTGCACTGTTACTCTTGTGAGCAGATGCGATATAGATCACTGCCTCGGCAATAGGGATACGTGCTTCGGGCCACCCAATAAATGAAGCAATTTCGTGTGCCGCATGTGCAAGCACCAATGCCATTGGGTCCGCAAGTCCGACGTCTTCCGCAGCGCAGATCACCACGCGACGAGTGATGAACCGGGGATCTTCACCCGCATGAATCATTTTTGCCAACCAATAGAGAGAAGCATCAGGATCTCCACCACGCATCGATTTAATGAAGGCGGAGATGGTGTCGTAGTGGGCATCACCGTCACCATCGTAAACCACAGCCTTTTTCTGGATGCATTCCTCGGCGGCATCCAGATCGATATGGACCAAACCATCCTCTCCCTTCGGTGTGGTCAAGGCGGCGATCTCCAGAGAATTCAAAGCCTTACGCGCATCCCCATCAGCCAGTTTGGCCAGGTGTTGAACGGCGGCGTCTTCCACATGCAAGTTCATGCTGCCCAGACCCCGCTCTTCATCCTTGATCGCTGTCTCAAGTAAAGTTCTCAAGGAGTGTTCACCAAGAGGTTGCAACTCAAATATCTGAGATCTGGAAACAAGAGGAGAATTAACGAAGAAAAACGGATTGTGAGTAGTAGCTCCAATCAGTTTGATGACACCATTTTCAACATCAGGCAGAAGCACGTCCTGCTGAGATTTATTGAATCGATGAATTTCGTCAACAAAGAGGAGTGTGGACGTTCCCGTGTTAGCCAATCGATTGGCAGCGGAACTGAGCACGCGCCTCATCTCAGCCACATTGGACTCCACACCACTGAGCCTTTCAAAATGAGCCTGCGTTCTTTGAGCGATAATTTGAGCAAGGGTTGTTTTACCTGTCCCAGGAGGCCCATAAAGTATGAGTGACTGGATTCGATCGGCTTCAATCGCCCGCCGCAACAATTTCCCGGGAGCGAGTATGTGCTCTTGACCGGCATACTCTTCCAAGGTACGCGGACGCATGCGGGAAGCCAATGGAGCTGACTCCAGCGAACTGGAATCATTGCCAGCGACCGATTTGACATCGTTGGGACTGGATTTGGGAGTAGACTGAAATAGATCACCCTGGCTCATGAGACCATTGTAGATTCCAATTCGAACAGATGCGAGATCTCTTCAATACCTGCTCCTCGATTAAGCAGTGAGCTGCATGTGCGGAGGCAGGTCAGGATGCATCGTTGAATAAATGATCAGGCCTAGAAAAAAGCCCCGCTAGTGCCGTGGGCCACAGTTCCTTGGAACGTGTTACATTAAAGTGGGACTGGCCCGCCGACATTCGACTTCCAGTCAAGGCCTGACGTGGATCGACTCCTAAGGCGTGGTGTCCCATGTTTTTTATTACGGTTCAAGGATAGTATTTCAACACGAGCATAAGTAGGGCTTTAAAATGAGCACATACTAAGGATGTAAAAGATCAAACCAAAGACCCAGGTCATTGGTCATTTGAAGTTATCTCTGTGCGGCACCTCAAACAAGCATTATATCGATGCTGCGTCTTAACGCATCCGACTGACACCAACCAGCCAGAACGCAAATGTGTGATCAGTCGGGATCAGCCCCTGTGGGTCAGGGACGCAAGCACCCGAAAATAGGTCGGAATCTTCCTGAAGTGTTGCCCGGATTAAGGTTACGGTTTCTGCTATCTTCGTGATCATCCCATAGTGATGGATCAAAGGCTTGGCGTGTGTTTGAGAATGAAACGTGGGCGTCTCCCCACAACACATTCAACCCAACAGGGTTCCGGTTGGTTTTGTCATACCCGCAGGCTGCCCATCCGATCCACCAAACAATCGATAAGACCACCAGGGCTTGCTTTGGGGCAGTTTTTCAGGATTGAAGAGTGCAGGATATAAAGCATTCTCATGATCATCTGCATAGAGGAAATTACCGATCCCCAGCTGACGCAGATTATTGATACAGCTTACACGATGTGCCTTGTTTTTTGCCACACTGAGTGCCGGAAGCAGCATACTGGCCAATATGGCGATGATGGCAATGACGACAAGCAGTTCAATCATTGTAAAACCAGATTGAGACCTTGATGCCGCTGGGTATGGGTTATTCATGCCTCAAAGCCTCGATAGGATCGAGACTCGCAGCTGCGTTGGCCGGATAAAGACCAAAAACAACACCTACAGCTCCGGAAATACCAAACGCAAGTATAACGGACCAAAGCGTCACAATAGTGTTCATGTCTGTCACAGCGGTGACAATGTAGGGAGTGATGACTCCAACGATTACTCCCACTAAACCACCACCTACAGACAGGACAATTGTTTCTACAAGGAATTGAATTGTGATATCGTTTTTCTTCGCACCAAGAGCTCTCCTTACACCTATTTCACGGGTGCGTTCGGTCACGTTCGCAAGCATGATGTTCATGATGCCAATCCCACCAACCAATAGAGAAATGGCTGCGATCGATCCAAGCACGATGTTGAACATACGCTTGGTTGCCTCCGCTTGTCGCAGCAGCTGTAATGGGACTGTGATTTCATAGTCTTCCTCCTTGTGAAATCGTGCAAGCAAGGTTCGAATTTGAGGGTCTGCCGACTCAACATACGGTTGGTCTTGCATTTGAACTCTGATTTCGTGCACCTGAACTGTTTCCGAGTTAACAGTGTTACCCGTGCGTTTAATGATTGTTTCCCCAAATCGCGTCTTGGCTGTGGCCAAGGGGATATAGACGTTGTTCTCCATGGTCTCCCCTTCTGTTTCACCTGATTGAGGTCGATCACCCGGAGTATTTATTTCACGCACCAAACCCACCACTTTATAGTAATTGCCGGCAATCTTGATGATTTGCTTCAACGGATCGTGGTAGGGAAACAAACGTTGCGCAAGCGAGGTGGTCAAGACACAGATATTTTGTTTATACACTTCATCCATTGGGCTGATGAAACGCCCACTGACCAAATCGATACTGACAATATCGGGGTAAAAAGAAAGGGTACCTATAACCTGACAGGGTAATTCCATCTCATAGAAACGAACATTTTCGCGTATGATGCGCATCGGTAGTACTCGCTGCACTCCTGGTATAGTAGAGTAGATACGTGCTGTGTCATCATAGCTGAGACCATATTGAATACCTCTGCTTCTACCGTTTGAATTGTTGGATTCGCGGGCCTGCTCGGGAGGTTTGACACTTCTGACAATGATATTGTTACTTCCTAGAGCTTTGATGCGTTCCTGCGCCTCAAAGGATGCGCCTTCTCCAATTGCCAACATGGCAATCACTGAGCACACACCAAAAATAATACCCATCATGGTGAGACCGGACCGAAGTTTGTGGAGCAAGAGGGTTTTGATTCCCAACTGCACCGTGCTCATGAAATGTTGGTATCCTACCATGTTCGTCAGCGTCTTTTGTTCACCTTCTTGCGGGCTTCGCCAGAGGCTCTTTTGACTTCCACCCGGTCGACAAGTCCATCTTTCATTTGGATCACTCGATGCGCTCTCTCCGCAACATAATTATCATGCGTGACGAGAACGATTGTTTTCCCGCTGTCATTGAGATCATCAATTAGATCGAGAACTTCCAGACCCGTTTTCGAATCCAGATTACCCGTTGGTTCGTCAGCGAGAATCATCAATGGGTCATTGACGAGCGATCTGGCAATGGCCACCCGCTGCTGCTGTCCACCCGAAAGTTGATTAGGCCGGTGAGTGAGTCGATCACCTAATCCAACCAGCCTACCCAATTCAGCACAGCGCTCATAGGATTCCTGCATACTCTGGCCCTGATAGAATAAGGGCACCTGAATGTTCTCGAGAACGGTCAACTGCGCAATCAGATTGTATGATTGGAAAATAAAGCCAATACGGCGGCCGCGCACGTCGGACAGGGCGTCATCCCCCATCTGCGCTACGTCCTCACCGCCGAGCCAATAAGCACCAGCAGTGGGCCGGTCAAGGCATCCGAGTAGATTGAGCATGGTGGATTTTCCTGATCCCGAAGGCCCCATGATCGCCACGTATTCACCTTGATGAATATCAACATTCACACCCCGCAAAGCCATGACCTCAATGTCATCCCCCATCACATATTTGCGTTCAATACCCTCGATTTTGATGATCGGTCCTGAATCCAAACGGTTTCCTTTCGTTAAAAAAATACTCTAATCGAAACATTATTTTCCACCGGGTGCACCACCGCCGCCCTGCGATTTCTGATACTGTTTGATGGCTGCCGCGCGCTCTTCATCACTTACTTTCCCATCGCCATTGGTATCGAACCGTTTCATCATGGCTTCACGATTAAAGCCACCACCGCCCCGACCGCCTGGCTTGCTTTCGCCTCTCTGGCCGGCAGGACCTCCCTGCATTTGAGGACGACCACCGCGCTCACCTGCTTTGGGTTTGAGTTTTTCCAACGCCTTGGTATCAGGCTTAAGATCAGAGTCACTCATTTTTTCCCCATCATCAAAAATTTCACCAGCCAGATCTACCTCTTCCATCTTCAATGGAGGTGCCAGCAGGATTCGATCATCTTCTCCAACTCCATTGAGGATCTGAATGAATTTCGTATTGAACAGCCCCACCTGGACTGGAGTACGTTCTGGATCTCCAATGGAGGACTTGTAAACCACTTGCTGGCTATTCACAGTGGTTACAGATTGGATGGGTACCTTTAGGGTATTGGCAATGTTAGTGATCACAATTTCTGCCCGCGCCGACACCCCTGGTTTAAGATCCGGCAATGGATCAGTAACCAGTATTTCGGTCCTGTATTCCTTTAAGTTAGGGTCGCTGAAGAATGACGCTGAATCTGGAAGAGGTGCGACTTTACTGACAATGCCCTTGAATCGCTCATCAGGCATGGAGTCAAGAACAACAAATGCGGTTTGACCCTTTTTGACCTTGTTTACCTGCGATTCATGTACCTTGATATCGACTTTCATTTGAGAGGTGTCAGGCAATGTGATTAGATCCTGACGTTTACGGACAGTGGCCCCCTCTTCAATCATGGATTCTGAACTGAAGCGGCTCCTTGATTTTGCATAAACCACCATGCCAGCAATTGGAGCATAAATTTTGGACTTGTCCAATTGCTCTGTCTCCTTGTCCAACCTCTCCTTGTTCAAGATCAGCGAATTGCTTTGAGTGATCAAATCAGAAATAGCCTTGTTGAGGCTGTTGGTTGATTGCAGGATCACACGACTTAGTTGGTTGGATGCCTCGATCAAAGCCGAAACGTATTGTTCTTCAAGTTTGGGCAGATCATAATTTTGAAGCATCGTCAATTCAGTCCTTGACTGCTCGAGGCTGAGGAGTGAGTTGGTAACAGACAATTGATCCTGTTCCAACTTGGTTTTTGTTTCGAATCCTTCCTTGAACAATCGCTGAGACCAGAAAAGACGATCTTGGGCAATTTTCAAACTTTCTTCAGTGGTTTGAATCGAAATCTCTGCATTGCGTAATTGCTGCAGTTTGTCACCTTCAACAAATTTTTTGTAATCAATATAAGCAAAATTGGTAGACAAGATGGCTGCGTCGATCTGACTTTGAACCTGACTTTGCTCGATTTGCAGGTTGGCCTTGGCAGCTTCAACTTCCTGCACTGCCTTTTCGTAGCTCAACTTTTGCTGGTTCAATTGTTCTTCTGCTTCTGCCGAATCAAGTTCAACGAGCAATTCTCCCTCCTTGACCACAGTGCCTTCAGGTATGATGTAAATCACACGAGAGTTGCCATCTACTTCATTGCGTATGACTTCCTGATTGACAGCTTCCAAGGTCCCCCCCGCATTAACAGATACGAGGAAGTCCCCTCTTTTTACGACATAAAAAGACTCTGATGCGCCGCCGCCCCCACCCATGCTTGACAAAAACCAAAGCACAATCAAAGCAGCGGTAATGACACCCAAAATTAGTTTGGGTTTTGCAGGGCTTGATTTATCTGCAGATTTTGCATTCTGACTCATAAGGATTTGATATTAATCTAAAATTCTACTTGTTGAAAAGTTCTTCGGGGGTAGGCAATGCTAGATCATCACCCTCTTCGGCAGCTTCATTGAAAGATTCTTCGGATTTCCGTTGTCCTGTTTTTAAGTCCACAATGACCGCAGATTCGTCAATCCAAAAAGCATTTCGATTTGTTCTCAAGATACCAATATCGAGCAAAAGCGACATACGGGATTCCAAGTAATCCACGACCAAGGTGATCAGAGAATTTCGTGCTGCCACCAAATCGTCCTGTGCATCCTGAATGTCGCGAATTGTAGCACGCCCTGCCTGATAATTCAGATCGGCACCCTTGACGCGCTCATCGGCCAACTGCACGGCAAGTTTTTGAATTTGATAATTCTGTTCAAACTGCTTGAGGTTACGCAGCCCAAGACGAATCTGATTACGTTTGTTATCGAGTGCCAGACTGAGACGACGAAGAGCCGCTTCAAAACTGATAATCGTGGATCGATATTGGTTGCGTTCCCTAAATCGATTGATCGGCAGGTCGAATTCAACCCCCATACCCGCACGTATATCATCTGGGTCAAAGCTGGTGTAGTCTGTTGGCCGATCAGAGGACAAGGAAGCGTCAGCGAAGAAATCAATGCCGGTTTTGAGACGGTTGGCAGCCACGTATACCTTACGTTTGGAATCCTCAAAGCGATCAATATCATTCATCAAAGGCCACGAATATTCCAAAGCTAACTCAAAAGCATATTCAGCGTCTATATCAAGCAATGGGAGTCCTTCTTGAGACAAAGACTCAAGGGCGCTATCATCCAGGTCGAGATCAATGCCAAGCGGTAATCCAAGGTTGATTTTAAAGCGGTCTAATGTAGTTTGATAATTGGCGATGACATTGATGTAGGAGTTCCGGGTTGACAGTTCTGCTTGCTGCGCTTGACCAATACCGACGCTTGTCTCCAGACCAGCGTCCAGACGGCGGTTCAATCGAACTGTTTGATTCGTCCTGCTCTGGTAGTCAAGATATCGGTTGCGGATGATGTCCTTGTTCTGAAGTAGCCGGAAATAATCAAGAACTGTATTGACCGAAAACTCGTTTTGAAAGTGACTGAAATCGCGAATGGCATAGGCGACGTTGCGTTCAGCCTGCTTAAGGTTTTCGGTTGCGACACGGCTTCCTGCGTCACGCAAAAGTGGTTGAAACAAATTAACGGAGATGGTGCTGACTGCAGAACGTCTTGGATTTCCAGTATAAAATTTCAAGAGGTCATTGGCAAATGATGCACCGATATTTCCACCCGTTCGGAGGGCCTGATTGACGCTCAACCGGGAATTGACACCACCGCTGCGCTCACCATTGCTGCCTCGGTCGCCGGAAGCAGTGGATCGTGCAAGAAAATTGGGACTGAAAACAAACTCAGTTTCACTCAAGCTGAGGGCTGTAAGATAAAGAGATTCTTTCTGATTCTGGTATTCACGGCTGCTTTGAATAGCAAGATCAATGGATGTATTGATGTCGATGTATTTTTCCTCTTTGAAATTTCGATCATCGATAATCTCCTGAGAGGATATGTCTTCAGGTAAGCGCTCTGAATAACGCGTATCAACACTGAACTCGGAACTCTCGCCGAAAAGATCGGTCTCAATCTGCTCAATAATTGAATACACGTCTTTGTCTGTCTTCTTCTTGTAATAGGAAGACTTGCAGGCTACTAACACGGAGCAACACACGGTGGCTGCCAGAAAGATCCAGCGATTTGGTTTATTCCTAGATAATAATCCCATTATTTGGTACATCCTCAATTTAGCAGGTCTGACAGGGTAAACTCGGGAAAAGTTACATCATAAATTCACAAAGACAAGTGAGCTTATTTCAAGAACCAACTCAAAAAATAAACTGGCGCCCACAGCACGTGGACGCCAGATTTGTTTAAAAACGATGTTGTGGTCAGCAATAGTTAATTTTGTATGACGGCTCGAAATATCCGATGACGTCTTGGCGCTATTCGCTCAGTATGGGTAACAGTGCCCGTCTCATTGACCAAATCCGATGCTCGTCTCGACCAATTTTCAAAATCATCCGTCGCTTCGATCGTGTAAACTTCACCTATGTTGCCGGTAACCACAAAATTAACTCTGCGTGCGACTTCATCGAGCGCCACAGAGAGGGACGGTCCTTCAGTGGGTTCCACCACAACAGGGTCGACAGAAACATTCGCAAATGAACTGCGGAGTGAAGCATCGGTCGTTGAAGCAAGAACGGCAAACTGACCTGCATCTGCCAAACTCACCGCGTCTATGGTCAATACCGATCCGGTAGCGCCAGAAATATCATTACCATTCAATTGCCATTGATAGGTGATGTTTTCGGCACCAACAGCCTCAGCTGAGAGAGTCAGAGCGCCACCCTCCACTAATGCAAGGTCTCCGGGTTGTTGTGCAAAGCTGAGCGGGTTTTCAATGCCTTCCACTGCAAAATTCTGCTCCCAATCGACAGCTTCAGGGCTATTGATGATCACTGCCTGACCTACGCTGATAATCGGCTCTGCAGGCAACCATAATCCATCGACGAAAATAGCAGGGTTCTCGACAGTGCCATCCGGGTTGATACCGCCTACCGTGGTTCCGGAAGGTGGATTAAAACCAAGATCAGCGGAAATAAGACCGCCCGCCGCCAAACGGCTCCCCCGAGCAGATTCGCCTTGTGGGATAAAATTGTTCAGTGAACCAACAAGCGGCTTGCCAAAAGTAAACCACTGGTAAGCCTCAGGAGAATCAATTCGAGCTCCCTCTCCGGGGGTAAGGCTCATCAAAGGATTTGACCAAGTGCTTGAATCTGCCGACCATGCATTCGCAATCCATACGCCATCAACTAGTTTGGAGACACTGAAGCCGTCAGGGACTTCTGTGAATAAATCAGAGACCAAATTGCTCCCGGATTGAAAGGGATTGGAAACCATTGAATTACCTTGCGGTAGATCCACCAAGTGAAATCCAACACCCACGGACTGGGCTTTCATATTGAGGGCTCCAACAGTCAGCAACGCTAGACAGGCGCTTGAGAATGACTTTCCAAATAAATTTCTTAAGTTCAAAATGGCCTCCATGATATTCTTTGTATAGCAAAGACGATACCAATCTCTTAATCACCCAAGAGATTATTGTCAAAGTTAATCGGGTTTCCGGCTGCCAGAACGCATCACAACTCCAGATCTTCTTCCTCTTCTATCTCACGCAGACGTTTACGCGGTAGCCGAAGCCTGACAAAACCATAAATTAAGTATGCAGTAAAGATGAGTGGAAGAATGATAGGCAGGATCTTGTTCTGCAGTATGAAAATGAGCCCAATAAACAGAATAGCCCCTACGATTGTTAAAAACCGCCCACGTGTTCGAAATCCGACGCCTTTGAAAGAAGGATATCGCACCTCACTGATCATCATTGCTGATAAGAAGACCAATAAGACAGGCAAAACGTACCTCCATTGACCAGTCGAAAACCCCTTGTCTTCCCACCACATTAAAAACAGTGTTAAGGATGCCACCAGACCCGCTGCCGCAGGAATGGGAAAACCCAGAAATTCGTTATTGGACCCAGAATCCGGCTCCGCAGCCATGACATTGAAACGAGCCAATCGCAATGCACCGCATATTAAGTATACCGAGGCTATGAACCAACCGATCTCCTGATGCTGAATGAAAACATCTTTCAATACGATGCGATGTACCAGAAACGCCGGAGCCACTCCAAAGGAGACAATGTCCGCCAGAGAGTCAAACTCACGTCCAAAAGGACTTTCCAAGCCTCCCATGCGAGCTACCCGGCCATCCAATAGATCAAACAAACAAGCTAACAGAATCAGCAAGAGGGCCTTGAGAATGATATTATTAAAATCCTCACGCGCGGGATCAGCCTGAACAATGTTCGTCAATGCAAGAAACCCACAGAACAGGTTACCTGCCGTCATAAGATTCGGCAGGATAAAGATCCTTAACTTGGTGTTGGAGCCATCAGCACCGCTGTTCTCATGTTGAGCAACCATTTTTTCGTTTGAATCGGGTGCGCGGACTTTTTGAGATCGACGCGCTCTCCCTTCAGTTGTGTCAGATTGTCGCATCAATCATTAAAGGCGTTTCAGACGAGAGTAGAGACCCGATCAACCCCAGAATTCTCTGGGATCGGTGACTTTACCCGTCAATGCACTCGCTGCAACTGTAGCGGGTGAAGCCAGAAAAACCTGAGATTCCTTGTGCCCCATGCGACCAGGGAAATTGCGGTTTGTGGCACTGATGCACTTCATGGGTTTATTCATTCGCCCAAAAGTATCTACAGGTCCGCCAAGACAAGCCGAGCAACCGGCATTCTCCGTCATCTGCACACCAGCTTCCGTCAAAATATTCCAGACACTGTTTCCATTCCACTGGGTGGTTTTTAGGTCGTCTACAATTTCAGGAGTCGCAGGCACGCCGAACGTATCGATTTTCACCGATTTACCTTTGATAATGTGGGCGAAGGCAAGGAAATCACTTGTTTTACCACCTGTGCATGAACCAATGTAGGCGCGGTCCAAGGCTAGATCACTCATCTCTTTCGCCAACTTGCGATTACCGGGATCCGGATGACAAGCGACGGTCGGTTCCAATTTGCTCAGATCCACAGTCAAATCGGAAAAAAACGTTTCGTCGGTATCACGCTCGACAGGCTCGTAAGATGAGCGAGTTCCGTTAAGAGCACATCGGTGGTCCACGTAAGCTTTGGTTTTTTCGTCAAATTCAAAAATTCCGTTCTTGCCTCCTGCTTCAATAGCCATGTTGGCAATGGTCATTCGATCATCAATTGTCAGACTGGAAGCTCCCTGTCCATCAAATTGCATCGCTCGATAGGTGGCCCCATCAAAACCGATCTCACCAATCACATGAAGGATAATGTCCTTTGCCATCACGCCTGGCTGGATCTCACCTTCCAGGCGGAAATGCATTGTTTCGGGCACTTTGATCAGAAGTTTTCCAGTCCCCATGACGAAACCAGCATCGGTATTACCGATGCCTGTTGCAAACTGGTTGAACGCTCCCGCCATACAAGTATGCGAGTCCGTGCCAAATAAAACTTCACCCGGGCGTGTATGGCCACGATGCGCCAGAGCAGTGTGGCAAACACCCGCATAATTCGAACCATATTGCTTCTTGAGCAAGCCCTGCGCCGGATTAAAGGCCCACTTTCCATCAGGGTCATCGATCACGTCGTAAAAGTAAGTAATGTCCTGCTCCTTCACGAAATCTCGAAGAATATCAACGTTCCGATTGGATCGAGAATCTGCAGTAAAGATGTAGTGGTCAGGAATAATGACAATACGTTCCTTGTCCCATACTTTCGCTGTTTCTCCAAACTCACGCTTGAAAACACCGATTGTACCGGGTCCGCATACATCATGGGTCATCAGGGTATCTGCCTTGACCCAAACATTATCACCTGCTTTGACTTGAGCCTTCCCTGAGGCTCGTGCCAGAATTTTTTCCGTCAACGTCATAATATTTGATCATCATAGACTAATTATTTCCCTCACATCAATACCCATCTAATACAGGGTCAGTCCCTACTATTGATATTTTGAAATAAATGGTAGGAACTGACCCTTTTTTAGAAAAAGAGTAGTTCTTCTTCTGGCACTTTTATAATGACCTGCTGACCCACTTTCCACTGCATTTCACTTGTTTCACGGATGATGATCTTATGAGGTCCTGCTAATACATGCACAAAAATATCTGCTCCGGTAGGTTCCAACCACTGAATGCTACCTTTTATTAGAAGGGTTTTACTGGAGTCATGAGTGAGTAATTCATCTTCTTCCAGGAGATGACCCTGTTCAGGGCGAAACCCAATGACATGATGGACATTTTCCCCAATAACAACCTCTCCCGGTAATCTCAATATTCCAACGGAATCAGTACCAGGCAAGTGAGCTTGGTCTGTGATTTTAACAGAATGCAGTTTCAAAAGATTCATCGGAGGTGATCCTATGAAACTGGCGACAAATTGATTGACTGGTTTCCGATAGATAGTGAGGGGAGGCGCGACTTGTTGCAGGGAGCCATTATTCATCACCATGATCCGATCACCCATTGTCATTGCCTCAGCCTGATCATGAGTCACGTAGATCATCGTTGAACCCAATTTGCGGTGAAGTTCCGTCAACTCCATTCGCATCTGAATTCGCATTCGGGCATCTAGATTGGATAACGGTTCATCAAAAAGAAAAACCTTCGGTCTGCGAACAAGCGCACGACCAACAGCCACCCTCTGCCGTTGCCCACCCGAAAGTTGGTCAGGCATCCTATTCAGTAAATCCTGAATACCGAGCATGACAGAAGCTTCTTCCACACGTTGTGCAATTTCAGGTTTGGGAAATTTTCTGAGTTTCAAACCAAGTGAAATATTTTCCAAGACACTCATGTGAGGATACAGCGCGTAATTCTGAAAGACCATCGCGACATCCCTATCTTTCGGTTCAAGGTCGTTGACCTTGGTATCATCCATATGAATGGAACCGCCATCAATCTCCTCCAGACCTGCAATCATTCTAAGCGTAGTGGTCTTGCCACAACCAGAGGGTCCAACCAGTACCATGAACTCGCCGTGGTTGATCTCCAGTGTCAAATTAGAGACAGCAGTAACTTTTGACTTTTTCGATCCAGTATAAAACTTGGACACATTTTGGAGTGAAACTTTAGCCATGATATCTGTGAACTTAGATTAACAACTTTGACGCAAAGCACAAAGTGAGATATGAGATTGTTTTGTATGACAGCGATTCTCGCCGAGCGAAGTGAATGACTAAAACAGACAAGCCTGAAACTTCGTACGTTCTATTAATTATACTTATATTTATTATTATTTTATCTTATGACTATTGCAAATGAATCCTGGATGCGTTTTCAGCGCTACATGCTCCAGTTCGACAAGATCAATCTGGCTTTGGATATCAGTAAAGTCGACTTTGAAAACGAGGATTTTGAGTTATTACGGGAGAGAGCAATTGATGCTTTGAAATTAATGCAACAGCTTGAGAAAGGGGAGATTGCGAATCCAGATGAAAATCGAATGGTAGGGCATTATTGGCTTAGAAATTCTGATTTGGCCCCTTCCAAGGAATTAAAGACAGCCATCGATGGGACATTGGATCAAATCAACCAATTTGTTCAAAAGGTCCATTCGGGAGATGTCGAAGGTGTGCATGGAAGGTTTGAAAAGATCCTGATAATAGGAATTGGTGGCTCGGCTTTGGGGCCACAATTTGTATCTGCTTCACTCGAAAAACCGGGTCTAGATCCGATAAAGCCATTCTTCTTTGACAACACGGATCCAGATGGCATGGATCAAGTCCTGGGGCATTTAGGCGAGTCCCTGGGTAAAACTCTGAGCATCGTCATTTCGAAATCCGGTGGTACAAAGGAAACAAGAAATGGCATGTTGGAAGCCAAACAAGCCTACCAAAAGGCCGGTGTTGATTTTTCCAGGCACGTGGTCGCAATCACCAGCGAAGGAAGCCAATTGGACAAAATCGCCAAAGAAGAAGCTTGGCTGGAAATCTTTCCCATGTGGGATTGGATAGGAGGTCGAACGAGTGAACTATCCGCAGTAGGATTGCTTCCTGCTGCATTACAAGGCATCGATATTCGGGCTATGCTGGAGGGAGCCAAAGACTGCGATGAAGCCACTAGATCAATGGATATCAATTCGAATCCTGCGGCTTTACTTGCCATGATGTGGCATCATTGTGGATCTGGAAAAGGTGACAAGGCCATGGTCGTTTTGCCTTACAAGGACCGGTTACAACTTTTTTCCAAGTATCTCCAACAACTTGTAATGGAATCGTTGGGTAAATCAAAGGACTTGGAAGGGAATACTGTTGAGCAGGGAATTGCTGTATATGGAAACAAGGGCTCGACGGATCAACACGCTTATATTCAACAGTTGAGAGATGGACGAAACGATTTTTTTGCTACGTTCATTGAGGTGCTCAAGGATAGAAAAGGAACCTCGCTGGAAGTGGAGCGTGGTGTCACCAGCGGAGACTATTTGAATGGATTTTTCCTGGGCACTAGAAAAGCGCTTTACGATAACAAAAGAGATACCATTACCATTACAATCGATGAAGTCAGCCCAAGGACAATAGGCATCCTGATCGCACTATACGAGCGGGCAGTAGGGCTTTATGCCTCAATGATCCATATCAATGCCTACCATCAACCTGGAGTTGAGGCCGGGAAAAAGGCTGCGGGAGAGGTCATTCGTCGGCAAGTCAAAATCCTGGATTATCTCATGGAAAATCCTGGAACCAAATATACAGTGGAAGCTCTGGATCAAGCCTTGGGCGATCACGAAGTGCAGGAAGACATATTTAAAATCTGCCAGCACCTCGCTGCGAATCCATCACGAGGAATACAAAAAGAGGGCGGTAATTCCCCTTCCGATGTACGTTTCTCATTCAAGGGTTGAACAAAAGTATCTTTAAATCAAACTCCCATTTCCATGTTCAAGTATCCACGTCGTTTTGATGTTATTGTTATTGGTGGAGGTCATGCCGGTGTTGAAGCCGCTCTGGCGTCTGCCAGAATGGGTTGCCAAACATTGATGCTATCCATCAATGTGGACACCATCGGGCAAATGTCGTGCAACCCAGCCATAGGAGGTCTTGCCAAAGGGCATCTGGCAAGGGAAATCGATGCAATGGGAGGAGAAATGGGGAAGGCCACCGATATGACGGGTCTCCAGTTCAGGATGTTGAACACCAAAAAAGGACCTTCTGTATGGGCTCCCAGAGCACAATGCGACAAAAAAGCATACCAATTCCGCTTGAAATGGGTATGCGAACGGGAACCGAACCTCTTCCTTCAACAAGGACAAGCGAGCAAACTGCTTATCAAAGACCAAAAAGTTACCGGCGTCGAAACCCAGTTCGGAGTCCAGTATCTGGGGAAGACAGTCATCGTCACTACCGGTACTTTTCTACGGGGCTTAATGCATATTGGAAAATCACAGTCTTCTGGTGGTCGAGCCGGTGAATCAGCAGCCATGGGTCTATCAAGCTCCTTAAAAGAAATAGGCCTCAAATTAGGACGTCTAAAAACAGGAACACCACCCCGTATCCTTAAAAAATCCATTGATTTCAGTAAAACGGAAACACAACCGGGAGATGAACCCGTACCTTATTTCAGTTATTGGAAAGACGATTTGTTCCACGTGGAACATTCTGGAATTCAATCATCGGATATAGGACATTCTAGCGGAAAGTATCCACCAGGTTCTATTTTGGATAAAATGGGAGGCCAGCTAAAGTGTCAAATTACCCAGACAACAAAGAGAACAGCAGAAATCATACGAAAGAATCTTCATATGTCTCCGATGTATTCGGGGATAATAGAGGGAACAGGCCCGAGATATTGTCCTTCTATTGAGGATAAGATAGTTAGGTTTGAAGATAAGGAAACCCATCAGGTGTTTTTGGAACCAGAAGGCATTGCTACAGATGAGTACTACATAAATGGTTTTTCGACCAGTTTGCCTTTTGAGGTACAGGTCGATTTGATTCAATCGATTCAAGGATTGGAAAGTGCAGAAATATTAAGACCAGCCTATGCAGTAGAGTACGATTTTGTGGATCCGACGCAACTTTTCGCTTCACTTGAATCAAAAGCTTGCGGTGGATTGTTCCTAGCAGGGCAAATTAACGGTACGTCGGGTTATGAGGAAGCAGGGGCTCAAGGACTGGTTGCAGGCATTAACGCTGCGAGAAAAGTTCAGAAAAACGAACCGATCGTCATAAAGAGAAGCGAAGCTTACATTGGTGTCTTAATAGATGACCTGGTCACTAAGGGAACGAGCGAACCATATCGAATGTTCACTTCAAGAGCGGAGTATCGTTTGCTTTTGAGGCAGGATAATGCAGACCAACGGCTGAGCAGACTCGGTCATGATTTAGGTTTGTTACCAGAAAGGAACTTTAAACGTTTTAAGGAAAAGGAAGATTTGATTCAAAGTGAAGTGAAAAGACTCAGATCGACTCGTAAAGAAGGTGTTCTATACAGCCAGATACTCAAGCGTCCTGAAATAGGATATTTGGATACTCCAGAACCTAATCGTTTATTATCTACAGATATTCAACAGCAGGTGGAAATCATCATTAAGTATCAAGGATATATCGAGCGCCAGGAAATGGAGATTCAGAAATTCAAGTCCATGGAGGAAAAACGAATTCCTCAGTGGATGAACTATGATCGCATCGCGGGACTGCGTAACGAAGCACGGCAAAAATTTGGTGAAATTCAACCAAGCACGTTGGGTCAAGCCTCCAGAATTTCAGGGATTTCTCCTGCTGATATCTCTCTTCTAATGGTTCACATGAAACAAGCATCGCGTCATTCATCCTAGCACCTTCTGGAAACATTGTTCTACGTGGAACACACTTTCTCTGAAATTTTTGATCGTACCTGTTGTCCTGAGGGTATGAGCACATAACCAGCAGGGTATTATTCTGCATCAGTAGAAGCAGGTAATTTTTAATCCTGTAAAATGACAAATCAGCTGCAATTTGATTTTTGACCAATCGCGTTAAGTTCAGTTAGTAGGGTGCGATTGATCCTTTAACGAGAAGCATAGGCAAGTTCTGATCGCCTTTAGGTTTTAAGTATCGAGCCAGACAATGGTTCCTTATACCCATTACTTTCTCGTGTGAATCAATGGAGTCTTTCAGGATAAATTTTTGATTTTTGATCTCACGTTCTTGTTTGCCGTACTAGCCTTGACTTTTGAAATCTCGATTAAGATTTTAACCGAACTGTCATATGATCAATATCTGAACTCAATTCTGTTGAACAAAAAATGTGTCTCCCGACGTTTAAGACAATCACTTTGAGAAATCAAAGTTTAACATGAGTAAGCACAACTATTCTTAAGGTGATAGAAAAATACATCTGTTGGCGCAGGCACTACATGATTCCAGCGAAGAAAGAAATTAATTTGGCTAACTTGCGATACCAGAATTAAAGGCTTGTCAAAGGTAATGAAGGTTAATGAATCGTCACTCTATTGGAAAAATTCGATTTAGAATTGTTTCATCTCACTCCGGTCTGATTCCCAAAGAACGATGAGATTCAACTTGAGACGATCGCCCAACGACAGGACTATTGGTTACTTTCAGAAGATAATTTCAAACGTTTAATAAGACTTTATTAGTCACTGATTCGGCCTCCTTTATGAGATAAATGCATTACTTTAGTTGAGGAAGTCTTCCATGGTAAAACATGTTCTTTCATCCAATGATTCAAGCATCTTACAATGCCTGTTGTTGAAGTTTTTCATACATAAGGAATCCAATTAAAGGTGGATATATTCATACTTTTTTAAAATATATTGAACTCAAAAATCTCCTATTGATAGTTTGAATTTCGTGATCATTCTTTTGGAAGATTTAGCGCGTAAAAGATTGCGCGATCGTCTTGGATCCGTGTGTTCTAGGTTTAAATCTCAAAGAAAAAACCATATTAATTAACATTTGGAGCATGGACAACCGCAAGGGAAGCTACTAGATTTGAATTTAAAATTTCCTTTTTAAAAAACGTAACCGATACAACGATAGTAATTTAAATAACTTTTTATTTATTGATATTTAAATGGATCTGAATCCGTTGCCCATGGAAATAGAAATTTGAATGGCCTTTGTCATAATTTAAACTTATAATAAAAATAAGCTTAGTTTATGCAATATTCAATTCCATACGAGTGTTTTGAGACTTTCAATTAAGAACCCTGATGGTAGACCATCGGGGGTGTAAATCACTTGTCGAAAAGACCCCATTAATTGTTTTATGAAACGCCCTGTGAAATCAAAGTGCTCTCAAATAATTGTCGTTCTTGTTTTGTTCTCATTCGCAGCCACCACTATCCTTCGTTCTGCTGAAACCCGCGAACAAGGCCTTGAGGTCATACGGCTTTGGAAAACAACGCCTCCCGCACCAAACATGGAACTTACGGGCGAAATCGATACCACAAAGCCCGACAGTAATTTAGTCGCTGATCAAAGAGTCATTCGATTGGGCAATGTCTCCAACCCCACCCTCACGGTGCATCGTCCGGATCAAGACAAATCAAACGGTACTTCCGTTGTGATTTGCCCTGGAGGTGGACACTACATTCTTGCCTGGGATCTCGAGGGCACCGAAGTAGCACGATGGCTGAATGATCTTGGGGTCACTGCATTCATTTTGAAATACAGGGTACCATCACGTGACCGGGAAGGACGCAGATGGATTTCAGCTGTTCAAGATGCGCAGCGGGCTGTCAGTGCTGTAAGGCATCAGGCTGAGTATCTGAATATTGATCCAGAACGAATTGGTATTCTGGGATTTTCAGCTGGTGGAGAAACTGCAGCGCTGACCGCCTATCTTAGCGTACGTCAATATGCGGAACGGGATGCCGTGGATCAGACATCACATCTGCCCGATTTCAACATCCTCATCTACCCCGCCGGTTTAGTGAATAAAAACAAAAACGGGCTTCAGGATCATATACAAATCCACGAAAAGTCACCGGCTACTTTCATGGCGCATGCGTTCGATGATCGAGTTCCTGTAGAGGGTTGCCTTTTCCTCATGCATGCTCTGAAAAATAAGGGGGTGGCTTCGGAGTTGCATATTTATGCTCAAGGAGGTCATGGATATGGTTTGCGAAAGACAAAATCACCCGTCACCACCTGGGATCATCGTTGCGCTGATTGGATGCGATCTCAGGGATGGCTGTCAGACTTCAATTGAAGATAAGAAATTTTGGTTTTCATGGTCTGTTTCTGTTGTCGCTGTCGTCTTTTTGAAAGAATCCACCACGGACAACATTTGACCCACCCCTTCCAATATTATTTATTGGATATGAAGTTATTATCAGAACATGAAATAGATATTCGTCTCATGAAAGCAGGTCGCCGGATTCGAATCGTAGGAACGCAGCCGACTATCATGCTCTCAGTGAATGATGTCTTCAAGGGCTGGTTTGAGAACACCGATGATGCATGGAAAGCTTTAGAGAAAAACCGGATCCATTTGAAAGTCAGCAATGATTCAACGGTGCGGTGATACAGAATCATTGATGATCAATGATCTTTCGCGCGAACGCGGGGAGATCCGTTGACTGAAAACCATTGATGCGATCGTTTTGCCGGGCGCTATCGAGCGATAGGCATTTTTACATTCGTTCGCTGTTGGTAACCCCGGTGCCAGTTTTGAACCCAAAGTTCTTTGAGGCGAACATAACCAACATGGCCGTCCGTATAAGCAAGATTGACCCCCTGATTGTGCCGATCGACGAAAAATCGGCGCATGCCCTGAGAATTATCCCCGCCTTCGTAGTTCGGAGGAGGCGTGTTTTCGGATCGTGGCCAGGCGTCTACCCAATTGCCATCACCATACAAGGGCACATTCGCGCTACTGTTGAGATACATGCCCCAGTAGCGATTCCGTTCCTCAGTCGTTTTTGGCTCGTAAAAACTTCCCATGGGCCACTGCATCCATGAGTTGATAGTATAGCTGCCCTCTGCCTTGCTTTTAGCAAACCCGCCCCACCAGAAACTCCAATTGGTTTTGCTGTCTCCGGGGCCATCTTTTTTTGAGCGGTTTTTAACTGAAGGACAAATAATCGTCTGCATGGAGCCGTTATACTTCTGTTGCGGATCATCGGCGTAGGAACTGTCTCCCATGTAAGGGGCAATCGCGTGAAACCAGTAAGGCTGACTTGGCCCCAGGACCTGGATGACCTTGTCTTCATGATCATCTGCATAAAGAATGGTGGCCAGTGCCACCTGACGCAGGTTATTGACACACTTGATGGTCTTGGCCTTCGATTTCGCACGGCTAAGCGCGGGTAATAACATGCCTGCCAAAATAGCAATGATGGCGATCACCACCAGAAGCTCGATCAGTGTAAAAGCTTTCTTTTTCATGGTATAAAAAAACTATGATGGAAATAAGACAATCAGCCAAGTTTGAATTTTTTCGAGCTTCGTGGAGGAGGTCAAAACGTTAAACTAGTGCTTGCCAGCATGATGGATTCGTTTTAGCTTTTTTCCCTGCAACGACATGCCGGCGTGGCGGAATTGGCAGACGCGCTAGACTCAAAATCTGGTTCTCGCAAGGGAGTGTGGGTTCGAGCCCCTCCGCCGGTACCATAACA
>NZFL01000002.1 GCA_002690655.1 Pedosphaera sp.
CTTCTCTCCGATTGGCCGGCCTGGGCACAAGATAACCGGGAGACCTTGCGCTTTGGGATCATTGCGGATGTGCATAAAGATGTCATGCATGATGCAGATGAACGCCTCTCTTCTTTCATTGATCATATGAAAAAGGAGCGCGTGGATTTTATCGTTCAGCTTGGAGATTTCTGTGTGCCCAAAGCGGCCAATCAGCCTTTTTTAGACATTTGGAATTCTTTTTCGGGTCCTCGATATCATGTGATAGGGAATCATGACACCGATGGGGGATACTCGCGTGAGCAAACCGTGGACTGGTGGAAAATGCCTTCGCGCTACTATGCCTTTCAGCAGGCAGGAATGCAGTTCATCGTGCTCGATGGAAATGATCGTCCTGCGGATCATGCAGGTGGATATCCTCGTTATATTGCAGAAGGTCAATTGCAATGGTTGCGAGATCAACTCGATTCAGCCGATCTTCCCGTCGTTGTATTCGTGCATCAGAGTCTGGAACGGGAGTCTGACGGCGGGGTGCAAAACGGAGCCAAAGTGCGTCAGATTCTGGAGGATGCCAACGCTTCCGCTGGACATCGCAAGGTGGTTGCTTGTTTTTCCGGACATCACCACAGAGACTACGTTCGGAGAATCAACGACATTCTGTATCCGCAAATCAACAGTGCCTCATATCATTGGGTGGGTGCAGAGTTTCAGCACGTTCGCTACAGTGAGGCGATTGATCAAGCGCATCCCTACATCAAATACACGGTGCCCTACGAAAATGCTTTATTTGCAATCGTAACGATCGACCCCATAAAAGGCTTCATGAGTATCGAGGGCAAACAAAGTGCTTTCGTAGGACCTGCACCCTGGGATCTTGGGCCCAAGCGTGACGGCTGGGATGCCCCGACGCTCACTCCAAATATCTCAACTTGGAAAATGCCTGTCTGACCGACAGCTCCTATTGAAAAGCGAGTGCCGAAGACAGGCGCTTGCCAAGCATTTCATGAGGCTTGCCCATCTACTCGTTTTCTGGGCTGAGTTTATTTTGACTTCTGGTGATGAGGACTTTCCAGTAGGTGCTTCCTCAACAGGTCCCCATAGTCGTTACCGGGTTCGCGAAATACGGTGTGAATGTGGTTGATGGGGCCCGAACTGCGACCCGGCGGGTAGTGATTGTCAAATTCAATGATGACCGTTGGGCCGTGTATCCGGTAATAATAAGGAGCGTCATCTTTGGTTCCTGCCCATGCAAAATGAATCTTATCCAAACCTGCTTTCATGATGCGCTCCATCTGAATGTGGGCAATGTCGTGTTCGTAGTTGTGAACGTACTCGCTTAGAAGAGACATGAAAAGTCTGCGTTGTTTCTTGTCGAGATCCGACACTGGCAGGCCAATCGGTGTTTTTAATTGATCACCCCGGGTCGGGCCTGTGATGACATCGCGCGGAGCCGTATCGCCGATGATGGCTTTTGCACGTTGATTTGTTGCCAGCGACTCGAAGAGCGCCTTTCCTTTTTCATCCTCCGCACCCTGCACATTCCATCCAGAGTAAACTCCCTCTGGTAATCTGGCCGGATCAGATCCCATGAACGCAGGTCTGACGGCAACTTCATTGCCTACCACTGTGATATTCAATGCAAGATGATGTCCGTCCAGTTGCCACCCCCAGGCGTCATCTTTTTCGGGATTTCCAAAGATACCGATCCAGTAAAGATCATGGCCAAACATCGGGGTTCTGTTTGGGCGTCTGATGGCAGCCATGCCTTTTAAAATCTCATCCAAATGCATGATCCCGGTTGTTTTGAGGTATCCCTGACTGCTCAGGGTACTTTGTAATAACTGATGAGCTCCAGACCGCTGCTCTGGTGACATTTCCTTGAAACTGACACCCTTACGCTTGAAAGAAGATGCCGGAAGATTACTCCAGGCCCTTCGCTCTTCGTCTTCCATGGAAAACGATGCCTGGTCTCGCAATTCCGGGCTCAGGCTCGTCAGAAATGCCATGGCCGCATTGCGTATTTTTTTGACAGGAGCCTGATATTTGATGTCGTTTTCAGCAGCACTGGCAACAGCGCTGCATAGAATGAGAATAAAAGATAAAAGGAGTGGTTTCATCTGGTTAACTGTTTAAGGATGCGTTCACCCTGTCAGCTTGAAAACGCTTATGCAAGCGGAACTTCATCTTCTTCAGGTCACGAAGGGCTGCATAAAATCAGCCTGTATTGCTGAATTATTAGGAAAGTTCTGTAAGGCAAAAAATGGTTTTTTTGATGTTTGCTTCAGAGTCGTGGTCAACAATGTCTCAGGCAACAGCTGAGGTGGTAACGGTGTTTTTGAGCATACTGTTGGTGGCGGTATGTCTTAGGCTATGGAAGCTGAGCTGTTAGATCGCAGTCATAGGCTAGTATTCCAATTTGTTGAAGCCGTTTAATTAGCGGAACAATGCGGAACAGAAAATCTCCGTTTTGGTGCATTTTAATGCAAGGCAGGTTAGACTATGTTTGGTTGTTAACATGCTGTAATTGAATGCTTTAATGCATGGTAATGCACTGTTACGAATACTGTGGAGAGGGTTCTGAAACTTGGTCCTTTATCCTGACAGGTCGTTGCTCCGTTTTTATTTCTGAGCTTGGGTGAGGATTCCGTCATTCGAGAGGAAGACCATATGCTGCAGCGGCGTTTTTCCAATAATAGTGCTCACGGGCATCCTGCCCTTTTTGACTGATGAACGCGTCCACCAACTCAAGGAAACTGGCATAAGTACCTGTGTGCTTTGTGACAGGCCAATTGCTTCCATAGATCAGACGCTTCTTGCCAAAATGTTTCCATAGCACCTCGAGAGCAGTCGCGTAATGCTCAATGGACTGAGGCGCAGGTTGTGGCACGGAACGTTGGTAAAGACCGGAAATCTTGCATGTGACATTCTGATTCTTCGCAAGTCTATCCACTGCCATTATCCAGTCTTTCTCAGGTGACGTGCCGTCAAAGTTCCAACCAAGGCAATGGTTCACGACGATGCGAAGTTCGGGAACCTTACGCGCGATGGCGTCAACGGTTTCGATGCCCGGGATTCCCCCCCCGTTCGTCAGGTAATCCATCGTCAGGTCATGGTCTGCAAGTAACTGAAGATTTTTCAGCACAATGGCATCTGAAAAATCAATAGGTTTTGATCCGCGCGGACGAATGCCAACGAACCTGTGGTCTCGTTTCAATTCCTTCAATTGAAATTCGAAATCTGTGCGATAGACATCGATGTTTCCTACGAGGCCCATGTAAAACTCATCTCCTTTTACCAGATCCAGAATCCATCGGTTGTCTTCCAGGCGGTCGCTTGCCTCTACAATGACCACTCCAGTGACTCCAGAGGGCTTTGCGAGTCTGGAATACTCGGCAGGCAAGTGCGGTTGATAGAGCACAAGATCGTCCTCCGGTGGCCAGGACATTTCTACGTCACGAGTCGTGTCGTAGAAATGAATGTGGGTGTCGATGAGATGTTTCACTGGCTTGAAATTTTCTGCCAGAGACGTGTGTGTCCAGATGAAACATACCGAAAGTAATAGAATGATTCGTATCATTGTTTTCAGAGGGTTTAGGATTGTATTCAATGCAAATTCGACGGATTGTGCAATCGAATATTCGGGGAGGTTCTGGATACGAAGTTGAAACCACGTAATGGGTGGGTTACTGCGGGTAAAGAGTTTAATGAAGTTTCAATGTTGTTGAGCAGGGAAGGGCGAGATAGTGACTCGGGGAGTTGAAGCACCGCGCAGCAAACAGAATCAATGGTATTGGCTTCCCCTTTGACACAAAAGCCCCCGCCATGCAAAGCTCAACCCGTTGTAGTCCTTTATCGCCAAATTAATTGTCGCTACGAGCCTGACCTTCAGTATTGGTGGTCACTGGGGTTTCTTGATGACCAATGGCATCCGCAAGGTATTCGGTAAATCCCGATGCCCTCCAAACGAGAAGCTGCTGCGAGGGAGATTCTTTCAAAGCACATACAGACCGGATGATGGAGGCCAGGCCATGGTTCCTACCCTCCCTCAGCCTGTGATGAAGCAAATGTTCCTTTTTTGAATCAAGGCAACATCTATTGACGTCAAAGCTCTCTTTTGATAGATGATGGGAAATAAAATGCGAAATGCACGATGTCATTGGATAACCTCCTTCCTTGTTGTCAAATTGTTTGCTCATGGGGTCACCTCTCAGGCGGCAGTGATCGATTTCGCTCATCAGGTCGTTCCGATCCTTCGACAACACTGTCTTGAATGTCACGGTGAAAACAAGTCCAAGGGCGGGTTTTCGATGAATCGTCGCGAGTTGTTTTTTGACGATGAAGTGGCTGTCCCTGGACATGCGAGCGAGTCCCTGTTTATTGAATTGATCGAATCCACGGACCCTGAAATGCAGATGCCCCCCGAGGATAAGCCGCGGGTGGCTCCTGAACAGATCAAGATCCTGAAGCAATGGATTGAAGAAGGAATGTCATGGGAACCTGGATTCGTATTCGGTGGGGAAGGGTGGGAACCTCCTCTAAAGCCCCGCAATATCAAGCTTCCGAAGGCACAAAGTGGCCGGGATCACCCTGTTGATCGTATTCTGGATGCTTATTTGAAAGAGCATGGAGAGTCTTTTCCTGCTCCAATTGCAGATGCAGGATTTTTGCGGCGAGTGACCCTGGATGCGATCGGATTACTACCGAATCCAGAGTCTCTTACGGAGTTCATTGAGGATGCAAGAGACAACAAGCGTGTCCTCATGATCGATAAACTGTTGTCCAATGATGTCGCCTATGCCGATCATTGGTTGACCGTCTGGAATGATCTTTTACGCAATGATTATACCGGAACGGGATTCATTACTAATGGCCGCAGTCAGATCACCACATGGCTTTATGCTGCGCTCCGCGAGAACATGCCATACGATCGACTCGTTCGTGAGTTGATCGCACCAATCTCCGAAGACTCGGCCGGTTTTATCAATGGAATCAAGTGGAGGGGTGAGGTGAATTCCAGTCAGACCCGTGAGATTCAATTTGCTCAGAATATTTCTCAGGTGTTCCTCGGGATCAACATGAAGTGTGCAAGTTGCCACGACAGTTTCATCGATCGCTGGAAACTTGAAGAGGCCTACAATCTGGCTGCCGTTTTTGCGGAGAATCCGCTGGAGGTGAACCGATGCGATAAACCCACCGGTGTGGTGGCTGTACCCAAATGGTTGTTTCCGGAGCTTGGTCAGGTGGATCCCAATGCTCCCAGGGAAACGCGTCTGCAGCAATTGGCTGAACTCATGACGCATTCTGATAACGGACGGTTCACTCGCACGGTGATCAACCGGATCTGGCATCGCCTGATGGGCCGAGGTATCGTTCACCCCGTCGATGCCATGGGCACCGAACCATGGTGCGAAGATCTGCTGGATTACCTTGCTGTCCGCTTTGCCAACGACGGTTATGACCTGCGTAAATTCATCCACTTCCTCATGACTTCGCAAGCGTATCAATCGCAGAGTGTGGTTCTCCAGAAAGAACCTGGTCAGGATTACGTTTATACAGGCCCTCTGGCCAAACGCATGACCGCGGAACAGTTCATGGACTCGATTTGGCAGATCACCGGGACAAACCCAAGCCGAGCAGAAGCGAAAGTGGACCGCGTTGCGAGGAAGGAAGGGGAGAGCCAGAAACTCCATGAACAACAAGTTGAAAAAGTCAACGCGAATTGGATCTGGCATCAGGGTGAGATTGGTAAGCAATCCCAGCTTCGCCACACATTCCACCTTCAATCTGTTCCGCAAACAGCCTTAATGATGACTACTTGTGACAACGCTTTCGTCATGCAGATCAACGGGCAACAGGTCACTCAATCGAAGGACTGGGATAAGCCGGTTTACATGGAAGTGACTCGGTTTTTGACTGCAGGAGAAAACCTGATTGAAATCGATGCCGAGATGTTCGGCGGAGCTGCGGGGTTTATCTGCCAGATTTTGATGCTGGAAAAAGACAAGCAAACGCGCGCGATTATCAGCAATGCTCAGTGGGAGGCCCGCCCCCCAGGTGGTGATTGGGATGCTGCCAAAGTCCTCCACATACATGGTGAAGGCCCGTGGGGAAATATCCTTAACCCAAAGGAAGCGGTCATGCCCACGGGGCCGGTTTCTGCTGTTCGTGCTGCCTTGGTTAAAAATGACTTCCTCATGAGGTCCCTGGGTCGTCCGCACCGTGATCAGGTAGTGACCACACGTCCTGCTGAACTCACGACCTTACAGGCCATTGATCTGGCGAATGGTGACATCCTTGCCCAATATCTGCAGCAAGGCGCCCAACAGCTCACCGGTAAGCATGGTCTCGGGAACTGGCTTTATCGTCACGCCTTGTCTCGATCGCCCGCCACTGGCGAGTTGAATGTTCTAAAGAATGTGCTGGGAACCGGATCTGATCCAGCTGCTGTAGAAGATTTGCTATGGCTCGTTTTCATGCAACCAGAATTTCAGATGATTCGATAAGATTGCGATACCCACTTTGAATGACATGAACTCCGAACTCCTTACTCGAAGAGACCTCCTCAAACAGCTCAGTGCTGCATCTGTTGCAACGCTTGGAATGGGTGCGCCCAAAGTATGGGCTGAGGCTGATGAAGTTGTTCACCCAGCTGCCAGAGCAGATTCCTGTATCCTCATCTGGCTTGCAGGTGGCATGGCTGCACCGGATACCTTTGATCCCAAGCGCTATCTGCCATTTGAGCTGGAGCTGGATGTTGACAAGATCCTCAGCACTTTCCCGGCGATTGATACCGTGGTGGATGACATCAAGCTCACTGAAGGGATGGAACACCTTGCGCGTGTCATGGACCGGGGTACATTGATCCGCTCAGCGGTGCAGCCAGATCTTGGCAGTATCCTGCACTCACGTCATCAATATCACTGGCATACCGGCTATGTGCCACCAATCACCGTTGCTGCGCCTCACATCGGAGCTTGGATGGCGAAGGTGCTCGGACCGAATAGCGAAGTCCTTCCTCCCTTTATCAATATCGGGCAACGACTCGAGGGCGTGGGTGAAAAGGAAGAACTCAAAGCTTTTACCACCGCGGGTTTTTTGGGGTCACAGTTCGGTCCCATGAACCTGCCATATCCAGAAGACGCCTTGAAATCAGTCCAGCCTTCCAAGGGAATGGAACCGGGGCGTTTCGCGAATCGCTATCGTCATTATCAAAAATTAATTGATCAGAATCCCAACCGCGCATGGTTCAGCGATTACCGACAGGAATCCATGTTGCGTTCGATGGATGCTGCACATCGGCTATTGCAATCTGATGAGCGCCAGGCCTTCGACCTGACGAGGGAGCCTCAAGCACTCCGCGAGATTTACGATACCGGGCGATTCGGGCAGGGATGCCTGCTGGCTCGAAGGTTGGTCGAGTCTGGCGCACGTTTCATCGAAGTGACCACCGAGTATATACCATTCAAACATTTCGATACTCACGAAAATGGACACACCACCATGAAGCGGATGAAGTCGGAAATCGATCGACCGATTGCGCAACTCATTCTCGATCTGGAAGAGCGAGGGCTGTTGGATCGGACTCTTGTCGTCGTTGCCAGTGAATTCAGTCGTGACATGATGATCGAAGGCGTGCCTGGTTCCAGTGCCCGTGATCAGTCACGCGCCAAGACTGATAAACTCAAGGAGATGAAACAGTATGGTCTGCACCGCCACTTTACCGGTGGCACAAGCGTGGCGATGTTTGGGGGCGGTGTGAAGAAGGGATACCGGTATGGCCGGACAGCTGACGAGCGTCCCTTGGTAGCCGTGGAAAATCCGGTTTCTATTGCAGACCTTCACGCCACGATTTATACCGCGATGGGAATAAGTCCCACGACGGCGTATGATATTGAGAAACGGCCTTTCTTCATCACAAAAGATGGTCTGGGTAAACCTGTGGCCGATATCTTTGCATGATCATTTCTTCCATGCTCCGGCCTAGAATGAGTTGGGTTTCCAAATCAACCAAAAGAGGGGAAACCAACCTTGCTGCTGTATGCAAATACTCATAGTGCAACATTTATTTTAGGTCTTAGTATCGGGATTGCCTTCATAAATGCCTCAAAGTGTCATTGAGTCATATTTCATTTTGCAAACAGATTTCGCCTGTCTCTTGGGTCCTCAATGCCATCAGAGCTTCATATTTTTACACTGTCGAATCGCGATCTTTCATGGTTTCGGTGAGATGGAAATCCAGAGAGAATTAAATAAACCATGGTTACCTGAAAAAGAGAAAGGCATGTAAAATTTATTTCCTGCTCGTTTTATACTGGGGCTTCACATTCAGTTGTGGGCCATCATCACCTCAGGAACAGGATATCAGCCAAGCTGCCCCTAAATTTTCCCTGCTGCTCTCATTTCTTCAGTCAGTTTTCTTTGATACGCATCGCGGTCCTGAATATCTTCCCGAGCCCGTTCGCTGTAATAGATGAATCCCAGAGCTTTTCGTGTTCTGCGGTTGGAATGGTTGCCGTCAGCTCGATGAATCGTCAGGGCATCGTGTACCAAGAGATCACCTGCTGTTGCAGGGAAGGCGACTTCGTTTTCAAGATCCGTGAGGTTAGGGTAATCTGAAATTCCCTGACTAAACCCTAGCGTCTGCGTGCGCGTGTGCGTTCTCATGCCTAGCTTGTGTGATCCTTTTACGTACCGAACACATCCATTTTCCTCATCCACCTTTTCCAGAGCAAGCCACATCGTTACTGCTTCGCAAGGAGTCAGCATGAAATAAAATCCGTCCTGATGAGGCGGGGTGGCTTGCCCTATGCCCGGAGGTTTGTTGAAAAACTGCATATTCTTTGGCACAACGGGTCCTTGAAGTAACACTGCGGCCAAATCGCGAAAGGGTCCCTTATGAAAAAAATGATGAAACCAGGAATCGTGTGCATCCATGTGCTGGATCTGCTTGAGAGAAGAAGGGACTTGCCTGTCCTCATAAAATACCTGTTGATCTTCCAGTCTCGGAACGATTTCATGGACGAAACGCTCCAGATTTTTGACGAGTTCCGCCAGCACATCCCCTGAAAGAAATTTTGGAAATGCAATAAACCCATCCCTGTTAAAGGACTTCAGTAATGCAGGCACCTTTTCCTTTTGAATCATCGATGGCTCCTTATGTTCCAGGTGAGATATTTAATTTGAAAAATCGAGATTTGAAACAATGTTGCTCAGTCTTTGTCTCCGATCTGGCTGGTATTGGCAATCCTGTAATTCGTTTCATTGAACGAGTCAGAAGGACGACCCAACCTCTTGGCTTTTTTTCAACTAACACATTTGATATTGTGGTTACGTGATGCCTCATCCGGCAGTCGGTCTCAGGTGAGGGTTGTCAGGCGGTGCTCTGGGCTATTAGATGAGATCTGATTCCCTCGCGTGTTCAATTCTTTACTGCATCGTGTAGGGAATTTTACTTGTAGCATTGTCATGGATAAAAAAACTTTTCCGAGCATTCAATCTGTTTGAAGCATGCCGCTTCCCGTCTTGAGACCAGGCTGCCATTATCAGGATCTTGAGTGCGTTGGTATCTGAAAAACTCCAATCTTTTCACAGTAAATTTTTCGAATCTTCTGAAGCATGTTGTGTGTCTGGTCAGTGATGCTGACGGTGATGTGAGACTCAAGAGGTGAGATCAGACGAGGATTGTCTATTAATGCCTGAAGCCTTATGTTTCTAACAATTACATTAGGGTTCACAAGCCCGAATGAGTTCAGGCAACGTCCCGGACTCTCATGATTGCCATGAAAAAGAAAGTATCAGTCTCAACTCATAATGGATTTCTTGGATTCGTAGAACGAACCGGGAATCGGCTTCCAGACCCTGTGTTCATATTTGCCTTTCTGATTGGGGTTTTGTTGGCGATCTCCTTGCTCTGCGAATGGGGGGGCGTTTCCGCTGCTCACCCGACCAAACTGACGGAAGATGGCTCTGCGCCGTTGGTCCTGACTGCAAAGAGCCTGTTTTCGGCGGAGAATATCCAAAAGATCTGGGTGGAAATGCCCAAGACATTTACACATTTCCACCCGCTTGGCTACGTTTTGGTAGTGATGCTGGGTGCCGGAGTCGCGGAACGATCCGGGCTTTTCGCGAGCGGGATCAAATCCGCGATGCGTCATGCACCCAGGGGGCTCCTCACCCCAACCGTTGCCCTGGTTGCCATGCTGTCAAACCATGCTGCTGATGCCGGCTACGTTGTGGTGATTCCACTGGCCGCCATCATTTTTGCCGCTGCCGGGCGACACCCGCTTGCCGGGATTGCCGCAGCTTTTGCCGGGGTCTCCGGTGGTTTTTCGGCCAACTTCACTCCGGGGCAGCTTGATGCCCTGTTGTTTGGCATCACTGAGGCGGCAGTCGAGGGCGCACAGCTTGAATCGGGCTGGACGATGAACATTGCCGGCAACTGGTTCTTCATCGCGGCCTTGCTGGTGATCTACCTGCCGGTGATCTGGTATGTCACCGACAAAGTCATTGAGCCTCCGCTTGGTAATTGGGTGCCAGGCGAGGCGCACAAGGAATCCTTCGGTAAGGAGGATAAAGCCCTGACCGAGGGGCAGAAGAAAGGTCTGTGTCGCGCGGGTCTCGCCGTTCTCGGTGTCGCGTTGCTCTGGTTGGGGATGACCTTTGGCCCAGGTACTCCTTTATTGAATGACGGTCCGGGCACAGAAGGCCAGGCCTGGTATGTTACTGCAACCCCGTTTTTCAAATCTCTCGTTGGTGGATTCATGATTCTCTTTCTGGCTGCGGGCTGGTGCTATGGGTCGGCAGCTGGCACCATCAAATCGAGTGATGACCTGGTCCGTATGATGACGGATTCGATGAAGGACATGGGATACTATCTTGTCCTCTCTTTTGCGGCAGCGCATTTCGTGGCGATGTTCAATTGGTCCAATCTCGGTATGATTTCCGCTGTGCATGGAGCCGGAGCGATCAAGTCGAGCGGCCTGCCATTGCCCGTCGTTCTGGGGTTGATTGTGTTGTTTTCGGCCGTGCTGAATTTGTTCGTAGGCTCTGCCAGCGCAAAGTGGGCCTTGCTGGCACCGGTCCTGGTCCCCATGCTCATGTTGTTGGGCGTCAGCCCGGAGGGAGCAACCGCCGCCTATCGGGTGGGGGACAGCGCAACCAACATCATTTCGCCCCTCATGGTGTATTTCCCGCTTGTATTGATCTTTGCCCGGCGTTGGCAGGGGGATTTTGGAATCGGATCACTGACCGCGATGATGATTCCTTATTCGATCTGGATGTTGATCACAGGCGTAGTTCTGATGATTCTCTGGATCGTGCTGGGGATTCATCTTGGCCCCGGAGCGCCCATCGGAATCCAACTACAGTAATTCGCCCCCAAGGATGATTCCAGATCACATGCGAGGTTTGCGCTTCGTGGTATGAGCCTCCTTTTCGATCTGAAAGAAACCAATAAAATTTCAGTGGTGAATCCCGATCATCTTGAATAAAAAGATGAATACGTATCATGTTGCATATCCTGTTTTCCAATTTACCCGGCGAAGGTGAAGGCTGGGAGTTCCATCAAGCTGCAAGAGCCGCTTGAAATCGCTTCATTTCAGTTTGAACGTTCAGAAATCCCAAGGATCAGCACTCGGAGTATCGCTTGTATTGAGGTTGATTTGGTAAGCATGGGGATTTTATCTGGAAATCGAAGTGATGCCTCCAATGGGGCATCGCTCTGTTCTGATTGGGTTCCTTTGATGCGGGTCTGTTTTTGTGAGTCCTCAACCCAGCGCGCGTTTTAGAGTTCGTTCATCGCGGCTTTTGAGCGCAATGACAATCGTTTCAGATCTTTCATGCAATTAAACTTCAAAGGGTTTCAGGGGAAATCCTGCCGTAAAACAGTATGTGTCAAAGAATCCTTCGTAAAATAGATGTTTGAATTCGGATGCTGATATTTGATACTGTTCCTAGACAACCCATGGCGCATGCAACACTATTCAGATAATCGAACTTCATGTATCCTAATTTCCTGAGTGTCAATCTGTTCATGAATATTGCCTTCGCCGCGTTATTCTGGCTTGCGACGGTGTCCAGCAGGGCTGCCGATCTGTCTGAGGATCAAGTTCGGTATTTCGAATCCAAGATCCGTCCTTTGTTGATTGATCGTTGCTACGACTGTCACAGTGCGGCATCCCAGCGACAGGAGGCTGGCCTCCGTCTGGATTCCAGGGATTATCTGATTGAGGGAGGGAGTTCGGGAGCTGCTCTGGTCCCTGGAGCGCCTGAAGAAAGTCTCTTGCTGCAGATTTTTTCAGCTGGTTCTGAAAGGAAAGGGCATCCTGTAATTTCCCCAGCCTTAACTGCTCAGGAGTTGGCTTTGTTGCGTCGCTGGATCGAATACGGGGCTCCATGGCCAGCGACCAAAAAGCGTGCGCGTGCATCGGGCTCTTATGACTGGGAACAAGAAAAACTCCATTGGGCTTATCGACCTATCGAAAAGCCGGAGTCACCTTTACCGCCCAAACCCTCGTTTCGCATCAAGAACCCAATTGATTTGTTTGTGGCAGCGCGCCTGGATCAGGCGGGATTACCCCAGGCTGAGCCTGCGAGGGCAGAGATATTTGTCCGACGAGCCTTCCTTGATTTGATTGGATTGCCGCCATCTGCTTCTGAATTAACTCAGTGGAGTGAACAGTTGGAGAACGGGTCCAAAGCATCTCTGGACGACGGCGCGGTGGCAAGAATGATTGACGCGTTATTAGCCCGTCCGCAATACGGTGAACGTTGGGCGCGCCACTGGCTTGACGTGGCCAGATATAGCGAAATTGGAGGTTGGACTCAGGACGGAAGGTCGAATCCCATGGGGTTCCATTATCGAGATTGGGTGATCAGAGCCTTCAATGAAGACATGCCATTTTCAGCATTTATTCGTCATCAAATCGCGGGTGATCATCTGGACTCCAAGGCTGCCGTTGGCACTGGCTTTCTTGCCTTGGGTCCCAATTATACGTCGGATGGAGGCGATCCGGAAAGCATCGCCCAAGCTAAAGGTGAGACCCTTGATGATCGAGTTGATACTTTCTCAAGGGGCTTGCTTGGATTGACCGTGTCTTGCTCGCGTTGTCATGATCACAAATTCGATGCCATTCCAATTGAGGATTACTACTCTATAGCGGGGGTATTCAACAATACGAGGGAAGGGGAGACTCCGCTGGTGGATGCATCCTCAGTGCGCGCCTTCGAAGAGGGACAGAAACGCATCCGTGAATTTGACGCTCGACTCAAGGAGCGGCGCAAGGCTGCAAAAGGCCTCGAAGGCCCTGCAGGCGAAAAAGCAAAAGATGAAATCACGGAGATGGAAGAGGCGTTCAAACGTGTGAAGGCAGAGGCTCCAGCCAAATACGCATACGCCCATACCTTGCAGGACACTGGCGACAAGGATATGCACGTGGCCTTGCGGGGGAATCTTCTCAAGAAAGGAGACCTGGCGCCAAGGCGCTTCCTTCGCATTCTTGCCGGGGAAGACCGTCCACATTACGATCGAGGTAGCGGTCGAGCTCAACTGGCTGAAGCGGTTGCTGATCTTTCGAATCCACTTTCGAATCGTGTCTTTGTGAATCGTGTATGGATGCATCATTTTGGACGCGCTCTCGTAAGAACACCTGACAACTTTGGGAAACTGGGACAAAAGCCCACGCATCCCATGCTTCTGGACTGGGTGGCGGCGAATTTTGCTGAGTCCGGCGGTTCGCTCAAACAACTCCACCGTCTGATCATGACTTCAGCCACTTATCGATCCAGCAGTCGATTCGTCGAACTTTGTTTCAGCGTGGATGCGGATAACCGGCTTTTATGGCGTATGGATCCTCGGCGAATGGACGTGGAAACCTGGAGGGATTCTCTACTCACGGTGACGGGAGAGCTGGATCTTATTCAGGGGGGGCCATCGGTGAACAACATCGCTTCGAGCCATCGACGCACACTCTACGCCAGGATCAGTCGTAACGATCCCACTGAATCTGATAAATTTCTTAGATTATTCGATTTTCCAATTCCTCGAGGTACCGCCGCCAAACGCACCCGCAATGTGATTCCTCAGCAATACTTGTTCATGCTCAACAGTCCATTCATGGTGGATCGAGCCAAGGCCCTGACCAAGCGTGTGGAAGCGGATTTCGAAAAAAATACAGGGAGTATTGATGCCGTTTACAGGCTCATCCACGGCAGGTCTCCGAGTGAAGAGGAAATCAGGGCTGCCGAGACTTTTTTGGATCAGTCCGATGGCATGCAGTCCGATCTGTCTCCCTGGGAGTTGTATTGTCAGGCATTGCTTGCATCCAATGAATTCATGTATATCCGATGATCTTTTGAAAAGAACTGTCCTATGAACTTACATCATGATCTTTACAACGGTCTCACGCGACGAGAAGCACTGCATCGCCTGGGAGCTGGTTTTGGGGGGCTGGGGCTAACGCAAATGCTTGGGGCTACCAATGGGAAATCCGAAGTGGCGCGATCTCCATTGGAACCCAAAGCGCCTCATTTTGCTCCCAAGGCCAAACATGTGATCCAGCTATTCATGCCTGGGGGGCCTTCTCAGGTGGATACTTTTGATTACAAGCCCTTGATTGCAAAGCATGCCGGAGAACGCCCGGACATTGTCAATCGAAAGACACTTCGCAATACCAAGAATGGACTGCTGCCTTCGCCGTTCGCGTTCAATCAACATGGCCGCTGCGGAAAATGGGTCAGCGAGATTTTTCCTCGCACCGCCGAGTGTGTGGATGACTTATGTTTTATTCACTCCATGCATACGGATATTCCTGAGCATGCGGGTGCGATGATGATGTTTAATCTGGGACACCTTCAACCGAGTCGGCCCAGTCTTGGTTCCTGGCTTTGCTATGGGCTGGGAAGCGAAAATCAGGAACTACCGGGCCTGGTAGCCATGAGTCCCCGCGCCAAACCTCGCGGTAAAGCCGCACACTGGGGGAATTCTTTTTTACCGGGGGCTTACTCGGGGGTTTACGCCAACATCGCGGAAATGACACCCGATCGCATCCTCAACCACTTGAAAAATCCGCATCTTTCAAGGAGTGAACAGAGGCGTCAGGCAGATTTATTGAGCCAGTTGAATCATCTGGACCTCCAGAGGCAGGTGCAGGATCAGCAGCTGGATTCCAGTATTCAGGCCATGGAGATGGCGTTTCAGATGCAGTTTGCGGTTCCCGACGTGTTCGATACCACCAAAGAAACCTCTGCAACCAAGGATCTCTATGGGGAATCCGAGTTTGCAAAAGGATGTCTGATCGCCAGACGTTTAGTGGAAAGGGGGGTGAGAATGGTTCAGATTTCGCATTCGATTGATGGCTATGACATTGCCTGGGATACCGGGCATGGAAATATCCATCACCACCGTGACTTGGCGAATAAATGTGATCAAGGGATCGCTGCTTTGATCCGCGATCTCAAGCATCGAGGTTTGCTTGATGAAACCCTGGTGATCTGGGGAGGTGAATTTGGGCGAGCGCCAACCTCCGAAGGAACCAAGGGCCGCGACCATGACCATTATGGATTTACCGTCTGGATGGCTGGAGGCGGCGTTAAACCAGGATTCACATATGGTGCGACGGATGAATTTGGCTGCTCCGCTGCAGATAAGCCAGTGCATGTGCATGACCTGCACGCCACGATTCTGCATCTCATGGGCTTGGATCACGAAAAACTGACTTACCGCTATTCTGGACGTGACTATCGTTTAACGGATGTGCATGGCCATGTCCTGCACGACATCATTGCCTAGAGCTTTTTGTCGGTCTTTGCTGTAAAGTTTCGGGGCAGTCCTGGGCCAGGCAAAGGGCTTTCATGTGCCGGTCCATTGCTCCGCTTTGAACTCTGCGGGGATCTTCGGTATTCAACGAGCTGCTTTGGCTCACGCGCTATTGCGAGCCCTTGTGGATTTGAGGGAAGCAAGTGGGCAGCGCACAGCGCCTCATTCTGCTTTAATATGATCCAATATTTTGAGTTCAATATCCTTGAAATGTACGATCATATCAGGGTCATGCAGTTGAAACTGAATCATGCCTGACTTGAGTCTGCGGCTTTCCGGAAGGTGTTCCTCAAATTGTGCAGCAGGTTTCCCATTGATGGAAAATTGAAATTGGTTTCCGCGAACGATCACATGAACAGTATTCCAATCGTTTTTCTTGATGTCCTCCACCTGAACGGCACCTTTGAGAGATGAAATAGCAGGGGAATCATCTTCCCTGATGATCAGCTTATCACCTCGAAAGCATCGGTGCTCGATGCGTCCAGGTGTATGGAAATCCCAAGCCCCAAGCACCTTGCCACCGATCCCTGCATGGCCAAGGTCCACATGATATGCTTGATAATCGCGTTTGCCAGTGGGGTCTTTTACTGCTCGGATGTTGACTCCACTGTTTCCCTCACCCGGAAACCGATACGAAAACTTCAGTTCGAAATCGGCAATATCACGGTTGCCGTCATAGATGAGATAACAGCGCCCCTTTTTACCTTCACCAACGATATAATCATCACGAACATACCATGCCTCCGAGGCCTGTGGGAAACTTGGAGACCAACCCTCCAGTGTTTTGCCGTTGAAGATTCGGAAAAACTTGCCTTCTGAAGCGTTCGCTTTTGTTTGATCAACGTTGAAGTAGAATAACGTCCATACGAGGATCATGCAGCGGAGTTTCATCGTCAATCCTCTGGATTGCTGGGCTTGCTTTGCTTGGGAGTGGTCTAAATTGAGATGCATCATTGGGTTCCTAGTTGAGTCAGGTAATGTACGAGATGGGCAAGTTCCTTTTCGCTGAGATTATCGGTGAGACCTTGCGGCATCAAACTCCTGAGTTTTTTTGATGTACGGATTTCTTCTTGATTGATTTGGATGAGTTTGGCGGAAACAGTGTCTTGTAAAACGAGTAACCCCTGTTCTGGACGTTGAAGCGCGGTTCGATCATATCCAATGAAGATGCGATCGTCCTTGGTGTTTACTTCAACCGGTGTGTAACCTTCCTTGATCTGGCGATCAGGCCAGAGAAGTTCTTCGATGATTCTTTCTGCAGAGAGGGTGGAGCCAATGCTTGTAAGCTCGGGGCCAACCAAACCTCCCACACCACTGACCTGATGGCATGCGTTGCAAGCCAGCTTCGAAAATAGTCTTTGCCCTATTTGAGTATTGCCTTCCCGGCGGGCCTTGCCAGCCAGGCTCTGAATAAAAGACGCATCGTAAGCTCTATCCTTATTCGATTCTATCGACGCTTGATTCAATGCTGCCAGAAGCTCTGGATCAGGGGTTCCTGAAGCATAGAGAATCCGTTGCAAATGCTTTGCGGCGGCAGCACTTATTGGGTTTTTACGAAGGGCTTCTGCAAGTGCATGGGATCCTCCCGCTTTATGAGTCAACGAGGCCAGGATGTTTGAGGCGTATGATTCCAAGATTGTTTCTTTTACCAGATAGTCTGCTGCAGCTTCTGCAGCGGAAGGTAAATCGAATTGCGCAAGAGACATGATGGCCTGTGAGCGAAGCATGGGCTTTGCATCTTTTCTTGCAAGATTGATGAGTTTATTGTGGTTCTCAGCTGTATCAAGGTCCCCCATTGCTCTCAAAGCCGCCACCCGGAGCTCGGGGTCGTAGTCTTCTCTGGTGGCAATCTCGACGACGATTCCTGATGCATCATTGAATGCTGCGAGGCCAATTAGTTTCAATGCGGGTATTCCAATCCTTTTATCCGTGTGGAGCGCCAGGTTCTTAAGCACTTGCAGGTTCTTTTCCGGTAACGCTGCTGGATTGGCTTCAAGAATTTGAGCCAGTGCCTCCAAAATAACAGCATGAGACACGATATCGTATTTTTTGTTTCGCATGTGCCGATCTGGATGGATTCCATATTGATAAAAATCCTCCGGATCTCCATTGGCTAGAATTGAAATAATCGCATTACGGTTTGCCGCCTTATTCAATGCGCCTGCATCAACCATGCTCCTCAGGCTGTTGACAGCATCCTTGTCCTTGATTTCATTCAGGATAAAAGCCAGATGAGCAGCTTTTGTGAATTGGGATTCGCCTTGTTTGAAAGCGGGTAACCAAACGGGCAGCAGTCGATGAATGGTTTGTTTTAATGCATAATCGATCCATTGATCCACAGGGTGATCGATCGCTTCCACTGCGATCTGCATGGAGCGCGCTGATGAGATAGCAGAGCATGCCACGATGGCTTCCAATCTGACACGGCCCTCAATGTCATGGATAGATTCGGAAAGAAGTTCCAGCGGTGCATCTATTCGATCATGCCAACGCCCGATCAATTTTGTCGCAGCAGCGCGGATTCGCATATCCGATGAGCTCAACAGCTTGCGGAGCAGGGTGGGACGCACAGTTTCAATGGAGGCAAAGGACATCAGCGCTTCGTAGAGCAGGGAGGAATGATCCGGGTTTTTGTGATCCAGAGTGCGAACCCATGCATCAAGTGCTGATGTGACCTCTGAAACCGGATGGCCTGTGAGCGCGCGTTTTGCCTGATAACGTGTCCATGAATCTGGAGCTTTTAAACCTTGGATGGTTTCACTGATCGGCGCTTTCAGGAGGTCTATTGGCCTTACTGAATTTTTTTGTTTCCCGGGATCTGAGATGGAGATGCGCCAGATTCGTCCGTGTGCCTTGTCTCGAGTTGGATCTCGGAAAGCATCATCCTGATGACAGGTGATCGGGTTATACCAATCGACCACGTAGACAGCGCCATCTGGTCCCTCTTTGACATCAACCGGTCTGAAATTACGGTGACTTGAGCTGAGCAGCGGTTCCTCCCAGGTAAGAGCAAAGCCAGAACCTTGATCGGATATGGAAAAGCGGCCTACCCGATTCGCCTTGTAATCTCCGATCGCAAAAGTTCCACGCATGTGGGCAGGTAAACTCTCGTTGCCAAGGTAACCAATCCCGCAATAGCCTCCGGGATTGCCGATTCTCGGGAACTTGCGTCGATGAGTTGTTGGCACTTGAGCTGGAGCCAGCCAGCTTACTCCTCCAGCCCCGTCTACTCCGAAGCTCTGCCCCCAAGGATCGAAGTCGATTCCCCAGGGATTGCCAGGTCCCATATGAGCTTCAAGGAACGGCACGAGCTGAAGTCTGAGCGGGCGTAGTTTAAAGTATCCTGCATTGAATAAAGCGCTGGTGCCCCAAGGCGTTTCCACTCGTGACTCACACCCGTCTCCATGGCCAAAATACAGTTGGCCATCCGGACTCCAGATGAAGGAGTTTATCGTCTGATGTGAATCCCCGTCACCAAAACCACTCAGGAGAACCCTTCGCTGGTCGGCCTGACCGTCACCGTCGGTATCTTTGAGGAAAAGTATCTCCGTGTTTTGGCCGACATAAATGCCTCCATGCCCCCATTCGATACCAGTTGGAATATTCAAGCCATCCGCAAATACGGTCGAGGTGTCTGCGACCCCGTTGCGATCCTTGTCCTCCAGAACAATGATTTTATCGTTGGGAAGATCGCCGGGGAAAACGTGAGGGTAGGTGGTGGTGGTGGTGACATACATGCGCCCTGATGGATCCCAGCGCACATTCAGAGGGGATGTGAGTCCTTGTTGCTCGGAAGCGAAAAGATTGACGCTGAAGCCTTCCGGTAGCGTAAACGCTGCCAGCTCCTTTTCGATATTCGCTTGAGGATCCCCATGCAGGATTTCCTTTGGAGGACGATTTGGCCCCGGATCGGTGCCATGTATTGCGATGTGCCGGATGCGCTCTTCAGCTTCTGTGATCATCCGTGGCAAGGTCAGCCATTCTTCACGCAATGAAACAGGGCCTTTAGTAAACTGTCGCCTGGCGTCATCACCAAACAATAATTTCCAGTTGGTAGGGCGCCAGTAGTTGAGCCAAAGCCGATGCTTTTCAATGACCGCTCTTCTCAGCGGATGGAGTGCATCATGTGAATGGGAGTCGATGCCAAGCTGATTGGCGATCTGCGTTGCAATGATCGGGTGCGCTTCAGGGCTGATGTGTCGTCCATTGGATGTTGTATTGTTGGTCGCCTGATGAAAAATGTCCACCAGGAACACACGATGTTTTTTGGCCAGCTGACGGATGACATTTACATACTGACTCAAGATTTCGTTTTGCTGCGCAAGGTTTGGCAGATGAGGGTTGTCTGAGATCTCGAATGGGGTGGGAGTCAGCAGAACAACCCTGCGGCCATCCTTCAACCACGATTGAATGAGCGTTGAGTAAGCTTCTGAAAATGCGGCCAGTGGTTCAAGGCCCTCTAATGATTCCGATTGGCCAAATTGGGAGAAAATCATGCTGGCCCCGATTCGGTTCAACTGATTGTTCAAATCCCCCAGTCCCCCGTCCTGATCGAAATGTGCTCGTTCGCGCCATCGTTCGATGACCGTTCCCTGTCGGAATACCGTATCCGCCTCCCATGCCAGATCTCTGAATTGGGGAGATGATTGCACAAAATGTCCGCTCAGGACGGATTCCAGATAACCTGCCTTCTGTAGATAAACCATATTGGCACCACCGAGAAAGGCCACTACTTCATTTCGCTCCAATCGAAAGAGTGCTTGGGCATGAACCTGAGCGCTGCCGAACAATAAGCAGGTCAGCCAGACGAGACAGATAGACTTGAAAGTTTTTTTGTTCATCGCGCTGCCATTGATGCCACTTGCATCATTCATCGATTCAGAAGGACTTATTTATTCGTGATACAGTAAACGGAGGAAGCGGTTCGAATAAAGAGTTTACCTTGTGCGATGGAGGGAGTGGCAATGCACAATTCATCCAGGTCGTTTGTTTCAATTATTTCAAATTCGGGGCCAGCTTTCAGAACGAATGTTTTTCCATTTTCAGCAAGGCCAAATAGTTTGCCGTTATAGGCCCAGGGAGATGCCGTAAAACTTGTGTAAAGCGGGAATCGTGTGCGGTCGTAAATTTCTTCCCCGGTAACGGCGTGGTGGCAGGTCATCATGCCCTGATCAAGGAGCGTATAGTAATACTCTCCATAAACGATTGGAGTTGTGTTGTAGGGGCCCAGTTTTGGGTGATGCCACTCTACAAATGCACCTTTTCTTTGGTTTTCATCAATACTGATGTCGCCACTTGCTCCGCTTTGAATGACCCAGACCGGTCGGCGTCGATCCTGAAAATATCCGGATGTCACATAAAGTAATCCATTCGCAGCAAAGGGTGAAGGGATGGTCAGGACAGACATCCGGCCCTCCATCGACCAGAGGACGTTTCCATTCAGATCATAGGACCGAATACGCTTTCTGCCTGCAGTGACTACCTCAGTGCGCAACTCGTTTTTCCAGATAAAAGGAGTAGCCCAGGTGGTCTTTTCTTCTCTGGGCGTGCGCCAGCGCTGCTTGCCGGTTTTGCTGTCCAACGCGGTGATGAAAGAGGATTTGGCATTGTCATATTGAATGATTACCTGATTCTCATGCACCACAGGCGACGCAGCCGCCCCATAGTCTCGCATGGTTTCTTCCGGATGAATCATAGATTCCCAGAGTGGTGTTCCGTTGTGATCAAAACAGTAAAGTCCAAGATCTCCAAACAGTGCATAAAGACGTTCGCCATCAACACAGGGGGTTTCCGAGGCATAGGTGTTTTTCGGGTGACGTCCTACAGGTGGAGTGCCCTTGTGTACCTCACGCTTCCAAAGTGTGTGACCTGTGTTGATATCCAGGCAGTAAACCAGCCAGCGATGCGTGCCGCCCGGTATTTCCTTTCGACCTTCGCCGTTATAAAGACCGGGCTTGGGTTTTTCAAACTGTCCATCACTGGCGACGGTCGTAAGGAATACTTTGTCACCCCAAATGACCGGGCTGGACCAGCCCAGGCCGGGAATGTCCGATTTCCAGAGAATGTTTTCAGTCTTAGTCCACTTCGTGGGTAGTCGGGGATCGTTATCAACAACTCCGTCTGCATTGGGTCCGCGAAATCTTGACCAGTTTTCTTGAGCACATAAATTCGAGCATAATACTAAGATGAATATCAGGGAAAGATGGGGGCCGCTTGTTTTCATAATGGGATCAGTTCGTTTCCATTCAAACATGAAAATCAGTATATTGACAATCAAAGACTTGTGGGATGAAACAGATTTAAGTTTTTGTCTATTGATTTGACGCAGGAAGAGAAGTTGCGCCCACGCTTGCACGCCAATCCATTAATGCCTGATGTAATTTGGATGCCATGGCGACTTCAGATTCGGCCAGATTGGTTGTTTCACCTGGGTCTTTGAGCAGTGAATAAAGCTGGAGATAGCCGCTTTCCAGATGTTCGATTAGCTTCCAAGGGCCCGACCGTATGGCGCTTGCCGAGACGCCTCCCAGAAAATGAGGCCGTTCCAATGGGTAGTGCCAGGCAATATAATCTCTGGAAATCAGCTGTTGCGGGTTTTTCCAGGTATCGAGTATGGATATTCCGTCAAAAATCTCCCCTGAAGGTTTCCTGATGCTGGCGGCGTCCAGTAGTGTCGGGTAAAAGTCGGTGTTTTGTGTCGGCTGATTGCACGTTACTCCAGCTGGAATCAATGCTGGCCAGCGTACAATCAAAGGCACTCTGATTCCTCCTTCGTAGAGTTCACTTTTTCCACCCCTGAGTGGTGTGTTTGAAGTCACATTGGTCTCGCCTCCATTGTCACTTGTGAAGATTAAAATCGTGTTCTTTGTCAGATCAAGCTCATCAAGCTTCTCCATCAGCATCCCTACGCCTTCATCAATCGATTCCAGCATTGCAGCCAGATGTGGGTTATGGTCTCCTGCCCAATGATGGTCTGGATCGCCTCTTCCGAGCCCCTTGTCTTCACATAAATAGCAGCGGTTGCGAGTGGATTTCCCCGGTGCATGCTTTGCCTTGTATTTCTCCACCAAATCCGGACGACCATTCAGTATCGTGTGGGGCGCGTAATGACTGAGCAGCAGAAAAAAGGGCTCGTTGCGATGTTGCTGCACGAAATCAACCGCTTCAATATTCAGTCGATCGGTGAGGTATTCTTCCTTTCCAAGCCGGTTGTTGGGAATGTCAATCCAAGGTATGGGTTGATCGCGGAAGACGTAGGGCCAGAAATTTGCACCGTTGCCAACACTTTTGATTTCTCCTCCGAAGTCCCAGTCAAATCCATGATCCCCTGGGCGTATTTCTCGTGCCGCGCCATGGTAGGCGTATCCGGTGAGATGCCATTTACCAATCATACCAGTCGCATAGCCATGTTCATTCAATGATTCAGGGAGAGTCATGTATGAAGTGTCCAGTGCGTTGACTGAATCCGGGCGTAAAAAATCGAGGATGCCAATGCGTGCCGGGTGCTTGCCTGTCAGGAGTGCGGCGCGATATGGAGAACAAACAGGCGCAGCCGCGTACGCGTCGGTGAACCGCATTCCATCATGAGAGAGGCGATTGAGGTTTGGTGTTTCATTGAATGAATTGCCGTAACATTCCAGTTCCGACCAACCAAGGTCATCTGCAAGAATAAAAATGATATTTGGTGCTTGATCCTCGGGAGCGGCCATCGTCGCCAACGCAGATTCAATCAGGATATTCAGTAGACAGATTTCAAACAGAAGAAGATATATTCTGGTTGTGACTTCATGACGTTTGATTAAAGTTTTATTCATGGCGACACCGTTGATTGATTGGCATTCCTGTTATGAACTTTATCTTAAAATTTCAAAGTTAATATTGATCGGGAATCTTTTTTCTTGCGGTGATGCGCTATTTGGACAGACAGCTGAAACCGGTGAAATCCAAATTCATGTTCATTCGCTGAAATCACCTCATCAAGCACATAAGACATCACTCCGGATTTTGCTGCCTGATGATTTTGATCCATCAAAACGTTACCCAACGCTGTTTGTCCTTCCCGTGCACGAAGACGGACTTCTCAAGCATGGCGACGGACTCATGGAGTTGCATGCATTAAATGTTCACAACCAGTATGAAATCATATGTGCGTCCCCGTCGTTTACTTCGAAACCCTGGTATATCGATCACGATGAAAACCCTGCCAAGCAGGATGAAAGTCACCTGATGAGAACGGTGATTCCATTTATTGAAGCTCATTACCCAGTCCGGGTAGACCGAGAAGGACGGTATTTGATTGGTTTCAGTAAATCGGGTAGGGGGGCGGTGAGCCTGCTCTTACGTCATCCAAAGATGTTTCACAAGGTTGCTGCCTGGGATCCCGGGGTTCGCATAGACATGGGGCCTTACGGAGAAGGTTACGAGCTGGAATCGCGTCTGCATGAGCGTTTCGGAAGTGCCGCAAATTTTCAAGCCTACCGACTTTCCAATCTATTGAAAACCCGTGGGAAAGATCTGGGGAACAAAGCTCGCTTGTTTTATTTCAATTGCGATGGTGTCGCAAGAACTTCGGGGGGAGCGCAACTTCATGCACTGATGGTTCAAGAAGGTGTTCCTCACCGCTACGTCATGGAACCACCGCGGGATCACCGCTGGGACAGCGGTTGGATACCCGAGGCGATTTCATTCTTATTTGATCATTGAAAAAGCGATATCTTTCCATTCGAATGAGTCAAACGCGATTTCAAGGAAGGAGGTGCCGCTTTGCCAATGAATTTTTTTCAGACTAAATTCCGGACAGAGGATCGTAATCTGGGTTGAGTTGATTCATTTGTGCGTCCACTTCTTTTCGCCAGGCTCGTAGTTTTGCCCTTAGCTCAGCGACTTTTTCAGGCATGCGCTCGGCAAGATTCTGCTGCTCCCCGATGTCTTTGCGTAAATTAAAAAGTTGCACATTATAATTTTCGAAATACTCGATGAGTTTGAAATCACCGCTTCGAATCGCACCCGCTGGAGGCTGCATGCCGTGGTTGCTGTAGTGGGGGAAATGCCAGTAAATGGCATCGCGATCCAATGATTGCTGACCTGTTAAGAGGGGGGCAATGCTGACGCCATCCTGATGCTGTTCCGGTACCAAAGGCAATCCTGCCATCTCCAAGATGGATGGATAAAAGTCGGTGCTGATGATCGGTTCCTCAGACACCATTCCCTTGTTGCCTGCTCCCGGCCATTTGACGATACATGGTACGCGCACTCCTCCCTCATAAAGCCAGCCTTTGGCACCGCGCAATGGTAAGACCGAAGTGGAAAAAGCGATGTCGAGTTGATCCTCAGAAACTTTTCGTTTCGGATTCCCAACGTTCATGCCCGCCATGCCTCCGTTATCTGCCGAGAAAATAACAATCGTGTTGTCCTCAAGTCCCCAGTTCTTGAGCGCATTTAGAATACGACCAAAGCTCTGATCAACCGCTTCGACCATGCCTGCAAACTGGGTATTATCCTGATATTGTTTTATTTTGACGGTGCTTTGAGGCAATACCCCGTAGCCATTCCAGCCCTCTTGATCGATTAATGCGTCCAGATGATCACGACTCAGCGGCTCATGTGCATCTGGATTTCCCTCGAGAACATATGGTTGATTACCTTTAATTGGGTTTTCTTTTAATTTTGTTTCATATTTCTCAACCAAATCAGGGCGGCCGTGGATGGGGTCATGAACGGCGAAGTGGGCAAGGTAGAGGAAGAACGGTTGGTCCTTATTGTTTTCAATAAAACCCAAGGCTTCATCCGTCAGTCGATCTGTCAGATATTCACCATCGGGTGCGTCCTCAAGCCCTTCCAAGCCATATGGAGCGTAGAAAGTTCGATTGGGCGCTCCACCGTTCCAATGACGGGGAACATGCCAATCGAAACCGTGTTTGTCCGGAGTGGAGGGCTCTTTTCCCAAGTGCCATTTCCCAACGGCCCCGGTCGCATAGCCATGGCTGCGCAACTTTTCAGCGAGGGTAACTTCTTCAAATGGCAGGAACTGTCCAGTCTTTACATTGAGGTATTGCTGAAAAGGGAAATCTCTCCTTCCACGAATCCAATCTGTCATTTTGTTACGGGCCGGATATTTTCCGGTCAGAATACTGGAGCGAGTCGGCGAACAAACATGGCAGGCTGCGTAGGCATTATTAAACTTCACACCATCCATGGCAAAGCTGTCTATGTTTGGGGTTTCATAAAAGTTGCTTCCATAACAACCCAGATCGGTCCAACCCAGGTCATCGACCAGGAAGAAAACGATGTTGGGGCGATCTGGGTTTTCCTGACTTTGGATGAGACAGGTAGTCAGGGCGATGAAGGCCAGATAAGTGCGGATGCGTGATTTCATAGCATATTTCCTCTTACTTTTTGGTTGCAAACACATAATAGGCAATGAGTATTGCTTGTGGACCTCCAAATCAGGTCTGAACTGCAATGGGTCCTTTTTGAACTGTGCCGTGATAATGATTCAGGTAGCAGCTGATCTGTATGGGGTTTCATGTTCACTAACAATGATGACGTTGGGTCTGGGCATCATAGATGTCAGGCTAAGCAAAAAGGCGAGGATCTTTTTGAAGATGGTCATAAAAACGCGAGACTTGTTCAGTTCTTCTTTTCAGTGACTTTCCAGCCTGGCGTTGAGATGCGCCCATAATAGGGATAGTGATCCCACTCTACCTTTCCACCCACTACTCGTGGATCACGTGTTTTCTTCAAATGGTCAAATAATTGACGTCGTCTGGCATGTTGTATTGCCGAATATTCAATCAACCCTGCCACATTTGCCAATTGTTCTGGATCCTTTTTTAAATCGTAGAGTTCTTCTGCAGGCCGCATGCCGAAACTGAGTTCTGCCAAATGCGCGATACCGTGTTCCATGCGACTCTCCATCATGAATGACTTGGTGGGCGACGTATCTATCTCACCAAAAGGAATCGAACGGGCGCACACACGGGGGTCGGGTGACCCCGAAGGCCATCGGCCTGGTTCGAAATTATAGATATAAAGGTAGTCCTGAGTTCTGACTGCCCTGCAGGGATACCCCTTGCCACCCTCTCGGCATCCGTCGTGTCGCTCCATGGCGATGTAGGCGGCATCTCGATCATTCATATTTTGATCGGAAAATATTTTCATCAAGCTGCTCGCCGTCATCATACTGGGAACATCTGCCCCGGCTGCCTCAATAAATGTCGGTGCGAGATCGCTCAAATGAACAAAATCCTTCACATCGCGGCCCGGATTGCGAATACCTCTCGGCCACCTGATAGCCAGAGGGACCCTTGACCCCCAGTCATAAAGACTGGCTTTGGCGCGAGGGAAGGGCATGCCATGATCGCTGGTAACGACCACAATGGTGTTGTCAAGATGTCCTCGTTTTTCCAGAGAGGCGATGGCTCTCTGTACCATCAAATCAAAGTGCTCAATCTCGACGTAGTAGTCCAGGAGGTCGCTTCTCACGATGGCATTGTCAGGGAAAATGGAAGGGACAATAACCTTGGCCGGATCCTTTCCAGTTCGTTTTCCAGCTCCGTTTTCATAGGCACGATGAGGTTCACTTGTACCCAGCCAAAAACAGAAAGGTGTTTCCTTTTCCACTGCGTCAAGGAAATCATCAAAGTTACCTGCATAGTCAGTATTGCGGATGGCTTTGAAAGGCGGTTGCAAGTTTCTTTTGGCGTATGATGTTCCCGCTGGATTTTCAATGCGACCACCGGGGGCCAGTTTGCCAGGGCTCCACCCTTTCCCTGTATATCCCGTTTTGTAACCTGCTTTCTGCAACTCTCCTGTATAGGTCGCGAATTTGGCCGGGAGAGTGCTATGGATGTTGCCCGCTTCCTCCAGTCGCCAAATGGGTTGCCCGGTCAGGATGGCACTGCGTGAAGGCCCGCATGTTGGAGCATCACAAAAGGAATGAACAAATCGCAGGCCTTCCCTGGCCACGCGGTCAAAGGCAGGCGTTCGAACCACTGGATCCCCATTGGCGCCTGTATGCGCCCATGATTGATCATCCGAAATGCAAATCAATATGTTAGGGCGTTCGTCGGCGCGCACAATGTGGCAACAAATCAACCAAATGCAGGCAATGTTCCATAGCTTGATCATTCAATAGGATGCTTTGTTTTCAGATAACCGATGAGGTCACGTGCCTGTTGGTCGGAGAGCGCATCAAGCATGCCTTCGGGCATCATGGACAATGGGGAAGTTTCCCGGGAAAGGATCTCCGCTTTGGGAATGACAAGATCCTGACCTACTATTCGAAGCGTGATGCGTTGATTGTCTTCACGGTAAATATTGCCAGCGTATGTGCGTCCATCCCGTGTATTGATAGTAACCAGTTTGTAGGAATCAGCGACCTCCATATTCGGATCGATCATGTTGGTGAGGATATATTCCAGATCTGCCCGGTTCGAGCCGGTGAGTTCAGGGCCAATTTCTCCACCCTCTCCATAAAGCTTGTGGCAGCTTGCGCAGACAGCGGTGAACAGAGCCTTCCCGTTTGTCAGGTCCGCTCCTGCCATGTATGCGTCGGTGAGCAGGAATTTGTAGCGATCCATCGCCAGTTGTTTGTCCTTGGTCATGGATTCCATGGAACCCCACCAGTCGATGAATGAAGGTCCCAGGACGCGTCTTAATTGGCGGGCAATCACACTCGATATATCACTGCGGGGAATCTTTTCTTTTTTTAATGCGGTCAGCAGATAACTGCCTGTATTACGTCGAGTCGCGAGGGTTTGCAAAGCCGCAGATTTTTCCTCATCTGTATATTCAGAATAGTTGTTTACAATTTTTTTGGCGATGGCCCCGTTCCTATAAACGGCAAGAGACCTCAAGGCGGTCAAGCGCAGACTCTTGTCGTCCAGCGCGGCAAAAATCGCATCAAATGCCGGAGGAAAACTTTCCTGACCGAAGATCTTCAATATTTCTATCCTACGCTCAGTGGGGGTGGAGGGATTGGCCAATTCAGCCAGTTGAGTTGCTCCTGCCTCAGCATTACCAAACAATTGGCCCACTTGCAGGCCCAGCCTTTTCAGTGCTTCATCTTTCAGTAATTCTGATTCGATATCCTTCCAGCCCCTTGGAGGTGTCAGGTCGTGCTGCCCAAGTAGACTGTCCCGCATTCCTTCCAGATACTGCCTGCGAACTTCAGATGATCTGGTCAGCGTCATCGCGCTGACGACTTCGTTCAGCAGTTGCCCGGCAGTTGCTCTTCGGACAATAAAGCGTGTTAACATGGGGATCTTGCTTTCACTTGCGAGCTGTAATGCGCGGCTCGGATCCTTTGTGACATGCGGTTCTATCCCGAACCAAATCATTTTGGGTATGTTGTGGTCCTCTGCATCCTCGCCTCTGGTCAATAAACCAGTGGCGATCTTCCAGCTGCTTGCTTCAGGAACGCGCTGCAGTGCTGAAGCAAGGTAGAGGCGAACGACGGGTGAAGAATCTTTCCTTGCCATGGAAACGAATTTTTCAAGGGCTGTATCGCCCGGATGCATGTCTTCACAGAGTAACTGGATGGCCCATGCTCGAATATATTCGTGTTCACTTGCCAGAAGGTCGATCAGGTGTTCATGCGTGACCCCACCAGTTACATGCAAGGCCCACAAGGCTCTTAATTTCCGGCCCGGATCCGACTGGTTTTCAAGGTGTTTTCTAAGCTGTATGTGAGTTTCCTCGTTGACAGCTCCCTTGCTGGCCCGCTCATGCAGGATTCCTCGAGCCCTCCGCACATACCAGTCATTCTTGTGGAACTGTAAATTGACCAGTTCTTGGTTGTTTAAATCCTTTAAATTGAAATGAGTGGGGTAAGGCGTCTCTGGTGGAGCGAGACGGAAAACACGACCCGTGTCCTTGTCGTGTACTTTATTCCCACAAATATCTCCATCATGCCAATCGAGCATGTAGACGGCACCATCCGGTCCAATTTCCAGACTAAAACCGATCCATTGCGGATCATTTGCCAGCACTGTATCTTCGTAATGTTTTGCAATAAAACCGGAGCCATTGTGTACCAAACTGTCCGCAAGGAGAGCATGTTCGTGAATATTGGCCATGAAAAATTTGTTGTGATATTTCTCTGGAAGCAGGTCCGCTAGATAAATGCGGGCTCCTCCATGGGCTGAGCGGTGTCGGTGATCCACAATTGTCCGTATATCGGAATACACATGAGGATGAATATGTACTCCACCCTGCCGATGAAAAAAACCGCCCTGCACCACATGGAAGGCATGAGGGATCACACAGGCTGAAATGAATGCCTGACCGTTGTCATCAAAATCCAAACCCCATGGGTTACTGAAACCATGTGCTACGATTTCGAAGCGGTCTTTGATTGGGTGATAACGAAAGACACCTCCATCGATGAACTGACCATCGACAACCTCTTGGCTGGTTGGAAATGGATCCCCCTTTTTAAATACGCGGCCGCCATCGACGGGCTTGCCTACGGTGGATGGTGTGGCAAACCCCTGACAGCCGTAAAGCCATCCATCCGGGCCCCAGATAAAACTGTTTAAAACTTCATGGCGATCTCGAATGCCCCAGCCAGTCAATCGAATCTCAATTTCTTCATCGGCCTGATCATTCCCATCACGATCAGGAACAAACATCAGATTTGGAGGTGCCCCCAGCCAGAGCCCCTCAAAACCAACCGCAATGGCGGAAGGAAAGGGAACCCCTTCAAGAAAAACCTTCTTCGTGTCCATTTTGCCGTCACCATCAATATCTTCAAGAATCAGGATGCGGCTCTTGCCGTCATTCGAAAAGCCCGAGCGCCTTGTTTCATAGTCCCGGTTTTCAGCGATCCACAGCCGTCCCCGATCATCATAGCAAAATGCCATTGGCTGGGTGATTTGTGGCTCAGAAGTCACCAGGCTGACTTCGAGACCCTCTGCTGTTGTCATCTTTTCAATCGCTTGCTCACCGGTCAGGAACTTGGCTTCCTTGGCCTCTGCTCGGGCCTGCAACCATGCCGCAAAATCGTAATTTTGTCCGGAGTAAGCTTTCCATTGCTCATTGAGTCGAACGTCGTTCATTTGCCCGGTATACACAACGAACTGATGCTTGTATGTTTTGCTCTCGCCGGCCGGTATGGTCCAATCCCCGAGAATCGCTTCGGATGGGCCTGCTCCCAGTTGTCCGTCCACACGCCAGGGGGTGGGGTAGGCGTCATTCGATGGGTGGTCAAAGATGGCAATATGCCCCCAGTCTTTGGGAGCGCGCCCGTCGATTTGCATTCCAATATTCACCCAGGAAGATCGTTTCTGTTCCGCTCTTTGATTTTTCTGTCGTGCACTGTTTTCGACTTCACCTTCCTTGCCCTGTTGCCATGGCATACGCACAAAGAGACCTCCATATTTATATTCTGAAATGGTCACTTCCGTATGTGCCGTGCCTGTCCAGACGAGGTCAACCAGGTAATCATTACCCGTATCTCTCATGGACCAGACTTGAGATTCCTCCATCATGGATTCACCTTCTTCGTCCAATAGATGGTAAATTGTTTCCCACTGCACTACCTCGCCTTCACCTGCCAGTATTTCTGCTTTCTGTAGTTGCCAATAGCCATTGGATGGGTTGTGGAAAAAATCACGCCCGTTGACGCGGGTAAATCCCCAGTAGACGCCTGTTTGATGCTTATGATGTCCCGGGCTGTATTGAGTCAAAACACCATTGCCGTCGGGTGCCACAATCGGATGCAGATAAGGCCGATGATCCGAACGAGCGTTCTGCACCAGGAGGGGCTTTTGGCTGTTCAAGCGCTGTACAGAAATGGTCTGGGCCTTCTGGTCTTGTACCAGCCTCAAGGAGGCTGCATGACAGGAGACGACCAAGGAAACTTGTAGTAAAAAATAAAGAGTACGTTGATGCATAGATTTAGACACACGTTCAAAGGATGAGACCACTTTGTTTTCGTAATGTTTCGGAGTCCAGTAAAATAACTACAGAAAAATATATTCATTGCACTAAACACTTGCCGCCTGGGGAAATGACATTGGGCAGCACCGCCCCATCCTCATTTCCAAGAAGAGTCATGCTTGAATAAATCGTGAGGCATCAGCGGGGCTGCTGGAAAGCAAGTCCGCAATCTCAGCTCACGTCACAGCGAGACATCCTGTCATGTCCCATTTGGCAGGAGCAATGACGCGAATAGTTCCTCCTATATGGCCGCAGCTGTCTTGTTGACGCGCTTGTTTCGACAGATTCGATCGCTTTTGATTAAGCAGTCGTGACTATAATGACTATGATGAGACTGCGCGGTGGTGTTTGACTCGAACGATCTTCCTCAGAGTCCTGGTAGCCACTCCCATCAGGGGGAATTCCTCGTAAACTCCCTTCGATGCATCCCAATAATCCTTTTGCAGGATCACTTTTCCCGAGTGATTGAATCCAAGCATGGTGATTCCTGGCAGTTTTCGCGATTTCCCGCGAAACTGGTAGGACATTTCCCAATGAATGAAGGATGTTGGATCGCCCGCTGCCTGGTCCATTATTCTGAAGGTGATTTGCTTGAGCTGTTTGAACAGGTCTCGATAAACCGTCTCCATTTGATCCAGCCCGCTGGCCTCATTGACAGGGTCCGTGAAATGAACCGCTTCATCGTAAATATCACCCAGACGTTCGCAGGACGATTCGTCCATGGTTTGCAGAAAAAGGACAAAGGAATCCACAGGCCTGTTGCTTGCTGATTTCATATATTTAACATGCAATAGACCCGTCTCAAATCAAGGACTGATTGAGTGGCCCGCGTTTCAAAGAAAAAATTCGACCATCTGTCATTCGATTCTTCTCTGGTAATTGGCATGGCTCATGGCGAGAGTCCCCGCTTGATGGAGGCCCTACCGACTCGAAAGAACGACCCCTCCCTCTTTTAACAATAACCTGTGCCCTCTAGTCGCTTACCTGTGGTTCCATTTCAAACCGAATGAACTGGCGGGCGAAGGGCGAGGCGTCAAGCGTTGCACGATAAACGATTAACCCCATCCCGGCTCCGAGATTGGTTCTTCCCACATATTCAACGCCCTCAGTCCACGTTTTCAAGTCGTGTGAAATCAAAGGTATCGCTAAAAAGTCATCAGCTCCAAGTCGATGCTCCAAGGCAATGGTTAAATAATTGCCGTCTGACTGGAGGGATTCCAACTTAATATCAAATGCAGAGGATGAATCAGGGATATCAGGATCGCTGCCCAAGACATATTCGAGCAACTCCGTTCGGCCGTCTCTGTCTCGATCGCCATCCAAGCCCACTAATGTATGCTCTGCCATCCAGCTCAGTAGACGGATAGCGTCGTCTCCACCCGGATTTCCCCCGGAATCAGCACTGGTTCGCCAACTCTCAGGGGATGTTGGATCGCTTATCCAAGGCGTCATCAATACCAATGAATAACTGCCCCCATCTGCGTCCTCAGGCCAGGGAGCTTCGTCGCTCCATTCGAAGGAAGCAATCTCACTGTGGCTCGCATCGGACAAAGTCAAGCGTTCTCCGGAGTTTGAAAGTCTGTTACTGTCAGCGGAATGGAAATTACCGACCTTCTCGAGAGTGCTCCCATATCGTGTTTCAAATGCCTTGGAGTTCCCGGCGACGACGATTCGTTGTCCTGGCTCGAGGGTTAACGATGGGAGCGCAAAGCGAATCCCAGAGGTGAAGGCTGCGCCTGTCAAGTCCACGTGGGTTTGGTCGCTGATATTAGTCAGTTCGACAAACTCGAATGACTCCCCGTCAAAGATGCCCTCTGCGCGCTCCTGATCCGAGGGATCAGCAGGGTGATACATGACTTCGGTAATGGCCAGGTTTTCCATGCTGGCAAGCGCCGACAATCCGGTTCCAATGATACGCACCGAGTCGGTTCCCAGAGACTTACCTGCGCGATCGAAAGCCGAGAGTGAAATGATGTTTTCGCCCGGGTCGATGGCAACCTGCACTCGCCAGGTTGTTTCGTTGAGCCAATCCATTGGTAATAAAGCGCCACTCGCCGAGCGGATTTCATGCAGGTCCACCCATCCAGTGCCTTGTATGGATGCGACCTTTTCGGGCGAACTGAAGTTGTCAGCCGTCGTGATCCTGTAGTTCGTCGGCGCAATGATACGATTGACCTCATTCACGGCGGTGCTGCGACGAGTATTGATATAGGAAAGAAATCGGCTGAGGTCTTCACTGGGGAGGAAACAGGAGTAGTGTTCGGCCCATTCTGTCATGTAATCCACGTTGAAAGTACTTTCCACAATATCCCAGACGTGTCCGTAGAAGGCTCGCTTATTTTTTGGGCTTGCTGAAATCAATCGATTCAGATCCGTGTTTGGCGCGAGGCTCGAACTTGCATTTCGATTGAAGGTAAAATCCATATCCCAGGGAAAAAGCAACGCTTTTCCGTCTGAGGGTCTGATATAGATGATTGCATTGTGGCGAGCTCCACTCGAATAATTGTCACCGATACCAAACAAGGATTGAATGGCAAATGATCGCAGCCATTGGTCAACGTCCAGTAATCGATCCACCTCCTCCCGATAGGTCCGACCCGATTGCCCCATCGCTGTCAGTACGTCAATCAAGGGTCCGTAATCGTCTGCATCGCGGTTGTTCTTCACAAGCCAGTGCCAGCGATAAAGCTCCTTGTTGCTACCTCCCAGATTGCGCACAGGTACTCCGTGTGTCCCTCCGTCCTGCGTCAACTTCAACCCTTCGACACCGCCCGTTGTTTCTCGCAGTGTGTAGATCAATTCGTATTCGAACATCGCACCATCGCTACCGTTGATGAACTGGTTGTCCAGATACTCTGCGTCGTATCGAGACTTCAGCAGCATGGCTGAGCCGGTATGCTGCGATCGAGGGGCAATCACTCTTATCAGATCATCATACATGCCGGGAATGTTTCCGGCGTGATTGATCGCGTGCTTGACCATGATCTCCTTTTGACTGAACTGGTCACCTGCACCCGATCGATCAACGGCCACCGTCCGGTGTGCCCCCAGAAAGGATTGATCTGCGGGAAAGCGTAAAAGGAAACCCGCCCGAACATTCTTTGCGCGGCCATGCTCACTTCCCTTGAGCCGCACGCTGCAGTTGTAATAGACTTCACGTTCGTCGACGATAATTGTACACCCTAGACGATCGTTACTCATGACGTTGGTGCGGCGGTGGAGCTTTTCGGTGTCGGCGTCGGTCATGACAATCCGGAGATTCATCGGTTGACAGGCGCCAAGGTCAAGGTCGGCTTGACCATCATTGTATGGCACGATGGCTCTGGACGTGCTTCCTCCCTCAGGGTGAGCCGTTGTCATACCGAGATGATCCGTCGCTTCGACGTAGAATTGTATCTTTGCGCCAAATGCTTGCGACGGTATTTTTCCTGACCATTCCCCTGCGCCAGATAAGTGCATTGATGTCATCTGAAACGGGGCTCCATTGACTGCATGGAATAATTGAACGGATGCCACGCCGTCGGGGTCCCCTGTCTTGACAAAGACATTGACGGATTCACCTTCGACGGGAATGGCTGGTTCATGGCGAAGATCACTGAAAGTTGGCCCGGCATTCGATACATGGGCGGAATTGAGCCGACCTGGTGTGCCCCCATTTTGCGGTGCATCCAAAATAGTCGTTCGTGCAAGTCGGTTGAAATAGAGCCGCGTGTTGAGTTGGTTTGAACCACCCAGCCATTTGGCTCTAAAACTGATTTTATAATCCCGATTGGATGAGATGGACACAAATGAACGGCCTGACTTCAATGTTGTCTCCGCGTGATTGCTCATATGCTCTGTGGCACCGGACGCTCGGGCCCACAAAACACGATTATTCGGATCCTTCGGATCATTGATCACTTCATAGTTACTGTGGTTTCCCAGCATTCGCCATCGCGTTGCATCTCCACTGTCGAAATGCCCGTTCTGAATCAGTTCCGTATTCGCACCTTCTGGATCCTGGCGAACGCTGATATCGTCTATCAGGAACTCACCTGCATCCAATAAGCCGAAAATGAATTCATGATAGATGGTAGGATCGTTGGAACTCTGTGTCGCTCGGCCCTGGTAGGTATAATTACGCCAGGGTCCTTCGACTTTACCCGGATGCCAGGCCCCGGGGAGGTGGTTTTCAGATCGAGGATCCGCCAATTCAAGACTGGAGCCTCCTCCATCTGCCATCGCTGGCCAGGGTGCATCGTCGAGATAGTAAAGTTCATCCGCCGGATTGCCGTAGGCGTCGCTCAGTCGCAGTCGCTCTCCACGGCGAGAGAGCGATCCGCTCCACTGACCGATCACAGGGATGGCAGGATAAGCTTCAGCAAACGCAAGCGCATCTCCAGCCACTATGAAATATTCGTTCGGAGCCAGAACCGTTCCCGATGGGAATTCAAATCGCACTCCGTCGTCAAAAACCCATTTGCTCATGTCCACTGAGACATCCCCATGATTCCATACCTCGATCCATTGATTGTCTGACCGACGAAATGGAAGGCCTGGAATCGCTGGGACAATTTCCTCGACTGCGTTGAGCGTCAATCCGAAGACCACATCACTGCTGTTCAAAGATGTTTGATGCACCTCTACTGAGATTTGATTTGATCCGACATGCAGCAGCTCCGCAGGGATGGAGACAGCTGATGAGAGAGCGGCTTCCCCTCCACGCATCGCGAGCGTGTCATGATCGACTTTACCATCGGACATGCCATACCGGAAAACCTCTCTCCCATTCAGATAAAAAACCGCTCCGTCGTCGATTAAATGAATCATCTCGATTTCCGCAAGAACCGTCAGCTGTTCCTGAGTCACATGAAACTCGGTTTGAAAATAGTGGGTGACAACGAATGGATCATTCAGTGATGGGCGAGTGAGCAAGGTGTCCACGGGATACGGCAACGATCCCGTCTCCCAGGCGATCAATCCTCTCCCTTTTTTCCAGTCGCCACTCAAGGAATGCCTGCGGGATGCCCATTCAGAGCCTGGGTCACGGCCAGATTCGTTGTACAGCCAGTCTGCCCCCCATCCCACAAGTGGTGTGATATCTACCCTTTCCGGGACGCCCGGGGTTGCTACCAGTGGCCGAGGATGGTACATGATTTCATTGATCACAATATTCGAATGAAACTCGAAAATATTTGCACTTCCAAATGTTGCCTCAGAGGGGTGGAGCCATCGTCCGTCATGCTGGGGGGATCGTCCTCGAAGTCGGTCTGTGACTTTGACGGAATCCAGTAACAGCCCGCGAACACTATCCACCAGAAAAAGCCGATCACCGAGCGTCGGACGGAAATTCAACTCTTGTTCGGAAAGAGAATGCCAGGCGTCTGGAGGCAGACTCGAAATGTTCGAGAGTTCCTTGATGCGTCCACTCGATGAACGAATCTCCAGGCCCTTGAATTCACCCGTTATGCTGGATCGATTCACCATCTCTACTCGGAAAGAGGGGTCAGATGCAGCGCTGATTTCGTTGAAAGCGATGCTCACTGCTTCGTTGGGGTCCACGGGTGCTGTGATTGTGTTCAGCGAAAGACCGAATATCAGATTTTCAAGACTTGCTTCCGACATATGGATTTCGGCGGACAGGATGTTTTCACCATCATGCAGCGCACCCTCAGTAAGAAAAAACGTCTGACTCAATGCGGGCTGAATCACCACTTCGTTTGCCCTTGTCGCGTGATTGATTTCCTCCGTCGGTAAATTGGCGCGATGGATTTCAATTCCATTCAGATAGAGTACGACACCGTCTGCAGCCAAGACACGGAATGCCCCCGTCGTTCGATCCGGGGCTCCGGTGAATGTGAATCGTTTTCGAAAGTAGGCGGTGGAACTGTCGCCGGTCAGTTTTGTGCCGAAGTTTCCTACGCCTCCCGAGGTCGTCGGTGCCGTATTGGGTTTGAGCGTTTCATCTGCCAGGCCCCGGATCGATTCCGGGGGCAGAGCTGTTTCCCAGATTGCCACATCGTCCAGTCGTCCTTTCCATGATTCTCGGTCCTGATCTCCACCAAAATACAGGGGCTGAGGATGGTTCAAGCCGCTGGAAATAACTTGCTTACCCATGGAAATGCCGTTTCGAAAATAAGTCAATCGAGGTCCTTGTTTCGTCACCGCATGGTGGGCCCAGACATCCACAGGGAAATCGGAGTAGTCAATATCTTCACCGGATGAGGACCGATGAAATTCGAATGCGGCGCTTGTGAATTTGATGAACTCTCTGGGGGAAAAATCCGCTCCATCTGGATTGTATCGGTTGCCAATGATCACATTGACATTTCCCGGTTTCATGGAGTAGGCCCAGAAGGCCCAGGTGAAATCATTTTCCAGGGTGATCCTTGGAACACTCATTCCGGTGGTTACGTAGTCATTGATGCCGTCAAATTCCAGCACTGGCCCGCGCTCCGAGTCTACAACCCATCTGGGTCCGTTGCGCAAGCGTCCGTCGATGTCGCCCGCCAGATTCTTGGCCCTGATGCCGCTGCTTGCATCGAGAGGCCAATATGCGGATGGGCCTTCACCTACAGACCCTTTCCAATCCTTTCCTGCATGAAAGGCGCCAGCTCCTTCTGACCAATCCTGATCATCAAAATCCAAGTCCCTCCAGTGAGTCGGTGGTGAATCCGATTCCGTGTAGAATCGCCAGTTGGAGTCCAGCGAAACCAGAGCGAACTCTGGGGGAGATGATTTGAGTGTTCGAACATTTGGCTGGCCGGGCGTGCCACCCAGTTCCAGACTCGCCCGCCAGTTCTTTGGGCCTCCATCAGCTGTGTTCTCTCTTATTTTTGTCAGAGTTGCGCCGGAACCGTCCGCTCCTACCGGCCAGTCAACGCCGTCCTGATAATCGAGGCGATCCATGATGCGCCCGCTGTTGTTTTCCAGACGAATCGACTCGCCACCGTTGTTCAGTCGGCCGGTAAAAGCTCTTGGATGGACATTTTGCCCTTTCAAATCCGCATGCTGGGGATCAGCGGCTACCAGAAGCAAACCACGACTATCCATGACTGTTCCTTCTTCAAACAGGAGCTCAATTCCTCCTGCCAATTTCCAGCCGGACAGATCGACCCTTACGCCCATGAGATTTCGTAATTCAATCCACTCGACTCCTTCAGCAGCTGGATGATATTGCACCTCGTTAAAGACGACGACCGAATCCGCCGAAGCCATCGCACGATGCATCGATACGGTAAAGCAGAGAAAGGCGATAATAATCCTCGTCAGCGTCAGTAGGTTTGACTTGCCCGGGGAGATGTCTTTTTCCTTTCGGGTATTTATGATGGTAAATATGATTGTGGTTTCCATTGCTTGAAAATGCGACGATTCATTTCGTTCCAATACTCCTTCTCAGTCGAATTCGAGCCCTCACTCGATTTAGGGATTGAGCGCCCGGCTTCATTGATTGATGTATGCCTTCACCCATCATATAGTACAGGGTAGGTGCACTCAGGGGGGCTCTGTTCTGAAAAGAACAGGAAAAGTCATTATTGGACTGCCTCGTATTCCTTGCCCCTCCGGAACCGGAAGGAGGGGCTTCCGATTTGGAAACGGATCGGGAAAGGGGATCCCACAATTCAGGATAAGTGCATCATTTATGAAAGGGTAGCGGTCAATAACTCGATACCCACTGTCTCAGGTATCAATTACGATTGACCCGCTTTAGCAAGTCGTAGGTCTTTTGAGCGTTTTTGTCGCCATTCTCAATCGCGTAAATCAATTCTTCCTCCAGATTCACAAGGGAATCCCGAACCGCCATACCTTCCTTCGCCGATTCTACCTCGCCAGAAAGCTTGATCTCCTGGAGCGAAATCAACGCCGATCGATATTTCTTTTTGTGCATGGCGTTTGAAGCTTCCTTGGCGTGCTTTTTCAAATTATTGCTGGACTCGTTAAAAGCGTCACTCAAATGATCTGCAGCGCCATCCACACTGTCGCTTGTGCGCCATCCCTCATCCTTCTCCCCCATGCCGCACCCCATCAACAAGACGCAAACAGCGGCCAGTATATAAAAGTTGATTGTCTTAAGTCTCTCTGCTCTTTTCATATGCTGGGTTTGTGAATTCGTATGCTTTGTTGAATTTAGGTCAGTCGCCGTTCGAGGAGGCGGGATTGCACCAGAAACGACCAGGCCTGTTGCCGCGAAATCCGCCGATACCGGCTTCCTCGTAATAATTGCTGAATTTCCAATATTCCACATGACCGCCAAACATCGCCAGATTGGCACCACTGTTGTGTCTTTCCGTGACGCCCTCGTTCGGGCGACTAGCCACATTGTCCCAGTTGGAAGGTAATTTCTCGTCCGCCTCCCAATACAGTAAATTTTCCCCATTGAATTGATCCATCTTGAAGCTTCCCCACTTCACGCCGTTGGGTGAAGTTCCATACGCGGTGACCGCACCATTCATGACATAACTGGAAACTTTCATCTCACGCTGCTTGAAAAGAGTGGTGTTGGTTCGGTCGAGTGGGCACCAATAAATCTGTCCGGTTGGAATGTAGTTCCACAGTTGACCAAGACGCACATCGTGTTCGGGGTTTTGTCCACTCTTGCGCGTATAAAGCCAGTTGGCTACATCGTAAGTCCCAGAGCTCCATGAACTGTATGGTAGATAATCCTCGGAATCTGTCACATACATGTGGGTAGCGAGGAGAATCTGCTTTTGATTGCTGAGGCATTTGGTTCGATGCGCCTTTTCCTTGGCTTTGCTCAAAGCGGGTAGCAGCATGCCGGCCAGAATAGCGATGATGGCAATCACCACCAGAAGCTCAATCAAAGTGAAAGCTCGCAAGAACCATTGGGTTCCTGATCGCATACCAGAACGGATGGGGGTCAAGGAATTTTTCATGGATTAATCACAAGATGGTTTAAACCGCGTTTTTTTCAAGGTTTATTTCTTCATTTTACCTGTCCTGGATAAGGGTTTTCTCCATCTGGGAGATCTTTGAAATATTGCGATGCAATGAAAGTATAAAAAAAGGCCGGGACAGATAAGTTTCTGTCCCGGCAATTAACAATAATGCCCGTTAATTAAAGTGTCTTGATACGCAGATTACGCCAGCGAACTTCGAAAGGGCCGCGATTACCCACGCCGTGGACCTGAAGACCGATGATGCCTTCTGGATGTGTCCTGTAGATTTCCTCGTCGACTAATCTGGTGATCTTTTCGCCGTTGATCCAAGTCTCTATCACGGGGCCCTTGGCTACGATTCGGTAGTGGTTCCATTCGCCGTCCTTGTAGTGTTTGTGCGGCTTGAGATCTATCTTGGATGTGCGCCATCCTCCGGCGGCTTCTCCATAGATGTAGCCGGATTCAGCGCCTTTTGAGCCACTGTGTTCGATCTCCACCTGCGGGCCGTTTACGCGCCCGCCAAAATCCGTTCCCTTCAACTTAGAACGGATCTGGCAGCCAGAGTTCAAGTCGGCGTCGCAGTTCACTTCGAACTCAAGTTCGAAATCGCCGTAGAGATTCTTCGTGCAAAGAAAGGTGTTCGGACTGCCTTTTTCGGTTTTGCCGACGATCATGCCATCTTCGACACGGTAATCCGCTTTGCCGCTCTTGATTTCCCAGCCTGCGAGATCCTTGCCATTGAACAAAGATAACCAGTCGGTTTTTTTTGCGTCTTGAGTATTTCCAAGCGCAATGCCGCCAAGTGCCATTAGGGCGATCAGAAGCTGCCTAAAGATTTTTTTCATTTTTTTAGCTATGGAAGAAATATGGTATTGAGTTACTCCGGCATTGCTGAGGAATGGTGTTCTATAATGAGCCAGCGTTGACCGGTCCAGCGATACACATATGTAAACCTTGCCTGTACGGAGTTGCCGTCCTTGAAAGTAAACGTGTAGACACCTGAATTGATTGCAATATCACCAAAGGTACGTACATTCGATTCATCTATTTTTCCCTGGGGGCCTTTAGCCAGAAAATGGACAAAATAGTCTTCAATTTCCTCATGGGTATGGCGTACTTTATTGGAGACGGTTGGCAAGAGAATGGCGTTGGTCTCATAAAGTGCGGATACATTTTTAGGGTTCCCTGTTTGCAGGGCACTATTCCATTCGTCAAAAAGTTTGGTAATGATATCTTCGCTCATCTTATCTTAATGGTTTTTAAGTTTTTTCAATTATGTATGGTCTGTCAAAAACAGTTGGATTATAGAAGTTTAAATCGACGTTTGTATATTAAAAAACACTCATTTACTGATTTTTTTCAATGGTATATGTCAAGATGGTTTTCTGGATAATATTTGTCACGAAAGGCTAAGCTCTCTCATGATTCTTTCGGTTTTTTCTCATCGTTCCAACTTCAGTGATGTGCCCTCGCAATGAAAGACTGGGCCCATTCATGGGCAACAACTATTGGCGCTATCTTTTACTGTTCCACTCACGGAGATCATGCGATTAAAATCAACACGTCATAAGAGAAATCAGTATCCCGAATTGTCAGCAGCAAGCGAAGGCGAACTTTACTGACCTTGATACGACGTTAAGGAAGATTGCAGATTCACATTTGTTTCCATTTCCCCTCGAGGGCAGAAAGATAGGCGGCATCAGTAAATTGTTGAGCACGCAATCCGTCTTCCAGATTGGGGTGTTTCATCTCGCTTCTGCTTCCTTCCAAAATCGGCTTCAATGCGGGAAAGACATATGATTTGAACCGGTTTCCAAAATCAAAAGAAGGAGGTAATTCATGGCGCGTTTCCAGTTGATTATTTGCTTTTGTCAGGATGACCTTTCCTGAATAGCGATCAGCACTCAGGGAAGCTATGGTTCCGTGCAGTTCCAGTTCGGGAGCAAGGAATTTCCGTATATGGCTGGTGTGTGATAAAACAAAAAGGCCAGTCGCTCGATTTGAAAACTCACAACTAATAGAGGCATAATCAAAATTTCCTCCCCGCTTGCGTGCTACTTCATTTTCGCTGGTCGATTGACCTTTTTCGATCGCTTCTCTTAGGTTGATAGCTCCCAGGTCAGGTTTGTCAGGAGTCAATGTTTCACCATGCGCAAGGACCTTCGTGGCTTCTGCATTGATAATCCAGCGAACCACGTCATAGGCATGCGATCCGACGTCCGCAATGGTGCCTGCTGAAGAAAGGCTGGGATCGTCCCGCCAAGTTAATGGCATGTTATCAGGCCGCGGATTATGCCAGCGGAAAACCGTCGATCGTATTTCACCCAATTCCCCAGCATTGACGATTTCCCTGGCCAGCCTGAATACTTCTACATACCGCGTCCAGAATGGAACGAAATGTCCGAGTGGAGGTGTCGATTCACGATAGGCTTCCCACATTTCACCAGCTTCTCCTGCATGCATGCCAATTGGTTTTTCACAAAGCACATGCTTGCCTTCTTTTGCACAAGCGATGATTGCTTCGTGATGCAGCACATCGGGTGTGGCCACAATGACCATATTGACATCCGGATGAGTGACGACCTCTCGCCAGTTGTGAGTGATGCAGGAAGCTCCATCTTTCTTTGCCGCCGCTTCAAGTAAATCCCTTCGTCGCGCGCACAGTGCAATGATTCGAGCCTCTTTACAGGCTTTGATTTCCTCGCGATAAGGTGTTCCGATAAATCCTGTCGCTCCCAGAACGCCGACCTTAAATATGGTTTCAGGCATGTGCAATCCATACGAAAGTAAAGCAATTTACGCAATCCTCTTTGGGGCAGAAAGTGAGTTTCCTTTTGACTGGCCATGTATGACTTCTTTGATCAGACTTTTGACATGCCCAACCACATTTCCACACAAGAAGTATCTGATTCTTTATCTCGCCCGGCGCAAATTGGTGTTTCAGTGGCTGCTTTTTCAGCGTGGTTTTTTGGGGGTATGCAGATTTTGTTGACAAACCTTGGCATGCGGGCTGCCTCATTGGATTTAATGGGGCGCCAAGGCATGCTGGATTTTGCTGTCTTTACGGATCTGAATCGACGCGCTGGTGAACTTGTCGGATCGGAACTGGCGCAGCTCAATGCATGGAATGCCGTGGCTTCCCAATGGTATGCCTGGTTTCAATGTGCTTTCCTGTTCGGTGCCGCCGTTGGCGGTTATCTTTTTGGGAAACTTGGGGATCGTTATGGAAGAACTAAAATGCTGGGAATATCCATCCTCTGGTTTGCCGGTTTTACCGGTCTCGCCTGGTTTGCTCAAAGTCCGCACCAACTCCTTTTCCTCAGATTTCTCGCATGTCTGGGGATTGGTGGAGCCTGGCCAAATGGTGTTGCACTTGTTTCTGAGGTGTGGCCCAATAAATTTCGACCAGCATTGGCCAGTGCCATCGGCATGGCGGGTAATCTCGGGATCTTTGCCATGTCTTCCATGGCTGCCATCCATGCTGTTACCCCAGACTCCTGGCGTTGGGTGATGCTGGTAAATACGGTTCCAGCCCTGATTGGTTTGGGCGTTCTTTTGTTTCTTCCCGAATCACCCGCCTGGAAGAAGCAATCATCACAGCAAACTGGAATGCAATCCGAATCTTCTCCCTCTGTTTTCAAGGGAGAACATTTGAGATGTGTTTTCATTGGAATCGGTTTAGCCACTATTCCGCTTATTGGGGGATGGGGTAGCGCCAATTGGATGATGCCATGGGCAGATGAAATCGGTTCTCAGATTGGTAAAGAGGATCTCAAAGCCCACATTGGGATGGCTCGTTCCCTCACTAGCATCGTTGGAAGTTTTTTTGCAGGTATGTTGGCTGTCTGGATGGGAAGGCGACGCATGTATTTCTTCATCAGTCTCGGTGCTTTGGTTACTGCTCAATATGCTTTTTGGATGACCGTTCCCGGTGATTTCAGCTTTCTTGTCGGTGTGGCTTTTCTGGGATTGTTCAACGGGTTTTATTTCGGTTGGTTACCGTTTTTTTTGCCTGAACTTTTTCCTACCAGCATTCGTTCCACTGGAATTGGTGTCAGCTTCAATTTTGGCCGTATCCTGACCGCACTGACCATCTTTGCCACTGGAGCATTGATGACTGCTTTTGAAGGCGATTATGCTCGTATTGGGCGAATTACCAGTCTGATATTCCTTTTTGGCATGATTTTGGTATCCTTTGCACCAGACACGAGTCGACGAAATATGATGCACTAGCGAATGATGTTCAAAATTGAAATACAACTGGAACCGAAGCGTAAATCTCTCTACGAAGAAGCGATACGCCGCCTTCGATCCATTTATGTGAGCGACGATGCCAATACTGCCCCTGATGCACGAATCGTTGGGCCAGAGAATGCGATTTCAAATCAGGGTGTTCCCTGCCTGGTTGATCAACCGGAAAGGATTGTCAGCCATACTTTAGCGTCTTTGATAAAATCAGACAGTCACATAATGCCTGCTCATGCTTTGCGATTTAGCTCCAGGGTTAAACCCATTGATGAAGCGCTGCGTGCCGGCAAGCTGGGAAAACCAGGGTTGATGCGGCTTCATTACTGGGCAACAGAGGGTGTCTCGTTGAAGCAAGCCATGTTTGGGCCAATAGATCTGGCTCGCTGGTTTTTCCAAGATGAACCCAGCATGCGCCAATGGGTTGAGACGAAGCATTCGCTCCTTTGCCATCTTCAATTTCCAAGCGACGGAATGGCTCTCATGAATGTTTCAAATCCTTTCGAAGGAGAAGTCGCTTACGAAAGTGTTCAATTGATTGGGGCAACCGGAGCTGCCTATGGAGATGATCATCACAATACCCATCTTCATTTCCGGAAAAATAGCATTTCTGCACGTATACAGCATAATAACATCATGCATGGATTGATGGGGCTTGTTAGTGAGTTTGTAGATGGAATTTTAAACGACAGGGATTGGAATGTTACTTTGAAAGATACTTTACGGATTCATGAGTTGCTGGAGGAGCTTGTTGATGGCTGATCCTGGTAAAAAAACATATCGAGTGTTGGTCCTGAGTGTGATCAAGCATGCTTATCTTCCTGACGCAGTCGCTGCACATCCAAGATTTGCATTGGTGGCGGTAGCGGATGATGCCCTCCGGCCCGATTGGACGCATGAACGTAACCAAAAATATGCTGACATGCATGCAATCCCTTATTGCAGGAATGTGGAGGAAGCATTCAGAAATTTTGACTGTGACATCGCCGTCATCAGTTCTGAAGCTGAGCGTCATTGTGACCTGGCCATGCGTGCTGTCCGGGCTGGGCTGCATATCATCGTCGACAAACCTCTTTCGCCTGATGTGCAGGAGTGCCAGTCTCTCTCTGAACTAATAAAACAAAGCGGACTTAAGGGGATGGTGTGGAATCGTAACTTCCTTCCCGCATTGATTGAAGCTCGGCTGGCTCTGAGCGAAGGGGCGATCGGAGATTTGTTGGCGGTTCATTGTGATTTTTATTTTTCCAAAGATGCAGGACCTCCCAAAGAGACTGAAACAATGGGTAGCCCTCCCATCGATTGGCTAGATCGCCAATTGGAAGCTCATGCCGATGGTTCCGACGGTGGTGTCGGCACGCAGCCCATGGGTGAACTTCAGATTGAAGGCATATACCCTCTGGCTTACATTAACTCCATATGTTCATCGCCCTTCGAGCGTGTTGTTGCCAGCACGGCGACCCATTTTCATCAGGCCAATGTTGATAACCAAGTTGATGATCTGGCTGCCCTGTCTTTTGTGTTGGAAAATGGAGTAATCGGTTCTCTCGCCATTGGTCGTATCGGGGCCGCCAGTCATCCTGACATTGGAGAAATCAAACTGCACCTGATCGGGACAAGGGGGGCTTTGGTGGTAAGTGAGGCCCGACCTGAGGTTGGACTGCATTATAAAGACCAGCCAAAAAATGAATTCAAAAACATCAGGATTGATAATGACAATGATTTCCTTCTCATGGATGCCTTTGCCGATGCCCTTGATTGTGGCACTGAATTGCCTCTTGATATTGAGACTGCCTGCAATATTGCACGAATAATTGATGCTGCTCAAATATCAGCAAACGAGGGAAGGGAAGTTAAAATATCCTGATGACCGCTATTGGTCCCGGACTACATTTCACTGGGTCAATGCGTTTTTTTTGTAATCTAATTGTATCCCCTTAGGCTGCTTGGCCCTTTGCTGTCAAGGAATGTGTTTTTGGGTTTGTCGATATCGAAGGAATTGTTCAATGCCTAGAGCTACTCTCCCAGAGGTGTAGTGCCCACAATGCCATGGTTTTTCTTCAATGATCCTTATTCAAGATCCGGTGCCCTGTATGACAACTGCGATGTTTGATGAATCTGCTGAGTGGATTTCAGTCTCTTGTGTTAAATGTGCAAATACACTGATTCAGATGCTAGAGACTTCCAATTTGTGGTCACTCAAGCGAGGACGGATGGAGTCAACTTTCATGAGTTTAATGATAGAAATGCCACTGTTTGAATGTATGGGGTAAGATGGCAATGGCTGCAGATCAGTTTTGTAATCGCATGGCCTCCTCAATGAGCAGGATAAGCTTTTTGAGCCCTTTCATTTCTTAATCGTCTTTGTCACTTGCGTGAAACACCACTTTGCTTCCTGCGGAAAATAACTTTAGTGATACGAATTCTGCATTGCCTGTGATTCGAAGTTCCCCAAGGACAGTCCAGTTGATTCCAGCTTATTTCCCTGCCAACTTTCTCAAGGCAAATCAGCATGCGCCGATTGATTCTTCGCCAATTTTCTCAAGGGAATAATTCTTTTTTTAGTGACGGACAATCAACGATCCGGATGCTTACCCCACTCATATCTTCTGCTGGGATCAAAGTCTGGATTTGGTGTTGGCATTTGAGCCTTGGTATCCGCCTGCCATTTGCTCAGAGCTTTTTTTAATGCGTCGAATTTCACTGGATAACTAAATTTGAGATCGGTCATTTCATTGACATCATATTTGAGATTATAAAGCTCGAAGTTACCAGTCACCAGATTTTCAACGATCTTCCAATCACCTTTTCGAAGGGCCGACATCGGCTGCTCGTGATGGTATACGGGATAATGGGTGAAAATTTCGCGTTCGAGATCGAATTTGTTCTGGGTCAGGGCAGGGAGCATGGAGATTCCATCGAGTGTTTGCTGCCCGGGTTTGTGGCCCTGAACCAAGTCCAGAAAAGTTGGGAAAAAATCGACACTTGAAACAAGGGCCTTGGACGTGGAGCCCTTACGGATCTCGTTTGGCCATCGAACGATTAATGGTACCCGAATGCCGCCTTCATAAAGGGTGCCTTTACCCGCTCTCAAAGGGGCGTTCGTAGTGGCAATGTATTTCAGTGGATGTTCATCTGGATATACATTCCGACTATTTCCTCCCAGCAATGGAATGTTGTCGAATCGATTATCGACACCTCCATTGTCAGAGTAAAAAATAAACAGCGTTTCCTCCTCGAGACCTTCTGCGTTCAAAACCTCCATCAGTCTGCCCACACTTCGATCTACATGCTCGATCATCGCGGCGTAGACGGCATTGCAGGTATAATCAGGATCCCTTTTCTTTTCCATGTATTTGTCAATCAGATCGTGGTCAGCATCCAATTGCACGTGTACGTCATAGTGTGAAATAAAAAGGAAAAACGGTTCATCACGATGTGCCTTGATAAACTCCACGCCCATTCTTGTCAGCGCGTCACTCAGACGCTCTCCTTGCTGTGTTTTATATCCCGGTCTGAATTTCGGTTTGTAGAATCCGCCACCTGCATAAACATGTGCTTCATCGTAACCACGAGCGTTGGGTGCATGCTCCTTACTGTTCCCCAGATGCCATTTTCCGAAATATCCAGTCTTGTAGCCGGCAGAATGCATCACATTTCCCAGTGTGGTGATATGATTCGGCAGGAATTGTACTCGGTGCTTTGGCACGATCACTTCTTCATGAGGGCGCCAGTGTCCTGGTATGAAATCGAAGATCCCCACTCTTGCTGGGTATTGGCCTGATTGAATGCTTGCTCGTGTAGCAGAACAGACCGGTGCTGCGTATGCGTTATGAAACAACATTCCTTCTGTTGCCAGACGATCAATATTAGGCGCCTCATTAAATCGATTGCCATAAACAGGCAAATCCCTTCCACCAAGATCATCGATCAGGATGAATACGACGTTGGGTTGATCCGTTTTGGCCTCTACATGGGTGGCTGTGCAGAGAAAGAGAGCTACAAGGGTGATCGTTGCAATCTGTCTGTTCATGAGATTTTTATACATATGGCGGGCAGGATTGGGAGTCGAAAATTTGATGGTTTTCTAATTTACTGTAAATCTGCATTCATCAACAAGTGGAAATCATCCATGAACATGATATTGAAATCCTTTCCACTGGAAGTGCCTGTTCCAGCGCATGAAAAACTCAAAGATTTTATTGCGGCACTACGGTTTTTTCAGTCTTTAAAAATTTCATTAGTTGATCCTCCGTGACTTTTCGCGTGGCTCCGTGACCTTCCTGATTCACTTTGTAATGAACCACGTCTCCATTCAGGTAGCTGAAGATTTCAAGACGACCGACCTTGCTGCTTGGATGCGTCTTTTTTTCTCCCGTGTAACCCATTTCCCTGGCCCAGAGGTATATTGATTCCTCCGTAGCAACGAACTCCAATTTACCGTCATTGGCTGGAATAAATTTTGAAGGTCCTCCATGATAGGGGACTAGCTTATCCTCGGTGCCTGAAATATTCATCAAACGTTTGCCTTTCATGGGTGCGGCCACTGCGTGGTATTGATTTTGATCACCCTTGGCTTTGAAATGTTCTCCATCATGCTGCCATGCGTTCAGCTGGCTGACCCCTGTGATGTAGTTTCGAATGTGAGGTAGAGTAGTCTCTATTGCCATCTGGTTGACCAAAGCAGCGCCGTTCGAATTTCCCATGATGCTGAAGTCGTCGGGTGCCACGTTCTTGAATGTAGCCAGCGTCTGCACTATGGTTTCGATAAAGCCCCGGTCATCCGCCTTTGAACGCTCAGAAACTATGTTCCAGCTCTTCTGGTAGCCCTGGGCGAAAACTAGGATATAACGATTGACCATTTTTTCATGACGTCGCATGAACCCCTGCATTGCAGATCTTGCGTTCCCACCATTACCGTGCAGGAAAATGAACACAGGAAATCTATTGTGTTTGTCTGTGGATTCCAAAGTTCGGGACTTGGGGACATTGACATAGTAGGGACGTGGATATTTTTTTTCCTGCGACCACGACTGGGTGACAACATACTTGCCGGAGGTCAATGTCTTCTGATTGTTTTCAATGGAAGATGATCTCTCCTCTGGCGTGGCTTCAGCAACTGTGCTCCGCAAATTTTCAGACAGGCGGAATGCTTGTCGCTGTGCAGTGAGTGATTCATCGCTGCTCTGTGCATTTGCCAATGCCAGAACTGAAAACCATGTGATAAAGGGAATATATCTCAATCGATTCATAAACTTTCTAAATCTGTAAACTATGTTTCGCTGTCCGATCGTCAGTCAAACCTTCGTAGCTCAGTCAACAAGGCGCTTGTTTGCTTGATAAGCACAGGTTGGTCAGCAAGCTGCTCGACTCGTTGCCATATCATAGCCGTCTTTAGAGGGGGCAGCGTTTTGTTGATGCCTCTCACTTCCGTCGTTCTTTCAGAACCTGGTCGATCAAATCGCAGGCTTCTTTGCGTAAAGCACTCTCTACCGTGATCCTTTGATCCATCACCAGATGTTGGTCTGTGCTGCGCGTGTAAGAGGGCCATGCCGGCTGATGATCAATATTCGGATTGCCGGATTTGGCGAACTGCACCCAGTAATCCATGAATGCTTCTGAAAGCCTTCTGTCTTCTGGCTTTGGCTCTTCCAAATTGCCAAATACATATCGAATTTCGGCAGCATGAGCTGCCCCCATCCAACCCCACACAGGTTTGGTGAAGTGATACATCCATACCGGATTGCCATGTTGACTCATCGCTCTGGCAAATTCCCGTGATGGTTGCACAAACCAGGTGTCCGTGATCATTTGAACACCCACCTTATAGAGTCCGTCTTTCGATGCTGGGGCATAAAACTCAGCGATTTTTTTACCAGACTCGCCAAACTGTTCCAACATCGTGATCTGGTAACTGTCCAAGGTGCCTCCAAAGGGTTTGCTGGGCCCAAACATCGTTCCTTCATCTCGATTGGTTCCAATAATGATGGGGATATCGTGTTGCTCGCCGGCGGCGTGGATCAAATGGGGTGCTTTGGGGAATACCCAACCATCCATCACTACGGGCCAGCGCTCCTTCATCTTTGCTAAAATTTCTTCCCCCGGTGTAGCTCGCAGCTTCGTTAACACATTCGGCACTGGTGTTTCGAATATCTTTTGAACTTCCTGATCCCCCATGGATTCAGCGGGAGGCCCGTTTTCGTTTTCATTTTTCAGATCGCGAAAAATACTCGGGTCGAGCCAGGGGCTTTGCAGGATCGCGCGATGAAACAGTCCTTTGGAAAGTGGTGTTGCTGTCAGTAGATAAACACTGGTCCCACCCGCCGATTCACCGAAAATGGTGACATTGTCAGGGTTCCCGCCAAATTTTGAAATATTGCCCCTTACCCACTTCAATGCCTCGATCTGGTCCAGAATCGCATAATTACCTGATGAACCGTGTGGTGACTCCGCTGATAATTCCGGATGCGTCATGAATCCGAGGGCTCCCAGTCGGTAATTGATCGTGACCACGACGACACCCCTTTGGGCAAGTTGTGTCCCGTTGTAGCCAGCCTTATGCCCAGACCCCTGTGTGAAGCCTCCTCCATGTATCCAAACCATGACCGGGTATTTCTCAACGTGACGCTTACGTGGCGTCCACACGTTTAAATACAAGCAATCCTCGCTTTGATTAGCATTTTTTCGCTTGCCACGCTGCAATGATTGAGGAGCAAATTGATCACAAACACGGATAGAAGACCATTTAGCGGGTGGCTGTGGGGGATGCCAGCGCAGATCTCCTACCGGAGGCGCTGCGTAAGGGATTCCCTTGAAAACTTCCACCGATTCATCGCGCGACTCTGTTCCCTGCACCCTGCCATATTGCGTGAGGACAGTATCGGACGCGGTGACAGTGGAAATGATAACTGCAATACAGCAGGCAGACAACCAAATGGATTTTAGATATTGCATTTGACCATCATAAGGTAAGGCTCTGGAATAAACAATAATAACGATGTCTCAAGCAAGAGGACTTGACGTCATTATTGTTCATTTCAATGGTTGAATTGCCGAAGGTTCAGTGACCAGATCATCCATATTACATATCCAACCCAACGTGTGCATCCCATTGTTCCAGGTAAAACCAAGCTTCGAGTCCTGATGGTCTGGGGGCATACTTGTTTGTTGAAGTCATCTCCAGTGGGGTAACATGGACAGCCCGAACTACCCCTGAATGCCTTGCGCCCTTCGTGACTTGGATTGAGCAAAAAGAAAATGGCTCCAGAGTTTGGGATTGATACTGTTATGCCTGGGTTCATGCTGATGATGGATCAAAACAATTGGAATCCAAACAGACTCAAGCCGACTCCTCGCGCGGTGGTTGACGCAATGACTCTTACCTTTGTAATCATTGTCGTATCCAGTTACCGGTTCAAAGAGATCAATGCAGGATTATACGTCGAGGTCTCAATTGTCTTGATGGTTTCCCTGACAAGCTTTGCCTTTCCTTGGCTCAGGTGGTGTGGGTAGTTCTTTTCTCCTTGATCAAAATGAATGGCGGCGGCCCTTAATTGGGGCAGAATACGTCTTCCGTGTGTGCCATAGGATTTGAGAGTTTCCATTACTTTGACGATGCGTTTTTCGCTGGCATGCGCTTTTTGATTGATGGCGTAATCTACCAATAGTCCAATCCCCTCGTTGATTTTGTGCTTTGCAAAGAGTTCAAGCCCTCTCATGCGTATTTCGCTTGCGAACATGATGCCGCTGGGTGCCTTTTCGGCAATTGCCTGGTAAACCGATGCAAAACTCCCTCGTGCGCGACCATCCTGATTTTGTAAACCGACACGAACGGCCTGCATGAGTAATTCTCGATTGACCCCTTTGAGTGATCGTCCGACCAGTCCACCGCACCGGTTGAAAAGAGCAAAGGCAAGATAGCGGTGTTCCATCCCCCTTGGGTCCTTTTCAGGATTTCTCATCGCAGAACGTTTGAGCATGTCCGGAACGGCAATCTTTGCGGGGTCACCGATTCCAGGGAGGGCTTCGGCCGCAAGGATGCGCAGCCAGAGGTCATCTGCCTGCAGCGCGTTCAATAGGACCGACACCCGCGCAGCTTCATTTATTTTTGAGCTAAGGCTCCCAAGTGCTTCAACGGCTCCATATCGGGAATAAAGATTGGAGGATTTCAATAGATTCAGGAGCATTGGCATGACGTCACCATCTCGCCTTCCCAGCTCCCAGGCCGAACGCTTGCGGACCGAAGGCGACCAGCTGGAAAGACCTGCGAGCAATTCCTTCTTGCTCCGGTGCTCATAACAGTAGCGATCCATTTCCCTGCCTGAAAGTTCGCTGCGTCTCGAAAAGTAATCCCTCCCTGCATTAATCACCTTCTCGGATTCGGATGCCGTCAAGGTCGGTACTACAGATGGTTTCTTGCCGGTGATGTAAAGGCTTTTCATGGGTAAGGCATAAGTCAGGAGGTAGGTTCCGGTATTATCCCAGTGTGTGTATTTATCATGCTCTTCTTCTCCGACGGGAGATCCCTGATACCGGAAGCTTCCGTCCCATCCTCGGGTGAGGTCGTAATACCATGCCTGTTCGCGCCAGTAGGCGCCGGTGCTCGGGGGACCACATCGTGCCACAGCGGGTATCGCCCACAGGATATTAATCGAAGGAATCCATTGGGTTGCAGCAGGAGGTTCAGGGCACTAATTCTCAAAGAGTTCTATTGTAGCCCTAGCCAGTGCGTCCCCGATTAGGAAATAGCTTTCGGCGTTACCGAACCAGTGGTGACCGTGTGTGGTATTGGGCGACTCTTCCTTGGGGCGCGCAAAGGCGCTTGTTTCCACAAAAATGGCATTTTCTATGCGTGCCGCTCCGCTGCGTTGGGCTTGTCGGAAATCAGTCATATTCCCGTCCCTCTGGACAGGGCCGCCGTTGCCGAGTTCTCCCACAATAAACGGGAGTTGCGACTTACCCAACTCGGAGCGAAGATCCAAGGCAAGGTTGACCAGATGATCTGCATAATGAGTGATGGCGTCGCTTGCCACCATGTCATTCCAACCCTGCATCCAGACAAAGCCTGCAAGCTCGTAATCGACATGTTTGAGTTCTTCCAGTGCCGCATGGATTTCTTTAATCATTTTTGTGTAATACGGACCGACACGTCCTCCCGAACTCGGTGGGCGGAAATCAGCATGCAGACTTTTGCCGCCCCATGCCGTTTTGATCAGCAAAACCGGTTCATCGAAATAGTCTCCAACAACATGACCGAACTGAAGCTCCGGACCGATGTGACTATTGCCGCCATATCCTGTGTAGCCGATGGTCAGGTTTCCCTTACGTTGCTTTTCCTGGGATTTGAAGGATATCTGGACGTCCTCTCGGGAGGTCCAGTTTTTTTTGTCGTCTTTGAGATGCCGCATTTTTTCGGCGCTGCTGGAATGCTTCATGGACCATTCAAGATTACCCTTGCCACCGTTGTAAAACTCAGGATGGTTCATCGAGACAACGCCCTGACCCTCCATGTTGGATTGCCCTGCGAGGATAAAGACCTTGGTTGAAACTTTGCGGATAGTTTCTTTGGTGGGTCGTTTTGAAGTAGCCGAAGCATGATCGTTCGCTAGCTTGGTTTGATACTTGGAATCAGTATGAGGACGAAGTCGCAGAATGACAGGAGTTCCGACATCGGGCAGTTTGTCACCTGCGACGTTCCAATACAGTTCCGTGTTCACCTGGCTGTGGAGGCCGGGCAGGCAAAGCACTTCATCGCCGAAGGTTGAAATTGATATCACGTTTCCACTTTTGTCAGCCATATAATGATTAGGGCCGTTATTGTCACTGGAATGTAAAATCGAACCAGCGAACAGGAATGTATTCGTCGAAAATATTTCTCCATCCTCCTGCGTTATAAACTCGTTGATTGGTTTCTCGACCGGTTTGGCAGACTCCTCATTATCGAATACAAGAAACACATCGACAGGGGCTCCGGATGGAGGCACATCCATCCAAGCATTTTTCTCATCGTTGACTGGTTTTCGCCGTGCCGGGGAGCCCGCCTCGGCGCCCAGAAGGAGAAGTGCCGTGTGAATGTGTTTAGCTGTGCTTTCAACGGCAACAATCGACTCATGCTCTTTGGAGGCTTTCGTACAGGCGATCAGCTCGAGTACTCCTTTTTTCAAACAAATGTAGGCATCAACGTCCACGCACCACTCCTCAAGGTTGACGCTCATGCCCTGTAATTCAGGGAGGGCAAACTGAGAGAGAGGTGTAGGATTTGGAATGGAGTCGGAGGATAGGACGCCATTACCTGTTTGACTGGTTGCAACTGTCGTCAGAAATGGGACGCCTGTTATCAGGAGTAAAAGTAGGAATTGAAAATAAGATCTCATAAGTAATATCGACTCTTTGGCGGTATAGAATGACAGGAAAGGAAGCCCGCGACGAGACTAGAACCACTGACCTTTTGTTCCTGAAAACCGATCGCACTTGATCTGTGGACCCCTTGGATCGAAGCGATCGCTTTCCATTCCATGATAGGTTGGCATTAACAAGGGTGCCTCCGTCATCGGAGGTGAATCCAGGTCAATTTGATCCGCAAAGTCAATTCATGTTTTGGTTTTAGCTCAAGTTGATCCATCCAAAATATAGTGAAAAGGAAGGTGAAGAACTTGCGGAATGAAAGTCTTCTTCTTGCCAGCTTCGCTGGAGTGCGTATCCCCGGTTCGAACTTTGATTCATTGCTTGGGCGTTGGGTAATAGATTTGTTTTCCTTTGAACAATATCCTGCCTTCATAAACCGAATAGAGGGCTGTGCTGGATTTGGACACTTTTCTCACGTTGCATGCCAGGAGCACCGAAGCACCTCGGACAGAGGAAAAGACCCAGGTAGAAGTCCTTCGGCAATCCTGATCTATTTCCTATCTGTCTGGCTGGATGGAACATCAAGTGAACCGCTCCTTTGCAGCTTGTTGCCCAGCGTGCTCGCCAGCTTTTCCTGACTAAAATCCTTTCTGCCTAGTTCCGCCCCACCACCATGGCTGCTGGCAAGTCTGTCTGCCGATTTGACTGGAAGTTGGAGCAAGCGCTTTGCTTCCTTCAAAAGAAAATCGGGATTGTTGAAAGGTTCGTAACTGATGTCCTGCCAACGAACCAAGCCGTCACCATCGATCAAAAATGTGCCATGCAAGGGTTGGTTCTCAAAATCGTCGAAGGCCCGGTAGGTCTTGAAGATTCGTAGATCGGCGTCAGAAACAAGCGGGAATGGGAATTCGCCTTGAACTTGTGTGTTTTCGAGGAAATTCTTCAAGTCCTTTACCACCGGGATCTCGGCCAGATCTTCCAGCTGAAAACTGTCAACGGATCTCTTCAGTTTCTTGACTTCGTCGGTGCTGATGGCGACCAGTGAAATTCCAGCGTCGATGAAGTCTTTTGTTCTGGGGGCGAAATTGGTGAGCTGCTCGACGCAATGCAGGCAACTTTGGCCAAGGTAAAAAATCACCACGACGGGTCGGCCATGGAATTGCTTCAGTCCTATCGATTCACCGCTGGCATTTGGTAAGCTCCAATCCGGCGCTGATGTCGGTGTGCAGCGAAGGGGACCAATGTTGTCCAGAGATGGACGTATACCGACGTCATGGGAAAGCTGCCTTTCGATTCGCCAATCGGATGGGAAATCAATAGAGGAGGCTATATCCGAAAGTCGCTGAAACGGGGGATGCGTCAAGTCGTCGATGTTTCCGGAAATTTCGCGCAATTTAGCGAATGCTTCGCTCGCTTCTTTTTCCTTGCCGATGCGGAAGAGAACGTCGATCTGGTTGGCCAATGGGATGACCTCATTCTTGGCCGACTCGACCGCTTCTCTAGCCAGACGCTCTGCTTTCTCGTGATCTCCCGCGCGCAGGTAAAGTCTCGCCAGCCGGTCCTTTGCAACGCCGCTGACTTGATCGAGCAGAGTCTTGGACGTTCCGGCCGTTCCCACCAATAACCCCGCGCAGGCATTCAGTTCAGCGACCGCGTTGTTGAGTGATTTGATCCGGCTGTTGAAATTTTTTCCAGCGGCAGCTTTGGCCTTATCGATCTCGGCCGCCGGTTTCTTAGCTTCCTTGGCTTTTTTTTCGGCTTTATTTTGGGCCTCGGTTTGTTCATTTTGCGCTTGGACCAATCGTCCCTGCAACTCCACAAGCTGGGTCAGAAGCTGGGGCGAGTCGCCTTTTTCGAAGTAAGCGACACCCAAAGCGCGGATGCGTTTGTCCTGTTCCGGTTTCAGGTTCGTCGGTTCCAGATACATGGTCCCGCTGAGATGGATCAGCTCGTCCCACATTTCGAAACGCTGGAGCACTTGGAACATTCGGGTCCGTCCATACGAGGCGCTGCGGCCCCGCCTTGAGGCAGTATTGTATTTTGGGTGTCGTGGATGTTCGATCAGATTGGCGGCGATTGCCAGTGCGTCACGTGATCGGCCGATGTTGATCAGATTGCGCGTCATCCATTCCTGATTGTGGGCATAGTTGTGGATCTGGTCGGGCATCACGCGATCGCGCATCATGTGAGCGTGATCGGCTCGTGAGGATGCTTCCTGTTGCCAGACGGCGTCACTATATCTCTTCAACCGGGAATAGATATGCCCGGGCATGTGCCACAGATGAGCGATGCTGGGGCCTGACTGCCCGCCTCGCGCAGCGGACTCCAGTGCGCGCTCGGGTTTTTCACGGTCCCATAGGTGAATCCGGTAATGATGCGCAGGGTGCATTGGGTTCAGGGCAAATACCTGATCCAGAATAGCGTCGACCGCCTGGTGACTGGCAATGGGAAGATCGCCCTTGAATTGATATAACCGCACGACCAAGAACGCTTTTGCCTCTATGTCATCTGGATGCTCATGAATAATTTCTTCCAAGTTGCGGATATATTCTTGCTTTGCAGTCTTGGCGTCTTTTTTCTTTGATTTTAAATACTCGTCCAGACCGGCTATCCAGAGTTGTTCACGTTTGCTAATACTTTTTTTTCGTTTTACAGCCTCTTTGATGAAACCGATCGCCCGTTTTTCGTTCTCGAAATTTGCCATCGCCATCCCCCAGTAAGCCATCGCACATTCTGGATCCAGCATGGCGACTTGTCGGAAAGATCTTTCTGCCTCGAAATACCAGAAACCGTGCAGCTGACCGATGCCTTGATTGAAGAATTGCTGGGCAAGTGCGTCATCCGTGGAGACATTAAAAGTCACGTTGGCTGTGCCTCCCATCAGGTAAGCTTTCTGTCTTGGTCCTTCGTTGAAAGCCTCGCCGTGAAACGAATGTCCTTCCAATACATTCCCATCCTCACTCACCTTTTTGGATGATTCGAACTTAGACTCCTTCGCATCCTCAGCGCATACGAGTTGGAGCTGCACCAAGATAGTGAAGCAGAACACGACTGCAAGGAAGGCTGAGATTTTTTGAATGGTATCATACCTCCATGGTTTGATGCCGGTGTTTGAGCGTTTTTTCATGAAATTATCAACTTGTTACCCGCTGATTCCAAATGGGGCTCATACGGCGATTCCAACTTTCTTTATCGCTGGATTGAGCAATGTCACCATAGGTCTTGCAGCGCATTTCAATCATGAATGCTTACTATGGCGTCCTTTTAAATACAATGGCTTTCTCCGATCGATATTCATGCCGAAATTCGGAGATGAAAGGCGGTTAGAGGCAACATTTCATGACGCGAAATTTAATCTGGTACGAATTCTTGAATAGCGAAGGGATGTCGCGAACCCATGGAGTTGCCACCAAGATTTTTTTGCGCATGAGGTTCAGATCTCCCAGCCCTTACGATATTCGGTGGAAATGTATTTATTGGCTTTCTTGTTGTTGGTTACCTTCATGTTGCTGGCATCCCACTCAATTTCGGTTCCTGCTCGCATGGCGACTTGCCCCAGGAGAACGACTTCCGTGATGGGTCCTGCTTTATCGAAACTTGAGAGAGCCGTCTTACCTCCCTTGCAAGCGTTGAACCAGTCATCGTAGTGGCACTGATGCCAGTCCTCGCATTCCCCCAAGATGCGGGGAGCATTGATGTCCCTGTAGCGACGACCACTCATCAACTCTCCACCTCCGCTGTAATGCGTCAGCATGGTGTCGTCCGTACCAATCATCAATATTCCGTTCGTGTCGAATGCAGCCTGCGGGAATAAATCCTGAGAAGGTTTTCGTCCACCGTCATACCAATGGAATTTAAAGGCTGACTGACCGGGACGGTCGGGGAAATCCCACACGATATGCGACTCAGTGGGGCCTGTCTCATGTGTTTGGCCGACTCCGCTGGCAACGATTTTTGATGGGTCCCTGATATCCATTGTCAAGCTAGCCAGATTTAATAAATGGCATCCCATGTCACCAATTGCTCCCGTGCCGAAATCCCAATAAGCGCGCCAGTTGAAAGGGTGGTAGGCGGGATTGTACGGGCGCCATGGCGCGCAGCCTATCCACAGATCCCAGTCGATGTGATTCGGAACGGGGTGGTTTCCCTTTGGGCGTTCAAGGCCTTGTTTCCAATAACGCCCGGGCCGGTTCGTCCAGCAATGCATTTCCTTGATTTCACCAAGAGCGCCTGCTTTCACGACTTCCGCATCCCTTCTCATTTTTGGTGATGAAATACCCTGATTGCCCATCTGGGTAGCCACCCCCGCTTTGTGTGCCGCCTGCGTCAATGTTCGAGCTTCCCAAACGGTGTGAGTCAGCGGTTTCTGGCAAAAGACATGTTTATTGGAATGAACCGCTCTTATGGCGGGATGGAAATGCATGTGATCGGGGGTCGAAATGGTTACGGCGTCAATCTTATCCGTCATTTCGTCAAACATCACCCGGTAGTCCTTGTAGCGTTTGGCTTGTGGGAATTTCTCAAACATTTCGGTAGCGCGTTGGTGATCAATATCCACCAGCGCAACAATATTCTGGGATTCACAGAACGTGAGATCCGCCTTACCTTTTCCGCCCGAGCCAATGCCGGCTATATTGAGTCGCTCGTTGGTCCCAAGTACGTTTCGAGTGGAAACGAAGGGGAAAGTTGCTGCGCCTGAAGCCCATGAAGCCCGCTTGAGAAAAGAGCGTCGAGATAAAGTAGAATCTTTCATGATAATTTTGCGGAGAAACTATCAGGATTTTGGCAGCCTGGCCAGCTACCTTATGAATTGGTCTGCGAGAATCGAGTGAAATATGTGCATTTGCTCAGGCGCTCCATTTTTGCAAATAAATGGGGACTTTTGATCGAAGGGGTGCAGCAAATGGAGGACTTTGTATTGTGTTTTAAAAACTGTTTGGGATAAGTATCCTTGTGTCTTGATTCAAAAGAAAATTCAAAGCTTATCGACCACTTATATGATTGTTATCCCTTTAACCGGACACGTGAGAGACGCTCAATTAAGCACATGCTTGTCTGGTGATTTTCATTCAGCAAATGGATGGACCTTTTTTGCTGAAGCATGCAATTTGCTCCATCTTTGCAGCGGTATGGACAGCGGCATGAATGCTCCAGATACAAAGGGATGTAAGTCGCGGGCCAGGCTATGATGACTTCCGTCCCGCAACGCATAGTCTGTCTGTCTGCCGAAGTTGCCGACTGGCTCTGGCGGTTGGGTGCATGGCATCGAGTTGTCGGAGTGACAGCATGGTTTGAAATGCCTCCTGAAGCGGCCTCCAAGCCGCGTATCAGCGGATTTAGTTCTGTAGGAATGGATCAATTGTTGGCACTCGATCCCGACCTTGTAATCGGTTTTTCAGATGTTCAGGCCGATATTGCGGCAGAACTTATTCGGCAAGGTTGCACCGTTCTTACCACCAACCAGCGTACGCTACAGGAAATTGAGAAAGCACTGATACTGATTGCACGCAGTGTGGGGTGCGAGAGTGCTGCTGAGCCCCTTCTTGAAGAATTCCGAGGCAAACTCTTTCCCGTTGAGCTTCAGGGCCAGCGCCTCCGTGTCTATTTCGAAGAATGGAATGATCCTCTGGTTGCAGGTATCGCATGGGTAGGGGAATTAATCGAGCGGGCCGGTGGTGAGGATATTTTCGCTGACTTGCGCTCCTGCGGAAAAGCACTTGACCGTGTGGTGAAACCCGAAGATGTTTTGGCTGCACGCCCGCAAATTATTTTGGGCTCTTGGTGCGGGAAACCATTTCTCCCCGATGAGGTGGCAGCACGACCTGAATGGAGGAACCTTCCAGCAATTCAACATGATGAAATTTATGAGATTCGGGGTGCTGATATTCTCCAGCCCGGGTTTCGTTTGGTTTTCGGTTACAAGAAGATCATTGATATCCTTAGTAATAGTGCCCAAGCGGATTGAGCCTTTGCCCCGTTCATCCATTGTGCATTCATCGCATGTGTCATTTTCCAGGTCAGAAGATAGAGAAAAGAAAAGTGATAACCTCATGGGATGAAAACTTCCTTCTCGCAAGGCCGGTTCGGATGGCGGGAGCCAGCATCTCTGGCTCGTTTACCCAAGCTCGTGGAGGCCTGAGGCCATTGTAATGTTACCCCAGAATATCCAGTTCTCTTTCCTGAAACTCGTCAATGATCGCGAAGCAGATTGTTCATCTGGTTTGAAAATAAGCTGATTGCCAGATGGAGCTGCTCAATGAAGGAGTGATTGATTGGGGATTCGGGAGTGTTTTTTAGAAGTCTCATTTGTTTCTGATAACCATTCTACGGTCGGTTTTTTAACTCGGTCATTTCTTCTAGTCTTGATCCCTTGTCCACATGAGCATAGGCCAACCACTTGCGAATAGCCTGTCCCCAGGATTTCGATCCATCAGTGGAAATGAGCGGAGCACATTGTGAATCTGGTTTTGTGGGCTCAATCTACGACCTTTTCAACCAGATTTGGGTGCTTTGGGGGGAGGATCATTTTTCACTATTGATGGCAGAAGTACCCTTGCCACTGCCTTGCTTAATCCTTATATTTTGACCTCACCTCGAGATGGCGGGCCCCTGGCCCCCTCGTTGTATTTTAATAGATTAAAAAAATTGTAAATATTCCAACTCATTTGAATTCATTGACCATGGCTGCTTCGACTTCAACTCTCCCTGATAAACTGCACGAGTATCCTCAACAAGATGTGATCGACGGATCCGGCTCAGGATCGGATTCGATTCTCGATGATTGCCTCAACAAACACGGAGGAGTGTTGCAACTTCTACATCGGTACGCCGGCCGGACATTTTGTACGCCAGGGAAACGCATTCGGCTGGATGCGCAGTCATACTATCCAGATTACATGAACGGAACTGGGCTGGATGAGCTCTGGATGTGCTGCACCGTTCCCATCGTGACCGGAGTCATCGATACCCGTACGAACAAGGCACCATTTCGCGAGGGGGAATCGCACGTCCTCACACCGAACGGCCAGTTCATCTCGCTGCAGGATTTGATCCTCGCCAAACCGGAAGCTGTCATAGGTGAGAAGATGACGGCCTTTTCGAAATCCATTTTCGGCGATCCGACCTGGCCGATTGTTTCGAAGAAATTTGACAATCTGAATCCGATTCCGCATCACCTACACTGGGCGAAGTGGGAGGTATACGACATCAATTCATACGACAACCCTGGTGTCAGTCCTTCGCATTATCACACCACGGCAATGGGGCTTTACCCGTTTGTGACGAAGGATCAGTTCCTGGCCTGCATGAAAAGTTTCGGACAGGGCGAGTATAATGGCGTCCGGCATTTGTCGCCGCACACGATGATGCACATTGATAATGGCTTCGTAATGCCGAATGGGGTGCTGCACTCGCCGACGGACCTCTGCACACACGAGCTGCACGTGACGATGGACGAGCATTTCCTTGCCGAGGATCTGACGCTTGATGGCCGTATCGGAGCAGCCGATGCGTTTTACGCATGCCGGGAAGAGGACTATCCGAAGGACCAACACCAAGACTGGGAGTTTCTGATTGATACGTTCGACTTCGAAGCGAACCAGGATCCAGATTTCGTGCGGAAAAATGCGCGTCCGGCAATCAGAGCTGAAGCATTCACAGGCGACGGAGTGGACGCAAAGTGGATTGTCTACGGTGATTTCCTTGGGGACCAGAAGTGCTCAATCCTGCGTCTCATTGTCGAGCCCGGTGGCAAGACCAATTTCTGCCCGGAGAGTCCCGCGCTGTTCCACACGAATGGCGGATGCGGTCGTGTCGGAAAGCTCGAAGTGCGATATCATCAGGATATGAAGCTCGGTGAAATCTATCCTGAGATTGGATTCATTACTCAGGCCGCACTTGCCAACGGTGGTGTCGAAATTGAGAACACGGGAACCGAACCGCTCGTGTTGACCTTCGACTTCCCGCAGCATGCGCATTCTCAAACACCCGGTGTTGCCGATACGAATTAGGCTGTGATAGAAAACCCTTCAACACATCCTCATCAGTGGAGGCAAATGTTACCAGATGCACAAAGCGGGAGGTAATTCCATCATCACCTGCTAATGTGAGATGAGTTGCCCAATGATTTCACTTTGGTATTTGATTATGATTTCCGTTGTCCGATCCAGATTACTACGAAAAGGAAGGTGCTGACGTCACGTAATATAAACAGGATTGGTTGATAGTAGGTATTCATTCCGGGATATTTTTACCTCCCGTTTGCTCATGATTTTACTGCGGGAAGCTGAGTGGTGATATGAATTAGAAACCAACTTATACACTCAGGCTGATCAGCAATTTTACAGTTGAGAACGGAACCGCCACATTTTTCGCCAGTATAGCAAACCCGGCTCAGTAAATCCTCAATTCAGGAAAGGACTTTGCGAACATTGACGAGCAGGGCCTGTGTCCTTTTCCTGGCGGAGGGATCACCGATCATGCCCTCGTTGTCGCACATGATGAGAAGCTGTTTTACTCCATGATCATCGGCGCGTTTGTTGAGGTCGTTCATATAAGCCTTGTCGCTCACATGATCCGCCAGGAACTGGCTGCTGTATTCGATAGCTTCGATGTTGAAGCCATCCTTGGCTATCTTAGCAAAGTCCCTCGAATCCTTGTCCTTGTTTCGAAAGGCTCTATGTAGCGACCACTGTGCCAGTGAAATTTTGTAGGGCAGCTGGTTGCCGGGATGAGCTGCTAATAGTTTGCAAAGGCTGGCGGGGAATGCCAGTGCCAAGCCTGTCATACCACTAACTTTGGTGAAATCTCTTCTATTGATGGACATTATTGTCAGCTGTTGGGCGGTGCTTAAGAAAAATGAGTGGCGCTGCCTTTCAGGTCAATGGTTTCTTTATCCGCAGTGTCCGAGGGTGCACTGACAATGTCGTGTTGACTTGGAGGGTGAATTCTCCAAGTAGCCCTTAAACCGCGGGATCAGGCGAGTGCATCAGGGATTAAGCAACTAAATGATCACGACAAGAATATTGGAAATGCCTCCATCCTGCAAAGTCTATCGAGACAAAAGTATGGAAGGGAAACCCAATTATTAATATCGGCAAGCAGCTTGTTTTCAAAGTGATCTAATTTCCGAACACGGCGTTGTAGACTGGCATTTTCCTGAAACAGGAGAGGTTTCAAACCATTGACATCTTTTTAGTAGTGCTAAATGCTCTTTCCATATCAATGGTCAGGATTCTACCACGAGCGACGTTTCAAACTTATTACTCGCACTATGTCATCATCGCAGCAGGAAAAACAGGATAAACCAGCTTCCCAGGTGGGACCGGCAGGACTATTGCTACGCGCGTCCATTCCAGTCGTCATCTTGATCCTGGCCATGGGTGGCTTCTTCCTTCTAGCCCAAAAAATGGACAAGGAGAAACCACCTCCTCCCAAGAAACAGGTTCTGAGAACCCGCATTGTTGAACTGGAATTAAGAGACTACCCGGTTTCCTTGAAAACACATGGGAACGTTCAGCCGCACATTGAAATAACCATTCAACCACAGGTATCTGGATTGATCATCGAGCTCTCCCCCTCCTTCGAGGATGGAGCATTCTTCTCCCAGGGCGATGTGCTCATTCGATTGGATGCTGCCGATTATGAAACTGCCTTGCAGAGCGCCGAAGCCCGGCTGCTGGGAGCCAAAGCGAGCCTGGAACTCGCCAAGGCGAATCACGCGCGCAATGAAGAAGTCGTCAAAGAAAACCTGATTCCACAGACCGAGGCCGACTTGAGTGCTGCCAATTTGAAGCAAGCTGAAGCAGATGTTCAGTCCGCGGACGCCCAGGTCGCTCGAGCAAAGCGTGACCTGGAACGCACCCATATTCTGGCACCGTTTGATGGAAGGGTACGACAACGTCTGGTTGGTTTGGGCCAACTAGTTGGTGCTGGCATACCCCTGGGATCAATCTTTGCCGTCGATTATGCGGAAGTAAGATTACCCATATCCAGCAGGGAACTGCCTTTTGTCGATCTTCCCAGCTTACTCGAAGATCCTCCCGTTTCGGTTGTCCTTCACGATGCTTTGGACATGTATTCCGGAAAAACATGGCAGGCCCGCATCATCCGAACCGAAGGTGCTTTGAACGAGGATTCACTCGAACTCTTTGCCATCGCGCGTGTGGATGATCCTTTTGCACGTTTGTCCGGAGACACTCCATTACGCATTGGACAACCCGTCACCGCCGTCATTCAGGGACGTGTTCTCAAAGACGTGTACGCTCTACCGCGTGTGGCAGTCCACGAACTAGATCAGATTAACCTGGTGAATGCCGTAGACCTCACTCTTTTTCGAAAGACCATTGAAAAACTTTGGTCAGATGAAGAACACATTGTGGTACAGGATGCTTCGATTGAGAACGGAGCATGGCTGGCAACAACGCATTTGGTATATGCCCCAGATGGCACGAAGGTGGAGATCATCCCGGATATGAATGACACCACAATGTCGGTTGCCGAACCCAATGAAAACGAGAAAGCTGGAACCGATACCCAGAAAAACTCCTCCAACTCGGACGGAAAATCATGAGTAAGCTCACGATATGATTCGATGGTTCACCAACAACGGTATTGCTGCCAATTTTCTCATGATTGGCATTTTGCTGGCCGGATTTTACACAGCCTTCTACCGCATCCCGCTTGAAGTCACCCCTGCACTGAGCTGGGAAACGGTCATGATTGACATGCCTTACCGGGGTGCCACCGCCAAGGATGTGGAAAGAGCTATTCTCATCCCAGTCGAAGAATCTCTGGAAGGGGTGCAAGGCATCGAACATCTACACGCCGACGGATCCAGAGGCAGAGCACGCTTTTACCTCCAAGCCAAACAAGGTGTGGATGTCCGCGTGTTGATGGATGATGTGAAAGCCCGCGTGGATGCCATCACAACCTTTCCCTCAGAAACGGAGCGTCCACGGGTGTTCATTCCAGAGTCTGGAAATTATTACGAAGTATTGAGTGTTGCGGTGACGGGCAATCTGACTCCCACCGAACTCAGCAAGGTGGCCCGTCGCGTTCAGGAAGATCTTTTGGAATTACCCGGTATCAGTCGCGCCAATATTGAGGGCGGCCGCCGATTTGAAATCGCCATCGAAGCGGAGCCCGAAAAACTACTCGCCTATGACCTAACGTTCCAGGACCTCGCAGATGCCGTCCGCCGCTTTTCCATCGATCTCCCGGCGGGTGCCATCGATAGTGCCAGTGGTACGTTGACCATGCGCACGCGAGGTCAAGCCTACACGGGTGCCGATTTCTCACAGATTCCGGTGCGATCCATCAATGGTGCGGAGGTCATGCTGGGGGATGTTGCCAAAGTCATTGACGGTTTCGAAGAAGGTGAGAAGCGTGTCGAATTCAATGGCAAACCAGCACTGTTTATTGAAGTCATGCGTACGGGGAATGAAAGCGCCATCGATATTTCTAACAAGGTACGCGATTACGTCGACACCGCGTTAACCCGATTTCCTGAGGGCATCGATATGTTTGTCTGGGATGATGAATCCTACGCCATTCGGGGCAGACTCAACACACTCGTTTCTTCGCTTCTGCAAGGAAGCCTGCTGGTCGTCTTGACACTGGGTGTGTTTCTAAGACCTGCACTGGCTTTCTGGATCATCCTTGGCATTCCAGTATCCTTCGCAGGTGGAGTTTTATTAATGCCCTGGTTCGGAGTCACCGCCAACGTGATGAGTCTGTTTGGCTATATCATTGTGGTCGGTGTGGTCGTCGATGACGCAATCGTCACCGGTGAAAACGTCTTTCAAAAAATGCAGTCCGGTTTATCTCCCCTGGAAGCCTCGGTCAAGGGAACCGAGGAAGTCACCGTTCCTGTCACATTTGGGATTTTGACGACCATCGTTGCGTTCATTCCTCTGCTCTATTTCGAAGGCACCTGGGGTGATTTCGCCAGACAAATTCCGCCGGTCGTCGCCCCCGTGCTTCTATTCTCGCTGTTAGAATCCAAGTTGATTCTACCAGCCCATCTCAAGCACCTGCGTATCAAGCCTAGCACGAATGCCTTTTCAAGATTTCAAAGTCGTATTGCCGATGGACTGGAGCGGTTTGTGGAAAGTGTCTATCAACCCACGCTGAAATGGGCGGTGCGACATCGTGTGTCGGTGCTGGCCTCTTTTGCTGCCATGGGATTATTAATGACCGGATATTGCATGGGAGGTCGAATGAGTTTCACCTCCTTCCCATCCGTGGATCGACAACGCATCACCGCTATTCTGGATTTGCCCGATGACACACCCATTGAAATCACTGCCAAGTACATGGAACGCCTGTCGGCCGCACTGGACCAGGTCAAAGGTGAATTCATTGATCCTGGCAACAACAAATCGTTAATCAAAAATGTAACGCGCGTCACGGGTGCTTATGGTTCGGGTGGTTCTTTTAATAAATCGCGCTGTTACATATCTCTGGAAGTCATGGCACCGGAGGAACGCAGCGAGCCCGGTCCACGCAACAGTGAAATTGCCAATCGGTGGACCGAAGTGGTGGGTCCCATTCCTGAAGCGGAGACCTTTCGAGTATTCTCGGAACAAACCATGAAAAGCAGACGCGAATATGATGACGAATATTTAAACCTCGAATTGCGAGGCCCGATGTCGGAGGAAAAAGCGGATGTCGCCGAACGGATCAAGGAACTGCTGGAGGGATACGATGGAATCACCACCGCCTGGGCTCGTGTGAATCGAGGTCAGAATGAATTGGAAGTCACCCTCAAACCCAGAGCCGGTGAACTGGGTCTCACCCAGGTCATGCTCGCTCGTCAGATCCGCCAAGCGTTTTACGGGGAAGAAGCTCAACGTGTTCAACGCGGTATTGATGACATTCGTGTGATGGTTCGTCTTCCCAAGCTGGCACGTGAATCCTTGCATACACTGGATCAATTAACCATCCGAACCCCACGAGGTGCAGACGTGCCTTTGTTCACAGTGGCAGATATTCAGTTCCAAAAGGAACCCTCCTTCGTCGAACGCAATGACGGTGCGGAAATCATCCGAATCGGAGCCCAACCCGTCGACGAAACGGTTAATGTGGTACGCATCGCGAAGGAATTAAAACCTCGGATCAAAGAACTCTGCAGTGAAGGTGAAGATCTGTCCTTTCTGTTCATCGGATACGTGGCCGAAGCTGAGGAGGCTAAAAAGCGTACGCTGATCGGTGCCGTTGGATTGTTTTTCACCCTTTATGCCTTGCTCGCAATTCCCTTTAAATCAGTGGTTCAACCTTTCTTTGTTATGATTGCAGTTCCCTTCGGTGTGATCGGGGCATTGCTCGGCCATATCATCATGGGACTGACGCCGTCTTACCTATCCGTCTTTGGCATGCTCGCGCTGGCAGGGGTGACGGTAAACGATTCACTGGTTCTGGTGGACTATATCAATCGATGCCGCAAGGAGGGGTTAAGCCTGCCGGATGCCGCGCTCAAGGCAGGGGCACGCCGATTTCGCCCCATTATGTTGACATCATTGACAACCTTCGCAGGATTGCTTCCTTTAATGCTGGAACGCTCCCTACAGGCGCAATTCCTGATCCCAATGGCGGTCTCGTTGGGCTTCGGTGTGGTTTTCGCCACCACCATCACCCTCTTTCTGATTCCCTGCGCACTCTTAACCGCTGAAGATTTAGCCCTTGCTTGGCAACGCTTCAAGGTCTGGTATATGCAGCCATTCAACAACAGGTAGGGATGCGCTGCCGCGCGTCCGCCAACGCATCCGCACACCGTCACAATTTCCCCTACATCCACAACACGCCCACGGCCCTGCAGCAGCAGGGCCCTGCCTGAGCCATAGGCTCTTGCATTAGGATTAACTAGTCGTTAGTTTCCTTCCCGTTCACCACGAACCAATCTATGTGCCTGTCCATCATGGGTGCGTGGTTGAAAATGGTCTCTTGTAATACTTTATGGCAGAAGCACCGAAGCTCTGCCGCCGGTAGACTCTCTATCGGATGGATTTGGAAGGAGCAGAGCGTGGCTTTGTGCATTACCGCTGATTATGATGGTAAATTGGAAATCGATATGCAGAGAATCCACAAAAGAAGACTTTGGAGATTATACATCATTTTTTCCTTGGTAATTCTGCTGTCCACTGTCTGTTTCGGCCAGCAGGAAGCGCTCGACGCCCTTGTCCCGAAGATTGATAGCGGGATGTACACAGAGTGTGAAAAGGCTGTCCGTGAATCTTTGGATAAACTAATTGAAAAAAACGGGGCGTATGGAGTCTATCCGCCAAAAAAAAACAAATGGACAGGCGACTCGCTCATGCTTGATCTCGAGGAGGGGCATTTGCCTCCTGCTGCCGCCCGGTTTCTCCGGGCTTATGAAACATTTGGCGATGATACCTATCTGCAGGCCGGGTTGAAAACCGCAGATTTCTTTTATCAGATCCAGCACGAGAATGGGAGTTTCCCCGGTGCCGCGATTTTGGAAAGAGGGGGGAAGGCTATTGCGGCCATCAATCGCAAGCACAAGCATCCGCTCGGGGTTGCCCGTATGGAGGACGCCCATCAGTATCCAGCTTTTTGCCTGATGCTGTATGCTTACAAATTGACAGGCCAGGAAAATTACTTAAACAGCGCCAAAAAGTGGGGCAACCTGTTCTTCGAAAAAATCCAGTATCACGATTGGGGGTGTTCCCCGGATTACTGGGACAGTAAGACCCGTCCCATAGGCGATGCGTATGTAAGGGGACAAGACGATCGAGACAGGGGTGTGGCAAATGGTGGTTCATACAGTGACCATGCCACCTATGACGGCTTTATGACCACCATGGCCATGTACCATCTTACCAAGGACCCCAAATACCTGAAATACAGTTCCAAACTCGGGCAATGGCTGTTCCTTACCCATATGGGTGAAGGTGCAACCCGGGGCTGGGCCGATAACTATAACCGCCTCAATGAGCCGGTGCCTGCCAGACATCACGAAGGCATAAACATAGAACCACGCACTGCCAACCGGTTCACACTGCCCATGATGATGTGGTTTTATGTCATGACGGGCGAAGAACGTTACCGCATCCTTTTTGAAGAGACTATCGCTTGGTTACGCGCTATGGAACACCCCAATGGGTTCAGGGCCCCCAAGCACCCATGGTTTGCCGAGACATCGATAGCACCTGTGGGTTGGTCTTCAGAATACCTTCCGGATGGGACAGAAGCCTATACCACAGGTTATATATCCTATCGATATGACCAGCCTTCCACGTGGCCTCAGGAACTGAAAGATGTGGGTATCGCCGAAGGTGGCCATCCTCGGTATGGAACTATCAAAGTTGAGTTGTCAGGCGCTGAAAAAATGCTGGCCATACTCAAATCAGAAGGCCTTGCCGGATGGCGGAATTTGTTCAAAGGCAATGCCAACTGGAACCCTGTACAATTCCTGGAAAAGCGCATTGAGGCTGCGCGCCGCTGCATCAGCACAACCGCTGTGCCCGAATCTCTGAACCAGAAGTGGCAGTTCGTTTGGGATGCCCGTCTGGCCAATGGAAAGGTGAGCCTGAAGTCCGCGACCCATGGTGGGCATGGGCTGTTGAAATGGACGGAAACGTTCACAGATTTGTGGAATGTCCATTATGACTGGACCTCGCGCGTGATTGCAGTGGACAACTGGCTTGATGTTCCCATCCCGGCGCTCCAAGGGTTTATGGAGGCCGAAAAGGCGGATTTCAAAGGGGCGGAAATAAAACAGGATAGTTGGGGTTATTCAGGCACAGGGTATCTCCAACCGGGCGTGGGCGCCGCTTCCATATCATGGCAGGTGAGTTCACCCCAAACCGGTTCCTTTAAAATGGTTATAGTCTGGGCCAACGGTTCCGGCACCGACAAGCTCATGGACCTTATTGTGAACGGTTCCACGCTGGAGAAGAGGACTTTTCCGGGTTCCAGAAACTGGAGCAAATGGAACGGTCAGGTGGTGGACGTGGCGATGAAAACAGGAGAGAACGTGATCACTCTCAGTTCAAAGGTCGGTGGGCCCCACATAGATTTCATCTACTTCACGGAACCCATTTTCAGAAGTAAATCCGTCCTAAGTTATTAGTCAGCTTGCTAGGAGTTTGTTGGTGCTTCCGTCATCAAGTGTTAATTGGGGCAGGGTAGCCCGATCAATCCATTGCGCTTTGCCGTATTGAGTCGAGTTTTCCCATCCAGATTAATGC
>NZFL01000003.1 GCA_002690655.1 Pedosphaera sp.
AAAATGTTTTTGAATGAAACATACCAAAAATTTACTTAAGTCGAACAATGCGATAGATGCTTAAATCTGTGTTGTTCTGAATTTGAACGGCATCATGTGAATCAGCACCAAACCTTGGAGCTCCAATGTTCTGCCATTCATTCAGACTACTTGTTTGCTGTAACTGGTAAATACCACCCTCAATTGTTGTCCATGATAGCCAACTCTGGTTATTTACTTCATACATAGCTATTGTTAAAGAGTCCGCTGGGTTGCTTGGATCTGTGCCGGCAAGCAACTCTTCAAGGTTTGTAGCACCATCCCCATCGGAATCGCCGTCTGCACCTTTCCATGCTGAGGTCCCTATTCCAAAATGAGATGATTGCCAGGAATCTGGAAGACCATCTTCATTTGCATCGATCCCCCAGGTTTGAGTGGAGGCGCTGACAGAATCGGCGGATACCGTTCCATCTGCATATATATTGGATAATGAAATGTTGTAGACTTGCCCAGGCTTGAGGTCAGAAATGGTCAAACTTGTCGCCTCAGTATCAATGAATGAGTTACCTGCTCCGTAAGTAATACGATATCCAGAAACACTTTCATCGTGTGCATCTGGCCAAACAACGTTGACCGAATCAAAACCAGCTCCGAATCCATACACGTGACTGGGGATGGCCCTTCCAGCTAATGGTTTGAATCTCTGACCAAACACTTCCAATGATTTCGAGGTTGAGGAAAACCCACTCCATGTCACTACAAGATTTTCATCATCGACACTGGCAACGTTACCAAGAAATTGGCGACCGGATGTCGTCGTATTGATCAAGACATCCTTGCTCACGGGGACTCCGTCTCTGACGCTCTTACCGTAGATGCCAGATGAATCTCCATCGTGACCTAGACTTGTCCATGTGACAAAAAAGCCTCCATCAGTGGCACATGCCCTGGGCGCAAATTGATCACCGTAGGCGATACTGTTGACAAGTATTGGCTTGGCTTCGGGTGAACCTGATCCTGCATCAATCGATTGATAATAAATATCCCAATTGTTATCTGTTATTTTACCTTTGGGTTTTGATGAATAGAATAAACCCAACGATCCGTCCTCGGAATTGATTACATGAGGATTGCTTGAAATCGAATCGGTCGAGGATAGAACTGATTCATCGGATGTCGCATTGCCAGCAGTGTCGAAATGACGGCCTTTGAGAACAACATCAAATTGACGTCCCCCGCTGAAGAAATCGATCCGTCCGTTCCTCCTTACACTGTCGGATATTCCGGCCAGTTGTTCAGAGACCCAGACTGCATAAAAACCACCATTTTCGGAGGGTGAAATGGACAGCGATTTCTGGTTGTAATCGGTTTCCTGCGACAAACCAAACTCAGCTGTTTGTGGATTCCCATTTGCAGAGAAGACTCTGCCAAATACACCATAATGGCTACCGTCCTGATCCAGACTGGACCAGGCGAAAACAACATTACCATTGTCCAGTGATGCTAAAACGGGACGGTTTTGTGTGTTGTCAGTTGTCTCATTCACTAATAGTTCACCGGTGGCAAAAACCCCTTCAGATGAAATAAATCTGGCATAAATGTCGCCTTTGCTTTCCCAAACAACGACTGCGGACAAGTCCACATCGGAAAGGAGCACGATCTGTGCATCAAGCTGATCTCCGGTGGTGGTTTCATTCACTGTGATGGGCTCGAAAACGCTGGAAGCGTTTTCGTCAAGCCGCAGCAAACTGATGCCTAAGCCGTCATTGTCAGCATGATGATCATTCCATGTGATGTAACCACCAAGCTTGTTCATTGCCAGATTTTGATTGGATTGATCCCCGGGGATGTTTCCACCGATCAGAAATTCATCTCCGTTTCGAGCCAAATCCGAGGCACAAATGTTTGTGGAATCGATACATTGGCAAATCGAAATGATGGTTAAAATGATGATATTTCTTTTCATATGCTGCATGAAACAAATCATATTAGTGAGTGACGAATACCAGATTGGTGTAAGCTTAAAGTTTCGTGTTAATCCCTGATCCTGAATGAGTATTCCTGATCTTACGAATTATTCGGTATCACTAACCCTGTCCGAGAAACTCAGCGGGTCATACGGCAGATTGTTTTCGTCATGAACACGGTTGCCAGCAGGATCAACGATCGTCGGCGTCACGAAAATAGCCAAATTCTTTTTCTCGGTGAAGTTGGATTCGCTTCGGAAAAATCTTCCAAGGAAAGGAATATCGCCTAGAACTGGCACCTTGTCTTTGTGTTTAGCTACGTCTTCTGAAATCAGTCCACCTAGAACAACTGTTTGGCCATCCCATACGACAACACTGGTCAAAACTTGACGTGTTCGCAATCGAGGTAGAGGTAATTGAGCCACCAATGGATTCGCCACCGTGCTACCAGCACCACCTTGTGCAATAACTGCGAACGGGCCTGGATCGTCATATCCTACAAATTGAATCAAAGTAGGCAAAATGGTTAATTTGATTGTATATCCGTCTGATGAAACATAGGGAACAATATCTAACATGGGACCTTCAGGAATAACTGTGGTTTGAGGTGTGATGGTCGTTCCGAGAGGCGTGTTTCCGCCACCGCCAACGTTCACACCACCGCCACCGCCACCACCGCCAACACCACCGCCGCCGCCTTGTTGGTTGGCACCTGTTCCGGTAACAATGGTTCGCATGTCAACAGCGCGAATACTGGCCTGGCGGCCACTCACTGTTGTAATGCTGGGAGATGCAAGAACATCAACACCATCGCGTTGATCTAAAGCACGTAAGACTACTCGGAACTGTGGGTCCGTCAGGATACCCGTAAAAGTGGCCATGGCTGGAATGGGTGTTCCATCCGGCCCATCTGTCCTGACACCGTTGGTAAGACGTTGATCAGACCCGTCCGTTGGCTGTGCAGTGGGAATACCACCACTGGCAGGAAAAATACCAAGACTGTTGGCTGCGGAAGGCTGCCCATTCATCGAAGGTGCAGTGCCACCGCTGAAGACACCCTTGTCTCCGAACGCAAGCACATTGCCGAGGAACCAGTCAAAACCAAGTGCTCTGCTGTCGTTTTGTGTAAATTCAGCGAATTTTGCTTCTATGGTCAGTTGTGGAGGCATCTCATTGAGGGTTTGAATTGCCTGCTCAATAATATCCAGGTCAGTCATGGTTGCTCGGACATACAAAGAGCCATTACGATCATTGAAAAAGACAGCTTTTCCATCGCTTTGTTGGCCACCAAGACCACCCATGCCGCCGCCCATGCCGCCGCCCATGCCCATGCCGCCACCCATGCCGCCACCCATGCCGCCACCCATGCCGCCACCCATGCCGCCCATCATCTGGCCCATAGTGAAATTAACACCAGCCGCAGCAAAAAAGTTACGCACAAGTACTTGGACATCCGCCATCATACGCACAGATGAAACACCACCCGAGGCTCCCATGCCCATGCCGCCGCCCATGCCGCCGCCCATGCCGCCACCCATGCCGCCACCCATGCCGCCGCCGCCGCCCATGCCGCCGCCACCCATGCCGCCGCCCATGCCGCCACCCATGCCGCCGCCCATGCCGCCGCCGCCCATCATACTCATACCAGTTGGATCAGCAAATAAGATGGGCATGCTTGTGCCGCCCATGCCGCCGCCGCCACCGCCCATGCCGCCGCCGCCCATGCCGCCGCCGCCGCCGCCCATGCCGCCGCCGCCACCGCCACCGCCACCGGTATTGATTGCCTGATCAAGTGAAATTCCTGTGACTCCTTCCATACCTTGAATGAATACATCCGGATCCACCTTGTAAGTTCTCGTGAACAATGGCTCGGTGTCTTCGACTTTTTTGGTGAAGATGACAGCATAATCCAAAACACTGAATTTGATCGGTGTCTCAGCAACGTTTGTTACCAATTCAACGACCTGAGATAATTTAATATTTCGTAATGGTGGAGTGATCGTAATTCCAACACTGTAGAGATCGATGGGTTCAGTAGGTAATGGTGCAACGGATGGCAACCCCGTCAATGGGTCTACACCGCCGGCGAATGGAGATGCCTGAACCCCCGTGTCCATGTGGTTACTGATGACAAAGTTGATACCCTCCTCCTCAGCATCACGTTCCCTGGCTTCGTCATATAAAAATTGTACTACCTCACTTAATGGCAGACCGTCAAAAACGACTTCATCAAGAATGATACGGTCCATTTTGGATATGATTTTTTGGCGACCTAATCCTGTGTGGACTAGGTTCGTGCTCGCATAACTGTTGGATACGGGGAGTTCGTTTTTGTTTAAGCCCGGGTCCCAGTAATTGGCAACCTCAATCATTTTTTCCTGTGAGGTGATCTCGCGCTTGCGTGTTTCTCTTTGGAATTTCTTCTGATTGAGAAGTGAAAGGTAATACCAGACGGCATTACTTTCAGGATCCAATTTTTTGGCTTCATTGAGTTTAGCTTCAGCCTCCTCCAATTTGTTCAGCTCAAGAAACAGTCGTGCATCTTGAATCATCGTCGAAGCTTGTATCTGCTGTTCGCGCACCGCTGGTATTTTGGTGATAGCATCACGGCTTGGCTGCCTTCCAGTGTACCGCAGTATGAGTTTGTCATTTGCAGCTTTGAATTGCAGGGCGCCTTCATTATTGGGGTCCAGCTTCAAGATACGCACAGCTTCCTGATCCGCTTCATAAAACTTTTGCGCCTTCTGAAATTTATCGGCAAGTTTGAGGCGAATCTCAGCCATACCTTCAACGGTGCGCTGTCGTTCGGCCTCAACAGCAGCAATTGGCCCCACCTTGTTCAGGTGGTTGACTGCTTCCTCATAAAGCAGCGCAGTTTTCAAAAGTTCGTCACGTGCTTTAGCTTCATTGCGAGAAGACTCTGCTTGTTCAAGCTTGATCCTCAACGCTATGACCGCTTCTTCACGTATAGCTTTTTCTCTGTTGGATAGTTGGTCAACAGATTGAGCAGTCACGCTACAGACTGCGCTTACTGCTATGACCAGACATAGAATGGTTGTCGCTGCTTTGCTCATGGGTTTGCTACTCATCAAACTAAAAGTCATTTTAATAACGGAATGTTAATTACTTATCAATCCCGAGGTTATCGTCGTGTGCTTGGATGTTTTTTCGTCGGACAAAACTACTTCAGTTTCGGAAACGAATACAACCTTGTAGTTGCGTTTTTCAATGGAAATTTTATCACCTTTGCGCTGAGAAGTGAATTTGCGGGGTTTTGCTGCCGGATATTCCAGATCGGCCTTGTAACCAGTCACCTCAGTGAAAGGCTGGAGGGCTTCTACGGTGATCGCCTGATTGGAATCCAGAAGCTCCAGAACAAAAGCGTCAGGTTTCAGTGGGTTCCCCTTAACCTCTTTCAAAATGAAAATGTCATTCTTATCACGAAGTCGAGCAAATCGTGTGACTTTGCGACGCTCACTCTTTTTCTCGGCTGCCTCGCGAGTGACGGCGAAACTATAACGAGGATTTTCTTCTTTGATCTCCTTATCTGCATTGAATGAAATACGAAGATAAAGGGGATTGGTTTCAATAATTTTAAGCGCGTTCGGCCCCTTGCGTCCGTAGAAACGGTCCTTGACCAAAGTACCGTTGTTGTCAAGCCAACCAACGGGGTTGAACGTGTTATGATCAGGACCTGCAACGATGGCAGACTTAGGCTTTTTGGCTCGGTTCAACAAAGCAATCTTGTCACTCAAATCCTTAGGCTGAAATTCTTTGGGTTTTGTCGGACGAATACTTTCCTCCAACTCCACTCGGATAGAGGAAACAAGGAATGGCAGAGAAGCCGCAGCCCCAGCCAAACCCAACAAGACCACTGCTAAAATGATCTTTTCGTAATGTTTCTTTATAAAATCCATTTTATTAAAAATCTACCCGACTCATAAGCCGTAAGCCCCTGCGCCACCATCGCCCTCTTCTTCGTCAGATGGCAGAGGCATTAAAGAATCAAGCTCTTCTTCAGGAAAGACGGCAATTCCAACCAACATCATGTTGACGGTCAAGGGTTTTTCGTCAAGATCTTCCAAAATGTTGATTTCAGGCCCAGCATTTTGGTTTTGACCCATTCCCCCGTAAGGAGAAGCGGCACCGTATCGACCGCCGGCTCCACCTGCTCCGCCATACCTGCCTTGCATGCTCGCAGCGGGGGCGGTCGGTGCGAGTCCATACATTGCTTCCATTGAACCTTTCGCGCCACGCATGGAACCAGCCATGGGTGACATGGAAGTAGATTCACCTTGCTCAACTGCCAGCCATTTTACTCTGAAAAAATGATTCGAATGATTAAATCCATCCAACACCCGCCCCAGCTCAGAACTAAAGCACTGAAAGCTAATCTGATAAGGCATCATGATGGCATTGATGTTGGGATCCTGCGTCGCAACATCTTCTATGTAGTTTTCAGCAGAAGTGGAAGACGAAGTGGTCGAAGCGGTGCCTGAAAGGCCCATGGAGCTAGTACCGGCACTTGCCGCATCATTATCACTAACAGGAAGACGCTTGATGGTATTGATTCCGTGAATTTTAGCTTCAAAAAGAACCTCGCACAATTCCCTGACCTGATAAAGCTGGAATGTCAAAGGACGCAAGGCGTCTACTTCTAGATCGATCCGAGGTCGAATGTCATCAAAGGAAAACCCATAATTACCCTGATCCGAAGAAGGAAGCTTGATACCCGTGTATTTGGCATCTCTTTGCAATTCATAAACCGTATTTTCCAGAATTTCCTTGAACCCGGAAATGGATATGTCTGCCGGTATCTCAAAACCAGGGAAATAGGATCCCATAGGCCCCAACACCATCTCCTTGACCCTTTCCTGTTCCTTTTTGACCGCACTGATATTGTCCACCTTGTCGGTTCCGGGGTGAGGGTCACGGGTATAAAGGCTCTTTACGAGCTGGCGCTGAGAATCAAGCTCAGCCGTTATACCTTTGTCCTTGTCGATTTGCGCCATCATGTACCAGCCCGCAACACACATCAGGACGAGGGCAATCACACACCCTACCACCAAGCCTACGTTTTGTTTGATCCAGTTCATTAGTCAACAAGAGAAATGGGTTCTTTTAGTTTCAAGGAAATCTCAAACTTGAAAGTTCCTTCTTCAGCATTCACCTGGGCCAATTCACCAATCAATTTAGTATCATCCGCATTGAAATAATTGGTCTGTGTTTGTAGTTTTTGAAGCAGGGTAAATGCCAAACTGTTATTTGCATTAGGATTTATTGCCCTTCGGTTAACCCCCCGACAACTCAAAGTGAGTTTGGTAATCAGGTCCTCGTTATCCTCATCAGAAGTCGCACCGTCCTCATCATCATCCCAATCATCGTCACCTCCTGAGTCCCCCATGGGCAACAGCCCGTATCGCTTCATCATCTCAATATCCATCATGGGGCTGGCCTCATCCTCATCGTCATCCCAATCATCGAATGTCTGAGCACCAGTAAGATCTATGCCTGGACTATCAGGTTTCAAAGCTTCAAGCCATAGACCAGCATCAAGAGAAAAGCGTTTTTGTGCTTCCGATTCCGCCTCGAGGAGTGAACCTCTAATCACCTGCAGAAGGTCTGTCCAGTAGAACCGTTGTTGAACAAGACCCTCAAACGCTTCAACTTTGCTTAATTGAGTAGCCAGAGTTGATTCCTCGGGCTTCAATTGACCTTCCAGATTCTGAAGCGGAGCGGCAATGGTTTGGAGCCTGTTCATCACCTTCTGTTTTTCACCGAATACTTGAGAATAAAACAACCCAATGGCAGCAACCACAAGCACGAGACCAAAAACAGAGGATATCAGATAAGGCTTCTTTCGATTGAACTCCTGACGCTGCAAGGAAGACTTGGGCATCAGATTCAGTTCAACAGGACACTGAACCACATTCCTCAAGCCGAGACCTACGACCTCGCCAAACGAGTGTGCAACCCGAGCCAAGTCCTCCAGATTGAGGGAGGGATCGATTTCAACAGCACGAAAAGGGTTGAAATACTCAACTTCGACATTGAGCTTTTCTGCAAAAAATTGTGCTGTGTAAGGCATGATGGAAGCCCCTCCCGCAAGGAACAAACGGTCTGGTGCGGACCCACCCTGCTGAGTACGATAGAACTGCATTGTCTGGTTGACCTGTATGTGCAAACGAGTCATGACCTGACGGGCGATCTTCGAAATTTGGGCTTGTTGAGGGTTGTCGGGATCCTCATAGGCACCCCCCAAACTGACAAATCCCTGTTCGATTTTGAATTTTTCAGCATCAGGGAAGCGCATCTTGGCTTCTGTAGAAAATTCCTGTGTAATCGAATTTGCACCAACATTAATGCTGCGAGCGAACATCTTACCTTTTTCGAAGAAGAGCAAGTTACTCGATTTGGCACCAATATCCAGCAACATGGTACAACCTTCCAGATCCCCGTAATTATAGCGAAAAGCGTTACATATGGCAGCCTGCGATACGTCGACCAGATTTAAGACCATGCCGTGTGACTCGGCAGCTTTGAACACTTTATCAACCAAGTCGGTTTTGATTGCGACAAGCAGAACCTCCAACTCGCCACTTGGAGATGTTCCCATGATTTGGTAATCCCATACAACTTCCTCAAGAGGAAAAGGAACATTCTGTTGTGCCTCGTATTGGATGATCTGAGTGACTTTGGATGAATCAACCGGAGGCAATTTTACAAATTTTGAGAACACCTGATAACCAGGAGCACAGGCATTGATGTTCTTGGCATTGAATCCCTGATCAGTGATGAGAGACTGAAGCGCCTTCTTGACGACACCTTCGCGGACAGCATCCTGCGCCCCGGGCAGTCCGAGAGGATGCTGGCCGAATTTCTTCAGCACCAGACTTCCTGAGTCAGTCTGATCGAACTCAGCGACTTTGACGCATCCGGCGCCTAGATCGATGCTTAAAAACGATTTCGATTTTAACATTTGTTCTTATATTTCCTGTCTATCAGGGCAACAAAAGAACCGTTGAGCCACAAGGCCACCGGAACTCATATTGCGAAGGTCGGGGAGGTGAATATTGGAATTTTACACTAGGGTCAACAGAATTCTTATTTTTATGCAATAAACACTTCATCTCTCCGGTATTTCTACTCTTTCATTACCCTTGGGTTCTGCCAATGGGATCCTAATCTTTTGGACTCATCGATACGCAAAGTCGCTCAATAAAAAAACTGATTTCTCACTGTCTAAAGGTTCAACGAGCTCCGTCCCCACCGATGACAACCGGTATTGTGCGGAGCAGGATCTTGATATCTAGCCACAGAGACCAGTTGTCAATATATTCAAGGTCCAGTCTGACCCATTCTTTGAAATCGGTCACTTCATTTCTGCCGCTGATTTGCCAGAGGCAAGTGAGTCCTGGTTTGACACTCAATCGGCGGCGATGAGCCAATTCATCGAATTGCATGGTCTCATCCACCGGCAAAGGACGCGGGCCTACCAGGCTCATTTCCCCACGCAACACGTTAAACAACTGCGGCAATTCATCAAAACTTCTATTCCTGAGGAACTGACCTATCGGCGTAATACGTGGGTCATTGGTGACTTTAAATACCGGCCCAGCCATTTCATTGTAGGCAAGGAGCTCATCCTTGCGCTGTTCGGCATCTGTCACCATGGTCCTGAATTTAAACATCGTGAAAGGCCGCCCATTCAGCCCGCTGCGCTGTTGTTTAAAAAAAACGGGTCCCTTGGAAGTAAGCCTGATGGCTAAAGTGCAAAACATTAGAATCGGACTGAAAAGCAATATGGCGAACAAAGCTCCCACAAAATCGATGGATTGTTTCCCTACTGCCTGCCATGAGAAATCGGGGGTCGATCGAAACACAACAACAGGCCGTCCATATAGCTCATCGAGGGTCGTTCGAGAAATTTGTGTATTGAAAAAATTGGCTAACATCCAAACTTCGACGCCTTCCAACTCGCAGGCCTGAATAACTTTTTCAATCCGGCCGAAATAGGTGTGTTTGGTAGCCAGTAAGACTCCATTAGCGGAGTATTTGTGCAAGGCATCCAGAAAAGCACTTGCGTTTGAATCGTTGACATCCACCTCAGCCACAATTTCAATATCACTGGCATTTTCAAGGTGAAAATCCTTTCTGACCTGCTCCACATCCTTGGGGGTCCCAACAACAATGATGCGGCGCCTCAAGCGAGCTTGCCCTAGGGCATGAATCAAATACCGCTGGAGGATCTCTTCTTTTATGAAGACCAGCATAAAACTGAAGGCACCAAAGAGAATAAATACCGCGCGAGCGAGTTGTGCCTTGGCAAAAAAGACGATTATGATAAGCGAAACAGTGATCAGGACACACACTTTAAACAACTGCCAAGCAGTGAGTCGGCGGGACGCTAAAAGAGGGCGCCTGTAAAACCCTTGTGCCTGAAGGAGAACCAATGACAGAGGAACGGTCAGGAACAGGAAAGGCATAAATTCACTGAAGGGCTCAATTTCACTGATATCCTTGGCGCCTCCGAACATCCCCAGTATGTTCAGGCCAAGCTCTCCCAGCAAGGTTTCATTAGTCCTGAGCCAGTACGCTAACCAGAAGCCTACTGCAAATAGGCCGGCATCAAGCAATCTCTGAATATGATTGCGTATCTGCTGCTGTCTTCTCAGCATGTCAGGCTAAAGTTGAAGTCTCCATGGTTAGATCCTTAAGTATTGAAAGAAGAGCGCTGCAACATGGGAAATTGCAAGTAAAATCAAGTATCATTCATTTTTAGAATCATCCTTTTGAGGGATGGTCATTTGAAATTCAGGTATGGCTGCTTTGATGAATTCACGCATTTTCTTGTATGTAGGTTCCTCGTTACCTGGCACAGAATATGAGGAAACGGTAACGTAAGCCCAACGCTGCATCTGACCTTTGGTAAATAAATCTTTAGCCATAAGCCACATCCTTTGATAGTGCTCCTCGGTCACATGATGTTCATCAACAAACCAGTAATAAAGTAAGCCACTGTATTCGACGCCTTTGAACAGTTTGGACGACTTCAATCTCATGGCAGGAAGCTCGTATTCCTCCGGGTGAGCGATTGGAATAGTTACGGGTTCAGTTTCTTTTATCTGAAAACCAGCCCCGGTCAAACAATACTGGGGTTTGTGGATGCTGGTGCGGTCCAGCCCCATCAACACCACCATGATATCGATATAAAATCCATCAGCGTTTTTATATCGACGTTTCGTAATCGTCGTATCTGGAGGAAGAGCTTCTTTTTCAACCACAGTTACTTCCAGATCTTCGCCAACCAAATCCAGCACCCAGTCGGGGAGTTTGACCGGAGGAAGTTTCTCCGGGGATTCCTTTACTAATTGCACCCCCGGTTTGCCCATTTGCTGGTGAGATTTCCAATAGCTCAGAAATCCCCCAACACCACCGACCAATCCGCTCACTAATATGAGCATAAGCAAGTTCTTCATTGTGGGTCTCCTTTGATTTCTGCTGAGGTTTCAGGCTCTTTGAACCAGTAATCCAGTGCAAATATGCCGAATATGGCGACCAGAAAAGTCACGAAACCGAGTTTCTGCTCCCAATAGGCACCGGCATCCTGCCCGAATTCATCCCCAATAATGATCACAAGGACGATCCTGAGAGTATTTCCGGCCACGGCCAGAGGCACAGAAAGCAAGATCAATAGAATCCGCTTCCACCAGGCCTGGTAGGCGATGAAACCAAACGCAAGCGTCAGGGGAACTAAAGTCATCAAACTACGAATACCACTGCAGGCTGCAGCAACGTCATAGGTGAATTTTTCGTTCACATCCATAATCAGTGTCCCCTGCCTGACAACATCAATCTGAAGGATAGTATCGCTAAATCCGGCCGCCAAAGTAGAGACCAATACGCGCAAGGGGAAGGTGATAGGCTGAGCCAAAGAGCCAATGGGCACGCAAAACAAGAAAAGTATGTAGGGAAAAAACGTGGCCCTTAGCCACGCCAGCCCCCAACAAAAACCCATCAGGCCATAAAAACCAAAAAACATTCCTAAAAGTGAAATACGCGTTTGCTGAGCGATGTATCCCACTATATGCAATACCAGCCCAAGCGCTAATAATGAAAGCCCGGGCCACCATGCCTTGAACTCGAGACTTGCCAACTCCTTGCGTTTCCATATCAGAAGAATCACGACAGCGAAAGGGATCAGGTTTCCATGACCGTCTTCTGAATATTTGGCGTTATAGGCGTTGTAGGCCCATTCAAAAGCCGAAGAGGTATCCACATACCCAAATGTCGCATTACCAAATAAATGAAAGAGGAAAGCCATGGCAATCGCTCCCACCAAAAACACACTTTTGTGGGGTAGCCTTTTCAATAAAACGGATATTTCTTTGAATATATCCGCTGCTGAGCTTTCCTCAGGCTCTCTTTTTTCCACATTTTCCATGAATATTGAGATACATTAGATTTTGGACCGATTTAATCTTATTTCACTCAGACTTAAATAAAATTTTCCGTGGCAGAGTGTATCACGGGGCAAATCCCCTTTTCCATGCATTGCCTTTAAGCAAACCACGGACAAGGAGGAATAGGAACATCGTGTTGTAATAGAGGTATCTGCCGAATAGCCGCCTAGGCTCACTCAGCAATCGGAACAACCAGCCTAAGCCCATGTTCTGCATCCACATGGGAGCGTCAGGTTTGGTTCCCGCATTCACATCAAACGCAAAACCAACCGCCAGCAAAAGCCCGCGCTTTATCTCATCTTTATGCTGATGAATCCATGCTTGCTGCTTGGGTGTCCCTAAACCAACCCAGATAAAATCAGGCCCAAGACGATTGATCTCTTGAACGATTTCCGCTGATGATTCTTCCTTGAAATAGCCATTCTGCATTCCCACAACCTGAACTTCAGGCTGCCATTTCTCAAAAGCTTGCTTCAGTTGCTCCAAACAAGCATCCGAACCCCCAAGAAAAAAATGTGTGAATGGTTTGGGCGAGTGATTGACACAATGTTTCATGAACGCAGGACCGTAAACCCTGTCTTTCAAGTTCGCCTGCTGATTGTTCAGGCACCAGATAAGGGGCATGCCGTCGGGAATGAAGTAATCCACATTGGAGGTCTGTTCCCTAAAAGCGGCATCCAGGCATCGCATGGTAATGATCTGGGTGTTTGAAAAATCCAATGAAATTACCCTGTCTTTTTTGGATTCTTGCTGACAAAAAAAGGTCAGGTCCGCATAGGAAGTCGCCCTGACAGGCGTCCCCAGTATATGATGACAAGGCAGATCGTTCACCTTCATGAATCCACCTGATGAACCATTCTATCAATGATACGATCCAGAGACCACTTCAGGTTCCACTGAGGAAAATGACTCTGAAACTTCCGAAGATCGGACATATAACAGATGTGATCACCTTTCCTGTTCTCTTCCACGTATTCGGTTTGAATCTTCTTTCCCAGCTGGCTTTCGATCTTTGATATACACTCGAGGATGGAGGCGCTGTTCCCACGTCCTCCTCCAAGATTATAAACTTCTCCTTGCCTGGGGTTATTCGCAAACGCCAGAAAGGCACTGATCACATCTTCGCTGTGGATCTGGTCTCTGACTTGTTTTCCCTTGTAACCAAGCAGTGAATACTTTCCGCCGGATTTGGCAACTTTGACCAGATAGGAAAGAAAACCGTGCAATTGAACGCCGGAGTGGTGCTCCCCCGTAAGGCACCCTCCCCTGAATATCCCGACATTCATGCCAAAATACCTGCCATATTCCTGAGCCATCACATCAGCCGCTGTCTTACTCGCTCCGAATAAGCTGTGGAGCGTTTGATCAATGCGACAACTTTCACTGACACCCCAATAATCCTCTTCTCGCTCGTAGTCCCACCGCGTTGGCAATTCTTTAAGAGGAAACTCATTGGGAGCGTCACCGTAGACTTTGTTGGTAGACATAAAAATGAACACTGATTCAGCCTGAGTCTGGCGTGTTGATTCCAGCAAATTCAATGTCCCTCCCGCATTCACATCGAAATCAGTAAACGGAATATCCTTCGCCTTGTCATGGGAAGGTTGAGCAGCACAATGGATGATTAGGTCAAATTTGTGTTGCTTGAATAAATCCAGCACACCTTCTCGGTCTCTGATATCGAGGGTATGATGAGTGAAATTCCTGGTTGTTTTACGTAAACGCTCAAGCACCCATGTGGTATCCCCCGCCGGGCCAAAGAATTCACGCCGCATATTATTGTCTACACCCGACACAACATGCCCCGCCCGCTCCAATAACCGAACTGCTTCGGACCCGATCAATCCACTTGACCCTGTGACAAGAACTTTCATTGGCGGCGAAGGATAATAGTTGAAGGGAATTCTGAAAAGATTTTCCGAAAAGAAACCATCTATTGCAAACAGCAAATGCAGGATTAAAATGGTGCCAGAGGCAGGATTTGAACCTGCGACCAAAGGCTTATGAGTCCTCTGCTCTACCACTGAGCTACTCTGGCACCCGTAGAAGTCTCGCTTTTACAAACGAAGAGAGAAACTAAGTAGATCATCGCGCCCAATGTGACAAGCGATTATTTTGATGAATTTACTTTTTCTGATCCACCGCAACATTGAAAATTATCAGGATTGAGTCAAAACTTGAGGCGAACGGAGATATCCCGTGATAGTATTGGTCAAACCCAGAGCACAGCCAAAGATCTTGGACTTTCCTTTTTGCATGCAATCACTATAATTCGGATGTGATTCACAAAACCATGCATCGTCACCCCAATTTGAGCAAAGCCTTGGCGCTCATTTACCTCGAAGCTCTGTTCTGTCTATCTGTAATTCAATTACAAGCGCATGCCAATGATTGGAAGGCATTTGGAGCCGACAATGCCAGCACTCAATATTCGCCACTCAAACAGATTCACCAAGGGAATGTAAAGCACCTCAAGGTAGCTTGGGAATACAAATCAGAACCACTCAATAAAAAATCGCGCTCTCAGATCCAATGCAACCCCCTCGTTATCGATGGAGTGCTTTATGGATCCTCTCCCAACCTGATCATCTTTGCTGTGGACGCTGCAACTGGAGAGGAAAAGTGGCAGTTTAATCCTTTCACAAAAAGCAATCCAGTCGGTGTAAATCGTGGTCTGATATTCTGGGAAGAGGCGGGAAAATCGAGGATCCTATTCACGGCAAGCCATTGGCTGCACGCTCTCGACACAAAAACAGGTCACCTTATTCCAGATTTCGGGTATGGAGGGCGAATTGACCTTCGAAAACATTTGCGCCCAGGCGCTGAAAAATCCTTCATTCTTTCCAACACGCCAGGATCGATCTACGGGGATTTACTTATTTTGGGTACTCGTGTCAGCGAAGGCCCTGGACCATCAGCCCCTGGATATATTCGTGCCTACAACGTCAGAACGGGAAATCTTGAATGGGTCTTTCACACAATACCCCACCCCGGTGAATTTGGTTATGAAACCTGGCCCAGCGATGCCTGGAGCAGGATGGGTGGAGCCAATGCCTGGAGTGGATTGGCCGTCGACGAGAAGCGTGGATGGGTTTTTTGTCCAACGGGCTCACCCGCTTTTGATTTTTGGGGTGGCAACCGTAAAGGCAAAAATCTTTTTGGAAATTGCCTTTTGGTATTAGATGCCAAGACTGGAGAAAGGGTATGGCATTACCAACTGGTCCACCATGATCTTTGGGATCGTGATCTTCCGGCTTCTCCCAACCTTATTGAGTTAACAATCAATCAAGAAACAGTAGAAGCTGTCGCGCAAATTACCAAATCGGGCCATGTTTTTCTGTTTCACCGTGAAACCGGTAAGCCTGTTTTCCCAATTGAGGAACGCCCCTTCCCCCCTTCCGACCTGAAAGAGGAAGAAGCTTGGCCAACACAGCCCATACCTACCATTCCGCCGCCCTTTGCACGCCAACAATTGAACCCTGGCGATATCACTCAAATTTCCCCCGAATCCAACACATTGATGAGCGCCAAATTGAAGTCAGTTCGAAGTGGCGGTCAATTCGTGCCACCAAGTGCAGCTGGAACGGTTATTTTCCCGGGATTCGACGGGGGTGGCGAATGGGGGGGAGCCGCGTGGGATCCAGCAACGGAATGGTTATATGTGAACGCCAATGAAATGCCATGGATACTTACAATGGTAGAAAGTGGTAAGGATATATCCACAGCAGACATATCGAGCGGTAAATTACTTTACAGAAGATTGTGTGCAACATGCCACGGAATGGACCAAGAGGGCGATCCTCAGAAAACCTTTCCGGCGATAGCCAACATTGGTGAAAAAATGAACAAGGCAGAAATCATGGCTCAAATGAGTCAAGGTAAAGGAGTCATGCCTGCTTTTGATTTTTTGAAAGAAGCGGAAAAATCCGCAATTGCCAATTTTTTACTGGGAGGTGAGGTGGCAGAAAAACCAGACTCATTCACACAAAAAAGAGAAGCGAAAACGAAGGGAGGTGGGGACAAATCCCCTTATACTCACACTGGATATAACCGTTTCCTCGATAATGAGGGCTACCCGGCTGTCAAACCACCGTGGGGAACTTTGAATGCAATTGACCTGAAAGAAGGACGCATCATCTGGCAAGTCACACTGGGAGAATTTAAAGACCTGACAGCCCGGGGCATCTCACCCACAGGCACCGAAAACTATGGAGGTCCCGCAGTCACGGCTGGTGGACTAATTTTCATCGGAGCATCAAAGGATGAAAAATTCCGAGCATTTGATAAATTCACTGGAGAGGTCCTTTGGGAAGCCAACCTTCCAGCAGGCGGATATGCAACACCCGCCATTTATGCCATTGACGGCAAACAGTATATTGTGATTGCGTGTGGGGGAGGAAAAATGAACACAAAGTCAGGTGCTTCCTACATAGCTTTTAGTCTGCCAAACTAATCCTTTTACATGATCAAAACATCCCATCCAAAAGCGAGGCAAATTGTTACTTTCAAGGGCTTTACCTTGATTGAGCTATTAGTCGTTATCGCAATCATTGCCATATTGGCAAGTTTGCTGCTACCGGCTTTGAGTCAGGCTAAGAAAAAAGCAAACCGAATCGTGTGCGTGTCGAATATGCGTCAAATTGACCTGGCATTCCGGATGTATCGCTCTGATCATGATGAGCGTTTCCCTGACAGGAGAGATTTAAAATCCTTATTACCTGGCGGTTACAAACCCTGGGGAAATTGGCCCAGGTCTGATCCTCGCTCAGGTTGGGCGGGATTGATCTTATCCAATACAGTGGGCTCCGAAAAGATCTGGATGTGTCCGAGCATCAGGAAATCACCGTTGGGAAAGGCTATTTCATCAGTCCAGCATATTGGTTTTACAACAAATGCTCCGTTGAGTGGATATTGGATGTGGCGATTCGACCAAAATACAGAAGAAATCCCACTGGATAATTTTTGGGGGAAAACAGAAAATCAAGTCATTCAACATTTGAGGAAAGAAGCTAATCCTTTTATAGGCATCCCAAATGGTCCTACGGAGGTCGAATTGATGGTCGATGTCTACTATCCTTCTACAATCGACAGTATCGATGAATCGATCAGAGGAAGAGCCGTTCATCCAAAGGGAAGAAACAGGCTCATGATGGATGGACACGTTCAATTCCTCAAAGACAAACGCACACAATAAAATAACTCGCTTCTCCTTGGAGAAACGAGTTATGAGAGATTGAATTTGCCTTACTGCTGTTAAGCGTCTTTCTTTTCTTCTTGCTTGTCAGCTTCTGGTGTCTCCTCTGAAGAAGTATCAGCATTGGCCTCAGCAGCAGGTGTCTCAGTGGTTGTTGGCGTTTCTGCAGCCGTCTCATCTGTACTATCGGAAGAATCTTCGGCTTCTGCAGTTGAGTTCGATTCCACAAATTCGATCATTGCCATTTGTGCAGCATCGCCTCGACGTTCATGCAATTTAATGATACGCGTGTAACCACCTGGGCGATCCTGATGACCTGGAGCAATTTCGTTAAAAAGAATCTGAACGGCATCTTCCTGATGCAAACGAGAAGCTGCTAACCGGCGGTGGTGAATGGAACCCTTTTTGCCGAGTGTAACCATTTTTTCCGCAACAGGACGCACTGCTTTGGCCTTTGCTAAGGTAGTAGTAACTCTTTTGTTCTTGATCAGGCTGCACACCATGTTAGCCAGCATGGCGTTGCGGTGCGCGCCTTTGCGACCAAGTTTAGCATTACGTTTTAAGTGTCTCATGAAAAGTGAATATTAAATTGTTTTACTCCAATGCGCTGGGATCTTCCTTTGAATCAATGAGAGAAGTGTCAATGTTCATTCCAAGTGACAATCCCAAACCGGTAAGTTTGTCTTTAATTTCGTTCAGTGACTTCTTACCAAAATTCCGATATTTGAGCATTTCTGCTTCCGACTTGATTGCCAACTGTCCGACGGTGGTTATGTTGGCATTGTTGAGACAGTTGGCGGCACGCACACTGAGCTCAATTTCATTGACACTCATATTGAGAAGTTTTCGCATTCTGGACTTTTCATCATCCTTCTGGTCAACCACTTCTTCGAATTCAACGGCATTTTTGTCGTATCCAACAAACACATCCAAGTGGTGCTGAAGGATAGCCGATGCTTGTGTCAGCGCATCGTCAGGGGTGATACGCCCATCCGTGTTGACTTCTAGAATCAGACTATCATAATCTGTTCGCTGCCCAACTCGAGCGCTTTGAACGTTGTATCTCACACGGGTAACAGGCGAAAAGATAGAGTCAATGGGTATCACGCCTATGGATTGGTCCTGCTTTTTGTTTTCATCACCAGGACAGAAACCACGTCCCACCTTGATCTCCATTTCAATCTCGAATTTTTTCTTTTTATCGAGTGTGCAAATGTGCTGTTCGGGATTGACAAGCTCAAGATTCTGATTGACTAGGATGTCAGCAGCAGTGACTGCCCCGCTTTTGTTGGCGCTTAGCAAGATTGTTTGTGGATCACGTGAATGTGAAATGAATTTAACCTTCTTTAAATTCAACACAATTTCGGTGACATCTTCAGCAACTCCCTCCACAACGGCAAACTCATGCATTGCTCCGTCGATCTTTACCGAAGTAATGGAGGCACCTTCGAGGGAGGAAAGGAGGACTCGACGTAAGGAGTTTCCTATGGTGTGTCCGTAACCCGTTTCGAAGGGTTCAGCAATGAACTTTGCGTATTTATCGGTGGCGGTTTCTTCTTCTTTGGTCAACCGCTTGGGCATTTCAAAACGACCTAATCTTACTGGCATAATATTATAGATACAGTTTTAATCTGGCTTAGTGAACGTCCCGACGGTCACTAGGCCCATATAACTGATTTGGTATTGTTATTATCGGGAATAAAATTCAACGACCATTTGTTCGCTACCAATTGGCTGTATTTCTTCTTTGGTAGGAACGCGCATGATGACACCCTTGAAAAAGTCTTTGTCAAGGTGTAGCCATTCCGGAACACGTCGACTGGTAGAAATTTCCATGTTCTTGGTAGCCATCTGTCTCGATACACTGGAGTTTTTGATTTCTACCGTGTCATTTACCTGAAGTGCGTAACTTGAAATATCGACTTTTTTGCCATTCACTAATACATGACCATGGCCGACCATTTGACGTGCGGCAGGCCGACTGCTTGCAAAGCCCAATTGAAAAACGGCATTGTCCAGTCTTGTCTCCAGGATTTGGAGCATGGTTTCTCCCGTCACTCCTTTGCGACGACGAGCGGTTTCATAAACAGCACGAAATTGTTTTTCCTGTAGTCCGTAAAAGTAGCGGAATTTCTGTTTTTCCATCAAGCCTAGCGCATACTCAGTGTTCTTGCGCCTGGAGCGAGGGCCATGCATACCCGGTCCGTAATTACGGCGCTCTAGGTATTTTGAGGGGCCAAAGATTGGGATTCCAAATCGGCGGCTGATTTTGGTTTTAGGTCCAGTGTAACGAGCCATAATAAATAGTAGGATAAATTAAACGCGACGCTTTTTCCTTGGGCGACAGCCATTGTGAGGGACAGGGGTAACGTCCTTGATACCATTAATCTCCAAACCAATGGCTTGGAGTGCACGGATCGCCGATTCACGGCCGGAACCAGGGCCTTTGACCCTGATTTCAACTTCTTTTAAACCATGTGACATAGCTTGACGACCTGCATCTTGAGCAACTTGTTGAGCGGCGAAAGCAGTACTTTTGCGAGAACCGCGGAAACCAACCTTGCCTGCGGATGACCAACTGACGACGTTTCCGTGCATGTCAGTGATGGATACCAATGTATTGTTGAAGGTAGCGCAAATAGTCGCGATTCCGTTAACAACGTTCTTGGAACCTTTAGCCTTGACGATCTTGGCCGGTCCAAGATCAGTAGAAAGCAATTCAGCAGCTGATGGTGCTTCGGCGGGAGCTGGGCCGTCGTCGGTTTTACCCTCGGCTTTTTTCTCCTCTTTGCCCTCAGCAGCAGGCTTCACCTCTTTGGGAGCCTTTGCAGCCTCAGGTTTCACCTCTTTGGGAGCCTCTGCAGCTTCAGGCTTTGCGGCACTCGTGGCCTCGGTTTCTTCAACCTTTTTTTGTTCTTCTTCTGCCATATATCAAATCAATGGAATTGCTTAATGAATTCCGGATTTAGCGTTAGGATTGCGCTGGATACCCACTGTTTTTCGTGCCCCCTTGCGAGAACGCGCATTCGTGGATGTTCTTTGTCCACGCACGGGTAAACCACGGATGTGACGAATTCCGCGATAACACTTGATCGCTTGCATTCGCTTCAAATTCATGCTGATTTCCCGGCGAAGATCACCTTCAATCATGTATTGGCCATCCTGGATCGCATGAACAATTTTGGATAATTGATCATCCGTCAGGTCCTTGGCCCGGATCGATGGTTTAATGCCCGTTGCTTCGATAATTTCATTCGAAATAGCCGGACCAATGCCATACATGTATCGCAAAGCGATATCGATTCGCTTGTGTCCGGGAATGTCTACACCCATGATTCTTGCCATAAAATCTGTCTTTCCTATCAGCCTTGACGCTGTTTGTGCCGAGGGTTGCTGCAAACAACGCGTATCACACCTTTACGGCGAATGATGCGGCAGTGCTCACAAAGTTTTTTAACTGATGCTCTTACTTTCATAAAATTCTAATATCCATTTTTATTTTAAAATGGTCCCTCTTGCCATATCAGATGGCGAGAAGAAAACGGCGACCTTATCGCCTGGTTGTATCTCTGACAATTTAAATTTTGATTTTTTTGCGTTCACCGCAACTACGCGATGACCATTTGGCATTTCTACCCAAATACGGTCGTCTGCAATTTTGCTTAGGACGACGCCTCTACCTTCGAATCCATCCGGGTCGCACATGTCAGAATTTCAGGTTCCTCTTCTGTCACCAAGATGGTGTGTTCAAAGTGAGCTGATGGCTTGCGATCTTTTGTAATCACTGTCCAACCGTCCTCCAGAATCAGGACTTCCGGGTTTCCCATGTTAACCATGGGTTCAATGGCAATCGTCATACCAGCCTTTAATTTCGGTGATGGCGCACCATCAACAAAATTCGGAATCTGCGGTTCTTCATGCATCGATCGTCCAACACCGTGACCTACGAATTCACGAACCACACTGTAGCCATTTGATTCAACGTGTTTTTGAATTGCACGAGATATGTCTACCACCCGATTTCCCAACACAGCTGCTTTGATACCTTCATCCAATGAACGTTGTGTCACATCCATTAAATTCTGAATCTCCACTGCGCAACCACCCGCTGCCACTGTAATTGCGTTGTCCCCTATGAAACCTTGATACGTCACCCCGACATCAAGGCTGATGATGTCTCCAAACTGAACAGTTCGAGTGCCGGAAATGCCATGGACTACTTCTTCATTGACTGAGATACAAGTATGACAAGGGTAACCCCTGTAGCCTAGAAATGCAGACTTACCTTTGTATCGCTCAATGCACTCTGCAGCAAATTCGTCAATTTCACGTGTGCTTATTCCAGGCTTTATAATTTTTGCCGTTTCCAATAAAACCGTATTCGCCATAGCGCCGGCGTCGCGCATACCTTCAATTTCCTTTACATTCTTAGGGCGAATCATGACGATAATAAGTCGTGTTTAAATGCGTAGGAATTGGAAAGACGGAAGCCTTTGTTAGAAACGTCCCTTGATTTTCCCTTTCTTGAGAAAACCATCGTAGTGACGGGTCAAGAGATGAGATTCCATTTGACGCATGGTATCCAATACCACGCCTACAGTGATCAATAGGCTTGTGCCGCCGAAGAAAGTGGCTGCAGCAAACGGCACATTCATTGCCGTGTGCAGTAATGGTGGAATAATCGCAATAGCGGTGAGGAACATTGCTCCAGCGAAAGTGATTCGGCTCATTGTGCGATGTAGGAAATCACTGGTAGCCGTTCCAGGACGAACACCCGGTATGTATCCACCATATTTTTTGAGGTCATCTGCAATTTGAATCTCATTGAATTGAGTCGCGACCCAGAAGTATGAGAAAAACAGGATCATCAAACCTTCAAGCAACATGAATCCACCGCTACCATAGGCAATCATACGACTTATATCCTCAAAGAGCTTGATCTCTGTGATCCTTCCAAGCTGCATGAAAATTCTGTCAGGGAACATTAAAATTGCTTGAGCAAAGATGATAGGCATCACACCAGCGTAATTGACGCGCAAGGGCATGAAGGAACTTCCACCTGAGTAAACTTTTCGACCAACTGCTCGCTGGGCGTATTGTACCGGTATTTTTCTTTGAGCCTGCGTCACTGCAATAACTAAAGCAGTCACTGCGGCAAAGATGAGAATCAAACCTACGAGGTGAAGTAAGTTATACTGAGCAAGGACCCCTTCAGGCGGGAAGAACATGGTGTAAATCTGATTCACAGCAGAAGGCAGTCGGGCAAGAATCCCGATCGTTATGACAAGAGATATACCATTGCCAATGCCTCGTTCTGTAATCTGCTCTCCAAGCCACATCAACAGCAGTGTTCCTGTTGTCAGTACGAGCACTGTCTGGATGCGATACCACCAGATGGCGTCTGAGAGAACAAGTTCCCCCGTGAATCCATCAAAAATTTTTGAAGGATTTTCCCAGCCAAGAGCCATGACAAAACCTTGTCCCAGACACAAGATCAAGGTCAAATAACGACCGTACTGGATAATTTTAGCACGTCCGCCTTCTTCGCGGGCAAGCTTGCTTAAACCCGGCAAGACTGCTGTCATTAATTGAATGATGATCGTGGCGCTGATGTAAGGCATGATTCCCAATGAACCAATAGCGCAACGTTCCAGCGCTCCACCGGTGAACAGACTATACATGCCAAGCAAACTGCGATCGTCCTGTTCAGCCGTTTGGGCTAAAAAATCTGATAGAAGAGCACCATCCAATCCCGGAACAGGTACCAATGCAATTAATCGGCAGATAGATAGAAGCAATAGTGTGAAGATAATCCGGGATTTCAACTCGGGTATCTTGAAACAATTGCTGAATGTTTGAACGATGGCTAACATGTATGGTATCGGTTAAAGAGCACGTTTGCCCGTTTTGGGTATTAGGGCCACAGCCTCACAGGTACCACCCGCGGACTCGATTTTTTGTTTGGCCGAAGCGCTGAAAGCTTGCACTTTGAGAGTCAATTTCTTGGAAAGCTCACCATTACCCAGGATTTTCACACCTTGACCGCTGCCCTGAGCCAAGCCAGCTTTGCGCAGCGTCTCAACATCAATTACACTACCGGCATCAAAACTTTCGAGACTGGAAATGTTTACGGGTATGTAATAAGTGGTATGATCTGCATTGTTAAAACCGCGTTTTGGCAAACGACGATGAAGTGGCATTTGCCCACCTTCAAAGCCTTCGCGAATCGTCCCGCCTGAGCGGGAACGCTGTCCTTTGTGACCGCGTCCACTTGTTTTACCAAGACCACTGCCTTCACCACGGCCGAGCCGTTTCCTTCGGTGTTTTGCGCCCGGTTGGGGCTTTAAGTCATGAAGTCGCATAGAAATTTAATTAACTGCTTCGGTTTTTTCTGCTGTAGCTGCCTCTGGTGCAGCTGGGGTTCGCACTTCCATGCCTCTTTTGGCATAGATATCTTTCTTCAGCTGTAGCTGACGAAGTGCCTGTAAGGTTGCTTTGGCGACATTGGCCGCGTTTTTGGAACCTAGAGATTTTGATAAAACGTTTGAGACGCCTGCTGCATCGAGGACCGACCGCACGACTTTACCTGCAATGACTCCTGTTCCCGGACAGGCCGGTTTCAAGAGTATATTGGCTCCATCGTATATGGAACGAACCTCATGAGGGATTGTATCATTGCGGAGCGATACGCTCACCATTTCTGCGCGAGCGTTGTCGCTACCTTTCTTGATGGCACTAGCCACCTCACCGGCTTTTCCAAAACCAAGGCCAACTTTACCCTCTCGGTTACCAACAACAACCAATGCGCTGAAGTTGAATCGTCGGCCTCCCTTAACAACTTTGGAGGAGCGATTAATATAAATGACCTTTTCGAATAACTCTGGACCTCTGTCGTCGTTGTTATTCTGATCTCTACGGGGTCGCCGGTTGAAGCGGCCTCCTCCTCCACGGTTGGGTCCGCCACCGCGGTTGGGTCCGCCACCGCGGTTGGGTCCGCCACCAGTGTTACCTCCCTGGAAAGATCCTCGGTTGTTATTAGAATTTTGACTTGGATTTTGATTTTCAGCCACAGTGTATCTCCTATAAAAATTTAATGCCTACTAGGGTCAGAAAGTCAGACCACCATCACGTGCGGCATCTGCTAATGCTTTGACTTTTCCATGGTATTTGGCACCGCTTCGGTCGAAAACGACCTTTTCAATACCTGCTTCCTTGGCGATTGATGCAGCTTGAGCACCTAGTTTGGTAGCACTTGCAACATTGGCTTTAAGTTGATCTCTATCTTCTACTGATTTGTGCATGGAAGATACAGATGCAACGGTATGCCCATTGGCATCGTCAATAAATTGAACGTAAATGTTTTTGCCAGTAAAGCGGACACTCATACGAGGTCTTACCGCGCTACCCACTACTTTTTTCCGGGTTCGCCAACGGCGTTTCTGGACTTTGTGTTGTTTGTTGTTAGATTTCATCTTTTAGAGTCACGGATTTTGCCGTGAGCATTATTTCAAATTATTGAACAGTCTTGCCTTCTTTACGTTTGACTTGTTCGTCACTGTAACGCACCCCTTTGCCTTTGTAAGGTTCAGGAGGATAGAAACTGCGTATTTCGGAAGCTACTTTACCAACAAGTTGTTTATCCGGACCCTCGATCTTAATCTTGGTTCCACCATCTTCGAGGGTTACAACTATCGAATCAGGTACTGGATAGACGATTTCGTGCGAATATCCTAAATTAAGTGTGATTTTCTTGTTGGCCATCGTAGCCTTGAAACCAACGCCTTGAATTTCAAGTTGTTTCACGAAGCCCTTGCTTACGCCAATCACCATATTCTGGATCAGGGAGCGCACGAGGCCGTGTATGGCTTTCGATTCCTTGTTGTCGTTAGGTCGCGTAACAAGGACTTGTTGATCATCAACCTTGACAGTGGCCAAATGGTGTACATCCAGAGCTAATTTGCCATTAGGACCTTCAACTGCTACATGCTGGTTCTTTACCTGAACCTTGACTTTATCCGGAATGATTACCGGGATTTTACCAATGCGTGACATTTTAAAATTTATTTAAGATTCAATTACCAGACGTAGCATAGAAGTTCACCGCCGACGTTGTCTCTGCGAGCCTGGGTCCCTGTCATCAAACCACGAGAGGTTGATACGATAGAGATTCCCATACCTCCAAGAACTTTGGGTACTTCGCCAGAACCAACATAGCGTCTCAGGCCTGGTTTACTCACTTTTTTCAAGCCAGCAAAAACACCAACACGTCCGTTGTATTTCAATGCAATCTGCAATTTTTTGATATTGTCGCCAGACACTTGATAGTCAGTGATAAAACCTTCTTTTTTCAAGATATCAGCGATACTTTCTTTGACTTTGGAATGACGTAACTCTACTTGAGGCAGGAGTGCTGCGTTAGCGTTACGCAAGATAGTCAGCATGTCAGCTATAGGATCCATATTATCGAATTTTCTTTACCAGCTGGCTTTTGTAATACCCGGAATAAGTCCATGCAGGGCCATTTCGCGAAAGGTCAATCGTGATACTCCGAACTTTCGGAAGTAACCGTGACGACGACCTGTGAGCTTACAACGGTTTACGACACGCGTAGGGCTGGCATTGCGGGGTAACTTTGCTAAGCCTGCGTAATCACGTTTCGCACGTAATTCAGATCTTAATTCCGCGTACTTTTCAACCGTACGTTGCTTTTTTTTGTTACGTTCTTTCCAAGCAGATTTTGCCATAGGATTTTCTGGTTTTGATTCTTAAAGTCAGTTTACTTGGTGAAAGGCATCCCCATGAGTGTAAGTAGCTCGTGGGCGTCTGTATCGTTCGCCGCAGATGTGACAATAGTGATGTCCATCCCCTGTTGTCGTTTTACCTTGTCCAATTCTATTTCAGGGAAAATGCTTTGATCATTGATTCCGAGGGAATAATTACCTCTGCCGTCAAAGGCTTTTTTTGAAATCCCACGGAAATCTCGGATTCGGGGCAATGCTGCAGTCACCAAGCGATCAAAGAATTCCCACATGCTAGTTCTGCGAAGTGTTACTTTGCAGCCAATGGCCTGCCCTTGTCTTAGCTTAAAGTTGGAAACACTTTTCCTAGCAAGACAATAAACGGGTTTGCGGCCTGTAATTGTTGTTAAGTCTGCAGCGGCGTTTTCAAGCGCACCTTTTTCAACCATTCCACTGACACCCATGTTAATGACTATCTTGTTGATGGCGGGCACCTGATGAACATTGGAAAACTTACCATCTTTCATCAGTTGCGGACGAATTTCTTCTACGTATTTATCAAAAAGTCTCGGTTTCATATAACCTTTGTGGGTTGAAGGTATCAAGCAGTCTCGCGTTTGGCATCGTAGCGCTCTGCCTTCATCACATTTGAAATATGAATTGCAGCCTCGCGCTCAAGAATCGTTCCTTCAGGATGTTGTTGATTGCGTTTAATGTGTTTTTTGATGATATTGATACCTTCAACAATCACACGTTCTTTTTTAGGTACGACCTGAATGATTTTCCCTCGTTTACCTTTTTCAGCTCCCGCTATGACGACCACCTCGTCGCCTCGTTTGACATGAAATTTTGTGGGCATGATGATTTAAATAACTTCTGGGGCCAATGAAACAATTTTCATGAAACGCTTCTCACGTAATTCGCGAGCAACTGGGCCGAAAATACGTGTCCCTTTAGGGTTTTTGTCTTTGTCAATGATCACAACGGCATTGGAGTCAAATCTCAAGACCGACCCATCCGCGCGGTGAATAGCTTTGCGGGTTCTCACTACAACAGCATTAACCACATCGCCTTTTTTGACAGAACCGTCTGGTGCAGCTTCCTTGATATGCACCTTCAGCACATCACCGATTTTAGCATAGCGCTGCGTTTTACCCAACGCAGCAATGGCAGAAGCCTTTTTGGCTCCCGTGTTGTCTGCCACGTTTAAAACTGAACGTAATTGTAACATATTTAGCTCCTAAACGATTTAGACTTCAGCTTGATGAGTTATTTCAACCAGCCGCCAGCATTTGCTTTTTGACAGTGGCCTTGTTTCCTGAATCCTGACCTGATCTCCTACCTTGGCTTGGCTCTTTTCATCGTGTGCATAGCACTTGCTGAATACGGTCACGATCTTTTTGAATCTAGGATGGGTGATACGGCGTCTTACTCTTACAACGATGGTTTTATCCATCTTGTCAGAAATAACTTCGCCAATGCGAAGTTTGCGATGCCCGCGTGTTGTTTGCTCTTCAGACATGATATGAAATATAATTACTTGGCGTCGGCTTGCTGGCGCAAAACGGACAACTGCGTTTCGACTCTAGCGATACCTCGCCTGAGATCCCGTAACCGCGAGGGTTTTTCCAGCTGGCTACTAGCCTTCTGGAGTTTTAGATTAAAAAGTTCCTGTCGCATTTCCCGCCCCTTGGCGACCAATTCGGCCTGAGACAGTTCAACGACTTCTGAGAATTTTACAGCCATATGATCAACCTAACTTGTGTCTTGAAATAAATTTAGTTTTAATCGGCAATTTTGAGGCTGCCAAACGGAGAGATTCACGTGCTACACTTTCAGGAACTCCATCCAATTCAAAAAGGATGTTGGCTGGACGGATAACAGCTACCCAACCCGCTACAGGCCCCTTACCTTTTCCCATTCGCACTTCGAGTGGTTTTTTGGTGAATGTTTTATCTGGAAAAACCCGAATCCAGACCTTCCCTCGTCGTTTCATGTTACGGGTGATGGCAACACGTGCTGCTTCAATCACCTTATTATTCAACCAGCAACGCTCAAGGGCTTGGAGACCAAACTCGCCGAAGGCGACGGTTTCCCCCCTACGTGCCAGACCGGCACGATTGCCGCGATGCATGCGCCTGTATTTTACCCTAGATGGCATCAATGGCATAATTTAACCTTTCTTAATAATTAATAAAAAATTGTTAGACGGATTCTGTGTAAGCAGGACGCTCAGGTTTATCAATCTTGATATCTCCCTTACAAATCCAACACTTCACTCCCAAAATTCCGTATAAAGTTTTCGCTTCTGAGAATCCATAATCAATGTTCGCTCTCAGGGTATGCAGTGGAACTCGACCTTGATTATATGATTCAACTCTGGCGAGTTCCGCACCACCAAGACGACCAGCGCAACGAATTCGAATTCCGTCTGCACCAAAGTCCATGGTGGTTTGGAGTGCTTTTTTCATCGCACGACGAAAAGATACGCGACGTTCGAGTTGTAGTGAGATGTTCTCGGCAACAAGTTGTGCGTTGAGTTCAGGGTTTTTGACTTCCTGAATATCGACGTAAACTTCTTTACCCGTCATCAAGCTGAGTTGCTCCTTGATTTTATCGATTTCAGCTCCTTTGCGACCGATCACAACACCAGGTCGTGCAGTGTGAATAGTCACTCGGCAGCGAGACGCTGCGCGTTCGATCTGAACTCGAGGCACGGCGGCCGTTTCGAGTTTTCTTTTTAAAAACGAACGGATCTGATGATCCTCCGCCAGCAATTCTCCGAAGTGTTTCTTGTCAGAGAACCATTTGGATCGCCAGTCACGATTGAGGGCGATTCTTAAACCGATTGGATTGGCTTTTTGTCCCATAATTACAGATTAGCTAAGATCAGAGACGACTATTTTTACGTGGCACGAACGTTTAAGGATAGGACCAGCAGATCCACGTGCCTTCGGAATGAAACGTTTCATGACAGGTCCGTGACCGGCAACTGCCATTTTGACAACGAGTGATTCAGGTCGTGCGTTGTTATTGTGTTCTGCGTTGGCAATGGCACTTTTAAGTGTCTTTGCTACAACACGTGCAGATTTTCGTGGAACAGCTCCTAAAACAGCAACTGCTTGAAGTGCATTCATTCCTTGAATCTGGCGGACGACTTCCCGCATTTTTTGTGCAGACATCCGAACGTTTTTTGTAATGGCTTGAACTTCCATACTATTATTTAGTCACCTTGGCAGTATGTGCACCATGGCCTTTGAATGTTCGTGTCAGTGCGAATTCTCCCAATTTGTGCCCCACCATGTTTTCAGTGATAAAAACAGTGATGAATGCTTTGCCATTGTGAACATTTACGGTGTTCCCTACAAGTTCGGGAGTGACAGTCGATCGACGGGACCAAGTTTTAATGGGACGCTTTTTCCCACTTTCATTCATCTTGTCGATTTTTCTTTGAAGACTCTCATCTACAAAAAATCCCTTTTTAATTGAACGTGACATAAGTCAGAAATTACTTGAGCTTGTTAGGTCGACCGTCGCGGCGAACCAGAATGAATTTATTGGATGTTTTATGCTTGTTGCGGGTTTTATAACCTTTAGCTAACAAGCCCCAGGGTGAGACCAAATGTTGACGCCCACCGCCGCCCTTGGATTTTCCGTTACCACCACCATTAGGGTGATCAACAGGGTTGCGAACAAGACCGCGAGTCATTGGACGCCTGCCAAGGTGACGGCTACGACCAGCTTTGCCGATAATGATTTTTTCGTGATCGGTGTTACCCACTTGCCCTATGGTCGCTTGGCATTTGCAGTGGATACGCCGTATTTCACCGGATGGCATTTTAATCTGCGCATAATCACCGTCACGTGACATCAGAGTCGCAAAACTACCGGCAGTGCGAGCAATTTGCCCTCCACGTCCCGGTATCAACTCAATATTATGCACGGGTGTGGCTACAGGAATGCTGCCAAGCGGCATTGAATTACCTACTTCTGCTGGGGCTTCTGGGCCGCTCATCAGTTTGGTTCCAATTTCCATTCCTACAGGAGCGACGATATAACGTTTCTCCCCATCTGAATATTGCAAGAGCGCCAGACGTGCCGAACGCATTGGATCGTATTCAATCGCGATCACTTCTGCCTCGATACCATGTTTGTTGCGGCGAAAATCTACCGTACGGATTTTTTGCTTGTGACCTCCTCCAATTGCACGAGCGGTGATCCTTCCGTAACAATTACGTCCACCGGTTTTCTTCTTGGTCTTGACTAGTTTCTTTTCAGGCTTTTTCTTCGTAATGTTAGAAAAATCTGAAACTGTCAGGAATCGGCGACCGGGAGTTAATGGTCTAAATGTTTTAACTGGCATAGGTTCTATTCCGATTAAGTTAATTCGATTTTGTCACCACTTTTAAGTGTGACCATGGCTTTTTTCCAATTCGCAGCACGCCCTGCTTGTTTGGTGCGCTGGCGTCGCTTCTTGCCATGCACGTTCAAAGTGTTTACTCGAACAACTTTGACTTTGAACAATTCTTCAACGGCAGCCCGGATCTGAAATTTGTTGGCGCGAGGATTGGCCACTACAGTGTACTGATTGTAATCATGTGACTGTTCAGTCCCCTTTTCTGTCACTCTGACTGTTTTAATTATATCGTAAGCGTTCATTGTCAGAAAAATTAGCTGAGTCTTGATTGCAGTCCGTTGAACGCGTCTCTTGTGATGATGATGCGATCGTATTTGAGCGTGTCATATGTATTCAAAGACTCACTGGTGGTCACTCCAACATATGAAACATTGCGTGTGGAAAGCTGTAAATTTTGATCCGGATTGTTTGTTACCAGAAGCGCAGTGCCGTCCACCTTTAGATTATCCAAGATGCTAATGAAATCTTTGGTTTTGGGTTGAGCAATGCTTATTTGATCAACCACGAGGACTTCACCGGATTTGATACGCTCAGTAAGTGCCTTCTGCAGCGCCAGCTTGCGTGTTTTCTTGTTAACATCTTTGCGAAAATCTCGGGGCCGCGGACCAAAAACAACGCCGCCGCCTCGCCAGATAGGAGATTGGAAAGAACCTGCTCGTGCACGTCCCGTACCTTTCTGCCGCCAAGGCTTCTTGCCTGTACCAGCGACTTCAGAACGTGTTTTTGCGCAGGCCGTACCGCTCCGCTGTGAGGCCATGTAAGCTACGACAGTATCATGCACCGCCTGCAACCCCTTGTCGCCCTCTTCAACAAGTGTAAAGGGAACTTCCATCTCCTCTACAGATTCCCCATTTGTATTTTGAACGTTAATTTTCATTACTTATGCGCCCTTTCTACGGCCTCATGCTTTCTTTTTGGGCTTCTTGACTGCTTCACGGATGACAACATAATCGCCTGCTGCCCCCGGAATCGCCCCTTTGATTAGCAGTAAATTGTCTTCTCCACGAACCTTGACTACTTTTAAGCTTTGGATGGTACGACGAGCCTGACCCATGTGACCTGGCATCTTTTTGCCCTTGGCAACCCAACCGGGTGTGGAACCAGACCCTATGGAACCTGGACGGCGTTTCCAACCTTTGGCGCCATGAGTTGCACGCCCTCCACCAAAATTCCATCGTTTCATGACACCTTGGAAACCACGGCCTTTTGTGAGGCCAATGGCATCCACAAAGTCACCTTCGTCGAAGCAGTCTTCCACCTTAACCACATCACCCGACTTGACATCAAGCGTGAAATCACGAAATTCGCGAATTCTTTTAAAACCAGTGGTTTTATGCTTCGAAAAATGTCCTAACCTGGGCTTGGTGAGTCGTTGATCTTTCTGTGGATCGAACGCTAATTGGACAGCGCTGTAACCGTCTGTATCAGGCGTTTTGCATTGAACAACATGGTTTGGTCCACACTCAACGACCGTCACACTGGTAGCAGTACCATCACTGTTGTAAACGCGCGTCTGGCCTAATTTTTTACCTAGTAATCCTAACATTGTATCGCGTCTTTCTTAAATCTTAATGGTGATATCCACACCCGCTGGTAGATTGAGTTTCTTAAGCTCATCCACTGTTTTCGCGGTTGGTTCTAGTATATCCAGTAAACGCTTGTGAGTACGTTGCTCAAATGTTTCATGAGATTTTTTATCCACGTGAGGCGACCTGCCAACAGTAAATCTCTCAATACGAGTTGGCAAAGGGATAGGTCCTGCCACACGAGCCCCTGACCGCTTAACGGTCTCCACTATTTCCTGGGCAGACTGATCAATCACACGATGATCATAGGCCTTCAGTCGAATACGTATTCTTTGTCCTGCCATAATTTATAAAGAACGAGGTTAATAACTGTGTTTATCAGGATCGAGCTGCCACAGGCATGATCGAATCCAAAAGTGTATTTACGATGCTTGTAGGCACCTGTTCAAATTTATCAGGCTCCATAGAGTATGAAGCACGGCCTTTGCTCAGAGAGCGAACAGCAGTGGCGTAACCGAACATTTCAGCAAGGGGAACTTCGGAGTTAAGAATAGTCGCCTGGGGCTTGCTGTCGATACTGATTATCTTGCCTCTTCTGCGATTCAAATCGCCAAGAATATCACCTTGATGTTCATCAGGAGTGGTCACTTCCACTTTCATCACAGGTTCCAGTAATACCAAAGAAGCCTTTTTGGCCGCTTCTTTGAAAGCGAAAATCCCAGCCATTTTAAAAGCGAGTTCGTTGGAGTCAACTTCATGAAAACTTCCGTCAACCAACTGCACCGATACATCCACCATCGGGTAATTGGCAAGCACACCCCCCGAAATCACGTCTTCGATGCCCGAGATGACTGCTGGTATAAATTCCTTGGGAATGACACCACCTACAATCTTGTTGTCGATGGTAACACCTTTTCCACGTTCGGCTGGTTGAACGTTAATGACAGCGTGACCGTATTGCCCCCGTCCACCCGATTGACGGACAAACTTACCTTCAGCCGATGCATTCTTGGTGATCGTTTCGCGATAGGCGATTTGAGGGACTCCAGCGTTAGCATCAACTTTGAACTCACGGAGCAGGCGATCACGAATAATTTCCAGGTGCAGCTCGCCCATCCCTGCAATAATAAGCTGCCCAGTCTCCTCATTGGTGAAACAACGGAAAGTTGGATCTTCTTCGGATAACCGCTGCAAGCCCTCAGACATTCTCTCGCGATCTAGCTTCGTTTTTGGTTCAATCGCCATGGAGATAACAGGCTCTGGAAAGGTCGGAGGCTCTAGACTGATATCTTTGCCTTGCTTGCATAAAGTATCGCCGGTGGTCACATTCTTGACGCCAACAATGGCAACAATGTCACCAGCATAAACAGCATCGCAGTCAGACCGCTTGTCAGCTTGAATCATCAACAAGCGACTTGCCCGTTCTTTTCTTTTAGTTCGTGTGTTGAGGACGGATTCTCCCTTTTTGAGGGTCCCTCGGTAAACACGCATAAAAACTAATTTGCCGACGAATGGATCTGTCCAGAGCTTGAAGGCCAATCCACAGAATTGACCACTGTCATCGGTGCTTATTTCAACTTCCTCATCGTTGTCCAGGTCAGTCCCGACCGCAGAGGGAACGTCCACAGGTGAGGGCAAGTAATCCACGACAGCATCAACGACAGCGTGGACTCCCTTGTTTTTAAATGCAGAGCCACCCAGAACCGGCACCAATTCCATCGAGCAGGTCAAGCGCCTGATTGCTGCTTTGAGAGTGACTGAGTCGATCGGCAGCTCATTTACTACCAGTTCCATCACAGCATCGTCTTTATCTGCGACAGCTTCCAACAATTCACGATAAGCAGATTCAGCACGTTCCTTATGATCTGCAGGAACAGCTGTCACTTCGTATTTAAGGCCACTGGGATCATCTTCGTCATAGAGGATTGCTTTTTGGCTTACGACATCTATCACCCCTTTGAGCTGATCTTCAGCGCCAAGCGGCAGTGAGATGGGATAAGCATAAGCGCCCAACTTGTTACGCATTTCACTGACAGCGTTGTCGAAATCAGCGCCAGTGCGATCCATCTTGTTGACAAAAGCAATGCGAGGCACACTGTATTTTGTTGCCTGTCGCCAAACTGTTTCTGACTGAGGCTGCACCCCAGCAACACCACAGAAAACAGCAACCGCACCGTCGAGGACACGCATGGACCGTTCTACCTCAGCAGTGAAATCAACGTGCCCGGGAGTATCAATAATATTGATACGGTGAGGTACGTTGACGAAAGTTTTGACCAAACCGTCATCAGCCTGTTTCCAGAAACAGGTAATGGCAGCAGATGTAATGGTGATACCACGCTCTTTTTCTTGTGACATCCAGTCAGTCACCGTATCTCCATCATGGACTTCACCCATTTTGTGAATCAGCCCGGTGTAGAATAATATACGCTCAGTCGTGGTGGTTTTGCCTGCGTCAATGTGAGCAGCAATACCAATGTTGCGAGTACGCTCCAAGGAGTATTCGCGATCAGGCGAATTCAGCTGAGATCTTTGCTCTGTAGCTGCCGTACTCATTCAGTTATATATCAGTAGAGAATAAAAAGCCCCGTGTTAGTTCAATGAACCGTCCGGGGCAAAATTGTATTGAATTATTACCAACGAAAATGTGCGAATGCCTTGTTTGATTGAGCCATTTTGTGCACTTCATCTCGTCGGCGGATAGATGCCCCTTGTCCCTGATAGGCATCCATGATTTCGTTAGCCAAGGCCTCAGCCATCGGAACGCCTTTTCTTGAATTCGCAAATCGAACGATCCACCGCATGGCAAGAGCGTTTTGGCGGTCCGACGAGACCTCCATGGGCACTTGATAAGTGGCACCACCAACACGTCTCGGCTTCACTTCCAAACGAGGCTTGGCATTGTCTACCGCACGCTGCAATAGATCTAATGGGCTGGTGGCAGGGTTTTTCTCACCCAAGGTGTCCATTGCTCCATACACGACCTTCTGGGCGATACTTTTCTTACCCTGAATCATGAGGATGCTCACGAGGCGTGCAACCAAGGTGCTCCCGTATTTGGGATCAGCGACTTGCTTGCGCTTAACTGCTCTACGACGTCTTGACATAGGATCAATTCAAAAATCTCTTAAATTACTTCTTATCTTTAGGACGCTTAACACCGTACTTTGAACGGCTTACACGTCTTTTTTCAACACCGTTTGCATCCAGTGTTCCGCGCACCACATGGTAGCGCACGCCAGGCAAATCCTTCACACGTCCACCACGCACCAAAACGATGCTGTGTTCCTGCAGATTATGTCCCTCATCAGGAATGTAGGCAATTACCTCATATCCGTTGGTCAGACGCACTTTGGCGACTTTCCGCATCGCGGAGTTTGGCTTTTTGGGCGTTCGGGTCATAACCTGCACGCATACCCCCCGCCGAAACGGACAGTTCTCCAAAGCCGGTGAACTCGACTTTTCTTTGATCTTTTTTCGTCCTTTACGGACAAGCTGATTAATCGTTGGCATTTGCGTATTTGTTTAAATTCCAAAAGGCCCAATTTCTGCTTCCTGAGAAATGGAGGGCAGATACTAGCAAAGGGCTTACTCCTTGCAAGAGATTATTTGAAATATTTTTAAAGATGATTTTTTAGTTTCAACCTGCAACCGGCTCATCGATTTCCGGAGCTGGTTCTTCTTCTACCTCAGGCGGTTCCACTAATGGATTAACCTTAATATTACGATGTTTGGGATAACCTGTTCCAGCTGGAATGATGTGTCCCATGATAACGTTTTCTTTGAAGCCTCGGAGGTAATCCACTTTCCCCATGGTTGCGGCATCCGTAAGCACTCGAGTTGTGTCCTGGAAAGAAGCTGCTGAGAGAAAACTTTCTGTCTCAAGAGATGCTTTGGTAATACCGAGCAGTACGGGTGAGGCTTCCGCCGGTTGACCGCCCATTTCTTCCACTCTACGGTTTTCACGCTCGAATATCGTTCTTTCAACCTGCTCACCCCAAAGGAAGATGGTGTCACCTGGCTCAGTGACGCGAACTTTGCGCAACATTTGTCGGACGATGATTTCAATATGCTTGTCATTGATGGTCACCCCCTGCAATCGATACACTTCCTGAACTTCGTTCACCAAATGCTCCTGCAATTCTTGTGGTCCACAAACCTCAAGTATTTCGTGGGGAACAATGGGGCCTTCAGTCAGTTGAGAACCTTTTTTAACATAATCTCCCTTGAAAACAATGACGTGCTTGGCAATGGGAATTAAATGCTCCTCCTCAGCCCCTGATTCCGCATCACGAATGAGAATACAGCGCTTGCCTCGGACACTGGGACCAAAATCAATGATACCATCCATTTTAGCAATTTCAGCAGCATCTTTGGGGCGGCGAGCTTCAAACAACTCGGCCACACGTGGAAGACCACCTGTAATATCCTTGGTTTTGCTGGTCTTACGAGGGGTTTTTGCCATCAAAGCACCAGCAGGAATTCGTATTCCCTCCTGAACCACAATGTGAGCCCCCGAAGGAATTGGGTAATTTGCAAGCACTTCACCATTCTTGGAAGCCAAAATCATGACCTGAGGATGAAGATCTTCCTTGTGATCGATCACAACCATTGCTTCCTGACCTGTGGCTTCGTCCACCTCTTGCTTCATCGTCACTCCTTCAATGATATCAAGAAATTTAACAACACCTGCTTTTTCCGAGAGAATCGGCACGTTGTAAGGATCCCACTGGACAAAAGTCTGCCCTTTTTTAACTGAACCTCCGTTTGGCACCAGAATGACCGAACCAATGATGATGCTGTGATTTTCTATTTCACGCTCTTCTTCATCGAGCAGGATGATTGAACCGTTTTTATTCAGAACAATGCTGTTGCCATCTTCAAGTTCCACACAGCGCAAATCACTATAGACAATCTTGGCAACATGCTTGGACTTGATTTGGGGCTGTTTGAAGATCTGGGATGCTGTTCCACCAATATGGAAAGTACGCATGGTAAGCTGTGTTCCGGGCTCACCAATGGACTGAGCCGCCACAATGCCTACTGCCTCGCCTTCCTTGACTTCACGACCTGTAGCCAGATTGCGTCCATAACATTTTGCGCAAAGACTGACGTTGGATTCGCAGGTCAGGACCGATCTGATTTTGACTCGCTCAATGGCGGATGAATCTATAGCTTTCGCAGTGACCTCATCGATCTCATCGTTGGCCTTTACAATGACATTTTTGACGTCACTGGGGTCGACGATATCCTCACAGGACACGCGTCCAACCAATCGCTCGCTCAATTTGACAACTTCATCTTCACCTTCGTAAATAGCTGAAACCCAAATACCATTGGAAGTCTCGCAATCGGCTTCACGAACAATGACATCTTGGGCAACATCAACCAGTTTACGGGTCATGTAACCTGAATCAGCCGTCTTGAGGGCGGTATCAGCAAGTCCCTTACGGGCTCCATGCGTGGAAATAAAGTATTCCAATACTGTCAAACCTTCCCTGAAGTTTGATAGGATCGGTTTTTCGATAATATCGCCAGATGGCTTGGCCATCAAACCACGAATACCCGCCAATTGACGTACCTGCTGACGATTACCACGTGCTCCAGAATCAACCATAAGGTAAACAGGATTGAATTCATCCTTGTTCTGGTTGGCTTGAAATGTCTGCAGCATCACGTTGGAAATCTGGTCTGTGCAATGCGTCCAGATATCAATGATTTTGTTGTATCGCTCACCCGGAGTGATGACACCTCGGCGATATTGGTTTTCCACTTCGGATATCTGGTTTTGGGCTGAACTGATTTCCTGATCTTTTTCGACCGGGATGATCATGTCGTCAATACCAATGGAGACACCCGCCTTGGTTGCTTCCCTGAATCCGAGTTCTTTGAGTCTATCCAAAGTAACGACTGTCTCTGCATGTCCGCACACTTTGTAACAGTTCCAGATCAAATCACCAATCTGACCTTTGCCAATCGCACGGTTAGGAAAACCAAGATCAGAAGGCCATATTTCGCTGAAAATCACACGCCCAACCGTGGTTTCGATGATCTTTCTGTCTTTGTCACCATAAACCGTGTCCTTGCCGATGTCTGGATTGACAAATGCAACGCGTGAATGAGTATCCAAAGCCCCATCATGGAATGCGAAAATGACCTCCTCTTTACTCCCAAACAAACACAATCTCTGGTTTTTCTTTCGAGGTTGTCGCGGTTCGGCAGTGAGGTAGTAACATCCCAGTGTAATATCCTGGGTGGGAGTCATGATCGGTTTGCCACTGGATGGACTGAAAATATTGTTGGGTGCCATCATCAACAAGCGAGCCTCCATCTGTGCTTCCACAGACAACGGAACATGCACCGCCATTTGATCTCCATCAAAATCAGCATTGTAGGCAGTGCAAACCAGAGGATGAACTCGGATAGCCTCTCCCTCAATCAACACCGGCTCGAAGGCCTGAATGGATAATCGATGCAGCGTGGGAGCACGGTTCAAGAGAACCGGATGTCCTTTGGTAACCTCTTCAAGAATATCCCACACCTCAGAGGATTGACGCTCGATCATTTTTTTGGCCGACCGAACCGTATGCACAAACCCGAGCTCTTTGAGTCGTCGAATGATGAAGGGCTCAAAAAGTACCAAGGCCATCTTTTTGGGAAGACCGCACTGATTCAATTTCAATTCGGGACCAATAACGATGACAGAACGACCGGAATAATCGACACGCTTTCCAAGCAGGTTCTGACGGAAGCGCCCACTCTTCCCTTTGAGCATATCACTCAGGGATTTCAATGGGCGGTTACCTGCACCTGTCACAGCGCGTCCATGACGTCCATTATCGAATAATGCATCCACGGCCTCCTGCAACATACGTTTTTCATTACGGATGATGACTTCGGGTGTCTTGAGCTGGAGGAGATTCTTTAGGCGGTTATTTCGGTTGATAACGCGCCGGTAAAGATCGTTCAGGTCAGAAGTGGCAAATCGCCCCCCTTCCAAAGGAACCAATGGGCGTAAATCTGGAGGAATAACGGGCAGAACGACCAGAATCATCCAGTCAGGCCGGGATTTGCTGGCAGCAAACCCTTGAAAAAGCTTGATACGCTTCGCTAATTTCTTGCGTATTTGTTTACTGCGAGTTTCCGTCATGGCAACCTGCAGTTCCTCTACCTTACTTTGCAGTTCAACGGACTCCAGTGCCCTGCGAACAGCTCCAGCTCCCATTTCGGCTTCAAGAGCGTCTGAACCGTAGGTTTCTTTTGCTTCCCTGTACTCCATTTCGCTGAGCAGCTGATGCTTTTTCAGCGGAGTTGTTCCAGGTTCGATAACGAGGTAATCCTCGTAGTAAACCACACGCTCAAGCTCACGGGCGGTCATGTCCAAGATAAGGCCGATACGCGAGGGCATGCACTTGAAAAACCAAATGTGGGATACTGGCACCGCCAATTCAATGTGTCCCATACGCTCACGACGGACACGAGATAAAGTAACTTCAACACCGCAACGGTCACAGACCACTCCTCGGTGTTTGATCCTCTTATATTTACCGCAAGAGCATTCCCAATCTTTGACGGGGCCAAAGATACGCTCACAAAACAAACCACCTTTTTCAGGTTTGAACGTACGATAGTTGATGGTCTCCGGATTTTTAACCTCGCCTTTGGACCAAGAACGGATGGATTCAGGTGAGGCTACAGTGATGTTGATGTGATCAACGGCGTTGACCTGCTCCAGTCCGAACAACTCGCGTGTACTATTTTTGCTTTCGATCATGGGTGTACTTTGAAATCAATTTGTTTCAGTTTTTTCCGATCCGCTTCATTATCCCATTGCTGAGAGACTGGATGGCACGGACCTTAGTTCGGCATCCGGATCAACTTCTTCCGGTTCATATCCAACATTCACATCCATACCAAGAGACTGGATTTCCTTCACCAAAACGTTGAAGGATTCCGGTATTCCGGCATCGAGTGAGTTATCCCCTTTGACAATACTTTCGTAAATGCGCGTCCGCCCCTGAACGTCATCTGACTTAACGGTCAGGAGTTCCTGAAGTGCATAAGCAGCACCGTATGCTTCCATCGCCCATACTTCCATTTCTCCGAATCGTTGGCCACCATACTGTGCTTTTCCGCCGAGAGGCTGTTGGGTTACCAGTGAATAAGGACCCACTGCACGAGCATGAATCTTATCAGCAACCAAGTGCCCCAGTTTGAGCATGTAGATGAAACCAACGACAATTTCCTGATCGAAACGCTCACCGGTTCGACCATCATATAAGTGGATCTTGGCATGTTCAGGCAAACCGGCCTCCTTGAGGTAACCACGCACTTCAGACTCTTTGATGCCATCAAAAACAGGTGTGGCGAACTTCATGCCAAGCACTTTTGCTGCCCAACCCAAGTGAGTTTCCAGCAACTGGCCAACATTCATACGAGAGGGCACACCCAAGGGATTCAAGACAATATCGACAGGAGTTCCGTTTGCAAGGAAGGGCATATCCTCTTCAGCCACGATCTTGGCGACCACACCCTTGTTACCATGGCGGCCAGCCATTTTATCACCAACAGAAAGCTTTCGCTTGGAAGCAATGAATACTTTGACGGATTTAATGATACCGGTTTCCATATCATCACCGGATTCGACACGTTCCATTTCCTCATCGTGCTGCATCTGAAGATCATCAAAGCGTTTTTTGTAGGCGCTAATGATTTCATTGATCTTATTTCGAATCGGAGATGGATCAATTTCGATCCGATCATAGACACTGGCCAGTTTTCTGAGCAGCGTTTTAGTAATCTTCCGGTTGGCTGGAATGATAATCTCTCCAGTTTCGGAATTAACCACATCCAAAGGAATTTTTTCGCCCAGGAGAATATTGCTGAGGGATTCCGTCAATTGCTCCCGCAAGTCGTCAATCTTCTTTTTGTGTTCGTCCTCAACTTGCTTGGAGTGCTTTTTGGATTCGGTCGTAGAAACCTTTACAGTGCGTTCAGATTCTTTTTTGGCGGATACCTTGACGTCCATTACAATGCCGTAAGTACCTGAAGGTACTTTGAGCGAGGTATCTTTTACATCAGCAGCTTTTTCACCAAAAATAGCACGCAGAAGTCTTTCTTCAGGTGCAAGTTCGGTTTCGCTTTTCGGGGTGATTTTACCGACTAGAATATCACCCGGTTTCACCTCAGCACCTACTCGGATCACACCATCAAGACCCAGATTTTTAAGAGCATCTTCACCAAGATTAGGTATGTCTCGGGTGATTTCCTCAGGACCAAGCTTCGTGTCACGCGCACTCACTTCATATTCATCAATATGAATTGAGGTGTAAACATCATCTTTAACAATGCGTTGACTGATCAAGATAGCATCTTCGAAGTTGTAACCATTCCATGGCATGAAAGCACAGAGCACATTCTTACCAAGAGCCAATTCACCATCTTCAGTTGATGGCCCGTCAGCGATGACATCACCAGCCTTGATTTTCTGGCCATTTTGGACCAAAACTTTCTGATTGATGCAGGTCGCTGCATTGGATCGCATGAACTTGCGCAACCGATAGACGTAGACGTCATTGGCCGGATCATGCTTGATGCGTTTTTTGCCCTCAGGAAGTTTACCATCTTTGGTAATGATGACTCGATTTCCTGAGACAGATGCCACTACTCCGGGAGCTTCCGCCGATACTACTGCACATGAATCCCGAGCCACCTTGGATTCCATCCCTGTAGCCACTAGTGGAGACTCGCTAACGAGCAAAGGTACGGCCTGGCGTTGCATGTTGGACCCCATCAAAGCACGATTGGCGTCATCATGCTCCAAAAACGGAATCAAACCAGCAGCTACGGAAACCAACTGCTTTGGTGAAACGTCCATGTAGTCCACGCGATCGGGGGGAACATCGATAAAATCACCCTTGCATCGACACATGACGCGCTCATTTTGGAATTTACCCTTATCGTCGATGGGCGCATTGGCCTGAGCAACAATGAACTGCTCCTCACGGTCGGCGGTCAAATAATCAAGCTGACTTGTCACACGGCCATTAACGACCTTTCGGTAGGGAGTTTCGATAAAACCGAAATCATTCACCTTGGCGAATGTTGCCAAAGAGGCGATCAGTCCGATATTAGGCCCCTCCGGGGTTTCAATTGGGCAGATGCGACCATAATGGGAAGGATGAACATCTCGAACTTCAAATCCGGCACGATCTCGACTCAGACCCCCAGGTCCGAGTGCAGACAAACGTCTTTTATGTGTCAGTTCAGCCAAAGGATTAATTTGGTCCATGAACTGAGAAAGCTGACTGCGCCCAAAGAAATCCCTGATCACAGCAGAAAGAGCTTTGGGGTTGATCAATTTCTGCGGAGTCATGGTATCCAAACCCTGATCAAAAAGCGTCATGCGCTCTTTGACAAGTCGCTCAGTACGTGCCAACCCAACGCGACATTGATTGGCAAGCAGCTCACCAACGGTCCTTACACGACGGCTTCCCAGGTGATCAATGTCATCAAGAGTCCCTTCCCCTTTTTTGAGTTTGAGGAGGTATTTCGTTGCGGCAACCAGATCTTCTTTTTCCAGGACTCGGGATTCATTGTTCGAATCAAGATTCAATTTCTGAGAGATTTTGTACCGACCAACCCGACCAAGATCGTATCGCTTGGCGTCAAAAAACAGGCGCTTCAGAAGTGCTCGAGCGTTTGCAGCTGTTGGCGGATCACCAGGACGAAGTCGGCGATAAATGTCTTTGAGGGCTTCTTCTTCATTGGTGGTAGGATCTTTCTTCAGGCATTTGATGATGATACCGTCATCAACGCTGGTATCCACCACTTTGATTTTTTTCAGCCCCATATTCGCAATTTCACGAACAACAGCAGCCGACATAGGTTCAAATGCACGCGCTACAACAGCCCCTTTATCCAAATCAAGGATATCCTCGATGAGGACCTTGTTTTGGATGTCGTCCATGCCTGTTGCTGCCTTGACAGAAATTTCGTCAATATCATAGAAGAGACGTAATATATCCGCATCGCTTCCGTAACCAAGGGCTCGGAAAAATGTAGTGGTTAAAAATTTTCTGCGGCGCTTTTTACGGTCCAGATAAACAAAAAGTAAATCATTCGTATCAAATTGGGCTTCGTACCAAGACCCACGGTCAGGGATGATGCGGAAAGAATGCATCGTTTTGCCATTGGGATGCTGAGAAGCTTCGAACGCAAGACCTGGTGATCGGTGCAACTGACTGACGATGACGCGCTCGGCACCATTGATTACAAAACTACCCTGAGGTGTGATCAGGGGAAGTTCCCCCATAAACACCTTTTCCTCCTTGGTTCCTTGTTCGTCTTTCAGTCGAAAACTGACATGTAGCGGAGCGCCATAGGTGATGCCCTCGCGCAGGCACTCGAGCCAGTCTAGTTTTGGTTCACCAATTTCGTAATGACTGAAGTCCAGAACGCATTTACCGTCATAACTCTCAATCGGAAAGACTTCGCTGAAAACGGCTTGCAGGCCCAGGTTCTTTCTTTTCTTAGGATCGATGTCAGATTGAAGGAATTCCGCATAGGAATTATTTTGCACTTCAATCAGATTCGGAGGAGTGATTACCTCTTTGATTTTTCCGAAATTGATTCGTTCAGCGGCTTTTGATGGCATGGTCACCTTGTATATTCTGTTCTTACTCGGGGAACCTTTATTCCCCATTACTATTTTTCAGGAGACGAAACAGGTCCGCAGCTCTCAGTACTTGAGTGCTTGCGGACTTGCTGAAATAAGTTTTGACAATTTTAGCTGTCAAATGAGTTTGCCTGTGTAGGGAAACTCAAAATGTCTTGGACGCGGATGCAGAATCATTATTCATACTTCCGCGTCCTAGAAAAGGTTCTATTTCAATTCTACGGTCGCGCCGGTTTCTTCCAGCTTCTTCTTGGCACCTTCGGCTTCATCCTTGCTCACTGCTTCGAGCAATGTAGTAGGCGCACTTTCAACCAATTTTTTGGCGTCTGCAAGACCAAGACCCGCTTTGACTTCGCGAACGGCCTTAATCACAGGGATCTTCTTGTCACCTGGCACAGTAGCCAGAACGACGTCGAATTCAGTTTTTTCTTCTGCAGCGGCGCCACCACCGCCTGCGTCGCCACCTGCAGCGGCAACAGCTACGGGAGCAGCTGCACTGACACCCCATTTTTCTTCTAATTGTTTCACCAAGTCAGCGGCTTCCATAACCGTCAACTGACTTAACTCATCGATTAACTTATCCAAGTCTGCCATAATATTTTGGTCGTCGTCATTCCGGCCGGAAGTGAATTATAACTGCTGCCTGCAGTCCGACGTATGTATTGTTTCGTTTGTTTGTTAGATTTCCAACAGGAGCATTCCCGTCAAAATTTGTTTTTGTTAAGCATCTCCCTTTTCGCTTTTGGCCTTGAGGACCTGAGCTAATTGAGTTCCCGGCGTATTGACCAGGGTTGCCAGCTTTTGGGCCGGTGCCTGAACAACACCCACGATCTTGGCACGCAGCTCGTCCAAGGAAGGAAGGTCGGCTATTATTTTTACCTGAGATTCATCCAGGCGGCTATCCCCCATGTAAGCAAAACGAATGCCTGGCTTTGAAAATTCAGATTCAAAGTTTTTGACTATCTTTGCAGTGGCGCTGATTTCCGCTTCACCTGTAACAACAGCCAACTGGCCTTTGAGGTCGCCCACCAAATCTTCTTCGAATCCAGCTTCTTTAGCTGCAATATTGAAGATCCTGTTTTTGACCACGTGAAGTTCTGCTTTGGTTTCATCCAAACGGTTGCGCAATTCCTCAAATTGATCAACTTTCAGTCCTTGGTAATCAACGACGATAAAAAAAGGAGAGGCGTTCAGCCTTTCAATGTATTCCGCGCTAATGTTCTTTTTTGCTTCTCGCATGATACGTTTAAGATTTTAGATGAATCGTTTATTACTCGGATACCGTCTGTTGGATCGCTTTGAGGTCCAGAGAAATTGCAGGGCTCATCGTTGCTGTTAGTGTGCAGGTTAAGATGAAGGAACCCTTGGAACTACTAGGTTTGGATTTAAGCACTGCATCGATCAAGGCCTTCACATTGTCCGACAGTTTGTCGGCATCAAAGGAAACTTTACCTACAGGAACATGCATGTTGGCGGTCTTATCGATTTTGTATTCCACACGACCAGCTTTTACTTCCTTCACGGCTTTGGCTGTGTCTGCGGTGACTGTCCCTGTTTTTGGATTAGGCATCAAGCCACGTGGTCCCAAAACCCGACCGAGCTTACGCACTTCCGCCATGGCTTCGGGTGTAGCTATCGCAACGTCAAAATCAACCCAACCTTCATTACATTTTTTTATGTATTCATCAAATCCAACGTGTTCTGCGCCTGCTGCCTTGGCAGCTTCCTCGGACTCACCTCCCTGGGTAAACACGAGAACACGGACATTTTTGCCACTTCCGTGAGGCAAGGGTACTGTGCCACGCACCATTTGATCGGATTGACGGGGGTCGACTCCAAGTTTCATTGCGATTTCGACGGTCTGGTCGAATTTTGTAGCAGGAAACTTCTTGAGAACATCAACAGCCTCATCAAGCGTGTAACGCTTGCTGGAGTCCACTGATTCCAATGCTTTTCTGTATCGTTTACTTGACATTTTTATAGAACGGTCCAATCGAGCAATCACTCTCCCGCATTTATTGATTAATCTTTGACTTCGATGCCCATGCTCCTTGCGGTTCCAGCAATAATGTTGAACGCCGCATCTTCGTTACGCGCATTGAGATCCTTGAATTTGGTTTTCACAATTTCATTCACTTGGTCGCGCGTAACTTTGCCAACTTTATCTTTATTGGGTATTTTTGAACCGGCTGCGATGCCTGCTGCTTTTTTCAATAATACGGCAGCAGGTGGGGATTTGGTGATGAACGTGAAGGACTTATCCTGAAAAACGGTAATTACCACGGGAATAATCATACCGGCTTGGTCCTTTGTGCGGGCATTAAACTCTTTGCAGAACCCCATGATGTTGACCCCTTGCTGACCCAATGCTGGTCCAACAGGAGGAGCCGGATTCGCCTGCCCTGCGGGAATCTGGAGTTTGATAATACCTGTAACTTTTTTTGCCATAATTGATTAAGATTTTTCGACTTGCCAATACTCAAGCTCGACCGGCGTGTTACGGCCGAATATGTTCACGGTAACCTTCAATTTGCCTCTGTCGGGCTCTACCTCTTCGATGACACCACTGAAATTCAGGAAAGGGCCGTCGTTAATTTTGATGGTTTCACCCAGTTCAAAATCTACTTTCGGCTTTTCAGAATCTTCGGCATCTGAAATTTGTTCTTTGATGGATTCGATTTCATCGGTGGGTGTAGGCTGAGGATGATCTCCACCAACAAACCCGATAATTCCTTGCGTTTCCCTGATAAAATACCAGGGGCGATCAATGATTCGCTGTTGGTCGTCCAACAAAATCATTTTGATGAAAACATAACCGGGATAAAGCTTTCTATTCGAAGCTGTCTTCTTTCCATTCCGGATTTCAACTACTTTTTCCATAGGAACAAGGATTTCGAGGATATACTCCTCCATTTCCTCGATCTTCAAACGCTTTTCAAGCGTATCTTTAACCTTCTGCTCCTGACCGGATAAGGTATGAATGACAAACCATTGGTTTTTCATGGGCGCTTTCTGAATGAAACTAGAGCAACCAGTCGAGGATAGTCATGACGACAACATCCACACCTACAGTGAAAAGTCCAACCACCACCGTGGCAACTAGAACTACGACAGTGGAACCTTTCAGTTCTTCCTTGGACGGCCAACTGCACTTGCGCAACTCCTCGCGTGTTTCGCCAACGAATCGAGACAAGGCCATTAAGTAGCCCTTATGCCAAAGAAAGGCAAAAAGCGCTCCAATTACTGCGATCCAAATGATAAATGAATAATCCACGATATTCTAATTCTAAGTGGCGGAGGGGGAGGGATTCGAACCCCCGTTTCGATTTCTCGAAAAGCGGTTTTCAAGACCGCCGCATTCAACCGCTCTGCCACCCCTCCCGTTTAATTTGTCTAACTTTGATAATGGCAGGGCGGGAGGGACTCGAACCCCCAACCGACGGTTTTGGAGACCGCTACTCTACCAATTGAGCCACCGCCCTATTTTGACAGTTTCAGGCGTCACCCCAAATCAAGAGTGTCGCCTGAAATTTTAAAAAGGATGATGGCAACTTTTATTGCCATCATCCGTGTAAATTCCCTATTCGACCACGTCGGCAACACGGCCTGCACCAATCGTTCGACCACCTTCACGGATGGCAAAACGCTGAGCTTTCTCCATTGCAACAGGAGCAATCAACTCAATCTCGACGGATACATTGTCACCGGGCATCACCATTTCTACACCTTCAGGTAAAGCAACAGTTCCTGTTACGTCACTTGTACGGAAGTAGAATTGAGGACGGTAGTTGGTGAAGAATGGAGTATGTCGTCCACCTTCATCCTTGGAAAGAACATAAAGTTCAGCTTTAAATTTCTTGTGAGGCTTGATGGATCCGGGCTTGGAAAGAACCATTCCACGTTCCACGTCAGTCTTTTTGACACCACGCAGGAGAACACCCACGTTGTCGCCAGCTGAAGCACTGTCAAGAAGCTTGCGGAACATTTCAATGTCAGTAGCAGTGGTTTTACGTGTTTCACGCAGACCTACAATTTCAACTTCTGTCATTTTGAGCAGTTCACCACGCTCAACACGGCCAGTAACAACGGTTCCACGTCCCTCAATGTTGAACACATCCTCGATACACATCAAAAATGGCTTGTCTACTTCACGCTCAGGCAAGGGTACGTTGGTGTCGATAGCAGCCAATAGGTTCTGGATGGCTTCTTCACCTTCGGGCTTGGCATCCAAAGCAGCAGTAGCACTGCCACGAACGATAGCTGCGTCATCTCCGGGAAACTCGTATTTGGACAACAGATCGCGGACTTCCATTTCTACAAGTTCGAGCAATTCTTCGTCATCCACAAGATCACACTTGTTCAAGAAAACCACAATCGCCGGAACACCCACCTGACGAGCAAGCAGGATGTGCTCACGAGTCTGGGGCATGGGGCCGTCAGCGGCGCTGACAACCAAGATAGCTCCGTCCATCTGAGCAGCACCAGTGATCATGTTCTTGACGTAATCAGCGTGCCCTGGACAGTCAACATGAGCGTAATGACGCTCCGTGCTTTCGTATTCTACGTGAGAAACAGCGATCGTAACGGTCTTTGAATCGTCACGAACGGTACCACCCTTGGTGATATCACTGTATGAGATGGGGGTCGCTAAATCTCTACGAGATTGAACGGCCACGATAGCGGCTGTCAGAGTGGATTTGCCATGGTCGACATGTCCAATCGTTCCGACATTGACGTGCGGTTTAGTTCTTTGAAACGCTTCTTTTGCCATGCGATTTCCTTAACGATCGTTATTAATAGTTGCCAGTGTGTTTCAGTTACAAATGAATGGAGCCCATGACCGGGCTTGAACCGGTGACCTCATCCTTACCAAGGATGTGCTCTACCAACTGAGCTACATGGGCCTAATCATATCCTCCAATAGGCTCAGAAGCCCAATCTTACCAGACGACAAAACACCATAAGCCCCATATCTTTTTTAGCCGGGGTTCATGGCGTTTATCTCTAGTCTATCAGAGGGGGAGGACATTAGGCACCGGAGATCAAGCTGTCAACGGGAATTTATAAAAAAAACACTCCGTCTCAAAACAATTCCCAGCCGCCCGGTATCAGCAGATTAATTCGGAATTTCATGCCCCATTGCTCCACTGAATTTAAGCGTTGAAAAGCACCACTTGGGAGCTACTATTTTGCTATTTCACCTGAATCAACTTAAATATATGATGAAAAGTGATCTTTCTCGTCGTCAATTTATCCAAAAGTCAGCATTAACGACCGCCACCCTAGCCTCTACAAGCCCCTTCATTGAGGGCAAAATGAAGGCTCAGGACAAATCCAGCAACCGCATCCGTGTAGGAGTCATGGGGCTAAGCCGAGGAATGTCGCACGTCAGAAATGCGCTGAAATCTTCAAATGTAGAAGTAGCTTATGTCTGCGATGTGGATCAAGAAAGGATCAACAGAGCAGTTTCTGTAGTGGAAAAAAAGAATGCACCAAAACCCAAAGGAGTGCGGGACTTCCGCAAGATACTTGATGACAAGGATGTAGACGCGATCATGATCGCCACATGCAACCACTGGCACGCCCCTGCCACGATCCTTGCATGCTCTGCCGGAAAGAACGTTTATGTTGAAAAGCCAGGGAGCCACAACCCGCAAGAAGCTTTGTGGATGGTTCAGGCAGCACGGAAACATCAACGTGTCGTCCAGATGGGAAATCAGCGCAGGACTTGGCCAGCAATTAGAGAAGCCATGGCAAGGCTGCATTCGGGAGTCATAGGGGAAACCACCTTTGCTCGTTGCTGGTATGACAACGCGCGTGGTTCGATAGGGAGAGGCAAGAAAGCACCTGTTCCGCCACATTTGAATTATGACTTATGGCAAGGACCGGCTCCGAGAAAAGAATACAAAGACAACCTTGTTCATTACAATTGGCACTGGCACTGGCACTGGGGCAATGGAGAGCTCGGGAACAACGGCATCCACGCTCTTGATTTGGCAAGGTGGGGACTGAATGTAGATTACGCTGAAAAGATCACCTATAATGGAGGTCGATATCACTACTTGGACGATCAGGAGACCCCCGATACGGCTATTGCAACATATGACTTTGGTGGTAAAGGAATTGCATGGGACGGTAGCAGCTGTCACCCAAGAAGAGAGGAAAAACATGACTTCGTCCGCTTTTACGGTAGCAAGGGTTCCCTGGCCATTAACGGTTCTGGATATGAAGTGTTCGATCTTGATGGCACATCCCTCGAAAAACACACAGGTGAGGGCGGAGACAAAGGGCACATAGACAATTTCTTTGAATGCATCCGTTCAGGTAAACGACCTAATGCGGAGATTGAAATCGGTCAAAAAAGCACACTGATGTGCCATCTGGGCAATATCGCTTATCGCACCGGTCAGACCATCCACTTTTCACCGGAAACGAAGCAAATCATGAACAGCCCAGAAGCCGATAAACTGTGGGAACGCGATTATGAGGCAGGCTGGAAACCTGTAATTTGATCCTGGGGCATTGCGTTTGGAATGGAGGAAGCACATAAAAATCGGCTGTGAATGCGAAATGCATTTGGTTGCCGATTGACGTTCAATGACAACTATTGCCCTGCCCCTGTTTTAAGCTCTACGATGTCATGAGTCGCTGACTCACGCTGCCCGGCTGGACTTACACGTATGTATCTGGCCCTTTTGCGCAACTCGGGCAAACTTCGCGCTCCGAGATACCCCATGCCTGATTGAATACCACCAATCAATTGTCCGAGCACGTTATCCACCGGCCCTGAGACCTCTTTTAACGCCTCGACCCCTTCGGCTGAGACCTTCCGGGTGGTGTCCTTGGAGCTGTGCCCGTAACGTGCAGCAGACCCTGATTTCATCGCAGCCAAACTACCCATCCCGCGGTACTGCTTGTAGAGTTTCCCACTGATTTCAAGTATTTCGCCCGGAGCTTCGGCACAGCCAGCAAGCAGTCCTCCGCAGATAACAGCATCCGCAAGAGTCAAGGCCTTCACGATATCTCCAGATTTTGAAATCCCGCCATCCGCTAAAATAGAAACCCCTTTCTTCCTGGCTGCCTGCAGAGCCAGATAAAGAGCAGACATTTGGGGAATACCAACCCCAGCGACAATACGCGTGGTGCAGATACTTCCGGGCCCCTGACCTACCTTGATGCAATTGGCACCACAGTCTGCAAGAAATTCGACTCCCGCACCGCTGGTCACGTTGCCTGCAATAATTGGAAGATGAGGAAACTCTTTTCGTATGAGTTTGACAGCTTCTCCTACCCCTTTTGTATGACCGTGGGCAGTGGAAACAGCTACAGCATCAACCCCCCTTTCTACCAGTGCGGTCACATGACCAAGGACACGATCGCTGTCCAGCTCACCAAATGCATTGCGAGCGGCTGAAACAGCTGCTCCGCAAATCAACCGGAACTGTTCATCCCGCGCAGGCTTAAACTGGGCCTGAACTTCCTGAGCAATTCGATCCACATCAGAGAGAGTGAAAAGGCCTCTGAGACGATCCGTATCATCAACCACCATCAGTTTGTCAATCCTGGGGTGATCCGCAAAAAATTGGTCTGCTCGCGCGATGGGATCGTTTCCCAATTCTTTTTCGGTCAGGGTAAAAACCTGATCTCTGGGAGTCAGGGCCTCTTTGACCAGTCGATCTGAATAGCGCAATCGAACCACACTACCTGGCAACAATCCCACTAACTTTCCATGTTCATCAACAACCGGAAACGTGCTGAATGTAAAACCCTTCCGGTCAATTAACCCCAAGACGTAAGCGATACTTTTTTCAGGATGAACGGTGATGGGATCCTGAATCAGTCCGTGAACATGATTTTTGACTCGGGAGACCTCTTTGAGCTGATCTTTCTCGCTCATGTTGTAATGGATCAATCCCATGCCACCATTTTGTGCCATCGCAATCGCCATTCTGGATTCTGTGACAGTATCCATATCTGCGGAAATCATGGGCAGATGAAGATTCAGCCCTTCTGATAAAGACGTCTCAAGCTGAGTGTCGCGAGGGAGGACTTCCGAGTACAGGGTCGCCAGGGTAAGGTCATCGTAAGTCAGGGCACAGCCTTTGTTGGCGGAAAAGAAATTTTCAGCCTGCAGATAAAATTCGCAATCCAAAGAGTTCGGTTCCTGATTAACTACCATGTCCCAGCTTCTCAAAGCCACCCCAAGATTGACAAGCAGGAACTTGCCTAAGTCTACATTTTAACCCATCTCACCTTGAATGCGCCAAGTTACTCTTTTGAGCTCATCTAAGCCAATAACACCATCTTGAATCTTTTGAAAGGCACTTTCCCTCAATGAACGCCAACCAAATCGGCGGGCTTTTTCTTTCAATTGAGTTAGGGACATTCCCATGGCTATGGACTCGGCCAATTCATCGTTCATCAGGAAGAATTCGTAAATGGCAATACGGCCTCGGTATCCATGGCCACTGCATCTCTCGCAACCTTCTCCTTTCCAAGCCTTGATTTCGCGGACCGGCAAGGAAAGCGCTTGAGCCATTTCTTGCCGCAGATCTGCATCCAATATTTCATTCTCGGACCGGCAATGCTCGCAAATCCGCCGCGCTAGACGTTGGGCCACGGAGGCCGCAAGGGATGAACCGATCAAATGCGAGTCCATCCCCATCCCCAGCAGACGGGTAACAGCACCAACGCTATCGTTCGTATGGAGTGTAGACAAAACCAGATGCCCTGTTTGAGCGGCTCTCACCGCGATCTCCGCCGTAGTGTGATCGCGAATCTCACCGACAAGAACGACATCCGGATCATGGCGAAGGATCGAACGAAGACCGCTGGCAAAAGTAAGCCCAATCGGTTCTCGAGTCTGTATTTGTGATACACCTTCTATTTGATATTCGACGGGGTCTTCTATGGTAATGATTTTTCGACCATCTTCATTGGCGCGTGAAAGTGCGGCATAGAGACTCGTTGTTTTGCCGCTCCCGGTTGGCCCGGTGACCAAAACCAGCCCCTGAGGCAGGTTGACCATTTCAGAAAAAAGCTTTTCCTGTTCATCACTCATGCCCAGCTCGGTTAAATCCAAAAACAGACTCTCCCTCCCCAAAATCCTCAAACATATGGTTTCACCATGTTTGGTGGGAATCACGGAGACTCGAAGATCAAACTGTTCCCCATTGGTCTGCATTGTGATGCGGCCGTCATGAGGCAACCGCTTTTCGGAAATATTCAAGTCGGCCATAATTTTCAGCCTTGAAACGATAGCACCATAAAGCCGCCTCAACTGCTCAGGAACGGGCACTCTCTTCAGAACCCCGTCAATTCGATATCTCAGTCGAATTGAATCATGATAAGGTTCGATGTGAACATCCGTAGCTCGCAGTTTCAATGCTTCAGCCAAAATCTGATCTACTAAACGCGAAATGGTTCCATCTTTGAGCTGCGCATCGGGAGCCCGCCCGACATCATAAACAATCTCCTGCCCATCATCAGGTAATTGGCTTTGAGATTTCAATTGCTCAACGGTATCGGCCCCAATACCGAAACTGCGCTTGATGACGGATTGTATGCGACTTGGGGCAGCCAATGCCACTTGGATGCGTTTTCCTAGAATTAACCGAAGATTTCCCAACTCAATGGGCGAAGGCACTTCAGCAAAGGCCAAGGTCAAACAATCATCTTCGACCTTGATGGGAAGTATTTGGTAGTGAAAAACCAGTTTGACCGGCAGGGTGTGAAGTAATTCAGAGGTAGGCTCGTAATGCTCCAGGTCGAGGAATTCAAGGTGTTCCGATTCAGCAAGGGCCTTGAGCGTTTCTTCTTCCGAAGCAAGCCTCAGATCGAGAATCGCTTTAGCACAGCTTACCCTCAAACGTTTTTGACGCTGTTTAACCTGTTCAAGCGAGGACTCGGTCAAGATGCCCTTGGCCAGCAATAAATCTGCGACATCACCGTGTCGGTTTTGAGTGGTTGCATTGTCCATTACTGAATAGGTATTTCCAATGAGGTTAGCTTGTTGAACGGTATACGGTGCTCCTTATCATCTTTACTTTTCAAGAGGATGAATTCTGAATTTATTTCAAGCAAAGTAAACTCGGGGCTTAAATCCCCGCTAATCCCTGCACTGAGTTTTTTATTATCAATAGTCACGAACGCCTCCAGTTCCTTGCCTGAGCTTTCGAACCAGCCCTGATAGAGCAATTCCACTTGCTTCATGGTGGGCTTGGGCGGTGGCGCCGGTTTTGGAGCGGGCTTGAAAAAATCGGTAAAGAACGGGTTGGCTTCGTTTTTCATCGCAGGCCAGGCCTTTATCGGGGGAAGACCTGGTCGGTTCACCAAGGTTTGAAAGGGGTGTTTTGATACCACTTGGCTTGACGATCGTATTTGTGGTAAGTCAGGCAAATCACCCCCCAGACGCATCGCGGCCAGGAAAGTCATCAACAACGTGACAATCATCACACCAACAGACACCCATTGATACATAGGCCAGAGTGTTGTTTGATTTACTGGTTTTTCATTCAATGCCTGATCTCTCCTTGATTTCATGGTAGGTAAACCCGTTGACAACAAGATCCAACACCACTTGATTAGCCGATCCTTTGGGAGTTTTTTTAAGAAGCAGCCGTTCGATGTACAAGGCCGGTTTTTCAGGATGCACCATAGGCAATTCCAAGCTTTCTGCTTCATCGCCTCGCAGCGGCAAGGCCGCCAAAAATTGTTGAGCCTCAGCCATGTCACATTGAACGGACATGCTGAATCGCGAGCGATGCAAACGATGTCGTTTTGAAATTGAAGCATCTTCCGTCAACTGGGGCGGTAACGATTCAAATCGGAGAATGGAATCAAGTTGGCATTCGATTGCCAATGAGAGGAGATAATTGGCAAAAGCAAGCCCAGCCCACAACAGACGCGGCTCCTCCACTGCAACATCATGCCGAGGCAATCCTTTAAACACTTCATCTCCTACAGAAATTGTTTTTTCAGCAGCACTCTTCTTCAAAAAAACCTCAAGCGCCACCAAGGCGTTTTCATATTCAACCAGCTGAAAAGACTGTTCCATTTTAGCTTGAGTCTCTTCGGGCAGCAGCACTCGACTAATGAGATTTGCCTCAGCATCGGTGAAACTCGCAAAAGTGGATTCCATCGAAGAGGTCAGCTCGTTCATCGCATGAATGTCCAAGGCACCTCCAAGCTTGTTCGTGTTGATAGAATCTCCAAGCCTAGTCCAAGAAAGCTGCAATGGCGTATTGAGTGCTTGAACTTTCTTGTCCAGCGGGATCAAAACCAAAAAATAAAAAAGGCATGTTCCCAGGGCCAACATGATCATGGATTTTGAATCTGCTGCCATTTTTTGGAAAAAAGAGATCATACTAAGGCCCTCACTCATTGCTGGATGTTGATTGGGAGATGTTGGGCTGCAGACTCCGCCAAACCGGCTTGTACCCAGCAGCTTTGTCGGCAGTTGAATCAAGTCTGTCTGAAATTGCGATGACATCAGTGGCATCCATTTCCATACTAACTGCAAAGTGCCTGTCTTGAATGAGCAGTTTGGAATCCACCAAGGGACGCCTGGTATCTGCAGGAAGTATGTCTGCATTAAACAGGAAATCTTGATCACGCAAAAAAGTAACAACGTCTGCCAATTCTTGACGCATGGCTTCCCCCTCTGACTTCAATACAAGTTCGAGAATGAACCCACGATGCATGTTGACACGATTGGTTCTATTAACGAGGTCAAGGTCCGACGACGTGGTGGTATTCGTTGAGGAAAGAACATCGTCCGCGTAGTAGGAGCCCTGGTCAGCCAGAAGCACCATCCAAGCGTTTTGATTAGTTCGGATATGCTGCATTGAACCCAGTATTTCTATGGCTGTATACGTATCCTGCTCTACCTGAATCAGCGGTTGAAGCATGCGATATTCCTGCTTGAGCCTTTGCAGAACCACGAGACTTTGATCAAATCGAAGTTCAACGTCCTTCACTTCTTCGATCAACTCGGTTTTCATTTTCCAGAGCATTCCTTTCTGGAAAACTGCCACCAGCATCACCACCATGGCGAAGACACAGCTCAAAAGTGCGAGAGACCTCCAAATGATTCCTATTTGTTTTTCGTTCCATGCCGCCTTTACCGATTCAGGAAGCAATGAGGGCACTTCAACTTTCTTGCGATGCGTGGCCAAAACAGCACCCCAATGACGCCATTCATCCGGCTGAAGGTTTGTAACCGATTCAGACCATATGGATTCCGTCTTGAGAAGAGAGACCTGTAATTTATCCCTGACCGCAGTTTCCCATGCAGGCAAAACAGGATTGTCCGCCAGCAGGATCACAGGGCAAGTTAAAGCGCTTGATTGATGATCCTTCAAGATGGAGGCCCGGTATTCCTGCCATGCTCGATTGATATCACGAGTCCATTCAGAAGCAATCTCAGGGATACCTTTCCTGATACGCAGCCATTCCAAATCCTTGACTTCATTACGTATCCCCACACGGATTGGCCCGGCGGAACGAGTGTCCTGCTCTTTTGCCATTTCATTGCCAATGGGAAAAAAGGAACAATATCGGGGATGGGCGCCCTCGAAGACAATGGTCGAAGTCCCCCCATCGCGAACATCAAGCATCAACCATTCCCCGCTGATGTCTGGACTTGACTGCAATCCCGCAGCAAGAGCATCCGCATCCGAAACCACATCACATATGGCGACATTCTTGAGACCGAATTCCTGAATGATGTTGTGAACTTCGAATTCCTGGCAATAAGTGATCCAATACGCAGAGCGATCCGGATCGGGCGAAGGAGCCTCAACGTAATCAACAACGATCTTGCTTTCACCCAAACCAACTAGCTGCCGCGTCTGTTCCTCCAATCGATTCTCTAATTGATCCGGTTGAGAGGAATCCAAATCCATCCATTGAGAAATCGTGACTTGATGCGGAAGTATAATGATCCAGGAGTCATCCACATGACGCCTCACGAAACGCTCCCACTCCAAGGGGCCACCTATGGACTGAGTCTCGTCTGGATCTCCATCCAGCTTGAAACGATATGATTCACGCCGCAGAGGTCCTCGAAAAGTTTCCTCAAACACGACCACATGCACGGCATCCGAATCAGGAGCCATGACTATCAAATGGCGATTGCGCCACAAAACCTGTTTAAGGCCCGTGATCATAAAAGTTGAAGTCAATTTCACCGCAGTGAACGAAATGACAAGGGTTCACCTTCTGGGATTTCCTCATAGCGAAGGAATTCACCTGATTCTGACAGAAGGGTCGCGGTAACAAATATAAGCAGGTATCTGGGTTTATCAACCTCAGTGCGCCGACGAAAAGCCGCCCCGATCAAAGGAATTTTCCCAAGAATAGGGACTGATTCGACATAGGTCGATTGCTCCCGCTCTAAAACCCCTCCCATGACAACAGTCTGCCCGGATTGAACAATCACACGCGTGGAAAGGCTTTGGGTTCGGGATTCCGGCAACCGAATTTCAAAGCTGTTACCTGAAGCATCCGATACTGAGGCAAAAGGAACCAGTTGAACATCCTGATTGACCTCTGGGCTCAGCGCCAAATAAATGGATTGACCATCCCCGCCGATGCTGGCCAGCACATCCAATTTCACTCCCGATGTGATTTGCTTTGGTGCTCCCTTGGGAACCAGGGAAGCCACCACACTTCGGTCCGTGGTGGTTTGCGTGATGGTATATTCTTCGTAATAATACTGCACTTTACCGTCTGAAATGGTGGCTGGAAGATTATTGATCAATGTCAATCTGGGAGCGCTCAGGGTTTGCGTCTCACCTTCCTGCTCCAAAGCGGTGAGCGTGACACTCAGGTTATCTCTGTCCAGGATATTGTTGAAAGTTTCTTGAAGCCCAAGCCCGATGTTCTCGGGACCAAATCCGAGAAGGTCCTCTGATGACCGACTCTCGGAGCTTGGGTTGCGGCCTGTCTCCCACAAAGCACCTAACTGCAAAAATGCCGCTTCTGAGACGGTAATGAACCTTGCCTCGATCAACACCTGTTGGAGGTGACGATCATACTCCTCAATGATTCGCTCCAGAACACTTAGTTGCTCCCTTGTTCCTGTGGCCAGAATGATATTACGTTCGTAGTCAATTTCATATTCAGTACCTTTGAAGAATTTTTTGATAGCGCTCTCAATGGAAGGAGCCCCCCCGGCACCATCACGCACAAACGACTTGGCTTTCTGGACTGTAACAGTTGTAACGTCGCCACTCTTTTTTCTAGTTTCCGTCTTGGTGGTTTCATCTGCGCCGAAGATGGCAGGCAAAACAAACCCTTTTCGCAACCGATAAATGCGAGTCTCTTCAATGGCTTTTGTCATATCCTTGCCATCCACAATCCATATCAAATCGTCGCCAATTTGGAATTGGAGATCGAAATTTCTGGAAATATAATCAAGAAACTCGCCCAACCTTACGTCATCGAAGTTGATACTGAGCTTTTGTTTGAAAGCTTCCAGAGATCGATCAGCCACAAAGTTAATTTGTTCCTTGTCTCCAATTTGGAAAATAATGGTCTCCAAATCCACGTCATCCATCTTGATAGAGACCTTTTTGTTTAACTCACGCGCCATTCGGCCTTGCTGACTGGTGAAGTCAAACATTTCACTCTGGCGGATGATCGTTTTGGTTTTGTTGTATGACTCTGGAACGTAAGGGGTCGCTTCAATTTCCTGGACGGCATCGCGTAGATCCTTGCGAGGAGGGAGCCCCCGATCCGTTTGCTCAGTAACGAGTGACTTCACACTGGGGCTGAAAACAGAGTTTTTGGAATCGATCTGCCGAATTTTATCTTCCAAAGCCTGATCTCTGAGGGTTTGAGACTGTTTGGAAACCCAACGGTAAACGCGCTCAACAGATGGATCCATCAGGCCGGGTTTCGCGCTTTCCCGATTATGTAAGTCAATGGCTAGATTTTCTGCATCTTCCCACTTCCCACGATTGGCCAACGAAAAAATCTGTTGAAATTCAGCATCATACTCTTTGTTGTAGACAATATTATCAAGAATCGCAGATTGTTTCATCTCGAGAGCCCCCTTGGCCGCAGCTGCCTTGGTAGGCTCCTTCTCTGCGGTGGGATTGGATTCCGTTTTGGAAGCAGTTTTGGAAGCAGTTTTGCAACTGGATAAGCCAATCGAAAAACATAAGAAGACCGCCAGGCACATTGATTGCCGAGGAAACAGATATCTCAAACCACTAGAAACCTTGAACGACGTAAACCAAACGCATCGTCCATTCAAAATTGTCAGATGAATGAGATTCTTAATCAAAATTTTCTATCTTGGTGGAGGCAATACTGGAGTGCCTCGCCACTACTAGCTTTTCTACCCGAGGTATCTCGGATCATCGATTTGCTTATTCACATATGAATAATTGGATCCAAGACGCCAGACTCGCATCTTATAATATGGTTCAAAACAGCTGAAAAGCAAATCGAATTTGGTATCAGACGGAAAGCGGCGCGCCTAGAGGTCACCATTGATGCGCAAGCTCGGTTGAAGATCTTCGATGGTATGAAGACTGATTAAACGCGGGGCTAATGCGTTCGTTTCAGCAAATATTCCGCGATGACATGAAGAGCGGTCGCCTTTTGATTGAAGGGTTTGAGTGCTTTGAAGGCTTTATCTGTAAGTTTTTTTGCAATTTCCCTTGAGGGTTCGAGACCTATTAATGACGGATAAGTAGCCTTTTGAGCCCTCTCATCTTTTCCTGCGGTCTTGCCCAAGTGCTCACTGGTTTGAGTGACATCCAGGATGTCATCAATCACTTGGAAGGCTAATCCCACATGATACCCAAAATCTGATAACGCAGAGAGTTGAGTCGGCGTGCAATTTGCACTCATTCCTCCCAGGCGTGCCGAACAGCTCAAAAGGGAGGCTGTTTTGCATTCATGAATGTATTTTAACTGCTTGAATTCGATAACCTCGCCACCTTCGGCTTCTGCATCTGCAACTTGCCCGGCTATTAATTCGCGAGATCCTGAGGCACGTGTCAATTCAAGGATCACATTCTTTAGAGGATACCTTTTGGTGGGCTCACAATGAGCTGCAATCTCGAAGGCTTGCGTGAGCAATGCATCTCCAGCAAGCACAGCAATCGCCTCACCATAGACTTTATGATTGGTAAGCTTTCCACGCCTCAAATCATCATTGTCCATCGAAGGCAAATCATCATGAATCAAAGAGTAGGTATGGATACATTCCACCGCACAAGCATGAGGCATGGCTTGCTCCCAGTTCCCTCCGCAGGCCTCAGCTGCCGCCAAACATAAAACAGGACGCATCCTTTTTCCTCCCGCAAAAATGGAGTAACGCATTGCCTTGTGGATCGTTGCGGGCTTAATCTTTCCGCTTGGCAGGTATTTTCGCAAGGCGCGATCCACCTCGCGACTGGAGCGGTCCAAATAATCTTTCAGATCAAATGGACTTCTTACTCCAGCCTTTTCCACAAGCTTGCTCAGATTCTTGCGCGTTGGCATAAGCCATTACATAAAGCCAGTCACCGGTCTACATCAAGTCTGAAAACATCGGGAATATTTACATGACAACATTTAATGGATAGAAACAATGCATGCCTTTTCAATTACAGCGTCTACTTCCAGTTCTCTGGATGAGTTTATGGATACAAGTAGCCACGTCCATTGCAGCGGAAACATCTTCCAAGAAAATCAGCAGAGCCTTGAAGGTTGACATCACATCGACGGTTGATGGCACATTACAAAAAGCCATTTGGTGCCCGGCCCCGGAAACTACGCATCCCCAACCATTGCTTGTCGCCCTGCACAGTTGGTCTGGTAACTATTTGCAAGCCAGCGGCGAAATGTACCTCAAGCAAGCTAAAGAGCGAAATTGGCATTTTATTCATCCTGATTTCAGGGGGATCAACCAGCGACCAGAAGCAACCTGCTCGGATCTGGTCGTGAGTGATATTTTGGATGCTGTTGAATTCGCACGCACTGATGCAAACGTGGATACTCGTCGAATTTACTTGATGGGAGCCTCTGGTGGAGGAATGGCAAGCCTCATGCTGGCGGCCAAGGCGCCTCAAATCTGGGCTGGTGTTTCATCATGGGTTCCTATTTCTGATTTATTGCGCTGGCACGCAGAGACCTTGACCCGCGAACTCAAATACACGGCCATGATTGAGGCATCCTGCGGAGGCAAACCCAATCAACACGCCGCAATCGATTTCCAATACTGGAATAGATCTCCCATTCACTTTCTGACCAATGCAAAAAAAGTAAGGCTGGATATCAACGCAGGGATCATGGATGGACATACCGGGAGCGTCCCGGTGGGGCACAGTTTACGGGCATTCAATGCAGTCGCGGCAGAGAATAAGCGATTCTCTGAAGATCAGATTCAATTCATTGAGACCAATGCAAAAATCCCGCTCATTTTGTCGAACGAAACTTCGAGGGATCCAAGCTATGGCAAAAAACGCCCCTTACTCAGAAGGCAATCAGGTAAAGCACGCCTCACCCTTTTCCACGGCACACATGAAATCATTGTGGAAGCTGCTCTGGAATGGTTGAGTCATCAGGAATTGGAAGACGGTGCAGATAACAAAACTCCCTTATGAAAGCCTGCTGCGGTAATCCTCATACCCAAACTCACGCACCACTTCTACGGTTTGAGTCAAGGGGTTATATGTTGCTATGGATGGGAGATGCACCCCGTTGAAAGTGGTGTTTTTAACCATGGTGTAATGGGCCATGTCTTCAAACACAAGCCGGTCGCCCACTTTCAGGGGTTGATCAAAGGCATAATCGCCTATCTCATCTCCTGCCAGACAGGTCAAACCTCCGAGTCGAATCGTGTGCGCCTTGCTCCCGGGAGCCCCGGCCCCCTGGATAACTGGACGGTAGGGCATTTCAAGCACGTCCGGCATGTGGGCAGTGGCTGAGGTATCAAGGATTGCAAGTGGAATGTCATTTTCAAATACGTCCATGACACTTGCGATGAGAATACCCGTATTCAAGGCAATGGCCTCACCAGGCTCCATGTAAACCTGCAGTGAATATTTTTGCATGAAGGCATCTAGAGCACGACAAAGTCGATCAACATCATAATCAGGCCGCGTGATGTGATGTCCTCCTCCAAAATTGATCCATTTTAATTGCTCGAAGTAAGGCGAGAATTTCTCTTCAACCACCTTGAGTGTGCGCTCCAGTGTGTCTGAGTTCTGCTCACACATGGTGTGAAAATGAATTCCTTCAATCCTGTCCAATGCTTCGCCCTCGAAATGCTGCAATGTCATCCCCAAACGGGAACAAGGTCGACACGGATCATAGAGTTCGGTGGCAACCTCGGAATATTCAGGATTGATACGAAGCCCCATGGATACTTGGGGATTGATGTTTGAGACCTGCTCCTTGAAACGATGAAATTGCGAAAATGAGTTGAATGTGATGTGTTTGATCAATGGTGAAAGTTGATGGATATCCTTTTCACTGTAGGCAGGCGCGTAAGCATGAACTTCTCCACCGAATTCGTAGCTACCAAGCTTGGCCTCGTTTACTGAACTGGCGGTCGTTCCACAGAGATACTCCCGTATGATAGGAAAAACGCGAAACATGGCAAAACCCTTCAAGGCGAGGATAATTCTGGCCCCCGTTCGATCCTGCACACTGCGGATGATTTCCAGGTTTTGACGCAATTTCTGCGTATCCACCACGTAGCATGGGGTCGGTAATTCAGAAAATGGATTCATGGTTTTCAGTGTTGGCAAACAATACCCGGAGTTTTCCAGATTCCTGAGTTTACCTTTAAAAACACAGGCACTGAAATGAGGAAAATCAAAAAAATACTGAGCTTGATCAAACGGGCTTACGATCAGCTGAATCAGAATCCAGGGCATGCCAGTGTATGATGTCTGTTTGCCCAATTTCCCAGCAAAGAAAGACTTCTTCACCTCCCATCATGGAGGGAAAATCCACCAGGCCTCTGGATAAATCTGTGATAAGGATTTCTCTGTCTTTGAATTCCTGCAGGAGATGGAGCAATCGACTGAGGTTTCTGACCTCAGCTTCAATTTGATTACCACCAAGATCATGCCCTTCTTCGAACATGGCATGTTGCCACCTCCTACACTCCTCCTGCTGCAAATTGAGCGCATGAATCTCACCCAGCCATTGCTCGATTCGAGGAATCATCTCTCGCGCTTCTTCCAGAGTGTAATGCCTTGAATATTGGAAAGGAACCGACATGACACTGTAGGACGCTATACACTGATTATCAAAGATCAGGACTTGGTTTCGCCCTGATCCTTAAGGATGCGCCATTTTTTGAAAACTCTTTCGTTGAACTCGATTTCCAGCGACTGCTTCCAGGCCTCTTCGGCTTTCCCTGTTTCACCCAAAGCTTCATAGACATCAGCAAGGTGATCCAAAATCGTAGGATCAGGTTCGGTCAATTTTTCCTTGGCTTTTTCAAGGAAAGGCAGGGCTTCAGCAGGCTTCCCTTTCTGGTAAAGCACCCATCCCATGCTGTCCAGAATCGCTTCACTTTCCGGTTCAAGCTCGTGGGCTTTCATGATCCATTCATGGGCTTGATCCAGTTTTACTCCCTGCTCCGCCCACATGTAACCCAGGTAATTTAAGGTGGTGGCATCGTCGGGGGCTCTATCAAGACATTTGAGAAACTCGACTTCAGCTTCCTTGAACTTTCCCAAGCGTTCTAAAACGGAACCTACCCTGAAATAGAAGAAACCTGTCAATCGCTCTGGTTCCTGCTTCTCCGCAATGCTCTCTGCCTGCCTCAGAAATCCAAGGGAAGGCTCATAGCGGCGAAGCGCGGACATAGCCAGGCCAGAGTAAAACTCCAGGATAAACTGATCGGAGAAATGTTCACGGGCCTGCTGTAAAACTTCAAGAGCTTCACGCGCCTCACCCTCGTTCAGCTTCATTGCAGCCAACTCATAATAGGGGGGCTCAAATTCGGGCCTTATGTCCATTGCCTTGCGATAGTGCTTCTCAGCTTCCGCTGAATCACCGTCGCCGGCTTTCAGGGAGCCGAGAAGAAAATAAGGGCGGGGGTTTTCGGAGTTCTCACGGGTGAGCTCGCCCAATTCAAGTATCGCCATGTCTTTTTTGCCTGTTCGCAAGAACAAATCAACCAGTTTTTCACTAACCAGCGGAACCGGGGGCTGCACGTCCTTGAGATCCTTCAGCATCTTTTCAGCATCCTCAAATCGCTCCTGCAGCATCAAAAGATCCGAAATCGATAATTTCAAGGCGGGCTGCTCTTTGGCGATCTCAGAGCTTTTGGCGATAAGGGATTCCAACTGTGAACCAAGATCCTGCAAACGATCGGGCCGCATGGAGACATACCTGAGATACATGCCAATGAGGAGAGTAACTTCATCGACCTGATTTGAAGTGGCCTCCAGGGCTTCCTGTATCATGCGAAAAGCTGGTCGCTCTTTCCCGTTTCGCAGGTGGACGTCTATCACCCGCTGCCGAGATAAAATCAAGGAAGGATCTCGCTCGAGAGCCTGTTGGAAACTTGCCAGGGATGTTGCCTCTTCTCCTCTGGACATCTGTATGAGCCCCAGAAGTTCAAAGGCTTTGCCTGGGGCGGTTTCCTGACGCGTGGCCGGTAGGAGAGTTTGATAGGCCAGCTCAATCTCCCTGAGTGAGATGAGTTTTTCGGCAACCTGAACCGCCAGCCTTGCATTGGAAGGATCTTCCTCAAGAGATAGCCTGAATGATTCCAGCGCCTTGCCGGCCTGTCCCTGCGCTTCCCATGATACTCCGGCAGCGAAATGAGCCTGAGCTTTGGCCGGGTTTCCTGAGGTGTCGGTGCTGTCAATGACGACAGGGCTGCCTTTGTCCTCTGGCAGGAGAGATTCAACAGTGTTTTGCTCGTTTTGAACGCCAGCCCCCTGACCAATAATCTGCACGGTTGTCGTGCAGACGCTGAGCGTCAAAACCTTCAAAAATGATTTTAGTGGCGATTCGCTGATCATAATTCAAGAAGAAAGCCCAGCCCAAATGTGGGGCGAGGGCTTTGTTGAACAATAGACACCCAATGCGAAGCGCCTGCAAGCGGAAGACAGATTATTTCTGCCAAGTACGCTTTTTATGGCGATTCGCGCGCAGCTTTTTGCGGCGTTTATGCTTATTAATCTTAGATTTCCGACGTTTTTTGAGTGAACCCATATTTTAAAACTTCAATATACTATTTTGTTAAGAGGATATTCAATAATCCCTTCAGCTCCAGCCGACTTTAACTGAGGGATAATCTCCCTGACAACATGTTCGTCAATGACGGTTTCAACCGCCACCCAGCCTTCCATTGCCAAACTGGAAACCGTTGGATTACGCAATGCTGGCAAACTTTGCAACAATTTTGCTAAATTCTTTTCAGGTATATTGAGCTTCAACCCCACTTTAGCCTCCGCATCAAGGGCGCCTCGAAGTAACATAGCCAAGGTTTCAATCTTCTCTTTTTTCCAACTATCTATCCACGATTCCTTGTTCACAATCAATCGTGGAGTTGAAATCAAAAGCGTATCAACAATACGTAATTTGTTCGCCCTCAGAGAGCTACCTGTCTCAGTGATTTCAACAATGGCATCCACCAATTCGTGTGCTTTCACTTCTGTAGCACCCCATGAAAATTCGACGTCTGCCTTGACCTTGTGTTTGCGGAGATACTTTTTGGTAATATTAACGACTTCGGTTGCAATGCTTTTACCTTCCAGGTCCTTGACTGATTTAATCGACGAAGCCTCAGGCACCGCAAGCACCCAGCGCGCAGCCTGACGCGTTGCTTTACTGAAGAGGAATTCGCCGACTTCGTGGACTTTCGAACCATTTTCAATGACCCAGTCATGGCCGGTGATACCACAGTCCAGATATCCATGCTCGACATAACGACTGACCTCCTGCGCACGAATCAATCGGATTTCCATTTCCTCATCGTCAACATAAGGCAGGTAGGAGCGGCTGCTTACCGAAACATTGAAACCGGCTTTGGCCAACTTTTGAAAAGTGGCTTCCTGAAGACTGCCTTTGGGCAATCCGAATTTGAGAATTTTCTTTTTCTTGGACTTCATTGTTGCAAACGGAGTCGCATCTTTTGTTGTGCAAGGCACCAATCTCAGGGAGAACAGACAAGCAGGTCATGCGACGACCACCGTCTTGATACCCTCGATTCCAATAAAATTACCACCCCTTTTTGCCCAAGAATGCAAAAAAAATTAAAACAAGAGGGACAATAACCCCGAATTCTCGCTGATCAGATCGCTGCTTTTGAGCACAAACGGCCGCGCACTTCAAGCCGCCCTTCAACGGCCAGGCCAACAGCGGCGGGGTAAAGATGGTGTTCAGCGTCTTGAATGCGGGCATGCAGTCTTTGGGGTGTGTCATCATCCATGACAGGAACGGTCTCCTGAAGGATGATCGCCCCGGTATCGATACCCTGATCAACGAAATGCACGGTGCACCCTGTATATTTAACCCCGTATTCAAGGGCTTGCTTCCAAGCTTCCAAACCAGGAAAAGAGGGTAACAGGGAAGGATGAATGTTGATCACGCGATTTGGAAAAGCTTTTAGAAAGTCTCCCTTCAAGATTCGCATGAAACCCGCCAAAACAATCCAATCCACCTTGGCTTCCCGGAAAAGGCGGATATAGTTCAACTCTGCATCCTCGTCCAGTTTTGTGCGAAAAGCCCCCGGAGACAAGTAAGTGGCAGGGATATCAAAATCCTTTGCCCTGTCCAGTATGCCCGCATTTTCAACATCACTCACCACCTGCGCTATTTCGGCGCGAATGACACCCTGATGACATGCTTCAGCCAAAGCAAACATGTTGGATCCTTTTCCAGATCCCAATATTCCTATCCGAGCCTTTATTTCCATTTCGGATCCAACATTGAATCAATTTATCAATAAAATCCAGCCCGAAGGGAAGGATTGACGCAGCCCCCCCTTCCCTCCGGAGCAAACTCAAAAACAGCCCGTTTCAAACGGACTGAGCGCCATCTGCTTTTTGTAGTTCCGATTTCACGGAGACTGCCCAAGAGGGGTTTAACATGGCCGCTGTGGCTGTCTGGACACCTTCCACCCCCAATTTCAGATAGTCGGAAACATCCGTTGCTTCTGTCACGCCACCGACGGCGATCGTCTTAACCTTTGAACGATGCTCATGTATCAATGATTGAAATGTGCTTACTTGCTTTCTGACCGCTTCAGATATGGCGGCTCCAGCGATGCCCCGTGACTCGCCGCTGAAAAAGTCTTTACCATCCGGTGACTGGACTTTTGCCCCGATACAGTTGGTCATCACCAGCCCCTGAACCAGCCCCCCGCTGAGCTCCACCCAATTGCGTGCCAAGGCATCCTCTCCAACGAATCCAAGTTTGACCAAAAGTGGCTTATCTCCCACAAGGTCTCTCACCCGATACAATACATCTCTTGAAGCAGTGGGCTGCGTGTAAAGCATGCCGTCAGGTGTTTTGACATTGGGGCATGAGAAATTCAGCTCAACGACATCAGCACCACTCTCAAAAGCCCATCGTGCACAGGAGGCGTAGTCTTCTCCAATGGTCTTCAAATCGTCCCCCTCCTCGGGAGTGGCTACCACTGATACTGATAAGATTTGACCTGCCCCAAGGCTTTGCCGGGCAGTTACGAGGTCATCGCGCCAAATCTTTGGCTCACGTGATGGCATGCCGAAAGAAACGGCCCATGATCCTGTCATTTGCCGTATCCCCCTTACCGATGCACCTGGCCTCTGAACCCTCATCGCTTCAATCGGCACAAGGTTAGGCAACCCATAACTTACTCGTGAGCAACGCCGAACAGTTTTGTAGGTTAGAATATCAAAGCTTCGTTCTGCGTAAAACTTGATCCACTCGCTGTTCAACAAGGGACCGGCTGCTACGGCAAGAGGCGATCGCACTGGTAATCCAGCATAAGTCCATTCGCCAGAGATTTCCACGGCAGGCTTGGAGATATGAGGCTTTGATGAAGGGACATGAGCATAATTCCACTCGTAGTCCTTGAGGATATTGTAGGCTGAGTGATTGGGAGTCACGATCACTATCTTCGATCCCGAGTGTCACAAAGGCAACAGAATTTCGATGACTAAAAAATCCATTCTTTTTGAAACAATGATGCTTTAAATTAGGAATAGGGTATTGTTGGACCAAATAGTGAGCAGTCATTATCCATTTATGATGTATCTGAGATTAGAACTTTCCTGGTTGTTGCTGATGACGATTGGCGTTCATGCTGGCCCACTTCAATGGGGGCAAGTTTCAGATGACGCTCAATGGGTGGCGCATTTCGACTTTGAAGGGCTTCGACAAACGAGTTTCTACAAAGAGGTCAGTGAAGAGTTACTCCAGCAATACATCAGCGAAGCTGAAACCGAAATCAAACGTTCAAGCGGCATTGATATAACCATTGACAGTGTGTTGTCGGTCACAGCTTTTGGCAAATCCGCCAACAAAGCACCTGATGAAGACGGCATACTGATGATGGAAATCACACCGACATTGAAAACGATTGCCATGGATTGGCTTTGGAATTCTCACGGGGCCAAACCGAACGAACTACCCGTTTCGGTGTCCAAAATTGATGCTGCGATTGAATATCTTTATTCCATTGACGGTGAGATCCTGATAGCGGCTGATACCAATTCCAACCACCTTTGCATCGGGCGCAACAAGGAACTCATCATCCATTTCATCAATATTCTCGGCACTCAAAAGCAAAGGGGAGCCGCTAAGCGGCAGTTCAAGGATTACCCCTCCCCTAAAGGCACAATGGCCTACATTGCAATTGCCAACACGTTCGATGGGGCACAACTCCCCGCCCAGCAGGCAAAAATACTTCAAATGTCCAAAGGAGCCAGCATGGCCGCAGGAGAATCAAACGAAAATATTTTCCTGAAGTTATTGCTAAGCACCGAAGGCTCAGGAGCAAGTCTGCAGATCCAGCGCGTCCTTGCGGGTGTTCAAGCGGTAGCCATGCTTAACGCAAAACAACCCGAGTGGTTCCCGGTTTTACAGGCGATTGACATTCGAAATGAAGATCAGCGCGTGTGGGTCGATTGGAATATGTCATTACAAAATGCCACAAATTTTATTCATGCCCTGCAAGGTTCCACAAAGTAAAGTGCCAACCGAAATGACACCTGCTGCGAACAAATTGGAACTGACTCTCGAAGAACTCGCAGAGCAATGCAAATCCGGCGACCTTCATGCGTTTGAATCTCTGGTTCAGCGATTGGAATCCCGTGTAACGTTCTTCCTATATCGCATGGTTGGCAACATGGATGACGCCGCCGATCTTACGCAGGATTCTTTCGTCAAAGCTTATAAAAATATTCACCGCTACGACTCCAAATATTCCTTTACCACCTGGTTGTTCACGATCGCAAAACGCACAGCTTACAATTATTTCAGGTCGGCAAAACCCAGTGTGGAGTTCCAGGATTACGCTGAGCTTGAAGAAGCCCACCCACGATCATTGCTGGAGAGCAAGGACGAAACGGAGACACTTTGGGCAACAGCAAAACGATTATTGAAACCGTTACAATTCGAAGCGCTCTGGTTAAGATACGGGGAAGATTTAACAATTCAGGAAACCGCACACGTGATGAAGACGAATCAAATACGTGTCCGAGTGCTAGTCCACAGGGCCCGCGGCATTCTGGTGCGTCATGTGAAAAACGAATCCAAAGGAGAAATCCAATGAACCCATTGTGTCGCTACCACAAATTTCGAATGCACCGTACACTGGATGATGGATTTGAGCCCTCAGAAAAGTCAATCAGGCACATGAAGGTATGCAGTTGCTGCCAGTCTTGGTATCAGGAGCAACGCCGGTTGATCACTCATTTAAAGCGCCTTGCTAAATCTCAGGAACCTTTCGGGTCAGCTCAGCTTCTTCCCGGGATGATGGCATCCATGGGCAGGCCGTCAAGCGAGGAGCCTGTCTCCGCGCCATCAACAACTCCTTTGCCATGGCAGAAGTGGTTAATGCCATTGGCAACCAGCTGTGTGGTAATCACCGCCATGGTCCAACTGTTTCTGAGCAATGAGCTACAACCAAATGCGGCCACCAATCCCGGATGGCTTTCTCTTTCTCCCGATAGCTTGATTCAGCATACAACAGGGTTGTCGATTACCGACTGGGGGCAACAGCTGAACGAACCACTTGAGAAAGAATGGATGCTACTGAAAGAAGATGCCCGGGCGACTGCAGGTGGTCTGGCGAGCACGTTCCTCCCAAGTAAGTTTGTCGCTTTCTATCAACCGTCCATGAACTCAAAACCCTGATCCTTCATGCCTGAATTTGTCATACGGACCGAAGCGTTGACCAAAAAGTTCGGATCGCAATCCGCTCTGGATGAGGTAAGCGTCCAAGTGCCCCCTGGCCCCATCGGTTTACTTGGCCCGAACGGTGCCGGAAAAAGCACCTTCATGAAGTGCCTGCTTCAGCTTATGCCAAGCACATCGGGAAAAGCTTTCTTGCTCGGTCAGGAAGTAGGGCAAGTGGGGCGTGAAATACGCACCCGTGTCGGCTACACCCCGGAACAGGATTGTCACATTCCAGGTATGCTGGGTTGTGAATACGTAGCCTATTGTGCCCAGTTGACAGGGCTACCTTATCAGGCGGCTCGCCAGCGATCTCATGAGATGCTGGATTTCGTAGGGATGGGGCAGGAGCGCTACAGAAAAATTGACACCTATTCGACCGGCATGCGTCAGCGCCTGAAATTGGCTCAGGCGATTGTTCATGACCCTGAGATTGTGTTTCTGGATGAGCCCACCAATGGACTGGATCCGAGGGGGCGCGAGCAGATACTGGAATTGATTCAGAGTCTGTGGACAGAACACGGTATCAGTGTGGTTTTGTCTTCGCATTTGCTTCATGATGTGCAGCGCATTTGTGACCAGATCATTATCGTCGCACTGGGGAAAGTGCTGATACACGATACGATTGCCAATCTGAGCGCTCAGTGCAAAGGGTCGGCAGAGGTGGTTGTCGCAAATGATCAGCAAAAACTAGTCCGTTTATTCAAGGCAGAAGGTTGGCCCTCTGAAAACTTGCCCAACGGGCATCTCAAAGTCGAACATGGGGGATTGGATATCAATCCCATTCTTGAAATCATGCACCGCGCAGGCATCACTCCCATTGAAGTGTTGCCAAGCCCAAACGCATTGGAAGAATTTTTTATCCAAGCCTTAAATACTGCCCATGAGTCTGTATCGTAGCACATATCAACATTGGAAAGGCAAGCATCAGGGAATCTGGTATCGTCGCTATGCCATTGCGGCCAATGGCATCCAGAGTGCCTGGTCAAGCAAATGGACTCGGAACATGGTCATGGCAGCATGGATCCTGTCGGTTGTGCAGGCAGCTTTGTTGTTTGGGATCGGGCAACTTCTGGTGAAGGATAGTGTGATTTATTCTCTGGTCGAACAACTTCAGCCCCAGCTTCAGGTGTTTGCCAATGGTTTGATGTCCTGGATCGTGGCTCATCCTGAGATTTCGGTTAGAAGCATCTACAGCTTTCTTTTCTACTTTTTCTCAGGATGGATGAGTACCCTTTCGTTGATTATCATTGCTCTTATTATCCCGTCGCTCATTTCCAGAGACCTTTCGAGCAAAGCAATCATCATTTACAGTTCCAAAGCTGTAAGTCGTTTTGATTACTTCCTGGGCAAATTTTTCTCTGTTTTTGGGGTTCTCTGTATCGCCTGGCTTTTTCCGGTCTGCAGTGCCTGGCTCCTTGGGGGATTGTTGGCACCGGATTGGAGTTTTGTCTGGCATTCAAGAATGGCACTGTTCAAGTCTGCTGCTTACATCATTTTTGCGGCCAGTTTTCTTAGTATCATTGCAATGGGCATCTCTGCAGTTTCAGTCAAAGAAAAATCTGCCACAGTGATTTGGGTCGTCTTGTGGATCCTTGGAAATGTATTGAGTAGGATTGGCGCAAAAACGGAATCATGGATTCAACACCTGAGCTTCAACTACAACCTTGAGCAACTTTCTCTTAAGTTGTTTCAGCCAAAAAACGAGCTGAGCCTGCTTCAAGACAATGTACCGGTGGTCGGCAACTTACTTCGGGGTTTACCTGTCGACAGGTTCCCGATGTTTCAATCCCCCCAATTCGCTGGAGCCATGATGACCTGCGGTATCATGATCACTCTGGCAATCATCATTCTCAATTGGAAGGTAAGACCCGAATGAACGATCCCATTATTCAAGGTATCAAACTAAGTCGCTGGTATGGCGTCGTGATGGGGCTCAATAATATTGATTTTCAAATCCACCCCGGTATCACCGGGCTGGTTGGACCCAATGGCGCAGGTAAAAGCACACTGATCCAGATCATAACCGGTCAATTACAACCCAGTTCAGGTTCATTGAAGGTCTTTGGAGAAAATCCATGGAATCAACCTTCCGTGCTCAGAAGAATTGGGTATTGCCCCGAACGTGAATCGCTTCCGGAGCACCTGAAGCCCATGGATTGGCTTAGCGGGCTCGGACAGATCAGCGGGATACCCCGAACTGCTTTTCCCGAACTGGGTATTCGATTGCTTAAACGAGTCAAGCTGGGCGAAGCTCACTGGAAAAAGCGACTTGGCCAGTATTCAAAGGGCATGCGCCAACGAGTCAAACTCGCACAGGCACTGATGCATTCGCCGGACCTGCTCATTCTGGATGAACCCATGAATGGCCTCGACCCCATGGGACGCCAAGATATCGCAGATATTCTTAAATCACTCGCTCATGAGGGTATCAGCATCATCATCTCAAGTCACATCCTTGCTGAGCTGGAGTCTCTTTGTAAAAATGTAATGATCCTGAATTGGGGGAGAGTCATTGCCTCAGGTGCAAAAAATGAAATCCGGTCGGACCTCAGTCAATGGGCCGAGGAGTTAAGCGTTCGCTGCGACGATCCTCAAAAATTGGCGCGTATCTTGTTTGAAGAAGATCATGTATTGGGTTTTGATATCCAGAAAGAGGAACAGCGACTTGATTTCCGGATCAAAAACCCTTCCCAGTTTTATCAGAACTGGAATCAACTGCTGCAGGATTCAGGGCTTATCGTTTTTGAAATCAGCAGCAAAAGCCAATCGTTGAATCAAATTTTCAACAAGGTCACCACATAGGAGATATGAATCACGAAAGCACATTGGAAACGACCTTGGACAAACCATCAATTCACCCAAACTTTTTTGGCATTCTAGCTGGCATATGGAAATTAACCTGGAAATCACAGCTCACCTGGAAAAAGATTTACGGCTTGTTTTCGAATGTACTGGGACTTCCTTTACTGAGCTATTTTGCCTTTTCAATTGGAGACCAGTCGAATGCTTTCTACATGTTTACAGTGGATTTTTATATCCTTCTGGTGCTGCCAATCACATGCCTGACTGTATTTGGCGGCATGGTCCGGGATGATCTGCAGGAGGACACGGTATGTTTTCTCCTGACTCGCCCCATGAAGCGTTGGCAATTTTTTCTGACCAAGTATCTGAGTCATCTGGCATGGACGCAGATAACCACAGCACTCACTCTGCTTGCCTTCGCCTTGGCCGGCACGCTGCGGGGTGTGGATAATGTTCCCAGTCTCATTTTTGCCCTTCTCATGATACAGATTCCAGCCATTGTGGTTTATGGTGCCATCAGTTCTTTAATGGGTTTGACCACCAAGAAATATCTGGTGTTCGGGATCATCTATGGCTTCGTTGTGGAATTTGGAATAGGCCAGATTCCCACCAACATCAATACGCTGGCCATGACCAACCATCTGAAATCGCTGCTGGCAAAATACCCCCCATTATCCGAACATCTTGGTGTGGAACCCGGCTCATCGCTGACCGCAGCGGCAGCCATTGCCGCGGTCACCATTGTATTCCTGGTGATAAGCAGCGTCTTATTCACCATGCGGGAATACAACCATTCGGACGAGATGTCCAAGTAAGCGACTCCTCAACCCGAGGGGGAGTAAAATGGACTGTTTAAGACAAATCATTCCATCAGTCATCGAGTCATTGAGTCTGAATCTGGTTTCACCGCCAATAGATTGCATCCCATCAAGAAAAGCCATTGACTGCTTCACCACAGCCCTGCCAACTAAGGGTTGCAGATCCGCAAATCCATGTAACTTTGTGGGCATCTAATGGCACATCAAGCACCAATCATCTTATGGTTCAGGAAAGATCTGAGATTATCGGATCACCCATCTTTGATGGCAGCGATCGAAACAGGCCGACCTGTCATCCCCCTTTACATTCAGACGGAAGCCCCCTCATCGCGCAGACAAGGAGCCGCATCAAGATGGTGGCTGCATCACTCATTAGAATCCCTGTCCAAAGATCTCAATGCGATAGGCGGCAAATTGATCATGCGTGTGGGAGATCCTGCGTCAGTGCTGGCAACGATGTGTAAGTCAGCCAGAGCTGACGCAGTCTACGTCTCAAAAGGATACGAGCCACAGATGGATGCTCAGGATCTGTCCCTTGCAAACCAGATGGGACAAGTGGGCATCCAGTGGAAATCGTTTCCAGGGCATCTCCTCTGGGAACCGGAAACCATCCGCAACAAATCGGGTAAACCTTTCCAGGTATTTACACCCTTTTGGAAATCAGCCAGTCAATCCTTGAAACCCATAACTCCGCTGCCCGTTCCAACGCATTGGCCTGCGCCCGTTGTGTGGCCAAAATCTGATTCGCTGAGCAAATGCAATTACCTTCCCTCCACCCACTGGGATCAAGGTTTTTCAACAGTCTGGGCCCCGGGAGAGCAAGGTGCCCATGAGAATCTGAAACGGTTTGCAGGACAGAAATTCGATAGTTATCAGGTTGAACGTGATTTTCCCGCCATCGAAGGCACCTCACGCCTTTCCGCTCACTTGCATTTTGGTGAAATCACGCCCAACCAGATCCTGCATGAATGCTTGCAAGTCGGTGTGCAGGCAGGAAAATCCAGCCTCTCTGTCATCCAGTCCACCTTCATGCGCGAAATCGGATGGCGAGAATTTGCACATCACTTGCTGATTCATTTTCCTTCCACCACCGAGCGCCCACTGCGCCCCGAGTTCGAGTCATTCCCCTGGCGAAAAGACTCAGAGATGCTCGCAGCATGGCAAAAAGGGCAAACCGGATACCCAATCGTCGATGCCGGCATGCGCGAATTGTGGGCCACCGGCTGGATGCATAACCGTGTGCGAATGATCGTGGGATCTTTTCTGGTCAAGCATCTTCTGATGGATTGGAAAGAGGGGGAACGCTGGTTCTGGAATACGCTTGTTGATGCTGATCTGGCAAACAATACGATGGGATGGCAATGGATTGCCGGCTGCGGTGCGGATGCCGCTCCCTACTTCCGTATCTTCAATCCGATCACGCAAAGCGAAAAATTTGCGGGCAATGGTAATTATGTTCGAAGATGGATACCGGAATTGAAAGACCTGGCTGACGCGCACCTTCATGCCCCCTGGAAAGCAAGTGCAAGCACCCTTGAAGGAGCAGGTATCATCCTGGGTAAATCTTATCCCAATCCAGTAGTCAATCACATGATTGCCAGAGAAACCGCGCTGGATGCATACCAGCGCATGAGATCGACTAAGAAAAAGTAACTCCTTACTCAGGGCGGCTTGTTGAGATTTCTTGCGTGGAGCCCGAGGATTGCAGCGTGTTGAAATTTACGGGAACTTCATTAGCCCAAACCAGTTCAAAATCATCCTGAAATCCTTCAAAATACCCAATGACAGATCGAATGTATTGGCGGGTTCCCGGGTAATCCATTTGCCGGAGAAAAACCACGCTGTTGGTGGCTCCCTCATCGGCCATCCATTCAAGTACAACCTTGCGCCCGGCGTTGTAATCTGCCAGGGCATAGACGAGCGGCCGGTCTTTTTCCGCATACCTTTGGAGCATCTTGGATAGATAAAAGGCCCCTGCCAAGGCATTGGTTCTGGGGTGGATCAGATGCTCCGGCTGAAAAGTGGGAATACCCTCCGCATCCGCCCATTCAAATGAGGCCATGTCGGTCAACTGCATCAACCCCAATTCACCCACTCCCCCCCTGGCATTGGCATCAAGACGACTTTCCTGCCACGCAACCGCCTTGACAATGGCAGGATGCACGCCGTAGAGGATACCTGCGTCTCTGAACAGACCGTCATAACGGTGGGTATCGACAGCATCACGTCGAAAGTGGATCAGGAAATACCCTGACACTCCAAAAACAAAAGCAGTCAGCATGGTCGTTGATAAACGCATTGAAGAAGAAACAATACAACAGGGCTTCAAGAATGCCAAATGTGGACCCTGGACAAAAAAATGAAAAATTCCATTGCAAGAAATCGAATTTTACTCCTTATTACTGCCCTGTCTCGTGTCGGAGCGTAGCTCAGCTTGGCAGAGCGCCAGCTTTGGGAGCTGGATGTCGCAGGTTCGAATCCTGTCGCTCCGACCATCTCCATCAACTACTTACGTAGAAAACAGGGATCTTGACACAAATCTGACACAGATTTGCCCTCTAAAATCTCCACCCAAACCAGGTCGCAGCGGTCGCATGCCAAAGTTTCCACAAGAAATATCCAAGGGTGGGTTTGCTGTCAGAATATATAAACCCACCGAATCCAAGCCTCGATACCGCCTTGATTACACGGTGGATGGCAAAAGATTCCAGCCCACTTTCAGGACTTTCGAGTTAGCTCAAAAGGAGGCAACCCGTGTCCTGAACCAGCTGGCATACGGAAACAAAACAGGTGCGATGGATTTTCAGGAAGGACATCCCTTGAAAGGATTTATCTTTCGCTAGGATCCTTAAGTTTCGTTGTCTGAGGATCATTAAAAAATGGAAACAAAAACTGTTTTAGAAATCCTTTAGGAAATTGCTCATTTCCTAAACCCGTTGTTTTAGGCCACTTACTATTCGGCAGGTAATAGGTCCCAAAAACTCGATCAATCAAGGGTAAATGAATTGCAAAATTTTTATTATAATGCTCAGGATCATCGGCGTGATGCCAATGGTGATACTGAGGGGTGACGATAAGGTATTTCAGTGGTCCAAAATTAATACGAGTATTTGCATGCGCTGCCACTGCCTGTAAGGCCACGATGATGACATAGGCGTAGAAAACTTGCATGGAAAACCCCAACACATACAGCGGGATATAGGAGAAAGCCCGTGTCACAAGGATATCGACGATGTGCAAACGCGAACCAGCGAGCCAATCGATCGTACGGATTGAATGATGCACGGCATGAAAACGCCACAGAAAACGGTTGGTATGGAACAACCGATGGATCGAATACTGAAATAGATCGGCCACCAGTATTGCCATCATTAGTTGCAGAAAGAATGGAATATTGGAAATTTTTGAATGTACTAAATCCAAACCGTAATCATTGAAAATCAACTCAGCTGGAGATTGTACAGCAACCGCAGTAAGTTGAACGAGCAGGTGACTAATTGAGAAGTACACTAGATCAGTTTTCCACTCTAGATGAAGCTTTGTCTGATCTGCCCTTTTAGGAAAAAAAAGTTCAAGAGGTATAAAGATTATGGTGAGTATCAAGATATCTAGCAAAAGCCAGTCGAGACTGACGGAGAAGATACTTTGCTGAAAATCTTTTACCTCAACCGAATGCCCACCAAGAACTATTGCAAGTATGCTTATCAATACCCCAATCCCACCAAGAACGATCTTTCGACTGAGTAGGAAACTAAACAAGGCAAAGCCAAAAGAAAAAACTAAACAAGAGAACAGTATCGTCCGCAAGATATCTACGGAATAGAAAGCTCGAAAATCGGGAGTCGTAAAATATTCCGGAAAGTGAAAACAGATCACCCCGCCCAGAGAAAGTATTGCAAGCAAAATTGACAAGTAGCCGCTGATCTTACCTTCGCCCACACGTAGTCTTCTAGGCTGATTTTTCCCGTTCATTTTAAGATGTAGCGTATTACACGTTCTAGGCGTGGAAAAAAATTGATGGAGTCGAGAATAGGATTCAGCCAGCCCGAAGTCACACAAAACCCCCTACGGTGATCGCGATGATGGAGGGCATGACGTTGAGGGTTAAGGATAAGGTTACTCTTTTGAAGTAATGTTATCAACAAAGGTGGATTTTGAAGATGCGCCCATTTATGGAAAAGATTAGTGCAAAAGAGTCCAAAACATAATCCCAATAAACTGCACGAAATTAGTGACTCAACATACCCTTGATTTGGTGCGTCAATCCAAACACAAGCGGCAAGAGGCGGAATCATTAAAAAAAAGTTTGCAGTATCCTGTTCAATGAAGGAACTGAGGACGATTCGCCGAGGATGAATATGATGTTCTCGAAAGGGATAAATCACCAATTTCCCAATGAAAGGTGTATCCTCTTCGAAGAAAGTATCACAAAACCAATGCGTGATACCGCTTATAAAATCTGCCATGATATAACCGAGTATGAAAACAAAAATCGCCGATTCTATTGGCACCCCCAACGCGAAACTATGAACCATTCTGACGGAGAGCGTAATGAAAAAGAAAGTTGAAGTGATTACTCCTACGGCTTTAGCTGTAGTGAGTGCGCCTGGCTGAGGAGGCGGACTCCAGTCCTTGTGATCCGCTGTTAGTTCCTTCTTCATTAAAGAAATTAAAATAATTTCAAGAATCCGATTGGCTCACCAATCTTGCTTTCACCTGTCAGCTCTGAAATCTCGGTAGCATACAAGCCCATCGCCTTGACCCGCTCAGATGCTGCCCCGGAGTCCTCAGCCGAAAACTGTCCTGTAGTTTGCTGACCAGATGGGTCTAGGGCTGTGAACTGGTAATTAGGCACACCCAATACACGCCACAAAACTCCAAATCGCGCCATTACAAATTGAGCCAGTGTTTGTAGCACTATAAACCGGCCGTTGAGTGCTACTCAACCTCCTGAGAATACGAAAAAGCCCACTGGCGCTAACGCAATGGGCAATCTCTTAATTACGGACACAGATAATAATGACCAAAGCTTACTCTTCGAGAGCAGTTTGCGATGTGCCTTTTCCTCCTGTTAGTGGAGACCAATGTGCCGCTCTGATTTTCCAAGCGCCGTCTTCCTTAACGAAAACTTGCATTACTCTCGTCAAATAATGATTGTTCATTTCGCCTCCCTTTGGTTTGGCATTGCCTTCTTGATAATAAAGCGCAACCGCTGTGTTAGCATTGATTTCGATAACCTTCATATGCTTTGCATGCACATTAAATACATCGAAATTAATGCTATCATCCTGCGAAACCGTATTCAACAGCCCACCGCTGGACCAAAATTCTAATGA